>NZ_JAILYJ010000098.1 GCF_019793465.1 Rhizobium croatiense | reverse complement strand
TGAGCGACGATGACCCCGGGTTTTCGATCGTTTCAAAGGATCTTTCGGAAATCTTGGTCATTGCATTTTCCTTCTCTTTGAGTTGGTTGCAAGCTGTGACATCGGGATTGACCCTTCCGCCGGCGGACTATGCATGGCCGCTTGGTAGAACGCGGATCCGATGACGAACGGTCAGGTGGCCTCCGTTCCGTTCGTTTCATGAACCGGCATAATGCAGACTGCTTTCTGCCGCTTGTAACCAGGGATCAGCAAACACCATGCCAACTGCTCCGACGCGCCAAGAAGATGATTTTCTTTTATCAATGGGCGGGTTGAGGGCAGGTTGATGTGTATTTGAC
>NZ_JAILYJ010000097.1 GCF_019793465.1 Rhizobium croatiense | reverse complement strand
GGAACAGGGGAGCATGGTCGAGAACTTTTTCCGCCGACTGCGGCATAGTAAGCACCTTTCTTTTCATCGCGCCGCACCGGTGGCGGCAATGGGATGTCATCTGTCACGAGTGCGGATCAAGTCCGATGGGAAGAGCCTGGCCTGCCCCTTCCCAAGACAGGCCAGGCTCTCATTCGGCCGCAACCGCCTCAGCTGGCGCGGCCTCTTTTTTCCAGGGGACGTTGTAGAGATCCCACACCGGATTATTGATGGCCAGATCCATGTCGCGGGCGAATATGGCGAAGCCGTCATAGCCGTGATACGGGCCGGAATAATCCCAGGAGTGCATCTGGCGGAAGGGGATGCCCATC
>NZ_JAILYJ010000096.1 GCF_019793465.1 Rhizobium croatiense | reverse complement strand
GGAACAGGGGAGCATGGTCGAGAACTTTTTCCGCCGACTGCGGCATAGTAAGCACCTTTCTTTTCATCGCGCCGCACCGGTGGCGGCAATGGGATGTCATCTGTCACGAGTGCGGATCAAGTCCGATAGGAAGAGCCTGGCCTGCCCCTTCCCAAGACAGGCCAGGCTCTCATTCGGCCGCAACCGCCTCAGCTGGCGCGGCCTCTTTTTTCCAGGGGACGTCGTAGAGATCCCACACCGGATTATTGATGGCCAGATCCATGTCGCGGGCGAATATGGCGAAGCCGTCATAGCCGTGATACGGGCCGGAATAATCCCAGGAGTGCATCTGGCGGAAGGGGATGCCCATC
>NZ_JAILYJ010000095.1 GCF_019793465.1 Rhizobium croatiense | reverse complement strand
GCCGACGGCGCTCTACAGACGTGATCACCTCAATTGGATGCTTCGTCATATGACTACTCCTAGTGTTACCACTAGGACTGGCAGTCAGAAGCCCTCTATCGCAAGACGGCCTTCACCGTGGGCTTACGGCGGAAACCGCTGACGCGGTCCTCCATCTCTTGGTCGAGACAGTGTGACCTGCCACTGAATTTTCATCCGGCGTCTGACCTGCCACTGAGAATTTCTGAACCGCTCCCAAACGTTGGACCACCGGATGCTAGAGTTTTCCGGCTTCATTCAGGGAGGCGGGCTGGTTGCGCCTCCCGAATTCACCAACGAGATCGGCACCTTGTTGCCGATCGCACCATGAGG
>NZ_JAILYJ010000094.1 GCF_019793465.1 Rhizobium croatiense | reverse complement strand
TGCCTTCCCACGCCCCATGGGCATCCTGAGCGCGGATGAGCCTTATCAGGCATCTGAGAAAAGGGGTGGCGAGATCCCCATCTTCGTTGACAGCAGGGCCATTCGTACTTCCTGTCAATGTACCCATTTCTTAGTCCTCCTCATCGAAAGGCTTCTTTTCAATGGCGCCTGCTTCGGTCAGCGCCGTGAAGCTCGTGCGCCAGAGCGTTGGACCTGAGGAAGCCGATCCGCGATTGTCCCAGGAATTGCCCTCACAGCCGAGAGGCCCATGGATCAGGTGCGCGACGTCGGTGATCGGCTGCAGCACGATCTTGGCGCCATCGAAAGCGCATCCGCCGGCTGCCGCCCCGGGGATCAGCG
>NZ_JAILYJ010000093.1 GCF_019793465.1 Rhizobium croatiense | reverse complement strand
CATAACCGCGATAACCGCGCCGCTCGACGATCTCGAAGAACAATCCTTCGCCATAGGTGGGGCTGTAGAGCTGGAAATACTCACCTGAGTCATCGCGATCATAGAGGATGTTGTTGGCCTTGAGCCGCTCGGCGAATTCGGCATCGAGGCCGAAGCGGGCTTCGAGGTCGTCATAATAGTTCGGCGAGATCGAAAGCGGCACGAAGCCATTGGCGGCAAGGGCAGCGGCAGTCGCGAAAATGTCGTCGGTCCGGAAGGCGAGATGCTGGATGCCGGAGCCGAAGGTCTCGGCGATGAAACGGCCGGCGAGCGTGTTGCGGTTTTCCGCCCCGTTCATGGTGATGCGCAGCGAGCCTTCATTGTTCT
>NZ_JAILYJ010000092.1 GCF_019793465.1 Rhizobium croatiense | reverse complement strand
TGAAGGCGGCATTGGCCTATTATGCCAGCCTCGGGATCGCGGTCGAGCGCGTCATGACCGACAATGGTCCCTGCTACACATCAAAGCCATTCGGCCAAGCTTGTCGCGACAACGGCCTCAAGCACGTTCGCACCAGACCATATACGCCTAAAACCAACGGAAAGGCCGAACGCTTCATCCAGACCGCCCTCAGAGAGTGGGCCTACGCCGTCGCCTATCCCAACTCGGACATGCGCGCCGCCGAACTGCCACGATGGCTTCATCGCTACAATTGGCACAGGCCTCACGGAAGTCTAAACTCAAAACCACCAATCACTAGGCTCGCTCTTACCCAGGACAACCTGTTGAGGCTCCACATCTAGTCGC
>NZ_JAILYJ010000091.1 GCF_019793465.1 Rhizobium croatiense | reverse complement strand
GCCTTAGTCAGACCCAGATTGCTAGCCAGACCTTCGGTTTCCAGGCGGATGGCCTGCAAATCAAGCCGCTGCTGCATGGCCAACGATTCGATGTCAGGCAGGTCGGTGGCCATTTTGGGCAGATCGGGTAAGCGCTCCGGCAGTTTGTAGTCGAGCTGTTTTCCCCAAAGCCCCATCAAGCGCGTGAGTTGCTCTCTAGATGAGGTCGCTGCTTGTCGCGCACGTGCCGCTTGCGCAACAGCATCGGCATAAAAGCCTTGTTCACGCGCCTGCGTGAGCTTGCTCCAATTGCCAACCTGAGCCATGCGCTTGCCAAGTTCCGCACCCGCTTCGGCGACATCCTTGACTTGCCCCATGTAGTCGGCTGTCTGCTGGCCAGAGA
>NZ_JAILYJ010000090.1 GCF_019793465.1 Rhizobium croatiense | reverse complement strand
GTGTACGTGCCTGCGGATGACCTGACCGACCCGTCGCCGGCAACCACCTTCCTGCACCTGGACTCGACCGTGGTGCTGTCGCGTGACATCGCTGCACTGGGTATCTACCCCGCAGTGGATCCGCTGGACTCGACCTCGCGCCAGCTGGACCCGCAGGTTGTCGGCACGGAACACTACGAAGTGGCCCGCCGCGTTCAGCAGACCCTGCAGCGCTACAAGGAACTGCGCGACATCATCGCGATTCTGGGCATGGACGAACTGTCGCCGGAAGACAAGCTGGCAGTGAACCGCGCTCGTAAGATCCAGCGTTTCCTGTCGCAGCCGTGCCACGTGGCGGAAGTGTACCCGGGTACTCGTCGGCAGCGACAGCACGAAATCGATCACC
>NZ_JAILYJ010000089.1 GCF_019793465.1 Rhizobium croatiense | reverse complement strand
CCGTAGACCTTGCAATCGGGTGACAGCGCGCGCGCCGACAACGCCGAGCCCGACAACAACCCGCCGCCGCCCAGGCACACGAACAAGTGGTCGAGCGGACCGGTTTCTTCGATCAACTCCTTCACCGCCGTGCCCTGCCCGGTGAGCACGTCGGGATGGTCGTAGGGCGGAATCATCGTCATGCCGCGTTCCTGCGCGAGCCGCCTGGTCAGCGCCTCGCGGTCTTCGGTGAAACGGTCGTACATCACCACCTCGGCGCCATAGCCCTTCGTGGCCGCCACCTTGGCGGTGGGCGCGTCCTTGGGCATGACGATGACCGCGGGCATCGACAGCAGCCGCGCCGACAGCGCGATGGCCTGCGCGTGGTTGCCCGACGAGAACGCGATGAC
>NZ_JAILYJ010000009.1 GCF_019793465.1 Rhizobium croatiense | reverse complement strand
CCCAGGCTCTCCCACGGGCTTGGGGTCCCAAAGGTGCAACGGTCTTCCATCCGCCACCGCAACAGGCAGTACTACGCCAATAGCGGGTAAAGGGAAGTTACAAAGGTGCCGGCAGGCGGATGAGGGGCGGGTGCCCGCATTCTCTGGGCCGAGATCATCAGCGATCCGCCGCTGCCGCAGCAGGCCGGCTGACGGTTGCGACGCTGCCCCTTTCGACGATATGGCAGGCAAGCTCGACGCGCCGGCGCGGTGCGGCAAGGCCGAGCATCATGTCGCGCAGGAGATCGAGCGCGGTGGCGCCGAGTTCGCGCATCGGAATGTGCACGCTCGACAGCGGCGGATTGAGAAAGGCCGATTGCGGCAGGTCGTCGATGCCCATGACGGAAATGTCCTGTGGTACCGCATATCCCATCGCCTGCAATCCACGCATGGCGCCGTTGGCAAGGCTGTCGCCCGCCGTCAGGACGGCGGTGAAGGTGAGGCCTTGGTCGCGGACGAGGCGGGTGATGGCTTCGGCGCCGAGTTCCGGCAGCCAGTCGTCGACCTCGAGCACCAGCTCGGCCCCGGCCTTCAGCCCGTGATGTAGCAGGGCGTCGCGCCAGCCCTCCAGGCGCCGCTCGATCGTCCGCCGGCCCGGCCGCAGCATGAAAAGGATCTGCCGATGCCCGGCCTTGATCAGCCGCTCGGCGGCAATGAAGGCGGCCGAGCGGTTGCAGGGCGTCACACTCGAAAGCCGCATATAGGGATCGTCGGTATTGACCAGCACGACCGGTTTCCCCAAGCCCGCGGCCGCCGCCAGCATATCCTCCTCATCGACGGTCAGGATCAGCATGCCGCCAAAGCTCGGATCGTCGCGCATCTCGGCAATGACGCGGGCTTCGTCCGCCTTGTCGGCGACAGGGCGCATCGCCATCTCGATGCCGAGCGCGGCCGCGCGCGCATTCAGGCCTTCGAGAACGTAGAGGGTGAACTGATTGCGGACATAATCGATCATCGCCGCGCCGGAGGCGACGAGCATCACCTTCTTGCCGGCGACACTGGCCGGCAGCGCGTAGCTGACCGCACTGGCCGTTTCCAGCACCAGCTTGCGGATTTCGGGCCTGACGCCCTTTTCACCGGCGAGCGCCCGCGACACGGTGCTGATCGATACGCCGCACCGGGCGGCGATGTCGTCGAGGCGTGTGCGCCTGCCTTTCTTTTGATCCGGGGCCATGTCGTTTCCTCGCTCCCGCTCCTTTATGCAAAAATCTTTCAGATTGCGCAAATGGAGTGCCTATGCACAATTGCCATTGAGGAGTCCGCGACAAGCGGCAGAGCAGGGAGGCTTTGAAGATGCGGCTTGACCGCCATCCATGCGTCGGCGTTTTCTCGGAAATCCCAAGGCCGGAGCAGATTTCAGATGGCCGCTGAGCAGCAAGCCCATCTCCGCCGCGATACCGCAAAGAATAGCCCGATCGTCTATTGGCAGCTCGGCCCTCTCTCGCAGCAACGCTATGACGTCGCCGACCGTCCGATGGAAGGCAGGATGGATCCGTTTTTCTTCGTTACCAAGACGAAGAATTTCATCCCGCATGAATATCCCTGCCGCACCGAATTCAAGGCATCCTTTTCCGGCCGGCGGCCGCAGCCAACTGCCGAATTCGAGGCCATCCGCTGGTGGCTGCCCTTTGCCTCGCCGCGTGTCGATCTCTCCGGTTTCTGGTTTCGCCCGACACGCATCGGCTGCTGGGCGCGCACCTTCCTCGAGGCCCGCACGGCCGGGCCTGCTAACCTCCGCCTGTCGACTTGCGGCGGCGCCATCCTCTGCGTCAACGGCAGCGAACAGGGCTTCATGGCGCCTTACGAGCGCAATCTGGAGGCCCAGCAGATCTTCGAGGTCGAGCTGTCGGCGGGCCTCAACGAGATCCGCATCTATTTCGACGATCTGGCCGAGCGCGACGCCCGCTTTTATTTCCAGCTGGATTATCTCGATGGACCGGAAGTCGAAACATCACTTCCCGTTCCGATCGCCGCCGATGAGGCGGACGGGCTGGAGGCGATCCTCGAAGGCATGCGCTTCGATCGCACCGCCTATCTTGGCGAGGACGTGACGATCCTGCTTCCGGCGCCGCTGCCGCTGGAGCTGAGCTGCCATGTCGAGATCGAAGGCGACTTCATGTCGGTCGAGCGCTTCGACTATGATTTCGCGCTCGAGAAAGGCGCAACGAAGCTCGAACTCGGCACGTCGGTGCGCATGCCGGCCGATTTCCGCCACTTCCGCATCACCTTCAAAACAGGCGAACTGTCGCTTGGCCGTACCCTCGGCGTCGAGATCTGTCATCCTCAACGTCAGGGGCCGGCGCCCGCCGCGCTTGAGGATCGTGTTGCCGAAGCACTTGCCGAGGTCGCCGCTCATTCCGAGCCGGACACGGTCTGCGCTTTCGCGCGCCTGGCATTGGGGCAGGGCGGTGAGGAAACCGAGGCGATGATTTCGGCCATGCTGCCTGTCATCGAGGACTGTCACGACTGCGCCGATTTCGTGCTGGTGCCACTGCTCTTTGCCTATACGCGCTGGAGCGATCTGCTGTCACCGGCGCTGCGCGACAGGATCGAGCAGGCGGTCCTCAATTACCGCTATTGGATGGACGAGCCGGGCAACGACGTTCAGTGGTATTTTTCGGAAAACCACGCGCTGCTTTTCCACACGGCCGCCTATCTCGGCGGCAGGCTTTTCCCCGATGCCGTTTTCGTCCGTTCCGGCCGCACCGGCGCCGAGCAGATGAAGGTCGGCGAGGAGCGGGTTCGCGCCTGGCTCGATCATTTCGAGCGCTGGGAAATGGCCGAGTGGAATTCCGTTCCCTATTTCCCGATCGATCTGAAGGGCCTGACGGCGCTTGCCGCCTGCGCGCCGGATGAGACGATCCGCGCCCGCGCCAAGGCCAGCATCCTCCGCCTGATGGAAATCGTCGCCCGCTCCGCCCATCACGGCATGCTGACCGGCAGCCAGGGCCGTTCCTACGAACACACGCTGCGTCCCGGCCGCTCGGTCGAGCTGTCGGCCATCGCCCGTCTGCTCTGGGGCCGCGGCTGGTACGGCCGGCGTTTTCACGCGCTGCCGCAGCTTGCCGTCTGCATCCGCGATCACGGCCTGCAGTTCCCCGAGGCTCTCGCCGAAATCGCCGCGCATCGTTCCGACGACGCGCAGGAATGGACCTTCTCCCAGGGCGAAAACCGTTTTGCTGCCCTCTATCACTACAAGACGCGCGACACCGCGCTCGGCACCATCGCCCATTACCGCCCCGGCGCCTGGGGATATCAGGAAACGGTGCTGCACCTGCGCTTGGGCGAACGGCCGGAGGCGCAGATCTGGATCAACCATCCCGGCGAAACCATCCAGTTCGGTTACGGCCGGCCGAGCTTCTGGGGCGGCTGCGGAACGCTGCCGCGTGTGCATCAATATCGCGATCTCGCCATTCTCGATTTCGCCATCCACGAGGGCCAGCCGGATTTCACCCATGCCTGGTTCCCGCTCGAAGCCTTCGACGAAACGGTCGTCGACGGCAATCTGGCGCTCGCCCGCTCCGGCGGCGGCCTCGCCATGCTGATCGGCAACGGACCGCTGGAGCCGGTCAAGCATGGCCCGACCACGGATGTCGAGTTGCGGCTTGCAGGCCGCCAGGGCCGCTGGATCGTCCGTCTCTCCGATCTCGGCCGCGAAGGCGGCCTTGACGGCATGCGGGCGCGTTTCGCGAGCCTCGCAGCCCGCCGCAATGATGAGGGCGCATTGATCATTATCGATCCGGATTACGGCGAGGTTGTCTTCGAGGAGGACGGCACCGTGCGCGCCGAAGGCCGCATTCTTCGTCCCTCGGACTGGTCGGTGCGGGGAGACGCGGTACATCTAGAGATACCGGGCAGGCAGCTTCGCCGCGCCGCCTCGTAAACGACATGTCCGGCAGGTGGAGGATCGGCCGGGCGGGGGAATTCATCGGTCAAGAGGAGGAGAAAATGACCAGAATGAAATCGATCGGCGCGGCCTTTGCCGCTGTTCTCTTGAGTTCCGTTGCCGCCCATGCCGGCGACGTGCGCATCATGTGGTATTCCGATGGCGGCGAAGGCGCTGTCATCAAGGACTTGCTGTCGCGCTTCTCCAAGGCCAATCCCGACGTCAACGTCATCCTCGACGAGGTTTCCTACGACGTCGTCAAGGAACAGCTGCCGGTGCAGCTGGAAGCCGGCAAGGGGCCGGATATCGCCCGCGTCACCAATCTGAAGGCGCAGGCGCAGCACTGGCTCGATCTTCGCCCGCTGCTGGCCGATGCGAAATATTGGGACGACAATTTCGGCGCCCAGGCCGATTGGATGCGCCCCGACGGCTCGAATGCCATCACCGGCTTCATGACCCAGCTGACGCTGACCGGCGGCTTTGTCAACAAGACGCTGTTCGAGCAGGCCGGCGTCGAAATACCCGGTCCGAAGGCGACCTGGGATGATTGGGCGGCGGCCGCCAAGAAGGTCGCCGACAGCCAGAAGGTCTTCGCCATGGCGATCGACCGCTCCGGCCACCGCGTCTCCGGTCCTAATATCTCCTACGGCGCCAACTACATCGGCGCCGACGGCAAGCCGGCGCCGATCGATCAGGGCGCCAAGGAATTCCTCAGCCGCTTCGTCAAATGGAACGAGGAGGGCATCGTCAACAAGGATGTCTGGGTGAGTGCGGCCGGCACCACCTATCGCGCCGCGGCCGAGGACTTCATCAATGGCGGCCTTGCCTATTATTACTCCGGCAGCTGGCAGATCTCGGCCTTCGCCCAGAAGATCGGCGACAGTTTCGACTGGGTGATGGCGGGAAGCCCGTGCGGCACGGCCGCCTGCACCGGCATGCTGGGCGGCGCCGGTCTGGTCGCCGTCAAATACACCCAGAACCCGAAGGACGTCGCCAAGGTGATGGATTACCTGGCAAGCGCCGAGGTGCAGAAGGAGTTTGCCGAGCGCAGCCTGTTCATTCCGGCGCATAAGGGTGTGGCCGCCGGCCAGATGGACTTCAAGACCGACAATGCGCATGTGCAGGCGGCGCTGAAGGCCTTCGTCGAATCGGCCGGCCAGACGGCCGCGCCCGCAGTGAAACTGCCGGGCTGGAAGTGGTCGGACGCCTATTACAGCGCCATCGTCGCCCGCATCAGCCAGGTGATCGCCGGCGAAATGAAGCTCGACGACGCCTATGCCCGCATCGACGAGGACATCAAGGCCAAGGTCGCCGGCAACTGACGGAAGAGCGCATGGCAGGAAAGACGGTTTCTTCCGAACCACCGGCAAAGGCCGGTCTGCGGCAGGCGCTCTCAGCGCCTGTCCGGCTTGTCATGGGGCTGGTCGACATCCCCATGCGCGCCTGGCAGAAGTTGACGGGGCTGAACGGCATGGCGGGCGTCTTCCTGGCGCCCAACATGCTGATTTTCACCGTTTTCGTGCTCCTGCCGCTGGTCATCAACTTCATCTATTCGACGACGAGCGGCGGCGCCATTTTCCTGCCGAACAGGACCTATGTCGGCGCCGACCAGTACCGCATTCTCTTCGATTGCGGCTCTTATCTCGATCCCTCGACCTGCGCGGCCGACACTTTCTGGGCGGCGGTGCGCAATACCGCCGTCTTTGTCGTTTTCCAGGTGACGACGATGCTGATCGCGGCACTGGCAACGGCCCTGATCCTCAACCGAGAGCTCTCCAATCGCGGCTTCTGGCGCGCCGTGTTCTTCTTTCCGGTGCTGCTGTCGCCGGTTGTCGTCGGGCTGATCTGGAAATGGATCCTGCAACGCGAAGGCCTGTTGAACTATGCCCTGAGCCCTTTCGGCTTCGAACCCTTCTCCTGGCTGAGCGATCGTTTCTGGGCCTTCTTCTTCGCCGTCTTTGTCTCGGTCTGGGCGCATATGGGCTTTTACGCGCTGATCCTGCTCGCCGGCCTGCAGGCGATCCCGAAAGATCTCTACGAGGCAGCGGCAATGGACAAGGCGAGCCCGACCCGCATCTTCCGGCGCATCACCCTGCCGCTTTTGATGCCGAACCTCATCGTCGTCCTGGTTCTGGCGCTGATCCGCGCCGTGCAGATCTTCGACGAGGTCTTCGTGCTCACAGGCGGCGGCCCCGGCACCAGCACCATGTACATCACCCAGTTTATTTACGAGACCGGTTTTGCGAGTTCGCTGCGCAATCCGGGGCTTGCGTCGGCCGCCTCGATCCTGATGGGCATCGTGCTCGTCATCCTGACGTTGGTCCAGCTCGCAGCAAGCAGCCGCAACGAGAAGAAGGGGAAACGCCAATGAGCGCCGTCGGCACCTTTCTCCTTCGCCGCCGCGGAGGCCGGGGCTGGCACTGGACTGACGTCGTCACCTGGATCTGGCTGATCTTGGGCGTCTTCCTGATGTTCGGCCCGGCCGTCTGGCTGGTCTTTTCCTCCTTCAAGACGCCGGCGGCCCTTGCCGAATTCCCGCCCTCTGTCCTGCCCTATGTCACCGAGCAGGCTGTCGTGCCCGGCTATGATAAGCCATTGCCGCTCTATAACGTTGTAATGCCGGATGGCAGCGGCCGCGTGCTTGCTGAAGTCCGCCGCATCGGTATCATGGGCCAAATGGTCGATCCGAAACAGCCGGGTGAAATCGTCAAGGTCAATATCAAGGACCGCACGCCGGTGCGTAAGGTTGAATTCGCCGCCGGCAACTACACCGAACCATTCCAGCGCTTCGATTTCCTCCTGTTCCTGCGCAACTCGGTCTTCGTAACTGTGACGGCGACGGCAATCACGCTGCTTGTCAATTCCATGGCCGCCTTCGCCCTGTCAAAATACCAGTTCCCCGGCCGCACCGCCGTTATGCTGATGATCCTGGCGACGCTGATGGTGCCGCTCTCGGTCATCGTCGTGCCGCTCTATTCGGTCATCGGCACCTTGAACCTCTTCGACAGTCTCTGGGGCGTGATCCTGCCGACCGTCGCCACCCCGACCGGGGTCTTCCTGCTGCGGCAATATATGCTGACGATCCCCGACGAGTTGATCGACGCGGCGCGCATGGATAAGGCCAGTGAATGGCAGATCTACTGGCGCATTATCCTGCCGCTTTCGGCGCCGGCGCTCGCGGTGCTGGCAATCTTCTCGGTCGTCTGGCGCTGGAACGACTTTCTCTGGCCGCTCATCGTGCTGTCGCGCAAGGAACTCTATACGCTGCAGGTCGGCCTCAACGTCTATGCCGGCGAGCTCAATGTGCAGTGGCACTATATCCTCGCCATGACCGTCGTCTCGATGATCCCGGTGGTGCTGATCTTCGTCTTCCTGCAGCGCTTCATCACCACGGGCATTGCCGGTTCCGGACTGAAATAAGATGACACAGGAGAGTGCATGAGCGGCCTTGAGCTCAGAAATATCGTCAAGAATTTCGGCTCCGTCGAGGTCATCCGCGATGTCTCGCTTGCCGTCAATGACGGCGAGTTCGTCGCCTTCGTCGGCCCTTCCGGCTGCGGGAAATCGACGCTGCTACGGCTGATCGCCGGCCTCGACAAGCCCACAGGCGGCAGCATCGCCATCGACGGCAAGGATGTGACAGCCATCGGCGCTGCCGATCGCGGCCTTGCCATGGTCTTCCAGTCCTATGCGCTCTATCCGCATATGAGCGTGCGGGAAAATCTGGCTTTCGGCCTGGAGAATACCAAGGTGGCGAAGCCCGAGATCGAAGCGCGCATCACCGACGCCGCCCGCATGCTGGAGATCGAGCCATTTCTGCAGCGCCGTCCGGGTCAGCTCTCCGGCGGCCAGCGCCAGCGCGTCGCGATCGGCCGCGCCATCGTCCGCCGTCCCGATGCCTTCCTGCTCGACGAACCACTGTCCAATCTCGACGCCGAGCTGCGCGTCAGCATGCGCGCCGAGCTCGCCGCCCTTCATGCGCGGCTGAAGGCAACGATGATCTACGTCACCCACGACCAGGTAGAGGCGATGACGCTTGCCAACCGCATCGTCGTGCTGAGAAGCGGCCGGATCGAACAGGTCGGAACGCCGCTGGAACTCTACAACACGCCGGCCAATCGCTTCGTCGCCGGCTTCATCGGTGCGCCGCACATGAATTTCCTGGAAGGCTCGATCGTCGGCCACGAAAACGGTTATGCCGAGGTCGAAACCGTCGGCGGCCATCGGCTTTCGGTCATCGCCAGGGAGATGCGCCCGGCGGGCGAGAGGGTCAGCATCGGCATCCGGCCGCAGCACATCACCCTTGCCGACGCGGCCGCCGCAGGCCGGCTGGACACGCGGGTCACCCTTGTCGAGGAACTGGGTTCCGAAACCGTCGTCCACACCGAGGCGGCGGGTAAAAGACTGATCGCGGTCTTCGCCGGCCAGCAGCAGATGAAATCCGGTGACAGCCTGCCGCTCCATCTCGATCCCGTCGTGCTGCACCTCTTCGGCGAGGACGGCCGGCGTCTGTCTTGACGGGCAGGGAGACTATCCTCAAACGAACATTCATTCCGACATCGCTCGCTGCCGTAGCGTCTGCTCCGACGTGTTAGGTCGGGGACAGGCTCACTTCAAGCTTATTTGAGCCGTAGATGCACTAACAAAAGTTTGTAGTTGAGAAAGCTTTGAGTTGATAGAATACCGATAGGGCATCCTTGGGGACTTTATGCCATCTTATAGCATGCCGTGGGTCATTGGCCCCGTTCCGATCGTAGCCACTTTATGGTCGGCTTATGTGACTACCATAGCTCTCGTGCATCGAAGAGAGATGACTGGAGAGCGTTTTGTCGCGGCTTATCTATTTCCATTGGGAATTATTTCTGCAATTTCCCTGATGTTCTTGCACAAATACGATCTGCGTTTCATCATATTAATGGGGCAGATTGCAACCGCGGCATGTTTTGTGGGTATCTATACAATAGAAAAGAAGGTGAGCGGCGATCCTCCTCTGATCGCAATGGAAGAATTCAATCTTACTAAGGAATTGTGGAATTTATATTTTGTTGCGCTTATTTACATATTTTATTGTGTAGTAATATTTTCATTTCCTGTTGTGAGCGCCTGCACAATTTCAAAGTGTTACTTCATCGAACTTATGCTCGGTGGAAAGAGCTATAAGTTCTCGATCATTTACGCTGTGAATTTTGTGGGATCTCTAATACTAGTGGCAACTAGCGCAATTTCAGTGCGGACGCTCCGGGAACTACGAGCGAGATCGACGGAAGATCGGCCGGACGCCGGTGACCGGAAATAGGGCTTGTGGCCGGGGGTGAGGGCGTCACGGTATTCAAAAAGCCCGCGCCGGATTGGAGGCGCGGGCCGAATTTTCATATCAGGACAGTCTCAGTGGCTGTTCTTGTGGCTTTGTTGACCAGCCTTTACATGCTGCTCATGGCTGCCGCCGCGGGATCCGCTGGACTGCGCGTCGCGGCCACCGGAAGAGGCGTTGCGGGTATTGGAGTCGTTCTTGTGACTCTGCTCCCCGGCCTTGACGTGCTGTTCGTGGGTTCCACCTTGGTTTGCCATTTGGTTCTCCTTGGTTTGAACTGAGGCCACGTCGACCTCGTGTTGACAACCGCCCTCCGGTTGCGTTGTAGACCGCATTTGCGACGGCCGGCGCGACACGCGTCAGTCCCAGTTCCCCGACGCCTTTCGCTTGCACCGGCGATATCGCTGGATCTACTTCGTCGAGGAACACGGCCTCTAGATGAGGGATGTCGGCGTGGACCGGAACCTCGTAGAGCGCGAGGCGCCGAGCCGGATCCGTTGGATCGTCTTCGGCCGATGGATCGTATTGTTGAACATTATCGGGCGTTGAAGCGCGATCTTTACCTGTCGCCGCACCATTCGCGCGGCAACGGCCGCCAGCACCAGATCGCACCGTACCCTTGCCGCCGATGAAGGGTGAGATCAGCCGAACGTTTTCGCGCGGAATGCCGAGACTGAGTCCGAGATCGCGGGTTCCTCAATTCATCTGCTGAATTGAGGTCCAGCACGTCACCCGATCGCCATCCCAGGTCGCGATCGTCGCATGGGGCTCCATCATTGCATGCGCCTGGTCGGGAACAGTATTGTCTCGTCAACCTTCACCTCCGCGGCTGCGAAAGCCTGGTCGAGGTCCCCGACCTGCGTCTGCGCCCGCCGAATGCGATGGGGCGCAAAGTGTTCCGTTGTATCGTGGACAAGGAATCTCAGCCGTTGCCGGGCGCAAACAGCGCTTCCCAGTTGAGGAAGGGGCCAAGCGGGATGACCTCCCAGTCGAGAAGCCCGGCCTTGGCCAGCGGGAATTCGCTCAGGGCCTGTTTGGCGGCTTCGACCGATTCGCATTCGGCGATGATGGCGACACCCGGACGATCCTGGCGGAAATAGATGTCGCGGATGATGCCACCCTTGTACATCTGCCAGGCGTGCCGGGCTTCATCCGACATATGCGGCTGGTATTTTTCCAGGCTGGCGCCGGGCTGGGGAATGTCGAGGCAAAGCAGTTTCATGGCAGAATTCCTTGGTTGAGAAAGATGGATCAGGCGGGTTGGAACCGGCGCACGGTCTCGGCCACGCGAACGGCCGAGGTAGCCCGCCGTCCTGAGATCGCTTCCGGCAGGCGCGACATCCGGCGCCTGGTCAGTCTTCGATTGGGTGATGACACCAAACCAGCTTCCGAGCCGGTTGAAGGTCGTCTGTGCTGCCGTGGTTGCCAGGAAATATCGTTTGCTTGGCCGGCCTTGTATCGTAGATTGCAGTTGACGATTAGAAATCGTTTTTCTCTTCTTTGGTTCCTGAGGTTCTCCAATCAATGGGCCGCTCTTCGCGAGGATCCGCTTGGTGCGAGACAGGTTCGATGGAGTGCAAGTCTTTGTCGAGGCGGTCGAGACCGGCGGCTTTGCCAAAGCTGCCGAGCGATTGTCGTTGACGCGCTCCGCAGTCGGTAAGGCCATCGCGCGTCTCGAGGAGCGCCTGGGCGTCCGGTTGTTTCACAGGACTACGCGGACGCAGAGCCTGACCGAAGATGGTCAGCAATATTACGAGCGATGTGTGCGTGCGATCGAGGAATTGCGCGCGGGCGAGTCTCTCCTTGAATCCGTCCGGCGTGAGGTCGTCGGCAAGTTGCGCGTGTCGCTGCCCGTCTTGTTTGGCCGCTACTGCGCCGCGCCCATCCTGCGTGCCTATGCGCGCCAGCACGAGAGGCTCGAACTCGAACTCAGCTTCAGTGACCGCCAGATCGATTTGATCGCCGACGGCTTCGACCTGGCGGTGCGCAATGGCGCTCTAGGCAACGGAACCGCGCTCCACGCCCGGCGACTGGTCAGCTCACGCAAGGCGCTCTGCGCCTCTCCAGCCTATCTCGCCGCACGAGGGGAGCCACATTCTCTGGCGGATCTGTCAGAACATGACACGCTCGTATACTGGCGCAACGATTATGGCCTGACCTGGCAGCTTCCCGATGCGACCGGTGCTCTCATCGACTTGTCGGTCACTTCAAGATTGCGCTTTGACGATCTCGAAGTGATCGCCGATGCCGCCGTCGACGGCATGGGCTTGGCTTGGCTTCCTTACTGGCTGATCCATGACCGCCTGCAGGCAGGCGAACTGGTCGAACTCTGGACCGATCGGCCGAGGGCGGCGATGGAATGCTACGCCGTGTGGCCAACCACCCAATATCTGCCGTTGCGGTCGCGACTGGCGATCGATGCGCTTGCCACCGAATTGCCGAAGCGTTTCGTTGTCTGAAGCGGATCCCTTTGCGCTTCATTTCCCGCAGGAGCCGCGCAACGGTGTCGTCGCAGCCGCTCACGTTGAATAACGCAACGCGTTCACGAGAAGGGAAAAAGCAGGCGAGGACTGGCGTCGGCTTGGGTAGTAGAGATGGAAGCCCTCCCAATAGGGCGAAAAATCTTCCAGAAACCGATGGAGGCGACCGGTTCCGAGATGGAGCTTGGCGATATCCTCAGGGACATACGCGAAGCCGAAGCCGTCGAGAGCCGCCTCAAGAACGTTGTAGATCGTGTTGAAGACCAGCTGTCCGTCCACCCGAACCTTGATCTCGCGGCCGTTCTCTTCGAACTCCCAGGCATAAAGACCGCCATAAGTGGGCAGGCGCAGATTGATGCACCTGTGCTGCATGAGGTCCTTCGGATGTCTTGGAACATCGCGTGAGGCAAAATAGGATTCTGCGGCCACGACCGCGAAGCGAACATCCGGCCCGATCCTCACCGAGATCATGTCCTTGGCGATCTGTTCGCCGAAGCGCACGCCCGCGTCGTAGCCTTCCCTGACGATGTCCTGCAGACCGTAGTTCACGTCCAGTTCGAGCCTGATGTCGGGATATTGTTGGAGAAAGGTTCGAAGCTTCGGCCATATGTAGCACTGGATCTGGTAGTCGCCGGCGGTCAGCCGGACGGTTCCCGCCGGCTGGTCCCGAAGAATGTTGAGCCCATCGAGCGCAGATCCGATCTCGTCGAAAAGCGGACCGATGCTCTGCAGCATCCGTTCGCCTGCCTCGGTCGGTGAGACGCTGCGCGTCGTCCTTGTCAGCAGCCGCACGCCCAGCCGCTGCTCGAGCTGACGGAGCGTATGGCTCAGCGCCGACTGCGAAACGCCGAACTTGGCTGCGGCTTTGGTGAAACTGCGCTCCCTCGCAACCACCAGGAACACCATCAGGTCGTTGATATTCTGGCGCTCCAATGATGACTCCTCCTCATAGACCGACGCCCATCATAAACGCCTGCCTATGAAATGGTAGCGATCAACTCTGGAGCAGCAAGCACCGCGGACCCCTTTGCGCCGGACCGGTGTGCTTTTGCTGCAGGCTGGGGCTTCACTTCGCCCGGCTACGCAGCACCTCTCCGACAACCGGCGAAGCAGAGAAGGCGTTTGGCCAGCCGGCGTAGAAGGCCGTATGGGCAACGACCTCGCCGGCTTCGTCGGCGGTCAGGCCGTTATCCATGGCGCGGTTGAGGTGATAGATGATCTGGGCGCTCTGGCCCGATGCGATCAGAGAGCTGACCGTCACAAGGCTGCGGTCTCGCGGTGCAAGGCCCGGCCGTTGCCAGAGATCGAGGAACAGCGGGTCGGTCGTGAACTGCACCAGCCCCGGAGAGATCGGACCGACGTTCTTCTCAACACCGGTGGCGCGTTGGCGCTCGGCTTCCTCTTTGAGTGGCAGCAGTTGCGGAGAGGCCGCAGGCAACTGGTCGGCCGTGATGCCCCGGTCTTTGAAGACGTCCTTGGTCGCGGCGACCGCCGACATCGCGTTCGACCAGCCCCCGTAGAAAGCCAGATGCGTGATGATCTCGGAGACCTCCGTCGGGCTCACCCCGTTATCGAGAGCGACGTCGACGTAGTGCTTCAGATCGATTGCCTGGTTTCGGACGATCAGCACGGCGAGTGTGACGATGCTGCGATCGCGACGTGACAGTTGCGGCCGCTGCCACAGATTTCCGAGCAGGTCCTCTTCAGCGTATCGGCCAAGAGCCGGCGATACGGACCGGATGTCGCTGACCGACAATGATGAAGCACTTGCCGGCATAGCTCCGCCTCCACTTCCTTCCTGGGCCATGAGAGGCTCGCCCATCGTGAGCGAGATTTCCGTGGCCGCCAAAATTCGTTCATGATGATATCCTTCCAACTGGTTGCTCCGGCACCGCACTGGAATGGGCCTGCAGCGGCGCAACGACGAAAGCCGCAATGCGCCCGTCGTCAGCGTCGAAGCAGGTTGCTGTGGAATGTGCCGTTAGAGACCGGATCGACGCAGCATTTCTTCGGGATAACGAGCTCCCTGAATGACGATGTTCGCCTGCTCGATCTCGTCAAAATCGGCCTTATCCAAGGTGACGTTCAGCGCCCCGATATTCTCCTCGAACCGTTCGAGCTTGCGTGTGCCGAACAGCGGAACAATCCAGGGCTTCTGCGCCAGCAGCCAGGCTAGCGCGACCTGCGCCGGCGTCGCACCATGCTTCTTGCCGATCTTGCCGGTCAGCTCGACCAGCTTCAGGTTGGCAAGACGCGCTTCCTCGGAGAAGCGGGGGATTCCCGCTCGGATATCGGAACTGTCGAATGTGGTGTTGAGGTCGATCTTGCCGGTCAGAAATCCCTTGCCGAGAGGGCTGAATGGCACGAGCCCGATGCCGAGTTCCTCGATCGTCGGAATGATTTCGGCCTCCGGCTCGCGGGTCCACAAGGAATATTCGCTTTGCAACGCGGCCACCGGCTGTACCGCATGCGCACGGCGTATCGATCGGGCACCGGCCTCGGACAGACCGAACCACCGCACCTTTCCCTCGGCAATCAGCTCCCTGACCGTGCCGGCCACATCTTCCATCGGCACGTCAGGATCGACCCGGTGCTGATAATAAAGATCGATATGGTCTGTGCGCAGACGTTTCAGGCTGCCCTCGATGGCGCGGCGGATCTGCGCCGGCTTGCTGTTGACACCACCGCGGTGCTCACCCGTCTGCTGGTCGATGTCCCAACCGAATTTCGTGGCGATCTTGACCTTGTCGCGAACCGGGGCAAGCGCCTCGCCCACCATCTCCTCGTTCGTCCAGGGGCCGTAGACTTCAGCGGTATCGAAGAAATCCATGCCGCGTTCGACGGCGGTGCGAAGCAGGTCGACCATCTTGGCCCGGTCGGGAAGCTCGCGAGCCTTGCCATAGCCCATGGCGCCCAGCGACAAAGCGGAAACCTCCAGGCCCTGGCCCAATCTGCGCTTGATCATTTTCTTCTCCTCTTTCAGGTTGATTTGAAGAGCTATCGACGACGCGCGCCCTGAGGCGATCTCATGCGATTCGACCGCCGTCAGGTATTTTCGTCGCGCGGCGTGATCCGAACGGTTGCCGCGCGTGCTCGGGCACTGACCATCGGCGCGAGATACTGGCTGTTGCCGTATTTGGCGCGGTAGGCGTCGTCGATGCGATCGTTGATCGGGCCGTCCACAGGCTCGAAGGCGACCGTGCGCGTCATCCCGGCGGCAATGATCCGTCCGGCCTTCTGGTGGACCGCCGCCTGATACCATCGGGACTTCTGACCATGGTAGCCGCGCACGTAGAGGGCGCCTTCGACGACGACCTCCCAGATCCAGGTCGGGGTGCCGTAGGTGGCGCCATCTTCGCGAAACGGTGCGATTTTCAGATCGTCGGCCTGATTGATCTTGCTGAGTTCGTCATCCGACCAGTTCATCGTCGCTCTCCGCTCAGTTTGGCTACAGTCGTGGTACCGCTTCCCGATCTCATGCTCTGAATATAGAGCGCGTGCCTAGCCATGATTAGGCGCCGCAAATCGCATGAACTTATGAGCTTGAATCATCAATACAGGTCACGAATGGAGGTTCGGCCTGCGACGCAGCGTTTTGCGGCGCTCTGCTGAAAAGGTGGCTGAAACGCAATCCGTCATCGCTCACGTCCACCAGCGACGTAACCGGGTGCGAGGGAACATGGCGACTGGATTGCGGTATGATCGGCATTCTGCTACGAACGGCCCGTCGAAAGAGTGCTGACCGGATGGTAGCCCGGTCGCCGTCTCAAGGGACGGCAACTCTCCCTCCAAGGGTATCCGCGACACCCGAGACCGGCTTGCCGGTCGCAAAGGTGTGTCCGCTGATAACCACGTCATCGTCGGCGCACCTTCTCAACTGTTGGAAGGATGGACGACCTTGAAGCTCACAGGAAACACAATTCTCATCACTGGCGGCGCAACCGGCATCGGTTTTGCGCTCGCGCGGCGCCTTTGCGAAAAGGGCAATCACGTCATCATTTGCGGCAGAAGCGAAGCCGCGCTTCGGAAGGCACAGGAGGACGTGCCTGCGCTGATCACCCGCATTTGCGACGTTGCCAACAGCGAGAGCCGCCATTCTATGGTCGAATGGCTGAAGGCGGAGCATGCGGCACTCAACGTCGTCGTCAACAACGCCGGCGTTCAGCATCAGCGCGATTTCAATACCGATCCGGCGATCGACACTGTCGATCAGGAAGTGGCGATCAATCTTACGGCGCCGATCCATCTGATCGCCGAGCTGCTCGCCACCTTGAGGCAGCAAGAACATGCGTCCATCATCAACGTCAGCTCGGGCCTCGCTTTTTCGCCGATGGCCGATGTGCCGGTCTATTGCGCCACGAAGGCCGCGATCCATTCCTTTACGCTCAGCCTGCGCCATCAGTTGAAATCCACAGCAATTCGGGTGATCGAGGTCGCGCCACCGATCGTCGATACCGCTCTCGGCGGTGGTACGCGCAGCGAAGGCACAGCAAGCCGCATGATGGTCTCCTCGGAAGAGTTCGCTGTCGATGCGCTGGCGCAGCTTGAAGCGGATAAGGAGGAGATCCTAATCGGCATCTCCGCCGACACGCGCCGGATGGGCGAAGCCCTGTTCGAGCGCATGAACAGCCGCTCCTGATGGTGGATTGCCGTGACCGGTCGCGGCGACCCTCCCGAAGATCGCTGCTCGGCCGCTAGATCTGCAAGCGGACGATGTCACAAAAACGATGGTGCCAGAATCTGGCACCGTGGTGGTCTAACCTGCATCGACGTGACGGGATTCAGGAAAGCCATGGTCATCAGACTTCGCGGCGACGCCGGATTGCCTCCGCGGATGTCCATGCGATCTCCAAGCATTCCCGTCAAACGCGGGCAGGGGAGGCCGCCTGGTCGTCGGGCCGCTGGCGCTGCCCGGGCTCGCGGCGGCTTGCCACCGTCACAGTCGTGCCTTCAGCAAAACAGGAAGAATGGATCACTATGAAACGCATTCAATATCACCAGTACGGCGGCCCAGATCTCATGCGGCTCGAGGAGTTCGAACTGGCTTCGCCGGGTAAAGGACAGGTGGCGGTCAAGATCAAGTTCGCAGCGATCAATCCCATCGATTGGAAGCTGCGGGCGGGACGGATGAAGATCGTCACGGGAAGGGCTTTTCCTCGCGCGATGGGGATGGATATTTCCGGGACGGTCATTTCGGTCGGTGAAGGGGTGACGCGTTTCAAGATCGGCGATGCCGTGTTCGGTCTTGCCCGGTTCAAGGAGAGCGGCGCCCTGGGAGAGGCTGTCGTCACCAAGGACAGCTTCTTGGCCAAGAAACCCGACACCGTTTCGTTTGAGGAGGCGGCTTGTCTCGGAACGCCTGGAGCCACCGCTTGGAACGGGCTGGTCGACAAGGCGAAGCTGACTGCCGGCGAGCACGTCTTCATCAATGGCTGTACCGGTGCGGTGGGCGAAGCGGCTGTGCAGATCGCGCAGATTCTGGGCGCAACGGTCTCGGGCAGTTGCAGCGCGGTGGCGACGGAACGGGCGCGGGCCCTCGGCGTTCAAACCGTGTTTGACTATCGGACAACTGATTTGTCGACGGTTCGCGAGCGTTTCGATGTGGTCTACGACACGGCTGCGACGATGACGGACGCAGTGGGGCTTGGGCTCTTGCGTCAGAACGGCCGCTTCGTGGACCTCAATCCCACGCCGGGGAAATTCATTCGGTCAATGTTCAACCGAAGACTGAAGGTTGTGGTGTGCACACCGAGGTCCGAGATTCTCGATAGACTCGCTCGTGCCGCCAAGGACGAGAATCTTCGCCTTCCGATCGCCGAGATCGTGCCCCTCAGCGAAGCCATTCCACTCATCACGGCTCTTGAGTCCGGACGGAAGCTCGCCGGAAAAGCCCTCGTCATGATGGATTGAGCGTGTCACGAAGCCATCGATTATTTGACCTGATGCAAGTTCTTCGTCGTCACCGCGGGACGGTGCCCGGCTTGACGCTTGCGCGTGAGCTCGGCGTTTCGCTGCGGACCATCCGTCGTGACATCGTGACGCTGCAGGCCATGGGCGCGGATATCGATGGAGAGCCCGGGGTCGGCTACATACTGCAGCCGGGCTTCCTTTTGCCGCCTCTGTCTTTCACGGAAGAAGAGATCCAGGCGCTTGTCGCTGGCGCGCAGTGGGTCACTCGGCACACGGACGATGCTTTGGCGCACGCTGTTCAAAACGCGCTCGCAAAAATCGGCGGTGTGCTTCCGCCCGACCTGCGACGGGGCTTGGACGACAACACGTTCTTTGTTGGTCGTTCTGAAAAAGGTTCATCGGTTGTTGATCTGGCGCAGGTCAGGCGAGCGATGCGCGAGCAGCGAAAGATAAGCATCACGCACAAAGATCGAAGCGGGGCCGTGGCCGAAAGGACCATATGGCCAATCATGCTGGGATTTATTGATTCACAGCGATTTATCGCAGGTTGGTGCGAACTGCAGGGCGACTTTCGCATCTTCCGAGCTGACCACGTCATGACCGTCAGTTTCCTGGACGATCATTATCCGGGAAACCGCCGCCAACTCGTCAAGGAGTGGCGCGCTCAGGAAAAGCATCCCTGCAGACAGAGGGATTGCGTATAGCTGATTATTGCTTCGACTCCCGAAATTAAACCTCGCTCTGCAGGCATGCCTGCAGAGCGTTTCGAAGACTTTATAGAGATCGGATTAATGATGGCTTATACGACTTCCTCCGACCGCCCCTTTAAGCAGAAGCGGCGAATTTGGGCCTTGTGGCT
Source organism: Rhizobium croatiense (assembly GCF_019793465.1). Taxonomy (GTDB): domain Bacteria; phylum Pseudomonadota; class Alphaproteobacteria; order Rhizobiales; family Rhizobiaceae; genus Rhizobium; species Rhizobium croatiense. Next base: position 245,222 of record NZ_JAILYJ010000009.1, on the reverse strand, counting down.
GCTGACCGTTGCCTTTGTCACCTTCCAGCTCATCGCGCATCCGGGCTTCGGACCTGAAAGCCTTTTTCTCACACTGCTCGCTCAATTTGGAACATTGTTGATCGCTTTTGGCATAATCGGACGAATCTGGTCGACCATCTATATTGGAGGTCGAAAGAATTGCGCGCTTGTGACCCAGGGACCCTATTCGATCACGCGCAACCCTCTTTGTCTCTTTTCGCTCTCCATGATCAGCGGTGTCTGCCTGGTGTTTGGTAGTCTTCTTTTCACCGGAATGTTCACGCTGCTCGCCTATCTTGTGTTCAGATATACGGCGAAGCGGGAGGCCGTATATTTGTCTCATCTCTTCGCTCAAGAGATTCCCTCTTCACCATCGCCATGATCCCATTTTCCGAACTGGTCGAATACCTTCGAGAAAGCGGCTTTTTAACGATGGCAATTGTTGTCCCCTGATTGCGCAGCCATGTTCGGCAACAGCCGGTCGTTCGACTTTGGTCTGGCGGAGGGCGGGCCGGCCTTTCTCGAGTGATGACAGGCATTGCTCACGAGCGACAAGTCGGGGCGGCGATGCCAGCGGACATACGTTCCAGCTCGGCAAAAAGCCCGCGCCGAAGCGCGGGCCGAATTTTCATATCAGGACAGTCTCAGTGGCTGTTCTTGTGGCTTTGTTGACCAGCCTTTACATGCTGCTCATGGCTGCCGCCGCGGGATCCGCTGGACTGCGCGTCGCGGCCACCGGAAGAGGCGTTGCGGGTATTGGAGTCGTGCTTGTGACTCTGTTGCCCGGCCTTGACGTGCTGTTCGTGGGTTCCACCTTGGTTTGCCATTTGGTTCTCCTTGGTTTGAACTGAGGCCACGTCGACCTCGTGTTGACAACCGCGCTCCGGCGCATGCGTTCCGCATTTTAATATTTCGTGATGTCGCCGTAGAATGCGATTGAGGCGGCGGACCGGGCGGGTAGGGAGCTCGTCTGCCATTTCGTCGGCCATCGGGAGAAAGCGGAAAAATCCCTATGTTCTCCAGCACCGCCGCGTCCGCTTGGCGCGGCCCGCAACCTCGCTTCGAAAACCGCGTATCGGCGAAAAGGTTCCCGCAAAATCAGCCGCATTCCTTTCGGTTCACCCTCCCGATACGGCCCGTCGACTCCTTTCCAAATCGAAGGGCCGCTCTAGCTTAAAAGAGACCCGATGAAAGGAGGAAACCATGACCGACGCACCGAAAATGGCGACCCCGGCGCGAAGAGTTCTGCGTGGCCGCCCCTACAGCTTCAGCGAATTCGCCAGGAAATACCGGTTGGACGACAAGGAGGCCAAGCGTCTCTATGAGAAGTTCGGCCCCTCCGCCACCGAACTCGATCTGCTGATGGCGGCAAAGCGGCGCCCGCCGGGGCTGCCCACCAGTCTCGATTCCTGACGGTCGCGATGCGGAGGCGAAGCGGAAGCTGCCTTTGCGGGGCGGTCGCCTACAGCGTCGAAGGCGAGCCGCTCCGCGTCGGCCTCTGCCATTGCGCCGATTGCCGCAAATCGAGCGGTTCCGCCTTCGTCTTCTTCGCGGTCTGGCCCCGCGGCGCCTTCTCGCACAGTGGCGAGATATCAACCTTTGCCGGCCGCAGCTTCTGCCCCGCCTGCGGCGGCAGGCTTTTCTGCCTGCAGGAGGCGACGGTGGAAATCCGTCTCGGTTCGCTCGACAGTCCACCGACAGACCTTGAGCCGGATCACGAGCTCTGGATCAAGCGGCGCGAAGCCTGGCTGCGTGAGTTGCCGGGCGCCGGGCAATATGCCGAAGACGCCAATTGACAGGCGCTGAAGCGGCCGCTTTCCGATCGCTTACCAGGCCTCAGCCCTTGTTTCTCCGCATCTCGTGATTTCAAGCGGCTGCCCATTTTCGGGCGATAAGCTCTGTCGCGCCGAAAAACTTGACTTTTCTTACCAATATTTCATTTCGCCCGTCCGCAATTCCGTGCCAGTTCGGCGGCAACGCTAATTCCCGGTTCATCTGCAGTGTGATTAGTTCATTGCAGGGCCGAGGCGGCCACTGACTGATCGAGGATGACATGAACAAAATCGTGAGCGGCAACGAAACCGGAGCCAAGGCGGGCGCGACGCCCGACCTCGCAGCGGTTCTTGCCGCATCGGGAAAGCGGGACAAGCGCAGCCGCTGGCGCGGACGCCTGCTCATCCTGCTGATCCTCGCCGTTGCCGCCGCGGCTGCCGCTTATTTCTACGCCGGCAGCGGGCAAAGCGAAGTGAGCTACACGACGCAGCCGGCAAAACGCGGCGCCCTGACGGTGCTCGTCACCGCCACCGGCTCGGTGCAGCCGACCGAGCAGGTGGATATATCGAGCGAGCTTTCCGGCACGGTCCGCGACGTCAACGTCGATTATAACAGCACGATCAAGGCGGGTGACGTGCTGGCGCAGCTCGACACCAACAAGCTCGAGGCCGATGTGAAGAGTTCGCGCGCCAAGGTCAATTCGGCCAAGGCGAACGTCGCCAAGGCCAATGCCGATCTCGAATCGGCAAGCACTTCGCTCGAGCGGCTGAAGAGCCTGGTGAGGAGCAATGTCTCCACCCAGCAGAGCCTCGACGACGCCACCTACAAATATGATTCCGCTGTCGCCGCCAAACAGATCAACGAAGCCGAGGTGCTCGTCTCGGAAGCCGACCTGCAGCTTGCCGAGGTCAATCTCGCCAAGGCTAAGATCATCTCGCCGATTGATGGCGTCATCCTCACCCGCTCGGTCAATCCCGGCGCCACCGTCGCAGCCTCGCTTTCGGCGCCGATCCTCTTCACCATCGCCGGCGACCTGAAGAAGATGGAGTTGCAGGTCGATGTCGACGAGGCCGATGTCGGCAAGATCGCCGTCGGCCAGAAGGCGAAATTTACGGTCGACGCCTATCCCGACCGGTCCTTCCCCGCCGAAATCGAGCAGATCCGCTTCGCCTCCGAAGTGGTCAACAACGTCGTGACCTACAAGGCAGTCCTCTCCGTCGACAATGCCGACCTGCTGCTGCGCCCCGGCATGACGGCGACCGCCGATATCACCGTCGAGGCCGTCAAGGATACGCTGATGGTGCCGAATGCGGCGCTGCGTTATGCGCCGCCGCAGGCCGAACGGCGCGGCCGCGGTATTCTGGGGATCTTCGGCCCGCCCCGCCGGCGCGGCGGCAATTCGGCCCAGGCGCTGACGGGAACGGAGCGCCGCGTCTGGGTGCTGCGCGACGGCCGCTCCACGCCTGTCGTCATCCAGGTCGGCTCGTCCGACGGCCAGTTCACCCAGGTCGTCTCCGGCGAAATCAAGGAAAGCGATGCGCTGGTGACCGACGCTGCAGTGCGGACGAATTAGGCGGAGAGACGGATGACAAGCCCGCCGCTCATCGAATTCAGGCAGGTCTCGAAAATCTACGGCGAGGGCGAGGCGGCGATCCGCGCCCTCGACCATGTCGACCTGGCGATCGAGGCCCATGAATTCGTCGCGATCATGGGGCCATCCGGCTCCGGCAAATCGACGGCGATGAACATCCTCGGCTGCCTCGACGTGCCGACATCCGGCGAATACGTCTTCCAGGGGATCCCGACCAGCGACTTTGACCGCGCCCAGTTGACGCTCCTGCGCCGCCACATGCTCGGATTCGTCTTCCAGGGCTTCAATCTCTTGTCGCGCACCTCTGCGGTCGAGAATGTCGAACTGCCGCTGATCTATCGCGGCATGGCGGTGCGTGAGCGGCGCGAAAGGGCGCGCGAAGCCCTGGCGCTGGTCGGCCTGTCCGGCCGCGAACATCACAAGACGCAGGAGCTATCAGGCGGCCAGCAGCAGCGCGTCGCGATTGCCCGTGCCATCGTCACCGAACCGGCGCTGCTGCTCGCCGATGAGCCTACCGGCAATCTCGACACCAAGACCAGCGTCGAGATCATGGATCTGCTGACACGGCTGAATCGCGAGAAGGGCATCACCATCGTCATGGTCACGCACGAGCCCGATATCGCCGCCTATGCCGAGCGGCTGCTCAGGTTTGTCGACGGCAAGCTGGAGACCGAGGTCGAGCACCGGAGGAGGGCGGATCATGTTCTTTGAGACGCTGAAACTCGCGCTGCGCGCCATCAGCCGCAACATGCTGCGCTCTTTCCTGACCGTGCTCGGCGTCGTCATCGGCGTTGCCGCCGTCATTGCGCTGGTGACGATCGGCAACGGCACGACCGCGCAGGTCTCGACCGAACTGTCGCGGCTCGGCACCAACATGCTGTTCGTCCGCCCCGGCCAGTTCGGACCCGGCCGGGCGAGCTCCGAGGCCAAGCGGTTCAGCGTCAAGGACGTTGCCGCCATTCGCGACCAGATCGGCGGCTTGAGGGCCGTGGCGCCGCTCAACCAGTCGACGGCGACGGTCATATCAGGCGGCCAGAATCATTCCACCAGCGTTTATGGCACCACCAACGACTATTTCATCGCGCAGGACTGGAATCTGGCGCTCGGCCGCAATTTCAGCCCCGCCGAGGAACGCGGCCAGTCCCGGTGCATCATCGGCGAGACGGTGCGCTCGCAGCTCTTCGGCGCCGCCGACCCGATCGGCCAGCAGATCCGTGTCGGCAAGGTTTCATGCCCTGTCGTCGGCGTGCTCGCCAGGCGTGGCCAGTCCGGCATGGGCACCGATCAGGACGATGTCGTCATCATGCCGGTCAAGGTGTTCCAGCGGCGCATCAGCGGCAACAGCAACGTGCCGCAGATCGTCATCTCGGCGCGCGACGGCGTGTCGACTGCCAAGGTGCAGGCCGATGTCGAAAACCTGCTGCGCGAACGCCGCAAGATCATTCCCGGCCGGCAGGACGATTTCAACGTCAACGACATGACGCAGATCGCCGAGGCGATGACCGGAACGACGACGCTGCTCACCGGCCTGCTCGGCGCGGTGGCTGCCATCAGCCTGCTCGTCGGCGGCATCGGCATCATGAACATCATGCTGGTCTCCGTCACCGAACGCACCCGCGAAATCGGCATCCGCCTGGCGATCGGCGCGCTCGAAAGCCAGGTGCTCACCCAGTTCCTGGTCGAAGCGGTGGCGCTGTCGCTCTTCGGTGGCATCACTGGCATTGTGCTCGGCCTCAGCCTCGGGTTGGTGGCGGTCACCCTCCTGAAAGTCCCCTTCGTCTTCAGCCCCCTGATGGTCGCCGTCGCCTTCCTCTTCTCCGCCGCAATCGGCATGATCTTCGGCTATTTCCCGGCAAGACGGGCCGCCCAGTTGAACCCGATCGAGGCGCTGCGGCACGAGTGAAGCGGCGTGGCAAAACGCGCGATGTCCCGCTATTCCTATCAATCGGATGCAAGCGCTATCGGAGGTCCGCATCATGCCGCTCAACAGGCTGGTGATCTACGCTGGGAACGTCGAGGAAACGGCACGGTTTATGAGAAGCACTTCGGCTTCACGACGACACGTCTGCCGGGCGACAGGATCGTTGAACTTGTCGCTCAGGACGGTGGCGCCAATATAATGCTTCATCCGGCTGCCAAGGGACAACGGGGCGGCCAATCCATCGTCAAGCTCGTCTTCGACGTGGAGGATGTCGAGGCTTTTTGCCGGCGTTGCGCGGAGAACGGCCTTGAGTTCGGTGCTCTCCACCAAGCCGACGGCTATGTGTTCGCCAATGCCAAAGACCCCTGTCAAAATTCGATCTCGGTGTCCAGCCGGGCTTTTCGCAAGAGCTGACTGAGGGTCAGGTGTTTGCTTGATGAAGCGCCCGGTGCGGAGTGAGTTTGTGAGGAACGCCAACCCCACGCTCCGTCGTCCTCGGCCTTGAGCCGAGGATCCATGCCGCTGCCGCTGGCGGATGCGGTGTGGTGCTCGGCTCAAGGCTCAAGGCCGAGTATGAGGGAGGTTGGAACGGCGAAGTAAGTTCTTTCGTGGCGTAGACGCCTGAGTCCGCGAAACTCACACCGATGTTATCTATTTGTCTCTATTCTCATATTTCAATTCCGACTTGTGTTCGGTTTTTGACCGTGCCACTAATGTGATATATCAGATCGGGCAGCGGACTTTCAGCATGCAGACGTCACAAAGCCATCGTGCCTATCTCGCGTTGGAGCACCTGATTGTTACCCTGGCGCTGAAGCCGGGCGCGCTCGTCACCGAAAAACAGCTGATCGATTTGGCGGGCCATGGGCGAACGCCGGTGCGCGAGGCGATCCAGAAGCTGGCCTGGCAGGGGCTGATCCTGGTGAAGCCGCGCGTCGGGCTGCAGGTGGTCGAGATCGCGCCGGAAGACCATGGCAACGTCATGCAGGTGCGCCGCGAGCTGGAGCCGATCGCGGCCGCATTGGCCGCCGAACATGCGACCGACGAGCAGCGCGAACGTCTCGGCGACTGCGCTCGCGGGATGGAGGAGTGCGCGGTGACCGGCGATCTCGCCGGCTTCTTTGCCGCAGACAAGGCTTTCGATGAAATCCTCGAGGATGCCTGCCCGAACGGTTTTATCGTCGCAGCGCTCGGCCCGGTTCAGACGCATTCGCGCCGTCTCTGGTATTCCACCGCAAGCCCCGAGCGCATGGATCGCGCCATCGCGCTGCATGTTGCCGTCATTCGCGCCATTCAGCAGGGCCGGCCGAAGGAGGCGCGCGCCGCCATGGCGGTCTTGATCGACTATCTCGCCCAAAAATAGAAACGGCCCCGTTTCCGGAGCCGCTGTCAGATCTGCTTGTCGGATAAATCGTCAGCCGACGAAGGCGCGTTCGATGACGAATTCTGCGGGCTTGCTGTTGGCGCCTTCATTGAGGCCGGCCTTTTCGAGCAGTTCCTTGGTGTCCTTCAGCATGGCCGAGGAGCCGCAGATCATGCCGCGGTCGATCGCCGGGTCGAGCGGCGGCACGCCGAGATCGGTAAACAGCTTGCCTGACGAGATGAGGTCGGTGATCCGGCCGCGATATTCGAAGTCTTCGCGCGTGACGGTCGCATAATGGCGCAGCTTGTCGCCGACGACTTCCTTCAGCAGCTCGTCATTCTGGATCTCGTGCACGAGGTCGAAGCCGTATTTCAGCTCGGCGACATCGCGCGTTGTATGGGTGAGGATGACTTCCTCGAACTTCTCATAGGTCTCGGGATCGCGGATCAAGCTGGCGAATGGCGCAACGCCCGTTCCCGTCGAGAACATGTAGAGACGACGGCCAGGCGTCAGCGCATCGAGCACCAGCGTGCCCGTCGGCTTCTTGCGCATCAGCACCTGGTCGCCCGGCTTGATCGCCTGCAGATGCGAGGTGAGCGGGCCGTCCGGCACCTTGATCGAGAAGAATTCGAGCTCTTCGGCCCAGGCGGGGCTGGCGATCGAATAGGCGCGGAAGACCGGCTTGCCTTCGACCATCAGGCCGATCATCGCGAATTCGCCGGAACGGAAACGGAAGCCCTGCGGCCGGGTCATCGTGAAGCGGAAGAGCCGGTCGGTATAATGCGTCACGGCAAGCACCGTCTCGGCGTAGACACCGGCGGGGATGGACGAGGCGAAGTCTTCGGTCTTTGCAGGCGCGTTCATTGCGGTAGAGGATCCCGTTTCGTCGGATGAACTATCGGATGCGAGGCAGATATTACATATCGGGCTCGAATTAAAGGCATTCCATTCCACGCAGCGCTCCTGAAGGGAAATATGCATGTCATTGTCAGGATTCAATGGCGATCTCGGGGGCGGGCCGGCAATTCGTATTTCCTGCTGGCGAAGCCCGGCAAAGGATGCATATTAGGGCGGCGCGCCTGATGTGGACGCCGGTTTTCGGCGAAAACGGTGCGACAACAAGGATCTACGGGAATCGATTCAGCGACGGGATCGGTGCCGGTGGCAAAAAAGACGCTTGCCGGGGCGAGCGCGATAGGGCGGTCGGGGAATATGAAGATTTTCAATTACAAGCGTGTTCCTTACGCGGAAATGCGCGCCTTTTCCGTTCACATCCTGACGGCCTCCGGCTCCTTCCTTGCCTTTCTCGGCGTTGTGGCCGCCGCCGAACATCGTTTCATCGACATGTTCTGGTGGCTGGGGCTTGCCCTTCTGGTCGACGGCATCGATGGGCCGATCGCCCGTAAGGTGCGGGTCAAGGAAGTGTTGCCGAATTGGTCGGGCGACACGCTCGACAATATCATCGATTACGTCACCTATGTGCTGCTGCCGGCCTTCGCGCTCTATCAGAGCGGCATGATCGGCGAGCCATGGTCCTTTGTCGCCGCCGGCATGATCGTCGTTTCCAGCGCCATCTATTATGCCGATATGGGCATGAAGACGGAGGAGTATTTCTTCTCCGGCTTTCCCGTCGTCTGGAACATGATCGTCTTCACCCTGTTCGTCATCGATGCGAGCGCGACCACCGCGCTTGCCGTCGTCATCGTTTCGGTGGTGCTGACCTTCCTGCCGATCAATTTCCTGCACCCGGTCCGCGTCAAACGGCTGCGCCCGCTCAATCTCGGCGTCTTTTTCCTGTGGTCGGGGCTCGGCGTTTTTTCACTTCTGATGCATTTCGACACGCCCGGGTGGGCGCTCATTCTCTTTATCGTGACCGGGATCTATCTTTACGTCATCGGTGCGGTGCTGCAATTCTTCCCCGCCCTTGGACGTGAAACTTGAGGACAGGCAAGATGACGAAGACGCAGGCGGTTTCATTCTCGAAGACGGGCGGGCCGGAGGTTTTCGACTATGTCGAAATCGATCTTGCGCCGCCCGCGGCTGGTGAGGTGCAGATCAGCCAGGCGGCGATCGGCCTCAATTTCATCGACGTCTATTTCCGCAACGGCTCCTACAAGGTGCCGCATCTGCCCTTCGTCACCGGCAAGGAGGGCGCCGGCACGGTGACGGCAGTCGGCTCCGGCGTGACCGATTTCAAGGTTGGCGAACGGGTCGCCTACGCCAGCGCCGACGGCGCCTATGCCGCCGAGCGCAATATCGAGGCGCGCCATCTCGTGCATGTCCCCGATGGCATTGCGCTCGAGACGGCGGCGGCGATGATGCTGAAGGGCATGACCGCCGAATATCTCTTGAACCGCACCTTCAAGGTCGGACCCGAGACGGTCCTGCTGTTTCATGCCGCCGCCGGCGGCGTCGGGCTGATCGCCGGTCAATGGGCAAAGGCGCTCGGCGCCACCGTCATCGGCACGGCGGGCTCTGAAGACAAGGTCGCGCTGGCGCTCGCCCATGGCTACGACCATGTGATCAACTACAAGAGCGAAGACTTCGTCGCCCGCGTGCGCGAAATCACCGGGGGCAAGGGCGTCGATGTCGTCTATGATTCGATCGGCCGCGATACTTTTCCACAGTCGCTCGACTGCCTGAAGCCGCGCGGCCTTTTTGCCTCTTTCGGCCAGTCCTCCGGCCCGATCGAGAATTTCAGCCTTTCCCAGCTGGCGCAGAAAGGCTCGCTCTTTGCAACGCGGCCGACGCTGTTCACCTATATCGCCGCGCGCCAGGAATTGGTCGACAGTGCGAAAGCGCTATTTGATGTTGTGCAAAGCAACAAAGTGCGTATCAATGTCAATCAAACCTATCCGTTGCGTGAGGTTGGGCGGGCTCACGCGGATCTGGAAACAAGAAAAACAACAGGAACGACGCTGCTGATTCCATGAGATCCGAACGGACCGGTTGGCAGAAGAAATGAGGGGAACGTGTCGCCATTGAATGTGCCGGATTCCGGTGCGTTACTATCCGTCCAGAAGCTGACGAAGTTTTTCGGTGGCTTTGCCGCCTGCAATGAAATCGATCTCGATATCGCGCCGGGCGAAATTCACGCGCTTCTTGGCGAAAATGGCGCAGGCAAATCCACGCTGGTCAAGATGCTGTTCGGCGTTCTGGAGCCGACGCACGGGCATATCCTCTGGCAGGGCAGCCCGGTCGCGGTCACTTCGCCGGGCGAAGCCCGCAAGCTCGGCATCGGCATGGTGTTCCAGCATTTTTCGCTGTTCGAGGCGCTGACCGTTGCCGAAAACATTGCGCTTTCCCTCGATGGCAGCATTCCGATCGACCGGATCGCCGAGGAGGCGAGGGCGCTGTCGGTCGCCTACGGCCTGCCGCTCGATCCGCATGCCCATGTCGCCGATCTCTCCGTCGGCGAGCGCCAGCGGATCGAGATCGTCCGTGCGCTGCTGCAGAACCCGAAGCTGATCATTCTCGACGAGCCGACCTCGGTGCTGACGCCGCAGGAAGCTGACAGGCTGTTCGAGACGCTGTTCAAGCTGCGCGCCGAGGGCCGTTCGGTTCTCTATATCAGCCACCGCCTGGAAGAGGTGCAGCGCATCTGCGATCGCGCCACCGTGCTGCGCCATGGCCGGGTGACCGGCGCCTGCGATCCGAAGCAGGAGACGCCCGCCTCGCTTGCCCGCATGATGGTCGGCAGCGAGGTGGCGACCGTCACCCATCCCGAGCGCTCGGACAAGGGCGAGGTGCAGCTTGCCGTTGCTAACCTTTCCGTCGCAGCCCGCACGCCGTTTGCCATGCCGCTGCGCGATGTCTCCATGGCAGTGCGCGCTGGCGAAATCCTGGCCATCGCCGGTGTGGCCGGCAACGGGCAGAGCGAGCTTTTCGATGCGCTCTCCGGCGAATATCCGGTCGCTTCGGCCGAGGCGATCGTCATCCGCAAGAAGCCTGTGGGCACCGAGGGCATCACCGCCCGCCGTCTGCTCGGCGCCGGCTTCGTGCCGGAGGAGCGGCATGGCCACGCCGCCGTTGCCGCGATGAAACTGTCGGACAATCTGGTGCTGGCCCGCAGTCAATCGGATCGCAAAGCCTTTCTCGGTATTCTCGGCATCATCCGCCATGGCGCGGTGAAATCCGCCGCGCGGCGCATCTCCGAGGCGATGGATGTTCGCAAGAGCGGTGACGATCCCGCCGCCGGTTCTCTGTCCGGCGGCAATCTGCAGAAGTTCATCGTCGGCCGCGAGCTCGACCGCCAACCGGCCGTCCTCATCGTCAATCAGCCGACCTGGGGCGTCGATGCGGGCGCTGCGAGCCGCATCCGCCAGGCCTTGGTCGATCTCGCAAAGGCGGGCTCGGCCGTCGTCGTCATCAGCCAGGATCTCGACGAGATCTTCGAAGTGGCGACCGATATCGCCGTCATTTCCGAAGGGCGCCTTTCCAGGCCCTATCCGGCCGGTGAACTGACGCGTGAAAGAATCGGCTTGCTAATGGGTGGCCTGCACGAAGACAAGCATGCCGCGGAGGCAGCCCATGCGCATTGAATTGGAAAGACGCCCCGACGTCTCGAAGCTCTTTGCCTTCGTCTCGCCGCTGCTGGCGCTTGTCCTGACGCTCGCCTTCGGCGCCATTATGTTCGCCATGCTCGGCAAGGATCCGGTCGAGGCGCTGGACGCCTTCTTCGTCGAGCCGCTGCTCGAAGTCTGGTCGCTGCACGAGCTGGCGATCAAGGCCGCACCGCTGATCCTGATCGCCGTCGGCCTTGCCGTCTGCTATCGCTCGAACAACTGGAATATCGGCGCCGAAGGCCAGTTCACCATCGGCGCCATCACCGGCTCCTATCTGCCGATCGTCTTCTACGACTGGCATTCGCCGCTGGTTCTGCCGCTGATGCTGGTCCTGGGAGCGCTCGGCGGCGCGCTTTTCGCCGCCATCCCGGCGCTGTTGAAGGCGCATTTCAACACCAATGAGATCCTGACATCGCTGATGCTGGTCTATATCGCCCAGCTCTTCCTCGATTGGCTGATTCGCGGCGCCTGGCGCGATCCCAAAGGATTCAATTTTCCCGTCTCGCGCGATTTCGCGCCGGAAGCGGTGCTGCCGGCGATCTGGGAGGAATCGGGCCGGGCCCATTGGGCCTTCATCTTCGCGATCGTTGCGGCGGTCGGCGCCTGGTTCATGCTGCGCTATACGTTGAAAGGCTTCGAGATCGTCGTGCTCGGCCAGTCGGAGCGGGCAGGGCGCTTTGCCGGCTTCTCCTCGAAGAAGATGATCTGGTTCAGCTTCCTCTTCTCCGGCGCTCTTGCGGGCCTCGCCGGAATATCCGAGGTTTCCGGCTCGATCGGCCACCTGCAGCCGGCGATTTCGCCGGGCTATGGCTTCACGGCCATCATCGTCGCCTTCCTGGGGCGGCTTAATCCGCTCGGCATCATCGCATCGGGACTGGTGCTGGCGCTGACGTATCTCGGTGGCGAGGCCGCGCAGCTGTCGCTCGGCGTTTCCGATAAGGTCACCCGCGTTTTTCAGGGGCTGCTGCTCTTTTTCGTCCTCTCCTGCGATACGCTGATCTATTACAAAATCCGCATCGCCTGGTCGCGGGTCAGGGGTGGCGTGGCATGAGCATCTTCGAAGCCATTCTGCTGACTGTTATCACTGCCTCGACGCCGCTCGTGATCGCCGCCCTCGGCGAACTCGTGACGGAGCGTTCGGGCGTTCTCAACCTCGGCGTCGAAGGCGTGATGATCATCGGCGCCGTCGGTGCCTTTGCCGCAGCCCAGCTCACCGGATCGGCCTATATCGGCATTGTCGGCGGCATCGTCAGCGGCGGGCTGTTTTCGCTGCTCTTCGCCTTCCTGACGCTGACGCTCGTCACCAATCAGGTGGCGACGGGCCTTGCCCTGACAATCTTGGGCCTGGGCGCTTCCGGCATGCTCGGCGAAGCCTTCGTCGGCGCGCCCGGCATCCGGCTGCTGCCGATCGAAATCCCGGTGCTCTCGGCGATACCCTATGTCGGAACGGTCCTCTTCAAGCAGGATCTGATCTTCTACCTGTCGATCCTGCTCGTTGTCGCCGTCAACTGGTTCCTCTTCAGGAGCCGTACCGGCCTGAAGATACGCGCCATCGGCGATAATCACGCCTCTGCCCATGCGCTCGGCATCAACGTTATCCGCACGCGCTATCTCGCCGTAATGTTCGGCGGTGCGTGCGCAGGCCTTGCAGGGGCACAGCTGTCGCTGATCTACACGCCGCAGTGGACCGAGAATATGTCGGCAGGGCGCGGCTGGATTGCGCTGGCGCTTGTCGTCTTCTCCTCGTGGCGGCCTTGGCGCCTGATGGCTGGCGGTTATCTCTTCGGGGCGGTGACGATCCTGCAACTGCACGCGCAGGCCTTCGGCGTCGGCATTCCGTCGCAGTTCCTGTCGATGCTGCCCTATGCGGCGACAGTTGTGGTCCTCATCATGATCTCGCATAATCGGCGCACGACGATGATCAATACGCCGGCCTCGCTTGGCAAAGCCTTCGTGCCTGACCGGTGAGCAACAACAAAAGACGGGTTTCAAACTTCCAACCAACAGGGATCAAAATGAAAAAACTTGCACTTGCTCTCGCAGCGACAGCTGCCCTCGTCCTGAGCATCGGTTCGGCTGCCGAGGCTGCCGACAAGACCAAGGTCTGCTTCGTCTATGTCGGCACCCGTACCGATGGCGGCTGGACGCAGGCCCATGAAAACGGCCGCCTCCAGGTCGAGAAGGAATTCGCCGACAAGGTCGAAACGTCCTACCTCGAAAGCGTTCCGGAGGGTCCGGATGCCGAACGCGCCATCGAGCGCATGGCCCGTTCCGGCTGCGCTCTGATCTTCACCACTTCCTTCGGCTACATGGACGCGACCGTTGCCGTCGCCAAGAAGTTCCCGAAGGTGAAATTCGAGCATGCGACGGGCTTCAAGGCCGCAGACAACGTCGCGACCTACAACTCGCGCTTCTACGAAGGCCGCTATATTAGCGGCATTATCGCCGGCAAGCTGTCGAAGACCGGCACGGCTGGCTATATCGCCTCCTTCCCGATCCCCGAGGTGGTGATGGGCATCAACGCCTTTGAAACCGGCGCCAAGTCGGTCAATCCGAACTTCAAGATGAAGGTCATCTGGGTCAATACCTGGTTCGACCCGGGCAAGGAAGCCGATGCCGCCAAGGCGCTGCTCGACCAGGGCGTCGATATTCTCACCCAGCACACGGACACGACCGCTCCGATGCAGGTTGCCGAGCAACGCGGCGTCAAGGCCTTCGGCCAGGCGTCCGACATGATCAAGGCTGGCCCGAACGTACAGCTTACCGCGATCATCGACACCTGGGGCAACTATTACGTCAAGCGCGTCCAGGCGCTCCTCGACGGCACCTGGAAGTCGGAACAGAGCTGGGATGGCCTCAAGGACGGCATTCTGACGATGGCGCCCTACACCAACATGCCCGACGATGTGAAGAAACTCGCCGAGGAAGCCGAAGCCAAGATCAAGTCGGGCGAGCTGCATCCGTTTACCGGCCCGATCAACAAGCAGGACGGTACGCCCTGGCTGAAGGCCGGAGAGAAGGCCGATGATGGCACGCTGCTCGGCATGAACTTCTACGTCGAAGGCGTCGACGACAAGCTTCCGGCGCAATAGCCGGTTGACGACTTTGCAGATGCGAGGGGCGTCCCTGTGGACGCCCTTTTTTTGTTGCGGTGCATCCTAAAAAACCGATTTACAAAAGTAATACTATATGATTTTTTGACCCTGCGCCGCGAAAGAGCGGCATTGGGAGGATATCATGAAATTGAAGACTGCACTCTTGAGTGCTACGATTCTTGCTGCCTGCATGTTCGGTTCGGCTTCGGCCGCCGGCCTGACCGTCGGCTTCTCGCAGATCGGCTCGGAATCGGGTTGGCGTGCGGCTGAAACGACCGTCACCAAGGAGCAGGCCAAGAAGCGGGGCATCGATCTGAAGTTTGCCGACGCCCAGCAGAAGCAGGAAAACCAGATCAAGGCCCTGCGCTCCTTCATCGCCCAGGGCGTCGACGCCATCCTGATTGCTCCGGTCGTCGAAACCGGCTGGGACGATGTTCTCAAGGAAGCCAAGGAAGCCAAGATTCCGGTCATTCTGCTCGACCGCACCATCAAGGCTCCTGACGATCTCTACCTGACGGCTGTCACCTCCGACCTCGTCCATGAAGGCAAGGTCGCCGGCGACTTCCTGGTCAAGACTATTGGCGACAAGAAGTGCAATGTCGTCGAGCTGCAGGGCACGACCGGTTCGTCGCCGGCCATCGCCCGCAAGAAGGGCTTCGAAGAAGCTCTCGCCGGCCACGACAACCTCAAGATCGTTCGCAGCCAGACCGGCGACTTCACCCGCACCAAGGGCAAGGAAGTCATGGAAAGCTTCCTGAAGGCCGAAAATGGCGGCAAGGATATCTGCGCGCTCTACGCCCATAACGACGACATGGCCGTCGGCGCCATCCAGGCGATCAAGGAAGCCGGCCTGAAGCCCGGCAAGGATATCCTCGTCGTCTCGATCGACGCCGTTCCCGATATCTTCAAGGCAATGTCCGAAGGCGAAGCCAATGCCACGGTCGAACTGACGCCGAACATGGCTGGTCCGGCCTTCGATGCGCTCGAAGCCTATCTGAAGGACAAGAAGGCTCCGGCAAAGTGGATCCAGACAGAGTCCAAGCTCTACACGCCCGCCGACGAGCCGATGAAGGTCTACGAAGAGAAGAAGGGTCAGGGCTACTGATTTGAACCTGGAACCGCACCGGTCCATCATGGACCGGTGTGGAACTGCCGGTGCCGGACCGGGCGTCATGCCCGGTTTTGGTGCAGGCGCAAGGCGCAATATCAGGAAACAGCAGCCCTCATGGTTCACAATAACGAGACTATTCTCGCTGCCTCGGCCATATCGAAATTCTTTCCCGGTGCCATCGCATTGGACAAGGTGGATTTCACGCTGCGCCGCGGCGAGGTTCATGCCCTTCTCGGCGAGAACGGCGCCGGCAAATCGACGCTGATCAAGTGCATCACCGGCGCCTACCATCGTGACGAAGGCAGCCTGATGCTGGACGGCCAGGAGATCAATCCGGCCAATACGCTCGCTGCCCAGAAGCTTGGTATCGGCACCGTCTATCAGGAGGTCAACCTCCTCTCTAATCTGAGCGTCGCCGAAAATCTCTTTCTCGGTCGCCAGCCGAAGCGTTTCGGCATGACCGACGTGCGCGCGATGAACCGCAAGGCGCGCGAACTTCTGGCCGGTTACGGCATCGATATCGACGTCACCGCCGAACTCAGTCGCTTCTCGGTCGCTGTCCAGCAGGTGGTGGCGATCGCTCGCGCCGTCGATCTCTCCGGCAAGGTGCTGATATTGGATGAGCCGACGGCGAGCCTCGACAACCAGGAAGTGGCGCTGCTCTTCCGCATCATTGACGGCCTGAAGAAGCGCGGCCTCGGCATCGTCTTCATTACCCATTTCCTCGAGCAGGTCTATGCGATCAGCGATCGCATCACCGTGCTGCGCAATGGCAAGCTTGTCGGCACCCGCGACGCCGCCGAGCTGCCGCGCCAGGGCCTGATCGCCATGATGCTAGGCCGCGAGCTCGCCCAGGCCGAAGAAACGGTCAGGGAACACAGCATTGCGGCGGGCGAGGTCCGCTACAGATTTGCCGGCTACGGCAAACGCGGCAAGGTCAAGCCATTTGATCTCGATGTGCGCGCGGGCGAGGTGGTCGGCATCGCCGGCCTGCTCGGCTCGGGGCGCACCGAAACTGCCGAACTGCTCTTCGGCGTCGAGCATGCCGATAGCGGCAGTGTTACCATCGACGGCCAGCCTGCAACTCTGTCCAGTCCGCGCGCTGCGATCGAAAAGGGCTTCGGCTTCTGCCCCGAGGACCGCAAGACTGATGGCATCGTCGGCGACCTGTCGATCCGAGAAAATATCGCGCTTGCGCTGCAGGCCCGCCGCGGCTGGACCCGGCCGCTGTCGCGCGCCGAGCAGAATGCGCTGGCCGACCGCTACATCAAGGCGCTCGACATCAGAACGACCGACCGTGAAAAGCCGATCCGCCTGCTCTCCGGCGGCAACCAGCAGAAGGCAATCCTTGCCCGCTGGCTGGCGACCAATCCCAAGTTTCTCATCCTCGACGAGCCAACCCGCGGCATCGATGTCGGCGCCCATGCCGAGATCATCCGGCTCATCGAACAGCTCTGCGCCGAAGGCATGTCATTGATCGTAATTTCCTCGGAACTTGAAGAGCTTGTCGCCTATAGTTCACGTGTTATCGTACTTCGCGACAGGCAGCATATCGCCGAACTCACGGGCGAGCGCATCACCGCCGCCGGTATCGTCGATGCCATTGCCGCCGCCGAACACAAGACGGAGGACGCATGAAATCCTCCCGGAATGCGCTGGCCTATCGCCTGGCGCCGCAATTGATCGCTCTCGCTGTCGTTCTTCTGTTGAATTTCATAACGTCACTACAGTTTTTTAATGTGGTGGTTCAGAATGGACGGCTTTATGGCAGCCTGATCGACGTGCTGAATCGCGGAGCGCCGGTGGCGCTCCTGGCGATCGGCATGACGCTGGTAATTGCCACCAAAGGCATCGACCTGTCCGTCGGCGCGGTCATCGCCATCTGCGGCGCCGTTGCTGCGTCATCGATTGTATCCGGCAATTCAGTTGCCTACACCATCTTGTTGACGCTGGTGATCGGACTTGCCTGCGGCGTCTGGAACGGTTTCCTGGTGGCGATCCTCAACATCCAGCCGATTATCGCCACGCTGGTGCTGATGGTCGCCGGCCGCGGCATCGCCCAGCTCATCACCGAGGGCGCCATCCTGACCTTCAACGATGACGGTCTGATCTTCTTCGGCAGCGGTTCCATGGCTCTCCTGCCAATGCCTGTGGTCATCTGGCTGCTCGTCGGGCTGCTGGTAATCCTGCTCGTCCGGCGCACGGCGCTCGGCATGCTGCTCGAGGCCGTCGGCATCAACCGCCGCGCCAGCACGCTCTCCGGCATCCAGACGCCGGTGCTGCTGATGGCCGTCTATATGCTGAGCGGGCTGTGCGCCTCGATCGCAGGCATCATCGTCGCAGCCGACATCAAGGGCGCCGATGCCAACAATGCCGGTCTCTGGCTGGAACTCGACGCCATTCTCGCCGTCGTCGTCGGCGGCAATTCGCTGCTCGGCGGTCGCTTCAGCATCGTGGGATCGCTGATCGGCGCGATGATCATCCAGGCTGTCAATACCGGCATCCTGTCCTCCGGCTTTCCACCCGAATTCAATCTGATCATCAAGGCGGTGATCATCATCGTGATCCTCGTCATCCAGTCGCCGGCGATGCAGTCGCTCGCCATCTTTGCCAGCCGCCGGCAGGGCGGAAGGGAGCAGCCGAAATGAACTCCAAATACCTGCCGCTGCTTGCGACCGTCGTCATCTTCGTGCTCGCCTATGCCGGCTGCACGCTGCAATATCCGAACATGCTGTCGACGCGCGTCATCGGCAATCTTATGACCGACAACGCCTTTCTCGGCATTGCCGCGGTCGGCATGACATTCGTCATCATCTCCGGCGGCATCGATCTGTCGATCGGTTCGGTCATCGCCTTTACCGGCGTCTTCCTTGCCGTCATCCTGCAGAACACCTCGATCCATCCGCTGCTCGCCTTCGCGCTCGTCCTCGTCATCACCACCGCCTTCGGTGCCGTCATGGGCGCGATCATCCATTATCTCGAAATGCCGGCCTTTATCGTCACACTTGCCGGCATGTTCCTGGCGCGCGGTATCGCCTTTGTGCTCTCAATCGACAGCATTCCGATCAACCACGACTACTATTCCACGCTGACGAGCCTCTATTGGCGGCTGCCCGGAGGCGGGCGGTTGACGCTGATCGGCGCCATCATGCTTCTCGTTTTCGCCGCCGGCATCTTCATCGCCCACCGCACCCGCTTCGGCACCAATGTCTATGCGCTCGGCGGCGGTCCGCAGACGGCGCGGCTGATGGGCGTGCCGGTCGGCCGCACGACGATCCAGATCTATGCGCTGTCGGGTTTTCTCGCCGGCCTATCCGGAATCGTTTTTTCGCTGTACACCTCTGCTGGATATTCTCTTGCGGCGGTCGGCGTCGAACTCGACGCGATCGCGGCAGTCGTCATCGGAGGGACGCTGCTGACCGGAGGAGCGGGATTCGTGGCAGGAACCTTGATCGGCATCCTGATCCAGGGGCTCATTCAGACTTACATCACCTTCGACGGCACGCTGTCGAGCTGGTGGACCAAGATCCTGATCGGCCTCCTGCTGTTTGCATTCATCCTGATGCAGAAGGCGATCCTGTTCCTTTCCAGTCTGAACAAGAGGTATGCCTGAGGGGGAGACGGATCGCTTGCGCAACAAATTGATCGAGACACGCAAGACAGGGCGCCGGACCCGGACAAGCCACGCCCAGGTGGTCGACGAGCTCGGCAAGGCGATCGTCGCCGGCACATATCCCGTCGGCTCGATTCTGCCCGGCGACACCGAACTGGCGCAGCGTTTCAAGGTGTCGCGCACGGTCCTGCGCGAGACGATGAAGACCCTCGCCGCCAAGGGCATGGTCGTCGCCAAGGCGCGCGTCGGCACGCGTGTCACCGAGAAAAACCTCTGGAACATGTTCGACAGCGAGATCATCGCCTGGCACTTCGACAGTGGCGTGACGGAAGAATTCCTGTTGCAGCTTTACGATATCCGACTTGCTGTTGAACCCTTCGCCGCCGGCCTCGTCGCCGAGCGGGCCAATGCCGAGGAAATCGAGACGCTGCGCGGGCTGGCGGAGGAGATGGCGGCGAGCGACCACACGGCCGACAGCCTGGCGCTCGCCGACCTGCACTTTCACCTGGCGCTCGCCGAAGCATCGCACAATCCCTTCATGCGCACCCTCGGCAGCCTCATTGAGGCAGCCCTCGTCGGCATGTTCCGCATCAGTACGCCGCCTTCCGAAAATGGGTTTGCCAATATTGCCGACACCCATATGCGCATCGTCGATGCCATCGCTTCCGGTGACAGCGCCGCCGCGCGCCGGGCGATGGAAGTCGTTATCCTGGACGGCCGCGATCATGTGCACGAATCCTTCGCGACCCGAGGCTCTCCTGATCCCATAGAGCCGCTTTCGCCGGCAATTTCACCTAAGTAAGGGCTTTGACCGTCCTATGCCGTTGCGCGTCTTTGGGGACCCGCAAAGGGCGCCGCCGCACTTTCGATCCTTCCATCGCGGCTTCCGAAAATCGATTCCGATTTCAGGAATTATGCAGTATGAGGCAACAAAGCCGCCTCATGGCGCGGATTCGCGGAGCAGATCATGGAACGTACTTGTCTTGCCGTCATCCTAGCTGCCGGTGACAGCACGCGGATGAAATCCTCGAAATCGAAGGTGCTGCATCCGGTCGCCGGGCGGCCGATGATTGCCCATGTCGTCGAGGCAGTCGCCTCCGCCGGCATTTCCGCCGTCGCCCTTGTCGTCGGCCGCGACGCCGAGGAGGTAGCAAAGGCCGCAAGCATCGACGGTGTCAGCGTCGAATCCTATCTGCAGCAGCAGCGCCTCGGCACCGGCCATGCAGTGCTGGCGGCGCGCGAAGCGATCGCCAAGGGTTATGATGATATCCTCGTCACCTATGGCGACGTGCCGCTGCAGACCGACGGCCCGCTGAAAGCCGCCCGCCAGGGTCTTGCCGATGGCAGCGACATCGTCGTTATTGGTTTCCACACCGACCGCCCGACCGGTTATGGCCGGCTGCTTGTCAAGGACGGCGAACTCATCGCCATCCGTGAGGAGAAGGATGCGACCGATGCCGAGCGCGCTGTCACCTGGTGCAACAGCGGGCTGATGGCGATCAACGGCCGCAAAGCGCTCGATCTGCTCTCGCGCATCGGCAATGCCAATGCCAAGGGTGAATTCTACTTGACCGATCTCGTTGAGATCGCCCGCTCGCTCGGCGGCCGTGTTACCGCCGTCGATGCCCCCGAAATCGAGATGACCGGCTGCAACAACCGCGCCGAACTCGCGGTCATCGAGCGCTTCTGGCAGGAACGCCGCCGCCGCGAGATGATGCTGGCGGGCGTCACCATGATCGCACCGGAAACGGTGTTCCTCTGCTACGATACCGTCATCGGCCAGGATGCGCTGATCGAGCCGAATGTTGTCTTCGGTCCCGGCGCGGTGATCGACGGCGGTGCCGTCATTCACGCCTTCTCGCATATCGAAGGCGCCCATGTCAGTGAGGGCGCTACTGTCGGCCCCTTCGCGCGGTTGCGGCCGGGGGCCGATCTCGCCAATGGTTCGAAGGTCGGCAATTTCTGCGAGGTCAAGAACGGCCGGTTGGGCGAGGGCGCCAAGGTCAACCACCTCACCTATATCGGCGATGCCGTCGTCGGCGCCGGCAGCAATATTGGCGCCGGCACGATCACCTGCAATTATGACGGGGTCAACAAGAGCGAAACGGTGATCGGCGAAAACGCCTTCATCGGTTCCAACTCCTCGCTGGTCGCGCCGGTGACGATCGGCGACGGCGCCTATGTTGGCTCCGGCAGCGTCATCACCGCCGACGTGCCGACCGATGCGCTGGCGCTGGGCCGCGCCCGCCAGGAGATCAAGCCCGGCCGGGCGACCCTGCTGCGCGAGCGTGCGCTCGCCATCAAGGCGGCGAAGAAGGCCAAGGCTTGAGGCCGCTTTCCGTAACCGGCGGAAATTGAAAGTGACCGCCGAGGCCATTGAGAAATAAGCAGGAATCGTTAGGACTGGCCTCGCTATCGAAGCCTTGTGGGGATGTTATATGTGCGGAATTGTGGGGATCGTCGGAACTCAGCCTGTTGCGGGGCGCCTTGTCGACGCGCTCAAGCGCCTCGAATATCGCGGTTATGATTCCGCCGGTGTCGCCACCATCCATGAGGGCGTGATGGATCGCCGCCGCGCCGAGGGCAAGCTCTTCAATCTGGAAAAACGCCTCGATGCGGAACCGCTGCCGGGTTTGGTCGGAATCGCCCATACACGCTGGGCGACCCACGGCGTGCCGAATGAGACCAATGCCCATCCGCATTTCGTCGAAGGCGTCGCCGTCGTTCATAACGGCATCATCGAGAACTTCTCCGAGCTTCGTGACGAATTGACCGCGGACGGCTCGTTCTTCGAAACCCAGACCGACACCGAAGTCGTCGCCCAGCTGATGGCGAAATATCTGCGCGAAGGCCTCGAGCCGCGCGCCGCCATGCTGAAGATGCTGAACCGGGTGACCGGCGCCTATGCGCTGGCCGTCATGCTCAAGGCCGATCCCGGCACGATCATGGCCGCCCGTTCCGGCCCACCGCTTGCCGTCGGCTACGGCCGCGGCGAGATGTTTCTCGGCTCAGATGCCATCGCGCTCTCGCCCTTCACCAACGAAATCACCTATCTCGTCGACGGCGACTGCGCCGTCATTACTCGTGATAGCGTCTCGGTGCTCGATTTCACCGGCAAGCCGGTCAAGCGCGCCCGCCAAATCTCGCAGGCAGCCGCCTATGTCGTCGACAAGGGTAATCACCGCCACTTCATGGAAAAGGAAATCTACGAGCAGCCGGAGGTGATCTCCCATGCGCTCAGCCACTATGTCGATTTCGCCGAGAACACGATCGGCGCCAATGCCGCGGCGATCGACTTCAAAGCGGCGACCGGCCTGGCGATTTCGGCCTGCGGCACCGCCTATCTCGCCGGTCTCGTCGGCAAATACTGGTTCGAGCGTTATGCGCGCCTGCCGGTCGAGATCGACGTCGCCTCTGAATTCCGCTACCGCGAAATGCCGCTTTTGCCCTCGCAGGCGGCACTCTTCATCTCGCAGTCCGGCGAAACCGCCGATACGCTGGCATCGCTGCGCTACTGCCGCGACAACGGCCTGAAGATCGGCGCCGTCGTCAATGTCCGCGAATCGACGATCGCACGGGAATCCGACGCCGTCTTCCCGATCATGGCCGGCCCGGAAATCGGCGTCGCCTCCACCAAGGCCTTCACTTGCCAGCTTGCCGTGCTGGCGTCGCTGGCGATCGGCGCCGGCAAGGCACGCGGCACGGTGAGCGCTGATGAGGAGAGGGCGCTGGTGCGTCACCTCGCCGAAATGCCGCGCATCATGAGCCGGGTGCTGAACCTCATCCAGCCGCAGATGGAAAGCCTGTCGCGGGAATTGTCGAAGTGCAAGGACGTGCTCTATCTCGGCCGCGGCACCAGCTTCCCGCTCGCCATGGAAGGCGCGCTGAAGCTCAAGGAAATTTCCTATATCCACGCCGAAGGTTATGCTGCCGGCGAATTGAAGCACGGGCCCATCGCGCTGATCGACGAGAACATGCCGGTTATCGTCATTGCCCCCTATGACCGCTTCTTTGAAAAGACCATCTCCAACATGCAGGAGGTCGCAGCCCGTGGCGGCCGCATCATCTTCATCACCGACGAAGCGGGTGCGGCGGCCTCGAAACTGCCGACCATGGCGACGATTACCCTGCCTGTCGTCGACGAAATCATCGCGCCGATGATCTTCTCGCTGCCGATCCAGCTGCTTGCCTATCACACGGCCGTCTTCATGGGCACCGATGTCGACCAGCCCCGCAATCTGGCGAAATCCGTGACCGTGGAATAAGCCTGGAGGACCGGGGCTTCGCGCCGAAACATATTGTGCGACGCCTCGAATTCTGGCAATTTTGGTATGCGGACAAGGGGGAAGGGCCGGCGTTCCGGCCCGTCCAGGACTGAGATGGAGTTCATCAGGAAACGATGGCCGACAACGCCCCCAGAATGCCGGTCGCGACCCGGCTGAGGAACAATTTTCTCGCAGGCCTGATCATCTGCGCGCCGATCGCGATTACCATCTGGCTGACCTGGACCTTCATCCATTGGTCGGACAGCTGGGTCAGGCCCTACATTCCGGCGCGCTGGAACCCGGAAAGCTATCTCAATTTCGCCATTCCCGGCTTCGGCCTGCTGATCGCCATCGTGCTGATCACCGTCGTCGGCTTCCTCGGCAAGAACCTCATCGGCCAAAGCATCGTCCGTTTCGGCGAATCGATCGTCCAGCGCATGCCGCTGGTGCGCACGATCTACAGAAGCGTGAAGCAGATTTTCGAAACGGTGCTGAAGGAGCAGTCGAACTCCTTCAAGAAGGTCGGGCTTATCGA
Source organism: Rhizobium croatiense (assembly GCF_019793465.1). Taxonomy (GTDB): domain Bacteria; phylum Pseudomonadota; class Alphaproteobacteria; order Rhizobiales; family Rhizobiaceae; genus Rhizobium; species Rhizobium croatiense. The sequence goes on along the minus strand of NZ_JAILYJ010000009.1, from coordinate 221,390 downwards.
ATATCCAGGCCCCGGCCTCTGGGCGCTGGTCTTCGTCGCCACCGACGCTAAGGGCGAAATCGCCTCGAAATTCAACGCCATGGGCCAGGATATGGTCGCCGTCTTCCTGCCCCCGACGCCGGTGCCGACGGCCGGCTTCCTGATCTTCGTGGCCCGCGAAAAGATTGTCATGCTCGACATGAGCCCGGAAGACGCCGCCAAGTTCCTGATCTCAGGCGGTCTCGTCGCCCCAGAACACACGCCGTTGGAGCCGAAGCAGAAGCATCTGCCGCGGCCGAAGCCGGTGGCGGTTTCAAAAGCGGATTGATGCATGTCGCCCAAAAGTGTTTGGCGGTTTTGGGATAACGACATGCATGGAAAGAAGATTAAAGCGCGCCGCGGCGTGCTTTATCCCGCCCTCAGGAAACGGATCGCCTCATCGCGGCGGAAGAGATAGAGCAAGGTGCGGATCGCCTGTCCTCTGTCACTGGTCAGCTCTGGATCGCGCTCGATGAGATAGGCCGCATCCTTGCGGGCGATCTCCAGCAGGTCGGCATGCGCCTCGAGGCTGGCGATCCGGAAGCCCGGCGTGCCGGACTGGCGGGTGCCGAGCAGCTCGCCTTCGCCGCGCAGCTTCAGATCCTCCTCGGCGATGCGGAAACCGTCCTCGGTCTCGCGCATGATCGAAAGCCTGGCATGGCCGGTTTCGCCGAGCGGCCCCTTGTAGAGCAGGATGCAGGTCGAGGCCTCGTCGCCGCGCCCGACGCGGCCGCGCAACTGATGCAATTGCGCCAGGCCGAAGCGTTCGGCATGTTCGATCACCATGATCGTCGCATCCGGCACGTCGACGCCGACCTCGACGACGGTGGTGGCGACGAGCAGCCGGGTCTCGCCGTTCTTGAAAGCCATCATCGCCGCATCCTTCTCAGGCCCGCTCATGCGGCCGTGGATGAGACCAATATCGGGGCCGAGTGCTGAGACCAGTGTGGCATGCCGCTCCTCGGCCGACATCAGGTCGAGCTCTTCGGATTCTTCGACCAGCGGGCAGATCCAGTAGGCCTTCTTGCCCTCGGCAAGGGCGCTCTGCAGCCGCCCGACAATTTCGCCCGTGCGCTCCATCGGCACGGTGATCGTCTGGATCGGCTTGCGGCCGGCCGGTTTTTCCGTGAGCTTGGAGACGTCCATGTCGCCGAAGGCGGCAAGCACCAGCGTGCGCGGGATCGGTGTCGCCGTCATCACAAGCATGTGCGGCGAGATGCCCTTGGCTGTCAGCCTGAGGCGCTGATGCACGCCGAAACGGTGCTGTTCGTCGACGACGGCCAGCATGAGGTTGGCGTAAGATACAGTATCCTGGAACAGCGCATGCGTACCGATGATGATCTGTGCCGCACCGGAGGCGATGCGCTCCAGGATTTCCTCCCGCTCGCGTCCCTTGGTGCGCCCGGTCAACACCTCGATGCCGAGCCCGGCGGAGGCGGCGAATTTCGAGATCGTCGCGTGGTGCTGGCGCGCCAGGATTTCGGTCGGCGCCATCAGCACGGCCTGGCCGCCGCTCTCGATCACCGCCGCCATCGACATCAGTGCCACCAGCGTCTTGCCGGAGCCGACATCGCCCTGCAGCAGCCGCAGCATGCGCTCGGTGCCGGCCATGTCCTTCAGAATGTCGGCAATCGCCTCGTTTTGGCTTGATGTGGGCGAAAAGGGCAGCGTCTTCAGGATCTTGCCGCTGACCGCACCCGTCGCCTGCACCGGCTGGCCCGCGACCTTGCGCAGCCTCTGGCGCACCAGGCTCAGCGACAGCTGGCCGGCGAGGAACTCGTCATAGGCGAGCCGCCGCTGCGCTGGGGCCTGCGGATCGATATCGGCGGGATCGCGCGGCTCGTGCAGCATATGGAAGCTGTCGCGGATCGACGGCAGGCCCTGCTTCTGCGCCAGCGCCGGGTCGATCCATTCCGGCAGCTCGGGAAAACGCGGTAGGGCGGCATCGATGATCTTGTGCAATGTCTTCGGCGAAAGCCCCGCCGTCAGCGGATAGATCGGCTCGACCAGCGGCAGGTTCTCCGCCTCGTCAGCCCTGACGATATAGTCCGGATGCACCATCGAGGCGCGGCCGTTGAACCAGTCGACCTTGCCGCTGACCGTCACCTCCGCATCAACAGGCAGCTGCTTTTCCAGCCAGGCCGCCTGGCCCCGGAAGAAGACCAGCGTCAGTTCGCCGGTCTCGTCATGCAGGAAGACGCGGTAGGGCACATTGCTCTTGCCGCGCGGCGGCACTTGGTGGCGGTCGACACGGGCGGTGATCGTCACGATCGCGCCCTGCGGCGCGCGGGCGATTCCCGGCTGGTTGCGCCGGTCGATCAGCGAGAAGGGCGCGTGGAAGAGGAGATCGATGACCCGGCAATCCTCCGGCGTCTCGCGACCGAGCAGCTTGACCAGCAGTTCGGCGATCTTCGGGCCGACGCCCGGAAGGCCAGAAATAGGGGAAAACAGAGGATCGAGAATGGCGGGGCGCATGCGGTCAAAATGCGATGAACAATGCGGCCTTGGCAAGGCTGACAAGCCGCTTTCGAGGGGCTATAGAGGCGCATCAACAGGAAGGTAATGCCATGACAGGTGTCACGCTCACGAGTGCCGGTCTCGACCCGCGCCGCCGCCGCATCCTTTTCCGCTGCTGGCATCGCGGCATCCGCGAGATGGATCTGGTCTTCGGCCAGTTCGCCGAAGCCGAGATCGCGACACTTTCGGAAGCCGAACTCGACGAGTTCGAGACGATCATGGCCGAAGAGGACAATGATCTTGTTCGCTGGATCATGGGAACATGGCCGGTGCCTGAGCGTTTCCAGACACCGATGTTTGCCCGCCTCGCCGCCTACACGCCCGATTTCGACAAGCCCCTCAGGACGCCGGAATGATCCCTGGTTTCGATTCGAAGAAGCTTGCGGCCATTGCCGAGCCGCTGACGATCGGCAATGTGCCTGCCGGCCTTGAACCGCTGCTGCTCACCGAACTCGCCCGCACGGGAGAGCCGGTCGCCTATGTCATGTCGGACGGCCACCGTATGGCTGATCTCGAGCAGATGCTGGGCTTCGTCGCCCCCGACATTCCGGTTCTCACCCTGCCGGCCTGGGACTGTCTGCCGTATGACCGCGTCTCGCCGAGCGCCGATACCTCGGCCCGCCGGCTTGCCGCACTCGGCGGCCTCATCGCTCACCGGAAGAAGCCGCATGCGGCCATCGTGCTCGTCACTGCCAATGCCATGCTGCAGAAGGTGGCGCCGCATGATGTCATCGAAAGCCTGAGCTTTTCGGCCCGACCCGGCAACCAGCTGCGCATGGACGATCTCGCCGGACGTCTGGAGCGCAACGGTTTCGACCGCGTCGCGACCGTTCGCGAGGTCGGCGAATATGCCGTGCGCGGCGGCATTCTCGACGTCTTCGTGCCGGGATCGGAAGAGCCGGTCCGCCTCGATTTCTTCGGCGATACGCTGGAATCGATCCGCAGCTTCGATCCGGCAAGCCAGCGCACGACCGGCCAGGTGCGTTCGCTCGATCTCAACCCGATGAGCGAAGTGACGCTGACGCCGGATACGATCAGCCGCTTCCGCAAGAATTACCTGTCGGCGTTCGGCGCGACGACACGCGATGATGCGCTCTATCTCGCCGTCTCCGAAGGCCGCCGTTACCCCGGCATGGAGCATTGGCTGCCGTTCTTCTACGAGAAGCTCGATACCGTTTTCGATTATCTCAGCGGCTTCAGAGTCGTCACCGACCACACGGTGCGTGAGGCGGCCGAGGAGCGCTCCAAGCTCGTCCTCGATTATTTCGACGCCCGCCTGAATTCCGGCAAGCCGGCCAAGGGCCAGATGGCGCAGGGCACGCCCTACAAGCCGGTGACACCGGGCCAGCTTTATCTCGACAGCAAGCTTTTCGCCAAAACCCTCGACGCGCTCGGCGCGATCCGCATCAGTCCCTTCAACGAAATCGAGGGCGAGGCGAGGCGGGTCGTCAACATCGAAGCGCGCCAGGGCCAGCGCTGGGCTCGCTCGAATGCCGAAGGCGGCGGCGATGCCGAACGCGTCAATATTTTCGACGTCGTCGTCAAGCATATCGCCGACCGCCGCGCCGGCGGGGCGAAAGTGCTGGTCACCGCCTGGACCGAAGGTTCGCTGGAGCGGCTGCTGCAGGTTCTGAACGAGCACGGCCTGGAAAAAGTGAAGCCGGTCGAGGCGCTGAAGGATCTCGCGGCGCTGGGCAAAGGCGAGGCCGCCGCTGCCGTGCTCAATCTCGAATCCGGCTTCGAGGCCGGCGATCTCGTCGTTATCGGCGAACAGGATATTCTCGGCGACCGCATGGTGCGCCGCTCCAAGCGCCGCAAGCGCGCCGCCGACTTCATCGCCGAGGTCGCCGGCCTCGACGAGGGCTCGATCGTCGTCCATGCCGAACACGGCATCGGCCGCTTTATCGGCCTCAAGACCATCGAGGCGGCAGGGGCCCCGCATGCCTGCCTCGAACTGCAATATGCCGACGAGGCCAAGCTCTTCCTGCCGGTCGAAAACATCGATCTTCTCTCGCGCTACGGCGGCGAGGGCACCGAGGCCCAGCTCGACAAGCTCGGCGGCGGCGCCTGGCAGATGCGCAAGGCCAAGCTCAAGAAGCGGTTGCTCGATATGGCGGACGCGCTGATCCGCATCGCCGCCGAGCGACTGACGCGCCACGCGCCTGTTCTGACGACGCCGGACGGGCTTTACGACGAGTTTTCCGCCCGCTTCCCCTATGACGAGACCGAGGACCAGGATAACGCCATCGACGCGGTGCGCTCCGATCTCGGCGCCGGCCGGCCGATGGATCGTCTCGTCTGCGGCGACGTCGGCTTCGGCAAGACGGAAGTGGCCTTGCGCGCCGCCTTCGTCGCCGCGATGAACGGCGTCCAGGTTGCCGTCGTCGTGCCGACGACCTTGCTCGCGCGCCAGCATTTCAGGACTTTCTCGGAGCGTTTTCGCGGCCTGCCGGTGCGCGTCCAGCAAGCCTCGCGGCTTGTCGGCGCCAAGGAACTGGCACTGACCAAGAAGGAAGTCTCCGAAGGCAAGACCGATATCGTCGTCGGCACCCATGCGCTGCTGGGCGCCGGCATCAAGTTCGCCAATCTCGGCCTGCTCGTCATCGACGAGGAGCAGCATTTCGGCGTCAAGCACAAGGAGCGGCTGAAGGAGCTGAAGAGCGACGTGCACGTGCTGACGCTGTCGGCGACGCCGATCCCGCGCACGCTGCAGCTCGCCATGACCGGGGTGCGCGAACTGTCGCTAATCACGACGCCGCCGGTCGACCGCATGGCGGTGCGCACCTTCATCTCGCCTTTCGACAGCCTTGTCATCCGCGAGACGCTGATGCGCGAGCACTATCGCGGCGGCCAGAGCTTCTATGTCTGCCCGAGGCTTGCCGACCTTGCCGATGTGCATGCCTTCCTGCAGTCCGACGTGCCGGAGCTGAAGGTCGCCGTTGCCCATGGCCAGATGCCGGCCGGCGAACTCGAAGACATCATGAATGCCTTCTATGAAGGCCGCTACGATGTGCTGCTGTCAACCACCATCGTTGAATCCGGCCTCGACGTGCCGACAGCCAACACCCTGATCGTCCACCGCGCCGATATGTTCGGCCTTGCCCAACTCTATCAGCTGCGCGGCCGCGTCGGCCGCTCGAAGGTGCGCGCTTTTGCGCTCTTCACCCTGCCTGTGAACAAGGTGCTGACGGCAACGGCCGACCGCCGGCTGAAGGTGCTGCAGTCGCTGGATACGCTCGGCGCCGGCTTCCAGCTGGCAAGCCACGACCTCGATATCCGCGGCGCCGGCAACCTGCTCGGCGAAGAGCAGTCCGGCCATATCAAGGAGGTCGGCTTCGAGCTCTATCAGCAGATGCTGGAAGAGGCGGTCGCCGAGGTCAAGGGCGTCGACGAGATCCACGACACCGGCTGGTCGCCGCAAATCTCGGTCGGCACGACGGTGATGATCCCGGAGGACTATGTTCCCGATCTGCATCTGCGCATGGCGCTTTACCGCCGTCTCGGGGAACTCACCGAGCTCAAGGAGATCGACGGCTTCGGCGCCGAGATGATCGACCGCTTCGGCCCGATGCCGATCGAAGTCCAGCATCTCCTGAAGATCGTCTACATCAAGTCGCTCTGCCGCACCGCCAATGTCGAAAAGCTCGATGCCGGCCCGAAGGGCGTCGTCGTTCAGTTCCGCAACAAGGAATTCCCGAACCCCGCAAATCTCGTCGGCTATATCGGCAAGCAGGGCACGATGGCGAAGATCCGCCCCGACCACAGCCTGTTCCTGACCCGCGACCTGCCGACCCCGGAAAAGCGCCTGCAGGGCGCCGCCGTGATCATGACGCAACTGGCCGAAATGGCGAAATAAACTGAGGGGGACAGGCATGGCGACATATGGCGCAACGATCGTCTGGGAGCGCAACGGCGAAACCTTCACCGACAACCGCTACAGCCGCGCCCACCGCTGGACCTTCGATGGCGGCATCGAGGTGAGGGCGTCCTCGTCCACGCATGTCGTTCCGCTTCCCTATTCCGCCGAAGACGCCGTCGATCCGGAAGAGGCCTTTGTCGCCTCGCTCTCCAGCTGCCACATGCTCTGGTTCCTGTCGATTGCCGCCAAACAGCGCTTCTGCGTCGACAGCTACAGCGATGCCGCCGAGGGCATCATGGAAAAGAATGCCGAAGGCCGTCTTGCCATGACTGTGGTGACACTGAAGCCACGTGTTGTCTTCAGTGGCGACAAGCAGCCCTCGCTGAGCGAGCTCGAGGCGCTGCACCATCGCGCCCACGATGAATGTTTCATCGCCAACTCGGTGAAGACCGAGGTGCGCTGCATTCCGGTTCTTGGCTGAAGGCTGATACTGTTCAGTCGGCTGGCGGTTCTGGCCAACCGATCAGTCTTGCCCATTCATTGGCGCCGTCCGTGATAATGATGGCCGTCGAGCGATGTGATGCAGATAGGCTCCAGCAGGGGCTGCGCGCATAATGGCGCGTTTGAGCGCTGCGAAATCCTCGACCCAACTCCGTCGCGGCTCTTCGATCTCGATGCGCATCAGCGCCTCAGTTGAGCCCCGATCGCGCCTCGGCTTTCGCCTTGGCGATATCGCGCAGCGCATTCGCCAGCACATCGGGCGTCTGCGCGCCGCTGACGGCATATTGCTGGTCGAAGATGAAGAACGGCACGCCGTTGACGCCCATTTCCTGCGCCGCCTTGATTTCGGCGACGATCAGATCACGATCGGCATCGGAGGCGATCAACGAGGCGATGACCGAGCGGTCCAGGCCGGTCTTTTCGGCGATATCGAGCAGCACCGCGTGGTCGCCGACATTGCGGCCTTCTTCGAAATTCGCTTTGAACAGGTCTGCGACGACTGCGTCCTGCTTTTCGCGGCCTTCGATCATCGCCCAGTGGATCAGCCGATGGGCGTCGAGCGTGTTCGGGCCGATCTTGATCGCCTCGAAATCGAAGGCGATGCCGACCTCGCGGCCGAGATCGGTCAGCATCTTGTGGGCCTGCGCCACGCGCTCCTCGCCGCCGAGCTTCTCGGCCAGCGCCCTCTTCTGGTCGACGCCTTCTTTGGGATAATCGGGATTGAGCCGGTACGGCCGCCAGTTGATGTCGACACCGATCTCGTCCTGCACCTCGGCGATGGCGAGCTCCAGCCGCGCCTTGCCGAGATAGCACCAGGGGCAGACGACATCCGAGACGACGTCGATGGTGATACGCTCCATGATGATCTTCCTTATTTCTGCGCGTCTCCGGTGGAGACATCGGGCCCAGGCCTTCGGCCGCTTCTATTGGGCGCTTGTATCCCACCATATCGGCAGCTGATAGCCATAAAGCGGTACCGTGTCGGGATGGCCGATGCGTTTGCTGCGCGCCACCCACTGCTGGTCCATGTGATAGAGCGGCAGCACGTAGTGGCTCGACAGCAGCAGCCGGTCGTAGGAGCGAACCGCCGCGGTGAATTCTTCCGCCGAGCGCGCCCTCAGCAGATGGTCGATCAGCGTGTCGAGATCGGGATCGTTGGCGCCGGCAAAGCTGTCCGAGCCCTCGCGCGTGCGGGCAGCCGAAGACCAGCGGCCGAGCTGCTCGTTTCCAGGCGACAGCGACGAGGTAAAGGACTTCATGATCATATCGTAATCGAAGCTGTTCGTGCGGCTCTGATATTGCGAATCATCGACCGTGCGGATCGACGCCGCGATACCGATCGCCTGCAGCGAACGCTGGTACGCGACAGCGAGCTTCTCCTGGTCGGCATTCTGCGTCATGATTTCAAAAGCGAGTTGCCGCCCCGAGGAATCGGCCATCTTGCCGCCCTGGATCGTATAGCCGCTCTCCTTCAACAGCCCGACCGCCTGCTTCAGCACGTTGCGATCGCGGCCGGAGCCGTCGGTGACCGGCAGCTTGTAGGTACCGTCGAGAATGTCGGAGGCGATCTTGTCCTTGATCGGTCCGAGTAGCGCAAGCTCCGCGGCATTGGCGGGCACGCCGAAGCTCGAAAGCTCGGAATTCTGCCAGAAACTCTGAGTGCGCTTGTAGGCGCCGGAATAGAGGTTTTTGTTCGCCCATTCGAAATCGAACACCAGTGACAAGCCCTCACGCACTTTCGGATCGGCAAAGATCGGCCGCCGCGTGTTGAAGACGAAGCCGAGCATGCCGCTCGGCAGTTTCGGCGTGAACACGTCCTTGATGATAGCCCCGGAGGTGACCGCGGGGAAATTATAGGCATTGGCCCAGTGACCGGGATTGCCGTCGGGATAGATGTCGACATCGCCCTTTTTGAAGGCTTCGAACAACGTCGTGTCCTGCAGATAATACTGGACGGTGATCTGATCGTAATTGTCGGTGCCGACCTTGGCAGGAATGTCCTTGCCCCAGTAATTCGGATCGCGCTCATAGGTGATGCTTTCGCCGGGCTTCACCGCCTCCACCTTGTAGGGGCCGGAACCGACCGGCGGCGTCAGCGATGTGCGATCAAAGGTTTGGGGATCGATCGCATGTTTCGGCAGCACCGGGAAAAGGCCGAAAATCAAAGGCGTCTCTCGGTCGGCCTTGTCATTGAAGGTAAAGCGCACGCTGTGTTCGCCGACCTTCTCCATCTTGGCGACGACCTTGAGGCGGTTGGCGAAAGGGACGCGGCCCTTGTCACGCAACAGCTCGAAGCTGAACATCACGTCATCCGGCGTTACCGGCTGGCCGTCGGACCATTTTGCCTTCGGATTGAGGTTGAACTGAATGAAGCTCCTGTCGTCGTCCCATTCGACGGTCTGGGCAAGCAGGCCGTAAAGCGTGAAGGGCTCGTCCCTGGAGCGCTGCATCAGCGATTCGTAGACGAGGTTGCCGTAGTCCGGGTCCCACATGCCGCGTGCCGTCGTGCGCATGCTCTTCAGAATGAACGGGTTGAGGTTGTCGAAGGTGCCGACGACCCCATAGGTGATCTTGCCGCCCTTCTTGACGTCGGGATTGACGTAAGGGAAGTGCTTGTAATCCGACGGCAGGGCCGGCTCGCCATGCATCGCAATGCCGTGCAGCGGCTCGGCAGCGACGGTGCCGCAGAGCAGCGAGAGGACGAGGGGGACGACGATCCGGAGCATTCGGCAATCCTTGAAATCCGCGAAAATGGGCATGATTCACGCCGGAGATTAGCATGGGGTCGACCGATTCCAACACGCGGACGCGATTTCTTTGGCGCCGGCGATGAAATAGCTGCTCGAATTGCCAAAGAAATGCTGGATATCTTGAACGCTGCGATGTAACAGGTGAACCCGAAGTTTCGGGGTCATGCATTTGCCTCATTTTTCTATGAGGTGAGTGCCGAACGACCCGATGGTTGGGGCGGCACGTCGTTGCCCCGAACGGATATCAGGAGACGGAATTCGTTATGATGTTCAAGTCTGAAAAGAAAATGCGGGCAGCACTGTCCGTTCTGGCAGTGATGTTCGGCGCCGCTTCGGCTCCGGTCTCCTCCTTCGCCCAGGATGCGGCGGCTCCAGGTCCTGCCCAGGGCGTCGGCGCCCCTAAGCTCGGCTGGTACAAGACCTGCACCAAGCAGGAAGACAACGACATCTGTGTCGTCCAGAACCTGATTCTCGCCAATGGCGGCCAGCTCGTCACGGCCGTCGGCCTGATCTCGGTCACCGGCAAGATCAACCGCAAGATTCTGCAGGTCTCCGTTCCCACCGCGCGCCTGATTCCTCCCGGAATCATGATGCAGATCGATGGTGGCAAGGGCCAGAAGCTCGATTACGCCGTCTGCCTGCCGGACAAATGCACCGCCGAAATCCCGCTGACCGATGCGATGATCGCCAGCCTCAAGAAGGGCAGCGACGTGATCTTTACCTCGATCAACTTCCGCCGCGCCCCGAACCCGATCAAGATCTCGCTCGAAGGCTTCACCGGCGCTTATGACGGCGAACCGGTTACCGAAAACAAGCTTGCTGAAAGCCAGCGCAGCCTGCAGGAAGGCATGCAGAAGAAGGCTGACGAAGCCCGCAAGAAGCTGGAAGACGCCCAGAAGGCAGCCAAGGCGCAGTAATCCTGCCGCCATATTGAATTAGAAACCCGGCTTCAAGCCGGGTTTTTTGTTGCTAAGCATCCCTCTCTTCTGGGTTACACATGGCTCTTCGGCAGCCGGATGAGGGGGCTTCCCAGCGAAAGACAAAAGCCGGGGTTGCAGCCAAAAGAAAAGGCCTCGCCGGGATCGCGAGGCCTTATGTTACAATGGGATCAGGATGTCTTTAGTGGGCGAAGCTCATCTTGGGTTTGAACTGCCCTGACGGGCTCTGATCGAAAATCTGGTAGACCTGCTCGTTGCGAAGCGGCGTGCCGCTTTCGTCGTTTACCAGGTTCTGCTCGGAGACATAGGCGACATATTCGCTCTCGTCATTTTCGGCGAGTAGGTGGTAGAAGGGCTGATCCTTGCTGGGGCGCACCTCGGCGGGGATGGAATTCCACCATTCCTCCGTATTGGCGAACTCCGGATCCACGTCGAAGATGACGCCGCGAAACGGAAAAACCTTGTGCCGAACCACTTCGCCGATACTGAACTTTGCTACTCTTTCTTTCATGGTACGACTTCCTTTCATCACCGGATTTGGTGATTGGCGGCTCATAAATCAAGATTTTTGAGCCAGTTCGTCACATGAACGTCATATCCTCGCCGTCTGCCGTTCGTGACGTGGGAGGCGAAAGCCCCAGCAAGCCGGGGCTTTCGGTCTTCGATTGATCAGGCCGAATAATACATGTCGTATTCGACCGGGTGCGGCGTCATTTCGAAACGCATCACCTCTGCCATCTTCAACTCGATGAAGGCATCGATCTGGTCGTCGTCGAAGACACCGCCGGCCGTCAGGAACTTACGGTCCTTATCGAGGCTTTCCAGCGCCTCACGCAACGAGCCGCAGACGGTCGGAATCTTCTTCAATTCCTTCGGCGGCAGGTCGTAGAGATCCTTGTCCATGGCCTTGCCGGGATGGATCTTGTTCTTGATGCCGTCGAGGCCGGCCATCAGCATGGCGGCAAAGGCGAGATAGGGGTTGGCGGTCGGATCCGGGAAGCGGACTTCGACGCGCTTGGCCTTCGGATTGGAGCCGAACGGAATACGGCAGGAGGCTGACCGGTTGCGGGCCGAATAGGCGAGCAGCACCGGCGCTTCATAACCCGGCACGAGACGCTTGTAGGAGTTCGTCGACGGATTGGTGAAAGCGTTGATCGCCTTGGCATGCTTGATGATGCCGCCGATGTAGAACAGGCAGGTTTCAGAAAGACCGGCATATTCGTCGCCGGCAAAGGTCGGCTTGCCGCCCTTCCAGATCGACTGGTGCACGTGCATGCCCGAACCGTTGTCGCCGAAGATCGGCTTCGGCATGAAGGTTGCCGTCTTGCCGTAGGCGTTCGCCACCTGGTGCACGACGTACTTGTAGATCTGCATCTTGTCAGCGTTGCGCACCAGGGTGTCGAACTTGATGCCGAGTTCGTGTTGGGCGGCTGCCACTTCATGGTGATGCTTTTCGACGACGACGCCCATTTCAGAGAGAACCGTCAGCATTTCCGAACGCATATCCTGGGCGCTGTCGACCGGCGGGACCGGGAAGTAGCCGCCCTTGACGCGCGGGCGATGGCCGAGGTTGCCGGTCTCGTAATCGGTGTCGTCGTTCGACGGCAGCTCGGTCGAATCGAGCTTGAAGCCGGTATTGTAGGGATCGGCCTTGTACTTGACGTCGTCGAAGACGAAGAATTCGGCTTCCGGGCCGACGAAGACCGTGTCGCCGATGCCGGATGCCTTCAGATAGGCTTCGGCTTTCTTGGCGGTGCCGCGCGGATCGCGGTTATAGGCTTCGCCGGAAACCGGATCGAGAATGTCGCAGACGATAACCATGGTCGACTGAGCGAAGAATGGGTCCATATGTACCGTTTCGGTGTCGGGCATCAGCACCATGTCGGACTCGTTGATGGCCTTCCAACCGCCGATCGAAGAGCCGTCGAACATCACCCCGTCAGCGAACATGTCCTCGTCGACGCTGGCAATGTCCATCGTGACGTGCTGCAGCTTGCCCTTCGGGTCGGTGAAACGCAGATCGACGAACTTGACGTCGTTTTCCTGGATCTGCTTCAGAATTTCGCTTGCGGTCGCCATTAAATACCTTCCTCCAATTTGCAATGACAATAGGTGGGCGCGGTGACGGTATCGGACTTTGCGCGGTAGGCAAAGTGGTCAGATGGCATCGATGCCGGTCTCGCCGGTGCGGATGCGGATAACCTCTTCGACATTGGAGACGAAGATCTTTCCGTCGCCGATGCGGCCGGTCTGTGCCGCCTTGCGGATCGCGTCGATGACCGCTTCCGCGTTCTCGTCGGCCAGCACGACCTCGACTTTCACCTTCGGCAGGAAATCCACGACATATTCGGCGCCGCGATAGAGTTCCGTGTGGCCCTTCTGACGACCGAAGCCCTTGGCTTCCGTGACTGTGATACCCTGCAGGCCGACTTCCTGAAGGGCTTCCTTCACTTCGTCCAGCTTGAAGGGCTTAATGATCGCTTCGATCTTTTTCATGAGAAAATGCTCTCCGCTTCTCCCGTTATGGCAGGATGTTTCCCGCTCGCCGGATATGATGCAGATATCGTGCCAGTTTGAAATCCGTCTTTTCGAAAAAATCCGCCGATTCTGTCAAAACCGGCGCGTTTGCGGGGCATTCGATATGGTTTTGGTGATGGAGAAGTGAAAAAACATCGCCTCCTGCCTAAAATCAGATCGAAAACCGCGAAAGTCAGATTTTCCAGCGATTGCCAACGCAGATCTCGATTCGGTGAACAGATAGGCAAATGCATAAAATAAGAGCTTCCGCTTGATGTTTCATGCGGTTGTTTTTTGAGCGTTTTTTGAATTGAATAGGCTGATGAGCAAACATCTCTCCGACCTTCTCCTTACGCCAGCCGAAATGGCAGCCGTCGATACGGCTGCCGCCGCGTCCGGCATCGACTCCTTCGGTCTGATGGAACGGGCAGGAGCTGCGGTCGCTGCTGCCGCGCTCAGGCTTCATCCGGCTGCTTTGCGTTTCGTCGTGCTCTGCGGCCCGGGCAACAATGGCGGCGACGCCTATGTCGCGGCAAGGCATCTGCAGGAAGGCGGAGCGGCGGTGGCGCTTTTCCATCTCGGTGATCCCTCCCGGCTGAAGGGCGATGCCGCCCGCGCTCGGGCCGGCTGCGCGCTTCAGGGGCAGGGGCTTGAGCGCTACCGGCCCGAAAGCGGCGATGTCGTCGTCGACGGCCTGTTCGGGGCGGGGCTCGGTCGCGCGGTGCCGGCCGCTGTCGGCACAGTGATCGAGCGAGTCGCCGAGGCCGATATCCCCGTGCTTGCGATCGACCTGCCCTCCGGCCTCGACGGCCGCGCCGGCAAGGTGCTGGGCGCAGCCTTCCGCGCGCGCAACACCATCACCTTCATGACGCGCAAGCCCGGCCATCTGCTGATGCCGGGCAGGGAGCTATGCGGCGAGCTGGCGGTCTTCGATATCGGCATTCCCGCCCGCATCGTCAGGGCCGAGGCAGGCGGTCTCATCGCCGAGAATATGCCGGATGCCTGGAAGGCCGTGCTGCCGCCCGAGCAGCTGGAGACCCACAAATACAAGCGCGGCCATCTGGTCGTCTTCTCAGGCGAGGCCGACAAGACAGGTGCTGCGCGCATGTCGGCGCTCTCCGGGCTGAAGGCCGGCGCCGGGCTGGTGACGATCGCAGCCTCCGGTGCGGCGATGGCCGCCAATGCCGCGCATCTCACAGCCGTGATGCTGCATGCGATCGACGACGAGGCCGAGCTCGAAGACTGGCTCTCGGACCGGCGGCTGCAGACCTTCGTCCTCGGTCCCGGTTTCGGCATCGGCGCCAGGGCGCGCGCCTTCGTCTCGGCTCTTGCCGAACGTCGGCTGGTGCTCGATGCCGACGGCATCTCCTCGTTCAAGGACGATCCGCAACGGCTTTTCGATCTTTTCCGAGGCGAGCCGCGCCTGGTGCTGACGCCGCATGAGGGCGAATTTTCGCGGCTGTTTCCCGATATTGGCGGCGACGATGCGCTGGGCAAGGTCGACAAGGCGCTCGCCGCTGCCCGCCGCGCCAACGCCGCGATCGTCTATAAGGGCGCCGATACCACCATCGCCTCGCCGGACGGCCGCGCGCTCATCAATACCAATGCGCCGGCCTGGCTTGCGACCGCCGGTTCCGGCGATGTGCTCGCCGGCATCATCGGCGGATTGCTCGCCCAGGGGCTGCCGGCTTTCGAGGCGGCGGCCGCCGGTGTCTGGCTGCATGGAGAGGCCGCCCGCCGCGCCGGCAAAGGGCTGACGGCAGAAGATCTCGCAGCGGCGGTACTGCCGCTGTAGCTCGATTTATTTCTCGAGCAATTTCTGCAGGGCGATCGCCCCGTGCGGTGCGTTCACCTTGCCCTCATGGATCATGAAGGCGAAGACGTCGCGCGGCTCGACCTTGACCGTGCGGCCTTTGTCGATCAGCGGCAGATCGTCGGGTACCTTGCCTTCCGCCCAGGTCTCGAGCCGGTCCGCCCAGGCCTTCAACTCCTTGTCGGGATAGCAGGTCGCAATATCGTCCGATCCTTTCTGCAGCCTGGCATAGACGAAATCGGCCGTGACGTCGGCGATCATCGGATATTCGAAATGTTCGGCGCAAACCGGCGCCACGCCGTATTTGGCAAGCAGGGCGACGAATTCCGGCACCTTGAAGGAATCGTGCCGGACCTCGACAACGTGGCGAAGCGAAAGCCCGTCCTGTTTTGCCGGCAGCAGCTTCAGGAAGGCCTCGAAATCTTCCGGATCGAACTTCTTCGTCGGCGCGAATTGCCAGAGCAGCGGCCCGAGATGATCACCGAGCTCACTGATTCCAGAGGACAGGAACCGCTCCATCGATTCACCGGCCTCGGCCAGCACCCGCCGATTGGTGACGAACCGCGTCGCCTTCAGCGAAAAGATGAAACCTTCGGGCACGTCGGCTGCCCATTTGGCAAAGACGGCCGGCTTCTGGGTGCTGTAATAGGTGCCATTGACCTCGATGACCTTCAGCTGGCGGCTGGCATAATGCAGCTCGTCCTTCTGTTTGAGATCATCTGGAAAGAAATGCCCGCGCCAAGGCTCGAAGGTCCAGCCGCCGATGCCGGTGCGGATAGTGCCGGATTTCGTCATGTCGTCCTCCTCTTTGGCAGCCGCTCAGGCCGCAACAATCTTTTTCGCCATGCCGACGAGCGTCCATCCTGGCCGATAAGGATTAGGCCGGCGACCCGTTTCCTGAAATCCGAAGGCGCGATAGAGCGCGACGTTCCGCTCCATCCGCGCATTCGTGTAGAGCCGGATCTCCGGCGTGGCCCATTCCCGCGCTTTGCCTTCCAGCCAGCGCAGCATCGCCAGCCCGTGCCCGGCGCCCTGAAAGGCCGGCGAGACCGCGATGCTGAACAGCATGAGGTGATCCGAATGCCGCTCGACGACCGTGAGCCCTACGATTTCGCCGCCGATGTCGCGCAACCACCTCGCCGCGTTCGATCCGTGGCTTGTAGTCTTCCGTCACCGGGATGGGTGGCGAGCCGAAGCGTTCGGTATAGGGGCGATAGGCGGCTGCCGTCAGCGCCGCGACCGTTTCCAGATCATCGGATGACGCCAGCCTCATCGTCATTCCGCCGCAGCCGCCCTCTTGGCCGGCCGCCGTTCCAGCAATTCCTTGAGGAACTGTCCGGTATAGGAACGCTTCTCCTTGACGATTGCCTCCGGCGTGCCGGTTGCGACGATCTCGCCGCCGCCATCGCCGCCCTCAGGGCCGAAATCGAGCACCCAGTCGGCCGTCTTGATGACTTCGAGATTGTGTTCGATCACCACGACAGAATTGCCCTGGTTGACGAGTTCGTGCAGCATTTCGAGCAGCTTGGCGACGTCGTGGAAATGCAGGCCGGTCGTCGGTTCGTCGAGAATATAGAGCGTGCGCCCGGTCGAGCGTTTCGACAGTTCCTTGGCGAGCTTGACGCGCTGCGCCTCGCCGCCCGAAAGCGTGTTGGCCTGCTGGCCGACCTTGATATAGCCGAGGCCGACATCCTTCAGCGATTGCAGCTTGTCGCGCACCGCGGGCACTGCCGCAAAGAAGTCGACGCCTTCCTCCACCGTCATGTCGAGCACCTCGGCGATCGACTTCTGCTTGAAGGTGACGTCGAGCGTCTCTCTGTTATAGCGCTTGCCGTGACAGACGTCGCAGGTGACGTAGACATCGGGAAGGAAGTGCATCTCGATCTTGATGACGCCGTCGCCCTGGCAGGCTTCGCAGCGTCCGCCCTTGACGTTGAAGGAGAAGCGGCCCGGCTGATAGCCGCGCGCCTTGGCCTCCGGCAGGCCGGCAAACCAGTCGCGGATCGGCGTGAAGGCGCCGGTATAGGTCGCCGGGTTCGAGCGCGGCGTGCGACCGATCGGCGACTGGTCGATGTCGATCACCTTGTCGATATGCTCGAAACCGTCGATCCGGTCATGATCGGCGGGGATTTCGCGCGCACCCATGACGCGGCGCGCTGCCGATTTATACAGTGTCTCGATCAGGAAGGTGGACTTGCCGCCGCCGGAAACGCCGGTCACCGCGGTGAAGACGCCGAGTGGGATCGCGGCCGTGACATTCTTCAAATTGTTGCCGCGCGCGCCGACGACTTTGATCTCGCGGCCCTTCTTCGGCTTGCGGCGCTCGTCTGGAACCGGCACGCCGAGTTCGCCGGAGAGATACTTGCCGGTCAGCGACTTCGGATTGTCCATGATATCCTGCGGCGTGCCATGGGCGATGACCTGGCCGCCATGGATGCCGGCCGCCGGGCCGATGTCGACGACGTCGTCGGCCGTCAGGATCGCATCCTCGTCATGTTCGACGACGATGACCGTATTGCCGATGTCGCGCAGGTGCTTGAGCGTGTCGAGCAATCGGGCATTGTCGCGCTGATGGAGGCCGATCGACGGCTCGTCGAGCACGTAAAGCACGCCCGTCAAGCCCGAGCCGATCTGAGAGGCGAGGCGAATGCGCTGGCTCTCCCCCCCCGACAGCGTGCCTGAGTTGCGCGATAGGCTCAGATATTCCAGACCGACATCGTTGAGGAAGCGCAGCCGGTCGCGGATTTCCTTGAGGATGCGCACGGCGATCTCGTTCTGCTTGGCGTTGAAGCTGGCCGGCAGCGTTTCGAACCAGTCGCGGGCAACGCGGATCGACATCTCGGTCACTTCGCCGATATGCAGCCTGTTGACCTTCACGGCGAGCGCTTCCGGCTTCAGGCGATAGCCGTTGCAGGCCGGGCAGGGGGCTGCCGACATGAAGCGCTCGATATCCTCGCGTGCCCAGGCGGAATCCGTCTCCTTCCAGCGGCGCTCGAGATTGGTGATGATGCCCTCGAAGTTCTTGTGGGTCGTATAGGAGCGCGCGCCGTCGGCGTAGTGAAATTCGATCTTGTCGTCGGTGCCGTTGAGGATGACATCCTTGGCCTCGTCGGAAAGATCGTTCCAGCGGGTGCCGAGCTTGAAGCCGTAATGTTTGCCGAGCGCTTCCAGCGTCTGGTTGTAGTAGGGCGAGGTCGACTTGGCCCAGGGCGCGATCGCCCCGTCGCGCAGTGTCCGCTCTGGCTCGGGCACGATCAGGTCGGCGTCGATCTTCTGCTGGGCGCCGAGGCCGTCGCAGGTCGGGCAAGCGCCGAAGGGATTGTTGAAGGAAAACAGCCGGGGTTCGATCTCCGGGATGGTGAAGCCCGAGACCGGGCAGGCGAACTTCTCCGAAAACAGCACGCGCTCATGCGTCTCGTTCAGCGACTTGTTGGCCGAGCCGCCGGCCGAGGTTTCCTCCGGCGGCAGGGGCTTGTCAGCGAATTCGGCGACTGCCAGCCCGTCGGCGAGCTTCAGGCAGGTCTCGAGGCTGTCGGCCAGGCGCGCCGAGACATCGGAGCGCACGACGATGCGGTCGACCACGACGTCGATGTCATGCTTGTATTTCTTGTCGAGAACAGGCGCCTCGGCGATCTCGTAGAACTGGCCGTCGACCTTGACGCGCTGGAAGCCTTTCTTCATCAGCTCCGCCAGTTCCTTCTTGTATTCGCCCTTGCGCCCGCGCACGAGCGGCGCGAGAATATAAAGGCGGGTGCCTTCGCCGAAAGCGAGGATGCGGTCGACCATCTGGCTGACCGTCTGGCTTTCGATCGGCAGGCCGGTCGCCGGCGAATAGGGAACGCCGACGCGGGCAAAGAGCAGGCGCATATAGTCGTAGATCTCGGTAACGGTGCCGACCGTCGAACGCGGGTTGCGCGAGGTGGTCTTCTGCTCGATCGAAATGGCCGGCGACAGCCCGTCGATCTGGTCGACATCGGGCTTCTGCATCATTTCCAGGAACTGACGGGCATAGGCCGACAGGCTCTCGACATAGCGCCGCTGGCCCTCGGCGTAGATCGTGTCGAAGGCGAGCGAGGATTTGCCCGAGCCCGAGAGACCGGTCATGACGATCAGCTTGTTGCGCGGCAGATCGAGATCGATGCTCTTCAGATTGTGCTCGCGCGCGCCGCGGATGGAGATCGTCTTCAGTTCGCTCATCGTCTCTGCTTTGGTTTTCTGGATAACAGCCCTTATTTAGTGATGCCGGCGGGCGAGTCGAGGCTGAATATCCGGGAAGGTTCAAGGTTTTCGATTCTGTTGACAGGATCATACGGATAAACTAGAACAAATAAAGAACAGAATTCCCTCATGAATGCATGTGGCTTTCTGATGGATAAACATGTGGATTAAATGCCGCCCATGCGCATCGGCGGTCCGTGATGGTTTAAGGTGCGCCGATCGATTGAAACGCCGCCGGGCAGGGCGGCAGGCAGGGTGAGAAGCATGGCTGGTAGCGTGAACAAGGTAATTCTGGTTGGAAACGTGGGTGCAGACCCCGAAATCCGCCGCACTCAGGATGGCCGGCCGATCGCCAATCTCCGTATCGCGACCTCGGAGACCTGGCGTGACCGCAATTCCGGCGAACGCCGCGAAAAGACCGAATGGCACACTGTCGTCGTCTTCAACGAAGGCCTCTGCAAGGTCGTCGAACAATATGTGAAGAAGGGCGCCAAGCTCTATATCGAAGGCCAGCTGCAGACCCGCAAGTGGCAGGACCAGCAGGGCCAGGACCGCTACAGCACGGAAGTAGTGCTGCAGGGTTTCGGTTCGACGCTGACGATGCTCGACGGCCGCGGTGAAGGCGGCGGCGCGAGCGGCGGCCGTGGCAGTGCCGGCGGCGGCAACGATTATGGCGACGACTACGGCGCTCCGGCTCCCTCCTCATCGTCGAACCGCAGCGGCGGCGGCGGCAACTTCTCCCGCGATCTCGATGACGACATCCCGTTCTGATCGGCCGCCTATTCCGGCTTGAAGAAGATCCGAGAGCATGATGCCTTTGACGGCGTCATGCTCTTTTTTGTTTGCTCTCGCGCTGTTCAGTGCGGCGTCGCGCTGATCAGATTAAGCGCCGCCTTCGCGCCGTCGACGACAAACTGCACGGCAAGGGCGGCGAGGATGACGCCGAGGAGCCGTGTCAGGATCGCCCGCCCGGTGACGCCGAGGAAACGGTCGAGCCTGTCGGCAATCAGCAGCATCAGCAGTGTCAGCAGTAGATTGGCGGCGATGACGGCGATCAGCTGGGCCTTTTCCACCGAGGTCGGCAGCGTGCCGGCAAGCAGGATTGTCGCCGAGATCGCACCCGGGCCGGCGATCAGCGGCAAGGCGAGGGGGAAGACGGCGATATTCTCGATATGATCTTTGGTGACAGCTGCCTCGCTGGCTTTCTCTTTCCGCTCCTGGCGCCTCTCGAACACCATTTCGAAGGCGATCCAGAAGAGCAGCAGCCCGCCGGCGATGCGGAAGGCGCCAATCGAAATGCCGAGCACGCCGAGAACGCTTGAGCCGAACAGGGCGAAGACGGCGAGGATGATGAAGGCGATGGTTGAGCCGCGTAGCGCCACCTGGGTTCGCTGGCTCCGGCTCATGCCGGTCGTCAGTCCCAGGAAGATGGGGGCGAGCCCCGGCGGATCGATGGTGACGAGAAGCGTCGTGAAGGCGTTGATCAACTGGTCGGCGCTTGCCATCGTCTCTCCGAAAGCCCATATGGGTGCGTGATTTTCTGCGATTGTGAAGCGGGGATTTGGATTTGGCAAATATGCCGCGGCGGCCCGCGACGGATTTGTCAGGTTCGATCGTACAAGTCCCGTGCTTTACCCTTTTTCGGCCGCAAAAGCCTGTTCAAAACGCGCTCGGAAATTGGCGCGGGAACAGGCTTTCCGCTATAAATCTTCAAGTGATTCTAGAAGAGATCGTGATCTGTTTTGACTGAGCAAACACCCCCCGGCGGCGGGAAGCTCCCGCCAGGCATCGAGCCCATCTCCATCATGGAGGAAATGCAGCGGTCGTATCTCGATTACGCCATGAGCGTCATCGTCAGTCGCGCGCTGCCCGACGTGCGCGACGGCCTGAAGCCCGTGCACCGGCGTATCCTCTACGGCATGTCCGAGCTCGGCATCGACTGGAACAAGAAATACGTCAAATGTGCCCGCGTCACCGGTGATGTGATGGGTAAATACCATCCGCACGGCAATGCCGCGATCTATGATGCGCTCGCCCGCATGGCGCAGCCCTGGTCGCTGCGGCTGCCGCTGATCGACGGTCAGGGAAATTTCGGCTCCGTCGACGGCGATCCACCGGCGGCCGAACGTTACACCGAATGCCGCCTCGAAAAGGCCGCCCATTCGCTGCTCGACGATCTCGACAAGGAAACCGTCGACTTCCGCGACAATTACGACGGCACGCTCTCCGAGCCGGTCGTGGTTCCCGCCAAGTTCCCGAACCTGCTCGTCAACGGCGCCGGCGGCATTGCCGTCGGCATGGCGACCAACATTCCGCCGCACAATCTTTCCGAAGTCATTGACGGCTGCATCGCGCTGATCAACGATCCGGCGATCGAGCTGCCGGAACTTATGCAGATCATTCCCGGCCCGGATTTTCCCACAGGCGCAAAAATACTCGGCCGCGCCGGCATCCGCTCGGCCTACGAGACCGGCCGCGGCTCTGTCATCATGCGCGGCGTCGCGGCGATCGAGCCGATGCGTGGCGACCGCGAACAGATCATCATCACCGAGATCCCCTATCAGGTGAACAAGGCGACGATGATCGAAAAGATGGCCGAACTGGTGCGCGAAAAGCGCATCGAGGGTATCTCCGACCTGCGCGACGAATCCGACCGCCAGGGCTATCGCGTCGTCATCGAGCTGAAGCGCGACGCCAATGCCGAGGTCATCCTCAACCAGCTCTATCGTTATACGCCGCTGCAGACGTCCTTCGGCTGCAACATGGTTGCGCTGAACGGCGGCAAGCCGGAGCAGCTGACGCTGCTCGACATGCTGCGCGCCTTCGTCTCCTTCCGGGAAGAAGTCGTTAGCCGGAGAACGAAATTCCTGCTGCGCAAGGCCCGCGAGCGTGCCCATGTGTTGGTCGGCCTCGCCATTGCGGTGGCCAACATCGACGAAGTCATCCGCGTTATCCGGCAGGCGCCCGATCCGCAGTCGGCCCGCGAAGAGCTGATGACCCGCCGCTGGCCGGCGGCAGATGTCGAAAGCCTGATCCGTCTGATCGACGATCCGCGCCATCGCATTAACGAGGACATGACGTACAACCTGTCGGAAGAGCAGGCCCGCGCCATTCTCGAACTGCGTCTTGCCCGCCTCACGGCCCTTGGCCGTGACGAAATCGGCGACGAACTCAATAAGATCGGCGAGGAAATCCGGGATTACCTCGACATTCTGTCCTCGCGTGTCCGCATCCAGACCATCGTCAAGGATGAACTCACCGCCGTGCGCGACGAGTTCGGCACACCGCGCCGCACCGAGATCGTCGATGGCGGCCTCGAAATGGACGATGAGGATCTCATCGCTCGCGAGGACATGGTCGTCACCGTCTCGCATCTCGGTTATATCAAGCGGGTACCGCTGACCACCTACCGCGCTCAGCGCCGTGGCGGCAAGGGCCGCTCCGGCATGACCACCCGCGACGAGGATTTCGTTAGCCGGCTATTCGTGGTCAATACCCATACGCCGGTTCTGTTCTTCTCTTCGCGCGGCATCGTCTACAAGGAGAAGGTCTGGCGTCTGCCGATCGGCACGCCGACCTCGCGCGGCAAGGCGCTGATCAACATGCTGCCGCTCGAACCCGGTGAGCGCATCACCACCATCCTGCCCTTGCCCGAGGACGAGGCGAGCTGGGATAATCTCGACGTCATGTTCTCGACGACGCGCGGCACGGTTCGCCGCAACAAGCTGTCGGATTTCGTCCAGGTCAACCGCAACGGCAAGATCGCCATGAAGCTCGAGGAGGAGGGCGATGAAATCCTCTCCGTCGAGACCTGTACAGAACGTGACGACGTGCTCCTGACCACCGCGCTCGGCCAGTGCATCCGCTTCTCCGTCGACGACGTTCGCGTCTTCGCCGGCCGCAACTCGATCGGCGTACGCGGCATCAATCTCGGCGAGGGCGATCGCATCATCTCGATGACCATCGTCGGCCATGTCGATGCCGAGCCGTGGGAGCGGGCCGCTTACCTCAAGCGGTCCGCCGCCGAGCGTCGCGCAACGGGCGTGGATGAAGAGGATATCGCTCTGGTCGGTGAAGAAGTCACCGAGGAGGGACAACTCTCCGACGAGCGCTATGAGGAGCTGAAGGCACGCGAGCAATTCGTGCTCACCGTCTCGGAAAAGGGCTTCGGCAAGCGTTCGTCCTCCTATGACTTCCGCATCTCCGGCCGTGGCGGCAAGGGCATCCGCGCTACCGATACGTCGAAAACCGGCGAGATCGGCGAATTGGTGGCGGCTTTCCCGGTCGACGACGGTGACCAGATCATGCTCGTCTCCGATGGCGGCCAGCTGATCCGGGTGCCGGTCGGCGGCATCCGCATCGCCAGCCGCGCAACCAAGGGCGTTACAATCTTCTCGACTGCCAAGGACGAGAAGGTCGTTTCGGTAGAGCGCATCAGCGAGCCGGAGGACGACGATGCCGAGGACACGCTCGAGACCGCCGAAGGCACGGCTGGCGCCAATGAGGCGCCGGTAGCCGATGGTGACCCGGGCGGTCCTGCCGAGGAATGATCGAACGAAAGGGCGGCTTCGCGCCGCCCTTTTTCATTGTTCAAGACTGTGCACACTCGGATAACAGCTGCAGAAGCGTCGACCAAGGCTCCCTCGCTGCGCGCCTCCTGCTTGTTATCATGGAGTGTTCTGATTTAGCCGTTCTTGTGCATGAGCGTGCCGCCGCACTCTGACGCGCGCTTCTGGGCGATCACAGCGCATTTTGCCCGCCATCACAATTTTGACTTTACAAATATCAAATCATCTGTGAAGTAATGTATGACTTCACAGATGAGGCTAATGCTTTGAACTCGACACGTTTCGCAACCCGATTAAATTCCTTCGCATCCGGCGCGCATGTCGCCTGGCCTGGACAGTCGGGTAAGCCATCGGTCATGCAGATGGCGGAACGGGCGGCTCGGGTTAAGGGGCTGACGGACCTCGACCTCAACTACCCCGACCACGTGACGGAGAATCCGGCGGAAATCGCTAGAAAACTCGGAGATCTTGGTCTTTCCGTCAATGGTTTCGCCATGCGGTATTATACCAGTCCGGCTTTCAAACTCGGGGCGTT
The DNA here is from genome assembly GCF_019793465.1 of Rhizobium croatiense. Classification (GTDB taxonomy): domain Bacteria; phylum Pseudomonadota; class Alphaproteobacteria; order Rhizobiales; family Rhizobiaceae; genus Rhizobium; species Rhizobium croatiense. The sequence goes on along the minus strand of NZ_JAILYJ010000009.1, from coordinate 197,156 downwards.
CACCCATCCGGACGCCGCTGTCCGCCGTGAAGCGATCGACCTCACCAAGAGCGGGATCGATGCCGCCCGCGAAGCCGGAACGAATCTAATGACCATCTGGCTCGGCCAGGACGGATTCGACTACGCATTCCAGGCCGACTATACGAGGTTGTGGCAACACGAGATCGACGGAATTCGTGAAGTTTGTGCACATGATCCGGATTGCCTGATCTCGATCGAGTACAAGCCCAACGAGCCGCGCTCCTTCAGCCTGATGCCCGATGCAGCGACAACCCTTCTGGCGATCAAGGAGGTTGGTGCGAAAAACCTCGGTGTCACGCTCGATCTAGCCCATATGCTCTATGCCGATGAGCAGCCCGCTTTTGCTGCGGCCTTGATCACGCGTCATAGCCGCATTCTTGGCGTGCATCTGAACGACGGTTACGCCAAGCGTGACGACGGCCTCATGGTCGGCGCGATCCACATGACCCAGACTATCGAGCTGCTGCGGCAGATACGCCGCGACGGTTACGCCGGCGCAATCTATTTCGATACATTCCCGGATCTGACTGGTCTCGACCCGGTCCGTGAATGCGAGGTCAACATCAAGACCGTCCAGCGGATGTTGAAGGTCGTCGACCGCCTCGAGCAGGACAATCGCCTTTCGAGCGCGATTGACCGTCAGGACGCCGTTTCCACGCAGGCCATCGTCCATGAGCTGATGTTCGGCGCGGATCACTGAACCCATCTTCGGGAGGAAGATATGAAGAGAATTTTTGCTGCGGCTATCGCCGCAACCCTTTCTGCTGGGATCGCGGCTGCTCAGGAATTAAAGCCGCTCAATTCAGACTCCGAGCCCGATCGCATGGATTGGTCCGTCCTGGAGGCGAACCTTGGAACGTTGCCGAAACTGCCTGAGGGCCTAAAGGTCGGAGGCGTATCCAAAACGCTGACCAACGAATACTGGCGATCGCTCGGCGAAGGCTATCAGAAGTTTGCGGACAAGGTCGGCGTATCGGTAGCCTATCAGGCGGCCCAGAGCGAGGGCGACCAGCTCGGCCAGCTGACCATTGCCGAGGGTATGGTCACTCAGGGCTACAAGGTTCTACTCGTCTCACCACAGACCGACGCCAATCTTCAACCCGTCATCGAACAGGCGAAGGCCGCCAAGGTGCCGGTGGTCAATGTTAATGACGCCGTGATCCCGCAGGCCGAGCACTACGTCGGAAATGTCCAGCGCGACAACGGCGTTCGCGTCGCCAAGTGGTTCATCGAAAAACGCCCGAGCGGCGGCAAGGTAGCGATCATCGAAGGACAGGCGGGCGTCTATGCCGCCGTACAGCGCACTGATGGTTTCAAGAAAACAATAGAGGATGGCGGCAAGTTCCAGGTCGTCGCCAGCGTTCCCGGCAACTGGGACCGCCAGATGTCCTATGACGCTGCCACGAATATCTTGCAGCAGCATCCCGATCTCGTCGGTTTCTACTGCAACAACGATGGCATGGCACTTGGCGTGGTCGAAGCTGTGAAGGCCGCCGGTCTGCAGGAGAAGGTCGTGGTCTTCGGCACCGACGGTATTTCCGACGCGTATAAGTCGATCGCCGCTGGTGAGCTGACCGGCACTGTCGATAGTTTCCCAGTTCTGACGGGCGAAGTCGCAATGGAAGTGGCGCTGCGTTTAGTCTCCGGACAGCAGCTCCCCCGCGTTATCGCCACGCCTCAGGCCCTGATTACAAAGGATAATTACACGCAATTCCAGGGCTCGCCGGACGAGATCCGCGCTGTCCTCATGAAGGCCGCGAGCAAGTAGCCGCCTCTTAAGCGGACGGTCGGCGTTGCCGGCCGTTCGAACTCTCAAAGGTTTTGTTCAATGGCTTCTTCCAGACTGGCGTTCGAGAACATCTCCAAGCAATTTCCCGGCGTCAAGGCGCTCTCCGAAGTCTCGTTCGACGTTGCGCCGGGCGAAATCCACGCGCTTCTTGGTGAGAATGGTGCGGGCAAATCAACGCTGCTGCGCATCCTGTCCGGCGTCTTTCGCCCGACAGAAGGCGAAGTGAAGGTTGACGGCACTGCTCATCATTTCCGCAAGCCGGAAAGCGCCCGTCAGGCCGGGATCGCAATGATCCATCAGGAGCTGCAGCAGGTGCCGCATTTGACCGTGGCCCAGAACATGTTTCTCGGTCATTCCCTGACCCGCTTTGGCGGCGTCATCGTCAACCGCCGAGAGCAGGAACGTCGGGCCGCGGAGGCTTTGGCAACGATCGATCCGTCGATCAACCCGGGAGCCCCGATCTCCTCCCTAAAGGTCGCGCAGCGGCAGGTCGTCGAAATTGCACGCGCGCTCCTCGACCGGGCGAAGATCATCGCAATGGATGAGCCGACGTCGAGCCTGACGCCCAGCGAATTCGACCGATTGGCCAAAATCATCGAAGCGCTGGCCGCAGGCGGGGTCTCGATCATCTACGTGTCCCACAAGATGGATGAGGTGTTCCGCGTCTGCCAGCGCGCAACTGTCATGCGCGACGGCAAGGTGGTCGGCGCCGGCATCGATCTCGAGAACACGGCGTCCGAGGCGATAATCGCGATGATGGTCGGCCGCCAGCTCACGGCTGACGAACATCATTCGCATGCTACGGATAGCGTCAGCGTCGAAGTACGAAACCTCTGCACACATCGCATCCGCGACGTCTCGTTCGACCTCCGAAATGGCGAAGTCCTTGGCGTGGCGGGACTTGTCGGCTCCGGCCGAACCGAACTTCTGCGCGCGCTTGCAGGCGCCGATCGGGTGACGTCGGGCATCGTCACGATCGACGGAACCGCGCTTGCGCTTTCAGGCCCCCGTGCGGCGATCGCGGCTGGCATCGGACTCCTGCCCGAGGAGCGCAAGCGCGAGGGTATCATTCCCGGACGTTCGGTCGTGAGCAACATGGCGCTGCCGTCCATGTCGCGGTTCGCGAAGGCGGGAATCATCAACCAAAGCGAACTCAGGCGTTGCGCCGAAGACCTCTTGAAGCGGGTGAACCTCAAGCCGTTCCAACTAGACCGGCAGATCAACCTCTTCAGCGGCGGCAACCAGCAGAAGGCGATTATCGCCCGTTGGCTTGCCGCCGGCTCGCGCATCCTTCTGTTTGACGAGCCGACCCGCGGTATCGACGTCGGAGCGAAGTCGGAAATCTACCATTTGATCGAAGGCCTCGCGGCAGAGGGCCATTCGGTGATCGTCGTCTCCTCCGAACTTCCGGAAGTGATGAGAGTGTCCGACCGGGTACTCGTCATGCGCAACGGCGCGATCGCCGCAGAGCTGCGCCGCGATGAGTTCAACGAAGAAACCATCGTTTCCCATGCGGTCGGCACTGCCGACAGCCGCGGCGCGGGTGATCAACAGGAACAGCCTCATGTCTGACAATGTCCAGGATTCAGCGATGTCATCGCGCAAACTTTTCGGGTCGTTCTCCGTGCGTGACGCCGGTACGATGATCGGCCTGGCGGCCATCGTCGCGATCTTTGGCCTGTTGGCTCCGGACTTCCTTTCGCAGAGGAACCTGTTGAACATCCTCCAGCAGTCGAGCATCAACGCGTGTCTTGCACTCGGCATGACCCTGGTGATCATCTCGGGCGGCATCGATCTCTCCGTCGGTCCGAGCGCCGCGATTGCCGCGGTGATCACCGCCACGCTGCTGGTGGCGGGTGTTCCGGTTCCGCTCGCCATTCTCGCTGGCTTGGGCATTGGCGTACTCTGCGGTCTCGTCAACGGCCTGCTCGTCGCCTATGCCGGCCTGCAGCCGTTCATCGTCACTTTGGGCACTCTCAGCACCTATCGAGCCATCGCCCTGATCTACACCGGCGGCAATCCCGTGCTCGGTGTGCCGCAAAGCTTCCGCGCGCTCTTCAATGGGGCGCCGGCGGGTATTCCGAATCCTGTCGTCATGGTCGCCTTTGTCGCCTTGCTTGCCTGGATACTTCTCAAGAAGACGCCCCTCGGCGAATATCTTCTGGCCGTGGGCGGCAACGAAGAAGCAGCCTACATCGCTGGTGTCCCCATCGCGCTGACAAAGATCACTGCCTACGTGATCTCGGGTGTGCTGGCCGCTCTCGCCTCGATGATCCTCATCGGCCGCCTCGGTGCCGCTGAGCCCATCCTCGGCAATCTGTGGGAATTGGACGCGATCGCGGCGGCAGCCATAGGCGGGGCTTCGCTGATGGGTGGCAAAGGCAGCATTGTAGGGACCATCCTCGGTGCAATCATTCTCGGCGCAATGCGCAACGGGCTCACGTTGATGAATGTCCAGGCATTCTACCAACTTCTCGCCACTGGCCTTATTATCCTTGTCGCGATGATGATCGATCGCGTCACAAGGGGACAGGGATGAATTCTGCAGATGATCTCAAGGCGGTAGGTCCGCGCATCCGAATGATGATGCCGCAACTTACCCCCTTGGAGGCGCGTGTCGTGGACACTGTGTTTGGACTAAGGGACTTTTCGGAAGAAACGGCGCTCAGGGACCTGGCGGCAGAGGCTGGAGTGTCCGAGGCTATGGTCGTCAAGATCACCAAGAAGCTCGGCTTTAATGGTTACCGTGATTTCCGTTCGGCGGTGTCGAGCTACAACAGGCTTCCCACTGCCGAAATGCACCAGGAGCTGTCAGTGGAGGACAGTTCGAGGGAGATCATCCAAAAGGTTTTCCGCACGTCAATTCAGGCGCTCGAGGAGACGCTCGCCATCCTGGATGTCGATGGCTTCGACCGCGCTGCCGACTTGCTGGCGAAAGCAGGCCAGCGTGATTTTTACGGTGTTGGCGGCTCTGCTCAGATCGCGAGAGACGTTGCACACAAGTTTTTGCGGATCGGCGTGCGAGCGAATGTTGAGGACGATTCGCACATGATGCTCATGTCCGCGTCGCTTCTCGGGCCGAATGACATCGCCATCGGGTTCTCCCATTCAGGAAACACGACCGCCACCATCGACGCAATCCAACTCGCACGGAAGTCGGGAGCCCGAACGATAGCCATCACCAACTACGGCGGTTCGCCGCTGGCCCAGATTGCCGACATCGTCCTCTGTTCGACCGCGCAGGGGTCGCCGCTGATGGGCGAGAATGCAGCTGCGCGGATCGCTCAGTTGAACATCCTCGACGCGCTGTTCGTGGCGGTTGCGCAGAGAAATTATGACGCAGCAGAAAAAAATCTCGAAAAGACGATGGCCGCTGTCACGTCAAAACGTAAGGACAAGCTCGGATGACTTCCGCATCTCCCTCCGTCGTCGTCTTCGGCAGCCTGCACTATGACATCATGGTGCATGGCCCTGCGCGTCCACGGAAGGGAGAAACGGTCACAGGAGACCGGTGGTTTCCGAAGTGTGGCGGCAAGGGCGGCAATCAGGCTGTTTCGGCAGCAAAGACCGGAATTCACTCGGTGATGATTGGGGCGGTTGCCGAGGATGATTTCGGGCGTGCCCTGACTGACAACCTTGAACGCAACAACGTCGATCATCGGTTTGTAAAACGGCTAGGTGGGATGGCAAGCGGCATGAGCGTTGCTATCTTTGACAGTGAGGGCGACTATGGAGCAGTTATCGTCTCCGGAAGCAACTTGACCCTCGGCCAGTCGGACGTCGACACGGCTGCGGAAGCCTTCGCCGAAAGCGCTTTGTTGATATTGCAAAACGAAGTCCCTGACTCCGCCAACGTGGCGGCGGCCAAGGCGATGAAGGCCGTCGGAGGTAAAGTGGTTCTCAACGCCGCGCCGGCGCGGCCTCTCTCCAGCGAGCTCGAAAGGTTGGTCGACATCTTGGTGGTCAACGCCATTGAGGCCGAGCAACTGGCGGATCTCCCGGTCGTGGATACCCTGGCAGGTGCGGCAAGCGCCGCAAAGCAGCTGGCCGGAAGATTCCCGGTCGCCGTCGTGACCGCCGGGGGCGAGGGGGTCGCCTGCGCCACGCAGCACGGTGAGGAGTTTTTCATCGCGGCAATCAAGGTGAAGCTGGTAAGCACTCACGGTGCAGGAGACGAATTCACAGGGGTCCTTGCCGCAGAACTTGCTCGGGGAAGGGACATACGGGCGGCGATCGGTGCCGCCAACCAGGCTGCCGCTGCTCTGGTCAGTACGCCGCGCGCCGACTGACGGCGAACAGCAGGTCCATTTCCGCTATATCGCGGATAGGTTCGCAGTGGCGGTCAATGCGGCAGGCCCCAATCTCCGTCGAATGCTGCGGAGTTCCTGAAAAAAGCCGGACGCTGGGTGCATCCGGCTTTGAAAGGCCCGGGCGGCGGGAGGTGCCGTCATGGGAGGAGGAGAGGAATGTCAGAACGCGTTATGCTTTTCGTTCAGCGCCTTCACCTCTTCGCCTTCGCGCCGCAGCGCTGATATCGTCGAGGCCACAGACACGATGAACATGACGCTGATAAGGGCGGTGAGTACTGTCAAGATCGTGAACATGGGCATTCCTTTCCTGGGGAGTTGCGTTCTCGCCCCTAGTACTGGCCCAGTACGGCCGTGCGGGCCGAAGCATAGGGGCCATAAACCTTGGAGGTATCGACCTTCTGATCGTAGAGAGCGACAGTTGCGGTGAGCATGCCCGTGACCATGACCATCCAGAGCACGTTAATCATCGTAATCTTGCCGGGCATTTTAGTCCTTCCTGCCGCGCTTTGACGCATTTCTGTGTCGGTTGAGTGAACGCATCCGCTTGAATATGGTTCCGCCGGATGTTGAGCGGGTGTTTACCAATGGCGATCTGAAGCCTCCTTGAATGTCTCGTTCATCTGGCGTTCAGATTCGAAATTCGTTTCGCTCGCGCAGCCGGCCCTGGGCGCGCACGATCGCGGCATGTTCGGCAAGCTCCGGCCGCACCCAGCTCACCTCGTAGCGGTCGGCGAAAAAGCCATAGGCCATTTCGGCGGCGAGAGAGAAAAGGACGGCAAGCGCAACGAGCACGATCAGCATGGACATGGTCTTTCGGGAAACGCCGGACGCCGGAATGGCTTCGGCTGCCTTGATGATCCGAGTTAAGCAGGTTCTGTCTGAAACAGCCTTGAATGGCATGTTCATTCGCCGTTCAGCCGTGGGAAACGGCGGGGCAAATCACTTGCGGCAAGGCAGCATCCATGACAAAAGGCGTCAAACCAACGGCCGAGCCAGATGACGACAGCTTTTTATCCTGGGTCCTTCGACCCGATCACCAACGGACATGTGGATGTTCTGGTCCAGGCCCTGAACGTCGCTGAAAAGGTGATCGTGGCGATCGGCATCCATCCCGGCAAGGCACCGCTCTTTTCGTTCGACGAGAGAGCCGAGCTGATCCGCCTTTCCCTGGCGCAAGCGCTGCCCGGCAAGACCAGCGACATCACCGTCGTCGCCTTCGACAATCTGGTGGTCGATGCCGCCCGTGCCCATGGCGCAACGCTTTTGATCCGCGGCCTTCGCGACGGTACCGACCTCGATTACGAAATGCAGATGGCCGGCATGAACAGGGCGATGGCGCCCGACATCCAGACCATCTTTTTGCCGGCGGGCACGGCTTCGCGGCCCATTACCGCCACATTGGTCCGCCAGATCGCCGCCATGGGCGGCGATGTCAGCGCTTTCGTGCCGGCCGCCGTCTTGCAAGCCCTCACATCCAAGCGCCCGAACTAGCAAGTAAGAAGTCTCGCAAGCGCAAAGACCAGGCGGAACTCGCCGCAACGGAGCCCATATGAAACTCTTTTATCTCGCATTTGCCGGCGTGCTGTATCTGGCCTCCTTCGCGGGCGATGCCTTCGCCCAGGCGGCCGATCACTATCTCACCGTCCAACTGAAGGACGGCCCTGTCGTCATCCAGTTGATGCCTGATGTCGCGCCGAAGCACGTTGCCCAGATCGAGGCGCTGGCCAAGAAGGGCGAATACGACAATGTCGCCTTCCACCGCGTCATCGAGGGCTTCATGGCCCAGACCGGCGACGTCAAATACGGCAACATGGAAAAGGGCTTCGATGCCGGCCTTGCCGGCACCGGCTCCTCCGATCTGCCCGATATTCCGGCTGAGTTCTCCAAGACCCCGTTCGTGCGCGGCACGGTCGGCATGGCCCGCTCGCAGGATCCGAATTCCGCCAATTCGCAGTTCTTCATCATGTTCGCCGACGGTTCCTTCCTGAACGGCCAGTATACCGTCGTCGGCAAGGTCGTTTCCGGCATGGAGAATGTCGACAAGATCAAGCGCGGCGAAGGCCAGAACGGCGAAGTCAAAAATCCCGACCGGATGATCAAGGTCACCCTGGGCAAGAAGTAAGTTACGAAACAAACAAGAGGAGAAGGCAATGGCCGAGATCAAGGATCCCGAAAACACCATCATTCTGGAAACCACCAAGGGCAAGGTTGTCATTCAGCTGCTGCCGCAGGTCGCTCCGGAGCACGTCGCCCGCATCAAGGAACTGGCCCGCGAGAAAGCCTATGACGGCGTCGTCTTCCACCGCGTCATTCAGGATTTCATGGCCCAGACGGGCGATGTCGAATATGGCAAGAAGGGTTCCGAAACCTTCAATCCCGGCCGGGCCGGCATGGGCGGGTCCTCCAAGCCGGACCTGAAGGCTGAATTCTCCGCGACCTCGCATGTTCGCGGCACTTGCTCGATGGCCCGTTCGCAGAACCCGAACTCGGCCAACTCGCAGTTCTTCATCTGCTTCACCGACGCGCCGTGGCTGAACAAGCAGTATTCCGTCTGGGGGCAGGTGATCGAAGGCATGGACAATGTCGACAAGATCAAGCGCGGCGAACCGGTTTCCGATCCGGACTCGATCGTCTCGATGCGGGTTGCCGCCGACGTCTGATTGTGATTTCTGCTGAAACCCGCCCTTGCGCGAAAGCGCGGGGCGGGTTTCGCTTTGCCTGAAAGTACCTCGATGCGCGTGGACCTTTTCGATTTCGACCTGCCGGATGAACGCATTGCGCTGCGGCCTGCCGAGCCGCGCGACAGTGCGCGCCTGCTCGTCGTCGATCCCGATGCGGAGAGCGCGCTCTCGGATCATCATGTCTGCGATCTGCCGTCGTTTCTGCGGGCAGGCGACGCGCTGGTCTTCAACGATACCAAGGTCATTCCCGCCCAGCTCGAAGGCATCCGTCATAGGGACGGCGCCGGCGGCCAGCAGGTGTCGGCAACGCTGCATATGCGCATCGGCCCCAGCCGCTGGAAGGCCTTTGCCAAGCCCGGCAAACGCATCAAGGAGGGCGACCGCATCGCATTTGGCCATTCCGGCGAAAGCTGCATGATCGGCTCGCTCGATGCGACGGTGGAGGAAAAGGGCGAGGCGGGCGAAGTGACGCTCGCCTTCGATCTGTCCGGCCCGGCGCTCGACGAGGCGATCGCCGCCGTCGGCCATATTCCGCTGCCGCCCTATATCGCCGCCAAGCGTCCCGAGGACGAGCGCGACCGCGCCGACTACCAGACGATCTATGCCCGCGAGGAAGGCGCCGTCGCCGCACCGACCGCCGGCCTGCATTTCACGCCTGATCTGTTTGCGGCGCTGGATAAGGCCGGCATCGAACGCCATTTCGTCACCCTGCATGTCGGCGCCGGCACCTTCCTGCCCGTCAAGGCCGACGATACCGACGATCACAAGATGCATCTTGAAAGCGGCTATGTCAGCGGTGAAATCGCCGCCCGGCTGAATGCCATCAAGGCAAGGGGCGGGCGCATCGTCTGCGTCGGCACGACCTCGCTGCGGCTCATCGAAAGTGCGGCTGGAGAAGGCGGAGAGATCAAACCCTGGGCCGGCGCCACCGGTATCTTCATTACGCCCGGCTATCGTTTCAAGGCGGTCGACATGCTGATGACCAATTTCCACCTCCCGCGCTCGACGCTGTTCATGCTGGTCTCGGCCTTTTCAGGCTTTGAAACCATGCGCGCGGCCTATAAACACGCCATTTCCACGGGCTACCGCTTCTACTCCTACGGCGACGCGAGCCTTCTTTTCCGGAAAGACAGATGACCGAGAACTTCCAATTCACCCTTGACAAGACCGATGCCGGCGCCCGCCTCGGCGTAATCTCCATGCCGCGGGGCGAAATCCGCACGCCGGCCTTCATGCCAGTCGGCACAGTCGGCACCGTCAAGGCCATGTATCTCGAGCAGGTGCGCGAGACCGGCGCCGATATCATTCTCGGCAACACCTATCACCTGATGCTGCGCCCGACCGCCGAGCGCGTCGCCCGCCTTGGCGGCCTGCACAAGCTCATTCGCTGGGAACATCCGATCCTGACGGATTCCGGCGGCTTCCAGGTCATGTCGCTCTCCGGTCTGCGCAAGCTCGACGAACAGGGCGTCACCTTCAAATCGCATGTCGACGGCAGCCTGCACCATATGTCGCCGGAGCGCTCCATCGAAATCCAGGGGCTGCTCGGCTCCGATATCCAGATGCAGCTCGACGAATGCGTGGCGCTGCCGGCCGAGCCGAAGGAGATCGAGCGCGCCATGGAAATGTCGCTGCGCTGGGCCGAACGCTGCCGGGTCGCCTTCGGCGAGCAGCCGGGCAAGGCGATGTTTGGCATCGTCCAGGGCGGCGATATCCCGGCGCTGCGCATCCGCTCGGCCGAGGCGCTGAGCCAGCTCGACCTCAAGGGCTATGCGGTCGGCGGCCTTGCCGTCGGCGAACCGCAGGACGTCATGCTGCGGATGCTGGAAACGACGCTGCCCGTGCTTCCTGTGGAAAAGCCGCGTTACCTCATGGGCGTCGGCACGCCTGACGATATCCTGAAATCGGTCGCCCGCGGCATCGACATGTTCGACTGCGTCATGCCGACCCGTTCCGGCCGCCATGGTCTCGCCTTCACCCGCCGCGGCAAGGTCAATATCCGCAACGCCCGCCATGCCGAGGATATGCGTCCGCTCGACGAACAGTCGAACTGCCCGGCCTCGCGCGAGTATTCACGCGCCTATCTGCACCATCTCGTCCGCGCCAACGAGGCACTCGGCGGCATGCTGCTCTCCTGGCACAATCTCGCCTACTACCAGGAACTGATGCAGGGCATTCGCAAGGCGATTGCCGAAGGCCGCTTCGCCGATTTCATGGCGGAGACGATGGAGGAATGGGCGAGGGGCGATCTCGATCCGGTGTAAGACTAGCTCGCTCCCGCGGGAACCTCGGATGCTGGTCTCGGCGCAACCATTGATTTGAGCTTTTTGCGCACTGGCTCGTCGAAATGAATGGCGACGATGCCGGCCATGATGAAAATCGCTATCACGACGACCATACCGGCGCCCGGGGAGGCCGTGAGGTCAAAGCCCTTTTGCCGCAGTCGATGCAGCAACTCGAAGATGGGCGCGTGCAGGATATAAATCGGGTAGGAAATGATCCCCAGCCAGCGGAATGCCAGCTCGACAAGGCCGGTCTGCCTCGTGCGCATTGCGACCCAGACAATGGCCGGGAAAATCGTCAGGCATATTAAAAGATCAAAATAGGGAAAGCCGTAGAATGTGCTGGCGGGTATATTCGTGATCACAATCAGGCAGCCACAGAGGAAAATGCCGATGGTATTGCCTCTATTGACCGCATTCGGCGGCCGAACCTCGTACAACCTGTGAAGGCAGATCCCGAGCGAGAACGAGAACAAAATTCTCGAGAAGCCAAATCCGAAGTAGCCCGCCTGATGGCCAATGTCGAAATTGGCTCCAAGGGCTCCGTACAAGGTGATACCCGCTGCTCCGAGGGCGATGGCGAGCAAGATGGTGGACGATAGTCGTACCAGAAGAACGGGAAACAGCACTCCAGCCCAGAGTTCGAAGAAGAGCGACCAACTCGGCCCGTTTAACGGAAAGGCGCCGCCCGTGCCCGCGTTTGGAATAAACAGAAACGCCCTCAGCAGATGGCCGGCCAGGGTGGGGTAATCGAAGCCGAATTGAATTGCATAGCTGACAAGGCCAACAGGAAGAGAAAGCAGATAGACAGGATAAAGCCGAATAATGCGCTGCAGCAGAAATCTCGCGGGCGAAATCTGTCCCGTTGCCAGCTGCCTTTCGTATGAATTTGCAAGAACGACGCCGCTCAAAAGAAAGAAAAGGTCCACGGCGAGATAGCTGATATTGACCGGTATCGGGCCGAGCGTGCCGCCAGTATGTAGGAACATGACCATGATGGCCGCGATTCCTCGCAACGCTTCAAGAGCCGTGAAAAATCGCTTGCCAGTATTCAACCTGCCAATCCCCCGCTGGCGGTTTTTTACTCCAGCACGATTTCAAAATAGTTAGTGCAACGAATCCAAGTGCTGGGTAGTGTGATCCAGCCAAGAACAGGGCGTCAGATGCCGTTGCTGTTGGCATCCGGCATGATCGGCAAGCCGCTCACCCGGAACTGAAGCAGGATCCGCAAGGCGATCGCTGAAGGCCGCATCGGCCTGCACCTTTGGTGCGCTCAGTAAATCAGCGGGTGGGGGTGCAACTTCCGGCATCGGGGTTTGGCGCGGCCAGCCTGAAGATCGCTCCATTGCGGTATGGACGGATCAGGGCCACCATCGATGCCTCAAACGCGGCAAGGTCCAGCTCGACCAGCAGTCCACTAGAAAGAATGCTCACCATCTCCTTGGGATGCAGAGCACAACTTAATCTGAAAAAATATACTCAATCGTCTAGATGCCTTTGCTGTCGGCATCCGGCATGATCTGCACGCCGTTGATCCGGTAGCTGCCGTCCGGCTGTCGGGTCATCTGGTAGATCGCCGTCCAGTCCTTGCCGTCGCGGCCTGATATCAGCACCTCGTGGTAGATCAGCGCGCCGTTGTCGATCGAGCGGCTGCGGCCGAAGGCGTAGTTGCCGGGGTGATAGACCGGCTCGTAGCTCTTCTTGACCATGGAGAAGAACAGGTTCTTGTCGGGATACATCGCCTTGATACCGGGAGCGGCGAAGGAATAGGCGGTCTCGGCATCGTCCTTGAGGAAGGCTTTGATCTGTTCCTCGATCATCGTCCGCGTCGTGTCGATCGGATCTTCGGCGCGGGCCGAGACGGCGGAGAGGAGGGACGCGGCACACAGAATGACAACTGCGAAGAGGGCGCGCATGGGTTGATCTCCAGCTCTATCGGGGAATGATCCCCGATAGAGTGGAAGTGTAGGCCATTTCCAGCGCAAGGAAAGCGGACTTTACGACCAGCGCCGGAAGAGGGCGCTGGCATTCACCCCGCCAAAACCGAAACCGTTGGTGATGGCATAGTCCATCGCCAGCGTCCGCGCAGTCTTGCCGACGATATCGATGCCGTCGGCATCAGGATCGGCCTCATCGAGGTTGCGGGTCGGCGGCGCGATCTGGTCGCGCAGCGCCAGGATGGTGAAGATCGCCTCCAGCCCGCCGGCGGCCCCGAGCAGATGGCCGGTCGCCGATTTCGTCGCGCTGATGGCGATGGCGCCATCGCGGCCGAAGACGGTGCCGATCGCTGCGATCTCGCCTTTGTCACCGACGGGTGTCGAAGTTGCGTGCGCATTCAGGTGTTTGACCTCGGAAGCGGGGATCTTCGCCTGCCTGAGCGCGGCCTCCATTGCCCGGCGCGCGCCGTCGCCGTCTTCGGGGCCTGCGGTCATGTGGTAGGCATCCGCCGCCGTGCCGTAGCCGACGAGTTCGGCGAGCGGCGTCGCCCCGCGGGCAAGCGCATGCTCCAGTGTTTCGATGACCAGGATGCCGGCGCCTTCGCCCATGACGAAACCGTCGCGCGCCGTGTCGAAGGGCCGGGACGCCAGCTCCGGCGTCTCGTTGAAGCCGGTGGAAAGGGCACGCGCAGCGGCAAAGCCGCCGAGGCTCACCTTGTCGATGCAGGCCTCGGCACCGCCGCAAATCGCCACATCCGCTTCACCGGAATGGATCAGCCGCGCCGCATCGCCAATTGCCTGGACGCTGGCCGCACAGGCCGTTACCGGAGCGCCGAGCGGCCCCTTGAAGCCGTAGCGGATGCTGACCTGGCCGGCGGCGAGGTTGACGAGGAAGGAGGGCACGGTGAAAGGCGACAGCCGCCGAACGCCGCGCATTTCGCCGATCCGCACCGCTGCGGCGATCGCCGGGAAGCCGCCGATGCCCGACGCGATGATCGTTGCCGTGCGCTCGCGCTCACCTTCGTCAGTGGGCATCCAGCCGGCTTGCCTCACCGCTTCCTCCGTCGCCGCCATGGCGAAGTGGATGAAGCGGTCCATCTTCTTCTGGTCCTTCGGCGTAATGTAACGGTCGGGATCAAAACCGGCCTCAGCATCTTCCGCGATGCCGGGAACGATGCCGCCGACCTTGGCCGAGAGTTCGCCGACGATATCCTCCGCCAGCACCCGCAGCCCCGAACCGCCGTCGAGAAGGCGCTTCCAGGAAGGCTCGACGCCCGTGCCGAGCGGCGAGACAAGTCCCATGCCGGTGACAACGATACGATCCATTCTTTTGTCCTTTCTATGCGTCGATGCCGAGGTACCAGGCGCGCATGCGGGCGATCCGCTCGTGCACCTCGTCATCGGCGGCGGGACCTGCAAGCAGGCTGGTGTTTTCGGGTGTCACTTGTTCGCCGGTCCGCGCGTCGACCAGCATCGTCTGGCGCTCTTTGCCTGAAGCGGCATCGCCCAAGAGAAAGGCGAGGTCCTCTTCCGGGATATGCCGGCTTCCCCAGGAAAACAGCGTCATCAGAACAGGAAAGAAATCACGGCCCTTGTCCGTCAGCAGATATTCGTAGCGGGCAGGGCGCTGACGGTAGAGCCGCCGTTCGAACAGCCCCTTTTCCGTCAGATGTTTGAGCCGTCGCGTCAGGATGTTCGGCGCCACGCCGAGGCTCTTCTGGAATTCGTCGAAGCGCGAAAGCCCCTGAAAGGCATCGCGCAGGATCAGCATGCTCCACCAGTCGCCGACGCTGTCGAGCGCACGTGCTGCCGGGCATTTGAATTGGCTGAAGCTAGTCCGTTGCATGGGGATGTCACTACAGCAGTGACTATCATCATGCAAGTTACTTCTGTCGCGGGCCGCTTTTGAAAAAACGGGCGCGCAGGGTGCCGGTGACGCATGCCAGTTACGCGGCAAACAGCAGCGCGCGCCACTTATCGCGGCGGAATCTCAGGCAAGGCCGAGCGGCAGGTTTTCCGGTTTCCTGTCGGCCCCATAATCGCGCTCATGCGGCGAGCGGCGGCGGCCGTCGGAGCGCGAGGAAAGGTCGATACGGTTTTCGGCGAAGATCCCGTCGGGATAGGTGCCGGTATCATGGCACTCGGCGTCGGTCTTCGGAGCAAGGATTTTCAGGATCATCGGGGTGTCCTCCACGGCGCAGCATCAACACTCGGAAAGGCCGCATGGTTCCAACTATAGAAGCTGAATTATTAATAAATTAACCATAAATTTCGGCCGAGGGTAAGCCGCTGCAATCTCGGCACGGCATGCACCCCGATGAAATGGTATCGTCGCTGGAACTCCCGATGTTGCTCGCCGTTGATCTGGCATGAACACAGGAGGTTTCCATGCAGTTGATCGATACACGCGTGACACAGTCCGGCGACTTCTTCACCGTCGAATTCCTGGGCGAGGGAGGAGAATCGGTTTTCGTCAAAATCGATAATTCCCATGGTGAGCTCGACAGCTCGACGGCGCTCGACCACGCCAAGGTGATGATGGTTCAGCTGACCGCCTTTCCCGGCCGCGGCGCCGACGGCAGCATCAACCGTTACGACGCCTTGAGCAACGGCAACTTCGACGAAGGCAGCAAGGGTTTGAAAGGCCAGCCGAGCGCGCGTTCGACCCATGACAGTGAAACGCTGGAAGAGGAGCTGAACGAAGGCCTCGAAGATAGCTTTCCGGCAAGCGACCCCGTTTCGGCAACCGTTTCGTCTATACCCGCCACCGCGCCGAGGCATTGATCTCCGCAGACCCTGCCGCTGGCCGCCCCCATTTTCGGGGGCGGTCTGCGCCTGCATGACGGATTGATGTCAAAACTGAAAAACAGCTGAAAACCGCGGATGTCTGATTGACATGCGAGCCTTCTAGAGAGGGTCCGAGAAGGGAGCGTCCGTGACGCGCTTCCCAGGTCTCGGAGACGCGCCCTCATGAAAATCATTCAGATCACCGACACCCATTTCAGCCCGAACAAGCCGCATTTCAACGGCAATTGGGCGCCGCTTCTGAGCTGGATCGAAGCGACCGGCGCCGATCTGATCGTCCATACCGGTGATCTCACCGTCGACGGCGCCGACAAGGACGAGGACATCACTTTTTCGATGGATCTGATGCGGCAAGTGTCGATCCCGATGCTGATCGTCCCCGGCAATCACGATGTCGGTCACTTCAGGGAAACCGACCAGCCTGTCAATGCCGAGCGGCTGGCCCGCTGGCGCAGCCTTGCCGGTGACGATCGCTGGCTCGAGGATGCGGCCGGCTGGCGCTTCATCGGCTTGAATTCGCTGCTTCTCGGTCATGAGGATGACGAGGAAGAGGCCCAGTTCGAGTGGCTCGCCAAGGCGCTCGAAGACAGGGCAGGGCGGCGCGTGGCTCTCTTCGCGCATAAGCCGCTGTTCGTCGATGCACCCGATGAAGGCGATACCGGCTACTGGAGCGTTCGCCCGGCTCAGCGCCGGCGGCTTTATAATCTGATCGCAGCCCATGACGTGGCGCTGTTTGCCAGCGGCCACCTCCACTGGGCCTGGCAGGGTCGATTCGACAATACCCAGCTGACCTGGGGTCCGTCGGCTGCCTTCATCATCGACAAGATGGAGCGCGAGATGCCGGGCGAGCGCCTGATCGGGGCCGTCGTGCATGAGTTCGATACATCGGTCGAAAGCCAGATCGTCGCCGTTCCCGGCATGACCGCGCATGTGCTCGACGATGTCGTGCTCGAGGTCTATCCCCAGGCGGTCAAACAGCGGGAACCTGTCGAATGAGCGCGCTCTCGCTGCGCGGCATCACCAAGGCCTTCGGCGGCAACCAGATTCTCAACGGCGTCAGCCTCGATGTCGGGGCCGCTGAATTCATCGCCCTTGTCGGCCCCTCGGGCTGCGGCAAGAGCACGCTCTTGCGCGTCCTTGCCGGCCTCGACCATGCCGACAGCGGCGAAATCCTGATCGGCGGGAAAGATATGTCCGGTGTGGCGGCCGCCGAGCGCAACATCGCCATGGTCTTTCAATCCTACGCGCTTTATCCGCATTTGACGGCGTCTCAGAATATCGCCGTGCCGCTGGCGATGCGCCGGCTCTCAAGGATGCAGCGGCTGCCCTTCATTGAATCGCTGATACCGGGCCAGCGCGCCACCCGTGCGGCGATTGCCCGCGACGTCCGCGATATGGCGACCTCGCTGAAGATCGACCATCTGCTCGACCGCAAACCCGGCCAGATGTCGGGCGGCCAGCGCCAGCGCGTGGCGCTCGCCCGCGCCATGGTGCGCCAGCCGAGCATCTTCCTGATGGATGAGCCGCTGTCCAACCTCGACGCCAACCTGCGCGTTCACGCCCGAGGCGAAATCGTCGACCTGCATCGCCGCGCCGGCGTGCCGACGCTCTATGTCACCCATGACCAGGCAGAAGCGCTGTCGATGGCGGACCGTGTCGCCGTGATGATGGGCGGCCGATTGCTGCAAATCGCAAGTCCTCAGCTCATCTACGACGATCCCGCCCATATCGAGGTCGCCCGCTTCATCGGCCAGCCGCGCATCAACCTGCTTCCGGCCTTTGCCGAAGGCGGCGTCATCCTCTGCGGCGGCCTGCGGCTAACGCTCGGGAATGCGCCCGCGGCAAAGACGCCGGTGACACTCGCCATTCGTCCGGAATTCGTCTTTCTTTCCAAGAGCCGACATGACGGCCTTGCCGCCCGGATCGAACGCGTCGAATTTCTGGGGTCCGAGGTTATCCTCCATTGCCGGCTCGACGCGATCGGTGAGACCGTCATCGCCAAGGTACAGCCGTCCGAAGCCTCCGGGCTTGCGGCCGGCGATGCCGTGGGGCTTCGATTGTCGCCCGGCCGGACGCTCATCTTTGCCGAGGACGGCAGCCGGCTGGCGGGCTTCGTCGCCGGTAGTGATGCCGGGCTCAGCTCCGCTGATGCCGGGCTCAGCGCTGCTGATGCCAGGCTTGCTGGTAATGCCGATGCCCAGCGGGAGAGGGCGCATGGCTAGCTTCGCCTCCATGGCCATCCCTGATCATTCCGCCCTTGCTCATCGCCGCAGCGAGGCCCGCATCGCCTGGATGCTGGTGCTGCCGGCGATGATCCTGCTTTTTCTCTTCGTGCTGTTGCCGGTCGCGGCTGTCGTCGTGCTCGGCTTTACCGACTTCGAACTCGGCTACGGCAAGTTCCGCTTCGTCGGCTTCGAGAATTACGCTCACCTGATCACCGACCGCACATTCCGCAAGTCGCTATGGAATACGACGGTCTATACGGCAATCGTGGCGCCGGTCTCGATCCTGCTCGGCCTCGGCATCGCCATGCTGATCGAGAGCGAGACCGCGGCCCGCAGCTTCTTCCGCACCGCCTATTTCCTGCCGGTCGCCTCGCTGATCGTTGCCATGGCGACCGTCTGGCAATATATGTTCCACCCGACGATCGGCCCGCTCAATGCGTTGTTGGCGCTGGTGGGATTGCCCGGCCCGAACTGGCTCGGCAGTTCCGGCACCGTGCTTTACAGTCTGTCGATTATCGGCGTCTGGCAATCGGCCGGATTCAACATGGTGCTGTTCCTGGCCGGCCTGACCGCGATCCCGCGCGAGCTTTACGCCGCAGCGCAAGTGGACGGCGCCAAATCCTCGCTCGACCGTTTCCTGCTGGTGACCTGGCCGATGCTCGGGCCAACGACGCTCTTCGTCATCACCATCAGCATCACCAATGCGGTCAAGGTTTTCGAGACGGTCAAGACGCTGACCGAGGGCGGCCCGAACAAGGCGTCGGAAGTGCTGCTCTTTACCATCTACCAGGAAGGCTTCGTCTATCTGCGCGTCGGTTATGCCTCGGCGATGACCGTGGTCTTCCTGCTGATCCTCGTGGTGCTGATGTTCCTGCAGTACCGCATTCTCGATCGCCGGGTGCATTACACATGACGGCAAGCGCTTTTTCCCTCGGCAGGCTCATCCGCCTGAGCCTGCTTTCCCTTGGGGCGATCATCTTCCTCGCCCCTTACATCTTCATGATCTCAGCGGCCGGCAAGACGCAGAGCGACATCTTCACCTCGTCACTGTCGCTCATCCCGACGCATTTCGCCTATGCCGAGAATTTCGCCAAGGCCTTGAGCCGGGTGCCGATGGCGCGGCTCCTGTGGAACGGCGTCGTCGTCTGCGGGCTGATCTTCCTCTTTCAGGTGCTGGTGGCCATCCCCTGCGCCTACGCCATGGCGAAGCTGCGTTTCGGCGCGGCGCGGGCCATGATGGTGCTGGTCATGCTCGGACTTCTCGTGCCGATCCATGCGACCGCGCTGCCGCTTTATGTCGCCTTCGACCGCGCCGCGCTGCTCAACAGCTATGCCGCGCTCATAGCGCCCTTCACCATTTCGGTCTTCGCGATCTTCATGTTCCTGCAGTTCTTCCGTGCCATACCCGACGATCTCATCCATGCCGCCCGTCTCGACGGCATGTCGGAGCTCGGCATCGTCGCCCGCGTCATTGTGCCGAATGCCTGGCCGGCGGTCACTGCCTTCGCCATCTTCTCGGTCGTCGCCCATTGGAACGATCTCTACTGGCCGTTGATCGTCATCAGCAAGCAGGACTATGCCACGCCGCCGCTCGGGCTGATGTATTTCCGCGCCGCCGAGGCCGGCGACGACTACGGCGCGCTGATGGCGGCGACCCTCATCATTACCCTTCCCCTCGTCGCCGCCTTCCTGCTTGCGCAGAAGCGTTTCGTCGAGGGCATCACCATGACCGGTCTCAAAGGCTGACCGGCTTCAACCAGGAGAACGAGCGATGAAACGTATCACCCAGCTTCTCGCCGCAGCGGCCGTATCGATGGCAATCGCGCTTCCCGCGCATGCCGAGACGACGCTGACGGTTCATTACCCGATGCCGGGCTTCTTCAAGGACGTGATGGACACGATCTCGAAGAAGTTCATGGCTGAGAACCCCGATATCAAGATCCAGTTCGCCAGCCCCTCGGCCACCTATGAAGAAGGTATCCAGACGATCCTTCGTCAGGTCGGCACCAGCGAAATGCCCGATATCACCTTCATCGGCCTGAACCGCCTGCGCATGCTCGACGAACGCGATGTCGCCGTCGACCTCGGCCCGCTCGTCAAGAAAGACGGCAACATGGCCGAGCAGGGCTTCTCCGACACGATCCTCAAGCTCGCCCAGGTCAAGGGCAAGCAGGTGGGCCTCGCTTTCGCGACCTCCAACCCGATCATGTATTACAACGCCGATCTGGTGAAGGCGGCCGGCGGCAACCCTGACAATCCGCCGAAGACCTGGGACGAGGTCATTGCGCTCGGCGGCAAGATCAAGGCGCTCGGCAACGGCGTCGACGGCATCGATTTCCGCTGGCAGGGCGACGACTGGATGTTCTCGGCGCTGCTCTTCGGCGCCGGCGGCAAGATGCTGAACGACGACGAAAGCAAGGTCGCCTTCAGCGGTCCGGAAGGTCAGAAGGCCGTCGACGTCCTGCATCGCCTGGTCACCGAGGGCGGTATGCCCGTCTTCACCAAGCCTGCCGGCGAACAGGCTTTCGCCGCCGGCAAGGTCGGTTTCGAATTCCAGACCACAGGCGCGCTGCGCAACACGATCAAGAATGTCGGCAAAAAGTTCGACCTGCGCACCGCCAAGATCCCGCTGATCGATCCGGTGAATGGCCGTCTTCCCACAGGCGGCAACGCCGTCGTCATCCTGACCCATGACGCCGCCAAGCAGGACGCCGCCTGGAAGTTTGCCAAGTTCGCCGCCGGCCCCTACGGCGCTTCCGTCGTCGTGCCCGGCACCGGCTATGTGCCGAACAACGAGCTTGCCGCCAAGTCGCCCGAATATCTTGGCGATTTCTACAAGCAGAACCCGCTGTTCCAGGCTGGCCTCAGCCAGATGCCGGTCATGATCCCCTGGTATGCCTTCCCCGGCTCCAATGGTGTCAAGGTCACCCAGACGATCGTCGACAATCTTTCGCGCATCGTCGACCAATCGGCCGAGCCGAAGGAAGCGCTCGACGACGCGGCCGCCGACGTCGAGGGCATGCTGCCGCGCAGCTGATCGCTTTCCGCGTCAGAAGAACGGGCCGCCACGCCGAGCGCGCGGCGGCCTTTTATTTCCGGGTGGTTTAGATGGCGCGCACCGTGCCGCCGCGGCGCAGCGTATAGGCGACGTCGAGGTGGCGGGCAGGGGCTGCATTCTCCGCCATGTCGAGCAGCAGCGAGGCAGCCGTCGCGCCCATGCTGGCATCCGGCATTTCAATGGTTGTCAGCGGCGGATCGATCAGCCGACCGATGGCGATGCCGTCGAAGCCGGCGACCGAAACATCCCCCGGCACCGACAGCCCCTCGCGCTTCAGCGCGCCGATGACGCCGAGCGCCAGAAGATCGTTGGAGGCGATAATCGCCGTCGGCGAAAGCGAGGTCATCGCCGCACTGAGATCGAGCTGGTCATAGGCGCCGACGAAGGAGATCTGGATCGCGTCAAGCGACGTCAGGCCGTTCTCGGCCATGGCGTCGAGGTAGCCCTGGTAGCGAAGACGAGCGCGATCGGAGGCAGCAAAATTGCCGGAGAGAAAGAGAATGTGGCGGTGGCCCATGCCGATCAGGAACGTCGTGATCTCCCGGCCGGCGCCGCGATTATCGGCCGTGACGGCCGCCGGAAACTGCGCCGTCGGCAGGTTGTTGAGAAGCACGGTCGGCGGCAGCTTGGGCAGCAGCGCCTCGCTCGTCGACGGGTCGCAGACGGTGAGGATCAGCCCGGTCGGCCGGTCATTCAGAAGTGCGGCGACGGCATCGGCCTCGCGTGCCGGATCGTAATTCGACTGGGCGATCAAGACGCCATGGCCGGCGACCAGCATACGATTCTGGATGCTCGACAGCGACGAGGCAAAGACGGGATTGGTGATGCTCGGGATCAAGACGCCGATTACCGGTCTGCGCCCGAGCCGCCCGACAGCATGGGCGGCCGGGCGATAACCGAGTTCGGCAGCGGCACGGCGCACCTTGCGCACCATCAGATCGCTGGCCGGCCCGTTGCGATTGAGAACCCGGCTTGCGGTCGCCAGCGAACATCCTGCCCGGAATGCGACTTGCTGCAATGTCGCCATCGAATGCGCCCCCCTGGTGACAGCGTCGAAGCGCCATCCTTTAGTCGGGCTCTATGACAGTGATCTGACAATTGACGAGATGTGGGGAATTCATCGGGAATGACGATGGAAGCCGCTGTCATAAGATTTAAATATCAAAATCTTATGCGAAAATTCTAAGATTTCTATGGAGCTCCCGCGAGCTCTAACCGAATTGTCTGCGTCTTATCCGTTCACACATGGAAGTTGAAGCGATATGCAACTTATGGAATGGTCGGTCAAAGCCATTTCCTCTCTTCATGCTCATCGCCTGGATAAGAATGTCTCCCAAACAAATGCAATGCGCCGCCGCTTGGCGGTTTCTCGCGACGGTCTGCCTTGTCGCAATTTTCGCATCGCCGACCTATGCCGACACGCCGTCCACCCCCTGGCCGCAAACGCAAAGCGACATTCAAGCCGATTCCAATGTCCATTTCGGCGTGCTCGCCAATGGCATGCGCTTTGCAATCATGCGCAACGCCACGCCATCAGGACAGGCCGCGATCCGCTTTCGCATCGGCTCCGGCTCACTCGAGGAAAACGACGACCAGCAGGGCCTGGCGCATGTTCTCGAGCACATGGCCTTCAAAGGTTCGACGCATGTCGCCGAAGGCGAGATGATCCGTATCCTTCAGCGCAAGGGGCTGGCTTTTGGACCGGACACCAACGCCCATACCTCTTATGACGAGACTGTCTATGCACTCGATTTGCCCGAGGTCGATCCAGACACGGTTTCCACGGGCCTGATGCTGATGCGAGAGACGGCGAGCGAGCTGACCCTCGATGCCGGCGCCCTCGATCGCGAGCGCGGCGTCATCCTGTCGGAAGAGCGGCTGCGCGATACGCCGCAGTACCGCGCGGGGCTTGCAATCATGAATTCATTGCTCGCCGGCCGGCGCGTGACCATGCGCCCGCCGATCGGTAAAGCCGATATTATCAGCAATGCGCCTGTGGACCTCGTCCGCGATTACTACCGGGCCAATTATCGGCCCGATCGGGCGACGCTGATCGTGGTGGGCGACATCGACGCCGCTGCCATGGAAATCGAAATCCGGCAGCGCTTCGGCGACTGGAAGCCCATAGGACCGACGCCTGCAAGTCAGGATACGGGCGTGCTGCAGACGAAAGGCGAAAGCGCGGACGTCGTCGTTGTTCCCGGCGGCATGACCAGCGTCCAGATCGCCTGGACGCGCCCTTATGACGCCGCGCCCGACACCTTGGGCAAGCGCCGCACCCAGCTTATCGAAGATCTCGGTCTGATGGTGCTCAAACGCCGGGTCAGCATCATCGCCAGCAAGGCGGACGCGCCTTTCATCAGCGCCGGCGTCGGCTCCCAGGATCTTCTCGATTCCGCTCATGTCGTCCTGGTCACGGCGAATTCCGAACCGGGCAAATGGCAGGCGGCACTCGGGGCCATTGACCAGGAACAGCGTCGTATTCAACAGTTCGGCGTTGCCCAGGCCGAGATCGATCGCGAAATCCTCGAATACCGCTCGGCCTTGAAGGCTGCTGCCGCCGGAGCCGCGACGCGCACGACCACCGACATCGCTTCGGCGCTGGCTGGCAGCGTCGATGACAATCAGGTCTTCTCGTCGCCGGCCGACGACCTCTCGCTGTTCGAGACGGTGACGAACGGCGTCACCGCAGCCGAGGTCAATCAGGCTCTGCAGCGTGCCTTCTCCGGCAATGGTCCGCAGATCGTGCTCCAGACCGCCCAATCGCCGCAGGGCGGAGCCGACGCGCTCCGGCAGGTCTATTACGCTTCCAACGCCATTGCCGTGTCGGCGCCGTCCAGTGCAGCCGATGTCGCCTGGCCCTACACCCATTTCGGCGCGCCGGGCGCTGTGGTCGAACGCCGCGCCGTCGAAGATCTCGGCCTGACCATGGTGCGCTTTTCCAACGGTGTACGGCTTACCGTCAAGCCAACCAAGCTGCGCGCCAATGAAGTGCTGGTGCGCGAGGATATCGGCCGCGGCCGGCTGGACTTGCCGCATGACCGTCCCCTCCCGATCTGGGCATCGCCGGCGGTCGCGCTGTCGGGCGTGAAGGCCATGGATTACCAGGATATGCAGAAAGCGCTGACCGCCAACATCGTCGGCCTCGACGTCTCGGTAGGCGACAGCTCCTTGAAGCTCGACGGTCGTACGCGGACTGAGGATCTGGCGACGCAATTGCAACTCATGACGGCATACACCTCCGATCCCGCATACCGCCCCGAGGCGTTCAAGCGGGTACAGCAGGCCTATTTGAGCGGCCTCGATCAGTATGAGGCCACCCCTGGCGGCGTTGTCAGCCGTAACCTCGGCGGTCTCGTCCACTCCGGCGATCCGCGCTGGACCTTTCCCGATCGCGCCCAGTTGTCCGCCGCCAAGTCGGACGATTTCGAGGCGCTGTTCCGGCCTGTGGTGTCCAATGGCCCGATCGATATCACCATCGTCGGCGATGTGACGGTGGACGACGCCATCCGGCTGACAGCTGAAACATTTGGCGCTTTGCCGCCACGCCCGGAGGCGGCGCCGAGCAATGTTTGGAGTAATGTGCGTTTTCCGGCGGCCACCGAGAAGCCCGTTCTGCAGACCCATAATGGAAGGGGAGATAGCGCCGCCGCCGTCGTCGGGGCTCCCATCGGCGATTTGCTCTCCGATCTCCCGCGCTCCTTCACCGCCAATGTTGTCACCCAGATTTTCCAGAATAGGCTGACCGACCAGTTTCGCATTGCAGAAGGGGCAAGCTACGCGCTGGAGGGCGACGTCAATCTGTCGAGGGAAATTCCCGGCTATGGCTACGCCTATTTCTATGTCGAGACGGATCCAGCAAAGCTCGCGCGCTTCTATGCGCTTGTCGACGAGATCGCCAATGATCTCAGGTCGCATGATGTCTCCGCCGACGAGCTCGCATGCGCTCGCGAACCCATCATCGAGACACTGAAGCACCAGCGGCAGGGCAACGAATACTGGATTGAATATCTGCGCGGCGCCCAGACGGATCCGCGTCGTTTGGACCGCATACGCGGAAATCTCAGCGGCTACGACGAGGTTACGGCCTCAACTATCCGCGAATTCGCCACAACCTATTTGAGCCAGGAAAAATTCTGGAAATTTGAAGTGCTGCCGGCGGCGGTAAGGTAGTGTCTTGAACCGAAGCCCCTAAATTGGACGTTGCCGGGGAGGAGACACCGTCCCGGCCGTTGAGCAGCAGCTCAGGCGCGGCGTTTGACCACCCGCATGTTCATCTCCGAGCGAAGCGTGAAGCCTTGCGCCTTGTAGAGGGAAATTGCGGAGGTGTTCCCCGCATAGACATGCAGATAGGCCGTGGCGCCGCTTAAAGCGATTTCGCCGGCAACGAAACGGAACAGCAGGGTGCCGAGGCCACGCCCCTGGAATTCGGGATGGGTGCAAAGCCCACTCAGTTCGATGAAACCGGTCTGCCGCATACGCTGCCCGGCCATCGCCACCAGACGGCCTTCATGCCTGATGCCCCAGAAGCTGCCGAGGCTCTGGGCGCGCAGGGTGAACGGCCCGGGTCTGGTCAAGCTCGCCAGATCAAGCATGTCGGCGGCGTCGGCCTCGGTCAGCGGCTGAATGCGGGAATCCGAAATCCTCTCATGAGGCCGCTCGGCAACCATCTGGGTCACCGGCGCCTCCATGACGACGGCAAGACCCGGTGAAATGGCAATCGGCCCGGCCTCGACGAGATACATGCGCTCTTCCGCTGACGGCAGCTTCTCCAGGGCATCGAGGCTCTCAGGGCTATCGTCGGCAGAGGCCGCGAAGGGGACGATGGAGGGCGGGTATCGCCGTGCGTAACTGTTGCCTTCGGCAAGAGCGGCATGCGTGGTTTTGAGCGCGCTCCAGATCGGCCGGTCAAGCACATGATTCATCGTCTTTCTCTCCCTATTGCGCGGTGGACAGGGCGGGCGGGCCCGTAACCGTGCTCCGGCGTATGAGCGGCAGTGCGGCAAGCCCGTCTTCGATGGCGGCGAGTTGCTCGAGGATCGGTCCGTCGAGGTCGCCGCAGAGATCCGCAACCGCAGCCGCCACGCGCGGCCAGATGGTTGCCTTCGAATGATCGACGAGTTCCTGTCCCTTGTCGGTTAGCGACACCAATCTGCGGCGCTGATCGTCCGGCGCCGGCTGAATATCGACGAAGCCGAGTTCGAGAAGCTGCCCGATGGTCCGCGTCGCGCCGGGCTGGGTGATGCCAACCGCCTGCGCAAGCTCGCCGATCGTCAGCGGCCCGGCCCGGTCGATCGCTGCGAGGAATGGATACTGACCTGCCTGGATGCCGACGCCGGCCTCGTCGATGACCTGCTGCGTATCGGCCTGCAGTCTCTCGCCGATGCGACGCAACCGGCTGGCCAGGCACAAAAAGCCAAGCGTTCGCACCACATCTTCGACCATTCAATCTCTCCAATTCCATTGAATGTTATATAACATGTTATATATAGCGGCGGGCGAAATTCAAGGGATTCTCGCGGCCAAGGGACTTATCGAAAGCACGCGAGGTCCTTCATTGCTCACGCCGCCTCGCGGCCAACAGAGAAATCGCCAGGACACAACTGAGTAGGGCGAGGAACGACGGCAGCCCCTGGTGTCCGACCAGCTGCATTGCCAGTCCGGCCGCGGGCGAGCCCGCCATGCCGCCAATGCCCCATGCGAAGGCGAAGGCCGCATTGCCGGCGATCAGGGATTGACCGCTGAAACGCTCGCCGAGCTGGATCAGCGACATGGTGTAGAGCCCGAACGAGGCACCGCCCCAGATGAAAACGAGCGGCCAGATGAACCAGGTGGTAAAGGTTGACGCCAGCAGCAGGCAGCCGGAAAGACAAGTGAGGACGCAGAATAACATGGTCCGCGTCGCGCCGAACCGTTCCGCCACGCGCCCGAGCAGGATCTGCAGCACGGCATTGCCGGCAACGAAACAGGTGATGAGCGAAGCGATGCGGCCCTCGGTACTGCCGAGGGCCGAGCCATAGACGGCAAGCAGGGAGAGCAGGATCTGCTCAAAGGCGGCGGCAGTGAAAACCGCAAACAGCAGCAGCGGCGCCCGCGCAAGGAAGCCGCCGACCGATATTGCCTCGCCTTCGCCGGGCATGTCAGGCAGGCGGAGGGCGACAACAAGCACGATCAGGCCGCAGCCAAGGAAGGCCCCAATGCCGATCAGGAAGGGTGCCCAGCCTTCCGTGCCACTGAGGCCGAGCGAGAGCGGACCGACGGCAAAGCCGGCCGAAACGATCGATGAATAGAGGCCCATGATGCGGCCCCGGCGCGACGCCGGCGTGATCGAGATCAGCCAGGTCTCGCTGATGACATAGAGTGGATTGGCAAAGAAGCCGAGCAGAAAGCGCAGCGGCATCCAGGTCCAAACGTCCTGCCGCGCGGCAATCGCCATGAGGGTGAGGGCGGCCAGGATCGAACAGAGGATCGCAAGCCGCGCTGCGCCCACGCGCCGCGAGAGCGCCGGAATGACGGGTGCCGATATGATGAAACCGAGAGGCGTCATCGCTGCCGACAGACCGATCAGGCCAGTGGCCGTTCCGTGCCGCTCCAGGATGAAGCTTAGCAGCGGATAGGTCAGCCCCTGCGCCACGGCAAACACTGTGACGGTCGCGATGATGCCTGCCATCGCGCCCCAGCGGATCCGATCGTCTCGCTGTGATGTTATGCTTGCGGCAGTCATGCAGATCTCCTCGTCAGTCGTCAGGGGTGACGGGTCAGAAGCCCCGCCCGAAAGAGGATGGAATTCTGCGGAATAGGAGGAGCGGCGTAATTAAGCGGCTCCAAAAAGTTCTCAAAAACTTCCAAACGGACTATAGATCCGCTCTATGCAGGGATTGCGCTTTGCCTTTGGTCCGTTCGTGCTTGATCCGGATGCGGGAACGCTCCTTCGGAATGATGAACCTGTTGCCATTGGCCATCGCGGGCTGAAGCTGCTTGCGGCGCTCGTCGGGCGATCCGGCGAAATCCTTGCCAAGACCGAGCTGATGGACGCGGCTTGGCCGGGCATGGCGGTCGAGGAAGGCAACCTCACCGTCCAGATCGCGCAGCTGCGCAAGCTGCTCGGCCCCGCTGCCGGCGGCGGCGAATGGATTGCAACGGTTCCGCGCGTCGGCTACCGCTTCACGGGCGCCATGCAGCGGCTGAGCGGCGTGAAGCGAAAGACCTTGCCGCTGCCCGACATACCGTCGATCGCCGTGCTGCCCTTCCTGAACATCGGCAACGATCCCGAACAGGAATCTTTTGCGGACGGGCTGACCGAAGACCTGATCACCGACCTTTCGAGAATGCCGGGTCTGTTCGTCATCGCCCGCAACTCGGCCTTCACCTATAAGGGCAGGGCGGTTGCCGTGCGGGAGATCGCCGAGGAGCTCGGAGTGCGATACCTGCTGGAGGGCAGCGCAAGGCGCGCCGCGGGCCGCGTGCGCGTCAACGCCAAGCTGGTAGACACCGTCAGCGGTACTCATTTGTGGGCGGAACGCTTCGACCGCAGCCTAGACGATATTTTCGTCGTTCAGGACGAGGTGACCGCCAGGATCGTCGAGGCGCTGCTCGGCCGGCTGCGCACCCCGCCGCCGCGCCGCCGGCCTAGAAGTCTTGAGGCCTACGATCTCTGCGTGCGGGCGCGCAAGCTGATGGATGATACCCCGCAGGCGGCTGAGGAGGCGCATCTGATGCTGACCCGCGCAGTCGCCCTTGACCCCGACTATGCCGAGGCCTATCGCTGGTTGGCCATGAACCACTGGATGGGGTGGGTTCATAGCGGCGGGCCGACGGAAGCGACCCGCAGCATCGCCTTACACTTAGCGCGCAAGGCCGTTGCGATCGACCCCAACGATGCCGGCTGCCGCTGGGTGCTGGCCTACCTTCTTGCCTATGAACGCGATTTTGCCGCGGCGGACGCGGAGTTCGCCAAGGCGATCGAACTTGACCCGAACGAGGCCGATACCTTTGCGGCACTATCCGACGTTACCGTCCTAGCAGGGCGGGTCGAGGAGGGGCTCGAGCAGATTCGCAAGGCGTTCCGGCTGAACCCGTTTCCGGCAAGCTGGTATTATCTGACGCTCGGCCAGGCGCAGTATGCGGCGGGGCAATATGCAGCCGCCGTCGAGACGCTGCGCCGCGACGAGACCTATCGCACAAGCTCGCGCCGTTTCCTGGCGGCAAGCCTTGCTCAGCTCGGCCGGCTCGACGAGGCGCAGGCAGAGACCGAACTCTTCCTTGTCGCCAACCCCGGCTTTTCCATCCGCCACTGGGCGGCGACCGAACCATTTCGCGACGCTCTCACGCTTGAACATTTCGTGGAGGGCTACCGCAAGGCCGGTCTTCCGGATTAATCCGCCGCAGCACTTGCGGCCGGCAAGCGTGCCATGGAGATGGCGCGGCGATGGCGGGATCGCGACAAGAGCCCGCCCCGCACGCTTTCACCGACCGCGGGCGCCGGCTTCGCATTCCGGATCAGGCGAGTTAAGGCCGCCGCTTCAGACCGCCATATTCGACGCCGCCGACATCACTTCCCGCGGCGCGGGAACGCCGAACATATGGCGGCCGGCCTCCTCGACTTCGGTGAAGCACCAGCGCACGACGCCATCACGATCGAGCAGGAATTCGCCGACAAGCTGGCCTTCGCCGGGGGAGATCATCCGCTTGTCATCATCGGTCATTTCATAGCCGTCAGCCTTGTCGAGAAACTCCATCGCGGCGATCGGGTTCATCGGTTCGGGAAGCTCGCCCGGCATGTCGACGCGCATCGACATCACCGTGTCCATGCTGACCTTGTGCGGCCACTCGTTCTCGGTCTCGGTGAATTGAAGGCGCGGTAAGCCGAAGGCGCGATGCGATACCCGTTCGGGGTCGGAGGCCGCCAGCAGATTGGGAAGCGGGTGGTAGCGGAAATAAAGGCGGGCTCGCTCGATCGGGGTATTGACGACGGTCAGGCTGTCGATGCCTTTCTCCTGCAATGCATCGGTCAGTTCAGCCATGGCGGCGATCTGCCTGCGGCAGAAGGGGCAGTGCAGTCCGCGGAATAGGCCGACGAGCAGCGGCTTCTGGCCGCGAAAGTCGTCGATGGCGATCTTGCCCTGGCGGGTGATCGCATCCAGCACGACGTTGGGCGCGCGATCTCCAGGCTGTAGTGGTCTATCGGCGTGGTTCTCCTGCATTGTTCGTTCCTCCATTTATATGTTTGAATCGCTTGATATATTCGATATCAGGCGATCAGCGCGATGCGAACCTCTTCAGTCGAGAAACGGCAAGACGACGAGCGTGCCTGGATCCAGGTTGTGGCGGATGCACACATCCTGGGCCAGCGTGAAATACCGTTCCGCTTCGTCCATATCGTCATGTTCGAGGCTCAGCGTCGCCAAGCCATCATAACACGGAAAGAGCAGTTGCGGTTCGTCAATTTCCCTAGCAACCTCAAGAGCTTCTTCGTAATACCTACGAGCTAGCTTCGGCTGGCCATGGCATTGATGAATCTGGCCGAGCACGATCAACGGCACGGACAAATGATCGCGCTGATCGAGCGCCCGGTCGATTTCGACTGCCTTTTCCGCCGCCGGCACGCCTTCGGCCGCACAGCGATCGGTGAAGGTGCAGCAGGACACAGCGAGGTTGGCGAGAAGGCGCGCCTGGAAGCCGAGATCGCCGATACGGGTTGCGACCTCCAGCCCACGGCGGCAGATCGTGATGGCGTTGGCCGGATCGACGATCGTGTAGAGAACGCCGAGATTGGAATAGGCGCGGCAGGCGGCGCTTTGCAGATCGGCCTTTAAGGCGACCGCCAGGCTGCGCTCCACTTCCTGCACCGCATCGCGCCGGCGTCCGAGCCGCGCGAGCGCTGCACCCTTGGTGTTCAACGCCTCCGCCATCGCCCGGGCTGCCTCGCGGCCGGCCTCGGTCGTTCCGTCGATCGGTAGCGTTTGCAGGCATTGCAGCGCCTGCGTCGCCCACTCGGCGGCGGCGGCCTGATCACCCATGCGGAAGGCCAGATGACCGCGCTCCTGCAGCAGGTGGGCATGTTCGACCGGCGCGTCGATCGCCGCGATCATCTCTTCCGCCGCGGCGCAATGCGTCTCCGCCTGGTCGCGGCGCCCCGCATCGAGATGCAGGCGGCCGATCTTTCGCAATATTCTTGCTGCGGCGATCCGGTCGTCGTTGGCGCGGTGGATCGCAAGCGCTTGCTGATAATGGGTCAAGGCATCGTCGCGGCGACCGGCAGGGCCGCAGAGATCGGCAAGGCGCTCCAGCAGCGCCAATTGCTCCGGCGTCACCTCCGGCTCGTCTGCGAAGGCCGCGAGCGCTTGACGATAGAGGCGCATTGCATCGTCATTGGCATAGGTCTTGCGCGCCTGATCGCCCGCCGCCATCAGATAGGCGGCGCCCTTGGCTTTGTCGGTGGTCAGGCTGAAGTGATGGCCGAGTTGCGCCAGATGCTCGGGACGCTCGGGCGCCAGGCCGTATTGGCGCTCCAGAACCCGGCCGATCCTGCCATGGAGCTCCATGCGCCGTTGCAGCAGCAGGTTCTGATAGATGACGTCGTGCATCAATGTCTGGCTGAAGCGGTAGCCAGGCGACCCGGCGGCATCGGGGCCGCGCAATTCCTCGACGATATTGGCATCGCAGAGATAGTCCAGTGCGGCATCAATGGCGGCCGGATCGGTGGCGACGGCGCGGAGCAGGGCGGTATCAAATTTCGGGCCGACCACCGCCGCCTCCTGCGCCAACCGTCTCATTTCTTGAGGCAGACGATCGACGCGGGCAAGCAACAGAGCTTGCAGGTTCACCGGGATGGCGACATCCGTGTCGTCCGCCGCAACATGCCAGCGCTCACCGTCATGATGCAACGTGCCCATGTCGATCAGTCCACGCAGGATTTCTTCGATGAAGAGCGGATTGCCACCGGCGCGGTCGAGGATGCGTTTGCGCATTGCGACCGGCAGCTTGCCATGCGCCTCGCCGAAGAAGGCGGCAAGCAGCCTCTGCCCGTCGGTCGCGGCGAGTGGGCCAAGACGCTGCACGGTGACGTTGACGCGATTGGAGTTCAGAGGGTCGGTCTGGGCCGTCGGCCGATAGATTGCAAGCAGCATCAGCCGGCTGCGCTCCAGCCGGTCCATCATGAAGCGAAGCACTTCCAGCGAAGCCGCGTCCGCCCAATGCAGGTCCTCGATGACCAGCAGGAGAGGGCCTTGCGCCAGCCGCCGCTCGAAGACAGTGCGGATCGCGTAGAAGATCTGCCGCCGCAACTGCTCCGGCTCGATGTACCGCAACGCACCGTCGGGATCACCGAGGCCGAGCACATGCAGGAAAAGCGGCAGGAGCCCGTCGACATCCTCCTGCGTCAGATCGAGTGCGCGAAACCCCGTCGTCAACAGCTGTCGTGTCCTGTCGCAATCGTCGCGCTCGCCGATCCCGTAGGCGCTTCGCACGACCGCGGCGAGGGTGCCGTAGGATTGTTCGCCAAGGGGAGAGCAGGTAGTTTTGCGGATGGCAAGGCCAGGGAAACGGGTCGCATTCGCGGCAATCGCGACGAATTCGGTGGCCAGCCGCGATTTACCGATGCCCGCTTCGCCGATCAGGCGGACGAGCTGCGCGGCGCCGTCGCAGGCGAGATCGAGGCAAGTGAGCAGGCGCGACAACTCCACATCCCGTCCGATCATCGGCGCCTGAAGGCCGAAACCTTCGAGCCCGCGCGCCCTATGCGGCGCGTCCAGCAGCCCGGTCAGCCGATGGACGTGGACGTTTCCACTTTTGCCGCGCAAGATTTGTGCGCCGAGACTTTCGAAGGCAAAGGCATGGCGGGTGAGGCGATAGGTCAGCGGACCGACGAGAATATCGTTTTCGCCGGCCATGGATTGCAGCCGTTGGGCCGTGTTCACCGTATCGCCGGTCACGGAATAGGATTTGGCGCCGACCGCGCCGAAGCCGCCGGTAACGACAGGGCCGCTGTTGATGCCGATATGCAGGCGCAGCGGTACGCCGGCGCGCGACTCCCAGCGTGTGCCGACCGCGGCGGCCCGGTCGATCATATCAAGTGCGGCGCCAAGCGCACGCACCGGATCGTCCTCATGGGCAACCGGCGCGCCGAACAGCGCCAGAAGCGCGTCGCCGACGAACTTGTCGACGAAGCCGCCAAAGGCTTCCACCGCCCGGGTCATCTCTTCGAACAATTCGTTCTGCAGCACCCGCATGGTTTCGGGGTCGATCTGCTCGCTCAGCGTGGTGAAGCCGCAGAGATCGGCAAAGAGCACCGTCACCGGCCGCCGGTCGGCATCGCCGTTGGATTTCGTCGGCACCAGCTCAATAGTCGGCTTCGGCGCAGGCGGGGCTCTACCTGAGACCGATGCACCGCATTTGGGGCAGAAGGCAAAATCGGGCTGACACGCATAGCCGCAGACGGCGCAGGAGAGGGGTTGCCTTGCGCCGCATCGCGGACAGAAAGCAAAACCGCTCTGAATATCGAAACCGCAGCCGGCGCAGTCCATCGCAGGCATCTCACGAAACCCGATGTGCAACGGCCATGTCAGCCGGCGGGCCTCACAAGAGATAAGAATGAACCTGCTGACGAAAGCTCGCAAGCACAAATAGACAGCGCAATAACGATCGTCATTTGAATGCGGCCGAGGCTATCGGCCCGCCTTTGCCGCGTCTCTATCCTTCATACGGCAAAATTCGATCAACTGCTCCGAGGTCATGGGTCGGGCCAGAGCGTAACCTTGCAGCAAATGGCAGCCAAGATCTTTCAGGATCTTGGCATGCTCCATTGTCTCCACGCCTTCGGCAACGATGTCGATGTTCTGCGACCGGCCGATTTCGATAATCGAGGAGACCAGACGGCGTTGAGACGCAGACGCGATGATCGGTTTGATGATCTCTCGATCGATCTTAAGCCTTCGTGGTTCAAATCGAAGCAAGCTGACGATACTGGCATGTTCCGTGCCGAAATCGTCGATTTCGATTTCAATGCCGAGCGCTTTGATTGCCGGAATGACCTCATTGAGGGCAGGCTGAAGCTCATCGAAGGAGATCGTTTCGAGCAGCTCGAAACATAGCCGGCCCTTTGCTGCGGGAAGCTCGGACAACTCGCCGAGAAGATTGGCCTGCGCCAGCCGGCGGGCTGAAATATTGACTGAAACCCGTGGGATTTGCATTCCCAAGCCGTCCCACCGTGTCAGCTCGAACAGCGCCTTTTGCAGGATCAGCCTGTCCATGTCGGCACTGCGCCCCAGTCTTTCCGCAGCATCCAGAAACGCGTTCGGGCCGAGCAGACCTTTTCGTGGATGATCCCAGCGGGCGAGCGCTTCGACGCCTGCGATATCGAGTGTGCTTGCATTGAACTGTGGCTGGAAGAATGCAACGAGTTCATCGCGGTCGAGCGCTTGATTGAATTCATCCGCCAGTTCTTTTGAATGGATTGCGGCGCTACGAAGCTCTTCGGTGAAAACCGCGGAGCGGCCGCGGCCGGCTTTCTTCGCCTCGTACAGAGCCAAATCGGCATTCAGGAGCAGCTGACCGAGATCCTCGTCGCGAGCGCGTTCAGTCTCCCAGGCGACACCGACGCTTGCGCCGACCACATAACCGGCTCCATCGATAAAGATGGTCTGCTGCAGCGTGTCCACGATCTGCCTGGCCAATTCGGTTGCTTTAGGCTCGGGATTGCGGCTCCAGCTGGCGAAGACGAACTCGTCTCCGCCGATGCGCGCCGCGACGTCGTTTGGGCCGGTCAAATCGGCAAGCCGCGAAGCCGTTGTTTGCAGGACCATGTCGCCGCCGGCGTGCCCCTTCGTGTCGTTGATCTCTTTAAACCGGTCAAGGTCGATATGGATAAGGATCAGGCGGTCTTGCGGATCGGGCCTCGGCGGCTGCGCGATCATCTGATCGACGAACCGCCGATTGGGTAGCCCGGTGAGGGCGTCATGCAGTGACAGGTGCTCCAGCCTCTGTCGTGCTCGTACGAGCTTGTTCTTGTGAAGGCGAAGTTTTTCGATGGTCTTCTGGCGCGATTTGGTCAGAAAGCCGACCCAGACGATCGGCGCGACGACACACAAGGCCAACAGGCTGGCATAAACCTCAAAAGTGCCGATGCCGTTATTCTGGCCCCATCCATGCCTGGGAAGTGCGGCGAGGGACCACCGGCCGTACGTCATATCGACGGAGGCGACGACCGGTTTCTTCCCAAAAGTTTCCAGGCTGCCAAGAAAGACCTGTTTGGCCGAATTCGGCTCCGGCGTCGTGCTGATGGCGATCTCCAGGCCGGTCGAACTGAGACCGCTGTCCCGGTATAGCCCCGGAATATCGATGATTCCCGAAAGCAGACCCCAAAAGATCTGGCTGTTTCCGTCGTCGATATAAACCGGGCACCTGACAATGAAAGCCGTTCCGCCTTGGACAAGCTCCACCGGGCCAGTCAGGACGATATTGTGGGTGTTGCGCGCCAGCATCGCGGCGGCCCGTTGCTTCTCATTTTTTCGGTAGTCGAGTCCGATGGCCTTTTCATTTCCTTTTTCCGGATAAACCCACTGGACCACCATGTCGGGCGCTGCAGCGAAGCTTCGCAATTGTGACTCGGGCTGCAGAATCTGCGCGGCAAGTTTGGAAAATCTGTTCTGGCCCATCGCCGGATCGACCGCGATACCCGCCGCCAAACCTTGCAACAGCTTCACATTGCTATTGAGGTTCGTCTGCAGTCGAGATGATATCGTCGCAAGCTCGCCGGCAACAACCGAACGTTCGTCGGCCAACGACCGCTCAAGCCGCCAGTCCGTTGCCACCCAGACGACGATGGCTGCGATAATGGCCGCAAATAGTGCCGGAGCGAATGCGCTCGCGAGGTTGCGAATTGTCTTTGTATTTCTTCGAAACTTCATCAGGTCGCCAGCGTGAATGACAGGCTTGCATCCTTGCACAGCTTCTTTAAGGCAACGCTAAACCGTCGATCCGGTTGCAGGAAAGGACAATGCAGTGGGAATATGGTGAGCCCGAGGCGCACGACTGCGTCCATCTTTGCGGTGCCGCGAGAGGGCGAGCGAGGAGGCGGGTTTGTCACGCATCTCTAACTCGCCCAACTGTCGCATTCCTAAATAGCCTCTACATACAAAGATCACATAAGATAGATTATGGAACACAATCCTTCGACAACGAGGCCAAAGGCTTACGCGCTCCGCTTTTAAAACTGCGGAACCGCTTGACGTTCTTGTTGGCGAAGAACAGGCGCCGGGTCATGGCTTCGTAGTCTCCCACGGTTCGGATAACGACGATCAGAATGAAATCCACTTCGCCTGTCACGTAGTAGCACTGCTGGACTTCAGGAGCCTCAGCGAAGGATTTCTTCGTCGCGTCGTGCGTGGCGCCGGACTCGCTGTGCATCTCGACTTCGACAAAAGACCGTGATCTCGTGCCCTGATTTCGGCGATGGCCTGCCAAGCCCCAGCCCCT
The DNA here is from genome assembly GCF_019793465.1 of Rhizobium croatiense. Lineage (GTDB taxonomy): Bacteria > Pseudomonadota > Alphaproteobacteria > Rhizobiales > Rhizobiaceae > Rhizobium > Rhizobium croatiense. The sequence continues at coordinate 160,574 of NZ_JAILYJ010000009.1, read as the reverse complement.
GAGAACGGCCAGGCCAGCAGGCGCACGCGCCTCGTCTCGATCCGGAAGCATGCCGGATCGATCACCACCGTTTGGTCTGCGAGACATGACCGGCAAATCCGGCCAGCAATGCGCCGACCGGCAAGCTTCTGATTGCCCTCGCCGCGACGAAGGCTGCGCCGGTGGCGATGGCGAGTTTCAGCCACGGATAGTCGCCGAGCTGCACATGGGCATTCGCATCGACGGATGTTGCCTTGGCTTTCAGCGCTGCTTCCGCATCGTCACGCAGCAGGCCGATGCGGGCCTGAAGCAGCCGCAATTCCCGCTGCAGGTGGTGAAGACTTTGGTCGGCCTTCTCACGCGCGGACTCGGCGGCGGCATCGGCAAAAGGCGGTTCGCCTTCCTCGACCAGTTCATCGGGATCGGGCGGAAGAAAGCCGTCGCGGTTGATGGATGATTGCATCGACTTGTCCTCGAATAAGTGAGCGCAGCAAAGCTCGGCATTGCCGCCGGCCTCGCTGCACATCAATGATCGCGCCGGAAACTCTGGCTCTGCTGCGATCCGCCTTGCGTCTGCGACTGCTGTTCCGAATCGTTCGATGATGCAGAAGCGCCGGTGAATTTATAAGCACGAACCTTGGCGCTTCCATGCGCGGTGTCGCGCACTGCGACCGGCGCCTCGTCGGAAGCCGGCCCTTCGAATGCGCTTTCGGATACTGCCAGGTCGTCCGCGGCGTTGCCGCCATGGGCCGAGCCCGCGAAACCGGTATTCGACCCGCCTTGGCGTCCGCTTTCCGATAACCAGAGATCCGCCCGCTCGTCGATGTCGATGCTGCCCTCGTCGTCCAGGATATCATGAACGGTTTCGTAGAGCGCGTCATCGATATCGTTGACCTGAACGAGGAAGCCGCCTCGCCGCAGCCCTTCTGCGTACATCGCGCGGTCGTCGTCCGGGAAGAAGAAGTCGGCCAGCGCGTCGAAGAAGCCGCTGCGGTCGTCGCCCATGACGCCGGCATTTTTTTCATCCGCCTCATATCCCGGCATCAATCTTATTCTCGCTACGGGGACGCCGGCGTCCTCGAGACGGGAAACCGCGGATTCGGCCTCCGACCGGCTGTCGAAAAATGCGGTAAGGCTGCCGCCGCCCACGGGGCCTGAAAAACCCGGGTTGGTATCGTTGTGAATGTTGCTCACGGGAACTCTCCTCTCGATGTCGCGTTCCAGCCGCCGACCCGACGTCTGGTTTCCTGACTCGGAGAACCGGCAGCCGAGACGAATGTTCCACGGTAAGGGCGACGGCTCGGCGGGGCTTGACCGCCAGTTCCATAACGCTGCCGCTTGTCGTTTCGGATGCACCGCGCAGTGAATTGCACCGGCTGTTGCATCCCTCAGCGGTTGACGTCAAACCGTGGAGACGCTAGCACGGCTTTTGACGCATTGGGGACATTTCATATGGACATCTTCACGGCAGCCGGTCTGACGGCTTTGCTGCAGGTCATTGCTATCGACCTTGTTCTCGCTGGCGACAACGCCGTGGTTATCGGTCTTGCCGCGGCCGGCCTTGAGGCCACGCAACGGCGCAAGGCGATCATCGTCGGCATTCTGGCCGCAACCATTCTCCGCATTCTCTTTGCCAGCGTCGCGGTCTATCTGCTGGCCATTGTCGGCCTGCTCCTGGCCGGCGGCCTGCTGTTGCTCTGGGTCTGCTGGAAGATGTGGCGCGAGCTTCGCAATGGCCACAGTGAGGAACACCTGGCGGAGACCGGCGAAGGCGCGCCGAAAAAGACCTTCTTCCAGGCGGCGACCCAGATCGTCATCGCCGACGTCTCGATGTCGCTCGATAACGTGCTCGCTGTTGCCGGAGCTGCGCGCGAACATCCGAGCGTGCTGGTCATCGGCCTCGGTCTGTCGATCGCGTTGATGGGCATCGCCGCCCATCTGATCGCCCGGCTGCTCGGCCGCCATCGCTGGATCGCCTATGTCGGTCTGCTGATCATCCTCTACGTCTCGCTCGATATGATCTATCGCGGCGCCGTCGAGGTTCTGCCCTATATGCCGTGATCCTGCATCAGGGTCGGGGTTTTCGCCTCGACCCGCAGCGTCTTTTCAGACATGGAGCAGGAGGCTGCGCCGCCCAGAATTATGCGCTGACCTCAATCTCGAAGCTCATCTGGTCAAACGCCGGCACCACATGCTCGGGCGTCTCAGCCATCACCGCGTCGTAATCCAGCGGCGTATGCATATGGGTGAGAATCGCCCGTTTCGGCTTGAGCCGGCTGATCCAGTCGAGCGACTGTTCCAGCGACAGATGGCTCGGATGATAGGTATATTGCAGGGCGTCGATGATCAGAACGTCGAGATTTTGCAGCTTCTCGACGGTCTGCGGCGGGAAATCGCTGATATCGCTGCAATAAGCCACATCGCCGATGCGGAACCCGAGCGAATGGATATCGCCATGCTGCTGGATATGCGGGTAAAAGTCGATCTTGCCGCCGGGACCGCGGATTTCGACGGGTTCGTCGATATTTTCGATGACAACAGGCAGCACGATCGGCGGATAATTGCTGCCGGGCGGCGTTTCCAGGCAATAGCGGAAGGCTTCACGCAGCCTGTCCATCGTATATTGGTCGGCAAAGATCGGCACCCGGCGGCGCGTATTGTGGAAATAGCCGCGCAGATCGTCGATACCGTGAATGTGGTCCGCATGCGGATGGCTGTAGAGCACGGCATCGACATGGTCGGCCCCTGCCCTGATCATCTGCTCGCGAAAATCTGGCCCGGTGTCGACGACAACCGTCGTGACGCCGTCAGGGCCGAATTGCTGCACCATGAACGAGGCGCGCGTGCGCCGGTTTTTCGGATTGTCGGGATTGCAGGCACCCCAGTCGCCAGAAATGCGCGGCACGCCCGGTGACGACGAACAGCCGAGAATGGTGAAACGCCGCCGGTAGAGCACGCTGCTAGATCCTCGGCATTTTCGAGAACAGGCGGAAAGCGTTCTCCGTCGTGATCCGTGCGATCTCCGCGTAAGAAAGGCCGATCGTCTCGGCGAGCACTTCGGCCGTGTTGACGACATAGGACGGCTCGTTGCGCTTACCGCGCCAGCGCTTCGGCGCCAGATACGGCGCGTCCGTTTCCACCAGCAGCCGCTCATGCGGGATCGTCTTGGCGATCTCGCGCAGCTCCTCCGACTTCGGGAAGGTCAGGATGCCGGAAAGGGAGACATAGCCGCCGAGTTCGACGCCGGTTCGCGCCAGTTCCGGACCCGCCGAAAAGCAGTGCAGGATAAAGGGGAAAGCCCCCTTCCCCGTTTCCTCGGTCAGGATTGCTGCCATGTCCTCATCGGCGCTGCGGCTGTGGATGACGAGCGGAAGCTGCGTTTCCCGCGCGGCGGCAATATGCCGGCGAAAGCCGGTCTGCTGGTCCTCAGGCTTCTGCGTGTCGTAGAAATAATCGAGACCCGCCTCGCCGATCGCCACCACCTTCTCATGGGCGTTGGCAAGGCGTACTAACTCTTCCGTCTGGATATCTAGCTCTTCGTCGGCATTGTTCGGATGCGTGCCGACCGAGCAGAAGACCGAGGGATATTTCTCGGTAATGGCGAGCAGCCCGTCGAGCTTGCGCACCCGCGTCGAGATCGTCACCATCTGTTTGACACCAGCCCGATGCGCGCGCGCGACAATCTCGTCGCGCTCGGCCTCGAAGTCGGTGAAATCCAGATGGCAATGCGTATCGATCAGCACGGCCTCAAGCCTCCGGAGCCACGTAACGCGGGAAGACCGGCGTCGGCGCCTCGAGCGGCGTTTTGGCGATCAGGCGGCCGGCCTCGCCGAGGGCGGCAAAATCGCGCTTGTCGGCAGGCGCAGCCACGAGATCGAGCAGCTTGCCCGATGATTCCGGCATGAACGGCTGCAGCAGGATGGCGATCTGGCGCACGACTTCGGCGGTGACGTAAAGGACCGTACCCATGCGCGCCGGATCAGTCTTTTTCAGCGCCCACGGCGCCTGGCCGGCGAAATAGCGGTCGGTCTCGGAAACGACGGCTATGATCGAGGCAAGCGCCCGGTGGATCTGCTGCTTGCCCATGTCTTCGCGCGTCGACGCGTGCAGCGCGTCGGCCTGCGCCAGCATCGCCTTGTCCTCGTCGGTCAGCGCCCCGCATTCCGGGATTTTGCCGTCACAATTCTTGACGATCATCGACAGCGAGCGGCTGGCGAGATTGCCGATGCCGTTGGCGAGATCGGAATTGATGCGCGTGCCGATTGCCTCTTCGCTGTAGCTGCCGTCCTGGCCGAAGGAAACTTCGCGCAGGAAGAAGTAGCGCACCTGATCGAGACCGAAATGGTTCACCAGATTGACGGGATCGACGACATTGCCGAGCGACTTCGACATCTTCTCGCCCTTGTTGAGCAGGAAGCCGTGGGCAAAGACCCGCTGCGGCAGCGGCAGCTTCGCCGACATCAGGAAGGCCGGCCAGTAGACGGCATGGAAGCGGATGATGTCCTTGCCGATGATGTGGACATCCGCCGGCCAGTATTTCGCCCGCGGGCCGTCCCTGTCCTCGATATAGCCGGTCGCGGTGATGTAGTTGGTCAGTGCGTCGACCCAGACATACATGACGTGGGACGGATCGTTCGGCACCTTGATGCCCCAGTCGAAGGTCGTGCGCGAGACCGACAGGTCCTTGAGCCCCGATTTGACGAAGGAGATCACCTCGTTGCGGCGCTCGGCCGGACCGATGAAATCGGGATTGGCCTCGTAATGCGCCAGCAGCTTCTCCTGGTATTCGGAGAGCTTGAAGAAATAGCTTGCCTCTTCCACCCATTCGACGGGCGTGCCCTGCGGGCCGTAGCGCACGCCGTCGGCGCGCAGCTCCGTCTCGTTTTCCTGGTAGTAGGCCTCGTCGCGCACCGAATACCAGCCGGCATAGCTGTCCTTGTAGATGTCGCCATTGTCGGCCATCATCTTCCAGATGTTGCGCGACGTCTCGTGATGGCGCTCCTGCGTGGTGCGGATGAAATCATCGTTCGAGGCGTTGAGCAGCTTCGCCATCGCCTGGAATTCGCCGGAGTTGCGGTCAGCGAGCTCCTGGGCGGTAATCCCCTCGGCGCGCGCCGTCTGCTGCATCTTCTGGCCGTGTTCGTCGGTGCCGGTCAGGAAGAAGACATCCCTGCCGTCCAGGCGCTGGTAGCGGGCCATCGCATCCGTCGCGATCAGCTCATAGGCATGGCCGATATGCGGCTTGCCGTTGGGATAGGAAATCGCGGTGGTGATGTAGAAGGGTGTCTTGTCTGTCATGGCGGCCAATGTCCGGCTTACTCTATAAAAATGGTCAGCCGCTCTTAGCGCATGTCTCCGTCAAGCGAAACCTCAAGTTTTGGCGCCGTCATGATTTCCGGGGCACGGGGTCGTGAACTTGACTCCGCTTCACACCCAATTTACCGGTCGTCAGAAAGAGGGCGGGACAGAACGAAGTGTCAGTTTTCATCGATCCGGTTTGTTGTGGCCGCGCGCCGTTGGGGGCGCTTGTTTGACATTCGAGCCGCTCTATTCGATTTCGGGCCTGTTCGTCGGCGCGCTTGTTGGCATCACCGGCGTTGGTGGTGGTTCGCTGATGACGCCGCTGCTGGTGCTGCTCTTCGGCGTCCATCCCGCAACCGCCGTCGGCACCGATCTCCTCTATGCGGCGATCACCAAGACGGCGGGCACTGCCGTTCACGGCATGCATGGACGGATCAATTGGAAGATCGTCGGCAGCCTCGCCGCCGGCAGTGTGCCGGCCGCCGTGCTGATGCTCTGGTTGTTGGCCGGCGTCGATCGTAAAAGCATCGGCGTGACCAACACCATTACGGTTGCGCTCGGCTGGCTGCTTGTCATGACCGCGATCATGCTGGTTTTCCGAGGCTCGATCCTCGAATTGGCGCGGCGCGCCATCGGCGATCGCACGCCGCCGCAGCCGGCAACCATCCTCATCCTCACCGTCATTCTTGGGTTCTGTCTTGGCATCCTCGTCACCCTGACCTCGGTCGGCGCCGGTGCGCTCGGTGTGACGATCCTGCTGGTCCTCTATCCCAGGCTTAACGTGCGCGAGATCGTCGGTTCCGATATCGTCCATGCGGTTCCGCTGACCCTGATCGGCGGCATGGGCTATTGGCTGATCGGCGAGATCGACTGGGCGATGCTGTTTGCCCTGCTCGTCGGCTCGATTCCCGGCATCATCATCGGCAGCCTTCTGGCGCCGAAGCTGCACGAGCGCACCATCCGCATCGTCCTGGCCGCCACGCTCGCCGTCGTCGCAGGCAAGCTCTTGACCGGCTGACTAGGCTCAGGATTCTAATGCATGTCGCCCGGAAGTGTGCGGCGGTTCCGGGACAACGACATGCATAAAAACAAAGGGCTAAAGCGCATCGCATGAATCAAATTTGATGCGACGCGCTTTAGAGGCCCGGCTGCTTGATATCGGCGAGAATGCTGATGATCGTCTGCTTACGGTCGAGATTATAGGCATCCGAAATGGTGAGCCGCTCGGTGATCTCGGAATAGAGCCGCGCCAGACGTTCGGCAGCAGCGATCTGCCCCTCGCCCGCTGCCACACGCGCACGGTTCATGATGTCGTCGCCGACATGGCTGACGAAGAAATCGAAGATCGTGTCGCTTTCCTTGCCCGACAGCGCATCGGCCAGCCGGTGCATCGCCTTGCGGGCCGCCGGCCGTTCGGCGGAAAGCACCTCGTCATAGGCGGCGATAATCTCTCCGCCGCCATAGTTCAAGAGCTTCAACGCTTCGCCGACGCTGCCCTTGGCCGCCGAAAGCACCGCCCCGCCCTCTCCCGATATGCCGAGATGGGCAAGGGCGGCGACAAGCGCGTCGTCGGCAAGCGGCGCCAGTTTCAGCGGCAGGCAGCGCGAACGGATCGTCGGCAGCAACCGACCCGGCGCATGCGACAGCACCAGAAACAGCGCCCGCTTCGGCGGCTCCTCGAGGATCTTCAGGATGGCGTTGGCCGCATTGCGGTTCATGTCGTCGGCCGGATCGATGATGACGATCCGCCAGTTGCCGGTGCCCGACGTTTGCGAGAAGAACTTGCCGGCGCGGCGCACCTCGTCGACTGTTATCGCCGATTTCACCTTGCCGGTCTTTTCGTCTACCGGTCGGGCAAGATGCAAGAGATTGTGCGAGGCGCCGGAGACAATCTGCCGGCTGACCGCCGAGGCGGGATCCGGATCGCCGATCGTCTCCGGCGCCGTCTCTGGATCGGGATGCGAAAGCACGTGGTTGGCGAAGCGGAAGGCGAGCGTCGCCTTGCCGATGCCCTCCGGCCCCTCGATCAGGATGGCGTGATGCCCCTTGCCGGATCGGTAGGATTGCGCGAGGAAAGCCTCCGCCTCCTCATGGCCAAATAATCTGGTGTTCTCGGCCGGCCAGATGGCGCCGTCGAGCAGTCCCGGCCTCTCCTCACTCATAATGGGCTTCACTCATGATGGGCCGCTTCCGGCAATCGGGCGCGGTCTGCGGGCGACTTGAGCTGCCTGACGATTGCCAGAATCTCGGCCGCGATCGCCTCCTCCGTCTGCATGGCGTTGACCACGTGGCAGCGCTCCGGCTCGCGCACGGCGATATCAAGAAAGGCTTCGCGCCGTTTTTCATGCGTTTCGAGCCGCTCCTTCTCGAAGCGGTCGGGCGCTTCGGCAGCGCTGCGCTTCTGCGCCCGCTCCAGGCCGACCTTTGCGGGAATGTCGAGTATCAAGGTGCAATCGGGCACGACGCCATTGATGGCGATGCGCTGCAGCGTCTCGATGAAATCGGGTTCGAGGTTGCCGGTGATACCCTGGTAGACACGGGAGGAATCCATGAAGCGGTCGCAGAGCACGATCTTGCCCGCGGCAAGGGCCGGCCGGATCACCTCTTCGACATGGTCATTGCGCGCAGCGGCAAAAAGGATTGCTTCCATCCGTGTGCCGAACGCCTCGGCAGCCCCGGACAACAGCACGTGGCGCACGGCCTCGGCGCCGGGCGACCCGCCCGGTTCCCGCGTCACCAGCACCTCATGACCTTCGCCCTTCAGCGCCTCCGCGAGGCGGCGGATCTGCGTGGATTTCCCCGCGCCCTCCCCGCCTTCAAACGTAACGAACAATCCCGTACCGGATGACAATGACAGCTTCCCGCATTCCGGGCGCCGCACGCGCGCGCCCCGCCTCTTCTATCTATCCGAAGACATCGGGAAGGAAAACCTTTCGCCGCGGCGACATAATCACCTTCCCCGGCAAATTATATCAGAAGGCCCGGCGCTCAAGTCTTGAACATGTGGCGCACGACAGTGCAGCCGCTTGGCGATAACGGCTTCAGCCGCGCGCGGACTTGTCCCAGAGCCAGGAGAAAAACAGCGATTCGCCGAGCTCCAGCATGGCATCGACGGCGCGGCTGCTGAGCGAGCCTTCGCCCACCGCCTGCGCGGTATAGAGTGGGACTTCCCTGAGAAGCCGGCTGCCGGCGAAAATCCTGAGCGTGCCGGCCTGATAATCCGGCTGCACCGGCGCTGTCAGTGGCCAGCGATAGACGATGCGCGCCGACAGCCGGTCGGGATTGCTGACCGGAATATAGACGCTGACCGGCGCTTTGGCGATCAGATCGACGGTGCGCGCCGTGCCGCCATAGACGCTGGCTGCGCCGATCACTTCATGCTCGGCGAAAATCTGCCGGTTCTCGAAGGCCGTCAGGCCCCATTCGAGCACACGCTTGGCCTCTTCCGTCCGCTCCTTGTCGGAGGCGATTCCGGCGAGCGCCAGAAACAGCCGCCGGCCGTCGCGCTGGACCGAGGCGACGATCGAATAACCCTCACCCTCGGTAAAGCCCGTGGCAAGTCCGTCAGCGCCGAGATCGAGCCCGAGCAGCGGGTTGCGGTTGCGCTGAAAGATCTTGTTCCACTCGAAATCGGGCTGGGCAAAATAGGGATAAAGATTGGGATAGGATTGCTGGAGGGCGGCGGCAAGCGTCACCATCTCGCGCGCTGTCACCTTGCTCTTACCATCTGGAAGGCCGGTGGAATTGCCGAACACCGCCTTCTCCATGCCGATTTCGCGGGCGCGGCGCGTCATCGATTCGGCGAATTGCTGCTCGCTTCCGGCCATGCCCTCGGCGAGAATGATGCAGCTGTCATTGGCGCCCTGGATGGCGATGCCCTTGATCAGGTCTTCGACGCGCACGCGCGATTTCAGGGCGGCAAACATCGTCGCCGTCCTCGACGGTGCGCCGCCGGTGCGCCAGGCATATTCGGAAACGGGATATTTGGTGTCGAGGGTGATCTGCCCCTTGGTCACCGCCTCGAAGACGAGATCCATGGTCATCAGCTTGGCAAGCGAAGCCGGCGAAAAGCCCTGATCCTCGTTCTTGGCGAGAAGCACCGTGCCGGTCGATGCCTCGATCATATAGGCCTGCGCTGCCTTGGTGGCGAAACCGGCGGCGGCGCCATCGGCTGCCTGCGCGCCTGCGGCGAGCGGCATCAGGCATGCAAGAGCAACTGCGGCAAAAGTGCCGATCGGTTTTGCCTCCGGAATTGCAGCAAAACAAAAGGTTAGAGCGGGTCTGCGCTTCGGTGAAAAACGCAACCGCTCTAGAAGGCGAAGCACAGGCCTCAGCATCGCAAGTCCCATCGGTGAACGGCAGTTTTGAGAAGGTTAGAGCGCGGCGAAATCCGATGCAATCGCCATGCTCAGCGCGCCGCGGATTTTGCCTGCTGGCGCTTGGCCGAGGCAAGGATCGAGGCCTGCGTCAGCCCGTCATTACGCACCATCACCGCGTCGAAGGCGAGATCGACCGTCACCGTCTTCACGCCCTCGTTCTGATAGCCGAGCGCGAGGGAAGGCTGAGAGCCGCCATAGGGCCGTTCATAGGGCATGGGACCGATCTCCGGCAGCACGACCATCTGATCGAAGGCCGGCGCGGCGTTTGCGGCCGGTGCCGTTGGCGCCACCAGAACATGAGCGCCCGGGGCAAGCGCGGGCGCCGCATTGTAGCGCGCGCTCGGCGTCGAGCCGGCATAGGAGGTCGCCGACATCGGCACCGGTACCCTGGCCGGCTGCGCCTCGTAATCTTCGGCGCTCTGCAGCTGATCGCGGGTGATCTTGCGGCTGTTGGAGGCAACCATTACGCCGCTTGCAATCTGCCCTTCCGGATTGACGCCGGGAATGCGGCTGCCCTTCGGTACGTAGGAAGCCATCAGATAGGGCATGTCGTGGCCGTCCATACGAGCGCGGCCGACATATTGCACGCGCACCTTGCCGGTGCCGCTGTGCTGCAGATCCAGCATGTTGGCAGTCTTGTTGGAAAGGTCGATGATGCGTCCTTCGTGATAGGGACCACGATCGTTGACGCGCACGATGATCGATGAGCCGTTCTCGACATTGGTGACGCGAGCATAGCTCGGCAGCGGGAAAGTCGGATGCGCGGCGGAAAGATGCATCTGGTCGTAGACTTCGCCGTTCGCCGTCAGGCGTCCATGAAAGGCCGAACCATACCAGGAAGCGATGCCGACCTTGCTATAGGAGAAGTCTTCCTTCGGATAATACCATTTACCCTTCACCACATAAGGATTGCCGACGATGTAGCGGCCGCCGCCCTTCGGGATGTTGTTGCCGGTGGCGACGCGGGGGCTGGCCTTTACGCCATATTCGGATTCGGAGAAATACTCTTTGCCATGGGCTTTTTTCTTCGGCACGGCCTGTGTCGTGCCGCATGCTGCAACCGTCGCACACATCGCAGATATCGCCAGCCATCGCGCTGTCGTTGCGAAAGACGTTGCCCCGTATCCCAATGTCATATGTCCCACGCCGCTCAAACATCGTTATGGTTAAGGAACTTTGCCCCATCTTGGGCCAATAACGCCTTATGCCCACCCGCCTAACGAGACTTTAAATTTGCTAGGTTCGTGGCGAATTTACGAACGTTTTCGAAGCGATAGCGACAATTCCAATGATTATGGTTTACAGATCGCTAACGCGAAGCTACCGCCCTGCCCTTCCACGGCTGCAGTCAGAGCCGCAATCGGCGTGCCGATGCGGATCATTTGGCACTGCAAAGCCAGCTTTCGGGGCGCGAGATGCCCCTCAGCGAAACAGCTGCGACATGAAGGTTAACGGCCACCGAGCGCCAAGAGGCCGCCAATCTCCGCTGGAGTTGGAGCTTTCACCTTAGGGTAGTAGACCGGCTTTGCTCTTCACGCTGTTGGGTGTGGCCTACAGCGGAAACCGCGGCAGTCACTCCCTTGCAGCGTGTAGTTTGTTGCTTGACTCAAAGTGGAGTAGAAAGTTTATTTGCGGCGTTCGGGTCGTAGCCCGGCGTCCTTTCCACGCTCATCTTTAGGGAGACGAGCTATGGCAAATCACAAACCAGCAGTGCCTGACGTGTCGGTCCACGACTACGCACCAGCGGAAGCCATTGAAGGAAACCTTCTCGACAGCGCCTCAGATTCCGATGGCGACCTGCTTCAGGTTCAGTTCGTCAACGGAATAAGAATTCCCAACAAGGCGGGTGAAGCAGGATATCTGACCATCGAGGGTGAGCACGGAACGCTGACGATCTGGAGCAACGGCAGCTATAGTTACATGGTCCGTGATCCCGCAAGCCTTGAGTCCGCTGAAGTCTTCGCCGAGAAATTCTCCTTCAAGATCTCCGATGGAAAAGGCGGCACGGATGTCGCCAATCTCAACATCGGCGTGCATACGCCTCCGCAAGGGCTGTATTCCATCGATTTCGAGAATGCTCCGACGGAATATCCCGGGCAGCCGGATATCGCCTCGGGCTATGCCGGTTTCAAGTTTGGCGACAAGCTCGACGGCAATCTGTGGACGGTCGCCGAATCCGGCGGCAATGAATACGTTGTCACCAACCCCTACAATCCATTCTTCGATCGCGTTGACGGCAAGCTCTTCACCGTGGAGGGTGTCGACGTCGCGACGGTTTTCGACCCGGCCTATCAAGGTGTCGATGCCCTTGTGACGTTCGAAGGCTATATCGGCGGCAACAAGGTGAGCGAGATGTCGCTGACGGTTTATGGCGACACCATTGCCGATGGCCAGCACATTTCGCTGGAAGCCTTGGGAGCAGTCGATTTCATCCGCTTCGATATTCAGCCCGATGTAGAGCCGACGGGCTTCCCGCAGCTCGCATTTGACAACTTCACCGTCCTGGTCTGACGACGGCAGAGAGAAGCGGCTGTCGAAGCCGCTTCTCTGCAGAACAAGTTGACGCTGCGGTCAAAGCTGCTAAAAAGCCGGCCTGTGAGTGAATGGGCAGCAAATCGGCAGAAACCACCGATGCACCAGAAATCCCGCAACGGAATTTCTTACAGCTTCTCAATTACTTGGAAGAGTGTCCGAGTGGTTTAAGGAACCGGTCTTGAAAACCGGCGTGCGGGAAACCGTACCGTGGGTTCGAATCCCACCTCTTCCGCCATTTTCCATTTTACGTGCCGGCGTTCAGCCGCCCGATGCGGCGGTCTTGAGGCATGACCCCAAGGGACCGAATGCAGGCGGATGAAATCGCCAGCTGGTGAGGCGGGCGGTGCGATTGTCGTGGCAAAGTTACCCGGCAGGCTCCTCCCTCGCCTAGCCCTAAATCGGCACCTCCTACTCCTTGCATAAATTCACAAGGCGCATAGATTCAATCTATCCGATGGCTTCCGCTGGTGACCACGGATGTACTGGCACCGTGCTGATGCAATCAAAGAAAGGTCGGAGCGACCATTCGCGCCGACCTTTCTTTTTATCCAATACCGTACTGTGGCGACTGCCGATAATTCCCATCCATGCCCGATACCCTAATCTCCTGGCAGCGGAGTTGCTCAGACCCGGACAAGTATCGACGCAGGTTGCCCAACTGCATGTTCTTATGACGTGGGCAGTTGCCCCTGGTCTTATGCGGCTTGCAAAGTCCGCACGCAGCTTTGCGGGGGCGCTTTCTTTTGTGATGCATGTTTATCTCCGAACGAAATCGGTGCGCCCCGATGGCGCACGCCTATGTGTCGGAGATTTGAAAGCGATAGCTTTGTCATGGAGCCGTTTTAGCATGAATTCGCTACGCGTCGGAAGACCGGCCGACGCGCCTCATGTGTCGGAGAGTGTGGTGATCGCGCCGGCCATTGATAATTTGTGGCGCTCAGCCGAGTCATCCGGCGACTGCGGCTGAGCGCTGAGCAACAGCGCCGGCTTTTTGGCACGCTACGAAGCGGACCTCGCAGCCCGTAAGGCGGGCGCTTCGGCGTCACGAGCAGCGGCTGAGAAGGCTTACGAGGAGGCTTTGTCATGCTGGCAGTTCATCAGCAAACTGCTCAAATACAGCCGCCTCACCCTCAAGCTGCTCGTCAGTGAAGCCTTCCGCCTACAGCCAGGGCTTCAAGTGCCGCCAGTTCCAGCGGTCGAAAGCGATCTTCCGGATATCAAGTCGATCGAACAGCCAGCGAGAGCGGCAGCCTTGCCGCAGCCGGTTCGCTTGCGGCCGTCATTCCAGAACGACGACGGCTTCGACCTCGAAGAGCATCGGGTCTATTGCAAGTTTGGGAACCGGGACAAGCGTCTGCGCCGGCAGCGCCGCGCCGAAGGTTTCCTTAACGTTTTTGCTCAGCACTTCGAGCTTGGACATGTCGTGATCGACCACGAAGACCGTAAGCTTGACGACCTGATCCGGCCTTGCGCCGAGCCCATCGAGAGCGGCGCGCAGATTTGCGTAGGCCTGCTTAACCTGGACGGCGAAGTCCGGCGACAAGGCGCCGGTGCTGTCCTGGCCACCCTGCCCGGAAATATAGGCCAACCGCGCGCCGCGCGGTGCAATCACAGCGGTGCTGTAGCCATTCGGCGTCGGGTCGTAGAGGTTTTTCGGATTGACGATGGTTGGCTTTTCGCCCGCAATTGCCGTCGTCGCAGTGGAAACTCCCGTGGTCATGATGATCAGCCCTCCGAAAAGCAGATGTTTGATGGTGTGTGACATGATTTTCTCTTGGCCGTACGGACTGCGAGCAACGTCGCCCGCGGTCTTCCGGATTGAATTCTCGTTCGATCGTCGCATAATTGACTCGTACGACGTACGATCAAATCGCATCGTACGTTGTACGAGTCAATCGGCCGGAGTCGACATTCGTGGCTTTGTCGGCTTAAAACCACCTTCAGATCATTTGGGAAGGACGCATGGCAGCCAAAGGCGGCGGCGCTCAGGGTAAAGGGCCTCAATGGCAAGCTGGGTCGGTCCCGTCCCTGCAGCAGGCGGACAGTGAACCGGCGCTTTCGATCGAACGGATCGTAGCGACCGCGGTCGAACTGCTGGACGCCGAAGGTGTCGACGGATTGAAGATGCGCCGCCTGGCCGATCGCCTCGGCGCGGGCGCGATGAGCCTTTATTGGCACGTCGACAACAAAGAGGAAGTTTTTGATCTGGCGCTCGACTCGGTTCTCGAATATCGCGGGCCGCCGCAAGGGATCGAGGCTGCCGACTGGCGCGGCGCAATCTTTCACATGCTCGAGGACTGGCGCGCCAGCATGCTGGGCCATCCCTGGTCGGCATCGCTGCTGCCGCGCCGGGCGCTCGGCCCGAACATCCTCAGCCGCCTGGAACTGCTGGGCAGGATCTTATCCGGAGCCGGCGTCGCCGAGGCAGATTTGAACGGCGCGATATGGTCGCTCTGGAACTATGTGATCGGCGCGACCATCACCCGTGCGAATTTCGACCTTTCCGACGACGACATGGCCGCCGCGCAGCAGCGCCTTGCTCATCTCAGCGAAAAATATCCGACGATCGAGCGTGCTCGTCTGCTGCTGGATAATGATTGGGACGGCGCTTTCAGGAAAGGTCTGGATTTCCTGCTTGACGGGCTCGTGCCAAGACAATGAACCGGCTCAGCCTTCCGGTTGATCTGCACTCTTGGTCAGGAGCTTCGACCATGATCCTGGTTTGATTGAGATTGTCCAGGACCGTCGCCGGCCATGACTTCGCTTCGCGCGACTACCCGATGATATGATCGAGGGCTGAAGGTGTGGGGCCTCCTCACGATAATAGCGAGTAGACCCAGACGCCGATAGAACCCCAGAAGATCACCGGCGTCAGTATCATTCCTACAACGATAAATTTCGTCACGGCTATAAAACTCCGCAATTCCGCCCCGCCGCGAAAACCTATTGCAGCAATCAAGCGTTTGGTATCGGCACGAAGTCCGGGTCGGATCGGACCTTGGTCGGTTTGGCTCGAAGGGTCAGGGGCCGGGAATTGACCTGGGTAGTCTCCCCGTCCGCTCAATGCCCCGCGCGCGCTCGCCGACGACGGTAAGTCCCGACCGCGACGGCGAGTGCCGCGGTGATCAATGTGGCCGCGACGGCAAAAGTGATCTGCATGCCCAGGTGAACGGCCTTGGGAGGCGCGGCAGGGCGGCGGTTGACTATCCCGTGTCGCCGTGATTTCCCCTACCGCATCAACAAGCGAGGACATCATGGCCGACGACATTATCGTAAAGGACAGCAACGGAAGCCAGCTTCACGACGGCGATTCCGTCACGCTGATCAAAGACCTCAAGGTCAAGGGCACCTCGGAGACGCTGAAGCGCGGAACGCTGGTCAAGGGCATTCGACTGACGGACAATCCCGGCGAGATCGAGTGCAACACCAAGCAGGTCAAGGGCCTCGTGCTGAAAACGGAATTCCTCAAGAAAGCATAGGATTCACTCACCCGCGGCAATCTCTGAGTGCCTTCACGGCACTTCCTCGGTGATCACCTCGAAGCGGGAAAGTGTGGCCGGGCCGAAAGCCGTCGACATGGCGACGTCGGTGGCGTCGCGGCCGGTCGCCATCAATATCCTGCCGATCCGCGGCGTGTTGTGGCGGGCATCGACCGTGTGCCAATGACCGCCTAGAAAGACTTCGAACCACGCGCTGAAATCCATTGGATTGGGATCGGCTGGAACGCCGATATCGCCGAGATAGCCCGTGCAATATCTGGCAGGAATATTCATGCATCGGCAAAGCGCCATGGCAAGATGAGCGAAGTCGCGGCAGACGCCGCTCTTGTCGGTAAAGCCGCCATGCGCGGTCCTGAGAACGTCGGCCTTCTGATAGTCGAAGGTGATGTGGTTATGCACAAAGTCGCAGATCGCCTGCACGCGCGCCCAGCCGAGCGGCGTCGACGAGAAGGTTCTCCAGGCAAAATCCGAAAGCCTGTCGGTGTCGCAGTAACGACTGCCAAGCAGGAAGACGAGCACCTCGTCGGGCAGGTCCTTGATCGCGTGTTGTACGGCCTCGGTGGGCACGACGTCGGGTTGCCCCGTATCGTAAATCTCGAATCTGGTCGAAATCGTCGTCAGCCCGGGCGGAGCGATGATCCGGCTGCAGGCGTTGCCGAAACTGTCGGTATATTCCCAGACTTCGATTGGCCGGTCGAATGTCAGGACCTGCTCGCTCAGAAGATCGGCGCGACGGGAGGGGTGAATGTTGAGCACCAGCAGCATTGGCGTCGGCTGGATGCATTCATAGCCCAGATGAAACCCGGCGCGTATCTTCATTGTGGCTTCCTCGTCCTCTCCCGCATGGGTGGAGGTGAGTATGGAACGCCGATCGCGCTGCCCGGTTCCGCCGACCGCGGCTATCGTTCCGCGCCGATCCAGCATCGCCGGCTGGCAATCGACCGCTACCCCTCTTCGATCCATGGCTGCCGCGTGGTCACGTTGACCTGCACCGTCATGCTGTCGAAGTCCGACCCGTTGCCGTCATAGCTGCCGCTCAAAGGGACTGCCTGGCGCGGATCACGGGCAACGGCCACGCGAATGAGATCGCGGTTTCCGACGATGCCGTTGGTCGGATCGAACTCCGCCCACCCGGCCCCGGGAAGATAGACCTGGCACCATGCATGCGTGGAGCCGCCGCCGAGCACGGTGGAGCCGTCCCGATCGGGAACGTAAACATAGCCGCTGACGAATCGCGCTGCCAGGCCGAGCGTGCGTGCTGCCTCCATCATCAAAAGCGCGAAATCCCGGCACGTGCCGGAGCGAAGGTGCAGGGTGTCAAGCGGAGCCTGCGTCCCGTGTTCGTGGCGCCGCGCATAAACGAAGCTTTCCCGAATGGCATAACAGAGCGTCATCAGCAGGTGCCCGGTCTCAGTCGGGTGCCCCAGGCGCACAAACCGTCGCGCCCAGCGGCCGATCTCATCGCCCGGATCGGGATAATGGCGCTGCATCGCCGGCGCGAGATCGGCGATTTCGTCCTTGTCGTAGGAGAAGGGATAGGTGAGCGCCGCCTCGTCGATTCGAATATCCGGGGCGAGCTGGGGGGTGTGGTCGAGCGTGATCCAGGTTTCGAAGCGAAGCTCGGACGACGGCCGCGAAAAATCGACGAGCGCCACGCAATTGCCGAAAACATCGTGGATCCAGCGCACATGACTTTGCTCCGGATAGGTCTTCAGCGATGCCTCGATCAGCCGCTGGTCGAAACTGTCGCGCGGCCGGAACATCAGGCGATGCTCGCCGAAATCGACCTCCCTGCGGTAACGATAGGCCGTGATGTGGCGGACCGTAAAAATCGTCATGGCCCGCCACCGGGTGATCTATTCACCTTACTGCTCCCAAGATGGCGACTCCGTCTCCTCATGAAGCGCCCTTCCCGCTTCCCCGCATATCCCGATTTCTTGTCATATAAGCAGGTTTGAAAGATTGCTATTGTACCTTGACCGATCGACGGCAGAGCCGTCCAACCTAAGAGGATACCATGCATATCATCTGGGACGTTCTGACACTTCTGCTGACCATCGGTTCGCTCTATGGCGGTCGCGAATATCGGATTATTCGCGCCCGCGCTCGCGCTCAGAATTGGGGCAACTTTTGAACCCCATCCTGGCGGTCGCGGCCGGAATCTGTCGGTCGCGGTTACGTCGAATGACGCAAGGCCATACGCTTAAGGAAATGCTGTATTAGTCGGGACGGTTTCCATCCGTCCATTCTCTCTGTTATGCCAAGCCCGCCTCACCCCAGGCGGGCTTTTTTCCTGCAAGCTTGGCACCCGGTGACGGCGCGAATTTCGCTGCTGCCCTTACTTCTTGGCACCGGCCGAAAGCACCCGATGCGTCGCGTTGTCCATTGCGTGGCTGGCCTCCTGTCCATCCTTCTTCAGTCCGTACGCGGTATTGCCGCAGGCGGAAAGCGTGAGCAGGCAGAGGCAGGCAAAGGCGATAGCAGCTTTTGACATCGAGTTTTTCCCTGATAGAGGCGAACTCCATGAAAAATGATGCAGTCGGCGCCAAAATCAATCCGCCGCATTAGGACATGAAAGCGGGTTCTAACCGAGGAGTTTAAGCACCTGCGCCAAATCGGGGGCACATTCTGGCGCCCATTCCCCAATGGTCCAGCTTATGCCAGGTAAAAACTCCACGAAATGTCGCATTTCTTGACGATTGGGGCGAGTAATACCGGTAAGGCGTGTATGTTGCTTCGAACGCAATGGATAATCATAATACATCTGTGGTATTATAATTTTAGTTAAATATCACGTTTAACTATTAATTAACAATAATCTTGCGAAGATCGCACTTAGGCTTATTCTTTACTCAAATGGGGAGAGGAAAGAATGTTTAGCAAAAGCCTGATCATGCCCTTCGGCTTCGCAATGCTTGCTGTGGCAGGCCTGCTGTTCCAGCTGATTGCCTACCTGATGGAAACCCCGGTCACCCTGCTGCAGCCATAATCGACTAAGTTCCTCCAGGAGTGGAACTTTCTGCGGTTTCGTGCTTTCCTGCGAGTCGGTTTACCAGGAGGGATTACCATGGAAGGCGTGGGTTGGATTGCAGCCATCATCATCGGCGGTATCGCCGGCTGGCTAGCGGAGAAAGCCATGAGCAGCAGCATGGGCCTGCTCATGAACATATTGCTTGGCATCGTCGGCGCGATCGTCGCCAACTGGATTCTCGGTCTTTTGCACATTCAACCGCTGGCCGGCTGGCTGGGTTACCTGATCACCGGCTTCGTTGGCGCCTGCATTCTGATTTTCATCGGCCGCGCCATTCGCCGCTGACGCCCCAGACATAACTGTCAGACATCACTCAAAGCCGGGCGCGCCTTGCGTCCGGCTTTTTTCTGTCCGGATTCCGTATCAGCGGCGGCTCAGCAGGCCGAAAACATAGGCGATGCCCGCCGTCACCGCGAGCGCCATGATCGGTTCTTCGCGAACCTTGTCGCGCAACCGTTCCGTCATCAGCGAAGCTTCGTCCGTAACCACCGACTTCGCCCCCTGCCCCAGCGCCCGCACACTGTCCGTCAGTCTGGACAGATCTTCACGCAGTGCCGTGACCTGCGCCGACAGATCGTCTGCTGCGATATCCGCCTTGACGCGCGCAGCGGTGGATTCGGCGGAAGCGGTTTTCAAATCTGCCATGGTCTGCTCCTGTTTCATGGGATGCCGCTTCAACGAAATGGCGGCCCGAAAGGTTCCGCCGAAGCCGATCTTTTGTTTGCCGTCAACGCCTTGCGTCGCCACCGCCGCTCTGCGCAGCTTTTCGCGTGACAACCCTTCATTTCCTGTCGGGTTTGTTCTAAGGAACGTCGAATGTCTGCCCGCGCGCGGGTCAATGAATACTGCGAGGTTTGCGTTTCCATGTTCCATTTTCTGAGAAGAGCTGCTCAGACCTGGGTTGCCAAGCTGCTCCTGCTTCTCTTGGTCGCCTCCTTCGGCGTCTGGGGCGTATCGCGCGAGCTGATATCAGGCGGCAACAGCACCACGGTCGTGACCGTCGGTGATCAGCGTGTGGGCGTCAACGAATTCCACCTCGCCTATCAGCGTCAGGTGGCAAGCCTCGGCCAGCAATTCGGCATGCGTCTTACCCCGGAACAGGCCCGTGCCTTCGGCGTCGAACAGCAGGTCCTCTCTCAGCTCATTGCGGGCGCTTCGCTCGACCAGCTCGCCGCAGACATGAATCTCGGGCTGTCCGAGGACCGCCTCGCCCAGCTGATCGGCGATGATCCGGCGTTCAAGGCCGTCAACGGCCAGTTCGATCGCGAGCTGTTCATCTCGCGCCTACGCAATGCCAACATCGGCCAGGACGATTACATCAAGGAGCGCAGCAAGGTCGCCGTCCGCAGCCAGATCGTCGATGCGGTTTCCAACGGCTTCACCGCGCCGAAGACGCTGGTCGACGCAATGAAGCTTTATGGCGATGAAAGCCGCACTGTCGACTACCTCTTGCTGACCAACGCCAATATCGAACCGATCAAGGCGCCGGCCGACGACGTGCTGGCCACCTGGTTCGAGGGCGTCAAGCAGCGTTACCGCGCGCCGGAATATCGCAAGATCGCCTATCTCAAGCTGCAGCCGGCCGACATCGCCGATGCCGCGACCGTCACCGACGACCAGGTCCGCGAGGCTTTCGATAAGGGCAAGGATAGCTACCGTACGCCCGAAAGCCGCACCATCGAGCAGCTGACCTTCACCAGCAAGGATCTTGCCGCCGCCGCCGAAACCGCGCTGAAGAGCGGCACCAGCTTCGATCAGCTGGTCTCCGACCAGGGCAAGACCGCAAGCGACGTGCTGCTTGGCGAATTCACCAAGGACAAGGTTCCCGACCAGGCAGTCGCCGATGCCGCCTTCGCAGTTTCCAAGGATGGCGGCACGACGCCGGTTGTCGACGGCTCCTTCGGTCCTGTCATCCTGCGCATCACCAACATCAAGGCGGAAACGGTGAAGAATTTCGACGAGGTGAAGGAGGAGATCCGCAAGCAGCTGGCGCTTTCCAATGCCTCTCAGGAAGTCATCAACGTTCACGACCAGATCGAGGATCTGCGCGCCGGCGGCGCCACGCTTGAAGCTATTGCCGGCCAGCTGAAGCTTCAGGCCATGACCGTCGATGCGGTCGACGCGACCGGTGCCGACAAGGACGGCAAGGAGGTCAAGGATATCCCCGTCAAACAGCAGCTGCTCGGGGAAGCGTTCAAGACCGAGGTCGGCGTCGATGCGCCACCGCTTCCGATCGGCAATGATGGCTATGTCTGGTTCAACGTCCGCGAAATCACGCCGGACCGTGACCGTCCGATCGCCGAGGTGCGCGAAAAAGCCATCGAGGACTGGACGGCGGAGCAGCAGAAGGCAGAACTCGCCAAAAAGGCCGACGAATTGAAGGCCAAGGCGCAAAAGGGCACCGCCCTTGCTGACATTGCGGCGCCACTCGGCATCGCCGTCGAAAGCAAGAGCAGCATTACCCGCTCCACCGATGATGCGGTTCTCGGCCGCGCCGGCGTCAAGGCCGCCTTCTCCGGCCCCGTCGACACGGTGGCGAGCGCTGTCGGCGCCGACCCCTCGACGCAGATCCTGATGAAGGTCACCGAGGTCAACAGCCAGCCGACGGGCGACGTGCTCAACAACCGCGATGCCCAGCTCACCGCCATGGCCAACGCCGCCGGCGATGATATCCTCGATCAGATGGTCAACCTGCTGCAGACGCAGTACGGCGCTGAGGTCAACCAGACGCTCGCCGAACAGACGGCGGCCCGGTAGAACAGGATGATTTTAAGCCCGGTCGGCCTGAAATCTGAATCCTGTTCTAAATTAAAGAGTTAGAGCATGATGTCGTCCGAAAACCGCTCACACTTTTCGGCATCATGCTCTAGAACAGGATGATTTTAGGCGCGGTGGCCTAAATCTGAATCCTGTCGAGTTCAACAGTTAGAGCATGACGTCGCCGAACGCCGCTCCGGTGTCATGCTTTGGGAGGTTTTATGACCGATCTGAAGCCGTTCCTGGCCAAGGCCGCAAGCCGCGAGCCGCTGACGCGTGACGAGGCGCGTGCTGCCTTCGACATCCTGATGTCGGGCCAGGCGACGCCTTCGCAGATCGGCGGCTTCCTGATGGCGCTGCGCGTGCGCGGTGAAAGCGTCGACGAGATCGTCGGCGCCGTCACCACCATGCGGTCGAAAATGCTGACCGTTCAGGCGCCGGCCGATGCCATCGACATCGTCGGCACCGGCGGTGATGCCAGCGGCACCTACAATATTTCGACGCTCGCGGCACTGATCGTCGCCGGCGCCGGTGTGCCGGTGGCAAAGCACGGCAACCGGGCGCTGAGCTCGAAATCCGGCGCGGCCGACAATCTGGCTGCACTCGGCGTCAATATCGATGTCGGTCCCGAGATCATTTCCCGCTGCATTGCGGAGGCCAGCGTCGGCTTCATGTTCGCGCAGCTTCATCATTCCGCCATGCGCCATGTCGGCCCCTCCCGCGTCGAACTCGGCACCCGCACCATCTTCAATCTTCTGGGGCCGCTCTCCAATCCGGCTGGTGTCCGCCGCCAGCTGCTGGGCGTCTTTTCGCCGCAATGGCTGGTGCCGCTGGCCGAAGTCATGCGCGATCTCGGCTCCGAATGCGTCTGGGTGGTCCATGGCGACGGTCTCGACGAGATCACCACAACCGGCATCACCAAGGTTGCAGCCCTCGAAGACGGCAAGATCCGCACCTTCGAGCTGTCACCCGCCGACTTCGGCGTCAGCCCCTGTGTGCTCGCCGATATCAAGGGCGGCGATGGTGTCGCCAATGCTGCAGCGCTTCGCGAGGTTCTTGGCGGCGCGAAAAACGCCTACCGCAATGTCTCGCTGGTCAATGCTGCCGCCTCGCTCGTCATCTCGGGCAAAGTCGAAACGATCCGCGACGGCATGACCCTTGCCGCGCATTCGCTCGATAGCGGCGCCACGGCGCTCGCTCTCGACAAACTCATCGCCGTTTCCAACGATATCGATTAGGATTGCCCGATGAGCGATATTCTGAAGAAGATCGAACTCTACAAGCGTGAGGAAATCGCCGCCGCCAAGGCGACGGTGTCGCTGGCCGACCTGAAGGCAATGCAGGCCGGGCAGTCCGCGCCGCGCGGTTTTTACCAGGCGCTTACGGCCAAGCGTGAGGCTGGCCGCTTCGGCCTGATCGCCGAGATCAAGAAGGCAAGCCCCTCCAAGGGCCTCATTCGTCCGGATTTCGATCCGCCGGCGCTGGCAAAGGCCTACGAAGCCGGCGGCGCGGCCTGCCTTTCCGTGCTCACCGATACGCCAAGCTTTCAGGGGGCGCCGGAATTTCTGACGGCGGCGCGTGCCGCCTGCGCCCTGCCCGCTTTGCGCAAGGACTTCATGTTCGAGACCTATCAGGTCCATGAGGCCCGCGCCTGGGGCGCCGATTGCATTTTGCTGATCATGGCGTCGCTGACCGACGATGAGGCGGAGCGTCTGCAGGACGAAGCTTTTTCGCTCGGCATGGATGTGTTGGTCGAGGTTCACGACGCGCCGGAAATGGAACGCGCGCTGAAGCTCTCCTCGCCGCTTATCGGCATCAACAACCGCAACCTCAGGACCTTCGAAGTCAGCCTGACCGTCAGCGAGACGCTTGCCTCGATGGTTCCTGATGACCGGCTCCTCGTCGGCGAAAGCGGCATCTTCACCCATGCCGATTGCAAGCGCCTGCAGGCCGCCGGCCTCAATACCTTCCTGGTCGGCGAAAGCCTGATGCGCAAGGACGACGTGACGGCCGCCACCCGCGCGCTGCTCATCGGCGAAGCGGCAATCGCGGCCGAATAAGATGAGCGGCGGAAAGCCCGGCCTCACCCATATCGACGCGTCAGGCGAGGCGCATATGGTCGATGTTTCCGACAAGGCCGAGACGGTGCGCGTCGCCACCGCCGAAGGCCGTGTGAGAATGGCGCCGGAAACACTCGCGCTCATCCGCCAGGGCAATGCCAAGAAGGGCGATGTCATCGGCACGGCCCGCCTTGCCGGCATCATGGCCGCCAAACAGACCGCCAATCTGATCCCGCTCTGCCACCCGCTGATGCTGACGAAGGTCACCGTCGAGATCGCGGAAGATGCGGCTCTGCCCGGCCTGCGCGTCACGGCAACCGCCAAGCTGACCGGCAAGACCGGTGTGGAGATGGAGGCGCTGACCGCCGTCTCCGTCGCGTGTCTGACGATCTACGATATGGCTAAGGCTGCCGACAAGGCAATGGAAATCGGCGGTATTAGGCTGCTCGAAAAATCCGGCGGCAAATCCGGCGATTTCCGTCATCCGGAGGGGAGATGAACCTGCTCCCGGTCACTGAGGCACAGAACCGCCTGCTCTCTCGGGCAAAGCCGGTCGCGACATCTGAGACGCTGCCGCTTGCCGAAGCAGAGGGCCGCGTCCTTGCCGTCGATCTCACGGCCGGCCTGACGCAGCCGCCCTTCAATGCATCGGCGATGGATGGCTATGCGCTGCGCCGCGACGACGCGCCGGAACCGGGTGCTGTGCTGAAGGTCATCGGCACCTCGGCCGCCGGCCACGGCTTCGAGGGTAACGTCGGCCACGGAGAAGCCGTCCGCATCTTCACCGGCGCGCCGGTGCCGCCGGGTGCCGACAGCGTCCTGCTGCAGGAGGATGCGGAGAAGATCGAAGGCGGCATTCGAACCAATTTTCCCGTCCGACAGGGGCAGCATATCCGTCCGCGCGGCCAGGATTTCGTCGAAGGCGAAGCCGTGCTGTCGGCCGGCACCGTGCTCGATTTCTCGCGGCTGACGGTCGCAGCCGGCATGAACCGGCCCGATGTTGAAGTGCTCCGGCGCCCGCTGGTCGCCATCCTTGCGACTGGCGACGAATTGCTGCCGCCCGGAAGCACGCCCGGCCCTTCGCAGATCATCGCGTCCAACACCTTCGGCATTGCAGCCCTTGCCCGCAAAGCCGGCGCCGATGTGCTCGATCTCGGCATCGTCCCGGATGACAAGGCCAGGATCACGGCGGCGATCGACACGGCGCGGAACGCCAAGGCCGATGTCATCGTCACGCTCGGCGGCGCTTCGGTCGGTGATCATGATCTGGTCCAGGCGACGCTGATCGAGGCCGGCATGCAACTCGATTTCTGGCGCATTGCCATGCGTCCCGGCAAGCCGCTGATGGTCGGCAGCTTCGGCGAGACGCATGTGCTCGGCCTGCCCGGCAATCCGGTCTCGAGCCTCGTCTGCTCCCTGCTCTTCCTGGAGCCACTGATCCGCAAACTTGCCTCCTTGCCGCCGGTGCGACGCGAGGCGACGATGGAGGCGGCCGTCCCGCTGCGCGCCAACGACCATCGGCAGGATTATATCAGGGCAAAACTGTCGAAGTCCGCCGCCGGGACTTGGCTCGCCGAACCCTTCGACAAGCAGGACTCGTCGATGATGAAAACCTTCGCCCGTTCGGACTGCCTTATCATTCGCCCGCCGCATGCGCCGGAACTGCCCCCTGGGGCACCCTGCCCGGTCATGCTGTTGCGGCCGGACCTACTGGCTTAGTCGCGTCTTTAGTTATCGGAAAGCGAAAAGACGCCCGCCTGCACCGCCCTGGCCGCCGATCCCGCCCCGAAATCCGCAACCCCATGGGTTGCGATTCGCGTGAGTTCCCCATGCGGCAGATGGGCGCGCTCGGGATCGCCGATCAACATCTCGATACCGGCTGCCTGGCAGCGCCGCAGGAAGGCCATTACCCGTAAAGCAAGTGAGGGATCGTAGAACAGGTCGCCAACCACAAGGAGATCGATCTCCTCCGGCGGCGGCTCGTCGATAATATCGGCGGCAACCGCAACGATGCTCACACCGTTCATCGCCGCGTTAAGGCCGATCGCGATAATGGCATTGGCATCGACATCAATCGCCGTCACGGCGGCAGCTCCGGCCTTCGCCGCCGCGATGGCGACGAGCCCGGAGCCGGCGCCGAGATCGAGGACGCGGCGGCCGATAACTGTTTCCGGCCGATCGAGCAGGTGACGGGCAAGCACTGCGCCGCCGGCCCAGGGATAGGCCCAATAAGGCGCCGGATCGGCTTCTTTGCGGCCGGCAAGCCGCCAGAGTCCGCTCGCGGGCCCTGCCGTATGCAGCAGGATTTCGGGAATGGCCGGAACGGGTGAGATCGGCAGATTGGCCCGGATGAAGGCGGCCGGATCGGGATGCGGCATGCCGGAGCGTTTCATCATCGTTGTGCTCCCTATCCCGCTCTAAATCCAACTTCAGCAATTCTTCCGCGCAAGATGCGGCGTAGCTTATCGGCCGTCAGACAAAGCCCTCCGCCGGTACGAGCAAAGGGCTGCCGGCGAAATCAGCCGGGCTTCTTCTTCGAAAACTTGTTCTTCGGCCCGGCGCCGCCCTTGCCTTCGTATTTCGGGCGTTCGGATTTGGCGCCTTCGGATTTCCCGCCTTCGAATTTCGGCTTGTCGTATCTGGGCTTGTCGGATTTCGGGCCATCGAAGCCAGGCTTGCCGGGTTTCTTGCTCCAGGGCTTGCTATCCCGCTTCTCCCCGCTGACATTCTCGGCCGCAGCATATCCGCCGCCCGAACCCTTGCCGAACTTCTTCTTCGGCCGCTCGTCGCGGAAGCTATCGCCCGGCCGTTCGTCACGCGAAGACTTGCCGGCATAGGGCTTCTGTGCCGGCGCACGGCTGAAATCCGGCGTGCCGGAAAGCCGGGTCACGCGGATGCCGCGTTCGAGCATCTTGTTCGGCCCGAGAGCCTCCTGGAAGCCGTCGGCGCTTGCTACGGCGATTTCCACATAGGTTTCCTCGGGCTGCATCTTGATCGCGCCGATCTCGCGCTTCGTCACGTTGCCGTTGCGGCAGAGCATCGGGATCAGCCAGCGCGGCTCGGCATTCTGCTTGCGGCCGACCGAAACGGAGAACCAGACGCTGGGGCCGAAATCTTCGCGCGGTCCCTTCTGCGCCGGCTCGTATGGCTCGGCATTGTCGCGGCGCTTGCGGCTGCCCCCGTCCTGCACCGTGACCTCGATCAGATCCTCCGGCGCCGAATGATTGGTGCGGTAGAGACGCAGGAAGGCGGCGGCGAGCTTCTCGGCGCCGTGGCTGGAAAGAAGCTGCTGCACCAGCCCCTGTTCTTCCTCCTGGGGCGCTTCGCTGAAGATCGGATCGGCGAGCAGCCGTTCGTCGTCGCGCTCGTTCACCTCTTCGGCCGACGGCGGCCGTGCCCAGGCGGCCGAAATACCGGCATTCTCGAGCAGGCGCTCGGCCTTGCGCCGCGCATTCAGCGGCACGATCATGGCACTGATACCCTTGCGCCCGGCCCGGCCGGTGCGGCCGCTGCGGTGCAGCAGCGTTTCCGGATTGGTCGGCAGGTCGGCATGGATGACGAGATCGAGGCCCGGCAGATCGATGCCGCGGGCAGCGACGTCGGTCGCGATGCAGACGCGGGCGCGCCCGTCGCGCATCGCCTGCAGCGCGTGGCTGCGTTCGTTCTGCGTCAGCTCACCGGAAAGCGCCACGACCGAAAAATTGCGATTGTTGAAGCGCGCGGTCAGATGATTGACGGCGGCGCGCGTCGAACAGAAGACGATGGCGTTGGTCGCCTCGTAATAACGCAGCACGTTGATGATCGCGTTCTCGCGGTCGCTCGGAGCGACCATCAGCGCCCGATATTCGATATCGACATGCTGCTTTTCCTCGGCCGCGGTGCTGATGCGCACCGCATCGCGCTGATAGCTCTTGGCAAGCTTGGCAATCGCTGCCGGCACCGTTGCCGAAAACATCAGCGTCCGGCGCTCGTCCGGCGCCGAGTCGAGAATGAATTCCAGATCTTCGCGGAAGCCGAGATCGAGCATTTCGTCGGCCTCGTCGAGTACGGCGGCCTTCAGTTCCGACATGTCGAGCGCGTTGCGGCGGATATGATCGCAGAGCCGGCCCGGCGTGCCGACGACGATATGGGCGCCGCGTTCGAGCGAACGGCGCTCACTGCGGATGTCCATGCCGCCGACGCAGCTGGCGATCACTGCGCCGGTCATCTCATAGAGCCATTCGAGCTCGCGCTTAACCTGCAGGGCAAGCTCGCGGGTCGGGGCGATGACGAGGGCGAGCGGAGCACCGGCATTGCCGAAGCGCTCCCTGCCCTCAAGCAGTGTCGGCGCCAGTGCCAGCCCGAAGGCGACGGTCTTGCCGGAACCGGTCTGGGCGGAAACCAGAGCGTCGGATGCGGCAAGATCAGGATCGAGCATCGACTTCTGCACCGGGGTGAGTTCGGCGTAACCGCGCTTCTGCAACGCCTTGGCGATCGCCTGAACGACGCCGTTGAATTCTGTCATGAGTTCGATCTTTCGGAGCTGTCACGCGCGAAATGCGCCATGGCCGGAGCCAGCCGGCGGGATATTTGCGCCGTTCCTAGCCGCTCCCGCAGCGATTGTCAAAGCGTGCGGCTGCGCCACAGCCATGCGTCGATATGGCTTGCCCGGCCGCGCAGCTCCGTTTCCAACGGCCCCTCCATCCGGCCGGCCTGCAGCAGCGCGCTGTCGGGACCTGCAGCACGGACGATTTCGGCGCTCAGCGCCAGCTCGACGCCGTTGCGGGCGGCGACTTCCATCAGCCGGCTGCCGACATTCACCGTGTCGCCCGCCGCCGTGATCTGCTGCCGGTCCCCGGTGCCGAGCCGGGAGGCGACGATCGGGCCGCAATGGGCGCCGACCTTGAAGCCGACCTTCTTCTCGGCAAAGCCCGCATGCGCGCCAAGCCAGGCCCGCGTCCGCTCGCAGAGACCGACCGCGCAGGCGACGGCGCGGGCGGCATCGTCATCGGCCGGCTGCGGCAGGCCGAACAGGATCATTGCCCCGTCGCCCATGAAGCTGGTGATGGCGCCACCGTGAGAGCGGGCCTCCTCGTCGATGATTTCGAAGAAACCGCTGAGCACTTCGCTGACCTTGACCGGTCCGAGCTTTTCGCTGAGCCCCGTGAAGCCCGAGAGATCGATGAAGAGAACCGCAGCGTTCTGGCGCACCGGCGTGGCAAGGAAATTCGGATCGCGCGCCAGCCATTCGCCCAGGCCGGGAGCCTCGATGCGTTGCAGGAGCGCGCTCTGCTCGGCGAAATGGTGGGCGCGGCCGCGGTCGAGCCAGAGTTCGGCCGCACCCAGCATCAACGCCGGTGGCAGCGCCGCGGCGATCGGCAGCGCCGCACTCAGCCAGTAGCCATGGGCAAAGGCCGACAGATTGAGCATGGCCCAGACCACCAGCACCAGCACCATGATGAGGTAACCCGCAGCACTCCGCCGCCAAGCCATCAACGAAACGAGCAGGAGCGCCAGGCCGATGGCAGTGCCGGCATCGATCAGCCTCATCCTGCGATCGCGCACCATGCCGTCGCCGGTGACGAGATGGATGATTGCCGTCGACATCACCTCGACGCCGGGCATGACGGGATCGAACGGTGTCGGGAACACATCGCCGCCGCCGGTGACCGTCGAACCGATGACAACGATGCGGCCTGCCACCGCCGCTGCCGGCAGCTTGCCGTCAAGCGCATCGGCGGCGCTGAAGGTGGCGATGCTGCCGCGCCCGCCATAGAAGGTCAGCGGCAGACGTTGACCGATATCCGTGGGAATACGCAGCGCTCCGAGCATGACGGCATCACGTTCGATACTGGGATCGGCGCCGAGCGCCACCGAGGCGGCACGCAACGGAAAAGCCGGATCCAGCCGGTCGGCGCTGCGCGAAATCAGAGGAATGAAACGCGGCGTGCCGGTCTGATCGGTTGCGACATTGACGATGCCAACCGCGGCCGCCTCGGCAAAACGCGGGAGCGGCAACAGAAGCTGGTTTGCCTCGGGGATGGCGGCCAACGGATCCTCGCCGGCATCGGTGACCCGCTGCCTGCTTTGCGCAAAGGTGGCCGCGCCCGCGATGACGGTTGGCCCCTGGCGCAAGGCGGCGGTCAGCGCCGCATCGCCCTCCTCCTGCCCCGGATCGACGAGCAGAATGTCGAGCGCCAGGGCTTTCGGCTTGCCCGCATTGATCGCGTCGACAAGGCGGGCAAGCGTCGCCCGGTCGAGCGGATAGCCATGGGCGGCGGCGGTGCGGTCATCGATCGCGATGATCGAGACGACGGGCGGCGGCTCTCTTGCGCCGACGACGAGGCTGCGGATATCCGCAAGCGTGGCCTCCATCCGGTCGAGAAGGCCGACCTCGCCGTTGAGATTGAGATAGCCGAGCGCCGCCCCCCAGAGACCGGCAAACAACAGCGCGATCACGGTCAGCAGGCGATGGCTCATGATATTTACTGGCCGAGGCGGGCAAGAAGGGCAGCGACGCGCGGCGCCGGCCAGCGGCGCACAACAAGAGGTTCGGTTGAGCTGGTCACATCGACGCCCTCACCTGGCGACAGCACCACCGGCTCGCCGGCCGGCCGACGGACGGCAACGCTGCCCCTGACCACCAGCACCGAGGTCTTGCCGCCTGCGACGTCGACAGCCCATTGCGTGCCGCGCACGGCAGCAATCGCCTGCGGCGTCACCACCTGGAAGCCACCTGTGTGCTGACTGCCGTCGACATCGACGAGGATGGCCTTGCTCCGTAGCGACGCCGAATCGGGACTGCCGTCACGATTACGGTCGGAGAGGCGGAAAGACGCGCCGGCTTCTGCCGTCACCTTAACGCCGCCGGGGCAGCTCAGCACCTGACGGGCGCCGGCGTCACGCGATATCGCGCAGCCCGCAGACTGCGCCAAGGCCGCCTCATGCGGAATGAGGCCGGCAGCCAGCGCGGCGACAAACAGGTTGCGAAGGGTCGTATGCATGGAAAGCCCCCGTGACCGTGCGAAACAGCTTTTACGAAAGCGCCCGCCAACCGTCTTCTTCCATATCAACCATGATAGCCGAATTCCGATATTTCCCTAGGCCAAAAAGTAGACCGGTGAGACCAACGGCGAATTCTCAGGGACCGCTTCTCATCTGCGGCGCCGGCCCGGCATAACGCGCGCGCGGCCGGATCAACTCCCCGCTCTCGATCTGCTCCATCGCATGCGCCAGCCAGCCGGTGGAACGGGCAAGCGAAAAAATGATGATCGGCGCCTCGTGAGGCAAACCGAAGGCGGCCGCCATGGCGGAAAGCGCGAAATCGACATTGACCTTCTCGCCGACCATCTCCTCGCCGGTTTCCCGAAGCGCGGCAAATTGCGGCGGCAGGGAAAAATGCGAAAGCAGCGCCAAAGCCCTGATATCGCCATCGGGGTAGAGCGGATGGCCGAAGGCCGAGAGGTGATTTCCCTGGACAAGCGAGCGGCGGATCGCCTGCTCCGCGCCGAGCGTCGACGATGACTCGATCAAGGCGTCGACGCCTTGCCAGGCGGCGCCGTGCAGTGGCCCCGTGAGCGTTGCCAAGCCGGAAAGCACGGCGGCCGAAAGTGCGGCACCCGCCGAGGCGGTGACCCGCGCCGCAAAGGCCGAGGCATTGAGTTCGTGATCGGCAAGCAGTACCAGCGCCCGGCGCAGGCAATCGGCGGCATCCGGCCGTTCCCAGCTTGCCGCCAGCCGCAGATGCAGCGGCTGGGCCGCAGGCCCCGGCGCCAGCGCATCGGCGATAGTGGAGAGAACGCCGTGCGCCTCGCGCCGCAGGGCGGCCTGCGATCGGCCGAGCGATGGCAGATCCGCCGTCACCCGTCCGGCCAGCGCCAGGAACGCAGCCTGAAGCGACGGCGGGCCATTTCCGGCTACCGTGCCCGAGAACAGCGTTTCCGCACCGTTCCAGAGCAGTGCCGCCGTCTGCTCCAGCGTCGCCGCCTCGGCGAAATCCGCGGCGTCCCGTCCGCGATAGAAAAGCCGTCCTGCAATGATGGTGGAGATCGCCGAGGAGAGAACCGGGTCACCCCAGCGGATCGTCTCGGCGGCAACCGTTTCAGCCTTGCGGCGGCCGGCATGGCGTTCGGCCAGCCGCTGCACGTCGGCAGCTTGGTAGAGACTGCGGCGCGGGTCGGCGGGATCGGGTTTGGCGCGGATACGCCCGCGGCTGACATTGGCGTAAAGCGTCTGCGGCTTGGTCTTAAGCGCCTGCAGCGCCTCCTCGGCGGTCAGCCACGGCATCGGAGCCTCATATTGATCAATTGCATCAAGATTGACGTCAACGAGACTAGGTCGGATCATCCTTGTCGTAAAGGAGAAACAACATGAAAAATGGCTTGGAAGACGTCATCGCCGCCGAAACGCAGCTCTCGGATGTCGATGGCGAAGCGGGGCGGCTGATCATCCGCGGCGTATCGCTGGATCATCTCTTGGCAGACTGCAGCTATGAAGGCGTCGCCGCATTGCTGCTCGACGGCCTGATGGAGCGAAGCTTCGATGAAGCGGAATTGCGCGGCTGGTTGGCGAAAGCGCGAACCAGGGTTTTCGCCCATGTCGAGGCCGCCGATGCTGCCCTGCTGGCCCTGCCGCCGGTCGATGCGATGCGGGCGCTCATCGCCCGGCTGCCCGACGGCGAGGATTTCGACACCGCGCTCAACCTTCTGGCAGCGCCCGCAGTCTTCCTGCCCGCAGTACTGCGGCTGCAGCGCGGCCAAAAGCCGATCGCGCCCGATCCCGCGCTGTCGCAGGCAGCCGATATCCTGCGTATGCTGACCGGAAAATTGCCGAGCAAGGAGCAGGTGGCGGCGCTCGATACCTATCTCGTCACGATCTCGGACCATGGCCTCAACGCCTCGACTTTCGCATCGCGGATCATCGCCTCGACCCAGGCCGGCCTCACCTCTTCCGTGCTGGCGGCGCTGAGCGCGCTGAAGGGACCGCTGCATGGCGGCGCGCCCGGGCCCGTCCTCGATATGCTGGATGCAGTGGGAACGGCGGAGAATGCCGGCCGTTGGCTTGGCGAGGCGCTGGATCGCGGCGATAGGCTGATGGGCTTCGGTCACCGCATCTATCGCGTGCGCGATCCGCGCGCCGATGCGCTGAAAGGCGCGCTGAAGCCGCTGATCGCGTCGGGACAGGTGGACAGCGCCCGCAGCGCGCTGGCGGAAGCCGTGGAGGCCGCCGCATTGGCAATCCTAAAGGCGCGCAAGCCGGACCGGCCGCTCGACGTCAATGTCGAATTCTATACCGCGCTGCTGCTCGAAGCGCTCGGCTTCCCGCGGCAAGCCTTTACCGGCGTGTTTGCAATCGGCCGCACCGTCGGTTGGCTGGCGCATGCGCGCGAACAGGCGCTCGACGGCCGGCTGATTCGCCCGCGTTCGGTCTATATCGGGCCATTGCCGGCTGCAGCCTGACACTTGGATTCGTCGGCGAGGCATGCCCTTGATTCGCCGCCAATCTCAACCACCGACGAAAGTGGCAAGTTTGTCGAGCGTCAAGCGGCAACCTTCTTCATTGTCTTCAAGCCGGATACCGGCGGGAATGTTTTCGCAGACGATCGTCGCGTCGGTGCCGCCGTCAGCAGGCGACAAGATCGTGCTGACGGTCATTTCGCCTGAAAAGCCCTCGTCTTCGGAGTCGAATACGGTCGCCCAGACGATCCGTTCGTCAGGCACGAGTCTGGCAAAGCGGCCCTCGAATCTGTCGGTCTTGTGAGAGGTTTTTCCTAGCTGTGACGCCTCGTCGTCGGGGTAGACGAGCGACATGCTGAAGGCACCGCCTTCCCGGCCTTCGAAGGCGTGGACAATACCGGTCATCGAACCAGGCGGTAGCCATGTAGCGACGGCTTCCGCATCGAGAAAGGCACGGTAGATGCGCTCGCGCGGCGCGGCGATGAAGCGTGAGACGGTCGTACTGCGGGCTGCCATGCCGCCAACATAGTGCAAGCATCGCCATTATCCAGATCGCGCGACGGCGGCGCGATCTGGTATGCGCATTCGTCAGACGAGACGGCTCTGTTCCGTCGCAGCTTCGATGAAGCTGGCAAACAGCGGATGCGGGTCGAGCGGGCGGCTCTTCAGTTCGGGGTGATACTGCACGCCGATGAACCAGGGGTGATCGGGATATTCGATCGTCTCCGGCAGAACGCCGTCCGGCGACATGCCGGAGAAAACGAGGCCGCAGCTCTCGAGCCGGTCCTTGTAGTCGACATTGACCTCGTAGCGGTGGCGATGACGCTCGGAAATATCGGTCGAACCGTAGATTTCCGAGATCTTCGTGCCCTTCTTCAGGGCCGCCTTGTAAGCGCCGAGGCGCATCGTGCCGCCGAGATCGCCGGCCGCGGTGCGCTTCTGCAGCTCGTTGCCCTTGACCCATTCGGTCATCAGGCCGACCACCGGTTCTTTCGTCGGGCCGAATTCGGTCGACGAAGCCGCCGGCACATCGGCGAGATTGCGGGCCGCCTCGATGACGGCCATCTGCATGCCGAAACAGATGCCGAAATACGGCACCTTGCGCTCACGGGCAAAGCGGGCCGCATGGATCTTGCCTTCCGAGCCGCGCTCGCCGAAGCCGCCCGGCACCAGGATGCCATGCACCTTTTCCAGATAGGGGGCCGGATCTTCCTTCTCGAAGACCTCGGACTCGATCCATTCGAGCTTGACCTTGACGCGATTGGCGATGCCGCCGTGATGCAGCGCCTCGATCAGCGATTTATAGGCATCTTTGAGGCCGGTATATTTGCCGACGATTGCGATCGTCACTTCACCTTCCGGCGTCCGGATGCGATTACAGACCTCTTCCCACTGGTCGAGGCGCGGCTTCGGCGCCGGCTCGATGCCGAAGGCGGCGAGCACTTCGTCGTCGAGGCCTTCCTTGTGATAGGCCATCGGCACGTCATAGATGTTGGCGACGTCGAGCGCCTGGATGACGGCGGACGGGCGCACGTTGCAGAACAGCGAGAGCTTGCGGCGCTCGGCTTCCGGGATTTCGCGATCGGCGCGCACCAGCAGGATATCGGGATGAATGCCGAGCGCCTGCAGTTCCTTTACGGAGTGCTGGGTCGGCTTGGTCTTCAGTTCGCCGGCCGCCGGAATATAGGGCATCAGCGTCAGATGCACGTAGACGGCGGTGCCGCGCGGCAGGTCGTTGCCGAGCTGGCGGATTGCCTCCATGAAGGGCATCGCCTCGATGTCGCCGACCGTGCCGCCGATCTCGCAGATGACGAAATCGTAGTCCTTGTTGCCTTCGGTGACGAAATCCTTGATCTCGTTGGTGACGTGCGGGATGACCTGCACCGTCGCGCCGAGATAGTCGCCGCGCCGTTCCTTGTCGATGATGTTCTTGTAGATGCGGCCGGTGGTGATGTTGTCGGTCTTGGTTGCCGAACGCCCCGTGAAGCGCTCGTAGTGGCCGAGATCGAGATCGGTTTCCGCGCCGTCGTCGGTGACGAAGACCTCGCCATGCTGGGTCGGGCTCATCGTGCCCGGATCCACGTTCAGATAGGGGTCGAGCTTGCGAAGCCGGACCCGATAACCACGAGCCTGCAGCAAGGCTCCGAGAGCCGCGGCCGCGATTCCTTTTCCGAGGGAGGAAACCACGCCGCCAGTGATGAATACGTATCGCGCCATGGGATTCACCGGATACCTTTTCAAAAACGATTCCACCAGCCCAAAAATTCTTTTCCAGAACTTTCGAAGCCTGAGGCGGGAATCTGAACAAAAGAAAACCGGCAGACCCGAGGCCTGCCGGCGGTTTATGTCGAAGACCGGTTTACTGTCCCGTCGGGACGCCGGAGGGCTGAGCCGGCGCCGGCGCGGCCGGAGCTGCGGGCGTTGCCGGGGCAGTCGTTGCCGGAGCGGTTGCTGCCGGCGCATCCGTTGAAGGCGCGCTGGCCGCCGGGGCCGGGGCTGCCGGAGCTTGTGCGGCCGGAGCCTGCGGAGCGGGCGCGGCGGCGCCGCTGCTCGGAACGCCGTTGCCGGCCGGCTGGTTGGCCGGAGCCTGTGCGCCGCCGAGCGAATCGAGGATACCGTTGCCCTGGCCGCTCGTGGCCGGGATGCGGTCGAGAATATCGCCCGGACGGCCCTCGTAACGCGTCAGTATGCCGAGACCGAGCGACGTCAGAAAGAACAGCGTGGCAAGGATCGCGGTCGTGCGCGTCAGCGCATTGGCCGTGCCGCGGGCCGACATGAAGCCCGAACCGCCGCCGATGCCGAGGCCGCCGCCTTCCGAGCGCTGGATGAGCACGACGCCGACAAGCGCGAGCACGATCATGAGATGGATGACAATCAATACTGTCTGCATGGGTCCAGTCCTGCCCGCCGGAAGACGGACATAATTAAAAATTCTGGCGGCTCTTTACATGAGGCGTTCATCTATTCCAAGCCCTTCGGCCGAGAATACGCCCCGGATTGAACGAATAACCCGGGAATAAACAACGCCTCAGGCGAGCAGCGCCTCGTAGGCCCGGTAGATGGCGAGGAAGTCGGCGGCTTTCAAGCTCGCCCCGCCAATCAGCGCGCCGTCGACATTGGTAATGCCCATCAGTTCGCCGGCATTGGCGGGCTTGACCGAGCCGCCATAGAGAAGGCGCATCTTGCGGCCCTGGTCGCCGAAGCGCGCCGCCATTTCGGCGCGCATGAAGGCATGCGCCTTTTCCACGTCGCCCGATGTCGGCGTCACACCGGTACCGATCGCCCAGATCGGCTCATAGGCGATAACCGTATTTTCGGCGGTTGCGCCATCCGGAACGGAGGCCGAAAGCTGGCGCTTGATGATGTCGAGCGCCTGGCCGGCGCGGCGTTCGTCCGCCGTCTCGCCGATGCAGATGATCGCGGTCAGCCCGGCGGCAAAGGCGGCCTCCGCCTTGGCGCGCACCAGATGGTCCGTTTCGGCGTGGTCGGTGCGGCGTTCGGAATGGCCGACGATCACATAGGTGCCGAAACTGTCGGCGATCATTTCGGCCGAGATGTCGCCGGTATGCGCCCCGGACGCCTTCTGATGGCAGTCCTGCGCGCCGATCGAAAGCGGGCTGTCGGTGCAAAGCGCGGTCGCCACATAGAGCAGCGTCGCCGGCGGGCAGATCAGCGCCTCGACCTTGTCGGCGAGCGGCGGGCGAACACCCTCGGCGATCGCCTTGATCTGATCCAGAGAGGCACGGGTGCCGTTCATTTTCCAATTTCCCGCCACGAGCGGGCGCACGTCAGGTGTCATGCCGGCCTTCCCTAAATCTGCTTATGCCTGCGGCCATATCAAAAGCTTGCGGCAAAGAAAAGCATCATGCCCTTGACGTAAGGGGAATCTCGGCGAATCCCAGGCAAATTTTGCCGAAAATCCGCGGCTAAGCGGCAAAAATCCAGTTCAACACCCTGCGCCAGTCGATCATCCGGATCGGCGTTCCGTGATTGCCGGTCTGAAACAGCGTGAAGCGCGTCGGATACTTTGCCTTGTGCAGTTTTTCGAACAGCGCCTGCTGGTCGCTGGCGGAATAGACCGGATCGCGGCTTCCATGCGCGAACCAGAGCGGCAGTTTCGCTCGGTAGAAGGCGCTTCTGGTGAAATCGGGATCGGTAACCCCGCTCATGACGAGCATGCCCTTCAGCCGCTTGACGCTGGCCTCGTCGCGGGCAATGCCCCAGCAGACCTGGCTGCCCATCGAGGCGCAGGAGAGGATCACCGGCCGGCCGGGCGATTGGGCGCTGGCATAGCGGATGAGGCCGGCGATGGCGGCAACGCCGTTGCTGTCGAAGCTTTTCACCGTCGGCGAATAGTAGACGCCGCCATTGCCGGCGGCGAGGTTCTTCAGCCGGTTGAAATTGCCGCCGAAGCTGTAGTCGTTGGCCCCGAGCCGGCGGTCGCCGTCGCGGCCGTGGATGAAGATCACCGTGAAAGCGGCATTTTGCGCCGGTCCCACCCTGGTGACATCGAGGCTGATGCCGTCGAGGGAGAGCGTTTCGTCCGCCTGGGCCTTGCGGATGCCGAGCGCCACATATTTCTGCTGCACCCGCTTTTGCGGGACCTGGTCGCGGCCGTTGATATCGCGCATCTCGTCGTAGTCGATGACCTCGAAAGCGCCGTCGTCGCCGGTCTGCAGGATGGTCTGCTTCGAGAACAGATCGTCCTTGAAAGGCCCCAGCGGGCCGGCCGCCCGCGCCGGCCCGCCTGATAACAGCACCACCGCGGACAGGAAAAACGCCGCAATTGCTGATATAACAGTGCAATCACTTGTGGACATTCGCATGCGGATGGTTTCCTGAAGCCTGCCGCCGCTTGCCATTCCGCGCCCGGCAACGCAAATCATGTGTCAAACTCCGCCAGAATTGGCGGTGTCGCGTATAGAGGTGCTTTCTGGCAGAATCTGCCTGATTCGAAAACGTGATATGAAATGCGGTGATTTTGGGTCGGCGGCGGATGCAAGCCCAAGACAGGATGAAGATCTGAACGGCTCCATGGACGACAGCAACGACCTTTTTTCCGGACTGCCCCTTTCTGAAAAACGCGAGGAGGCACAGAAGCCCGTAGCGCCGGCCGAGCGGCCAGCGGCCGCAGCGCCCATCGCCGCGACGCCGCACGCCGCCTCTGCGCGGCCGGTGCCCGCCGGATCCAATTCGGACGATTACGGCGCCTCGTCGATCCGCGTCCTCGAGGGGCTCGAGCCGGTGCGCATGCGCCCGGGCATGTATATCGGCGGCACCGACGAAAAGGCGCTGCATCACCTCTTTGCCGAAGTCATCGACAATGCGATGGACGAGGCGGTCGCCGGACACGCCAATTTTATCGAAGTGCATCTCGATCTGCAGGGGTACCTAACCGTCACCGACAACGGCCGCGGCATCCCGGTCGAGAACCATCCGCAGGTGCCGGGCAAGTCGACGCTCGAAGTCATCATGACCAAGCTGCATGCCGGCGGCAAATTCGACGGCAAGGCCTATGAGACCTCGGGCGGTCTGCACGGCGTCGGCGTCTCGGTCGTCAACGCCCTCTCCGACGACCTTGAAGTCGAAGTCGCGCGCAACCGCAAGCTCTATCGCCAGCGCTTCTCGCGCGGTCTGCCGCAGGGCGGGCTCGAGGAACTGGGCGACGTCCACAATCGTCGCGGCACCCGCGTGCGCTTCCATCCCGACGCCCAGATCTTCGGCGAGCATATGAAGTTCGACGCCGCCCGCGTCTTCCGCATGGCGCGCTCCAAGGCCTATCTCTTCGGTGGCGTCGAGATCCGCTGGAGCTGCGAAACGGGCGTCTTGCCGGAAGGTTCCGAGGTTCCTGACAAGGCGGTCTTCCACTTCCCCGGCGGCCTGAAGGACTATCTGCAGGCGACGATGGGCAAGGAGTTCACCGTCACCCGCGAGATCTTCGCCGGCAAGACCGAAAAGGTGAGCGGCCATGGTTCAATGGAATGGGCGATCACCTGGTATGGCGGCGATCCGCAGGTGCATTCCTATTGCAACACCATCCCGACGCCCGAAGGCGGCACGCATGAGGCGGGCCTGCGCATCGCGCTGACCAAGGGTCTGAAGGCCTATGCCGAACTGACGCAGAACAAGCGCGCCGCGCAGATCACCACCGATGACGTGATGATCTCGGCCGTCGGCATGCTGTCGGTCTTCATCCGCGAGCCGGAATTCGTCGGCCAGACCAAGGACAAGCTGGCGACCGTCGAAGCTCAGCGCATCGTCGAAAACGCCCTGCGCGACCCCTTCGACCACTATCTCGCCGACAATCCGAACGAGGCGGCCAAGCTGCTCGACTGGGTGATCGAGCGCGCCGAGGAGCGCCTGCGCCGCCGCAAGGAAAAGGAAGTCAACCGCAAGACGGCGGTGCGCAAGCTGCGCCTGCCCGGCAAACTCGCCGACTGCTCGCAGAACACCGCCGAAGGCGCCGAGCTCTTCATCGTCGAGGGCGATTCGGCAGGTGGTTCGGCCAAGCAGGCGCGCAACCGCGCCAATCAGGCGATCCTGCCGCTGCGCGGCAAGATCCTCAACGTTGCCAGCGCCGGCCGCGAAAAACTCGGCGCCAACCAGCAGCTCGCCGATCTCATCCAGGCGCTCGGCTGCGGCACACGGTCGAAATACCGCGACGAAGACCTGCGCTACGAGCGCATCATCGTCATGACCGATGCCGATGTCGACGGCGCCCATATCGCCTCCCTGCTCATCACCTTCTTCTATCAGGAGATGCCGGAGCTGGTGCGCGGCGGCCACCTCTTCCTCGCCGTTCCGCCGCTCTACAAGATCACGCAAGGGGCGAAATCCGCCTATGCTCGCGACGACAATCATCGCGCCGAGCTGATGCAGACGGAGTTCAAGGGCAAGGCCAAGGTCGAGATCAGCCGCTTCAAAGGTCTCGGCGAAATGATGCCTGCGCAGCTCAAGGAAACCACCATGGACCCGTCCAAGCGCACCCTGCTCAAGGTGCTGATCGACGAGGTGGATTTCGAAGGCACACGCAGCGCCGTCGACGATCTGATGGGCACCAAGCCCGAGGCCCGCTTCCGCTTCATTCAGGAGCGCGCCGCCTTCGCCGAAAACCTGGATATTTAAGCAGGCCTGAGGCGCGCCGCCCCCGAAAGAGACTCTCGGCGCGCCCTCATTTTAGCATTTGCGATTTCACGGAACTGACGAAGAACCGTAACAACTCCGTCAAACAACCGGCGCATGAAGCGGTCGGCGCGTGCCCTCCCCGGGGAGGAACGCCTGCGTCCGTTCGAACCTTTTCAACCCTTGCCGGATATTTGCATGACCAAGCGTTTTCTCGCGACTGCCGCTTTCGTTCTCCTGTCCAGCACCGTGACTGTCAGGGCCACCGATATCGGCGCAACCGCCGAAACCGCCTGCCCCTTCGGCGATTGCGCCGCCGGCATTTCGCTCTCTTATCTCGGAGAATTCGTCATCCCGACGGGCCAGATGGAAAACGGCGTCGAATTCGGCGGCATTTCCGGCCTCGATTTCGATGCCGCCACCGGCCATTATCTCGCCATCAGCGACGATCGCTCGGACAAGGCGCCGGCCCGCTTCTATGAACTCGACGTCGATGTCGATGCGTCGGGCCTCAAGGGTGTTTCCGTCGTCAAGCACGTGACGCTGAAGGACAAGAACGGCGAGCCTTTCGCGGCAAAGACCGTCGATCCGGAATCGATCCGCCTCGGCAAGGACGGCATCTATTGGGGCAGCGAAGGCGACGCCAAGGTGCTGCTGCCGCCCTTCGTCCGCGTCGCTGCGCCGGACGGTACTTTCCTGCGCGAATTCAAGCTGCCGGAAGGCTTTGCGCCGACCATCGACAAGTCGACCGGCATCCGTGACAATCTCGCCTTCGAGGATCTCGCCGTCGCCCCCTCGGGCGACGTTTTCCTCGGCGTCGAAGCCGCCCTCTACCAGGACGGTCCGAAGCCGTCGCTGACGACGGGCAGCCTGTCGCGCATCATCCGTTACGACGGCGCGACCGGCGAGCCGAAGGCGCAATATGTCTACCCGGTCTCACCGATTCCGCAGGCCGCCGCCAAGCCCGACGGCGGCAACGACAACGGCATGTCGGAAATGCTCGCTCTCGACGATCACCGCCTGCTCGCCGTCGAGCGAAGCTATGCCGAAGGCGTCGGCAACAACATCAAGATCATGATGATGGATCTCGCCGACGCGACCGACATATCCGCCATCGCCTCGCTCGCCAAGAACGACCAGCGCGTCGTCCCGGTTCGCAAGAGCCAGATCCTTGATCTCAGAGCAATCGGCCTTGTCCCCGACAATATCGAGGCCATGTCGCTCGGTAAGGCCAAGGATGGAACCGACGTCCTCATTCTCGGCTCGGACAATAATTTCTCGGCCGCGCAGAAGACGCAGTTCTACGCCTTCAAGATTTTGCGTCGTCCGCAACAGTACGACATCAGCTCTGATGGCTGAATAGCGACGCTTTGTATACGCTTTCACGGCGCGGACCTTGAAACCGCCGGGTTCATAGCCCATAACCAGAAGACAAGAATAAGAAGAGGCGCGCGTGGGTGTGTTTGACCGTCAGAGAAGCAATCATGAAC
Source organism: Rhizobium croatiense (assembly GCF_019793465.1). GTDB lineage: Bacteria > Pseudomonadota > Alphaproteobacteria > Rhizobiales > Rhizobiaceae > Rhizobium > Rhizobium croatiense. The sequence goes on along the minus strand of NZ_JAILYJ010000009.1, from coordinate 118,986 downwards.
CGCGATGGCTGGGCTCGTCGGCGCCAACACGCACGCCGCTGATACCCTCCATCTCCGCGGCGCGCTGGCTGCTGGTGCTGATCGTCGCCGCCGGCGTCTATTTCTTCTACGGCTTCCTTGTGCCGGTGCTGGCCGCCCTCGTCATCGGCTTCGCCAGCTGGCCGCTCTACCGCAAGCTTCTTGCCCGTGTCGGCGGCAATACGACGATCGCCGCGACCATCGCCATCATCATGATCGTCACCTTTCTGGTCATCCCGATCGGATTTGCGGCCACCTATACGACGGGCGAAGTGCGCACCTGGCTCGCCTGGGCAATCCACGCCAACCGTTCGGGGGCCTCGACACCTGGCTGGATCGCCGCATTGCCGTTTGCCGGCCCCTATCTCGACGAGCTTTGGACAAAATATATCGGCAGCCCGGGCGCGCTCGGTGAGCTCATCCAGGCGGTCAGCGGCGCCCATATCGGCAATATCTACCGTGCCGTTCTTGCAGCCGGCGGTGGCGCCTTCCATCTTCTGCTGACGCTGCTCTTCATGCTGATCGCGCTGTTCTTCGTCTATCGCGACGGCGTCTCATTCTCCAAGCAGATCGACATGCTGGGCGAGCGCATCCTGCCGAACCGCTGGGAACGCATTTCCCGCGTCGTCCCGGCGACAATCAGCTCCACCGTCATGGGCATGACGCTGATTGCGATCGGCGAAGGCATCGTGCTCGGCCTTGCCTATTGGATCGCCGGCGTGCCGTCGCCGGTGACGCTCGGCGTACTGACGGGCGTGATGGCGCTGATACCGGGCGGTGCGCCGCTCTCGTTCACGCTGGTCTCCATCTATCTCCTGGCGAGCGGCTCGCATGTCGCCGGCGTCGGTCTCTTCGTCTGGGGCACGGTCGAGCTCTTCATCGTCGACAAGACGCTGCGGCCAAAGCTCGTCGGCGGCCCGATCAAGCTGCCCTTCCTGCCGACCTTCTTCGGCCTTGTCGGCGGCGTCAAGACAATGGGCTTTCTCGGCCTCTTCATCGGCCCGGTGCTGATGGCGCTGATCGTCGCCATCTGGCGCGAATGGATCCACGAGGCCCGAAACGCCGACGAGACCAGCGAGCGGGGGCCGCAGATCGTGATCGACGAACAGGCTCCACCGTCCAAGCCGGTTCCCCGCGTCGCCGAAGGCTGAAGCGGGCCGGCTGATCGACCGGCCGGCTTGGCCGTAGAGCCAGGCTACGACGCGCGCCGGCCGGTCGACCATCCGACTCCGTTTGAGCCAACAGAACGATTCAATCTAACCAGGAAAGGCTCTAACCCAGCCGTTTTTCCATGAACAGGCTGAGCGGGTCCGGCAGATAGGCGCCGAAGGCCTCGATCTCCCGATATCCGTATTTGCCATAGAGAGCGATCGCCTCGGGCTGATAGATGCCGGTTTCAAGCCGGATCGCCATCAGCCGCTTTTCCCGTGCGACCGCCTCCAGCGCGGTCATCAGGCCGCTGGCGATCCTCAGTCCCCTCGCCTGCGGGTCGACGAACATGCGCTTGATCTCTGCCGTACCGTCGCCGGCCTCCACCAATGCGCAGCATCCGACGATTGCGCCATGGTTGCGCGCGACGAAGAAACTCACTGACGGTTTTTCCAGGAGAGAAAGGTCCACCAGATGATTGCTCTCGGCCGGATAGAGCGACTGCGCATAGGCATCGGAAAGATCGAGAAGGCGGATGACGCCCTCCTGCCGCGGCGGCTCTTGAGCAATGGTGACGGACATGCTGGCTCCCGATGCTTGCGAGGCGCAATTTTTCCATGAGATGACGAAGAGTTAATGCTCTTGCCTTCATTCGGTTGGAATTGCGCCGTCTAAGGCGATGTCAGGTTCAATAGCCAAGGAAGCAGAATATGCAAGCGGTGCTCATCGCGATGACGATTCTCGGTTGCGACGATTCCGTCACCCAGTGCAGCTATGTCGCGACAGTCGACAAGCGTTGGGAAACCGTTGCTGCCTGCGATGCCGAGGCAGAGCGCCGGCTGAAGGCCTATGCCAATGTCAGCTATCCCTCGGTGATCGCCGTCTGCGAGGCGCCGAAAGCGGTTGCCGCCGCCGAACCGCCGAAGCCGGCCCCCATTCCTGCGCCCGAGCCTGTCGAAGAACCCGTCGGAAAGCTCGCCAACTTCGCTGAAAATATCGCAGGCCAGGTCCGCGCGCATCTTCCCTCGGGGCGGGACGTCAAGGAAACGCTCTCCAAGCCCGTGCACTTCGTATCCGCCAGCTATTCCTGGGTAGTGACTCGGATCGCCGATTAAAGCATGTCGCGCAAACGTGTGCGCGGTTTTGCGGCAACGACATGCGTGAAAACCGAGAGCTAAAGCGCAAGCAGCGAATCTGAAAGATCGCGATGCGCTTTAGGCCGCTGCAAGCGCCGCATAGACGCGGGCCGATTGCCGCTGTTCGGCGACATGCAGCTTCTCCACCATATCGAGCAGTTCTCCGACCGCGCCATGTGCGCCGTCGTGATGGCGGAATTTTTCGAGAAGACGACCGCAGACGGTGCCGAGCACGCTGCCCGGCGCCTTCCGGGCCGCCTCGCGCCACAAAAGCGTCGCCTCCACGAAGATCACGCTGATATCCCTCGGCAGGCCGGCGGACTCATAGAGCGCGCGCACCGCATGCATGCGTCCCGTCGCCAGGATCGAGCGCACGCGGCGCTCGCCGCAGCCTGTCAGATCGACGATCGCTCCGGCGAAGAAGTCCACCTTGCCGCAGCAGAGGGCGTGCATCAGGAAGGACGGCGTCAGACGGCCGTTGAGGCGCAAATGTTCGACGAGGTCCGGTATCTCCCGGGGCGCGATATCGCCGGCAATCGATACGATCGCCGCTTCCGTCGCCTCGCGGCTGATCCGCTGCAGCCGCTGCAGCCCGATCGCCGCCTGAACAAGCGGCAGACCGACCAGCGCATTGCTGACATGCTGGGTCAGCAGCTGGCGGGCATCGGCCGGAAGATCGTTGCGTTCGAGAAGCAGATTGCGGATATCGCAGCAGTCGCCGAGCCGTTCGGCGATGCGCTTCAACGAAAGGCTGGAAATAACAGCGCACTCGTTCTCGAGCAGGCAGAGCAGCTCATCTTCATCGCCGACTTCCGCAAGGGCGGCTGAAACCGGCCGCGTCACACGCGCCCTCGCGGCGATCAGCATCCGGGTTGCGCCATTGCCGCGTGCGGCGAGATCGACGAGATCGGCATCGGTCAGAAGCGGTGAACAGGTGACGGCGTGGCAGGCAATCTCAGGCTGATCGGCGGCAAGCGAAAGAACCAGGCTGCGCGGCGCGTCGGGCGACCAGGCGATCGCCTCGGCAAGGGCAAGCCGCACGCGCGGCGACGGATCGTCGAGCAGAAAGGTCATTGCCATCTCGGCCGCCGTCCGCTCCTCCGCGCTCATCTGAGATTGCAGATAGGCTCGACCGAGTGCGTTCGCGGCCCGGGCCCGATCGCCGGTCTTGGCCGTTTCGATCCAACGAAGGAAAGCTTCTACGATCACGCGACGCCCCAGCACTTGAACGCGATTCCCTCGCGTTCCTTTCATTGCTGCGACCGTAGCGGCAAAAGGTTTAAGATTCGTTCACCATGTTTCTTAAGCCCTTGCATGCCTTCGCGTCAGCCCTCGACCCGCGGCCGGAGCATCTCGAAGACATCGCTGCCCTCGCTGTAATCCATGTAGCCCATGCGGGCCACAGGCCGGGCGATCGACATGTCGAGGCGGCCGTCCCTGACAATCGCTTCGTCGATGCGGATGCCGATGACCTCGCCGAAGACGATGACGTTTTCGGATGGCGCACCCGACAGCGTTTTCGGCTCGATGATCTCGGTGACCCTGCATTCGAGCACCGCGAAAGCCTCGCTGACATAGGGGGCGTCGACAAGTTCGGCCTGCTTCGGCGTCAGTCCGGCGAAGCCGAATTCGCTCTCGCCATAGGGCAGCGCCGCCGAGGAGAGGTTCATCTTTTCGGCGAGATCGCGGCTGACGAAATTGCAGGTGAAGACGCCGGTCTCGGCGGCGTTGCGCTGGCTGTGTTTGCGCCCCGCCGAAGAAAACATCACCAGCTTCGGCCGGTCGGCGACGGCATTGAAGAAGGAATAGGGCGCAAGATTGATCGAGGCGTCCCTGCCCTTGCTGCCGATCCAGCCGATCGGCCGCGGCGAGACGATCGCCTTGAAGGGATCATGCGCCAGCCCATGGCGGTTGCTGTCGGTGGTGTAGAACATCAATCCTCTCCACCGATCCAGGTGACGGTGTCGGCAAGCTCCGGCCGCGGCCGCTCGATTGCCGGAAATGTCGTCGAACCGATATGGATGAAGCCGGCCACCTTTTCATCGGAACCGACGCCGAGCAGCGGATAGGCGCGCTCATCATAGGCGAACCACTCCGTCAGCCAGTTGGCCACGTAGCCATGGGCATTGGCTGACAGGATGACGTTGAGGCAGAGTGCGCCGGCCGACATCAGCTGCTCCCATTCCGGGATCTTGATGTGCGGCCCCGCCCTGCTGACGACAGCGACGACCACAGGCGCGCGGGTGAAGCGGGTGCGTTCGACCTGGATCATCTCTTCGGAAAGGTCGGGTTTCGTCTCGAGCGCCAGCGTCAGCAGCGCCTCGCCGAGCCGGACTCGCTCCTGTCCGCGATAGACGATGAAGCGCCAGGGCGCGATCTTGCCGTGATCGGGAACACGCGAGGCAAGACGCAGGATTTCTTCGATCTCGGCCTTCTTGGGGCCTGGTTCGCACATCTGGAAAGCGGGGATGGAGCGGCGCACGGCGAGGTAGTCGATCAGCTTGATATCGGATTTCATGCGGGAGAAACTTTCATTTTTATGCTGCTGCAAAGCGTGGGTCTTGAATTTGCCATCGCGTTGGTCTTGAAGTGACCTTTGCGATTTCAGAAGTCAATCGGTTCACGAAACAGATGTTTGGCATTTCGCCTTTTGCACGCCTCGGCCTCGCCATCGCCCTGATGGTGGTGACGCCCCTCGGCGCGGGCGCGCAGGACGCTTTCAAGGACTTCAAGCAGATCGAATCGACGCCGAAGATGCCGAAGCTCAACGCTTTCATCGCGCCGGGCGCCGCACCCGAAGCCGCCAAGCTGCGCGACGTCGCGATGGAAGCCAAGCTGACGGCCGACGGCACGCCTGTCGAGGATGGTCTGTCCTGGTACGTCTTCAGCCCGATCGCCGGAACCGACGGCAAGCTGCCGCTGATCGCCAGCGCCAAGGGCGGACCCGCCGCCTTCCAACTCGCTCCGGGTGATTATTTCGTCAATGTCTCCTTCGGCCGCGCCGGCGTCACCAAGAAGCTGACGGTGCCGGCCGACGGCCAGGTCGACAAGCAGGTGATGGTGCTTGATGCCGGCGGCCTGCTGCTCAATGCCGTCTCCGGCACCGATGCCCGCATCCGCCCCGATCAGTTGAGCTTCTCGATCTATTCCTCGGAAGTGCGCGACGATGGCGAGCGTGGCCTCGTCGTGGCCGACGTCTCTCCGAACACGGTCGTGCGCCTCAATGCCGGCACCTATCACATCGTTTCCGAATATGGCAGCGTCAATGCCGTCATCCGCGCCGACATCCAGGTCGAGGCCGGCAAACTGACCGAAGCGACGATCCAGCACCGCGCGGCCCAGATCACTTTCAAGCTGGTCTCGGAAGCCGGGGGCGAAGCGATCGCCGATACGGCCTGGTCGATCCTGACGGCGGCCGGCGACAGCGTCGGCGAAAGCGTCAGCGCCTTTCCAACCATGGTGCTTGCCGAAGGCGAATATTCCGCCGTCGCCCGCAACAAGGACAAGATCTACCAGCGGGATTTCAAAGTGGTCGCTGGCAGGAACACCGATGTCGAAGTTCTGATGAAGGACCAGCAGCCGCAGCAGCCGGAGAGTGCGGCGCGCACGGTGCAGCAGGTGCCGGCCGGCACGCCGCCACCGCCTGGTGTCCAGCCGGCCCCCGAAACGCCTCTGCCCTCCTATGAACAGCTCGTACCGCAGGGCGGCGACGGCGCCAGCCTCGATTGACCTTACCGCAAGCGGTGCCGTCTCGGCCGCTTCGAGGGCGGTGCCATCGAAAAGACGGCCTCATGGAGGCGGGCGAGCAGATCTTTGCGATCGCTACCCTCGCTCAATGACTCCCAGCTCAGCATCTCGCCGACATGGGCCGTGATCGTGCGGCCGGACAGCCGGCGGAATTCGTGGATCAGCAGCGACAGACGTAGCGTCATCGATGTCAGGCTCGCCAGGTGGAACAGCCGGCCGTTTTGGCCCTCGAAATAGACCGGCAGCACATTTGCCCGCGCCGCCTGGACGAGTTTTGCCGGAAACAGCTTCCACGGCAGGTCCTCGGCGCGGCCGAAACCCCTTCTCGCGGTGGCAACGCCGCCAGCCGGAAAGACGATTATGGTCGTGCCTTCCTTGAGCAGCCGCACCGCCTCGTTCCGGCTCTTCATATTCATCGCCAGGGCCTCCCGGGTCTCTTCAAAGGAGATCGGCAACGAATAGGATGCCATCTCCGGCACCTTCAGCAAGTCGTTATGAATCAGTATCTTGAAGGGACGACCGAGCTGTTCGGCAAGCGCCAGGACAGCGATGCCGTCGCCGATGCCGAAAGGGTGGTTGGCGATGATGACGATCGGTTCAGTGGGAACGGGTTCGAGCGGCCAGTGGCCCTTGACGTCGATCGCGACGTCGATGAGATCGAGCGTCCTGGCAAAGACGCGATCGCTTTTGCCGATGATGTCGCGGCACCAGATCTCGTAGAGGCCGACATAGTGATCGCGGCCCGAAAGCCTTTCGATCGAGCGGATCAGCCACCGCTTCAGCCGCGGGTCTGCGTCATTGGCATAGGATAGTTCTTTGAAGCGCACGCCGGCCCCGGGATGATCCGCTCCCCGTTCGCGACGACAATATTGCGGTTTCATTTCAGATTTCCGACAGCGCCGGATGGCGCTGCCGGATGGGGCGTTTTCAGGCCGCCTTGGCTTTTTTTGCTTCGGCCTTGCGGCGGATATCAGGCGGTGTCGCCTCGAGCGTCAGGCTCTCGACCGCGGCGTCGAGCCCCATCGAAACCTGGTCCTGGCTGCCGAGGCGGCGGATGTTGACCGTGCGCTCCTCGGCCTCCTTCCTGCCGCAGACGATGATGACAGGAACCTTGGTGACCGAATGCTCGCGGATCTTGTAGTTGATCTTCTCGTTGCGGAAGTCGGTCTCGACGTTGAGACCGGCCTCGCGCAGCGCCTCGGCCACTTCAAGCCCGTAGGCATCGGCCTCCGAGGTGATCGTCGCGACCACCACCTGCAGCGGCGATACCCAGAGCGGCATATGGCCGGCGAAGTTCTCGATCAGGATACCCAGGAAGCGTTCCATCGAGCCGCAGATGGCGCGGTGGATCATCACCGGCTGCGTCTTTTCGGAATTGCTGTCGATGTAGAAGGCGCCGAAGCGTTCCGGCAGGTTGAAGTCGACCTGTGTCGTACCGCACTGCCATTCGCGGCCGATCGCATCCTTCAGCGTATATTCGAACTTCGGACCATAGAAGGCACCCTCGCCCGGCAGGATACCGGTCTTGATGCGGCCCTCGGACTGCGCCTCGATCGTCTTCAAGACGTCGGTCATCACGGCTTCGGCGCGATCCCAGAGCGCATCGGAACCGACCCGCTTTTCCGGCCGGGTCGAAAGCTTGACGACGATTTCCTTGAAGCCGAAGTCCTCGTAGACCGACAGGATCAGATCGTTGATCTTCAGGCATTCGGCGGCCATCTGCTCGTCGGTGCAGAAGATATGCGCGTCGTCCTGCGTAAAGCCGCGCACGCGCATCAGCCCATGCAGCGCGCCCGAGGGCTCGTAGCGATGCACCAGGCCGAATTCGGCAAGCCGGATCGGCAGCTCGCGATAGGATTTCAGGCCATGCTTGAAGATCTGCACGTGCCCCGGGCAGTTCATCGGCTTCAGCGCGAAGACGCGGTTGTCGGCTTCCTTGTCTTCGGGATGCGTCATCGCATGCGCCGATTTCACGGCGAACATGTTTTCCTGATACCAGCCCCAGTGACCCGAGGTTTCCCAGAGCGACGTGTCGAGCACCTGCGGCGCGTTGACTTCCTGGTAGTCGGCCGCCAGGCGACGGCGCATATAGGCGACGAGCGTCTGGAAGATGCGCCAGCCCTTGCCGTGCCAGAAGACGACGCCCGGACCTTCTTCCTGGAAATGAAACAGATCCATCTCGCGGCCGAGCTTGCGGTGATCGCGCTTCTCGGCTTCGGCCAACATATGCAGGTAATTGTCGAGATCGGCCTGGTCGGCCCATGCGGTGCCGTAGATGCGCGACAGCATGGCGTTGTTGCTGTCGCCGCGCCAGTAGGCGCCGGCAACCTTCATCAGCTTGAAGGCGGTGCCGACCTGGCCGGTGGAGGCCATGTGCGGACCGCGGCAAAGGTCGAACCAGTCGCCCTGATGATAGATCTTCAGATCCTGCCCTTCCGGAATCGCATCGACGAGCTCGACCTTGTACTGTTCGCCCTTGGCGGCAAAAACTTCCTTGGCCTTGTCGCGCGACCAGATCTGCTTGGTGAAGGGCGCGTTGCGGGCGATAATCTCCTTCATCTTCTTTTCGATCTTCGGCAGATCGTCGGGCGTAAACGGCTCGTTCTTGGCGAAGTCGTAATAGAAGCCGTTTTCGATGACCGGGCCGATCGTCACCTGGGTGCCGGGCCAGAGTTCCTGCACAGCCTCGGCCATCACGTGCGCGGCGTCATGGCGGATGAGTTCCAGCGCACGCGCGTCCTTGCGAGTGATGATTTCGATCTTGCCGTCCGTGACGGCGTCGGAAATGTCACGCACGGCGCCGTCGATCGCAATGGCGACGGCGCTCTTGGCGAGCGACTTGGAAATGGATTCGGCGACATCCTTGCCGGTTGCGCCAGCCGGGAAGCTGCGCACGGAACCATCGGGAAATGTCAGGGAAATAGCTTGGGACATTGAAATTCTCCTTGTCCAGTCCCGCCAACGAATGCGGGTGGTTGCAACGACAGCGCCTCCGTCCTTGGATGCGCTGCCGCCTGATACTCAGATTTCCCTCGGGAGTAAAGAAGGAGCGGCCTACATGATCATTTGCGCGAGACCGCAGACCGTGTTCCAGTTGCGCATCGTGCCGATGCCTATCCGCTTGGTCGTCAGTGCCGAAAGCAGCTTGGATTGGCTCGGCTTGCCGGCGAAATCGATCCAGAGGTCGCCGCCGACGATGGCGATGCGCTGGCCTTCCGTCATCAGCGGCTTCAAAGCCTCGACCTTCTTCGGGTCGACCGGCAGGCGCATCACCCGGACGATCACCTGGTCGCCGCTGCCGTCCCTGAACGGATTGGTACTGCAAAGCGCCATCCAGGTGCAGTCGCTGCGCACGATGATATCGACATGTTTGCCGAACTTCTCTTCGAAGCCCTCTTCCAGCGCGACCTCGAGTTCATGCGGGCGCATTTCGTCGGCCTCGAAAACGAGATTGCCGGTCGAAACCAGCGTGCGCGGCTCGCGATAGCCAAGCTCTTTGGCAAGCGCGCGCAGGTCTTCCATGATCACCCGGCGGTCCGGCGTCAGGACGATGCTGTGCAGGAGGGCAATGAAGGTGCTCATGGCCGCCAGGAATCCTCCGTTATTCCAGGTGAGAAACCACGGTCACCGAATGGTGACCGCACCTCACCCGTCGTCGCTGCCGGCTCTCCGCCACGCACGCATATTCGCCTGGTATCGCCATGGCGTTCACCCTCTTTTGCGTCCAAGGGAGAGATACTGCCAAGGGCTCCACCAGCGGAAGCCGTCGCCGAGCGCCTCGGGCACCGGGTCGAGGCCGCTGGTGCCGCCCGGACCGCAGCGGCTGACGCGAAACAGCGTCATCCAGCCGCCGGCCCATAATCCGTGCCGGGCGATCGACTCATAGCCGTATTCGGAGCAGGTCGGGATATGGCGGCAGGAGTTGCCGACAAAGCCGGAAAGCGTCAGCTGATAGAGGCGGATCAGCCCCATGCCGAGCAGGCGATCGGGGGTTTTGCGGAACGGGCCGGTATAATTGCGGGAATAGCGCGCAGGCCTTTCGCGCGGCTGGCTCGATCCGGCCGCGCCGCCATCGCCCTCATCGTCAGCCTGCCGGACGCAGAACTCGCACATCTCGGTTACGCCTCGATCACTTCCGTCCGTTTCGCCTCGATCTGTCCGATCGCATCGACGACCGCATCGAAGGTCAGCATCGTCGAAGCATGTCGGGCCTTGTAGTCCCGCACGGGCAGCAGGTAGCGCATGTCTTCGAACCGTCCGGTAGGCCCAGCCCCATCCGCCTTCAACATGGCGAGCATGTCGAGACGCGCCTGCCGCAATTCGCCCGATGTGGCGCCGACGACATGACGGGCCATGATCGAGGACGATGCCTGGCCGAGTGCGCAGGCCTTCACGTCATGCGAAAAAGCGGTCACGACTTCGCCGTCCATCTTCAGCCATATCCGCACCTTGGAACCGCATAGCTTGGAGTGTGCCTGGGCGGTCGCATCGGCGTCCGCCAGCGTGCCGGTCAACGGAATATTGCCGGCGAATTCGAGGATTTTGCTGTTGTAGATGTCATCCATGCTGGGTTTCCGCTCCAAAATCGCTGCGGATCGGCCTTAATGGCGCTGTTATTGTTATTGAAACAAAAAACACACCGTGTCGCCTGAGGATACTTACATACCATGGCCGTCTTCCTATATGTATGTCGTTCGAAGGCCATGAAAATGCAATGGCCTTGTGTAAGTTTGATTGGGAAACCGTGCCGGACGGGCGTTGAATTGCCCTGAAAGCCCCGGAGCCTGCCAAAGGTGCATGAATTCCCGCATGGGACTGACCAGTGGCAATTCCGACAGATGGGTCCGCGCTGCGGACCAGGAGACCATTGATCATGGACGCCATCGTAAAGAACTTTCCGCAGCCGAACCGCGACTCGGACCGCCCCTCCCAGCAGGAGGCGGAGGAAGCCGTGCGCGTTCTGCTGCGCTGGGCCGGTGACGATCCGACGCGCGAAGGCCTCATCGAGACGCCCGCCCGTGTCGCCAAGGCCTATCGCGAGCTTTTCGCCGGTTACGACATGGCGCCGGAGGACGTGCTCGGCCGGACCTTCGAAGAGGTCGCAGGCTACGACGACATGGTCCTCGTCAAGGACATTCCCTTCTACTCGCATTGCGAACACCACATGGTCCCGATCATCGGCAAGGCCCATGTCGCCTATATGCCGGATGGACGCGTGCTCGGCCTGTCGAAGATTGCCCGTGTCGTCGAGATTTATGGCCGCCGCCTGCAGACGCAGGAAACCATGACCGCCCAGATTGCCCGCGCCATCGACGATACGCTGCAGCCGCGCGGTGTTGCCGTGATGATTGAGGCCGAACATATGTGCATGGCGATGCGCGGCGTACAGAAGCAGGGTTCGACCACGTTGACGACGACGTTTACGGGAACCTTCAAGACGGAACCGGCCGATCAGGCCCGTTTCATGAGCATGGTGCGGAGCCGCTGATACCGGCTCCCGCAGGAGGGCCGCGATGAGTCACCTGATCTTCAATCAACCATCCGAGGACAAGTCGGCCTTGGAAGACGCCGGCGATTTCACGCCGCGTTTCGACGACCGCGGCCTGATCACCGCGATCGTGACAGACGCCGGCGACGGCGAACTGCTGATGGTGGCGCACATGAACGCCCAGGCGCTGGCGCTGACCATCCAGACGGGGACGGCCCATTATTTCAGCCGCTCGCGCGGTAAGATCTGGAAGAAGGGCGAGACCTCGGGCAACCTTCAGACGGTGAAGGAAATTCGCACCGATTGCGATCAGGACGCCATCTGGCTGAAGGTCGAGGTCGCCGGCCATGACGCCACCTGTCACACCGGCCGCCGTTCCTGCTTCTATCGCACGGTCACGCTTCGCCAGGGAAAACCGATGCTCGATATCGTCGACGACGAGCGTCATTTCGATCCGCAGGACATCTACGGAAAATAGGTCGAACTTCCCGGCATTTGCCCCTTATTGTGCCAGAAACTGCTTCTATATACCATTTGGCAATTGATCGGGCACACTATCGCACCACACGTGTTCTGCTGGGAGGGGAGAGCGCAATGCTGAACTGGAGTCTGCATCGTCAAAGCGCTGAAGGCGAAGGTTCCGGTTCCGGCATGTCGACGATCCTCGAGACGATTCCCGCCCCTGCGCCTGCCAAGAAAATCAAGATCGCGCTCGCGCTTGGCGGCGGCGCGGCCCGCGGCTGGGCCCATATCGGCGTATTGCGCGCCCTTGACGAAGCCGCGGTCGAAATCGGCATGATTGCCGGCACGTCGATTGGCGCCCTGGTCGGCGGCTGCTATCTTGCCGGCAAACTCGACGAACTCGAAACCTTCGCACGCTCGCTGACCATGCGCCGGATCGCAAGCCTACTCGATCTGACCATCGGCGGCAGCGGCCTGTTCGGCGGTATGCGGCTGACCAAGCGCATGCAGGAGCATCTCGAAGGCCTGAACGTCGAGGATCTGGACCGGCCTTTCGTCGCGGTCGCGGCCGAGGTCAATACCGGCCATGAGGTCTGGATCGCCAACGGTTCGCTGATCACGGCGCTGCGCGCCTCCTATGCCCTGCCCGGCATCTTCGAGCCGGTGCGCAGCAATCACCGCACGCTGGTCGATGGCGCGCTGGTCAATCCGGTTCCCGTCTCGGTCTGCCGCGCCTATGAGCAGCCGCTGGTCGTCGCGGTCAATCTCAATTACGATCTCTACGGCCGCTCGGCCGTCGTCCGGCACAATGCCAGCCTTTCGCCGCAGGAAGTGCAGAAACAGGAAGAGGCGCCCTATGCCCGCCTCGGCATGACCGGCGTGATGGTCCAAGCTTTCAACATTATCCAGGACAGGATTGCCCGCGCCCGCCTTGCCGGCGATCCGCCCGACATTTCGCTGCAGCCGCGCCTCAGCTATATCGGCCTTTCAGAATTCCACCGCGCCGGCGAGGCGATCGAGCGCGGCTACGAGGAAGCGAGAGCCCGGCTTCCCGAGATCAAGCGCATGCAGGAAGTCTACGCCAGCGCACCATAAGGCGTCGTCCCTGCGACAGCGCGATGGGACGACGGCATCGTTGGAACGAATGGGCGAACCTCAGCCGGCGATATAAGCCTTGATATCCTCGGCTTCGCGCTCGACCTCGGCGATACGCGATTTGACCACGTCGCCGATCGAGATGATGCCGGCAAGCTTGCCGTTGCTTTCCACCGGAACGTGGCGGAAGCGGCGGCTGGTCATCAACTCCATCAGCTCGTTGACGGTCGTCTCCTCATGGCAGCGATAGACCTTTGATGTCATGACCTGGGAGAGCGGCTGGTCGAGGCCCTCCTTGCCGCGTTTGGCGATGGCATGCACGAGATCGCGCTCGGTGAACATGCCCGAAATGCGATTCTCCATGCCGACGACAACAATGGCGCCGATCTTCTTTTTGCTGAGGATGGCGGCCGCTTCCGCTACGGTGGTGTTCGCCCCGGCGGTAATGACGTCCCTGCCCTTCAGGTCGAGGATTGCTTTGACTGAACTGGTCATTCGAACCTCCTATGTCGAACCTGCAACGCTTGTCACAGCTATCCGCGGCGGTTTCTCCCCCCAATCACGGATCGTTCGATGGTGCACTGCCCCGCTCAGGATTGCAACACATCCTTCTCCGCTGCGGTTGGTTCCTCAGTCGTCGGCGGTGCCCGGTCGAACAGCGAAAACAGAAAGAAGCCGAAGACGAAGCCTCCGATATGCGCGTCCCAGGCAATCTCTTGATCGCTGTCGCCGACGAGCGGGATGCCGACGGCGATCAAGGCGTTGCCGACCAGCCAGAGCAGCGTGAAGATGACGACGGTCCGGCTCTTCAGCGCCTCGACGATGGAAAGCCGCGCATTGAGATGCGCCGCCAGCATCGGACGTCGCTCAGCGGGAAAGGCGAATCGGCAGGCGGCTCCCATCAGCCCGGAAATGACGCCGGAGGCGCCGATCAGCAGCGACACGTCTCCCCAGTTGAGAACCGCGTGCAGAGCGGCGGAAGCGGCGGCGGAAAACAGCCAGAAGAACACGAATCGCAGCGTCCCGATGCGACGCACGACCGGCGCGCCGAAGGCCATCAGCCAGAAGGCGTTGAAGACGATATGCTGGACGCTGCCGTGCAACAGCGAATAGGTGACCGGCGTCCAGAACAGCTCGAAACCCTGCTGCGACAGCGGAATCACGTAGCGTGCGGGAACGAAGCCAAAGGTGAAGAGCAGCCAGCTGACAGCATCGTCGGACAGCACGAGCGCCTGCGCCGCATAGATGACGATCAGCAGGCAAAGGCTGAAGAACAGCGCCGGTGGAAGGTTGAAGACCGGTACGCGCGGGGACCGCGCCGGCGGCTCGACCTCGGAAGATTCGGGCGCCTTCTGCGGCTCGCCCGTCTGCTCATTCATCTGTGTTCGCCTCGTTGTGGCCCCAGCCATACAGGAGCGATGGTCAAAAAAAAAGCCGCCCGAAGGTCGGACGGCGTACCGGGAACCCTGAGGAAAGATCTCGGCCCGGGCAGGTTGTGCAGAACTCGAAATTCGAAGTGATGGCGCGACAGTGTCACGACAGGCGTCACGCCTCAACCGAAACCATTTCTTAACCTTAACGGCCGGGATTTGGCATGAAATCCGCAAGGTAGAAGCTGTACGGGCAATGAGTGCCCGCAAATGCTCCGGAATGGGACAGGTTGGTGTGAAATGCGTGTGCAAACGACCATCGAAATTTTTGACTATTGGAACCGTATCCGCGGCGCAGCCGATGCGCCGCTGAAATCCCAGGTCGAACCGTCCGCCGTACCCCATCTACTGCAAAGTCTCTTCATCCTCGAGGCGCGCGGGGACGGAGACATCGTTTTCCGGCTCGCCGGCACCCGCATCTGCGATCTCTTTGGGCGGGATCTGCGCGGCGAACGTTTCTCATCGCTCTGGGCGCATGGCCAGCACGCGGATATCGAACGCACCGCGATGGGTGTCATGGACCACGCCATGCCGGCCCTGTTCAATGCCACCGGCTACAGCACCGTCGGGCACCAGGCATCCTTCGAGATCATCATGATGCCGCTGCGCTCGTCGCACGGCGCTTGCGACCGGGTGCTCGGCGCGATCGCGCCGGTGGCGGCCGCAAGCTGGCTGGAGATCGTGCCGCTCGAATTGCTGGCGCTCGACCGCAGCCGTCTGCTGCCCGAAAAGTTCAGCAAGGTCGCGCCGGCCGAACTGCGCCCGATCAACGAGATCGTCGCGGGAAAAAGCATCGGTTTCGGCCAGGCCATGCGCCGCGTGGTGTCGCAGCTGCTGAGTGTCGAGGCGCGCTGAGCGTCTCGTTTCAGGACAGCGGCCATACTCGTTTTTGGCTATGTCGGCGGGCGCCGAGACAACCTTCTGTTAATGGATTGGAGGTAAAGATTGGCCTCTGAGATTTTCATGAAGAAGCCTTTTGATGCACTCGTTCCAGCCAGCACAGACGCAACGACCTGCGCCGCGCCCTGAACAAGGCGTTTTCCAGCGCGTGCCGATCAATATGCAGGGCCGGCTGATGCTTGCAAACTACGAGGAGTTTGAATGCATGGTGATCGACATGTCGCCCGGCGATATGTACGTCACCTGCTCCGGCCGGCCGCGCGCCAACGAACGCGTCGTCGCCTATATCGACCATCTCGGGCGCGTCGAAGGTTATGTCCAGACGCTCGACGGCCGCGGCTTCACCATGTCGATCAATGCCACCGAGCGCAAACGCGAGAAGCTCGCCGCTCAGCTCACCTGGCTTGCCAACAAGCACGAGCTCGGCCTGCCGGAAGATCGCCGCCACGACCGTCTGACGCCGCGCGACGTCAAGACCGAACTGACGCTCGATGACGGTACGCGATATGCCTGCCGCATCATGGACCTTTCGCTCTCCGGCGCGGCCGTCGACGTCGAGATGCGCCCTTCCATCGGAACGGCGGTGCGTCTCGGCAATATGCGCGGCCGTGTCGTGCGCCATTTCGTCGAAGGTGTGGCGATCGAATTCCTGTCGATCCAGTCCCGCGAGACGCTGCGGGAATTCCTCTGACAGCTGTAGCGAAGCGCGCTGCCCCGCCGGGGATTTCCGCGGCGGCTGCGTTTTCGCCAGACTTCCGCCGAGGCTGCTGCCAGCGCCGGCGCTCACCCGGTCAGGTCGCATCGAGAACACCTGGATTTGACCGCAACAAATCTGCAAGCGGCGACAAATCCGGCTTGGGAAAGCAAGCGCGAAATCCTGTCGCAAGTTGTTCCCACCAGTAGATGCCTAAGCTTATGAGTGGAATAACCTGCGACACCGATCAGCCGGGAGCAGGTCGCGCATAATTCGGTAGCGATTTTACGCCCGACAGCACCGCCCTTCCCTTCGTTATCGAGATAAAGGATAAGGTCCTCCCCGACCGCAGAGGCGCCGATGTCAGCTCTCTATCCAAAAATCGAACCCTATGATCATGGTCTGCTCGACACGGGCGACGGCAACCTGATCTATTGGGAGACATGCGGCAATCCGAATGGGCGGCCGGCACTGATGCTGCACGGCGGGCCGGGCTCCGGCTGTTCGACTGACGCCCGACGCCAGTTCGATCCGGAGGCCTATCGGATCGTCCTCTTCGATCAGCGCAATTGCGGCCGAAGCCTGCCGAGTGCGGCCGATCCCACGACCGACCTCTCCCTGAATACGACCTGGCATCTCGTGGCTGATATCGAGAAGCTGCGGCTCTCTCTCGACATCGACAGCTGGCTGCTTTTCGGCAACTCCTGGGGCTCGACGCTGGCGCTGGCCTATGCCGAAACGCATCGGGAGCGAGCCGCTGCGATCGTCCTGTCGGGCGTCACCACCACGCGGCGCTCGGAAATCGACTGGCTCTGTCGCGGCATGGCGCCGCTCTTTCCGGAAGAATGGCATCGTTTCCGTCAGGGGATTCCTTCCAGCATGAAGGGGCTGGATGAGGATATGGCCGGAGCCTATCACCGTCTCCTCAACGATCCGGACCCGCAGACGCGTCTGAAGGCGGCGCGCGACTGGCATGACTGGGAGGCAGCCTCGATCCTGCTCGCCGATCCGGACGGCCTGCCGCGCCGCTGGGCCGACCCGTTCTACGTTCTGACACGCGCCCGCATCATCACCCATTATTTCCTCAACGGTGCATGGCTGGAGGACGGCGTGCTCTTGAGGAACGCCGCACAGCTTGCCGGTATTCCAGGCATCCTGTTGCAGGGACGGTTCGACATCGAGGCACCACTTGTCACCGCCTGGGAACTGGTGCGCGCTTGGCCCGAAAGTGAACTCAGGATTCTCCCGTACGCTGCCCATTCCGCCGCAAATCCTGATATGAGCGCAGCAATCGTCGCCGCCACCGACCGGTTTCGCAATTTCCCTCAAAAATAATTTTTCCTTTTGAGTCGCGGTGCGCGGCAGTTTTCCGGTCATCGGCCGGACAATTCCAGTCATTCCGGGCCCTTTGGTCCGAAGACCGCATGCCGCCGGCAAGGACGGCTTCCGCGCAGGAGTTTACCCAGCTCAGGGGAAACCCTTAATGGCCGGACGGCAGCACAGCCTTTTCGAGCGCGAAAGCCTTGCCGCGCAAATTACAATTTTAATCGACTTCGAGACAAATGCGCCTCGAATTTTATGCGCATTCGAGTTTGTTTTTAGCCAAGTTTTATCGGCATTTGATTCAACTAAGCCTTTAATTCTATTACGCAATTTTGCGCGAGATAAAAACGTCAGTGTCATTGTCGCCTCAACTTAGGGGAGACGGCAATGACGACTGCGAATATCCTGAAAGGCGGCCTTCTGGCCGGTGTCATCGCGATGACCATGGCGGGTTCGGGACAGGCAACCCCAGCAAGCATGGCACTGGCAGGCAATGCCAGCCCGCCGATCGGACACTATGAGTTCTGCAAGGCAAATCCAACGGAATGCGCCTATGCCGGCGGCGACGCCGGACCGGCCATTCTCACCGAGGAGCGCTGGAAGGAAATTCTCAAGGTCAACTACACTGTCAATTCGTCGGTCCAGCCGGAAACGGATGAACAGATCTACGGCGTCGAAGAGCGCTGGGCCTATCCCTCCAGCGTCGGTGACTGCGAGGACTATGTCCTGCTGAAGCGCAAGATGCTGATCGAGGACGGCTTTTCACCATCCGACACGCTGATTACGGTCGTGTTGCAGCCGAACGGCGAAGGCCATGCCGTGCTGACGGTCCGCACCGACCACGGCGACTTCATTCTCGACAACATGCGCAACAAGGTGCTGCTGTGGTCGGACACTGAATACACCTATCTCAAGCGCCAGTCCGCCAATGATCCGGGCCGCTGGTCGAAGCTTCAGGACGGCCGCGCCGTCGCGGTCGGTAGCGTCAAGTAGCAGCATAACCCGCCGGCCAAGCCGGCGCTGGCTCCGGCCCGGTCAGTCCCCGCATCCCGTCCCGACCGGTGCCCAAGAGCCGTTCCCGCTGTCCCGGGAACGGCTCTCTCCTTTTTGGGACAAGGGCCATTCCGGTACAGCGGCAACCCGAAAACTTAGCGAATTATTAACCCTGCCGGTCTGATCATGTTGGTGAGATTCATCATCGGCACCGGCGGCTCATGTTCTTCCTGCGGCGGACCGAAACACGAAGAACCGCCATGAGCCAAGCCGCGCAAAGCACACCGGACGAGCAGCCGCTTTTTTCCATGGGTTTCCTCCTGCGCACGATGGCGGTGATCGCCGTCCTTGCGGTCCTGACTGTCGCCATCAGCATCGCAGGTCGTTGGTTCGGCCGGCACATCTCCCTTGCCGGCAATACCGACAGCACATCTGAAATCACGCTGACCATCGGCCGCGACACCGTGAAACTGCCCGAGAATGCCATCCGCTTCCCGAGCCAGCGGCATGAAGGTGCGGCCGAGCGCGTCGATCTCTACCTCGCCTGGCCTGACATGCGGGGTTACGGCAAGGACAACCATCTTCGATTCGACGATGTCGCCCAATCCTCCGGGCTGATCTTCCTGCAGATCGCCCAGAGCACCATGTCGCGCGACATGTCCGGCCGGCTGGAGCCGATCTATTCGCATCTGATCGAAGGACCGTCCGAGGCTTTTCGCGACCGATTGACGCTGCACCGTCTTCGCGCCGATGCCGGCTATGGCGACGAAGTGCTGCTGACGGCACCTGTCAAGGGCGAACCGGACTACGTCGTGCGCTGCATATTGCCGTCAACCCCGGACAAGGCGGCAAGCGGTGATTGCCAGCGAGATATCAAGGTCGGCAAGGATCTCAGCGTCCTCTACCGCTTCTCCAGCAACCATCTCGACGATTGGGAACATATTGATGCCGCGATCCGCACCTTTGTAGAGGCGCGTCTTATGAACCGTTCTGCGACAGGTCCCTAAAATGCTTCCGGAAGGCGAGTGAAACGATTCATCATAAACGGATTGGTAACGCTGAATCGGTAATTTCAAAAGACGAGCTATACGGCGGGGGGTGTGCGGTTCCTGCCCAATATCTGAAATGCAAGCGAAGAGTGGAATAGTGTCAAGGTCAGTCTCCTCCGTATCATCATTCCGGTCCGGCAGCTTTTTCGCAAAGCTCCTGGCGATCCTTTCGGTGGCTCTCACGGTCGTCCTGGTTGATTCAGTCAATGCGGAAGCGAAGACGGCCAATCCGAAATATGCAGGCATCGTCGTCGACGCCAAGACCGGCAACGTTCTCTACAGCGAGAACGCCGATCGGCTGCAATACCCGGCCTCGCTAACCAAGATGATGACACTCTACATGGTCTTCGAAGCGCTGGAGCAGGGGCGCATCCGTCTCGACACGCCGGTTCCCTTCTCCGCTCATGCCGCTGCCCAGGCGCCCACCAAACTTGGCGTGCGCGCCGGCGGCACGATTACCGTGGAACAGGGCATCCTCGGTCTCGTCACTCTGTCGGCGAATGATGCCTCAACCGCCCTCGGCGAACTGCTGGCAGGCAGCGAGGATCGCTTTGCCCAGTTGATGACAGCCAAGGCGCATGCTCTCGGCATGACCCGCACGACCTATCGCAACGCCAACGGCCTTCCGAACACTGCGCAGATGACGACGGCGCGCGACCAGGCCCGCCTCGGCATCGCTCTCCGTCAGCATTTCCCGCAATATTACGGCTATTTTTCCACCCGCGCCTTCAAGTTCGGCAGCCGCACGATCCGCAGTCATAACCGGCTGGTCGGCTCGGTGCGCGGTGTCGACGGAATCAAAACCGGTTACACGCGGGCCGCCGGCTTCAATCTTGTGAGTTCTGTCCAAGTTGACGGCAAGTCGATCGTCAGCGTGGTGCTTGGCGGTACTTCCGGAGCGGCTCGCGACGCCCAGATGCGCAATCTGATCGCCACTTACCTGCCCAAGGCGTCGAGCCGCGGCGGAAACTCGGCGCTGGTGGCTCAAGCAGCCCCTGCCCCGGCGATTATCGAAACGCCCGCTCCGGTTCAGCCGCAGAAGGCCCGACAGCAGCTCGCCCCGCAGCCGGTCGCCCAGCAACAGGTCGCCCAGCAACAGGTCGCAAAGACGATCACCGCAGCGCAGCCGCCGATTTCCGCCGCTGCCGCCGATCTCGGCCTGCCGCACAAGGGGCCGCTGCCGGACGCTCGCTATCAGGTGGCCGCAACCGAAGTCGCCTATACCGAAACATCCGCGACGAAGTCAGACAACCCGCTGATCGCCCAGGCCATGCCGGCACCGACCAAGGTCAAGACCACGAGCTTCAAGCCGCAGGCTCCGGCCGCAGCACCTGCCGAACCGGACAGCGCCGCCGTCGATCACGTCACGACTGCTTCGACCAGCTCCGCCCCGGCAAGCGTCGCGCCGGGGGGCTGGGTCGTACAGGTCGGCGTCTCGCCGAGCCGGCAGATGGCCATGGACCTTCTGGAGGGCGCCAAGAGCAAGGGCGGCAAGGCGCTGGCCTCGGCAAAACCCTTCGCCGTCGCCTACGGTACGGGCAATGACCAGGTCTACCGCGCCCGCTTCGGCGGCTTCGATGATCAGCGTGATGCGGTCAACGCCTGCAAGGCCTTGAAGAAGGCCGGCATCAAGTGCTGGGCGGCTGCACAATGAGCTATTCGATGCTGCCTGCAACATGGCCGGCGGCATTGGTAACGGCCGGAATCGGTGTTTGCGTTTCCGGCCACCATTCTTGAACTCGATCAGTAGTGCGTACGGGGAAAACAATGGCAATCAATGAAAATGTTCCGGGAATGCCAGGCGACCGCCGCATCGGGGCCAAGGGGCGCTCAGCCCTGCATCCGCTGCACGAAGCGGCGCTGCGGCTCGCCGAGATGGGCCTGCCGCGGCCGAGAGCGAAATCTGCCAAGACCCGCGATCTCATCAACCTGCTGCTTTGCCACGGCGCTCGCGCCTGGCGCTATTCCCAGCCGGAAGCCCGGATCCATCTGCATGTGACCTCGCCCGACGGCAGCGCCCCGGTGCAATTGCGCCTGCGCTGAGCCGCCGGTGCTGTCGGGAACGTTGTCTTCGGCAATAGAGGTTAGAGCAGGCCGAGCTCGGTAAGCTCGCGTCGCAGGTCGGCCGGCATCTCGGCGATGCCGGCGCCCAGGCTCGCCAAATCGGCCGGCACGTCATCCTGCGCATAGTAGCGCCAGCCCTGGAACGGCCGCTTCGGCTGTACCGCGGTTTCGATGACTTCGGGACCGAGCATCAGGCGGCAGCGTGAAATCCCTTCGGCGTCGGTGAAGTTCTCGATGCCGAGCAGCCGCTGTCTCGCCTGCACCTGCCCCTTGATCACCCAGTAGAGCGAGCCGCCGTCGAGCAGCTCCTCCATGCGTTTGGGCACCATGCGGGTCGTATGCACGGAATGCGGCTCGAGCCCGGTGGCAATGGCGCGTAGCGAACGTTCCGCCACCCATTCGCGCAGATCGTCGATCGAGTCGGCGCCGACACAGAGTTTGATGAGATGCAATGCCATACCGCCGTTGAAATCCTTTTGGCGGCGAGCGTCAAGCGCCTACGGCATGCCGGGCGAAACTGTGCAGCGGTTTTGCACTTGCTGAAAAGTTGAACCGCTCTGACGCGGTCGCAAACTCAGCATTCGACGACATTGACGGCGAGGCCGCCGGTCGAGGTTTCCTTGTATTTCTCGCTCATGTCGTGGCCGGTCTGGCGCATCGTCTCGATGCAGGCGTCCAGCGGCACAAAGTGCTGGCCGTCGCCCTTGACAGCGAGCGATGCCGCCGTGACGGCCTTGACCGCCCCGAGCGCATTGCGCTCGATGCAGGGAACCTGGACGAGGCCCGCAACCGGATCGCAGGTCATGCCGAGATGATGTTCGAGCGCAATCTCGGCGGCGTTCTCGATCTGCTCCGGGGTGCCGCCCATCACGGCCGCAAGGCCGGCAGCCGCCATCGCCGCGGCCGAACCGACCTCGCCCTGACAGCCGACCTCGGCGCCCGAGATCGAGGCGTTATGCTTGATGATGCCGCCGATGGCGGCGGCCGTCAGCAGATAATCGCGAATACCGTTCTGGTCCCAGTCCTCATGGAAATGCTCGTAATAGCGGATCGTCGCCGGAATGACGCCGGCCGCCCCGTTGGTCGGCGCGGTGACGACACGGCCGCCGGCCGCATTTTCCTCGTTGACGGCCATCGCATAGACGCTGAGCCAATCGTTGGCGAGCAGCGGATTGACGCGATTGCTGCGCCACTCCTCCTGCAGCTTGTCGTGAATTCTGCGGGCGCGGCGCTTGACGTTGAGGCCGCCCGGCATGACGCCTTCGACCTTGAGGCCGCGCTCGATGCAGGAGCGCATTGCCTCCCAAATTCTGTCGAGCCCCTGATCGAGCTCCTCGCGGCTGCGCTGGCTCTCCTCGTTCGCCCGCTTCATCTGCGCAATCGAAAGCCCCGAGCGCTCGGCCATGTCGAGCATCTGCCTGGCGGTCGCGAAAGGATAGGGCACACGCGCGCCGCCTGCGGCGTTCTTCTTCGCCCGCATCTGTTCCAGTTCGGTGTCGGTGACGACGAAGCCGCCGCCGACCGAATAATAGATGCGTTTCAAGAGCAGCCGGCCGTCGCGATCATAAGCGGAAAAGATCATGCCGTTGGCATGGCCGGGCAGCGGCTGCTTCTTGTCGAAAACCAGGTCGGTCTTCGGCTGGAACTGGTAGGCCGGATGTCCCGCCGGCGCGATGCGGCCGGTGCGCTCGACCGTATCGATGATGCCGTCCATCTTGTCGGGATCGACGCTGTCGGGCGCTTCGCCCATCAGCCCGAGGATGACGGCCCTGCCCGTTCCATGGCCGATGCCGGTATGGGCGAGCGAACCATGCAGGCTTACCTTGATGGCGGCGACCTGCGCACCCGATGACGGGCGCGGCCATTCATTCGACAGGATCAGGTCGATAAAGCGGTTGGCGGCCGACATCGGACCCATCGTGTGCGAACTCGACGGCCCGACACCGATCTTGAACACATCGAATACCGAGAGAAACATGGATGCGCCTTCTGAATATGAGGATGCAAGCTTAAGCAAGGTCGGTTTCGAACCCGTGCGAGCCACCGACATCGCCTGGAGCCGATGCGACATCCCGGGACCATACACCCAGAGCATGATGCCGAAAAGCGGAAGCGGCGTTCGGACGACGTCATGCTCTAACTTGTTAATTTGGCACAGGATTCTGATTTCGCCGACCCGACCCGAAATCATCCTGTTCTGGCATGTCGGCCGGAAAATCGGAATCGCTTTTCGGAAACTGCGATTTACAGATTCAAGTGTTGCAGCGTCATTCCGGACGCGCCGCGCGCCAAAATCCGGCGGCGCTGGCTCACCGGTCATTGCAGCATCTCGATGCATATGTAAGGTGGCCGCACTTCATGCGGAGACTGAATCAGTGATGACGACGGCGGACTACATTGCTCTGGCCTTCTTTGCCTGTGTCTGGGCGGGTTATTCCTGGCTGTTGAAGGGCCGCACCTTCTTCGGCCGTACCAGCCTGACTCATGCGATGACCGAACGGCGGCGAGATTGGATCTACAATTCGCTGCGCCGCGACCTGAAGATGATCGACACGCAGATCATGGCCGGCCTGCAGAACGGCACGGCTTTTTTCGCCTCCACCTCGATTTTCGCGATCGGCAGCTGCTTCGCCCTGCTCGGCGCGACGGAGAAGGTCGACGCCGTCTTTGCCGACCTGCCCTTCGTCTTCCACAGCGGCCATGCCGCCTTCGAGATGAAGGTCGGTGGGCTTGCGGCGCTTTTCGGCTATGCCTTCTTCAAGTTCGGCTGGTCTTATCGGCTGTTCAACTATTGCACCATCCTTTTCGGTGCCATCCCGATGATGCGCGACACAGAGAGCGACGTCATCGCCGCCGAGCGCGCCGCCGAACGGGTCATCCGCATGAATGTCATCGCGGGCAGCCATTTCAACGAAGGTCTCAGGGCGATCTTTCTGTCGATCGGCTACCTCGGCTGGTTCATCAACCCTTATGTCTTCATGCTGACGACGGCGATCGTCATCTTCGTGCTGACACGGCGGCAGTTCTTCTCGGAGGCGCGGCTGGCGATCATGGATGCCGGCCCGCCATCCAATCTTCACCTTTCCGCACTTCGCCGCGACATGCCGTCGAACGACGGAAATGATCTGACCGGGAGACTTTGATGACCATGCCGGCAATGCAGGCCGATGCGGCGGCAAGACCGCCACGCATCGGTCTACTGGATACGGCGCGCGGCATCGCGCTGATCGCCATGGCGAGCTACCATTTCTCCTGGGACCTGGAGTTCATGGGATATCTCGCGCCGGGCACGGCCGAGACCGGCTGGCTGAAGATCTATGCCCGGGCGATCGCCACGACCTTCCTCTTCATCGTCGGCGTCAGTCTGGTGCTTTCCAGCACGCCGACGATTCGCTGGCCGTCCTTCTGGAAGCGTTTGGGCATGATTGCCGCGGCAGCCGCGGCCATTTCGATCGTCACCCGCATCGCGATGCCGGACGGGTGGATCTATTTCGGCATTCTGCATTGTATCGCGGCGCTCACACTCATCGGCATCGTTTTCATCCGGCTGCCGCTCGCCGTCACGCTCGTCGTCACGTTGGCACTCCTGGCCGCCTGGATCACCGATAATTTCGGCACGCCGGGGCTGCTGCGCTCGTCCTTTTTCGATCCGCGATATCTCGCGTGGATCGGCCTTGCCGAAATGCCGCAACGATCGAACGACTACGTGCCACTGTTTCCCTGGGCAACGCCGTTCTTTGCCGGACTGAGCATCGCCTCGATCGCCATCAGAACCGGTCTGCCGCACCGGCTTGCCGCCCTTGGCACCGGCTCCTGGTGGCCGGCCCGGCTCGGCCGTCACAGCCTTGCCTTCTATCTCATCCACCAGCCGGTGCTGATCGCCATCGCCTACGGGCTTTCCCTTCTCGTCCCGCCGCCAAAGCCGGATCCGGCGGAAACTTACCTAAGGCAATGCAACTCCACTTGCGTGATGCAGCAAGGTGAAGCGCTCTGCCGGAGTTTCTGCCAGTGTACGCTCGGAAAATTGCAGGCCCAAAACCTGTTGATCCCACTGCAGGCGAACGAGATCGACGTCCAGAAGGATGACCGGGTGCAGACGCTCGTCACCGAATGCAGCGCCGAGGCGGAATAGGGACGGACGAAGGCTCTGCCCCCGTTGTCAGGTGGTGACGCCGATTTCGGCGAGGCGGCCGAGGCAGGCCTCCTCGATATTGTCGAGTTCCGTCAGCGTGTCGTCTATATCCTTGCGCTTCTGGCGCAGGTCCTCACGCTTCTCGTCGACGCGCTTCATCAGAAGCTTCAGCTGGCCGAGTTCGCCCGGCGGCTCCTTGTAGACCTGGATGATCTCGCGAATTTCCGCGATGGTGAAACCGATCCGCCGCCCGCGCAGGATTTCGCCAATCAGCCGGCGATCCGCCGGCCGGAACAGGCGGGTGCGCCCTCGCCGCTCCGGATGGATCAGCCCCTCATCCTCGTAGAATCGGAGCGTGCGCGTCGAGACACCGAATTCGCGCGTGAGCTCCGTTATGCTATAATATTTGTTCACCGGCATGTGTTCCCCGTCGTCGAACCGGCAATAATATTGACTTTTACGTAATAGTCAATTTCAGCCACCATTCAGATGCCGAACCACCAGGTCGCGATGCCGAGAAAGGCGAAAAAGCCGGTACAGTCGGTCACCGTGGTAACGAAGACCGAGGAGGCGATGGCCGGATCGGCCCCCATCTTGTCGAGCAGAAGCGGCAGCAGGATGCCGGCAAGGGCTGCCGCCATCAGATTGATGATCATCGCCGCCGCGATCACGCCGCCGAGCTGGTAGTCGTGGAACCATGTGCCGGCTATCGCGCCCATGATCGTCGCGAAGATGACGCCGTTGAGGATGCCGACGCCCGCCTCCCTGCGGATGATGCGGCCGGCATTGTAGATGTCGAGATCGCGGGTGGCGAGCGCGCGCACCGTCACCGTCATCGTCTGCGTGCCGGCATTGCCGCCCATCGAGGCGACGATCGGCATCAGCACCGCAAGCGCGATCATCTTCTCGATCGAGGCGTCGAACAGGCCGATGACGCTGGCCGAGAGCATTGCCGTGCCGAGATTGATCAGCAGCCAGAGGAAACGCGAGCGCGCCGTCGACAGCACATTGTCGGACAGCTCTTCGTCGCCGACGCCGCCGAGGCGCTTGATGTCCTCGTCCGCCTCTTCATGGATGACGTCGACGACGTCGTCGATGGTCAATACGCCGACCAGCCGGCCGTTTTCGTCGACGACGGCGGCCGAGAGAAGGTCGTATTGTTCGAAGAGCTGGGCGGCCTCTTCCTGGTCCATCTCGGCAGGAACCGGATGGTTGGTTTCACGCATGATCTGCTCGATCTTCGTCTGACGCTTGGTGCGCAGGATCTGATCGAGATCGACGGCGCCGAGCAGCTTGAAGGTCGGATCGATGACGAAGATCTGCGAAAAGGAATAGGGCAGATCCTCCTCGTCGCGCATGTAGTCGATCGTCTGGCCGACCGTCCAGAACGGCGGCACGGCGACGAATTCCGTCTGCATGCGGCGCCCGGCCGAGCTTTCCGGATAGTCGAGCGCCCGGCGCAGCCGCACCCGCTCGGTAAACGGCAGCTGCGCAAGGATCTCTTCCCGGTCTTCCTTGTCGAGATCTTCGAGAATGTAGACGGCATCGTCCGAATCGAGCTCGCCGATCGCCGCGGCGATCTGCTCGTTCGGCATCTGGTCGACGATTTCGCGGCGGATCGCCTCGTCGACCTCGGTCAGTGCCGTCATGTCGAAATCTTCGCCGAGCAGGCGCACCAGCGCCAGCCGCTGATCCGGCTGGATCGATTCCAGCAGGTCGCCTATTTCCGATTCATGCAGCCGAGCAACATTCTGGCGCAGGAACAGCGTATCGCGATCGGCGATCGCGGCGCCGACGAGCGCCAGGAAATCGCCGCGGACATTGCCATCCTCGTCGTAAATATCCGCTTCCTCGTCATCGCGCCGGCGAATGCGGTCTTCCGTATCGGTCGTCGTCATCTGCCGCCCTCGCACCTGGTTCGAATTTCAACGACTGCCGCGCCCCATTCGCAAATGTCGGCCGAAAACACATTGTCAACAAGCGGATAGTAAATCCCGCGCAAGGCTTCCCGCAGTCGGAATTCCTGCTCCTGCTAGCTCAAAGCATCCCTGCCGTAAAGCGCCAAACCGCGCTTCTTGATGACAATGCCTGCGACCGGCGATAGTTTCCCCGTCGTTCAAACTGAGAAAGCCCGCTTCATGCCCGTCCGTCCGATCCTGCGTTATCCGCATCAGGGCCTGAAGACCGTCTGCGCGCCGGTAACGGCGTTCGATGCGTCGCTGGCCGCGCTGGCCGACGACCTGCTGGCGACGATGCGCGCCGCCCCCGGCGTCGGCATCACCGCCGCCCATATTGGCGTCTTCCTTCGTGTGACGGTACTCGAACTCGACAGGGCCGACGGCGTGCGCCTCTATGTCAATCCTGAGATCACCTGGCGGTCGCAGGAGACGATGATCCATGCCGAGGGCAGCGTCTCCATGCCCGGCGCGACCGACGAAGTCACACGCCCGCGGGCGATCCGCTTCCGCTATCAGGATGCCGACGGCAAGATGCACGACGAGGCCGCCGAAGGTTTCCTCGCCATTTGCATCCAGCACGAGGTCGACCAGCTCGATGGCATCTTCTGGCTGCAGCGGCTTTCGCGGCTGAAGCGCGACCGCCTCGTCAAAAAATGGGAGAAGACGCAAGGCTGACAAATCGCCCGGCACACCGAACCATTCGCCCCTGCCGGCGTTCTCCCGGAGAGAAACAAGGAGCGACCATAATGGCAAGGATCGGTGACAAGACCCCGATTTCACGCGAGGCCCCCGAGCTTTCCCGTGAGGAAGAGTATCGCGACCTCGAAGAACGCAATCTCGACGATGGCTGGCCCTATGCCGACGGCACCGCTGCCAGCGATCCGGCCAACCGCCCCTATGGCGAGACAAAGGCAAATTTCGACAGCGATCCCAACCAAGGCTTTCGCGTCGACGGCACGGATAAGGACGGCAACGAGAATCGCCTGAAGGATTCGCTGCGCGCCGGCACGATCGATCGTGACGTCAGCGACGAGCTCGAGGCGCGGGTAAACGACAATCTCGAAAACATTCCCGAAGTCGACATCAACAGCATCGAGGTCCATGCCGACGGCCACGTCATCACCCTGGAAGGCTCGGTGGAGACGATCGGCATTGCCCGCAAGGTCGAGCTCGGCGCACTTTCTGTCGACGGCGTCCATCATGTGCGCAACAAGCTGCAGCTGACCGGCGTCGACGCCCATATCCCCAACGAAGACTGAACGTCACGGGTGACATGGCGATTAGGACGGGAGGCGGGCTTCCGCCCCCGTATGGCTGCGTCTAACATTACCAAAAGTTAACAATTTGCGATTGTAGCAAGCGCGGGCAATCCGTTGGCCTTTTTTGTCAGGCGGCTGCCGTAACGAAAACGTCAAAATCGTTGACAAGACCGTGATTTCATTTGAACAAAAGGCCGATGGCCAACCGTTTTCCGCTCACAATTTCGCCTGAATTGCGGCGCGATCTCATAACTCGCCGGGGATGGTTTATGTTGTTGAATTCAACAACAGATTGAGGAGAAGAAACCATGCGCATCAAATTTGCCCTCGCCGCATCCCTGTTCGCCGTCAGCCTCGCAGGCGCTGCCTTCGCCCAGCCGACATATTCCGACGACTATACCAATGACAGTGACGGCTTTGCGCCGAGCCCGATGGCCAAGCCCGCTTCGGTTCACTACAGCAACCGCAAGGCCCCGGCCTATTCCAGCGATTATACCAATGACAGCGACGGCTTCGCCCCGTCCGCCATGGCCGCCCCAGTCGTCGACAAGACGGCGACCGCGAGCATCAAGCCCCTGCCCCCGTGCCACAGCATGGTCGGTCCGAGCGGCTCCCATACCAAGGGTGCCGACAGCGGCGCCTCACGCACCGAAGCCTGCCGCGCAACGCATTGATCAAAAAGGAAGGGGCCGGAAAATCGGCCCCTTCCTTTCAATCTGCTTCTAATGCATGTCGCCCGGAAGTGTGCAGCGGTTCCGGGACAACGACATGCATCAAAGCAAAGGGCTAAAGCGCGTCGCATGAATCAAATTTGATGCGACGCGCTTTATCGCCTCAGAATACGAATGGAACGAGCCGGTAACGGGTCGTGGCCATGAAGGCCGCATAGGCGGGATCCTCCTTGAGCAGACGTTCCTCTGCCAGAAGCCGCAGACATTGCGCGCCAAGAGCCGTCGCATAAATGGCGAAATTCGAGATCGAGGGATTGGCCAGGAAGAAACTGACATGCGTCATCAAATAGCCCGCATACATCGGGTGGCGGACAAACCTGTAGGGGCCGCCGATCTTGACGCCACGGTTGGCCGGCACCAGACCGAAGCTTCGCCGCAATACCAGCTTTGCCGATATTTGCAGGATAAAGCCGAGGCACATCACCAATCCACAGAGCCAGAGCGGCGCAAGCGGCTCCGTCGTCGTTGGCGAGACGAGCAGCGGGAAGAGCGTTCCTATGGCGGTGACAATCCAGTCATAGACCCGTAGCGACGCATTCTTCGTCGGTCGGCGGGTCAGGATCAGAAAGGCGGCAGCGCCTTCCGAGACTAGCAGCAGGCAATCGATAATCGCTCTGTCACCGTGCGCCTGCGGCAGGATGCGCAGGACAATCGCGACAAAGAGATAGACGACCAGAACCTTCTCGATGATGTCGAGGACGAAATAGATGTCGAGGAACGACCCGCTTGCCGCGTCTTTTATCTTCATTATTCCCAATGCTTCCGCAGATACACACCGGGCCGACATATATCTTGGCCGCAACTAAGGATGGGTTAAGCCGTTTACGAGAAAATTTCGCGGAGCGTCTCAAAATTACATCTCGATCTTCGAGAATCAATTGACGCGTGAGTCGCGCCTCAGATCAGCGCGACGTGTTTCACCGTCGCGGCGTCAATCACGGCCAACCGGCCGTGTTACACATATACAAAGTGATCAGCTTATACCGACATCATCGCCCGGCGAGCGTTCCCTGAAAAGGGATGGTGCGGTCGAGAAGACTCGAACTTCCACGGGTTGCCCCACAGCGACCTCAACGCTGCGCGTCTACCAATTCCGCCACGACCGCATCGTGGTAGGTGCCGATTTGCGTCGGCGGGGCAGCATGTAGCAAAAGCATTTGGGGTGCACAAGGGCGATATGACAGTTTTTTTGAAAACCTTTCACAGCATTTGAATTGGCTGGAAAACGGGTCCATATAGGTCCCCTGCAGCCCCTATTTATCAGGCATTTCGGGGCAAGCGGCAAGGAATGGCCATGCTTCGCACCGATCTCGAATTCTCCATGCTTCCCAAACTCGATACCCGCCCGGTGCGCTGGCGCATCGCCGATGGGCTCGTAGCCTATGAGGAAGCGGTGGAAATGATGGAGCGGGAGGTCGCGGCGATCGCAGACGGCGGCGACGAGCTTGTCTGGCTCGTCGAGCATCCGCCGCTCTATACCGCCGGCACCAGCGCCAATGCCGGTGACCTCGTCCAGCCGGATCGCTTCCCGGTCTTTGCGACGGGGCGCGGCGGCGAATATACCTATCACGGCCCCGGTCAGCGCGTCGCCTACGTCATGCTCGACCTCAAGCGCCGGCGCCAGGACGTGCGCGCCTTCGTCGCCGCCCTCGAGGAGGTCGTCATCCGCACGCTCGACATGATGAACGTGCGCGGCGAGCGGCGCGAGGATCGCGTCGGCGTCTGGGTACGCCGCCCGGAAAAACCGTTGCTGGCCGACGGAACGATGGCTGAAGACAAGATTGCCGCCCTCGGTATCCGCTTGCGCAAATGGGTGACCTTCCACGGCCTGTCGCTGAACGTCGATCCGGACCTCGATCATTTCAGCGGCATCGTGCCCTGCGGGATATCGGCCTATGGCGTGACCAGCCTCGTCGACCTCGGCCTGCCTGTCATGATGGCGGATGTCGATATCAGGCTGCGCGCCGCTTTCGAGACGGTTTTTGGCGAGACGGTGAACGAGAGCTGACCGCTTGCGAGGTTTGACGGCTTGATTTGCCCGGCTTTCCCGTGATTGATGGCCGCCGTTCCCGCAAGAATCGGCCGCCATGTCAGATCCTCATCAAAACTCCCTGAAGGGCATGGCCATCATGTCCGGCGCCATGGTCATCCTGCCAACCATGGATGCCATCGCCAAATACATGGCGACTTTCGAGGCGATGTCGCCGGGCCAGGTGACGTTCTACCGATTCTTTTTCCAGATCGCCTGCACCCTGCCAATCCTCGTCGCTCTGTTCGGGCTCAAGGCGTTTTCGGCCAAACGACCATGGATGAATATTCTGCGCGGCGTGCTGCACGGGGCTGCCAGCCTGCTGTTCTTCGTCGCCGTCAAATACATGCCGCTTGCCGACGTCTTCGCCATCTATTTCGTCGAGCCCTTCATGCTGACCGCCATGTCGGCGGTGTTCCTGGGAGAGAAGGTCGGCTGGCGCCGCTGGATGGCGATCGCGGTCGGTTTCGGCGGCGCAATGATCGTCATTCAGCCCAGCTACGAGATTTTCGGCCTCAAGGCGCTGCTGCCGGTCGCCTGCGCTTTTCTGTTCTCGCTCTATCTTTTCCTCAACCGCGCGATCGGCGAGGCCGATTCGCCGCTCACCATGCAGACGATGGCCGGCATCGGCGGAACGGTGTTCATGGCCGCCGCCCTTCTCGTCGGCAGCGGCGCCGGCAATGCGAATTTCACCATCTCCCTGCCCGCCTCCGGTCTCGGTCTCGCCCTGCTTCTCGCTCTCGGCTCGATCTCCGGCTATGCGCATCTGCTGGTTGTCCGGGCTTTCCGGCTTGCGCCGATGTCGCTGCTTGCGCCTTTCCAATATTTCGAGATCATCTCGGCCACGGTGCTCGGCTATGCGCTGTTCAACGATTTCCCGAATTTTTCCAAGTGGATCGGCATCTTCATCATCATTGCATCGGGGCTCTTCATCATCTGGCGCGAGCGCCAGCAGCACAGTCGCTAAAATCCTCCTGAATTCGAGAGTATCGGGTTAACTCCCCTTCTTGAGGGATCGTCAATTCGCAGGGGATAGAACTCTCTGTGGCTTCATGATGAAGCCTGGAGTTAAAACATGAGCGAATTTCGTCTCGCTTTTCCGGCCTGCGTCGTGGCCGGCAAGCATCGGCTGGCGGCCGAAGATATCGTGCTATTGCGCAAACATGCCTTTCCCGAGGGAATCCGGACATCCCAGGATGTCGCGGCGATGTTGGCGCTCAACAATTCCTGTCCTGAAAAATGTGCCGAGTGGAACGCCTTCTTCGTGGAGCAACTCGCCGGTTTCATCGTCAACCACACCTATCCGCAGGGCTCGTTGGATGACATCAACGTTGCCTGGATCATGCGCATGTTCACGACCGACGGCGTCGTCAACTCGGCGCTGGAGCTCGAGCTCATTCTCCACATCATGGAGATTTCGGCCGATGTCCCGGGTGAATTGAGAGCGCTTGCCCTCGACCAGCTTCGTCTGGCGATCACCGACGGCATCGGCGGCTACAAGCTGTCACGCGCCGTCGACCGCAGGAGCATCACCCGCCAGGACGTCGACTTTACGATGCGCATCTTCAGAAGCATCGCCGCAGGCGGCGTCATCGCCGTGTCTTCGGGCGAATATGGCGTCTTCCAGCAGATCGAGCAGGCAACCCTGCCGGCTGCCAACCATCCGCACTGGGCCGGCATCATGGCTGCCGTCGAACTGCGCGATCGTCCCGAGCCGCGCCGCAGCCGCTGGCTTCGCATCGTCGACGAAGAACCGGTTGCCAGAGCCGCGGTCGCCTGAGCTTTCTCAAGCGCGATTGTGCGTTCCGGTGTTTTATGCGTAAAACTCCGGAACGCATTTCTGGGTGGAGTCTCGATGTTCAAGAAAATCCTGATCGCGAATCGCGGCGAGATTGCCTGCCGCGTGATCAAGACCGCGCGCCGTATGGGCATTTCGACCGTTGCGGTCTATTCGGATGCGGATCGGGATGCGCTGCATGTCGAAATGGCCGACGAGGCCGTCCATATCGGCCCCGCCGCAGCCTCCGAAAGTTATCTGGTCGCCGAGAAGATCATCGCCGCCTGCAAGGCGACCGGCGCCGAGGCGGTGCATCCCGGCTACGGCTTTCTTTCCGAGCGCGCCTCCTTCTGCGCCGAGTTGGAAAAGCAGGGAATCGTCTTCATCGGCCCGAAGCCGAAGGCAATCATGGCGATGGGCGACAAGATCGAATCGAAGAAATTCGCCAACGCCGCCGGTGTGTCCACCGTGCCCGGCCATCTCGGCATCATCGACGATGCTGCCCATGCGGAAACGATCGCCGGCGGCATCGGCTATCCCGTCATGATCAAGGCGTCGGCCGGCGGCGGCGGCAAGGGCATGCGCATCGCCTGGAACAAGACGGAGGTCCGCGATGGCTTCGAGCGCGCCCGGTCGGAGGCGAAAAGCTCGTTCGGCGACGACCGCATCTTCATCGAGAAGTTCGTCGTCGAGCCGCGCCACATCGAAATCCAAGTGCTGGCCGATGCACACGGCAACGTCGTCTATCTCGGCGAGCGGGAATGCTCGATCCAGCGGCGCAACCAGAAGGTGGCCGAAGAGGCGCCCTCGCCGTTCCTCGACGAAAAGACCCGCAAGGCCATGGGCGAACAATCGGTGGCGCTGGCTAAAGCCGTCGACTACCAGAGCGCCGGCACCGTCGAATTCATCGTCGACCGCGACCGCAACTTCTATTTCCTCGAAATGAACACCCGCCTTCAGGTCGAGCATCCGGTCACCGAGCTCGTCACCGGCATCGATCTCGTCGAACAAATGATCCGCGTCGCGGCCGGAGAGCCGCTCCGCTTCGGCCAGGAGGATGTCAGCCTCGACGGCTGGGCGATCGAAAGCCGGCTCTATGCCGAAGATCCCTACCGCAATTTCCTGCCTTCGATCGGCCGCCTGACGCGCTACCGCCCGCCGGTGGAAGGCCGGACCGGCCATGTCGTCGTCCGCAACGATACCGGCGTTTTCGAAGGCGCTGAAATCTCGATGTATTACGATCCGATGATCGCAAAGCTCTGCACCTGGGCGCCGACGCGCGGCGAGGCGATCGACGCCATGGGCCGGGCGCTCGACGGCTTCGTCGTCGACGGCATCGAACACAATGTCCCCTTCCTGTCGGCGCTGATGAAACATCCGCGCTGGCGCGAAGGCCGGCTTTCCACCGGTTTCATCGCCGAGGAATATCCTGACGGCTTCGCGCCGATGAAGCCGGACCGGCAGGAGGAAGCCACGCTCGCTGCGATCGCGCTGTCGGCCTCGCTGATCGAAACGAACCGCCGCGAAGGTTTCGCCGATCGCCTGCGCGCCGCATCCGGCCC
Source organism: Rhizobium croatiense (assembly GCF_019793465.1). Taxonomy (GTDB): domain Bacteria; phylum Pseudomonadota; class Alphaproteobacteria; order Rhizobiales; family Rhizobiaceae; genus Rhizobium; species Rhizobium croatiense. Next base: position 83,990 of record NZ_JAILYJ010000009.1, on the reverse strand, counting down.
GCTGCGTGAGCATTGGGTGGTCAAGACAGGCGAAAACTATGTCGATGTCAGATTGCTCGACGGCCTCGTCACCATCCCCTTCGATATGGACATGGCGATAGAGGGCGAGAACCGGAGCGTTGTCACCGATTGGAGACCGGGTGACCCGGTCTGGAGCGGCAAGGTCAGCGGCCGGGATATCACTGCCCAGATCCGTCCCGTTCTCAACGGCCTGCGCATCGACTGGCAGGGATTGTCCGTCACCGCCAAGGTCTTTTCGCCGCGCCATGCCGAACTCGACAGGCTGATGCCGGTGAAGCTGCCGCCTGATACCTCCAAGCTCCTGCTCTGCCCTATGCCCGGCCTCGTCGTTGCCATCGCGGTTGCCGAGGGACAGGAGGTCAAGGCCGGCGAGACGCTTGCGATCGTCGAAGCGATGAAAATGGAAAACGTGCTGCGCGCCGAGCGCGATCTCGTTGTTTCGAAGATCAATGCCGCGGCCGGCGAAAGCCTGGCCGTCGATGCCGTGATCATGGAATTCGCCTGAGAGAAAGCCCCGCAGCCGGCCGTTTTCGCTTGAGCGCGGCGCGCCGACCATGCCAAGCTCAGCCCCAATAATATTGTCAGGGAGATGTCAAATGGACGTTCGCGCCGCCGTAGCCGTTCAGGCCGGAAAACCGCTGGAAGTGATGACCGTGCAGCTGGAGGGGCCGAAGGCCGGCGAAGTGCTGGTCGAGGTCAAGGCGACCGGCATCTGCCACACCGACGATTTCACCCTGTCGGGCGCCGATCCGGAAGGCCTGTTCCCGGCGATCCTCGGCCATGAAGGTGCCGGCATCGTCGTCGATGTCGGCCCCGGTGTCACTTCGGTGAAGAAGGGTGACCACGTCATTCCGCTCTACACGCCGGAATGCCGCGAATGTTATTCCTGCCTGTCGCGCAAGACCAATCTCTGCACCGCCATCCGCTCGACCCAGGGCCAGGGTCTGATGCCTGATGGTACTTCGCGCTTCTCGATCGGCAAGGACAAGATCCATCACTATATGGGCTGCTCGACCTTCGCCAATTTCACCGTGCTGCCGGAGATTGCCCTTGCCAAGGTCAATCCCGACGCGCCCTTCGACAAGATCTGCTACATCGGCTGCGGGGTGACAACCGGCATCGGCGCGGTGATCAACACCGCCAAGGTCGAGATCGGCGCCACCGCCATCGTCTTCGGTCTCGGCGGTATCGGCCTCAACGTGCTGCAGGGCTTAAGCCTGGCCGGCGCCGACATGATCATCGGCGTCGACATCAATCCCGAGCGCAAGGCCTGGGGCGAGAAATTCGGCATGACGCATTTCGTCAATCCGAAGGAGGTCGGCGACGACATCGTGCCCTATCTCGTCAACATGACGAAGCGGGGCGGCGACCTAATCGGCGGCGCCGACTACACCTTCGACTGCACCGGCAACACCAAGGTGATGCGCCAGGCGCTGGAAGCATCGCACCGCGGCTGGGGCAAGTCGATCATCATCGGCGTTGCCGGCGCCGGCCAGGAGATCTCCACCCGGCCGTTCCAGCTGGTCACCGGCCGCAACTGGATGGGCACCGCCTTCGGCGGCGCGCGCGGCCGCACCGACGTGCCCAAGATTGTCGACTGGTACATGCAGGGCAAGATCCAGATCGACCCGATGATCACCCACACCATGCCGCTCGAAGACATCAACAAGGGCTTCGAGATGATGCACAAGGGCGAGAGCATCCGCGGCGTGGTGGTCTACTGATGGCTTCGACGACCTACACGACCGACCTCAAGAGTGTCGATGAGCTCCTCGCGCGGGAGCTGTACGACCTGTTGAAAATGCGCGTCGATGTTTTCGTCGTCGAGCAGAACTGCCCTTATCCGGAACTGGACGGCAAGGATATCGATGCCCTGCATCTACGGCTGATGGAGAGCAGCGAACTCCTGGCCTCGGCGCGGATCCTGAAACCGCACGAGCCGCAGGATCCGTCTAAGATCGGCCGCGTCGTCGTCTCACCCGCCCATCGCGGCAAGCGGCTGGGCGATGCATTGATGAGCGAAGCGATCTCTGCTTGCGAACGGCTTTATCCGGCAAACCCCATTGCCTTGTCGGCGCAGGCCCATCTGCGCCGATTCTACGAAGCGTTCGGTTTCGTCGTGGTATCGGAGGAATATCTGGAAGACGGCATTCCCCATATCGATATGGTCCGCCAGCTCGCCATCCGGCCGGCAAGGATATTGTCATGATCTATGTCGATGCCGATGCCTGCCCGGTGAAGCCGGAAGTCCTGAAAGTTGCCGAACGCCACGGCCTCGAAGTTACCTTCGTCGCCAATTCCGGCCTGCGCCCATCGCGCGATCCGATGGTTCACAACGTCATCGTCTCCAACGCCTTCGATGCCGCCGACAACTGGATTGCCGAGCACGCCGGTCCGGGCGATGTCGTCGTCACCGCCGACGTGCCGCTCGCTGTGCGCTGTGTCGCCACCGGCGCTTTCGTCAGCGGCCCGACGGGCCGTGTCTTCGACGAGACCAATATCGGCATGGCCAGTGCCATGCGCGATCTCGGCGCGCATTTGCGCGAAACCGGCGAGAGCAAGGGCTACAACGCCGCCTTCAGCCCGAAAGACCGCTCACGCTTCCTCGAGACTTTCGATCGCCTCTGCCGCCGTGCCAAGAGCCTTTCCGCCGAGGCTGGCCGGCAGCCCTGATCACACCCGCATGAAACGGGTGGCATGGCGGCCATGCGGATTCCCACCTTGAACGCAGCCGTCCCCTCACGCATATAGACGCTATCGCAGACGACTGCGGCATCCTGACGGATGCGACGTCGCGGGGACGGCCTCGCTCTTGAACAAGGAGAGTCGCATGGCCTGGTTTCTGCTTTTTCTTGCCGGTCTTTTCGAATGTGGTTGGGCGATCGGCCTTAAATACACTGATGGTTTCACGCGGCCGTTGCCGACAGCGTTGACTGTCATATCCATGGTGGTCAGCGTCGTGCTGCTCGGCCTGGCGGTGAAGCAACTGCCGATCGGCACCGCCTATGCGGTCTGGACCGGCATCGGCACGGTCGGCACCGTGCTGCTCAGCATCTGGCTGCTCGGCGATCAGGCAAGTGTCTCCCGTCTTGCCTGTATCACGCTGATCGTCGGCGGCATCGCCGGTCTCAAGCTCACCGCCTAAATAAAGAAAACGCTGCGGGGCATTGCAACGCCCCGCAGTCTATATCATCAGGCTGTCTTGCGGCTGTCGACGGCAAACGCGCCGGGACCGGAGAAGAACAGGTAGAGGAAGACGAAGCAGAACAGGATCGCGGCGTCGCCCTCATTGACAACAGGGAAGAAGCTACGCGGCGCATGCGCCATGAAATAGGCGACCGCCATTTGGCCGGCCAGCAGGAAGGCGACGGGACGCGTCAGCAGGCCGACGAGAATGAGGATGCCGCCGACCAACTCCAGGAGGGCTGCAAAAAGCATCAGCGGCGGCAGCGAGCCCTCCATCGCCGGAATGGGGAAACTGAAAAGCTTCATCGTGCCATGTTCGATGAACAGCAGCGCGGTGATGATTCTGAGAGCGGCCAGCCCATAGGGCTGATAGGCAGAAAGACGCTCGAAACTTGACATAAAACCTCTCCATTTAAAATATTGCAGCCGAGCGTTAGCCCGTCCCCGACAGGGATTGAACACACGGATCGCTGACATCCGTTCACTTTTTCGACAGCAGGCAAACACCTGAGCCAGCGGCTTTTTCATTTTCGAATGTCAGAGCGGAATGTTGTCGTGTTTCTTCCACGGATTGGCGAGATCCTTGTTGCGCAGCATCTTCAGGCCGCGCGCCAGCCGCCTCCGGGTCGAATGCGGCATGATCACCTCGTCGACATAACCGCGCTCGGCGGCGACGAAGGGGGACAGGAACCGGTCCTCGTACATTTTCGTATGGGCGGCGATCTTTTCCGGATCGGCGATATCCTTGCGGAAGATGATCTCGACCGCGCCCTTGGCGCCCATCACGGCGATCTGCGCCGTCGGCCAGGCATAGTTCAAGTCGCCACGCAGATGCTTCGACGCCATCACATCATAGGCGCCGCCGAAAGCCTTGCGGGTGATGACGGTGAGCTTCGGCACCGTCGCCTCGGCATAGGCAAAGAGCAGCTTGGCGCCATGCTTGATGAGCCCGCCATATTCCTGTGCGGTGCCCGGCAGGAAGCCCGGCACGTCGACGAAGGTGACGATCGGAATGTTGAAGCAGTCGCAGAAGCGCACGAAGCGGGCGGCCTTGCGCGAGGCGTCGCTGTCGAGCACGCCGGCCAGCACCATCGGCTGGTTGGCGACGAAGCCGACGGTGGAGCCTTCGATGCGGCCGAAGCCGCAGACGATATTTCCGGCAAAGCTCGCCTGGATCTCGAAGAAATCCCCCTCGTCCGCCACCTTCCGGATCAGTTCCTTGATGTCATAAGGCTTGTTGGCGCTCGCCGGCACCAGCGTGTCGAGCGATGCGTCGGTCTCCGTCACCGACTGGTAACATTCGATCTCGGGCAGCGGCGCGGTGTTCGAAAGCGGCAGGAAATCGATCAGCCGGCGCACCTGCAGCAGCGTTTCGACATCATTCTCATAGGCGCCGTCGGCAATCGAAGAGCGGGTGCTATGCACCACGGCGCCGCCGAGTTCCTCAGCGGTTACCGTCTCGTTGGTGACGGTTTTCACCACATCGGGGCCGGTGACGAACATGTAGGAGGTATCGCGCACCATGAAGATGAAATCGGTCATGGCAGGCGAATAGACGTCGCCGCCGGCGCAGGGACCCATGATGACGGAGATCTGCGGGATAACGCCCGAAGCGAGCACGTTGCGCTGGAACACTTCGGCATAACCGCCAAGTGCGGCCACGCCTTCCTGGATGCGGGCGCCGCCCGCATCATAGATGCCGACGATCGGCGCGCGGTTTTTCAGCGCCATGTCCTGCACCTTCATGATCTTCTCGGCATGCGCTTCCGAAAGCGAGCCGCCGAAGACGGTGAAGTCTTTGGCGAAGACGAAGACCGTGCGGCCATTGACCGTGCCCCAGCCGGTCACGACGCCGTCGCCGGCAATGCGGCTCTTGTCCATGCCGAAATCGGTGGAGCGATGTTCGACGAACATGTCGAACTCCTCGAAGGAGCCTTCGTCGAGAAAGAGGTCGATGCGCTCCCGCGCCGTCAGCTTGCCACGCTTGTGCTGAGCCTCGATACGCGCCTTGCCGCCGCCAAGGCGGGCGATGCCGCGGCGGCGTTCCAGTTCTTCGAGAATTTCCTTCATGCGATTTCCCTCACCGCCTGCGTGTTGGATATGCGTTAGAGCATGATGCCGAAAAGTGTGAGCGGTTTTCGGGCGACATCATGCTTTAACTCTTTAATTTAGAACAAGATTCAGATTCTAGGCCGACCAGGCCCAATCATCCTTAGCGGCTACGTCCGCTGAGCGAGAAAACCGAGCGTATCCTGGCTGCCACATCCTCGGCGATGATTTCGTCGGCAAGCTTGGGATCGGCGGCCATGCTGGTCACGTCGAAGGCGCTGACGGCGATCACCGAGCCATCCTCCACCGAAGCCGCGTCGACGCTGATCTTGGCGACGTTGCGGTCCTTCTGGAAGCCGAGGCCTTTCTGGATGGATATCACGCGGATCGTCAGCACAACCCGCGGCAGCGCGGTATCGCGCACAGTGGCATTGATCGCGGCATTGACGCGGTCGTTGATGCCGGAGAGCAGTTCGGCCGGCATGTTCGGTCCGGAGAGAACGACCGCGCTGCGCACATCGTAGAGCTGCGGCGCAGGCTTCGGACCTAAAAGGCTGGCGCAGTCCGTGAGCGCAATACAGACGAGTACGGCCCGGCAAAAACTCGACCTCAGCCAATTCATGACAAAATCCCGCACCCACCCCATTGGAGTCGCAGTTTCGTCATAATGCCCGGGAAGGCAATATGTTTCAGGCGCTTAGGGCGAAAAAAACATCCGCCGCCGCCTTGAACTCGACAAAGCGCTTGGCGCGGCGCTCCTCGGCTTCCTCGTCGCGCCCCCAATGCTCGATCGTCCAGTCCTCGTCGAGATGGGCGAGCGACCACACCTCTTCCACCGTCACCCGACCCTCGGCAAAGGCCAGTGCCAGGATCGCCGAACCGGTCAGCGTCGTGATGGTGTGGAGAGCGGCGAGCGCCATTGGGCTCTGATGCCGCGCCAGCGTGACGGCAAAGGCTGCGGTCGCCTCGCGCGGCTGCTCGTGGTGCATCACCCCCTCAATGAGGATGAAGCGGGCGCCCAGATCATTGGCCGCCCAGTCGATTACCGGATCCCAGCGCTCCCACTGGCGCTCGACCAGCAGTTCGGGGCCGTCGGCGCGGTAGCAGAGGAGGTCGCTCGCGGAAAAGCGCAGGATGTCTTCGAAGATCGCCTGCACATTGGTGGCCACGCCGTCGAGCGCGGTGTTGACGAGCCGGGTCACCGGCATGGTCACGGGATCGATCTCCTGGCCTTGGGCCTGCCATTCGGCGGCGACAAGCTGCGCGAGCGCTTCGGTCGGCACGGCGAGAACCTGTCGCGCCGGCGTGCGCACCATCTTGCCGTCGAGCGTGATCGCAAAACCGCCCTCGTGCTCGGCAACGGCGACCTCGGCATAGAAGCGCTTCGGCAGCGGTTTCTTCATCTGAATCTGTGCCCGGCGGATGGGATCGGGATGGCTCAGGCCTTCGGAAAGATCGTTCAGCAGATCGCGCATGGGCTCACCTCAGGAAAAATGGCGCAATATCTCGTTCGGATGATAGGCGATCGCATCGGCGCCATTAGCGATCAGCTCATCCACGCTGGCATAGCCCCAGGCAACGCCGATCGCCTTGGCGCCGGCCGCCTTTGCCATCTGCATATCGTAAACCGCATCGCCAATGACAACGGCATCGCGCGCATTCATGCCGGTTTCGTCACAGCATTCCGTCACCATGGCCGGATGCGGCTTGGACGGGCAATCGTCGGCAGTGCGGGTAACGACAAAATGCTGGTCGAAGCCGTGCGTCTTCATCACCAGCTTCAGCCCGCGTCGGGATTTACCGGTCACCGCGCCGATCAGCAGATCCTCGCGGCCGCTAATCGCGTCGATCATCTCGCGGATGCCGGCAAACAGCGGCTCCCTGTAGTCGAGGTCCTGGCGCACGACCGTAAACAGCGATTTGTAATGCGCCGTCATGTCGATGTCCTGCTGCTCGACATGCGGCCTGCCCTGCATGCGGGCGATCGCGATATCCAGCGACAGGCCAATAATGGCCTTGGTGTCCTCAAACCGCGGTTCCGGCTTGCCGAACTTCTCGAAGGTGCGGCGCATCGTTTCGTGGATCAGCCCAGCGCTGTCGACCAGCGTGCCGTCGCAATCGAAAAGCGCAAGTTTCATTCGCTATCCCTTTCAGCACCGGCAAGATCGAGACCGAGGAGGTTCCAGGTCTGCACCATATGCGGTGGCAACGGCGCGCTGACGCGCAGGCGACCGCCGGAAGGGTGCGGAATATCGATATGGCGCGCGTGTAGATGCAGCCGCTTCTGGATACCGCCCGGAAAATCCCAGTTCGGATCGTCGTCGAAATATTTCGGATCGCCGATGATCGGATGGCCGATGTGCAGGGCATGGACGCGCAACTGGTGCGTACGACCGGTATAAGGTTCCATCTCCAGCCATGCGAGGTTCTGCGCCGCCGTCTCCAGCACGCGGTAGAAGGAAATCGCATGATCGGCGCCGTCCTCACCGTGTTTGGCGATGCGCATGCGATCGCCATCGGCGGTTGGCTCCTTGACGAGCCAGGTCGAGATCTTGTCCTCGTGCTTGCGCGGCACGCCCTTGACCAGTGCCCAGTAGGTCTTCTTGGTATCGCGCTCGCGGAAGGCGGCCGTCAGCTTCTGTGCGGCGCCGCGGGTGCGGGCGATGACGAGAACACCTGACGTGTCGCGGTCGAGGCGGTGGACGAGCCGCGGCTTCTCGCCCTTGGGGCTGATCCAGGCTTCGAGCATCTGGTCGATATGCCGGGCGACGCCGGAGCCGCCCTGCACCGCAAGCCCGGGCGGCTTGTTGAGCACGATCACCTTTTCGTCCTCATGCAGCACCATGCGCGACAGGAGTTCAAAATCGGACGAATGCTTGAGATCCCTGCCGGCGATCGGACCGGATTTCAGCTTCGCATCGACATCGAGCGGCGGCACGCGCACCGTCTGGCCGGGCTGCACGCGCGCATCCGATTTGACACGACCGCCGTCGACGCGCACCTGGCCGGAGCGCAGCAGCTTCTGCAGCGGACCGAAGCCGAGCCCGGGAAAATGCACTTTGAACCAGCGATCGAGCCGCATGCCGGCTTCGTCGGGTTCAACCTTGATATGTTCTATGCCAGCCATAGTCGATCTTTCGGAAATTGCCGCACGGGCCGAGCCGGCGTTCTTGCCGGAGCCTTTAGAGCATTTTCTCACAAAACGGAAACCGGAATCGAAATCAGGCCAAAGCGCGCATGACGGCGAGCCCTGATATGACAGCCGCCATCGAAAGCCCGACGCTTGCAGCGATGTAGATCCCGCCGGCGACGGCCTCGCCGCGCTCGAACAGGGAGATCGCATCGAGCGAGAAGGCCGAGAAGGTGGTGAAGCCGCCGAGAAAGCCGGTAATCAGCAGGAGGCGCAGCTCCATTGAGGCGTTGAACCTGCGTGCGATCAGTTCGGCGAAGACGCCGATGACGAAGCAGCCGACCACGTTGACGGCAAGCGTGCCCCAGGGAAAGGCGGGCCCCATGAGCCTCAGCGCCCACTGGCCGACGTAATATCTGAGAACGGAACCGATCGCGCCGCCGAGGGCGACAAGGAAAGCCTGAATCATAAGCCGGATTTACCGCAATTCGGCAGCTGTTCCAATGGCATCGCGCGAATTCCTGCCACTCGGTAAAATGCCAATGATTTTCTTACGATAGCGCCAAGACCATGCCGCTACCGTGACGGCATGACGCAGCTCCTGTCCATATCGGCCAACACCGCCGCCATTGCCTTCGAATCGCTGAGGATCCCGCAGCGCGTGGCAACGAGCACGGCAGCGCGTGATGCAAAGCGCATTGCCGACCGGCAATTGAAGGCCGAAAGCCCCGACCAGGCCGAGGAGCCCTCCAGCATCATTCAATCGACGGAAGTGGCGCTCGACCTGATGGCCAAAGGCAACCGCCAGCCGCAGACCGGCCTCAAGCAGGCGCTGCAATCCTATGAAGACGTCTGAGGCGACCGCTTTCCGAACGAAGCCATACCTGGGTTAAGAAGAGCCCGCAGCCACGGCCGCGGGCTCCTGGACTGCGCTCTCACTTGCCCTGGGCCGACAGCACCTGCAGCACCAGGTCGACCTTGCCGGCCTTCTCAAAGGTCAACGTCACGGGCACGGCATCGCCCTGCTTGAACGGCGTTTTCACCTTCTGGAACATCAGATGCAGGTTGCCGGGCTCGAGCTTGACGGTTTCGCCCGCAGCGATGGCGATGCCATCCTTCAGCTGCCGCATCCGCATGACATTGTCCTTCGTTTCCATCGCATGGATCTGAACCTCACCTGATACCGGCGAGGTGACCGACACCAGGCGATCGTCCGCCTGGCCGCTATTCCTCACCGTGAAGAAGCCGCCGCCGACCGGCTGGCCGGGCAGCATCGCCTTGGCGAAACCGCCTGAGATTTCAAGATCCCCCGCCTTGACCGTTTCGCCGGCCGGCACCGCAGCGCCCATTCCCGACATGTCCATGCCGGCCATGTCGTGATCGTGACTATGGCTGTCCCCGGCGACGACCTTCAAGAGCGGCGCCGGATTTTTCATCCCATGCGGGTCGCTGCCGTCCTTTGCCACCTGATCCCAGGCCGCAACGGCGTCGCCGCACATCTGGATCACCGGAAAGGCCAGCGACGTACCCGCCGCAATGCCGGATACCTTCCCCTGGATGACAAAGGTGTCGTAGAAATCGTCGGAAAGATTACCGTTCTTCCAGCGGATCTCGACCGCGCCCGTCTTCACCTTGTCGCCGTGGTTGTCGTAGGTCTTCTGGTAGTCGCCCTTGATCACTTCGAGCTCCCAGCCGGCCTTCGGCTGCGGCTTGGCGAAGACGAAGCCCTCCGGGAGTTTGACCCGCACTTCGGTGGTCGCCCTGCCGTCGCAACCATGCGGCAGCTGCAGCGTGGCGAGAATGGTGGTTTCCTGCGTCGCCTCCTTGTTGAGGAAGGTCATATGTGCTTCGGCGACGGCAAAGGCGGTTGCGGAAAGAAGCGCGGCAAGCGCAAAAGTCTTGATAGTCTTCATCGGATATCTCCTCGCCGGCCGCGGACTTCTCTTGGGCGGACCGGCATGCTGCGTCATCGGTTGCGGAGGCAGATCAGACGAGGGACGGAGGCGCGCGCGAATTCGCCCGGCTGACGGCGCTGGCGCCGGCAAAGGCGGCGATCTCGATCGGCGCATTGCCGAGCGAGGCGAGCTTGCGCTCGAGCCAGGACCCAGCATCCGGCGTCGGCAGGATCACCGAGGCCGATAGCCGGCAGGCCTCGCAATTCGGCTTGAAGGCGACGGTCTTGCCGCCGCTGTCTCTCACGGTGACGCAAAGCGAGGCAAAGCTGCCGTCGGGCAGCACATAGGCGGCGGCGTCATAACCGTCGGAAGCGGCAGCCTGCGGCGCCTGATGGGCAAATCCAAGCAAAGCCAAGCTCAAGGCGCAAAGCATGCGCAGAAAGAGCGTTGCTTTCAGTCCGTTCCGCCGCATGAGACCCCCTTCAACAGCCTGTCGCGATAGCCGGTTTCCCCTTAAATTGCAAAAGCAGATTTGCCGTAGCTGGCGGCCGGACCTGACTATGGCGACAAAAATTTGTCCGGTCACGACATTTGGCCTTGCCAAGCGCTGCCTCCGCCGGATAATTGCGGCCAACCCTGTTGGGAGAATCCGGTGCTTTCGCCACCGGTGCCGAAGGAGCAACCGCCCCGGAAACTCTCAGGCAAAAGGACCAGCAAGGGGCAGACGGAACTCTGGAGAGAAGCGTTCTCGAAACGCTCGCCGAAGGGATAACAATCTCAGGCAAAGGGACAGAGGGGGCTCAGGAGAGAAGTGCGCAGCCGCGCCTTCAGATTTGAGCCCGCGCCTTCGCGAGAAGGCGCAAACCCCGGAGGCGTCTTTTGGACGATACTGCTGCCCTGAAGAAAACCCCGCTGCATGCCCTGCATCTTTCGCTCGGCGCCCGCATGGTGCCGTTCGCGGGTTACGACATGCCGGTGCAATATCCCGCAGGCGTGATGAAGGAGCATCTTCATACCCGCACTGAGGCCGGCCTCTTCGATGTCTCCCACATGGGCCAGGTCATCGTGAAGGCGAAGTCGGGCCGCTACGAGGATGCTGCGCTGGCGCTCGAAAGCCTGGTGCCGGTCGACATCCTAGGCCTTGCCGAAGGCCGCCAGCGCTACGGCTTTTTCACCGACGACACCGGCTGCATTCTCGACGACCTGATGATCGCCCATCTCGACGACCACCTCTTCGTCGTCGTCAACGCCGCCTGCAAGGAGGCCGATCTCGCCCATCTGCAGGCCCATATCGGCGACCAGTGCGACATCACCCTTCTCAACCGCGCTTTGATCGCGCTGCAGGGGCCGCGCGCAGTCGCGGTTCTCGCCGAACTCTGGGCCGATGTCGCGGCGATGAAATTCATGGATGTGCGCCACTGCCGCCTGCACGACGTTTCCTGCCTGGTCTCGCGCTCGGGCTATAGCGGCGAGGACGGCTTCGAGATCTCGATTCCATCAGACAAAGCCGTGGATGTCACCATGCGGTTGCTCGAACATCCCGATGTCCAGGCGATTGGCCTCGGCGCCCGCGATTCGCTGCGCCTGGAAGCCGGCCTCTGCCTTTATGGCAACGATATCGACACGACCACCTCGCCCGTCGAGGCAGCGCTCGAATGGGCAATGCAGAAGGCGCGGCGCGCCGGCGGCGCACGCGCCGGCGGCTTCCCGGGCTCCGGCCGCATTCTCTCCGAACTCGAAAACGGCGCTGCCCGCCGCCGCGTCGGCCTGAAGCCGGAAGGCAAGGCGCCGGTGCGCGGCCATGCAAAGCTCTATGCCGATGCCGAGGGCCAGACCGAAATCGGCGAAGTCACCTCGGGCGGCTTCGGCCCCAGCGTCGAAGGCCCTGTCGCCATGGGCTACGTGCCGGTCTCTCATGCTGCGGCCGGCACGCAGGTTTATGCCGAGGTACGCGGCAAGTTCCTGCCCGTGACCGTCTCTGCCCTGCCCTTCGTTACGCCGACCTACAAACGCTGACCCTGTTTCCGAAAGGATTTTTCCATGCTGAAATTTACCGCTGAACATGAATGGCTTGAACTCGACGGCGATGTCGCAACCGTTGGCATCACCACCTATGCCGTCGAACAGCTGGGCGATCTCGTCTTCGTCGAGCTGCCCGAAGTCGGCAAGAGCTTCGCGAAGAACGACGATGCGGCAACCGTCGAATCCGTCAAGGCAGCCTCCGAAGTCTATTGTCCGCTCGACGGCGAGATCACCGCGGTCAACGAGGCGATCGTCGCCGATCCCTCGCTCATCAACTCCGATCCGCAGGGCGCCGGCTGGTTCTTCAAGCTGAAGCTCAAGAATCGTGCCGATGCCGATGGTCTCCTCGACGAGGCCGCATACAAGGAGCTCATCGCGTAATGACGACGCCGACCGAATTCCAGTTCACCGATTATCAGCCCTACGATTTCGCCAATCGCCGCCATATCGGCCCCTCGCCGGCCGAGATGACCGACATGCTGAAGGTGATCGGCTATAACAGCCTCGACGGGCTGATCGATGCGACGCTGCCGCCCGCCATCCGCCAGAAGGCGCCGCTCGTCTGGGGCGCGCCGATGACCGAACGCGAGGCGCTCGACAAGCTGCGCGAGACCGCCAACAAGAACAAGGTGCTGGTCTCGCTGATCGGCCAGGGCTACTACGGCACGATCACGCCGCCGGTCATCCAGCGCAATATCCTGGAGAATCCCGCCTGGTACACGGCTTACACGCCCTACCAGCCTGAAATCAGCCAGGGCCGTTTGGAAGCGCTCTTGAACTATCAGACGATGATCTCAGACCTGACCGGCCTCGATGTCGCCAACGCCTCGCTGCTCGACGAGGCGACCGCCGCTGCCGAAGGCATGGCAATGGCCGAGCGCGTCTCCAAGTCGAAGGCGAAGGCTTTCTTCGTCGATGCCAACTGCCATCCGCAGACCATCGCCCTCATCCGCACCCGCGCCGAACCGCTCGGCTGGAGCGTCATCGTCGGCAATCCCTTCACCGATCTCGATCCCGTCGACGTCTTCGGGGCGATCTTCCAATATCCCGGCACCCATGGCCACGTGCATGATTTCACCGGGCTGATCGCACGCCTGCACCAGGCCGGCGCCATCGCCGTCGTTGCCGCCGATATCCTGGCGCTAACGCTGTTGAAATCACCCGGCGAAATGGGCGCCGACATCGCCATCGGCTCCTCGCAGCGCTTCGGCGTTCCCGTTGGCTACGGCGGCCCGCATGCGGCCTATATGGCGGTGAAGGACGCCATCAAGCGCTCCATGCCCGGCCGCCTCGTCGGCGTTTCCGTCGATGCCCGCGGCAACCGCGCCTACCGCCTGTCGCTGCAGACCCGCGAACAGCATATCCGTCGCGAGAAGGCGACGTCGAACATCTGCACCGCCCAGGTGCTGCTTGCCGTCATGGCCTCGATGTATACGGTCTTTCACGGACCCGATGGCATCAAGGCGATCGCCCAGCAGGTGCACCAGAAGGCCGTGCTGATGGCCAAGGGCCTGGAAAAGCTTGGCTATAAGATTGAACCCGAAAGCTTCTTCGACACGATCACCGTCGATGTCGGCCACATGCAGGGGCTCATCCTGCGCGCCGCCGTCGCCGAAGGCGTCAATTTGCGCAAGGTCGGCGAAACCGGGATCGGCATGAGCCTCGACGAGCGCACGCGACCTGCGACCCTCGAAGCCGTCTGGCGCGCCTTCGGCGGCAATTTCACCATCGCCGATTTCGAGCCCTCCTACCGCCTGCCGAAGGGCCTGCTCCGGACCAGCGATTATCTCACCCATCCGATCTTCCACATGAACCGGGCCGAGAGCGAGATGACGCGCTATATCCGCCGGCTCTCCGACCGGGATCTCGCCCTCGATCGCGCCATGATCCCGCTCGGCTCATGCACGATGAAGCTCAATGCGACCGCGGAAATGCTGCCGATCACCTGGCCGGAATTTTCCGACATCCATCCCTTCGTGCCGGCCGATCAGGCGCTCGGCTATCGCGAGATGCTCGACGACCTGACGGAAAAGCTCTGCGCCGTCACCGGTTACGACGCCTTCTCGATGCAGCCGAATTCCGGCGCGCAAGGCGAATATGCCGGCCTGCTGACGATCCGCAACTACCACATCGCCAATGGCGAGGCTCATCGCGACGTTTGCCTGATCCCGACCTCGGCGCACGGCACCAACCCGGCTTCGGCCCAGATGGTCGGCATGAAGGTGGTCGTCGTCAAGGTGCGCGAGAACGGCGACATCGACATGGAGGATTTCCGTGCGAAGGCAGAGGAGCATGCGGCAAATCTCTCCTGCTGCATGATCACCTATCCCTCGACGCACGGCGTGTTCGAGGAAACCGTCAGGGAGATCTGCGATCTCGTGCACAAACACGGCGGCCAGGTCTATCTCGACGGCGCCAACATGAACGCCATGGTCGGCCTGTCCCGCCCTGGTGACATCGGTTCCGACGTGTCCCATCTCAACCTGCACAAGACCTTCTGCATCCCGCATGGCGGCGGCGGCCCCGGCATGGGTCCGATCGGCGTCAAGGCGCATCTGGCGCCCCACCTGCCCGGCCATCCCGAGACCGACGGCCGTCCGGGCGCGGTTTCGGCCGCCGCCTTCGGCTCGGCTTCGATCCTGCCGATCTCCTGGAGCTACTGCCTGATGATGGGCGGCGAAGGCCTGACGCAAGCGACCAAGGTGGCGATCCTCAACGCCAACTACATCGCCGCCCGGCTGAAGGGCGCCTATGACGTGCTCTACAAGTCGAAGACCGGCCGCGTGGCGCATGAATGCATCATCGACACCCGGCCGCTGGTCGACAGTTCAGGCGTCACCGTCGACGACGTCGCCAAGCGGCTGATCGACTGCGGCTTCCATGCGCCGACCATGAGCTGGCCGGTGGCCGGCACGCTGATGATCGAGCCGACGGAAAGCGAGACCAAGGCCGAGCTCGACCGTTTCTGCGAGGCGATGCTGGCGATCCGTGAGGAAGCCCGCGCTATCGAGGAAGGCCGTATGGACAAGGTCAACAACCCGCTGAAGAACGCCCCGCACACGGTGGAAGACCTCGTCGGCGAATGGGACCGGCCCTATTCGCGCGAGCAGGCCTGCTTCCCCCCCGGCGCCTTCCGCGTCGACAAATACTGGTCGCCGGTCAACCGCGTCGACAACGTCTACGGCGACCGCAACCTGATCTGCACCTGCCCGCCGGTGGAAAGCTACGCGGAAGCAGCGGAGTAACAGCAATTCGGCAAGCCCCTCCCGTCGTCGGGAGGGGCTGGTTGCCTGTCGGCCTCAACGTTTGGCAAGCGGTCGAACCCAGCGATGCCCGTTTCTGGGCACCGGGTTCAAATTTAACCTTTCTTAGCAAGTCCCTGTTAGCTTTTCATAAAGGCGGTTCCGATCACCGTCGATCTCTTGTTTTGCGTACAGGTTCTCATGCGTCCATCGGCTGTATCTGCAATCTTCCTCGCCGCCCTGATCCTGTCGGGATGCGCCGCCAGTTCCGGCGCCGAAGATGTGCTCACTCCTGTGCCTTCGGCGGAAACAACCAATGCCATCACCAAGCCGGACGGCCCGATACCGGCAGCCGCCGTGGGCGACACCGCACAGGCAAGCGCGCCGCAAGAAGCGTTGAGTTGGACCGGACCGGTTCCAGAGCCGCAGGCGCTCGTGCCCGCGGAAAGGCCGGTCGGCATGCCGATGCCGACGGAAAAGCCCGTCGCGATGCTCATGCCTTCCAACCCAAGAATCGAGCCCGATCTCCGCACGAGATCGCCATCGCGCGGCCAGATCTACAGCCACCGTTTCCGCGACGCCAAGCCGATTAATTTCGGCTCGACGTCGCCGAGAAAGTTTGCCGTGCACGGCGTCGACGTATCGCGCTGGCAAGGTGAAATCGACTGGGAGACGTTGCGCAGGCAAGGCGCGAACTTCGTCTATATCAAGGCGACGGACGGCGGCGATCACCTCGATCCGATGTTCAGGAAGAACTGGCGCCGGGCCAAGGAGGCCGGCCTGAAACACGGCGCCTACCACTTCTTCTACTGGTGCCGGACGGCAGGCGAACAGGCCGACTGGTTCATCCGCAACGTGCCGAGAGAAGCAAACGCGCTTCCGCCCGTGATCGACGTCGAATGGAACGGCGAATCGAGCTGCAAGCGGCGGATTTCCCCCGCCCGCGTCCGGGAAAAGATGCAGGTGTTCATGGACAAGTTGGAGCGCCATTACGGCCAGCGCCCGATCATCTACACGGCACCGGATTTCTACCGCGACAATTTAAAGGGCCAGATGCTCGACTATCCCTTCTGGCTGCGCTCAGTGGCCGCCCACCCCTCCAAAGTCTATCCGGGCCGCAAATGGGTCTTCTGGCAATATTCCGGTTCGGGTCTTTCCGATGGCGTCGATGGCAAGATCGACCTCAACGTCTTCAACGGCAACGAAAGCGATTGGCACGACTGGGTGGCATCGCGATAGCGATGAGTTCTTGTGCCAATCCGGAACAGGCGGAACGGCAGGGCGTGCGTTTGATAGATCTTTGCTAACGCAACGCCTTCAGCATTCTCTAAATCCTTGTCGGTAAAAGACGATTATCCAGTTCTGGGGAAACGGCTGATGAGCATATCGGGCATCTCGAACATTGCTCTTTCGGGCATGCGGTCGCAGACGACGCGAATCGGCGCGATCGCCAACAACGTCGCCAACAGCAGCACGCCGGACTATGCCAGACTGAATACCAGCCTCACCTCCGTTGCATCCGGCGGCGTCCAGGCCGCGGTCAACCCGACGGCGTCGGATGTCGATCCGGCCACCGGACTGACCGATCTCATCGAAGCCGAACAGGCCTATAAGGCGAACGCCGTGGTCTTCGAGACCGGCGCGGATATGTGGGAAATGCTGATGAACATTAAGCGCGACTGAGTGCGATTCTCAAAGTAGTCGCTCTGCTATAATTCAACGTGGATCGGACCTATGTCGATCTGCCGACTGCCTCGGCCGTCGCGAAATAAGCCGCTCTGCTAGACTAGCAGAATTGCCCTATAGGCGCTCATACATCATCTCAGGAAAGAATTCCGCTTGCGCCGCATTACCTTGTCAATTCTTCTGAATTTCGCCCTGATAACCAGTGCTCGCGCTAGCGAAGACCTTTCCGGTGTTTGGCGTGACCTGTTCACACGCTGTCGAATTGCCGTAGAGACAGGCAAAGACTTTGATGCAACAGGATTGCGCGACCTTGGGCGTGACGTCAGGACGGTGGCCCCGGTGACCGTTCCTGGGGTCCCCTTTCCACTTCTGCACGGGTACAAAATGGCTGAACAGCGCTGGGAGGTTCCCGGAGCTCGCTTCGTTGTCGTGGAAACCGAGTATCCACCCGATCATGGCAAATCAAGACGTTCGTGCGAACTCGAACTCGCTCAGGAAGCAAAGCCGATCTCGGCGGACGAAGAAAACCACCTGAGGACGGCATTTCTCGCCGAGCGAGATGAACTCCTCGGCACCGGGCGCTACGAGCGCTGGAACCCGGACCCCATATTTTCCACCAACCTTGGTGTTCGGTTAGCCGAAAAAAATCCCTCCGGCTGCCGCGTCGTCTCTATCATGCAAATCGAGACACGATCACAATCGTTATCGTTTTTCGCGACAGGTACCGCTGAGCAAGACGCAGCCTGTGGTGCAGCGCCTCGTTTTGAGCATCCGCAAAACGGGACCCGGTGATCTTGATGGAGCCAAACCGGCTTCACCAGCGACGCTTAGCGGGTAATTTCAGCCAGCCCATGCGAACGGCGTCAAGAATGCGCCGGTTCGCTTTGGCGCTGCGCGGCAAGGGCCGCGAGATCGGCGGGCTTCAGTTCGACGGATTCGCCGCAGCCGCATGCCGATGTCTGGTTCGGGTTGGTGAAGGTGAAGCCGGAGCGTAGCGTCGTCTGCTCGAAGCCCATTTCGGTGCCGAGGAGATAGAGAGCTGCCGATGGCTCGACCCAGACTTTTGCACCATCACGCTCGATCAGGTCGTCCTTGGCATTCGGCTCCGTCACCAGGTCGATGGTATATTCCATCCCGGCGCAGCCGCCCTTCTTTATGCCGACGCGAACGCCCTTGGCCTCCGGCCCGGAATTCTCGACGATTGCCTTGACGCGGGCAGCGGCCCCGTCCGTCATGCTCATGATTGCAAAGCCCATCGGCCCATTCTCCTTCCGCAACCGGGGTCAAGATCCGGCGCATCGTGACTCAAATGTAGTACCCTGAGGTAAACGGATCAATACCGCGGGATGTCAGTACCAGCCGACCGCGACCTGCGCCTCTTCCGACATGCGGTCCGGTGTCCACGGCGGATCGAAGGTCATTTCGACCTCAACGCCGGACACGCCTTCGACGGCGCCGACGGCGTTTTCCACCCAGCCCGGCATCTCACCGGCGACCGGGCAGCCGGGCGCGGTCAGCGTCATCATGATCTTCACCATCCTGTTGTCCTCAATGTCGATCTTGTAGATCAGACCGAGTTCGAAGATGTCGGCGGGAATTTCCGGGTCGTAGACGGTTTTCAACGCGCTGATGACGTCGTCGCTCAGCCGTGCCAGTTCATCGGCCGGAATGCTGGAATGCACGATGCCTTCACGCACGTCTATCTTCTGTTCGCTTTCGTCCAGGCTCATCACGGACACTCCTCAAGCAAAGAACTTGCGCGCATATTCAAGCGCATCGGCCAGGGCATCGACCTCGGCGCGGGTATTGTACATGCCGAAGGATGCACGGCATGTGGCGGTGACGCCGAAGCGTTTCAAGAGCGGCATGGCGCAATGCGTGCCGGCACGCACCGCAATGCCCTGCCGGTCGATCACCATCGAGACGTCGTGGGCGTGGATGCCGGCAAGCTCGAAGGAAAAGATACTGCCCTTGTCGGGCGCCGTACCGAACACGCGCAGCGAATTGACCGATTTCAGCCGCTCGACCGCGTAAGCGGCAAGATCGGCCTCATGGCGGGCGATCGCCTCGCGGCCGACCTTCTCCATATAGTCGAGCGCATAACCGAGCCCGATCGCCTGGACGATCGGCGGCGTACCGGCTTCGAAGCGATGCGGCGGATCGTTGTAGGTGACCGCATCCTCGGCAACCTCGAAGATCATCTCGCCACCGCCCTGGAAGGGGCGCATCTCGAAAAGCCGCTCCTTCTTGCCGTAGAGCACGCCGATGCCCGACGGGCCGTAGAGCTTGTGGCCGGTCATGACGTACCAGTCGCAATCGATATCCTGCACGTCGACCGGGAGATGCACGGCGCCCTGGCTGCCGTCGATCAAGACCGGAATGCCGCGTTCATGCGCGATGCGGCAGACCTCCTTGACCGGAACGATCGTGCCGAGCGCATTCGACATATGGGTGATGGCGACGAGCTTGGTGCGCTCCGTCAGGCTCTTCTCGAAATCCTCGATATGGAAGGCGCCCTCGTCGTCCACCGGCACCCAAACCAGTTTGGCGCCCTGCCGTTCCCGAATGAAATGCCAGGGCACGATGTTGGAGTGGTGCTCCATGATCGTCAGGACGATCTCGTCACCTTCGTCGAGCTTGGGCATGCCCCAGCCATAGGCGACGGTGTTGATCGCTTCCGTCGAATTCTTGGTGAAGACGATGTCATTGACCGAAGGGGCGTTGAGGAAACGGCGGACCTTTTCGCGCGCCGCCTCATAGGCATCGGTCGCGGCATTGGAGAGATAATGCAGGCCGCGATGCACATTGGCGTATTCGTGGCTATAGGCATGCGAGATCGCGTCGATCACCGACTGCGGCTTCTGGGCCGAGGCGCCGTTGTCGAGATAGACCAGCGGCTTGCCGTGCACCTTCTCCGCCAGGATCGGAAAATCCCGGCGGATGGCTTCGACGTCGTATTGCGTGGCCGGCACGATCTTGTCCATGGCTATATCCGATCAGGTGTGCTTTTCGAGCCAGGCCGAAATCACGCCTTCCAGCGCCTCGACCAGGGCCTCGTCTTCCAGTTCCTCGACGATCTCGGCGACGAAGGCGTTGACGAGCATTGCCCGCGCCTTGTTCTCCGGAATGCCGCGCGCCATCATGTAATACAGATGATTGGCGTCGATATCGGTCACCGTCGCGCCGTGGCCGCACTGGACGTCGTCGGCGAAGATCTCGAGCTCGGGCTTGACCGAGAACTCGGCATCGTCCGACATCAGAAGCGTGTTGCACGCCATTTTGGCGTCGGTCTTCTGCGCATCGGGCGCCACCCGGATCATGCCCTGGAAGACACCCTTGGCGCGGTCGAACACCACGTTGCGGATCACCTCGGTCGAGCCGGTATGCGGCACGTCGTGGCCGAGCACCATCGTCACGTCGGTATGGCTCTCGGCCCCGAGCAGGTTGATGCCGCGCAGCGTCAGATCGGCGCCCTCGCCGGTCACCTTGATGTGCAGCTCCTGGCGCACCAGCTTGCCGCCGGCATTGATCACGAACAGGCGAAGCTTGGCATCGGCGCCGAGATCGACGCGGATTTGGCCGAGATGCGTATCGTCGGCACCCTGCTGCTGCAGGATGATCCAGGTCAGTTCCGTGCCTTTGCCGACGGTGATGTCACTGACATGGGACACGAAGGCAGCATCGCCCGTCACCGCACGGTGACGCTCGATAACGGTTGCCTTGACGCCGGCGCCGAAGGAAACGGGAAGGCGCGTATGGGTCTGCCCGCCAGCATGGATGAACTGGATCTCGAGCGGATTTTCAAGCTCGGTATCATCGGGCACGTCAACCACATAGCCGTCGCGTACGAAGCTGCCATTGATGCGGCCGACCGCATCGTCGCTGCCGAGCGCATCGAGCCCGCCTGCGGCCGAGCCGTCCCGCAGACGTTCGCTATAGGCTGACACACCAAGCCCCTCTGCGACCGCCTTCTGATTGGCATGGCCCTGGATCACCGCCAGCACCCTGGAACCCGCGACGAGCGGCTCAAGCGGGTCGGAGCCGGCGTCACCTGCCTGCGGCGGCAAGCCGCGCAGCAGGTTTTTGAAATCGGTGTAATGCCAGGCTTCGATGCGGCGCGTCGGCAGGCCGGCCTTCTTCAGGTCATCGAGAAGCCGGTCGCGCAGCGCCGTCACCATGCCGTTGCCTGGCAACTCGCCGATCTGCTGGTTGAAGGCGTCGATCAGCGCCGTTTCGGCCGCAGTCAGGCGACTCGTCGTCTGCATGTTCATGGAGGTCGTCCTTTCCACCCGAACTCAGGCCGCCGCGCCGATGATATCGGCATAGCCGTTGGCTTCGAGCTCATGCGCCAGCGTCTTGTCGCCCGACTTGATCACCTGGCCCTTGTAGAGCACGTGAACCATATCAGGCACGATATAGTCGAGCAGGCGCTGATAGTGGGTGATGACGACGACAGCGCGGTCGGGCGAACGCAACGCATTGACGCCGTCGGCGACGATCTTCAGCGCGTCGATGTCGAGGCCCGAGTCGGTTTCGTCGAGCACGCAGAGCTTCGGCTCCAGCAGCGCCATCTGCAGGATCTCGGCGCGTTTCTTCTCGCCGCCGGAGAAGCCGACGTTGAGCGGCCGCTTCAGCATCTCGGTGTTGATCTGCAGCTTGGCCGCAGCATCCTTGACGCGACGCATGAAATCCGGCGTCGTCAGTTCGTCCTCGCCACGCGCCTTGCGCTGCTCGTTCATCGCCACCTTGAGGAACTGCATGGTGGCGACACCCGGGATTTCGACCGGATACTGGAAGGCAAGGAAGATACCCTTGGCGGCGCGCTCGGACGGATCGAGCTCGAGAATGCTCTCGCCATTATAGAGAATGTCGCCTTCGGTGACTTCGTAGTCGCTGCGGCCGGACAGCACATAGGAGAGCGTCGACTTGCCGGAGCCGTTCGGCCCCATGATCGCGGCAACTTCGCCAGCCTTCACGGTGAGGTTCAGGCCACGGATGATCTCGGTGCCGTCTTCGGCAATGCGGGCATGAAGGTTTTTGATTTCAAGCATCTTTGTCTTTCCTGTTATCCGGCGGACTTCAAGGATCCGCCCAATTGACCGCTCGCGCTGGTCTCGATCCGTCATCCTCGGGCTTGTCCCGAGGATCTAAGCCCTCAATTGTAATCGCTCCACTCCCGCGTATTCGGATGCGGTCGATAGACATTCTCAATTTCATCAATCCGCTCATAAAGGTCTATCCAGGTCGGATTGAGCTCCTCTATGAGCTTTATTTTCCACTCGCGCATATAGCGCTTCAGGGATTTCTCCCGCTGGATCGCCAACACAATGTTCGGATGGTTCTCGAACCAAACGAGATTCTTTGCTCTGTATTTCTGCGTGAAACCCTTATGGATTTCGTTGCGGTGTTCCCATATGCGACCGTGCAGATCACTCGTAACGCCGGACGCCCCGCGGTTTGTCGGACATCATATAGACAAAACCAGTCATCCCTGTCCCTGACCGCAGCAGATCCTCGGGACAAGCCCGAGGATGACGGAGGCTGTGTTTTAGCCGACACTCCCCTCAAGCGAAATGCTGATCAGCTTCTGTGCCTCGACGGCAAATTCCATCGGCAGCTCCTGCAGCACTTCCTTGACGAAGCCGTTGACGATGAGTGCAATCGCCGCCTCCGTCGGGATACCGCGCTGCAGGCAGTAAAACAGCTGATCCTCGGAGATCTTCGAGGTTGTCGCCTCATGCTCGAACTGCGCCGTCGAATTCTTCGCCTCGATGTAAGGCACGGTATGGGCGCCGCACTTGTCACCGATCAACAGCGAATCGCACTGGGTGAAGTTGCGCGCGTTTGACGCCTTGCGGTGAGCCGAGACCTGGCCACGATAGGTGTTGTTGGAAACACCGGCGGCGATGCCCTTGGAGACGATGCGGCTCGAGGTATTCTTGCCGAGATGGATCATCTTGGTGCCGCTGTCGATCTGCTGATGGCCGTTCGAGACGGCGATCGAATAGAATTCGCCCCTGGAGTCGTCGCCGCGCAGGATGCAGGACGGATATTTCCAGGTGATCGCCGAGCCGGTTTCGACCTGCGTCCAGGAGATCTTCGAGCGGTCGCCGCGGCAATCGCCGCGCTTGGTGACGAAATTGTAGATGCCGCCCTTGCCTTCCTTATCACCCGGATACCAGTTCTGGACGGTGGAATATTTGATCTCGGCATCGTCGAGCGCCACGAGCTCGACCACGGCGGCATGCAGCTGGTTTTCGTCGCGCTGCGGCGCCGTGCAGCCTTCGAGGTAGGAGACGTAGGCGCCCTCTTCCGCGATGATCAGCGTGCGCTCGAACTGGCCGGTGCCCTTCTCGTTGATGCGGAAATAGGTCGACAGCTCCATCGGGCAGCGAACGCCCTTCGGCACGAAGACGAAGGAACCGTCGGTGAAGACAGCCGAATTCAGCGTCGCGTAATAATTGTCCGAGGTCGGTACGACCGAACCGAGATATTTCCGGACGAGATCGGGATGTTCGCGGATGGCTTCCGAGATCGACATGAAGATCACGCCCGCCTTCTTCAGCTCCGCCTTGAAGGTGGTGACCACAGAGACGCTGTCGAAGACCGCGTCGACGGCGATCTTCGGCTTCTCGACGCCGGCAAGAATCTCCTGCTCACGCAGCGGAATGCCGAGCTTCTCATAGACCTTCAACAGCTCCGGATCGACCTCATCGAGCGACTTCGGACCCGGCGTGCTTTTCGGCGCAGCGTAATAATAGATGTCGTTGAAATCGATCTTCGGATAATTGACGCGAGCCCAGGTCGGCTCTTCCAGCGTCAGCCAGCGCCGATAAGCTTCCAGACGCCATTCCAGCATCCATTCCGGCTCCTGCTTCTTGGCCGAAATGAAGCGGATGATATCCTCGGACAGGCCCTTCGGCGCCTTGTCCATTTCGATGACGGTCTCGAAACCGTATTTGTACTGGTCCACATCGATCAGGCGCACCTGGTCGATCGTTTCCTGCACGGCAGCCATTTCATTCTCCAATCTCGCCGGATCCAAGGTCCGGCAGCTTGTAGCATATGGGCAATCGTCTCGCCCTTCATGTCGGGCAATACTTTGCCCTGATGGTCGGGCAATTCCTTGCCCTGATGTAAGAGGCCAAAAGGGACTTTTCAGCCCGATTGGCAAGCAGAAATTTGCGTTTCCGCAAGTTTATGATGCGGTCAGGCCGCCTCGCCCGCCGACCTGCGCCGGCAGGCGATCTTCGCAAAAGCGGCAACCGCCCTGTCTATGTCTTCTTCCGTGGTCGAGAAGCCGAGCGAGATGCGCAGTGCGCCGAGCTTGGCGTCGCGGCCCATCGCCGTCAGCACATGGCTTTCGCCAAGCCGTCCCGACGAGCAGGCCGAGCCCGCCGAGAGCGCGACACCTTCGAGATCGAAAGCGATCTGTCCGGTCTCGGCCTTCAACCCCGGCAGGGTGAAGAAGATCGTATTGGCGACACGCTCGCCGCTCTCGCCATGGATGATCACGTCGGCGGCGTGCCGTCGCATGCCTTCCTCCAGCCGCTCGCGCAACGCGCCGATTGCCGCATTGCGCGTCTCCAGCTCGCCCGTGGCCGTCTCGGCCGCCGCGCCAAAACCGATCAGCGCCAGCGAATTCTGTGTCCCCGACCGGTGACCACGCTCCTGCCCGCCACCCTGGATCAGCGGCCGCGGCATCAGCGCCTCGCCGCGCGCAATCAGCGCGCCGGCACCTTTCGGTCCGCCGATCTTGTGCGAGGAGACGATCATGAAATCGGCACCGATCCTGTTGATATCGAGCGGGATACGGCCGGCCGCCTGCACGGCGTCGACCACGAAAAGTCCGCCATGGGCATGCACGATTTTTGCCGCCGCCTCGACCGGCTGGACAATGCCCGTCTCGTTGTTAACAAGCATGACGGCGACCATCGGCAGGCCGGCGGCCTTGTCATGGGCAGCAAGCAGGCGGTCAAGCGCGTCGAGATCGACGATGCCGGCTTCCGTCACCGGAATCTCGGTCATTTTCTCCTTGGGAAAGCGCCCGCCCTCGCGCACGGCGGGGTGTTCGATCGCCGAAAAATAGAGACGGCCAAGCTGAAGCGGCGTCCGCCCCATGCGGAAATCCGGCGTCAGCACCAGATTGGCGGCTTCCGTCGCGCCGCTGGTGAAGACCACATTGCCGGCATCGGTGCCGGCCAGTGCCGCTACCTTGCGTCGCGCGCCTTCGATGGCGGCGCGCGCGGCGCGTCCCTCTCCATGCACGCTGTTCGGATTGCCAAACACGTCGATGGCGCGCATGATCGCCTCGCGCGCTGCCGGGTGCAGCGGCGCTGTGGCATTCCAGTCGAGATAAAGGCGTGGCGGCGCCATGATCTTCAGTCCTGCGCTTGACGAGCTTGCTTCAGCACCCGCGGTTCATTTTTCTTGAAATTTCCGCCGGGCTTGCCTTATGACACGTTCCACGAAGCGTGGATCGCCATGCAAGTTTCGAATTGTTCTAAACTGCGTTTTAGAAAAGCTGACAACGTTAGTCAAGTCATGTTGTCGTCCAACGCAGCGCGAACGCGAAATAAAACCCGGAGTACCAATGCCCGAAGTAATTTTCAACGGCCCAGCCGGCCGTCTTGAAGGCCGCTACCAGCCCTCCAAGGAAAAAAGCGCGCCCATCGCCCTGATCCTGCATCCGCATCCGCAGTTCGGCGGCACGATGAACAATCAGATCGTCTACCAGCTCTTCTACATGTTCCAGAAGCGCGGGTTCACGACGTTGCGCTTCAATTTCCGGGGCATCGGCCGCAGCCAGGGCGAATTCGACCACGGCGCCGGCGAATTGTCGGATGCCGCCTCGGCGCTCGACTGGGTGCAGAGCCTGCATCCCGATTCGAAGACCTGTTGGGTCGCCGGTTATTCCTTCGGTTCCTGGATCGGCATGCAGCTCCTGATGCGCCGGCCGGAGATCGAGGGCTTCATGTCGATCGCCCCGCAGCCCAATACCTACGACTTCTCCTTCCTGGCGCCCTGCCCCTCCTCCGGCCTGATCATCAACGGCGAGGCCGACAAGGTGGCGCCGGAAAAGGACGTCAACGGCCTTGTGGAGAAGCTGAAGACCCAGAAGGGCATTCTCATCACCCATCGCACCGTGGCCAACGCCAACCACTTTTTCAACGGTCAGGTGGAGACGCTGATGAGCGAATGCGAGGACTATCTCGACCGCCGCCTCAACGGCGAACTGGTGCCGGAGCCGGCGGCCAAGCGAATTCGCTGACGCGTAACGCGAGCCCTTTATCCGTCGAGCAGCGGTCGGACCCTAGGCGGACGCGTTCGGCCGGTTGCCGTAAAGAGTTAGAGTTTTGACTGCATCGCGGCGGTCAGCTCGAAAGCGGTGCCGGACACTCCGTCGATCAGGATCGGCGCGCGTTCGCGCATGCCGATCTTCCTGAGAACGCGCTGGGAGGCGACGTTTTCGGGATGCGTGAAGGCAATGAAAGCGGGCGCAAGTCTGCTTTCGAAAAACCAGTCGGCCAGGGCGCTTGCCGCTTCCGTTGCCAGGCCCTTGCCCCACGCCTCCTCGATCAGGGAATAACCGAGCTCGAACTGCTCGCCCCTGAACCGCGAAATGCCGGCGCGGCCGATGAACCGGCCGTCCTCCCCGAGGAGCTTGTATTTGGTTGTGCCGTCGCGCGCCTGTTCCTCGAACCAGCCCCGCAGCCGCTGTTCCGCCTTCTCGATACTCCACGGCGCGTTACCGGGGAGATATCGCGTCGTCGCCGTCGTCGAATGCAGCCGCTGCACCAGCGGCGCATCGCCTTCGTTCCACATGACGAAACGCAGCCGCGACGTCCGAAGGATCAGCCGCTCGTCACTCATGGCTTTGCCAGCACCCCACCGCTGACGGGAGCGTCAACGCCGGTCGTGCCCGGAAATGTCAGCGGCAGCCCGTCCAGCGAGCGAACGGCGAGATAAGCCCAGGCTTCGGCCTCCATCGCATCGCCGTCGAATCCGGCTTCCTCGGCGGTCAAGACCCGCGATCCCCGCCCTTCGGCCATGATTGAAAACTCCGCCATCAGAGTGGCGTTCAGCCGACCGCCGCCGCAGACGATGTAGATCGACGGGATCTCGGGCAGGAAGCCAGCAGATTTAATGATCGAAGCGGCAGCGACATGGGCGAGCGTCCGGGCGCCGTCTTCGAGGCTCGCCTCGCCCTGATGAAGCGGCGCGAAATCGCCGCGATCGAGCGACCGGCGGACATTGCCGCGGAAGAACGGGCTTTGCAGATATCGCTCCGCCAGGGCGGCGACCAGCTTGCCGCGTCCGCCGATCTCGCCGCCGGGATCATAGGTTTTGCCGGTCTTCATCTCCACCCATTGGTCGATCAGCGTATTGCCCGGCCCGCTGTCGAAGGCCGATATGCGGCCGTCAGTGCCGATCGAGGTCAGATTGGAGATGCCGCCGATGTTGACGAAGCACACCGCCTGTCGCGCCTGCTGGAATTTTCCGGCGAGTGCGGCGTGATAGGCCGGCACCAGCGGCGCGCCCTGCCCGCCATGGAGCATGTCATTGGCGCGCATGTCGTAGACCACCGATATGCCGGTTCGCCGGGCGAGGTCGCCTCCGTCGCCGATCTGAATCGTCAGTCCGTCGTCGGGCCTGTGAAGCACGGTCTGACCATGAAAGCCGAGAACATCGACGGCATCGGCAGACAGCCCGAAACGCTCGAGGAATGCCGTAACGGCAAGCGCATGCCGTTGGGTCAACTCAAGCTCGATGTCGCGAAGTTCCGCGGGTCGCTCGCACCTATCGGTTAGCGGACGCGCCAGGTCCAGCGCCCGCTTGAGCCGCTCGCGAAATTCGGCCTCATAGGGCACACCGAGGAATGGCCCGCGCTCGATGAAACCGCGGCCGTCTGTCCTGATCAGCGCGACATCGATTCCATCCATTGACGTGCCGCTCATCAGCCCGATCGCGGTTCTGATCACGTCCATGAGGCTTGCCTCCCATGCGATTCCCGGATGCACTTTTGTAAAAACAGTGCTAAACGCGCCGCGACAGATCAACAACAACGAAGTTGCGTAAGGCCACACGGGACCGTGCGCAGACACCAAGAGACGAAAGCCATGTCCGAGTTCAAGTCCGATTTCCTCCGCACGCTGAAAGAGCGCGGCTTCATCCATCAGGTTTCCGATGAAAGCGGCCTCGACGACCTGTTCGCGAAGGAGGTCGTGACGGCCTATGTCGGCTACGATGCAACCGCGACCAGCCTGCATATCGGCAATTTGATCTCGGCCACCATGCTCTACTGGCTGCAGGAGACCGGCCACCGGCCGATCGCACTGATGGGCGGCGGCACGTCGATGGTCGGCGACCCCTCCTTCCGCGATGAGCAGCGCAAGCTTTTGACGCCGGAGGCGATCAATACAAACATCGAGGGCATCAAGAAGATCTTCTCGCGCATATTGCACTTCGGCGATGGTCCGACCGATGCCTTCATGGTCAACAATGCCGATTGGCTGATGAAGCTCAACTATGTCGAATTCCTGCGCGACGTCGGCCGGCATTTCTCGGTCAACCGCATGCTCTCCTTCGACAGTGTCAAGCTTCGCCTCGATCGCGAGCAGTCGCTCTCCTTCCTCGAATTCAACTACATGATCATGCAGGGCTACGACTTCGTCGAACTCAGCCGCCGCTACGGCTGCCGCCTGCAGATGGGCGGTTCGGATCAATGGGGCAATATCATCAACGGTGTCGATCTCGGCCACCGCATGGGAACGCCGCAGCTTTACGCGCTGACGACGCCGCTCCTGACCACGAGCTCGGGCGCCAAGATGGGCAAGTCCGCCTCCGGCGCCGTCTGGCTCAACGAGGACGTCTTCAGCCCCTATGATTTCTGGCAATACTGGCGCAACACCGAGGATGCCGATGTCGGCCGCTTCCTGAAGATCTTCACCCGCCTGCCGCTTTCCGAGATCGCCAGACTCGAAGCGCTCGGCGGCGCCGAGATCAATGAGGCGAAAAAGATCCTCGCCACGGAAGCGACCGCCATCGTCCACGGCCGTGAGGCCGCCGAAGCGTCCGCTGAAACGGCCCGCACCACCTTCGAGGAAGGCCGGGTCGCCGAAAACCTGCCTTCCGTCGATATCCCGGCCACCGAACTCGACGGCGGCATCGGCCTGCTCTCACTGATGGTCCGCGCCGGCCTTGCCGGCTCCAACGGCGAGGCCCGCCGCCACGTCCAGGGCGGTGCGGTGCGCATCAACGACGAGGCGGTCAGCGACGAACGCCGGCTGATCGGCAGCAATGAAATCACCGCCGACGGCGTCATCAAGCTGTCGCTCGGCAAGAAGAAGCACATCCTGATCCGCCGCGCGGCGTAAGCGGCTTCAATTCCGAACGGATATCAAAGCCGGCGCCCGCGCCGGCTTTTTCTTTGCCCAATTTTGCAGTTGGCGCGCACCCCTCACTCGCCGCCAGGCTGAGACGTCGCGTCCGTTCGTTCAGCCTCCCGGAAGACATAGGGTGGCGGGTCGACGTCTGGTACGCGCGTCACGCGTGACCACCAGCTGATCGAGAACGTCGGCGGCGTCACGGTCGCATCGAGGGGAACCGTCAGCACATGGGCGGAACGGATGAGCTCCGGCGGCCTCAGCCGCGCGCCCTTATCCGCAGACTGCGAAGCCTCGCCTGCTGCAGCGGCGATCACCGCGACCGATATGAAAGAGACTGTCCGAGCGCACTGCATGGCATCCTCCGACATTGCGCCGACCGTTGTTTGCCGGATTCACATTACATCAGAGTTATCTAAAATAAGCAAAACATCACTATTCGACTTACCTGATCGAGCCTTTTCCGCCCGCCGGGATTTGCGACCAGATGGATTGGGAGCGCCGGCACGATCAACGATCTCGACGATCTCCTCAGGCGCAAGAGATTTAGCGGTTCTGCCTCGCCCGTCTTACTGAAACTCGAAGATTTGCCGGAAAACACCGGGCGCGATGATCGACAGCGGGTTGATTTGCAGGTTCGGCTGGTCGAACTTGCCGGTCAGCTTGAAGGTGATGCCGATCAGGCCGCGGTCGCTGCCGTTGCCGAGGATGACGCCGATCAGCGGCAGTTCGGCGAAGAGGCGGTTGAGGCCGTAGGCCGGCATGAAGGTGCCGGTCATATCCATATTGCCCTTGCGGTCGCGCACCACGCCCTGGAAGGTCGCGCCGATCTGGTCGCCGCGCAGCACCCCGTTCTCGATGCCGATCATGCCGCCCCGCGAAACGATGCGGGCAAAGCCGCGCTGGAAGCGTTGCGAAGAAGTGTCGATGTCGCGTTTGACGGCCTCGTTGAGGCTGCGCTGCTCGTTTCCGACGGGTGTCGAGACGATCGAGCGCAGGCGCTGTTCGTTGACGATCGAGAAACGGCGCACATCGAGCGAGCCGTCCCAGCCGCCCTGCGCACCCAACCGGATCGCCAGATTGAGCAGGCCGCCCTGCATGTGCTGGTAGAGATCGGCGAAACGGGAAACCGCGCCGGCATCGCCGCTGGTAATATTGATGACGCCGCCATCCTTCATCTGGCTGACGACGGCCTCGCCACTGTCGGTGACGCCGGAAAAATTCAGAGCCTGCAGCTTGTCGCCGCGCAGTGACACCTGCGCTTGGAAATTGCCGACCTTTTCGTCGTTGAAACCGATGACGTTTTTCAGCTTGGCCCGCACCGACACGCCGATATTGTCGCTATCGCCGCCCTCGTCGCTGTCCGAGCCCGATTTCAATCGCGCGATGACCGGCCGCGCATCGGCGCTGGTTCCTGAAACGGAGACGTCGAAATTGCCCTTGCTGCGCTTCACCGACAAAGCGAAATCGTCGAGCGAGGAGAGCCTGACGCTGTCGAAATCCGCGGAGATCAGGCCCGTCTTGCCGACGTTCAGCGATCCAGTGGCGCCGAAGCCGTCACCCTTCAGCCGGAAATTCTTGATCTCAGTATTTTCGGGCGGGCCGGACATCTCGAATTCCGCGGATGCGGCAATGCCGCTGCCTTTCGACCAGCCGATCCAAGGCAGGTCGAGCATCGATTTGGTGAGGTCGAGCTGAACGTCTTGCCGGTCGTCGTCTATCCGCGTCAGCACCATCTTCAGGTTACCCCTGACGATATCGGAAAGCCCGGGCATCACCTTGCTGCGCTGATCATCCGAAAGCGTCGCCGTGATCACGCGCTGCCGCTCCACGCCAGACGACGCTTCGACCGGCTCGGTCAGATCGATATCGGCTGGAATGCCGTCGATCTCGCCTTTGGCGTCGAGCGTGATCAGCTTCGGATCGCCATTCAGCATGCCGCTGACATTGCTGATCGTGCGGCCGGAGAATGGCTTGGCCAGATCGACGTCGGTGAGCTTCATGGCGGCCTTCCACTCGGCCGGCGGCGGGTTTTGCGACGACAGCAGTCCGAAATGCGCCTTCACATTCGCGTCGATGTGGCCCTTGAAATCGTCAGGCGCAAAGCCGGCGCGCTGCAGCACCCGGATCGGTTTGTAGGTCAGGAGCTCGCCGACGGCGTCCGCCGCACCGGAGACCGCAAGATCGATATCAGCCATCAGCGGTTTGTCGTAGGCCGAAGGTATGACGAACGTGCCCTGCCCGAGACCGACGGACCGGCCGGACGGGAAATAGGAGGTGCCGCTCTTGATCGAAATCGTCGCAACCGGCCCCGTCAGATCGAAATGCGCCGCCGTATCGCGCACCGGCGGAATGTCGCCGGCCACGTTCATCCGCGCGCCGGCAATGTCGAAGCCGATGCGGATCTGGTTGGCGTCGAGCTTCAATCCCTTGCCGCCGGCTGCCTCGTCAAGCCGTCCGAACGGGATGAAGACGGATATGGCGGCGTCGGTGACGGTACCGCCGAACAGATTGCCGTGCACCCATGTGCGCACCTTGGGCGCCATCCAGAACGGCCAGAGCTGCTTGATCGCCGTCGTCTGCAGCTCTCTGGACTGACCGGCAAAGCTGATTTCCGGCGACTTATCGCCGAGCCTGACGTGCAACGCCCCGTAAAGCGCGCCAAGCGGGCTGGAAACGGTCATGTTGGGAAACAGAAATTCCCGGCCGGCGACCAGATAACGCCCGGTCGCCTGGATATCGAAGGACAGCGGCTGTTCGCCGGAGGCGCCAGGCGCGGCGGTGCCGCCGCTGACAAGCAGGTCGATGCCGAAACCCTTGCCGGCCTGCGGGTCGAGCTTGTCGAGATCAATCAGCGCGCCGTTGATGGGAACCGTGGTCGCGCCGAACCGGGCGTTCGACTTGGCGATCTCGAGTGTTTGCTTGGCGAAATCATAGGCGAGGTTGATCTGCCCGCCCGACAGCTCCTGCGGATCGCCGTCCGCGTAAATCAGGCCGGGATCGATATCGACCGTTGCGGCAAGCGCCGGCTGCACGCCATCGCGCTCCCTGGTCGCCGACACTGTCAGGTCGACGAAGGCGCTGAGCCCCTGCCGTATCATACCCTGGTCGTTGCGTTTCAACGCAAAGGGGGTGAGGTCGGCGTGCTTGAGCGTCGCCACCAGCTTCGACACCTGGCCACCGTCCTTCTCGGCCAGCACGTCGAGCTCCGCCACCTCGCCGTTGAGCACAACCTCACCTCTCAATTGCAGCGAGGATGGCCCGGCATGCGCAAAGACAAGATTGTCGACGACGAGCGACAACGGGCCGTTTGCGGTATCAGCCAATTTGACGTCGATGCCGGAGATGCGCACCGAATTGGTCGAGCCGCGTGTCACGATGCTGTCGAACATGTCGAGCTGCGAGAAGATCCTCTCCATCGCCGCCGGCATGGCGTCAATGCGCAGATCGTCGAGCTTGACGGGGTTGCCGGAGGGCAGAAGCGCTGTGTCGAGCGCGATATCCTCCGCTTCGATATCGGCGACGGCGATGCGGCCGCGGAAAAGCTGCAGCGGATCAAGCCCGAGCCGCACCGAACCCGTCGTCGACAGGTGCTGGCCGCTCTGCTGGTCGATCATATTGACGTTGCGCGCTTCGAGCGCGAGCCGGAAGTCCGAGGTGAATCGGATGACGGTGGAGCCGACTTCGGCCCGGTAGCGCGGTCCGGCCACGCCGTTCAGCGCCGCCTGCGCCTGCTGCGACAGCGGCTTGTCGAACATGCCGCTCTCGACGGTGAAGACGATGGCGCCGAGGATCAGGAGAATCAGCCCCAGAAATCCCAAGGTCAGCTTCGCCGTGCGGCGCATCGGCGAACGCGGCGGCGGGCAATGAACGATGATCGGATCCTCGGTCTGGGCGGACGGCAAGCGGTCCAGCGCAACGATATCCTTCTTGCGAAACGTGACCTTTTCGCCGCGGATGGCTGACATGCGCCCTCGGGCTCTCCCTTAAATCGAAGAATTGAACCCGGCCATGCTGGACGGGTTTCCGTCCACTATATAATTCGGGGAGAGACAGTGTCATCCACAAACCCGGCAAAAGAAAGGTTTTCCCAATGGCGGTTCCCGGCATCGGTGCCCTGGCCCCCGATTTCAATCTCCCCCGCGACGGCGGCGGCCGTATCTCGCTTTCCGATTTTCACGGCAAGCCGCTGGTGCTGTTCTTCTATCCCAAGGATGACACCACAGGCTGCACCGCCGAATCGCTGGCTTTCACGGCGCTGGCGCCGGAGTTTGAAGCAGCCGGTGCTGCCGTGATCGGCATGTCGCCCGATTCGGCCGCCTGCCATGACAAGTTCATCAGGAAACACCGCCTTTCGGTGGCGCTCGCCTCGGACGAAGAGAAGACGACGCTGCAGGCCTATGGCGTCTGGAAGGAAAAGAGCATGTACGGCCGCAATTTCATGGGCGTCGAGCGCACCACGTTCCTCATCCGCCAGGATGGCACGATCGCCACGATCTGGCAGAAGGTGAAGGTGCAGGGCCATGCCGAAACCGTGCTCGAGGCCGTCAGGAATCTGGCCGCGTGACCGGCGATTTCGCGATAAGCTCGTTGCGCGGCGGCGCCATCGACGCCATCCGCTCGGCCGATCTCGACCGCAAGACGGCCCTTGCGCAGGAAAGCGCCACCCGCTGGTTCGCCCGCCGGGTGTCGCTGCGCTCGCCGCTCGACGCCGCCCTGCCGGAAAGGCCCGGCCGTCCCGACAAACCGGTGCTGACGCCGCCGACCCAGGTGGAGAAACGCTCGCTGCACACGCTGAAAGGCCGGATCGCCCTGCTGCATGCCATCGCCCATATCGAGCTCAACGCTGTCGACCTGGCGCTCGATATCGTTGCCCGATTCGCGACCGAACAGGTGCCGAATTCCTTCTTCGACGGCTGGATGCAGGTCGCTTTCGAGGAGGCGAAACATTTCCGCATGGTACGCGCCCGCCTCAACGATCTCGGCGCCGATTACGGCGATCTTCCCGCTCATGACGGGTTGTGGCAGGCGGCCCATTCGACGCGCAACGACCTGACGGCAAGGCTCGCCGTCGTGC
This sequence comes from Rhizobium croatiense, assembly GCF_019793465.1. Taxonomy (GTDB): domain Bacteria; phylum Pseudomonadota; class Alphaproteobacteria; order Rhizobiales; family Rhizobiaceae; genus Rhizobium; species Rhizobium croatiense. The sequence continues at coordinate 49,296 of NZ_JAILYJ010000009.1, read as the reverse complement.
CGCTGATTCTCGAAGCCCGCGGCCTCGACGTCACACCGTCGCTGCAGGCCAAGATGCGCGAGACCGGCGATCTCGAAAGCGCTGCCGTGCTCGACGTCATCTATAACGACGAAAAAGGTCATGTCGCCGTCGGCGCCAAATGGTTCCGCTTCCTCTGCGCCCGCGAAAAGCGCGATCCGGCAAAGGCCTTCCAGGAGCTGGTGCGCGCCAATTTCCGCGGACCGTTGAAGCCACCCTTCAACGATCTCGCCCGTGCCGAAGCCGGGCTGACGCCGTCTTTCTACCGCTCGCTGGCATCGATCAGCCACGCCTGAGGTGATTGATTTTCTGACGCAAACGACGGCCGAGAAAGCATTCATTAACCATAACGGTGTCTAATTTCCGAAAGAGGCGTAGAGCATCAATCGGGAGAGCCTGCGTGAACAGCGGACATCAGCACCGGGTATTCGGCAGGCGAGCGCAGGAACACATCCTCATCCTGGCAAGCGGCGACAAGGTGCGCCACATGACGGTCCGGCCGTGGATGGCGGCGCTTGCCTTCTGCTTCGTCGGCGTCTTCTCGATCGGCTATCTGCTGGCGACCTCCTACCTCGTGCTGCGCGACGACCTGATCGGCGCCACCATGGCGCGCCAGGCGCGCATGCAGCATGACTACGAGGACCGCATCGCCGCCCTTCGCGCGCAGGTCGACCGCATCACCTCCCGCCAGCTTCTCGACCAGCAGGTGGTCGAGGACAAGGTCGACAAGCTGATGGAGCAGCAGCTGGCGCTGACCTCGCGCCACGGCAAGCTCGACAATCTGCTCGACCGCGCCGAAAGCTCCGGCCTGACGGAAAAGAACGGCGCCCTGCCGGCGCCGTCATCGCCCGTCCACTCCTTTGCCCCCGACATCAAGGACAAGCGCGCTTCGCTCACCGGCGGCATCGAGGCGATCGAGAGACAGCTGGCGAGCGGCACGCCCGCCGACGCGACGCCCGACAATACGACGCTTGCCTATGTGCCGTCCGCCGAGACGGTTGGCGACCGCGCCGACCGGATCTTCTCCAAGGTGACGCTGTCGCTGAAGGATGTCGAGCAGGACCAGCGCAACCGCGTCGAGCAACTGACGAGTGACGCCGGCCACGCCGCCAGCGCCATCGAGACCGTGCTGACCCGCTTCAAGATTCCTGTGCCCGAGGAGACGGCCGCCGCCAGGCAGGAGGAGGAGAGCGCCATCGGCGGCCCCTATCTGGAACCCGAGAGCAACGACGATTTCAACAATTCGCTGGCCGCCCTCGACGGCGCGCTGACCCGGCTGGAGGCTGTGCGCAGCACCGCCGAGGCCCTGCCCTTCCGCAATCCCGCCATCGGCAAGGACGTCACCAGCCCCTTCGGCAACCGCCGCGACCCGTTCCTCGGCCGCCTGGCGCTCCATTCCGGCATTGACTTCCGTTTCTCGCCGGGCGAGAGGATCCGCCCGACGGCGCCCGGCAAGGTCATCGCTGCCGGCTGGACGGGCGGCTACGGCAATATGGTCGAGGTCGACCATGGCAACGGCATCTCGACGCGCTACGGCCATATGTCAGAGGTTCTCGTCAAGGTCGGCGAGACGGTCGGCCGCAACGATGTCATCGGGCTTGCCGGCAGCACCGGCCGCTCGACCGGTACCCATCTGCACTATGAAGTGCGCCAGAACGGCCAGGCGGTCGATCCAGTATATTTCATGAATGCCGGCCTTAAACTCGCCAGCTATATCAAGTAATGGCCATCAGGTAACCATCGCTTCACTCTGCACGGAGTGCGCCCTCTCTATTTCTTGACTTGCCGACCATTCGGGGCTATGTCGCGCTGCATTGCGGCATGCAATCCCGCCGACTCGTTCAGAGCTCGGCCGAACCGGAACGGAAACAGTTTTCCCTTTGACGACATTCGCTGACCTTGGCTTGAGCCAAAAAGTGTTATCCGCTGTTACCGACGCGGGCTATACGATCCCCACGCCTATTCAGGCGGGGGCCATTCCCTTTGCGCTCGAACGTCGCGACATTTGCGGCATTGCGCAGACCGGAACCGGCAAGACCGCATCCTTCGTGCTGCCGATGCTGTCGCTATTGGAAAAGGGCCGCGCCCGCGCGCGCATGCCCCGCACGCTGATCCTCGAGCCGACCCGCGAACTCGCTGCCCAGGTCGCCGAGAATTTCGAGAAGTACGGCAAGAACCATCGTCTGAACGTCGCTCTGCTGATCGGCGGCGTGTCGTTCGAAGACCAGGACCGCAAGCTTGAGCGCGGCGCCGATGTGCTGATCTGCACGCCCGGCCGCCTGCTCGACCATTTCGAACGCGGCAAGCTTTTGATGAGCGGCGTCGAAATCCTCGTCATCGACGAAGCCGACCGCATGCTCGACATGGGTTTCATCCCCGATATCGAGCGCATCGCCAAGCTCATCCCCTTCACCCGCCAGACGCTGTTCTTCTCGGCGACCATGCCGCCGGAGATCCAGAAGCTCGCCGACCGCTTCCTGCAGAATCCGGAGCGCATCGAGGTGGCAAAGCCGGCATCGGCCGCCAAGACCGTGACGCAGCGCTTCGTCGCCTCGCACAGCAAGGACTACGAGAAACGCGCGGTTCTGCGCGAGCTCGTCCGTGCGCAGACCGAGCTGAAGAACGCCATCATCTTCTGCAACCGCAAGAAGGACGTCGCCGATCTCTTCCGTTCGCTGGAGCGCCACGGCTTCTCCGTCGGTGCGCTGCATGGCGACATGGATCAGCGCTCCCGCACGATGATGCTGCAGAGCTTCCGTGACGGCAATCTCCAGCTGCTGGTCGCCTCCGACGTCGCCGCCCGCGGCCTCGACATTCCGGATGTCAGCCACGTCTTCAATTTCGACGTGCCGATCCATTCCGAGGATTATGTCCACCGCATCGGCCGCACCGGCCGTGCCGGCCGGTCGGGCGCCGCCTTTACGCTCGTGACCAAGCGTGACACCAAATTCGTCGATGCGATCGAGAAGCTGATCGGCGAAAAGGTCGAATGGCTGAGCGGCGATGTGAATTCACTGCCGCCGGCCGAAGAAAGCGCCGACAACGAGCGCCCGCGGCGCAACAGCCGCGACCGCGGCGCAAAGGGTGAGCGCGGCGAGAGGGATCGTGGGCGTGGGCGCGGCAATCGCGGCGCCGCGAGTCATAAATCTGATAACGACATACAGGATAATGACGTCCAAGTGATCGAAGCAGCACCAGCAAGGGCCGAAGTCTTGAAGAACGAGCGCAAAGCAGAGCAGAAGCCGCAAAACAATGCGCGCAACAATCGGCCCTACCCGGCAAACGACGACAGCCGCGACCGCCGCCGTCATCGCGATCACGACGACGGCCCGACCCCGGTCGGTTTCGGCGACGACATCCCCGCCTTCATGCTGATCGCCGGCAGCGCCAAGGTCTGAACATCCAATGGGCAGGCCCGGCCATGATTTCCCGGGCCTCGGCGTTGGTCTGGTGATCCTTCGAGACGACAGGATCCTCCTCTACAGACGCGTGAATCCGCCTGAAGCGGGCTACTGGAACATTGTCGGCGGCAAGGTCGATCACATGGAGCCGGCTGAAGAAGCCGCACGTCGCGAGGCCGAAGAAGAAACCGGCCTCAAGATCGGCCGGATCGAACGGATTGCCGTGACCGAACAGATCCTCGATGCCGACCGCCAGCACTGGATGTCTATCCTTTATCTCGCCCGCGATGTCGAAGGCGAGCCGCAATTGACCGAACCGGACAAGCTTTCGGATTTCGGCTGGTTTGCCTTAACCGATTTGCCCACGCCGCTGTCGGCCTTTACCAGGGCGGCAATATCTGCTTTGCCGGCCGCCGAACAGCGTTAATGCATGTCGCCCGGAAGTGTGCAGCGGTTCCGGGACAACGACATGCATAAAAACAAAGAGCTAAAGCGCGTTGCGTGAATCAAATTTGATGCGACGCGCTTTAGTCCTCTGCGCGTAGCGCCGCCTCATAGGCAAGCCTTACCCATTTCGCCATCAGATCGGGATCGTCGTAGGCCTCTTCGGGGATCGACCAGTAGGGCATCTTCACCGGCTTGCCCTTCTTGCCCTCATAGGCCCATTGCGTGGCGCCGGCGGCGGCAAATTCCGGGGCGCTTGTCTCGTCGGCCTTCAGCAGCATCTCGTCGCGCACTTCAACTGCAACGATGCGCCCGAGGTGATAAATGCCTTTGCCGCCGAACATGCGCTTGATCGTGACTGGGCCGAGCCCCTGAAACATTTCCTCGATCCCGGCATTGTCCATTCTCTATTCCCTCAAAATCCCCGCTGCGGCGATCACAGCGTGTGATAATCCCGGTTCATATAAATGAGCGCCGGATGCTTCTCACTGAAGCGGACGGCGGCGACTTCGCCGAAGATGACGTTATGGGTCGGCATTTCCTTGATGTCGGTCACCCGGCAATCGAAGGCGGCAAGCGCATCGGCAAGGACCGGCGCGCCGGTGACAAGTGTGTCGAAACGGGCGCCGGCGAAGCGTTCGTCATCGGCAAGCGCCGTGCGTCCGGAGAACGCGTCGGCAACGCTCTGGTGGTGAGCGCCGAGCGTGTTCAGCACGAAGATACCGCTGCGGAAAAAAATCTCGTTCTTCGGATTGGTGTTGTTGAGGCAGATCAGCACCGAGGCCGGATTATCCGAGACCGAGCAGGCGGCTGTTATGGTGACGCCCCGGCGCATGCCTTCCATCACCGTCGTCACGAGTTGCACATGGCCGGCATAACGGCTCATGGCATCGCGATAAAGGCCGGGGTCGATATGCTGCCTGTTCAACAACTGCTTCTCCGTACGCTCTTCTGCCGACTGCATACATCCATAAATCGGAATCGATCTGAGGACAAAATTACGCGGCAATTCAAAGTGCTGCAGCGTCCTTTGCGTCACCGAAAGGACGTCCTGCGCTGCAGTTCGACTTTCCATCGCGCCAATATGGCGAGCATGGGTTACCTTTTCTACAATAGGACCGGTGAAAAGCATTGGGTTACGCTTGTTTTTCTTTGACGATCGCGGCCTTGCGGATAAAAGGGCATGGACGATGGCTAGGGATCTCCGCCTTTCATGATCAACCTGCGTGGCATAGCTTCCGTTCTGATGCTGCTGGGAGCGGCGGCGCAAGGCCACGCGGCCGGCGTGACGGTCGGCGTCGTTGCCCCTGAAAGTGGCCCGCTCGCCCTGCTCGGCGCACAGATTGCCGCCGGCGCCGGTTTCGAGATCCAGCAGTCGGGCAATACGCTCGTCGCCGTCAACGAAACCTGCGAGGACAATGGCGGCGTGGCAGTCGGCGATGCGCTTGTCGCGGCCAAGGTGCAGATCGCCGTCGGCTTTCTCTGCAGCGAGACGCTGGAAGGCGCCCTGCCGAAGCTGAAGGATGCCGGCATTCCGGCGATCACCGTCTCCGTGCGCTCGCGCATCCTGATGGAGGACGCGCTGAAAAATGGCTGGCCGCTCTTCCGCATGGCGCCCGCCGATGGCGCCGAGGCGGCAAAGATCAACGAAGTGATCCTGAAGAACTGGGCAGCCGACCCGATCGCCCTGATCGAGGACGGCACCATTCACGGCCGCGAACTGACGGAAGCGGTGCGCAACGCGCTGGAACAGAACGGCCTGAAACCGGTCTTCACCGATACCTATCGCCCGGGGCAGGAGCAGCAGATCGCTCTTGTCCGCCGCCTGAAACGGGCCGGCGCCACCAGGGTCTTCGTCGGCGGCGACCGCAACGACATCGCCGTCATCGCCCGCGACGCAGAAGCCGAGAACATCCCGCTCTCCATCCTCGGCGGCGACGCCATGCGCGCCGCCGATCAGCCGCTGCCGCTCGGGTCCGGCGTGCGCGCCGTCGCCCTGCCCGAATATGCCGTTCTGCCGGAAGCCGCGGCGGCGGCCGAAACGTTGCGCGCCAAAGGGATCGAGCCGGAAGGTTATGTCCTGCCGTCGCTGGCGGCGGCGTTCATTGCCGGCCAGGCGGCCGAAGCCGCCGCTGCGGCCGGCAAGCCCCTGCAGGAGACGCTGCTCGGCACGACATTCCAGACCCCGGTCGGTGCCGTCGCCTTCACCGGCACGCATGAGCTTTCGCAAAACCCGTACCGCCTGCTCGAATGGCGCGGCAACGGCTTTTTTCCACCGGCTGCGCCGACGCAATAAGCGGCGGCCAGCCTTGAATTCCGGCGCCCTGCTCGGCTGGCGCCCATATGGAGTAAGACTTGATGACGCTGCCCATTCGCATTGCCCCCTCGATCCTCGCGGCGGATTTCGCCAGGCTCGGCGAGGAGGTGCGCAATGTCACCGCGGCCGGGGCCGACTGGATCCACCTCGACGTGATGGACGGGCATTTCGTGCCGAACATCTCCTTCGGCCCCGATGTCATCAAGTCGCTGCGCGCCTATACGGACGCCACCTTCGACTGCCACTTGATGATCTCGCCGGTCGACGACTATCTCGAAGCTTTCGCCAAGGCCGGCTGCGACCGCATCACCGTCCATGCCGAATCCGGGCCGCATCTGCATCGGTCGCTGCAGACTGTCCGCAATCTCGGCAAGAAGGTCGGGGTGACGCTCAATCCGGCAACCCCGCTCAGCGCCATCGAGAACGTGCTCGACGATGTCGACCTCATCCTCATCATGTCGGTCAATCCCGGCTTCGGCGGACAGAAGTTCATTCCGGCGATGGCAGCCAAGATCGCGGCGGCAAAGTCGCTGATCGGTGATAGGCCGATCGAGCTTGAGGTCGACGGCGGCGTCACTGTGGAAACGGCGCCGGCAATCGCCCGCGCCGGCGGCAACGTCCTCGTCGCCGGCTCGGCGATTTTCAAGGGTGATACGGTCGAGGATTATCGCCGGACCGTCGCCGATCTGCGTCAGGCAGCCGAAGGGGCACGCGCATGAAGAAGCAGCTTTTCTTAGGCGGCGTGCTCGCCGCCGCACTCGCCGGCCTGCCCGGCCTGTCACTTGCCGGCGACATTGCCAGTATCCAGCCGATCGGCTTTTCCGCCGACGGCAAGGTCTTCGCATTCCAGGAATTCGGCCTCAAGGAGGGCAGCAATGTCCCCTATTCCAACACCTATTTCATCGATACCGATAAGGGCCAGTATCTCGAGGGCACGCCGTTCCGCACCGAGCTGACCGACAAGGACGCCAATCTTTCCAAGGCGCGGCGGCAGAATCTCACGGCGGCGCGCGGCCAGATGGACAAATACGATCTCCTGACCAACCCCGGCCTGATCGCCGCCTTCAATCCGCCGACCGAACTCGGCTCACCCGCAAAGACGCTGCGCTACACGACGCTTGCGACCGACGGCCCGCCGAAATCGCCCTATACGCTTTCGCTCGGCGAGTTGCCGATCGCGGTGCCGAAGGACTGCGCGGCGATCGCCAAGCGGGTCCTCGGCTTCAGCCTGCAGATGATCGAGAAGGAAGGCGCTCCGAACCGGCAGGCGGCGCGCCAGGTGCAAACGGTTCCGGCCGAGCGCGCATGTTCGGTCGAATACAGGATCGGCGGCGCCGTCGTCTATCAGCCGGAAGCCGCAAACCAGGTTCATATCGCCCTCGTCCTGGCCTTCGATGCGCAAAGGAACGGACGCTGGATCGCCGTTGCGGTTCATCCCTGAGCTGGTTGCCCGACATGGAGCGCCTCAGGGCGGCATGGCCGCCCTACTCCCATCTGATCCTCGGCGCCTTGCTTTGGGCCGTGCAGATGCTCGTCTCCGCCATGCTGGGTCTCTATCTCCGCAACGGCCTGGAGACGAGCCGGCTTGCCGAAGTCGCCGCGCTCTATTTCCTCGGCGGCCTGCTCGCCTGGCCCTTCGCTTTGCCGACCGCCCGCTTCCTCGCCTATGGCAAGCCGCCGGAGGCGCGTTTCGCCGCCTTTTTCGTGACGCTGATCGCGGCCACAATCGCGATGACGGCCTTCCTCTTCGCGATGGAATATCGGATCTTCTATTCGCGCTGGCACGCGCCCTTCGGAAGCGACATCTGGGTCTTCCAGTTCATCTTCACCAGCATCAGCGCCGTCTATCAGTTCCTGGTGATCGGTCTACGCCTTTTCCTGCCGCTTGGTCTCGTCTGCCTTGTCGTCAGCAGCTATTATCTTGCCAAACGCATGCGTTGAGATTGCCGCCGGTCTTTGCTACAGGGGCGCAGACATTGATGCACAACCTCTTGAAGTGAAGGCAGCCGCCCATGATCCCGCGTTATTCCCGGCCCGAAATGGTCGCCATCTGGTCTCCCGAAACCAAGTTCCGCATCTGGTTCGAGATCGAGGCGCATGCCTGCGACGCGCTGGCCGAACTCGGCGTCATCCCGAAATCGGCGGCAAGGACGATCTGGGAAAAGGGCGGTGCGGCCACCTTCGACGTTGCCCGCATCGATGAGATCGAGGCCGTCACCAAGCATGACGTCATCGCCTTCCTGACCCACCTCGCCGAGATCGTCGGCCCGGATGCACGCTTCGTCCACCAGGGCATGACCTCATCAGACGTGCTCGACACTTGCTTCAACGTCCAGCTGGTGCGCGCCACCGATATTCTGATTGCCGATCTCGACCGGTTGCTGGCGGCACTGAAAACCCGCGCCTTCGAACACAAGGACACCGTCACCATCGGCCGCTCGCACGGCATCCATGCCGAGCCGACAACCTTCGGCGTCAAGCTGGCGCTCGCCTATGCCGAATTCGAGCGCTGCCGCCAGCGTCTAGTCGCCGCCCGCGAGGAAGTCGCGACCTGCGCCATCTCCGGCGCCGTCGGCACCTTCGCCAACATCGATCCGCGCGTCGAGGAACATGTCGCCGAGGCGCTTGGCCTGAAGGCCGAGCCGGTCTCGACCCAGGTCATCCCGCGCGACCGCCACGCCATGTATTTCGCCACCCTCGGCGTCGTCGCCTCGTCGATCGAGCGCCTGGCGACCGAGATCCGTCATCTGCAGCGCACCGAGGTGCTGGAAGCGGAGGAATATTTCTCGCCGGGCCAGAAGGGCTCCTCGGCGATGCCGCACAAGCGCAACCCGGTTCTCACCGAAAACCTGACCGGACTCGCCCGCATGGTCCGCTCCTACGCCCTGCCGGCCATGGAAAACGTCGCCCTCTGGCACGAGCGCGATATCTCCCACTCCTCGGTCGAACGCATGATCGGCCCCGACGCCACAGTCACCCTCGATTTCGCCCTCTCGCGTCTGGCCAGCGTCATCGAAAAGCTGCTGGTCTATCCCGAAAACATGGAGAAGAACCTCAACAAATTCCGCGGCCTCGTCCACTCCCAGCGCGTCCTCCTGGCGCTGACCCAGGCCGGCACTTCCCGCGAAGACGCCTACCGCCTGGTCCAGCGCAACGCGATGAAGGTCTGGGAACAGGGCAAGGATTTCCTGGAGGAGCTGCTGGCGGATGCCGAAGTCCGCGCGGCACTTTCCGAGGAGGATATTCGCGAGAAGTTCGACCTTGGCTATCATACCAAGCACGTCGACACGATTTTCCGGCGGGTATTTGGGAACGCTTGAGAAATTCCCAACCCTCGGCGTTATCCTCGGCCTTGTGCCGAGGATCTGCCACATATCAGCCGGCAGTAGATCCTCGGGAATTGTATTTAGCTTTTCTCAAGCGGCCGTTGTTTCATCTTCGAGGTCTTGGCGCTCCCAGGGCGTTTGCGCGCCTCGGTCTTTTTCGGCGTAACGGTTTCTGCAGCATCCGTCGTCCTGCAAGCCTCCGTCTCGCCCCTGCCCTTGGCAGCCTTGGCGACAAGTCGGTCGAGATGCTTCAACTCATCCTCGTCAAGATTTTCGATGCCGATGAAGCGGTTTTCGGCGTGGCTCGTCAGGATGATTTCGTTGAGCTTGGCCTGGATCGCCCGCGTGTCGCGCGTTTGGGCGTTCTGCAGCACGAAGACCATCAGGAAGGTGATGATCGTCGTGCCAGTATTGATGATCAGCTGCCAGGTTTCCGAATAGTCGAAGAAGGGGCCGAGTGCGGCCCAGACGATGACGATGCTCAGCGCCAGGATGAAGATGACGGGCTTGCCCGCCCATTCCGATGTCTTGGTTGCGAAGCGGGCGAACAGATGTTTCATCGTCACGTCTGGAATCCTCCCTCGAAGCCTACGCTAAGAACTCCGAGGCAGGTTTGAGGTTCCCGGGGAAATCGGAATCCGACCCCGGGAATGGGGCTCTGTTTAGGCGATTTCCCTAGCAACCAGCTTGCGATAGAGATGCCAGGTCGCATGGCCAAGGATCGGGATGACGAGCGCAAGCCCGGCAAAGACCGGGATCGTGCCGATGACGAGCAGTGCCGCGACGATCAGGCCCCAGAGCAGCACCGGTACCGGATTGGCGACCGTGGCCCGGATCGAGGTCACGACGGCGGCGACGGCCCCGACATCGCGGTCGAGCAGCAGCGGAAAGGTGATGACGGAGATAGCCAGCACCACCAGCGCGAAGACGAAGCCGATGAGATTACCCCAGATAATCAGCTGCAGGCCTTGAGCCGTGCCGAAAACCTGGCGGGTGAAATCTGTCATGGAGCGCGGAAACACTTCTCCGAGAAGATTGGTGTAAAGCGTCTGCGCCGTCACCAGCCAGACGACGAAAAGGGCAAAAAGCATCAGCCCGACCGCGACGATCGACGGCAGTGCCGGCGAATGGCGCACTTCGAGAGCATGCGTCCATGACGTATCGAGGCCTTCCTCGCGCCGGCGGCTGATCTCATAAAGGCCGATCGCCGCGATCGGGCCGATCAGCACGAAACCGGACATCAGCGGGAAGACCATCGGAAGAAGATTGGCGCCGGAGGTCCATAGTGTCAGGAAGATGCCGGCGATCGGATACATCAGGCACAGGAACACATAATGTGAAGGTTTTTCCTTAAAATCGTCGAGCCCGCGCTTCAGCGCGTCGAAGACGTCAGCAATACCAATGCGATTGACGACGGGCCGCGCTAAGCTTTCGCTGGCACCCGTCATGACATGAAATGCCGCCATGGCTTTCTCCTCCTCAGCCGAGACTTAGTCGGCGGCGGCACGCATCGGCGGGCAAGCCGATACGAAATCCGCAACCGGCACTGGAGCAATATAACAAATATCAAGGCGCGTGTCGCTCTCTCCCTTGATGCCCCCTCTTGACATCTTCGACAGGCTTTCTCACATCGGCGGCACTATGAAAGCCTCAGACGCAGATATCCTCATCATCCCCGGCTATACCAATTCCGGCCCCGGCCATTGGCAGAGCCGCTGGGAAGCGAAGCTCAGCACGGCGCGGCGCGTCGAACAGGCCGAATGGACGAAGCCGGTCCGCGAGGATTGGATCGCCCGTATCGCCGAGGAGGTGAACGCCTCGACCCGGCCCGTCGTGCTCGTCGCTCATTCGCTGGGCGTGCCCTCGGCGATCCACGCCATCCCGCTTTTCCACAATCGGGTGGCGGGCGCCTTCCTCGTCGCTCCGCCCGATGTCACCAATCCCGACATCCGCCCGAAGCACTTGATGACCTTCGGCCCCTACCCGCGCGAGCCGCTGCCCTTCCCGTCGATTACCGTGGCGAGCCGCAACGACCCGTTCGGCAGCTACGAGCATGCCGACGATATCGCCAGCAGTTGGGGCTCCTTTCTCGTCGATGCCGGCGAGGCCGGGCATATCAATGCCGATTCCGGTCACGGCCCCTGGCCAGAGGGCACGATGGTCTTTGCCCAGTTCCTCAGCCGTCTCTCCGCCGATTGAGGAAAACCGCCTTCTCGTTAAGTCAGCAGTTGCTTTCTAAGTCTTTCTTAATGGAAAGACAGCAGACTGCGCCTGAGATGAATTAGCGAGAATGCCCGTGAAGAAAGCCCATCCAGAGGCCGAGAACCCGCATGGCGATGCCACAGCGGCTGCGGCAGGCGTCGGCGGGGCAGCCGGCGATTCCGAACTGGCGGAACGGGAGAGCCGTTGGAACCATGCGCTGGTCGGCTCGGGCCTCGGCGTATGGGATCACAACTACCGCCTCGACCGGAAATATTACTCGCCCACGTGGAAAACCATTCGCGGAATGGCGCCCGACGAGGAGGTCGCCGGCGATTACGATGCCTGGCTGCAGCTCGTCCATCCCGACGACCGCGAATTCGTCGCGCATGCCATCGAGCGTCAGAACGCCGGCGATCCGGATTATCAGATCTTTCAGTATCGCGAGCGCCACAGGGACGGCCACTGGGTCTGGATCGACTGCCGCGGCGCCTGCGTGGAATGGGACGAGAATGGTGTGCCGACCCGCATCGTCGGCACGGATATCGATATCACCGCCCGCAAGGAAGCCGAGGAGACGCTGTCGCGCCTGTCGCGCCGGCTCGACCTGGCGTTGGAGATTTCCCACATCGGCGTCTTCGAGGCCGATATCGAGAATGATACGGTCGAATGGGACGATCGCCTCATCGCCATTTACGGCCTGCAGGGCGCCTCGCATCAGATCGCGGGCGATGCCTGGGCGAAAAGCCTGCATCCCGACGACCGCGAACGCGTGCTCGGCCTGGCCGGCCGCAGCGTCGAAAGCGGCAGCGATTTCCAGCAGGAATATCGTATCATCCGTGGTGACGGCGCCGAACGCATCATCCGCGCCCGCTCGGCTTTTTTCGTCGATGGCAACGGCCACCGCAAGCTGATCGGCGCCAACTGGGACGTCACCGAGGACGTCGCGCTCCGCAACGAGCTGCAGCGCGCCAAGGATCTGGCGGAAGCCCGCAACCGCGAGCTCGAAGCCGCCAAGGAGAGTATCGAGCACCTGGCACTGCACGATTACCTCACCGGCCTGCCGAACCGGCGCTATCTCGACAAGATGCTGGACGAGCGCTCGGCCGAATGCCGCGCCAAGGGCCTTGCGCTGGCGATTCTCCACATCGATCTCGACCGCTTCAAGCAGATCAACGATACACTTGGCCACCGGGCCGGCGACGCCATGCTGCAGCACGCGGCGAATGTGCTGAGAAACTCCGTCCGTGCCGCCGATTTCGTCGCGCGCATCGGCGGCGATGAATTCGTCATCCTCTGTGCCGTCGATCCCGCCTCGAAAAAGATCGCCGGCCTTGCCGAACGCGTGATCCGCGAATTGCGCAAGCCCGTCAGATACGAGGGGCACGACTGCCGTTTCGGCGCCAGCATCGGCATCGCCGTCGACAGCGGCGCCAGGCTCGACGCCAAGCGAATCCTGCTCGACGCCGACATCGCGCTCTATCGCGCCAAGGGGCTGGGCCGCAACCGCTTCGAATTCTTTTCGGCATCGGCCCGCAGCGATGTCGTCTCGGCCAAGCAGCTCGCCGACGAGATTCTGATCGGCCTCGAGCGCAACGAATTCGTGCCCTTCTATCAATTGCAGTTCGATGCCCGCACCCTCGATGTCACCGGCGTCGAGACGCTCGCCCGCTGGCAGCATCCCCGGCACGGGCTTTTGACGCCCGACCGCTTTCTCGATATCGCCGAGGATCTCGACGTCGTCTCGACGATCGATGCGCTGATCCTGGAGCGCGCCCTGGCCGACCGCCGCGCCTGGATCAAGGACGGGCTGTCGATTCCAAAAGTATCGGTCAACGTTTCCGCCCGCCGGCTTGCCGATCCCGATCTCGGCAAGAAGCTCCGCGCCCTGAAGATCGAACCCGGCGCCATCGCCTTCGAACTGCTGGAATCGATCTCGCTCGACGATTGCGACGCGCTGGTGTCGGCCAACCTCAAGAAGCTGCGCAAGCTCGGCATCGACATCCAGATCGACGATTTCGGCACCGGCCACGCCTCGATCGTCAGCCTGCTGCGCCTGAGCCCGACGACGCTGAAGATCGACCGCGAGCTGATCCGCCTGCTGCCGCAATCGGCCGAGCAGCGCAAACTAGTCGGCTCGATCATCGACATCGGCCGCTCGCTCAACATCCGCGTCATTGCCGAGGGCGTCGAGACGGCGGATCACATCCGCATCCTCGAAGGACTCGATTGCGATATGCTGCAGGGCTATGCGCTCGCCCGGCCGATGCCGGCCATGCAGATCCCTTCCTTCGTCCGCGCCGGCAGCTGGCGTCACGGGCAAACTGCCGCTCGCGCCCTGCAGGCGCAGCTTGGCCGCGCGATGCCAAGCAGAGCTGCCAAATAAAACCTGGATAAGCGGCCCGCCATTTCGCCTTCATTCCACGCTACAGGAAAAGGCGCTAAACTCCTCTTGGGAATCCATTCGATTCTCCTGGCGGTATTCCGTAAAATCCGGAAACCGGGTCCAGAAATCCCGAAAAGAGGGAAGGAGCGACAGGCGGATTGTGAAACCCACTCTTTTCCTTTAAGGGGACGCCACGAGATCGATCCACTCGCGCTATCCCAAGAGCGCCAACAACAGAGAATGACCACGATGAACCGTCGCCGCCGTATCTACGAGGGCAAGGCAAAGATTCTGTATGAGGGTCCGGAACCGGGCACCTTGATCCAGTTTTTCAAGGACGATGCCACCGCCTTCAACAAGAAGAAACATGAAGTCATCGACGGCAAGGGCGTCCTCAACAACCGGATTTCCGAATATATCTTCAGCCATCTGAACAAGATCGGCATCCCCACTCATTTCATCCGCCGGCTCAACATGCGCGAGCAGTTGATCAAGGAAGTGGAAATGATCCCGCTGGAGATCGTCGTGCGCAATGTCGCCGCCGGTTCGCTTGCCAAGCGCCTTGGTATCGAAGAAGGCGTCGTGCTGCCGCGCTCGATCATCGAGTTCTACTACAAATCGGATGCCCTCGACGATCCGATGGTCTCGGAAGAGCACATCACCGCGTTCGGCTGGGCCAATCCGGCCGAACTCGACGACATCATGGCGCTTGCCATCCGCGTCAACGATTTCATGACCGGTCTGTTCCTCGGCGTCGGCATCCAGCTCGTGGATTTCAAGATCGAATGCGGCCGCCTCTTTGAAGGCGATATGATGCGCATCATCCTCGCCGACGAAATCTCGCCGGACAGCTGCCGGCTCTGGGATATCGAAACCCGCGAGAAGATGGACAAGGACCGCTTCCGCCGCGATCTCGGCGGCTTGCTCGAAGCCTATTCCGAAGTCGCACGCCGTCTCGGCATCATCAATGAAAACGAGCCTGTGCGCGGCACCGGCCCGGTTCTCGTCAAGTAAGGCAGGATAGACAAAGTGATCAAGGCTCGTGTCACCGTCACGCTGAAAAACGGCGTTCTCGATCCGCAGGGCAAGGCGATCGAAGGCGCGCTCGGCGCCCTCGGCTTCTCGGGCGTCGGCCATATCAGACAGGGCAAGGTCTTCGACCTGGAGCTCGAGGGCGCCGACAAGGCGAAGGCCGAGGCCGACCTCAAGGCGATGTGCGAAAAACTGCTCGCCAATACGGTGATCGAGAACTACGCGATCGCGATCGACGGATGATCACCGACCCGTCGTCCGGCGGACTTTGAGGATTTGGCGTCATGACGAAGGCACAGCTGGAGACGGAAGTCTCGAAATATATGAGCTATGTCCTGCGCCATGCGCCCGATGCCGCCGGCTTGACGCTTGATGGCGAGGGCTGGGTGGCGTTCGAGGAGCTCGAAAAGGCCTTGACGTCGAAATACGATGTCTCCCGCGCCGAGATTATCGCGATCATCGAAAACAATCCAAAGAAGCGCTTCACGCTCGCCGACAACAGAATTCGCGCGAACCAGGGTCACAGCGTCGAGGTCGATCTTGCGCTGACCGCGGTCGAGCCGCCGGCAGATCTTTTCCACGGCACCTCCGCGATTGCCTGGCACTCGATCGAGCGCGAGGGCTTGAAGAAGATGCAGCGCCACCACGTGCATCTCTCGGCGGATGTCGAAACGGCAAAAATCGTCGCGCTGCGCCGCAAGGGCGGGCATGTCATCCTTCGCGTGGACGCTGCCCGCATGTTTTCAGAGGGTCATTCTTTCTTTGTCTCCGACATTGGAGTATGGCTCACTGAAAGCGTTCCAGTTCAATATCTTTCGCCAGACGCAGGGACCCCATGAAATCAGCTGTCGTTCAACTTCCGGGCCTCAACCGCGACCGCGACATGATCGCAGCCCTGACCAAGATCTCCGGCCGCGAGCCGGTGACGATCTGGCAGACGGAAGCGGAAATCCCGGATGTCGACCTGATCGTCATTCCCGGCGGCTTCTCCTATGGCGACTACCTGCGTTGCGGCGCAATCGCCGCCCGCATGCCGGTCATGCAGGCGATCATCGACAAGGCTGCAAAGGGCGTGAAAGTGCTCGGCGTCTGCAACGGCTTCCAGATCCTCGTCGAAGCCGGCCTGCTGCCCGGCGCGCTGATGCGCAATGCCTCGCTGAAATTCGTCTGCCGCGAGATCAAACTCGAAGTCGTCAATGCCGAGACGGATTTCACCCGCGCCTACGCGCAAGGCCAGGTCATCCGCTGCCCCGTTGCCCATCATGACGGCAATTATTTCGCCGACGAAGCCACGCTGGCGAAGATCGAAGGCAATGGCCAGGTGGTCTTCCGTTATGCCGAGGGCACCAACCCCAACGGCTCGCTCAACGATATCGCCGCGGTCATGAACGACAAGGGCAATGTGCTCGGCATGATGCCGCATCCGGAAAACCTGATCGAAGCCGCCCATGGCGGTTCGGACGGCCGCGGCCTCTTCGCCTCGGCGCTCGACGTCATCGCCGCCTGAGCCCTGCACGTTGGCCAAAAGCGCGCGCGGTCTTGGGCAACGGCATCACACGAAAATTTCCGTCCGGATCGGAGCAAGATTGATGCGCCATCGCCTCGCAAACCCCGCCCTGTTGACCGCTCTCGCAGCCATGCTCGCAGCCTGCCAGACGCCGGCGCCGACGACAGGCCCCAACCGCGCCGCGCTGCCGACGATGGAACGCGTGGCGCTCGGCGCCAGTGCCTGCTGGTTCAAGTCGGGTGACCCGGCTTTTGCAGCCTATAAACTCGCGCCGGAGCTTAATTCCTTCACCGGCCGGCCTCGCATCCTGCTCGTCCACAAGGGCAGCCCGGAAAGTCGGCCGCTGCTTGTCGTTCAGGCCGAGGGAAGCCCGTCGCGTCTCCAGGCCTTCGGTCCGATGATGTCGGAACCGGTCGCCGGCCGCATCGTCGCCGACGTCAATCGCTGGTCGGGCGGCAACAAAGCCTGCAGCTGATCGCGGCAGCCGATCCCGATAACGCATTCAGTCCCAGAAGAACGACTTGCCGACTTCGCGTGCGGCTTCGGACTGCGACACGCCGATATCCTTGAGCTCGCTCGTCGTCAGGCATCTCAGCGCCCGCCGGCCTTCCCGCTTCTGATGCCAGAGAAGAATTGCGGTCCAAATCCGCCCCAAACGCGTCGTCACCTCAGGAGGCGCTACGGGAAGGACGATCTGCCTCCTATCTTCATAAGAGACAATCGGTACAATCGGCATTTTGATCTCAGGCAAGGCAGACATTCCAGAAATCCTCTCGGTTTGCCACTGGAATTGACTCATACGCTTGACCGATACAATGTGCCAATATATACAATTGTCACCATGACAAATTGGCTTCCCGATATTTCCCGCGGTTCCGGACCGGTCTATCTCCGGCTTGCCGACAGCATTGAATCCGCCATCGCGAGCGGCGCCCTGCCCGCCGGCAGCAAATTGCCGCCGCAACGCAACCTCGCCTATGATATCGGCGTGACCATCGGCACAATCGGCCGCGCCTATGCGCTGGTGCACGAGCGCGGCCTAGTCGCCGGCGAGGTCGGCCGCGGCACCTATGTGCTGAACCGCTCCGAAACGCAGCCCGGCGAACAGACCGACCCGCTGACTGTCTCGCTCAGTGGCACCCGCGTCCAGGACGCGCCTGCCGACAAAATCCGCTTCGATACCACGGCAGCACCAGACCTCGGCCAGGGCAAGATCATAGCCGGCATCCTCGCCGAGATCGGTGAACAGCATCTCGCGGAGATTTCATCCTATTCCCGCACGTTTCCGCGCAACTGGTTCGAAGCCGGCCGTCTCTGGCTTGCCCGCAGCGGCTGGACGCCGGATGTCGAAAACATAGTGCCGACACTCGGCGCTCATGCAGCGGCGGTTGCCGTCATCGCCGCCGTCTCGGCGCCGGGCGACAAGATCGTCTTTGAGGATCTCACCTATACACAGGTCAGCCGCAGCGCCCGCCTTCTCGGACGCCGCACGCTGACGGTCGATTCCGACGAACATGGGGTGATCCCGGACGATTTCGAGCGGCTCTGCCAGCAACAACATCCAAAGATCGCCTTCCTGATGCCGACCGTTCACAATCCGACGGTAACGATCATGCCCCACGAGCGGCGCGCGGCAATCGCCGCGATCGCCAGGAGACACGGCGTCTGGCTGATCGAAGATGATCTCTACGGCGGCATGGCCGACGATGATACGCCACTGCTTGCCTCACTTGCCCCCGATCGCACCTTCCTGGTCAACGGGCTGTCGAAATCGGTCGCCGCCGGCGTGCGCGGCGGCTGGGTCGCCTGCCCGCCGCATTTTGCCCAGCGCATCCGGGTGACGCATAAGATGATCACCGGCGGCCTGCCCTTCATTCTGGCCGAAACCTGCGCACGCCTCGTCGAAAGCGGCACGGCCCACGAGATCCGCAAGCAAAGCGTCGAGGAACTCTGCCGACGTGTCCGGATCGTTCGCGAGCAGCTGCAGGGTTTCGATTTTGCGTCGCACCCGCATGCGCCCTTCCTCTGGCTGAAATTGCCGGAGCCTTGGATGTCGGGCACGTTCAAGAATGCCGCTTTCCGGGATGGTGTGCTCGTCGATGACGAGGACGAGTTCAAGGCAGCCCGCGGGGAGAAATCCTATCATCGCGTTCGCATCGGTTTTTCCTCGCCGAAGACAGGGCAGGAACTGATCTCCGGCCTGATGATCTTGCGCCGGCTGCTGGAAAATGGCGGATCCGCCTATGATGGCGAAATATGACCTGTTGCAAATACACGTCATAATTTAGAAAAGACGCCTGGACCATTTGCAGCGGTTTGCCGACTCAATCTGTATGCTGCTACCTCTATCTCGCGTGACGCGAATCAAGGGACAGCAAATGAGTGCGGACTTCGGAAGCTTCGTGTTGCGTTTTTTGACCACGGCGCTATTGGCAGCGGTAGCCGGCACCGTGGCGGACTCGGCGTCCGCCGGTGAGCAGATATTTGATGAACTGCGTTTCGGGGTATCGACCTCGCTGCAATCGGGACATTCTCGGGAAGACGGCGTCTTTCCCGAAATCACAGCCCTCTTCGACCCTTTCGGATATGAGCAGGCCGTTGGCTGGCAGCAACAGTTGCTGCGCCCCCGTGTCCATCTTGGCACCTCGATCGGCACCGCCGGTGAAGCCACCCAATTCTTCACCGGCTTCACCTGGACTGTCGATTTCAACGACAAGCTCTTTGCCGAAGCCGGCTTCGGCGGCGTCATCCATACCGGCGACCTGGACGACAATGATGACGGACCGGAACTCGGCTGCCGCGTCCTCTTTCACGAATATGCCGGTGCCGGCTACCGTTTCACCCCGCATTGGAACGTAATGGCCCAGATTGCCCACTCCTCGCATGCCAATCTCTGTGACGGCCCGAACGACGGCATGACGCGCGCCGGCATCCAGATCGGCTACAAGTTCTGAGCAATTGCCGCCTTTGCGAAAAAAGCCTGCCCGCCCTCTGTTGACGGCGGGCTTTTTTCTGTCGCGCGCCGCCGCTACATAAGCTAAAGACAGCGCAAAACGCGCCAGGGACCTTCCGCTCATGACCATTCCAAACACCATCCCGATCACGCCGGAACTCATCGCGGGCCATGGCCTGAAGCCGGACGAGTACCAGCGCATCCTGGATTTGATCGGCCGCGAACCGACTTTCACCGAGCTCGGCATCTTCTCGGCCATGTGGAACGAGCATTGCTCCTACAAATCCTCGAAGAAATGGCTGCGCACGCTGCCGACCAAGGGGCCGCGCGTCATCCAGGGGCCTGGCGAAAATGCCGGCGTGGTCGATATCGATGACGGCGATTGCGTCGTCTTCAAGATGGAGAGCCACAACCACCCCTCCTATATCGAGCCTTACCAGGGGGCTGCGACCGGCGTCGGCGGCATTCTGCGCGACGTCTTCACCATGGGCGCGCGGCCGATTGCGGCGATGAACGCGCTGCGCTTCGGCGAACCGGATCATCCGAAGACCCGCCACCTCGTCTCCGGCGTCGTCTCCGGTGTCGGCGGCTACGGCAATTCCTTCGGCGTGCCGACGGTCGGCGGTGAAGTCGAGTTCGACGCCCGCTACAACGGCAACATCCTCGTCAACGCGTTTGCCGCCGGCATTGCCAAATCCAACGCCATTTTCCTCTCCGAAGCCAAGGGTGTCGGCCTTCCGGTCGTCTATCTCGGCGCCAAGACCGGCCGCGACGGTGTCGGCGGCGCCACCATGGCCTCGGCCGAATTCGACGAATCGATCGAGGAAAAGCGCCCGACCGTTCAGGTCGGCGACCCCTTCACCGAAAAGTGCCTGCTTGAAGCCTGCCTCGAACTGATGCAGACCGGCGCCGTCATCGCCATCCAGGATATGGGTGCTGCCGGCCTCACCTGCTCGGCCGTCGAAATGGGCGCCAAGGGCGATCTCGGCATCCTGCTCGAGCTCGACAAGGTGCCGGTGCGCGAAGAGCGGATGACCGCCTATGAGATGATGCTGTCGGAGAGCCAGGAGCGCATGCTCATGGTGCTGCAGCCGGAGAAGGAAGATGAAGCCAAGGCGATCTTCGTCAAATGGGGCCTCGATTTCGCCATCGTCGGCAAGACGACCGACGACCTGCGCTTCCGCGTCGTGCACCAGGGCGAAGAAGTCGCCAATCTGCCGATCAAGGATCTCGGCGACCAGGCGCCGGAATATGATCGCCCCTGGCGCGAATCCGGCAAGCCTGCCCCCCTGCCCGCCAATCTCGTCGCCGCACCCAAAAATTACGGTCAGGCGCTGCTGCAGCTCGTCGGCTCGGCCAACCAGTCGAGCCGCCGCTGGGTCTATGAGCAATACGACACGCTGATCCAGGGCAATTCGCTGCAGCTTCCGGGCGGTGATGCCGGCGTCGTGCGCGTCGACGGCCATAAGAGCAAGGCGCTTGCCTTCTCCTCCGACGTGACGCCGCGTTATGTCGAGGCCGATCCCTTCGAAGGCGGCAAGCAGGCGGTCGCCGAATGCTGGCGCAACATCACCGCGACCGGCGCCGAACCGCTCGCCGCCACCGACAATCTCAACTTCGGCAATCCCGAAAAGCCGGAGATCATGGGCCAGTTCGTCCAGGCGGTGAAGGGCATCGGCGAGGCCTGCCGCGCGCTCGACTTCCCGATCGTGTCGGGCAACGTCTCGCTCTACAACGAGACCAACGGCGTCGCCATCCTGCCGACCCCGACGATCGCAGGCGTCGGCCTGCTGCCGGACTGGCGCAAGATGGTTCGCATCGGCAGCGCCAACGCCGGCGACAAGGTGATCATGATCGGCCTCGACGGCAGCCATCTCGGCCAGTCCGTCTATCTCAGGGATGTGCTCGACAGCCGCGAAGGTCCCGCCCCCGAAGTGGATCTCTTCGCCGAGCGCCGCAACGGCGATTTTGTCCGCTCCGTCATCCGCAACGGCCAGGCAACCGCCTGCCACGACATTTCCTCGGGCGGCCTTGCCGTCGCGCTGGCTGAGATGGCCATGGCCTCCGGCAAGGGGCTGACGATCGATCTCGGCGAATGCAAGGGTGCGCCGCATGCGCTGCTCTTCGGCGAGGATCAGGCGCGCTATGTGCTGGCGGTGCCGGCGGATGTGGCGGATTTCGTCTGCGTCAATGCGGAAGGCGCCGGCGTTCCCTTCCGCCGCCTCGGCACGGTCGGTGGCGATGCGCTCGTCGTCGGCGATCTCATTGCGCTGCCGATTCAGCAATTGCGCGATACCCATGAATCGTGGTTCCCTGATTTCATGGAAGGCCGCGGCGAACTCGCCGCGGAATGATGCGCAAGGAGTAACGATCATGGCCATGAAACCCGGCGATATCGAAGACATGATCAAGGCTGGGATTCCCGGTGCCAAGGTGACGATCCGCGATCTGGCGGGCGACGGCGATCATTACGCCGCCGAAGTCGTCGCCGAAGCCTTCCGCGGCAAGAGCCGCGTGCAGCAGCACCAGATGGTCTACGAAGCGCTGAAGGGCAATATGGGTGGCGTATTGCACGCGCTCGCACTGCAGACCTCGGCGCCGGATTGACATTTGAGGTAGCCCGCCACCCTCGCCGCTTCTCATTCCTATGACAAGTATAGGTAGTAAGGGAGGGCGTAGTAAGTGCCGGGCTATGAAGCACCTGCTGTTGTGTGTCTTTGTACACTGGCAGCGAGTTCGGCGAGAACGCCAAACACACTCTCCGTCATCCCGGGCCTTGAGCCTGGGATCCATGCGGCTGCTGCTGATCGATGCGGTGTGGATACTTGGCTCAAGGCCGAGCATGACGGAGAGTCGGCTGTGGTTGTGAACGCCCATTGATCCCGACGCCCTGCCGGGCTGGGATTAAGTCGAGTCCCCAAAAGAACCCAACAACGCACTCGGTGTAAACGCTATACGTCCATCGCTACCGAGGTACTCGGGCCTTCAGGCCGGCAACCTGTCCTGCTCCGGATAAGCAAACACCGAAGCCGGCATCGGCCCCGATGTCATCAGCGTGAAGTCGAAGGACGCCTTCAAATCCGGCCCCAGCACATATTGGCGATGAACGCGTAGCTGATCCTTGCGGATTTTGCGGTAATGTTCGCGCGTCAGCATCTGCTTGACGCGGATCAGGAGCATCTTCGCCGGGCGCGCGTCCGGGTGGCCGCAGACGGCCACAACCGGCACCTTGTAGAAATTAATCGAATCCGTCAGGCATTGCACATCGAGCCACGAAATCTCCGGGCAGCGGGCAATCAAGCCGACGCGGGCGCGCAGCAGGCTTGCCGATGACAGCAGTGCGCATTGCAGGATGGCGCTGCCGAGTGAAGCAAACACCACGCGTTTGCCCTTGAAGATCTCCGGATCCCTTTCCAGCAATATGCCGATGACATGGGCGGCCACGTTCGATCCCATGCTGTGCGAGGAGATCACATATTCATCCGCCTCCTCATCAAGCGCCTTGCGCACGGCGTCAGCTCGCTCTTCCAGCCAATCGTTGAAATCGGCCCTGTGCATGCGGCCAAGCGCCACCGCCATTGCCCAATCGGCAAAGAGATGCAGCGTGTGGAAGCGTTCGGAAAACGGCAGGAAGGCGAAGATGAAGAAGCAGAGCGCCAGCGGCCCGCTCCAGAGCGTGTGCCAGGGTGAAAAGCCGAGACTGTAGGGCGTGACGGCGATCTGCGCCGTCAGCGCGATCGCCAGCGCCGTCAACAGGAACGGAAAGAGGAAGAACAGGCCGAAGCGCCAGGCATGACGGAAATAGCCGCGCATGCCGCCTTCGAGCATGATCTGGGCGCAGCTGCGAAAACCCGCAACAATCTGGCTCAGCATATTGCCGCTGCGCAGCCTGCGCACGAACATGTCGTGATCGACCATGTGGATCCGGCTTTTCGTCTGCCAAGTGGCAGGAGCAGGGTCTTCCCCAGGCGCCGCCCCGGCTGCCCCGGGCGCCGCCTCGCCGGTTGCCCCCGTTACCGCGCCGCTGGTCGTGACCTCGAAACTGAGGGGATCGCTGCCGCCGTCCGGCGTCCCGACCGCGAGCGAATAGCCCCAAACGGCGGAACTCTGCCTGGCTGAACGCTCGTAGCGCGCCCGGTGGGCAACGCCGTCAAGCGGCTCGAAGCCCGGAAAATGCAGGACGACCCGCTTTTTTATCAATCTCATTCCGCTCTTTCGGCCGGGCGAATGGCCGGCATGTTTCGTGCGATCCGGCTGCTGTGGCGCCGATCTCGGCGAAAAAGCAGGTATGGTCTCGAAGGCGTCTTGCTAACCGAAGTCATCAGGAATTCAATAGCAGCCATGTCGTTTCCACCGTGAACGGAGGGGTTTTGTGGCCGATCTTGTCAAAGAATTGATATCAGGCGTCCTCGATGGCGTGCTGAAGGAAATCCTGAAGAAAACCACCGGCCGCATCACGACGAAGCGCAGAAGGCGCAAGACGCGCCCCGCCGCGACAACGGCTGCCGCCCGAAAGACGACCTCCGCCAAGCGCAAACCTGCCCGCAAACAGGTCAGCAAGCGACGCACAGCCGCCGGTCGCAGCCGCCAGCGCCGCAGCTGAGGCATCACGCAATTATCCGACCGCTGAACCCGGCCCCTCGGCGACGTCGAAATTGACCGGATGCGGCCCATCTAGCCCGACAACCGTAACGTGATAGCAACATCGCCGAAGTGGTCTGACCAGATTGGTCTTTTTTTGGTTTAGGCGTCTGGAATTCCTGCTGTCACATGCTATCTAAGGACAACGATTGAAACGGTGGGCCTTTAACCCGCCCGTTGAAAGGATCAGGTCCCATGAGCGGCATTCACGAATTCATCGACAACGAAATCAAGAGCAACGACGTCGTCCTCTTCATGAAGGGCACGCCGCAGTTTCCGCAATGCGGTTTCTCTGGCCAGGTCGTGCAGATTCTCGATTACATCGGCGTCGACTATAAGGGCATCAACGTGCTCGCCGATTCGGAGATCCGCCAGGGCATCAAGGATTATTCCAACTGGCCGACGATCCCGCAGCTTTACGTAAAGGGCGAGTTCATCGGCGGCTGCGACATCGTCCGGGAAATGTTCCAGGCCGGTGAGCTGCAACAGCATCTCCAGGAAAACGGCGTCACCGTTCGCGGCGCCGCCTGACCGGTCACCGGACGTCCGCCCGGTTTCCAAATCTGTTTCTCGAGTCCGAGGCGCTGCGCTGAGCAGCGCCTTGGCCTGTTTATGGGAATTTCATTGTGTCAGATTCATCACAAGCCGTGTCCGCGGGCCGCCTGCCCATGGGCAAGCGTGAATTCATCGCGCTTGCCGCGTTTCTGATGGCCGTCAACTCTCTTGCGATCGATATCATGCTGCCGGCGCTGCAACAGATCGGCGCGAGCCTTGGCGTCGAGAGCGAAAATCACCGCCAATTCGTCGTCTCCACCTATCTGCTCGGCTTTGGCTGCGCCCAGCTGTTCTACGGGCCACTCTCCGACCGTTTCGGCCGTCGCACGCCGCTGCTGATCGGTCTCGTCATCTACATTCTCTCCGCCATCAGTATCGTCTTCGTCCCCACTTTTGCCGGGTTGCTCGCCCTGCGCTTCCTGCAGGGCGTTGGTTCGGCCGCAACCCGCGTCATCACCGTCTCCATTGTCCGCGATATCTATGGCGGCCGGCAGATGGCCGAGGTCATGTCGCTGATCATGATGGTGTTCATGATCGTGCCGGTGATTGCGCCCGGTGCCGGCCAGGTCGTCATGATCTTCGGCAACTGGCACCTGATCTTCCTCTTCATCGCTGCCATGGCAACGGCAATCGCCGTCTGGGCCTATCTCCGCCTGCCGGAGACCCTGCATCCGCAGAATGTCCGCCCCTTCACTGCCCGTTCGATCTTCGGCGCCTTCAAGCTGGTGCTGACCAATCGCGTCGCGCTCTGCTACACCATCGCCAGCACCTTCATCTTCGGCGCGCTGTTCGGCTTCATCAACTCGGCCCAGCAGGTCTATGTCGGCATTTACGGTCTCGGCGTCTATTTCCCCTTCGCCTTCGCCGGCGTGGCGATCTTCATGTCGCTGTCGTCCTTCTTCAACTCGCGCTTCGTCGGCAAGCTCGGCATGCGCCGCCTGTCGCACGGCTCGCTGATCGGCTTCATCGCCATCAACACCATCTGGCTGATCGTTCAGATGGCGAGTTCCGAGCCGATGCCCTTCGCCTTGTTCATCTCCTTCTTCGGCCTTGCCATGTTCCAGTTCGGCTGGATCGGCTCGAACTTCAATTCGCTCGCCATGGAGCCACTCGGCCACGTCGCCGGCACCGCCTCCTCCGTGCTCGGCTTCATGAGCACGGTCGGCGGCGCCCTGATCGGCGCCGGCATCGGCCAGGCCTTCGACGGCACCGCGCTGCCGATGGTCGCCGGTTATTTCATCGTGTCGATCATCGGGCTTATCTTCGTACTGATCGCCGAAAAGGGCCGCCTCTTTCAACAGCAGAATCCTGCCGTCTGAACGGCCCACCTCCTCCGCATCCGGGATTTCACCACATGACGCCGCATAAACCGCACCAGGAAAACCAGGGCTCCCGCCGCATCGGCATGGGTTTCGGTGAGTTCGTCGTCACCATTGCCATCATGACCGCCAGCATCGCCATGGCCATCGACAGCATGCTGCCCGCATTGCCCAATATCGGCCATTCCCTCGGCGTCACCAACACCAACGACGCCCAACTCATCATCGGCGTGTTCTTCTTGGGCTTCGGCGTCTCGCAGATATTCTTCGGTAGCCTTTCGGATACGTTCGGCCGACGTAACATCCTGCTTGGCGGCCTGGCTTGCTACGTGGTTGGAATGTTTGCCGCCGCAGCAACCGGCAGTTTCGAAATGCTGCTCCTCATGCGCTTCGTTCAGGGCGTCGGTGGTGCCGCCGTCCGCATCACCACCATGGCCATCGTCCGCGACTGCTTCGGCGGCCGCGAGATGGCGCGTGTCATGTCCTATGTCATGATCGTCTTCATGATCGTGCCGATCGTCGCACCATCGGTGGGCCAGCTCATCATCCTTTATGCCAACTGGCATTGGATCT
Organism: Rhizobium croatiense; assembly: GCF_019793465.1. Classification (GTDB taxonomy): domain Bacteria; phylum Pseudomonadota; class Alphaproteobacteria; order Rhizobiales; family Rhizobiaceae; genus Rhizobium; species Rhizobium croatiense. The sequence continues at coordinate 22,625 of NZ_JAILYJ010000009.1, read as the reverse complement.
TCATCCTGCTCGGCGTCGTCGCCACCATCCTCTTCGTCTGGGCACTTCTGCGGCTGAAGGAATCGCTGCCGCCGGAAGAACGCCTGCCGCTGTCGGTCAACTCGGTCACGGACGGCTTCAAGACCGTGCTCACGAACCGCATTACCTCAGGCTATATGATCGGTCTCACCATGTTCACCGGCGTCATCAGCGCCTACGTGATCTCGGTGCAGCAGGTCTTCGGCGAAGTTTATGGCCTCGGCGACTGGCTGCCGATTGCCTTTGCGGCTACCGCCGGCGGAATTGCGGTGGCCAATTTCGCCAACGGCTTCTTCGTTCGCAAATTCGGCATGCGCCGCATTTCGCATGCCGCGCTTCTGATCTTCACGGCACTGTCGGCAGCAGGCTTTCTCATTGCGCTGGCCGGCAAGGCGGATTTCGCTACCGCCTACGGCATCTTCACAATCGTGCTAATGATGTTCGCCGTGATCGCCACCAATTTCACCGCCATCAGCCTTGAGCCGATGGGCAATCTCGCCGGGACGGCGACCGCCATCACCGGCTTCGTCTCGACGACGGCAGGCGCCATCCTCGGCGGCCTGGTCGGCCAGATGTTCAACGGCACGGTCCAGCCTCTCTTCGGCGGCTTCGCGCTCTTCGGCCTGGTGACGATCGCAGCCACCCTCTGGGCCGAGAACGGCAAGCTCTTCACTCATCCCGGCGACAGCCCGCAGCTCGATCCGGGTGCGGCGCATTTCTGATATCGAAATCATTGGTGTCAGCGCGAAAGGCATTTCCGATGGACGACCGAATTCTGATCAGGCCTTACGCGCCAAGCGATTCGGACGCGACGATCGAGATTTTTCTGCGCGCCATTCGGGAGGTTTCCTCGAAAGACTATTTGCCCGCTCAGATCGAGGCTTGGGCGAAGGTGGAAGATCGCAGCCTATGGGCGCAGCGCCGGATAAGCAGGCCTGGCTGGATCGCGGAAATCGATGGAGTGCCGATGGGATTTTCCGACCTGACCGAAGACGGATGCCTGGACATGATGTTCGTGCACCCTGAATTTCAGGGGCTCGGTATCGCAAGCTGCCTGTTGAGCAGGGTCGAGAAGGAAGCTTTGAACCTCGGATTTACGCGAATTTATACCGAAGCGAGCCGAACCGCCCGACCGTTTTTCGAGCGCAGGGGTTTCCGCGTGATAACCAGGCAAACCGTAGAAAAACGCGGGCAAACCCTGGAAAATTTCCGCATGGAAAAGCTTTACACGGAATAGGGCGCAAGCCGCCGATACACCTTATCCGAATGAACTCGGCAATCCCGTCGCAGATACGGCCGCAAAATCAGTGCTCTGCGGCCGGTTTTCATGCGTTCAAACGGTTACCACCTCACGGCGCAGAACCTCCCACGAGGCCTTGTCGGGGGCAATTAGCAGCCCGCCGTCGAGATGGTGTGGCAGGTAGGAAGAACCGTCGAAACGGGCAGCATGGGCGCCGGCCTCCTGGGAAATGAGCGTGCCGGCGAGATGATCCCAGGGCATCAGCTTGTTGTACATGAGGTAATGCACATGGCCGCCCGCAAGGGTGCGGTATTCATGTGCCGCGCAGCGGTAGTTGGTGAGGAAGCGCACCTTGGCGAGATTGCCGAGGATCTCCGCCCGCTTCTCCTGCGGCAGGTAGCCGGTGGAGGCCATGCCGACCATCTGCTCGAGCGCGACAGGCTCGGCCGCGCGCAACCGCCGCGCTTCGCCATCCGGCCGCCGCAACCAGGCGCCGCTTCCCTTTTCCGCCATCACCCAATCGTCGCCCATCGGATCGTAAATGATGCCGGCAATCGTCTCGCCGCCGGAAACGATCGACGCCATGACGCCGAAGGCCGGGATGCCGGCCGCGAAATTGAACGTACCGTCGACCGGATCGACGACAATGGCGAGATCGGCATCGGCGAGCCTGCCGAGCAGTGCAGGCTCGGCCGCGACCGATTCTTCGCCGACGAACAGGGCGCCCGGCCAAAGCTGTTCGGCTTCCGCCTTGATCATCCGCTCGGCCTGCTCGTCGGCCTCGGTGACGAGATCGGTTGCCTCGCTCTTGGCACGCACATCATCCCGGCCAAGCCGGCGGAAGCGCGGCAGAATCTCCGCCTTCGCCGCCCGGCGCAAGAGATCGGCAAGGGCGGTCACGTCGACAGTCGCAGTCATGTCAAATCCTTTCGGGAAGAGCGTGTCAAATCAGATGCCGATGATCTCGCGGCGGATCAGCTGCCAGCTGTCCCTGTCGGGTGCTGAGATAATGCCGCCCGTCGTCTCGCCGGGGCGATAGGGCGTGCCGTCGAATTTCGCCGTATGGCCGCCGGCCTCCTGATGCGCGAGCACGCCGGCCAGGTGATCCCAGGGCATCAGCTTCGCATGGCCGATGAAATGCAGCTTGCCGGAGGCGACCAGCCAATATTCGTAGGCCGAGCAGTTGAAAGCGAAGGTCATCCTGATTTTCGCCAGGTTGGAGCAGATACGCGAGCGATCCGGGTCGTCCATATGACCCCATGAGATGCCGCCGACCATGTGGTTCAGGGCGGCGGGCTCCGCCACCTCGAGCCTGCTCGATTGGCCGTCCTGTCGCGTCAGGAAGGCGCCCGCTCCCTTGATCGCCGTCACCGTGTCGCCGAGGACTGGATCATGAATGATGCCGGCGACCGTCTCGCCCCTGACGGTCACCGCCAGCATCGTCCCGAAGACGGGAAGCCCGGCGGCGAAATTGAAGGTGCCATCGACAGGATCGATGACGAAGGCGAGCTCGGCGTCGGCAAGGGCCGGAACGACGGACGGGTCGGCGTCATAGGCTTCCTCGCCGACAACGAGCGCTGCGGGAAAGCGCTCTCTCAGCGCCGCGGTGATCCTGTGTTCGGCGAGCACGTCCGCCTGCGTCACCAAATCGATTGCCGAGGTCTTTTCCGAAACGTCGGCAGTGCCGAGATTGCGAAAACGCGGCATGATTTCGGCGCGCGCCGCCTCCCTGACGCTATCGCCAAGAAAGAGAATATCCTTATCTGAAATGCCCATGCGAAATCATGTCCTTCATGCAGCGACCAGCCTTCCGCAGCCGGCCTTTTACGAAGGGTCGCTGACTGTCAAGCCGGAAAAGTCGAAGAGCATCGGATCGAGCAGATGGGAGGGATTCACATGCGCAAGCGCCCGCAGCATCGTGTCCTTGCGCCCCGGCATCCGCCGTTCGATATCGGCGAGCATGTCCTTCATCGCATTGCGCTGCAGCCCGTCCTGAGAGCCGCAGAGATCGCAGGGGATGATCGGAAACTGCATGGCGGCAGCAAACTTGGCGAGGTCGTCTTCGGCCGAATAGGCAAGCGGCCGCAGCACCATCAGGTCGCCCTCGTCGTTCAGAAGCTTCGCCGGCATCGAGGCCAGCCGCCCGCCATGGAAGAAATTCATGAAAAAGGTTTCGAGAATATCCTCGCGGTGGTGGCCGAGCACCAGCGCATCGCAGCCTTCCTCTCGGGCGATGCGGTAGAGATTGCCACGCCGCAGCCGCGAACAGAGCGAGCAGTAGGTCGTCCCTTCCGGCACCTTCTCTTTCACAATCGAATACGTGTTCCGATACTCGATCCGATGTCGGACGCCGATCTTCGTCAGATAGTCCGGCAGCACATGCTTGGGAAAGTTCGGCTGCCCCTGGTCGAGATTGCAGGCGATCAGCTCGACCGGCAGCAGCCCGCGCCATTTGAGATCATGCAGCAACGCCAGCAGTCCATAGGAATCTTTGCCACCGGAAAGGCCGACCAGCCAGCGCTTCTGCCCCTTCAGCATATCGAAATCGTCGAACGCCTGGCGCACCTGCCTGAGCAGCCGCTTGCGCAGCTTGTTGAAGGAGACCGAGTGCGGCGCGTCGGCAAACAGCGCATGGCCAATGTCATCCCCTGATACAACGGGCCCCAGATCGTCCGCGATGTTGGCTGCGATATTCATGACCTCGTCCAATCGAAGATTGCAGGCTTGAAATTGCGAGCCCGCCTTATCACGCTGCCTTTAGCAGAAAGTCGCCCGGCAACACAGCATCAATCACCGAACACCGACCAGCCGGTGCGCGCCGCCAGCATCTCCAGCGCCACGGCGCCGAGCTGCGAATTGCCGACCTTGTTCAGCCCGGGCGACCAGACTGCGATCGAGGCAACGCCCGGCGCAACCGCGAAGATGCCGCCGCCGACGCCGCTCTTGCCGGGCAGGCCGACATGATAGGCGAAGTCGCCCGAGCCGTCGTAATGGCCGCAGGTCAGCATCAGCGCATTGATGCGCCGCGCCCGCTTCGGTGAGACCACCGAATGACCGGTCATCGGATTGCTGCCGCGCGCTGCCAGGAACAGCCCGGCGCGGGCGAGCTGCTCGCAGCTCATCGACAGGGCGCATTGATGGAAATAGACGCCGAGCACGTGGTCGACGGGGTGATCGAGATTGCGGTAGGCGCGCATGAAGTTCGCGAGCGCGACATTGCGGTACCCCGTCTGCGTTTCCGAGCGCGCCACCTTGTCGTCGATGGTGATCGACTCATCGTCGGCGAGATAACGCACGAAGCGCAGCAATTCGCCGATCGCCTCGCGCGGCGCATGGCCGGCCATGACGACATCGCTGACGGCGATCGCGCCGGCATTGATAAAGGGATTGCGCGGGATGCCGCTCTCATGCTCGAGCTGGACGATGGAATTGAAGGCCGATCCGGATGGTTCTCGCCCGACGCGCTTCCAGAGGCTCTCGCCGACCTTGCCGAGCGCCAAGGTCAGCATGAAGACCTTGGAGATGCTCTGGATGGAGAAGGCAATGTCGGCATCGCCGACACGGTAGACCTTGCCGTCGACGGTGACGATCGCCATGCCGAACTGCCGTGGATCGACCTTGGCAAGCTCGGGAATATAATCGGCGACCTTACCCTCGCCGATACGCGGGAGGATATCGGTATGGATACTATCGAGGATTGCCTGCAGATCCGCCATCGCTTCTCTCCGGATAATAAAAAAGCCGCCCGAAAGAGCGGCTTTTCCATAAGCGAAAACGCCTGGTTTTTCTTAACGCGAATAGAATTCGACGACCAGATGCGGTTCCATGACGACCGGGAACGGAACGTCGCTGAGCGTCGGGACGCGGCCGAATGTAGCGACCATCTTGTGGTGATCGACTTCGATATAATCCGGAACGTCGCGCTCTGCGAGGCTGACGGCTTCCAGAACGGTCACCAGCTGCTTCGACTTCTCGCGAACTTCGATGACGTCGCCGGCCTTGCAGCGGTAGGAACCGATGTTGACGCGCACGCCGTTGACGGTCACGTGGCCATGGTTGACGAACTGACGGGCAGCAAAGACCGTCGGAACGAACTTGGCGCGGTAGACGATCGCGTCGAGGCGCGATTCCAGCAGGCCGATCAGGTTTTCAGACGTGTCGCCCTTGCGGCGGTCGGCTTCAGCGAAGATCGCGCGGAACTGCTTTTCGCGCAGGTCGCCGTAGTAGCCCTTGAGCTTCTGCTTGGCGCGCAGCTGCACACCGAAGTCCGAAAGCTTGCCCTTGCGGCGCTGACCGTGCTGGCCCGGGCCGTATTCGCGGCGGTTCACCGGAGACTTCGGACGGCCCCAGATGTTCTCGCCCATACGGCGGTCAATTTTGTACTTGGACGATTCGCGCTTGCTCATCGTATTTCCTTTCAAAGGTTTATGCCGGTTTGTTGCCAAACCGCGCGAAGGAAACACGCCCTCCTCTGATCTCTTCCGAGACCTGACAGGATGTTTCGGTTACGCGAACAGAAACGATCCACGGGACATGTCAAATGAAACACCGGACATTGCTGCCCGGTGCTTGGCGCGGTCTTTAGAGGCCCGTCATGAAAATGTCAACTGCGCCAAAGCCCAAAAGCGCGACTATTCCGCAGCCAACGGCTGATCGCCGGTATCAGGTGCGTTCGCATCACCGGGTGCGGTCTGGCAATTCATGTCGGGGAAGGCCACGATACGTTTGCCGGAAAAGTCCGTGTGCACGACGACAATCCCCTGTTCCTCGAAATAACCGAGCAGACGGCGGGCGCGCCGCGCCGAATGGGTGCCATAGGCGCGGGCGACGCGCGCGTCGGACGGGCACGGCTCGCCGCAGACGGCGGCCTTGGCGAGCATCAGAAAGACGCCCTGCAGATCGTCGGTGACACCCGCGGACAGCGACAACGCCGTCGCCCATTCATCGCTCGCCGCTGTCGCCGCATCGACGCCGGAACGGGAAATCGCCACGCGCCGGCGGAAATCCGGCAATGCGATCGGCGGTCCCGGCACCCGGCGCATGCGCAGCCGCACGAGGAAATCCTGATAGAGCACGGAATCGGTGCGGAAGGCGGAAGTGCGATCGTCGAGTATTTCGGCAAGCACGCCGGCGAGGCGCTCTTCGCGTTCCTCGGCGGAGATTTCCACTTGGCTCGCCCTCGCCTCGACGGGTGCAGGCGACGCCGCCGGCGTCGAGCGCGAAAGCTCAGCCAAAATGTCGGTGGTCGGGCGCGGCGCCGGCGGCGCGCGGCGCACGGGCGGACGCTGGAATTCCTCCGGATCGGGGGTGAAGATCAGGTCCTCGACATCCTGCGGCGCATCCGGCAGCGGCATGAGCTTCGGGCTTGAGGACCGTGCCGAGGTCTCGACCGCGCCGATCTGGATCGGCAGCGGCCGGCGCGACAGCGCCGGTCCGAGAGCGACGAAGTTGCCGCGCTTCAGATCGCGGAACATCTCGGCCTGGCGGCGGTCCATGCCGAGCAGGTCGGCGGCGCGCGCCATGTCGATATCGAGGAAAGTGCGGCCCATCAGGAAGTTCGAGGCCTCGGCCGCGACGTTCTTGGCGAGTTTGGCAAGCCGCTGTGTGGCGATCACCCCGGCAAGCCCGCGCTTGCGGCCGCGGCACATCAGGTTGGTCATGGCGCCGAGCGACATCTTGCGCGCATCTTCCGAGACGTCGCCGCCGACCGAAGGCGCGAACATCTGCGCCTCGTCGACGACGACGAGAACGGGATACCAGTATTCACGATCGGCATCGAACATGCCGTTGAGGAAGGCGGCAGCGGCACGCATCTGCTGCTCGATGTCGAGTCCTTCCAACGTCAACACGCAGGACACCCGATGCTGGCGGATACGGTTGGCGATGCCCGCCAGCTCCGCCTCGGTGCGCTCGCCATCGACGACGATATGGCCGAACCTGTCGCTGAGGGTGACGAAATCACCTTCGGGATCAATGATGACCTGCTGCACCCATTGCGCGGATTGCTCGAGCAAACGGCGCAACAGATGCGACTTTCCCGATCCGGAATTGCCTTGCACGAGCAGGCGGGTCGCCAGCAGCTCCTCGATATCGAGCGTCGCCGGGCTGCCGGACGCCAATCCCATATCGATACCAACCTGCAATGCCGATCCTCGCGACGAAGAGACTCACATGAACGAAGCGCCATTCTTCCGAAACGGCAACGCCCCGTCTATCAAAGAATCTGCTGATTTTCAGGGCCGGATTTCGCCAACCCACAGGACAATTCCCCTCAAGCCCTCAGGCCGAATCCCTGCATCAGCCGCCGCGTGGCGAAATCCTGCTGGCCTGACGTAAACACGGCGAAGTCGAAATTATCGGGATGCACGGCATCGGTAACCAGCGGAACCAGCGTGCGGGCGCGGCGCGCGATCGCTTCGGCCGGATCAAGCCAGTCGACCGGCCACGGGGCAATCCGCCGGAAAAGATTGGCCATGAAAGGATAATGCGTGCAGGCAAGCACGACGATATCGGTCTTCTGACCGTCCTTCTCGACGAAACACTGGTCGATTTCGGCCAGCACCGCATCGTCGGAGACGGCGTCGCCGCGAATATAGGCTTCGGCCATGCGCGCCAGGTTCTCCGAGCCGACGAGACGGACATGGCATTGCTGCGCGAAGGACTGGATGAGGTCGCGCGTATAGGCCCGCTTCACCGTTCCCGGCGTTGCGAGCACTGAGACGAGGCCGGAGCGCGTCCGCTCCGCCGCCGGCTTGATCGCCGGCACGGTGCCGACGAAGGTCACCTGCGGAAAGGCGGCGCGCAGATCGGCGCCGACCAGCGTGAAGGCGGTGTTGCAGGCGATGATGCAGACTTCGGGGTCATAGTCCATCAGCAGCTTACCGAAGAGCCCGATAACCCGCTCCTTCAGCGCCTGTTCCTCCCAGCCGCCATAGGGAAAACCGGCATCGTCGGCGACATAGATGAAACCTCGCTCCGGCATCAGCACACGCGCCTCGCGCAGCACGGTCAGTCCGCCGATCCCTGAATCGAAGACGAGGACGGGTTTCAGCTCATTCGTCGGCGCTGTCATCGGTGGGCGCTTTCTTGCCGGATCTGGTGGAGCCGCCTTTGCGCGGACTGTTGCGCGAAAAGCGGTCGAGAGAGGAAATGACGCCGCGCAGCACGCTGATTTCCTGTTCCGTGAATGCCCGGCGGGAGAGAACAGCGCGCAGGTTGTCGACCATTTTCGGCTTTTTCGAGGGCGGATGAAAATAGTTGCGCGAATCGAGCGCCTCTTCCAGCTGATCGAACAGGCCGAAGAGCTGCTCCTTGGTGGACGGGCGCTGCTCGAGCGCCTGGAACGGCACGGCTTCCAGATCCTCCATGCCCGATTTCATCCACTCATAGGACATGAGCAGCACGGCCTGGGCGATGTTGAGCGAGGCGAAGGCGGGATTGACCGGGAAGGTGACGATCTCGTCGGCAAGCGCCACTTCCTCATTGGTCAGACCCCAGCGCTCGCGGCCGAAGAGGATACCGGTCGCCTCACCTGCCCTGAATTTCGTGCGCAGCGTCTCGGCAGCAAGGACCGGCGAGCGCACCGGCTTGTAATTGTCACGGCTGCGCGCCGTCGTCGCATAGACGAAATTGAGATCGGCAATCGCCTGCTCCAGCGTGTCGTAGACCTTCGTCGCCGCGATCACATGATCGGCCTTGGAGGCGGTCGCCTGCGCCTTCTCGTTCGGCCAGCCGTCGCGCGGATTGACGAGGCGCAGTTCGGCAAGCCCGAAATTCGCCATGGCGCGCGCCACCATGCCGATATTTTCGCCCATCTGCGGCTCGACCAGAATGATGGCCGGCCCTTCGGCCAGAAGTTGACGCTCGCTGTTCGTGCCTGCCATGGTCTTATCCTTGTTTCGAGCGCGCAATAGCCTCGTCCGCCGCGAACGGCAAGACGTCGGCCTGCGGATAGAGCCTTTCCAGCGCCGAACCGATCATTTCGAGCCCCAGTCTGGCGCCTTCGCGCGACACCGGCAGATGTCGTCCTGTCGTCCGCGATGCCTTGCGCTTGATCAGGAAACAGCTCGAGCCGCGCGGGGCGGCATTGTCGATCAGCGCCAGGTCCGCTGCGATCAGCCTGTGCAGATTGTCGTCGACGGCCGGCGCTTCATAGCTTTTCGCCAGGATGCGCGCCCAGTAGGTACAGGAGAGGAAGATCGCCAGCGTCTGGCGGATTTGGCCGGGCCGTGTCACCACCGACCAGGAAGAGCCCAGCGGCCGCGCCGCCACCGTTACATCACGGTAGCAGGCATCGATCTTCTGCGACAGCGCCATCAGCTCGAAACCGCTCTTACCCTCGCCGAGGGCGCCAAGCAGATCGCGCAGCGCCTGGAACCAGAGGGCAAGCGCGGAATCGAGCGCGCCGCGCGTGCGCGTGGGAAAGACGATAAAGGCGACCGCCGTTCCGGCCGCCGCCCCGATCATGGTCTCGCCGATGCGCAGCTTCAGCAGGTCGAGCGTCAGCACGCCCGTCATGCCGTAAACCAGGCAGAGCACGATCGAGATGAAGAAGGTCATGGTCGCATAGGAAACCTGCAGAAAATAGAAAGCGAGGAAGATACAGATGGCGGCAACCGGAATGGCGATATCAGGCTCGCCTGAAATCAGCGTTGCCAGCACAAGGCCGATAGCGATCCCGAACACGGTCCCGAGTGAGCGCGACAGCGCCCTCATCGCAGTGTCGCCGCGCGAATTGGTGTTGGTGAAGACGAGGAAGGAAGCCAGCACCGCCCAGAACCAGCGTTCGCGCGACAAGAGCAGCCCGAAGCTCATGGCGATCGCTGACGCGATGGTGATCTGCAGCGCCGAGCGCAGCAGCGGATTGGCGAATGAAAAGTCGATCGGCTGGGGTTGCGCCGTGTCCTTGACCGTATCGATGCCGGAAAAGGCGAAGGCCCGCCCCGTGTCGATCGCCTGCGTCAGTTGCTGCCGCGCCTCGCCGAGCCAAAGCAGCGCCCGCACGGTTTCACCCTGCGGCTGATCCCCAATAGCGTCGGCCATCCCCTCAAATCTTGCAAGTTCCGCCATATCCGCCTCGATGACGGCGTGGACGAGCGCAAAGGGCGGCGGGCTCTGGAAGCTCAGCACGATCGCGCTCTCGGCCGCAAGATGGGCGTCGAAGAGCCGGATCGCCAGTTCGGCGGCGGGGTCAGCGGCAGCGTCGAAGACGCCGGCCGGCGGGCGCGGGATGAAGGTCTCCGCCATCAGCACCACTTCCTTCAGCCGGTCTTCCAGCTGGCGCAGCTCCTGCCGGTCGGTTTCGCCGACCTCGGCGCCGCCGGCGATGGCGGCGAGCTTGAAGAGGATCTGGTTAATCCGGCCCCTGACGCTTTCGAGCGAGCGCAGCAGGTCGCGCCGCCAATCGTCGGGCAGCAGCGCTGCCCTCACCAGATGGCCGACAAGCACCGCGACGACGGGGCCGATCGCCACCGCCGGCAGTTCGGCGAGCTGCGGCCGGAAATAGGCGCCCATGAAATAAGAGGTGAAGGCGAACATGCCGATGGCAAAACCGCGCGGCCCGAACACCCGTCCGGCCGATGCGAGCGCGATCACCACGAGGAAGACGAGATCGGAGAGCAAGCGGTGATCTTCGAGCCCCGCTGCGATGCCGACGACGGCAAGGCTGGCGACACAACCGAAAAGCCGCGTCACCAGCTGGCGGGAACTGCCCTTATCGCGCACCGCAACGCCGCCTTCGATCGACAGCACGATGCCGAGGCCGAAAGCCGCGGTCGGAAGTGGCAGGATTGCCATGTGGACGGCAAGAAGGACCAAGAAGGAGAAAGCGATCGTCAGCGTCACCCGCAGCGCCATGCGCAGGCGCGAAAGCGCCGGATCATTGGCAAGCAGCCAGTCGCGAGCCTGAAAGCCGGAAAACAAATGCAGGACCCCCTCGTGCCGCGGAAGGATCGACAGATAATGCCATGCCTGGCGAAAGCAAACTGCCCGAGATCGAGTCTCGACGCTCTTGAATGTCGCGCGCCTATTGGCCCTTGGCAATCAGCGCCATCGTCGCCTTCAGGGAATTGTGGCCCTGCGTTTCGATATTCTCGGTGACGATATCGTCGATCACCGGCTGGCCGGCCTCATCGACCACCTCGAAGCGAACGGTCGTATAGTCCTTGGCATCGGGCGCGTCCGAACAGGCGGATTTCCTGAAGCGCACCGTGACCTCGGTCGTCCCGTTGACCGGGGGCGCCGCCGCCATCGTCAGATCCTCCAGCGGACATGCATCCTGGCCGTTGACGATGACGTCGTAATCGAAGGGCGATATGCCGTCGTCGTCGACGGCGGGAAATTGCGCGGCCGCCTGGTATCTGGCAACGAAGTCCTTGCTGTAGAGATGGTCGAGCCGGCTCGCATCGAAAATGTCGGTCCAGTCGCTGTTGTTGTCGGCCCAGTTTCTCTTGGTCGCATCCATGATCTCCTGCACGGGAGCGGTGGCATCGGCCGCATGGGCAGCGCCCGAAAAGGCGATAAGGCTTGCGATAACAACGGCGATTGTCTTCATGGTCGAATGTTCCGGGGCGGGCAAATCAAGGCGGACACTAGCCAGATTTCAGCGCTTGGCAATGGCGGCAAAAACGCATTGCGAAAGCCGATGCAGCTTTGCGTTCCCGGTTCACAATGCTATAGCGCTCCTCATCACGTCACCCACCCGGGACGCTTGTCCCCTTCAAGCTCGAACGAGGCAGATACATGAACAAGATCAAGGTCGCCAATCCCGTCGCCGATCTCGACGGCGATGAAATGACGCGCATCATCTGGCAGCTCATCAAGGATAAGCTGATCCATCCGTATCTCGACCTCGACATCGACTATTACGACCTCTCGGTCGAGAACCGCGACGCCACCAACGACCAGGTCACCGTCGACGCCGCCAACGCCATCAAGAAGTACGGCGTCGGCATCAAGTGCGCGACGATCACGCCGGATGAAGCCCGCGTCAAGGAATTCAACCTCAAGGAAATGTGGAAGAGCCCGAACGGCACGATCCGCAACATCCTCGGCGGCGTCATCTTCCGCGAGCCGATCATTTGCCGCAACGTTCCGCGCCTGGTTCCCGGCTGGACCCAACCGATCGTCGTCGGCCGCCACGCCTTCGGTGACCAGTACCGCGCCACCGATTTCAAATTCCCCGGTAAGGGCAAGCTGACCATCAAGTTCGTCGGCGAAGACGGCACCGTGATCGAGAAGGAAGTCTTCAACGCGCCGGGCGCCGGCGTTGCCATGGCCATGTACAACCTCGACGAATCGATCCGCGAATTCGCCCGCGCCTCGATGATGTACGGCCTGATGCGCAAGTGGCCGGTTTATCTGTCCACCAAGAACACCATCCTCAAGGCCTATGACGGCGCCTTCAAGGACATCTTCGAGGAAGTCTACGAGACCGAATTCAAGGATCAGTTCAAGGAAGCCGGCATCACCTACGAACACCGTCTGATCGACGACATGGTCGCCTCGGCGCTCAAGTGGTCGGGCGGCTACGTCTGGGCCTGCAAGAACTATGACGGCGACGTCCAGTCCGACACCGTTGCCCAGGGCTTCGGCTCGCTCGGCCTGATGACCTCGGTTCTGCTGACGCCTGATGGTAAGACGGTCGAAGCCGAAGCCGCCCACGGCACCGTCACCCGCCACTACCGCCAGCACCAGAAGGGTCAGGAAACCTCGACGAACTCGATTGCCTCGATCTTCGCCTGGACCCGCGGCCTCGCTCACCGCGCCAAGCTCGACGACAATGCCGAACTCGCCAAGTTCGCGTCGACGCTGGAAAAGGTCTGCGTCGACACCGTCGAATCCGGCTTCATGACCAAGGACCTGGCGCTGCTGATCGGCCCCGACCAGCCGTGGCTCTCGACCACCGCCTTCCTCGACAAGATCGACCAGAACCTGCAGAAGGCGATGGCGTAAGCCAGCCCTTTCGGGATAGCATTGAAACGGCGGGGATTTCCCCGCCGTTTTCATTTTGGGAGAACCGCAGATGACGGCGACCGTGCGCCCGCTCGAACCTTCTGACCGCACCGCTTGGGAGCCCCTATGGGAGGCGTATCAGCGCTTCTACGAGGTGGTCATCCCTGCCGAAACCACGGATATCACCTGGAATCGCTTCCACGATTCTGACGAACCGATGCACGCGCTCGGCGCCTTTGATGAAGACGGCCGCCTCGTCGGCATCGTGCATGCGATTTTTCACCGCTCCTGCTGGCTGCCGCAATGGACCTGCTATCTGCAGGATCTCTATGTCGAAACCAGCCAGCGCGGCCTCGGCACCGGTGCCGCACTGATCGATGCGGTCGCCGATCTTGCGCGCGCAAACGGTGCGGGCAGGCTTTACTGGATGACGCACGAAACGAATGCCACGGCTCGGCGGCTGTACGACCGGATCGCCGAACGCTCAGGCTTCATCCAGTATCGCAAAGCTCTCTGACGATCGGACTTGCACAAAGACCTCGCCGCGCTATTGATTCCGGGCGACGGCAATGCCTGACAGAACGGCAACAGGAGGAGGATGTCATGGCCGAAGAATTGGTATTCTATACGAACCCAATGTCACGCGGGCGCATCGCGCGCTGGATGCTGGAGGAAATCGGTCAGCCCTATCGCACCGAACTCCTGACCTTCGGCGAAACCATGAAGGCGCCCGAATATCTTTCGCTCAATCCGATGGGCAAGGTGCCGGCAATCCGTCACGGCAACACCGTGGTCACCGAATGCGCGGCAATCTGCGCCTACCTCGCCGAGACCTTCCCGGAAAAGGGGCTGGCCCCAAGACCGGAGGAGCGTGCCCCCTATTACCGCTGGATGTTCTTCGCCGCCGGTCCGCTGGAATCGGCGGTGACGATGAAGGCTCTCGGTTTCGAAATTCCGACGGAGCGCCTGCGCATGGCGGGCTGCGGCGGTTTCGGCGACGTCATGAACACGCTTGAAATGGCCGTTTCCGGCTCGACCTATGTCACCGGCGAGCGCTTCACCGCCGCCGACGTCTACGTCGGCGCGCATATCGGCTGGGGCCTCGGCTTCGGCAGCATCGAGAACCGCCAGGCCTTCGTCGACTATTTCGGCCGCATCAGCCAGCGCGAAGCCTATAAGCGCGCCAATGCACTGGACGACGAGGCCGGCAAGACGATGCAGGCGGCCTGAGCGTTCAGGCACGATCGAGGACGCGGCAACTCGGCCGCGTCCTCTCATGAGGTCAGGCAAGCGGCATGTGGATTTCTGTGAGAAGCTCGGTTGGCGGCACGTCGCGTGGGTTGCTCAGATATTCCTCGAACATGACGCTGTCCTTCAACTGCCGTCCTGATTTGGGGAGCCATTCCGCATAAAGCCACTGATAGGCCTTGTGCATGTCGGCATAGGGACCCTTGTGACGCAGCACCGCATAGTCGCCGCCGTCGATCCTGCGCCGCTCGAACGGCGCCTCGGCAGAAACGTCGGCGGAGCCGGTCACACAGGCGATCGAGCGGAGTTGTTCGGCCGGCACCATATCGGGATCGTCGAGATAGACACCGATCATCCGCATGTCGGGCCTGGCGAGGCCGCGGGCGTAAAGCGTGCCGAACAATGTCTCGAAGGCTTTGCCGATCTGCATATAAGAGCCGGTATGACCGACACCGATCAGCTCGGTCGGTGCGATCTCACGTATGGTAACGTCGAACATGATTTGGGTCTTTCCGTTAGGTGAGGGTTTAAAGGCTGTGTGGCTTCCCTCTTTCCGATAGCGGGCCGGCGGCATGCCGTAGACCGACTTGAAAATGCGATTGAAGGATTGGAGATTGGGATAGCCCGATCGTTTCGCAATCTCACTGACGGCAAGCTCCGTGCCGACGATCTCGCCCGCAGCGCGATGCAGCCTCAGCCGCTTGACGGTGGCCGCCAGCGTCTCGCCATAAATCGCCCGGTAGATCCTGTGCCAGTGATAGCTCGACAGGCAGGCGATCTCGGCCAGGCGCTCCATATCCAGCTCCTCGTCGAGGTGGTCGTGAATATAGGCAGAAACACGTCTCAGACGGCTTTCATGAAGTGCCCATGCCGTTTCGCCATTCATGTCAAACCTCATGCAAATCGATCGGCTGCAGAGAACCATATCCCGATTTGACAAATCCTGCTGACTTGATCTGGCGGCGAATCCCGCATAGACCGGAATTCCGGCTCGAACCCAAGAGGAAGACTGATGCCGGACTTTTCAACATTGATACTCTTTGCCGCCGCAGCGCTGATCCTGACTGCCACGCCCGGTCCCGACATGCTACTGATTGCTTCGCGCAGCATTAGCCAGGGACGCGCCGCCGGATTTTTGACCTATGCGGGTATTGCGCTCGGCACTTATTGCCACGCCCTTACTGCCGCTTTCGGGCTCTCGCAGCTCTTCCTGACTATCCCTGTCGCCTATGAGGCCGTGCGCTGGACCGGCTGCTGCTATCTGCTCTATCTCGCCTACAAGACGATTCGCTCGGAAGGTACCGCCTTCGCGCCCGCTTCCACGTTGAAGCGGCTTTCGGGTCGGCGCATCTTCTTTGCCGGCCTCGCCACCAACCTGCTCAATCCGAAGATGGCGCTCTTCGTCATGGCGCTCTTCCCACAATTCGTGAATACGGAGAGCGGCTCAATGGTCGGGCAAATGCTGGTGCTAGCCACCATCCTGAACGTCATCGGCTTCGTCGTGAATGGAACCGTCATCCTTGTCGGAAGCCAGATCCGTTCACGGCTTAGCTCCGTGTGCCGTTTCCCGAAACTACCGCAATATATGCTCGCAACGGTCTTTACCGGGCTTGCCTGCCGTCTCGCGCTGCAGACGAGAAACTGACCGCCGCAGCCGCGCATTGAAAACAAACCGGCTGCGAAATCCACAATTTCGCAGCCGGTTCCCATTTCAAACAGTTCTCGGACTGGACGATCAGCCTGCGAGTGCCGCCGCGACAGCCTCAAGCGCCTCATCAGCCTTGGCGCCGTCCGGGCCGCCGGCCTGCGCCATGTCGGGACGGCCGCCGCCGCCCTTGCCGCCGAGGGCTGCCGACGCGATGCGGACGAGATCGACGGCGCTGTAGCGCTCGACGAGATCCGGCGTCACCGCCACGACGGCGCTCGCCTTGCCATCTTCGGACACACCGATCAGCGTCACGATGCCGGAGCCGATGCTGGCCTTGCCGTCATCAGCAAGACCCTTGAGGTCCTTCGGATCGACGCCGGCCACGGCCTTGCCGAGGAATTTCACTCCGGCAACCTCGCGCACCGCATCGCCCGAGCCGCCCTGCCCACCGCCCATGGCGAGTTTGCGCTTGGCGTCGGCCAGTTCCTTTTCGAGCTTGCGGCGCTCGTCGATCAGCGCTTCGACGCGCGACAGGACGTCCGACGGCTGAACTTTTAGCGAGGCGGCAAGCGTCTTCACGCGATCATCCTGCTCGGCGAGATATTCGCGCGCGGATTCACCGGTCACCGCCTCAATGCGGCGAACGCCGGCGCCGACGGCACTCTCGCCGAGGACGCGAATCAGGCCGATCTGGCCGGTGGCTCCGACATGCGTGCCGCCGCAGAGTTCGACCGAATAGGGCTTACCGGCCTTGGCGCCGCGCACACCCTCGCCCATCGCCACGACGCGGACTTCATCGCCGTATTTCTCGCCGAACAGCGCCATCGCGCCTTCGGCGATCGCATCGTCAACGCTCATCAACCGCGTGGTGACCGGCGAATTCTGCAGCACGATCTCGTTTGCCATATCCTCGACGATCTTCAGCTCTTCGGCCGACATCGGCTTCGGATGGGAGACGTCGAAACGCAGGCGTTCGGGCGCGACCAGCGAACCCTTCTGGGCGACATGGGTGCCGAGCACTTCGCGGAGCGCCTCATGCAGCAGGTGCGTCGCCGAGTGATTGGCGCGCAGGCGCGAACGGCGGGCATGATCGACCATCAAAGCGACAGCATCGCCATCCTTGACCACGCCTTCGATGACAGTACCCAGATGCACGAACAGGCCTTCGCCCCTCTTCTGCGTATCCGATATCTCGATCTTGCCGTGGTCGGACGAGATCACGCCGGTATCGCCCATCTGGCCGCCGGATTCGCCGTAGAACGGCGTCTGGCTGACGACGATCTGCACCTTGTCGCCGGCCTTGGCCTCGGTCGAAACCGCGCCGTCCTTGACAATCGCCTGCACGACGCCCTCAGCCGTTTCGGTGTCGTAGCCCAGGAATTCGGTCGCGCCATGCTTTTCCCTAAGCTCGAACCACACGGTTTCGGTCGCCTTTTCGCCGGAACCGGCCCAGTGCGAGCGGGCTTCGGCCTTCTGGCGTTGCATCGCATCGGTGAAGCCGGAGATGTCGACGCCGATCTCACGGGCACGCAGTGCATCCTGCGTCAGATCGAGCGGGAAACCGTAGGTGTCGTAGAGCTTGAAGGCGGTTTCACCATCCAGCATATCCCCCTTGGAAAGATCCGTCGTCGCGTCCGACAGAAGCGACAGGCCGCGTTCCAGCGTCTTGCGGAAGCGGTTTTCCTCGAGCTTCAGCGTCTCCGAGATCAGCGCCTCGGCGCGTACCAGTTCCGGATAGGCGCGGCCCATCTGCTGCACCAGCGTCGGCAGCAGCTTGTACATCAGCGGCTCCTTGGCGCCGAGCAGCTGCGCATGGCGCATGGCACGGCGCATGATGCGGCGCAGCACATAACCGCGGCCCTCATTCGACGGCAACACACCGTCGGCGATCAGGAAGGCCGAGGAGCGCAGGTGGTCGGCGATGACCCGATGGCTGGCGCTACCTTCCGCCTTGACGCCCATCGTATCTTCGATGGCGCCGATCAGCGTCCGGAAGAGATCGGTGTCGAACACGCTCTGAACGCCCTGGAGAATACAGGCTATGCGCTCCAGACCCATGCCGGTATCGATCGACGGACGCGGCAGCGGGTTGCGAAGGCCGGGCTCGGTCTGTTCGAACTGCATGAAGACGAGGTTCCAGAACTCCAGGAACCGGTCGCCGTCCTCTTCCGGCGAGCCGGGAGGGCCGCCCCAGACGTTCTCGCCCTGGTCGATGAAGATTTCAGAGCATGGGCCGCAGGGGCCGGTATCGCCCATCTGCCAGAAATTGTCGGAGGTCGGGATGCGGATGATCTTGTCGTCGGAAAAACCGGCGATCTTCTTCCACAGAACCGCGGCCTCCTCGTCTTCGGAATAGACGGTTACCAGCAGGCGATGCTTCGGCAGGTCGAAACCTTCGGTCACGAGCTTCCAGGCAAGCTCGATCGCATTCTCCTTGAAATAGTCGCCAAATGAGAAATTGCCGAGCATTTCGAAGAAGGTCAGGTGGCGCGCGGTATATCCGACGTTGTCGAGGTCG
The DNA here is from genome assembly GCF_019793465.1 of Rhizobium croatiense. Lineage (GTDB taxonomy): Bacteria > Pseudomonadota > Alphaproteobacteria > Rhizobiales > Rhizobiaceae > Rhizobium > Rhizobium croatiense. The sequence continues at coordinate 4,001 of NZ_JAILYJ010000009.1, read as the reverse complement.
TTATGCTTGCCGCCGGCGCGCACGCATTTCTGCGAGGTTGTCGCTGTGGAATAAGGACGCTTTTCCAGGCCGGTGAAGACGTTCTTGAACTGCACCATGCCGGCATTGGTGAACATCAGCGTCGGGTCGTTGCGCGGCACGAGCGGGCTCGACGGAACGATCTCGTGGCCGTTCTTCTTGAAATAGTCGAGGAAGGTCGACCGGATATCGTTCACGCCGCTCATTCTATGCCCTTCAATGCTGCCGGAGGCAGATAAATACAAATCCATCGGCTTTTAACGTTCGCCTCCGCCACTGTCCAGCCGACAAACAAAACCGGCCGCATTCTCATCAGGAATGCGGCCGGCGGAGATATCCGACAAGATCAGGCGCGAGACTTACATGTCCGCGGCGGCATCGCCGTCATCCGCATCCGGTCCGCCGTTCTGCAGGAAGCGGTCGGCGATGAGACCGGCATTCTGGCGCAGCGCCAGTTCGATCTCGCGGGCGAGATCCGGATTGTCGCGCAAGAAGGTCTTGGCGTTTTCGCGGCCCTGGCCGAGACGCTGGCTGTTATAGGAGAACCAGGCGCCTGACTTTTCCACGATCCCGGCCTTGACGCCGAGATCGACGAGTTCGCCGGTCTTCGATACGCCTTCGCCATACATGATGTCGAATTCGACCTGCTTGAAGGGAGGCGCCATCTTGTTCTTGACGACCTTGACGCGGGTCTGGTTGCCGACCACCTCTTCGCGCTCCTTGACCGCGCCGATGCGGCGGATGTCGAGGCGCACGGAGGCGTAGAATTTCAGCGCATTGCCGCCCGTCGTCGTTTCCGGCGAACCGAACATGACGCCGATCTTCATGCGGATCTGGTTGATGAAGATCACCATGGTATTCGACTTGGAGATCGAGGCGGTGAGCTTGCGCAGCGCCTGGCTCATCAGGCGGGCCTGCAGGCCGGGAAGGCTGTCGCCCATTTCGCCTTCGATTTCGGCGCGCGGCGTCAGTGCGGCGACCGAGTCGACGACCAGAACGTCGACGGCGCCGGAGCGCACCAGCGTATCGGTGATCTCAAGCGCCTGCTCGCCGGTATCGGGCTGCGAGATCAGAAGGTTTTGGAGATCGACGCCCAGCTTGCGGGCATAGACGGGATCGAGCGCATGTTCGGCGTCGACAAAGGCGCAGATGCCGCCCTTCTTCTGCGATTCCGCGATGGTCTGCAGCGCAAGCGTCGTCTTGCCCGAGCTTTCCGGCCCGTAGATTTCGATGATGCGACCCTTCGGCAGGCCGCCGACGCCAAGCGCGATATCGAGCCCAAGCGAACCCGTCGAAATCGTCTCGATTTCGATGACGTTCTCGTTGGAACCGAGTTTCATGATCGAGCCCTTGCCGAACGACCGCTCTATCTGTGAGAGTGCCGCTTCAAGCGCCTTGCTTTTGTCCACCGATTTGTCCTCTACCAGCCGCAATGAATTCTGAGACATCTGATCCACCTTTAGGTTATTGAAGCCGCCCAAGCAATGTCGAGTTTGTACCCCATTTGTTCCACTCTCGCAATAGGCGATCAAACGATTGAAAGAAAAAGGTAAAACAGCCCGTGTTCTATATTTGTTTTATCGATGCAAAGCAACGGCTTAGGCCAGATGCGCCGGCGCTGCCGCGCCAGGAGGCACCGTCTCGATTCGCGCTTGGGGCATCGGAAGGCGGTTGAAATGAAGAAAAAGATTCTTGTTCTCGGCGGCGCCCATATCGACCGGCGCGGCCGCATTTCCGGGGAAACGGCACCGGGCGCCAGCAATCCCGGCACCTGGTTCGAGGAGCCGGGCGGCGGCGGCTTCAATGCGGCGCGCAACCTTGCAAGGCTCGGTTTTCAGGTGACGATGATTTCCCCGCGCGGCGGCGATCCCATCGGCGAGATGGTCGGCGAAGCCGCCGATTTCGCCGGCATCGACGACCGGCCCTTCGTTTTTCTCGACCGCAAGACACCGAGCTACACCGCGATCATCGAGAGGGACGGCAACCTGGTGATTGCCCTTGCCGACATGGATCTCTACCGCTTCTTCGTGCCGCGGCGTCTTTCCATCCGCTGGGTGCGCGAAGCCTTCGCCGCGCATGATCTCATCCTTTTCGATGCCAATCTGCCGGAAGAAACGATCGTTGCAATCGTCGCCAAGGCACGGTCGCTGGCCAAGCCCGTCGCGGCGATCGCCATTTCGCCGGCCAAGGTCGTCAGGTTGAAATCCTGCATGACGGATATCAACTACCTGTTCCTGAACGAAGCCGAAGCCGCAGCCCTTATCGGTGAACGGCCGGAAGATGCCGGTGGCTGGCCGCCGCTTCTGAACGAGATCGGCATCCGAAGCGCCGTCGTCACCCGCGGCCAGCGCGAGCTGGTCGCGTTTTACGACGGCCGCGCTGTGACGCTGCAGCCGCCGATCGCCGAGACCCTCGCCGATGTCACCGGCGCCGGCGATTCCCTTGCCGCCGGCACGCTCGCCGCCTTGATGCGCGGCCTGCCGCTTGAGGAAGCCGTCCGCCACGGCACCGCGGCAGCAGCGCTGACTGTGCAGTCGACGCATGCCGTCAACGAAAATCTGACGCCGGATCTGCTGAATGAGGCGCTTGCCCTTGTTCCCCAGATCAGAATTCTGCATTGAAGCGGCCAAATGAAATAGTCGAGCATGATGTCGTCGCAAAACCGCCGACACATTCGGCATCATGCTCTATCGACGACAGGACAAGATCATGACCCAGCCCATCTCCCCTCTTCTGCCGATCGCCTATTCGAAGGAGGTCGCCAGCGCCAAGCAGCGCGGCGCGCCGCTGGTGGCGCTGGAATCGACCATCATCACCCACGGCATGCCCTATCCCGGCAATATCGAGATGGCCCGCAGCGTCGAGGCGATCATTCGCGAACAGGGTGCCGTGCCGGCAACGATCGCCGTCATTCACGGCACGCTGCATATCGGCCTTGAAGCCAGCGAACTGGAGCAGCTCGCCAAGGCGAGCGACGTAATGAAGGTGTCGCGCGCCGATCTCGCCTTTGCGATCGCCGAGCGCCGCACCGGCGCCACCACGGTCGCAGCGACGATGATCGCGGCGGCGCGCGCCGGCATCTGCGTTTTCGCTACAGGCGGCATCGGCGGCGTGCACCGCGGCGCCGAGGAAAGCTTCGATATCTCGGCCGATCTCGAGGAACTGGCACGCACCGGCGTCATCGTCGTCTGCGCCGGCGCCAAGGCAATTCTCGACATACCGAAGACGCTGGAAGTGCTGGAAACTCGCGGCGTGCCCGTCGTCACCTATGAGAGCGAAGAATTCCCCGCCTTCTGGTCGCGCTCCTCCGGGCTTCCCAGCCCGCTGTCGCTGAACAGCCCGGCAGCCATCGCCAATTTCCAGACGGTGCGCGAGCAGCTCGGCATCAATGGCGGCATGCTGATCGCCAATCCGGTGCCCGAGGCCGATGAGATCCCGCGCGAAGAGATGGAGATCTATATCGAGCGCGCGCTCGACAGCGCCGAGCGCGACGAAGTGACCGGTAAGGCGGTGACGCCCTACCTGCTCTCGACCATCTTCGATCTGACGGACGGCCAGAGTCTCAAGACGAATATTGCGCTTGTCGAGAACAATGCGCGGCTGGCGGCAGAGATTGCCGTGGCGCTGGGGGAGTAAGGGTTGATCGACCGGGTGAATCGCCTTCCCAGATAGGGCGTGCCGAGTAAGCCCCCCTTGTAACTTGACGCCGTCCGCCGGCAGCCTAGCTAGCGCTTGCGGTGACGGAGCTGAGCCCGCAACCCCCTCGGGTTTGAAAGCCCGTGGCAGAGCAAGGGATGGCTCCGTCGTTCCATCGAACCCGAACAGTCGCTTGGGCCGCTCGCGAAGGCGAAGCCCACTTGGACAAGGATGGGATCAGATGGACGTTGTCGTTGGCATTGATGTTTCGAAAGACCAGTTGGATGTGCATGTGCTGCCGTCAGGCGAAAGCTTCGCCGTTGCCAATGATGATGAGAGCCTGGACG
>NZ_JAILYJ010000088.1 GCF_019793465.1 Rhizobium croatiense | reverse complement strand
AATTTAGACAGTGTACCAGCTAACATCCAAACTGCTGTACGTAATAATGGCGGTGGACATTTAAACCATTCATTATTCTGGGAGTTACTTTCACCAAACTCAGAAGAAAAAGGTACTGTAGTAGAAAAAATTAAAGAACAATGGGGTTCTTTAGAAGAATTTAAAAAAGAATTTGCTGACAAAGCAGCTGCACGCTTTGGTTCAGGTTGGGCTTGGTTAGTCGTAAACAATGGCCAGTTAGAAATTGTGACTACACCAAACCAAGATAATCCATTAACTGAGGGTAAAACACCTATTTTAGGTTTAGACGTATGGGAACACGCTTATTACCTAAAATATCAAAATAAACGCCCTGACTACATTGGCGCATTTTGGAATGTAGTTAACTG
>NZ_JAILYJ010000087.1 GCF_019793465.1 Rhizobium croatiense | reverse complement strand
CTATAAGCATGCGGCGAGGCATCTGGCGGACTGTGCATCCTTTGCGCCTCATATCGATGACTTCGGCAACACCAGATCCCATGACCTCTATGTCGCGGAACTCAAACGTCGGCACGGCAAGAAGCATGGCTTCTGGAGCCTGGTGACCTAAGTTGCTCCGGATACCTTACCTCAGAGAGGAATTCCATGACGACCACTTCCTGGCACGCCGATCCGCTGACTTGGGGCACTGGACCCCGCATCTTCGAAGCCTTTCTGGAGCCGACTTGCCCCTACTCGGTCAGAGCGTTCAACAAGCTCGACGAACTGCTGAGCCAGGCCGGTGAGGACAAGATCACCGTGAAGATCCGCCTGCAGTCGCAGCCCTGGCATATGTATTCGGGTGTCCTCGTCC
>NZ_JAILYJ010000086.1 GCF_019793465.1 Rhizobium croatiense | reverse complement strand
CCTCATCCCCGGCCAGTTCGTGCGGGTGCGCATGGGCCAGCCGAAGGCCGAGAACAAGATCGTCATCAGCGACCGCGCCGTCGGCACCGACCAGGACAAGAAATTCGTCTTCGTCGTCGATGCCGAAAACAAGGTTGCCTACCGGCAGGTCCAGCTCGGCACGCTTTCCGACGGCCAGCGGGTAGTCGAAAGCGGCCTGAACGCCGGCGAAAAGATCGTCGTCAACGGTCTGCAGCGCATTCGTCCGGGCGCGGTCGTCATACCGCAGATGGAAGAGAAGGTCGCGACCGCTCAATAAGTCTTCGCTCTCCCTCGCGGGGGAGGGCCAATACCCGAAATAAATGACCCGCCGGCGGCTCCAACCGCCGGAGAGGGACGTTGCATCCATGTTCACCC
>NZ_JAILYJ010000085.1 GCF_019793465.1 Rhizobium croatiense | reverse complement strand
GTTCCGCTCGTTCGCGAGCCAGCTGGCGCCCACCAGCGGATCGATGGGCTATGGCTTGCCGGCGGGCGTAGGCGCCAAGCGCCTGTGGCCGCAGCGCGAGGTGGTGGTGTTTGCGGGCGACGGCGACTTCATGATGCACGGCCAGGAGTTCGCAACCGCCGTGCAGTACGGCCTGCCGATCATCGTGGTGCTGCTGGACAACGCCATGTACGGCACCATCCGCATGCACCAGGAAAAGCACTACCCGGGCCGCGTGAGCGCCACGCAGCTGAAGAACCCCGACTTCCGCGGCTATGCCGAAGTGTTCGGCGGGCATGGCGAGCGCGTGACCCGCACGGAGGAGTTCGGCCCCGCGCTGGCGCGCGCCCGTGCGAGCGGCAAGCCCGCGGTGCTGCAT
>NZ_JAILYJ010000084.1 GCF_019793465.1 Rhizobium croatiense | reverse complement strand
CGGACTTGAAGCCGCATTCCTTGGCCATGCGGCCCTTGGAGCCGACATAGGCGTGGCTTGCCGGATCGTCGCCGACGATGATGACGGCCAGGCCGGTGGTGACGCCGCTGCTCTTTTCCAGCGCCGCAGTCGCAGTCTTGACCGTCTGAATGACTGATGCAGCTACGTTCTTGCCGTCGATGACCTCGACCATCTCTCAGCCCATGCGTTCGGAGGCATAGCTTCCGGGACTTGCCGGGAAGACGACGGTGCGGTTGCCGTTGATGAAGATGCGGTGGTGGATATGGGCGTGGATGGCCCGGGCCAGCACCTGGCTTTCGACGTCGCGCCCGATCGAGACATAGTCGTCGGCGCTCTGGGCGTGGGTGATGCGGGCCGTGTCCTGCTCGATGATCGG
>NZ_JAILYJ010000083.1 GCF_019793465.1 Rhizobium croatiense | reverse complement strand
ACCCAGGTCTTGGCGTCCTTGGTGGTGAACGATTCGGCCAGCGCGGGCTGCGGCGTGAGGCTGGCGTCCAGCGACGTGAGGCCGTTGTAGATCATGTTGCAGCGCGAGTAGTCGGTCTGGTTCGACTGCTTGGCCGGATCGAGCGTGTCGGTGGCGGCGGCAGTGGCGCCCGCCACCCGGATTCGGCCACCCTTCCTGGGCGTTTGCGCATGGGCGGACACCGCCATGCCCGCGAGGCTGCCGGCGAGCGTGGCCTGCATGCCGCCTGCCATCAGCATCGCCAGGATGTCGCGCCGCGATGCGCCGCGTTTGAGCGACTCCATCACGCGAAGGCTTTCGCCGGGACCGACGAGGTTTTCGAACCTCTTGTTGCTGCTGTCGCTCATGGTGGGGTACTCC
>NZ_JAILYJ010000082.1 GCF_019793465.1 Rhizobium croatiense | reverse complement strand
GGACAGGATCGCGCCGATCATGGCTGAAATCGAGGCTTTGCCACTGCTGCAGCGCCTTTCGGACGGCACGCTGCCGCCGGAGGTCTTCCGGCACTACATCCTGCAGGATGCGCTCTACCTCAAGCATTACGCGCGATGCCTGGCGATCGTCGCGGCCAAGGCGCCCGACAATGCGCAGGTCCTGCGCTTTCTCGGTTCCGCGCAGAAGGCGATCACCGTCGAGCAGGGCCTGCATGCCGGCTTCCTCACCCAGTTCGGCATCACGTCTGCGGACGTCACATCAGCCGAGCCCTCGCCGGCCGGCTTTGCCTATACGAACTTCCTGCTTGCCACCGCCTATCACAGCTCCTACGCGGTGGCGCTGTCCTCCATCCTTCCCTGCTTCTGGATCTACTGGCA
>NZ_JAILYJ010000081.1 GCF_019793465.1 Rhizobium croatiense | reverse complement strand
GAAGGCGCCCATGTCAGCCAAGGCGCGACCGTCGGCCCCTTCGCGCGGTTGCGGCCAGGTGCCGATCTCGCCAATGGTTCGAAGGTCGGCAATTTCTGTGAGGTCAAGAACGGCCGGATCGGCGACGGCGCCAAGGTCAACCATCTTACCTATATCGGCGACGCCGTTATCGGCGCCGGCAGCAATATCGGCGCCGGTACGATCACCTGCAATTATGACGGCGTCAACAAGGCCGAGACGGTGATCGGTGAAAACGCCTTCATTGGTTCCAACTCCTCGCTGGTCGCCCCGGTGACGATCGGCGACGGCGCCTATATCGCCTCCGGCAGCGTCATCACCGCCGACGTCCCGGCCGATGCGCTGGCGCTCGGCCGTGCCCGGCAGGAGATCAAGCCCGGTC
>NZ_JAILYJ010000080.1 GCF_019793465.1 Rhizobium croatiense | reverse complement strand
GTGCGACGGCATCGGTCAGAAATGCCCGGTGCTTGCGGAAATCCCAGCCGTGATCCGAGGTCGCCTGCGCGGGATCGTCAGGCACCAGCGTCACCTGCTCGGGCGCGGCTCCGGCGCAGAGGTCAAAAAATTCCTCCGTGGGATAACCTTCGATGTTGAACTCGGCGTTCGGGAATTCGTCATCGATCAGATTGCGGATCACGGGCAGGTCGGAAAAGCGAATGTGGCGCTGGTCGGGGCGCGGATGCACCGTCAGGCCGCTCGCTCCTGACGCAAGGGCGATTCGCCCCAGCGCTTCGACGCTCGGCCAGGGCAGGTCGCGCCGGTTGCGCAGCATGGCGACGGCGTTGAGGTTCACGGAGAGCTTGGCGGGCATGGCTGGCATCCATCGGTCACGGAAAC
>NZ_JAILYJ010000008.1 GCF_019793465.1 Rhizobium croatiense | reverse complement strand
CCCAGGCTCTCCCACGGGCTTGGGGTCCCAAAGGTGCAACGGTCTTCCATCCGCCACCGCAACAGGCAGTACTACGCCAATAGCGGGTAAAGGGAAGTTACAAAGGTGCCGGCAGGCGGATGAGGGGGCCGCTCGGCACGACGCTTCTTCACTCTTTTCGTCGCGAACGACCGAAGACGTCTGGCTTGGTAGGGCTATCGGTCACTCGCGCATCTCTACCTCACGAACAATATGATCAGCGGCCCTGCAAGCAGGCTGGCGAGGATGAAGGCGGAGAGGAGATAGGTTTCAAGGATTCGGAGGATGGATTTGAGGCGGGTTATCTTTGATATCCTGCATTGTGCTGCCTGATCCTCGGTAGCAACAATTGCAGCAGCATGACCGGCTGCCTTTCAAGTTCCGCAATGTTGCTGCAACCCTTGCGGCCGAAACAGGGGCGCAAGGGGTGGTGGGGCGATGCGGATTCTGCTGATTGAGGATGAGAAGGAGCTGGCCGAAGCGCTGACTGTGGCGCTCGGCAAGCATGGGATCGTCACCGATCACACGGTGCATCTGGCCGATGCCGTGGAGCTCACACGGCAGAACCCCTATGACGCGATCCTGCTCGACCGGCGTCTGCCCGACGGCGAGGGGCTGCGCTTCATTCCGGAGCTGAGGCGCACCGGCAAGGATACGCCGATCATCGTGCTGACGGCGCTGAACGCGCCGAAGGAGCGGGTGGAAGGGCTCGATCTCGGCGCCGACGATTATCTCGGCAAGCCGTTTCTCGTCGAGGAGCTGATGGCGCGGCTGCGGGCCGTGCTGCGGCGGCCGCCGAACCTTTCCGAACTCAAGATCACCGCCGGGCGGATGGTGATCGATCCCCTGCATTTGAGCGTCACCGTCGGCGATACGCCGCTCGATCTGCCGCGGCGCGAGCTTCTGGTGCTCACCGCGCTCGCCAGGCGCAAGGAGAAGACCGTGCTACGCGCGACGCTCGAGGTGGCGGTTTACAATTACGAGGAAGAGATCCAGTCGAACGCGCTCGACGCCCATATATCGCGGCTGCGCAAGCGGCTTTCCGATGCCGGCGCGCAGGTTTCGATCCACAATATCCGCGGCGTCGGCTATCTCATGAAGGAAGAATAATGGGCGGGGCAGAAAACACCAATCCGTCGCTTTGGTGGCGGCTCAGCTGGCAGCTCAGCCTCGTCTTCGTCGGCGTGGTGACGGCCGTCACCATCGGGCTCTGCTTCTATGGCGCGGCGATCCTCTCTCCGAATGTCGCACTGGAAGATCACATCACCGAAGCGCTGGCTCCGGCCGCTGCGCTCGATGCCGAAGGACGGCTTGAGATAAGAGATACGCCGGAGCTCGAGGCGCTCAAGCGGCAGTATGACGGGCTTTGGTATGTGGCGGCGACGACGAACGGGTCTTTCGTTTCCTACGGGACCGTTCCTCCAGTCTATGCCGAGCTTGTGCGTCTGACCTATCTGTTCGAGGGGGCCGATATCAGGGGATCGGCCGGCACGGAGGAGATTGCCTCGGTGGAAAGCGTGGAGACCGCGATCGGCGAGCTCAGGGTTCTGTTCGGAGGCGTCGCCGACAAGGGCTGGCCTGTCATTACGCTGATGGGCGCCGTTTATCCGATCTATGGGCCGTTGCTCGCCATTGCCTTGCCCGCGGTCTTCCTCGCCGTTCCCAGGATCGTCGGACGGGGCCTTGCCAGCGTCAGCGAGGTTGCCCGCAAAGCCTCGGAGATCGAACCGCGCCGCTACGATGCGCGCCTGCCGCTGGACGGCATTCCAAGGGAGGTCGCGCCGCTGGTGATCGCCTTCAACGAGGCGCTCGGCCGGCTGGAAAACGAGTTCCGCAAGCGACAGCACTTCCTGATCGATGCCGCCCATGAGCTGAGGACGCCGATCGCGATCATGCAGACCAGGATCGACGGGACGGCTGAGGGGCAGGACCGCAGGCGGTTGCTCGACGACGTCGCGCGCCTGGCCGAGACGGCCGAACAGCTGCTCGATTTCGAGCGCAACGATCAGGCGAGCGATCTCCAGGAGACCGTCGATCTCGTCGAGATCGCCCGCAGTGTGGTCGCCGACCTTGCGCCGCTCGCGATCGGCGCCGGCTACCAGATCTCGTTTCAGAGCGAGGTCGAGAGCCTGAAACGCAAGGGCAGCCCTTCGGCGCTGCCGCGGGCCGTCAGCAATCTGGTGCGCAATGCCATCGACCATGGCGGCAACAGAGGGATGATCACGGTCTCGGTCTCGGATATAGCCGGCGGGCGGATCAGCGTCACCGACGAGGGGCCGGGCATTCCGGCCGAGCACAGGGAGCTGGTGTTCGAGCCTTTCTACCGCGTCACGCCGAAGAGCACCGGGGCCGGCCTCGGCCTCAGCCTCGTCAAGCAGATCGCCTTGAACCATGGCGGCGAGGTTCGCATCGCGAGCGCTGCCGCCGGAACCGAGGTGGCGATCCAACTCGGATGACGCCGGTTGTTTCCGGCAGCCGATGCTGCCGGAAACGATGTAATGCTGCGGCAATTCTTCGCCGCCAATTTCCCCGCACATTATCGGCGACGGAGGCCATCAGAGTGCACAGCAATCCTTTTATTTCATTTCTTTCAAGGGCTTCAAAAGCAGTGTCTTTGCCGCTGGCGCTGGCCGCGGCTGCGGCCGGGTGCAGCTCGGTCCCGCTCAAGGAGAGCGGGACACTCTCCACCTATTCCAATCTCGGCGCGCCGAAGGGCAAGCTTTCGAAATCGCGCGCCTATGTCGATGGCCTCAGTCTTGCCCCGATAAAGACGGTCGCCATCGAGCCGACGCGGTTCGGCTTCGCTGCGGCAAGCCGGATCAAATCGCCGGCCGACCGGGCGATGGTCTCGAACGCGCTCGACCGGGCGCTCTGCATTTCCCTGAGCGACCGGTATCAGATGGTGGCGGCAGGCGAGAGCGCGGACCTGACGATCCGCTCGATGGTCACCGACATCGTGCCGACCAACAAGACCATGGCGGGCGTTTCGACCGTCGTGACCGTCGGCACGGGCTTTGCGCTGCCGGTCGGCGTGCCGCGCCTGCCGGTTGGGCTCGGCGGGCTGGCGGTGGAAGCCGAGGCTGTCGACAAATCGGGCGCGCAGCGGGCGGCGATGGTGTGGGCGCGCGGGGCAAATTCACTGCAGAACAATCCGCGCGTTTCCGAGGTGGGCGATGCCTATGGCCTGGCTTCGAAGTTCAGCAGCGAATTTTCCCGCATGCTGATCGCAGGCAAGGAGCCGAAGGGGCTGGACCTTTCGCTTCCCTCGCGCCAGCGGATGAAATCCTGGCTCGGCGGCAAGCCGAGATACGTGGCCTGCGATACCTTCGGCCGCGAGCCCGGGCTGGTCGGCGCCGTTGCCGCCAAATATGGCGCGCCGCCGCAATGGACGGAAAAGAAGCCGAAGCCGGCCGCTGCTTATTGACCGCGTGCTCAGCCACACCCCGAGGCTGGGCTGACGGGACGGGCGGAGCCGGGATGGAAAAGCCTTGCTCCGTCCGTCCTTTGCGGGTGTTTTTCTCAGGCGTGTGACAGCAAAAGCCCCGCATCTTGATGCGGGGCTGGCTGTTGGGATTGTCATACCCGATCAGCGGCACTGACGGCGCGGGCCGTAATTTGGCTGATAGGTGTTGTCATAGGCGCGGTACGACCGATAGCGGGCGTAGCAATATTCGGCATGGGAGCTATAGCCACGCGAACCATAGGCTCGCGGTTGCGAGGCGATGATGCCGCCGATCAGAGCGCCGGCCGCCAGGCCGCCGATGATGGCCCCGGTATTGTCATGACGGTGATATCGCCGGTGATAGCGGCGATCCCAGCCGTAGCGGTCGTCACGATAGTAGTCGCGGTCGCGATAGTAGCTGCGGTCACGGTAGTAACGGCGATCGCTGTAATGTCTGCGCCTTTCACCATAGCGCGAGCAGACGATCGAGAACCTGCTGCAGCCGACGGTCATGATCCGGGCATCGTTATCCTCCGGCGCCGGCTGGGCCGCCGATTGCACCTGGCTCGGCACGAAGACCGGGCCTGCCGAAACCTGCGTTCCGGAGAAGGCCGTCGCTATCGACAGGGCAATGATGGCGAATCTGTTCATTTCACTTACCTTGCGTAAACGGATGTATCGAGGGCATAACGCGAGGGTAGGGATTTAGTTTCATTCTGGGAATGATGGAGGCATTTCTCGCCGAAATATTCGGCAGGAAGTTCAAATTGAAAGCAGTTGCTCAATTAGATCTTTATGGGCTTGCTGGTTCAATCCTGATGCAACGGCACTCCAGTGCGGAAGGATTATCATGCGGCTCTCCAGGCTTCTCGGCGTTCTCTGTCTCTCCACGACAGTGGCGCTTTCACCTCTCACCATTCTATCTACCGATCTCTCGCCTGCATTCGCCAAGGGCGGCAACGGAGGCGGCGGCGGTAACGGCGGCGGAGGAGGAGGCGGCGGCGGCAACGGCGGTGGCGGCGGCCATGGCGGCGGGAGCGGCAGCGGCAACAGCGGCGGAAGCCACGGCGGAGGCAGCGGCGGCAGCGGCAGCGGCAGCGGAAAGAGCAGCACCCACTCCAGCGGCAAGACCGAGAATGGCCGCAGCGCCAAGGGCGCCGGCAAAGCGGTCCAGACCGGCCAGGCCAGCAGGGCGAAGTCTGCCAAGCCGACCGTCAGCACGAAGGGCTCGGCCAAGAAGACGACCATCGCCTCGGCCCCTGCGGCAAAGTCGGCGAAGAAGCCAGCGGCCGAGCTTGCCAGTCTCAATTCACTCAAACGCAACTTCCATGCCCTGATGAACACGGCGGATCCACGCATGGCGGCGATCTCGGCATTCGCCACTGCCTATGCGCAGTACGAACTGGCCAACGGGGCTGCCCCGCCGGCCGACGATCCCGCTCTTGGCGACGCCGCGCTGGCGGCCGCGCTCGCTTCCGCTACCAAGACCGGCACGGTCAGCCCTGAGGCCCTAAGCTGGGCACAGGACGCACTCGGCGTCGGCACGGCGGTCGGCACGATTGACCAGATGCGGGAGACCATGGCGGTGCAGGCCCCGGCGGCGGAAACCCCTGCAGAGGGAACCGAAACCGAGACTAGCGATGCGGTCGAGGGCAGCGAGACGACAGATCCTACCGTGACCGCGGAAACGCCGGAAGCCGACACCGGCAGCGCCGAAGAGGTATCGGGAACGACCGAATCCACGCCGGCCATCGATCCGACTGAAACTTCGGCGTCGACGAGCGCGGAAACCACCGGCCTCTGATCTCACGTCTGGCATGACGTGCCCGATCAGCCTCGCTTGCCGCCGGCAAGCAGGCGAAGCTGGGTCTCGTCATGCACACCCTGCCGGTAAAGCTCGATGATGAGGGCGCCGAGACGATCGGCTTCCTCGCTTGACCTGTCGATATCCAGCCCGCTGCAAAGGGCTTCGTGGACACGCCTGCAAACAGCGAGGTCCTCCGAAGCGAGCGGTTCGTCACGCGTGCTGAACAGCTTGTCTGACATCGCCGTCTGCCCTTTTTCGATGCCGTGAATCGCTATTGCGAAAAAAGATAATTTCGCAAACCTTGCTTCGCAAGATGGGCGAACGTCTGAAATGAAAAACCACTGCAACGGTTCAAGATGTTGCAGCGCCCTATGCGTGTCCGAAAAAACACCCGGCGTTGAAATCGAGGCGTGCGAAGACGCGGGCGAGGGCATGGAGGTGGGCGGACTGACGGCATCAGCACGGATCTACCTGGTTGCCGGGTCCTTGCCGCCCTGCTGCGACAAGCGCAGTTCTTTCAGCCGCTTGGTCTTTTCCCGACGAGCCCGCTGCTCCGCCTCGATGGTTTCCTTGGCGGCTCGCTCGGTATTTTCGAAACGATCCTGCCGGTAAGCCTTTGATGAGGGTTCGCGTTCTCTTTTCATGGCCGCTAAACGCAAATCGGCGAAAACGGTTTCATGCGAAAGCCGTTTTACCGGAAAACGGCATGGCCGGCGGGCGCCTCGCCAGGCACCCGACGGCCTGGGTATCAGCCCTTGATGAAGGCGAAGATGTCGGGGTTTATGATATCGGCATGGGTGGTGCACATGCCGTGCGGGAGTTTCTCGTAGACCCTGAGCGTGGCGTTCTGCAGCAGCTTGGACGAGAGCAGGGCGGAAGCGGCGATCGGCACGATCTGGTCGTCGTCGCCATGCATGACGAGGGTCGGCACGGTGATGATCTTCAGATCCTCGGTGAAGTCGGTTTCCGAGAACACCTTGATTCCGTCGTAATGCGCCTTGGCGCCGCCCATCATGCCCTGGCGCCACCAATTGTTGATGATTGGTTCCGACACTTTCGCGTCCGGCCGGTTGAAGCCGTAAAACGGGCCGGCCGGCAGGTCGTGGTAGAACTGCGAGCGATTGGCGGCGAGCTGCTGGCGCAGGCCGTCGAAAACCTCGATCGGCAGACCGCCGGGATTGGCATCCGTCTTGACCATGAGCGGCGGCACGGCGCCGATGATGACGAGCTTGGCAACACGGCCCTGCGGCTGGCCGTGGCGAGCGACATAATGCGTCGCTTCGCCGCCGCCGGTGGAATGGCCGACATGAACGGTGTTCCTGAGATCGAGATGCTCGACGACAGCTGCGGCATCGGCGGCGTAATGATCCATGTCGTGGCCGTCGCCGACCTGGGTGGAGCGGCCGTGGCCGCGCCGATCATGGGCGACGACGCGGTAGCCCCTCTCGAGGAAGAACAACATCTGGGCATCCCAGTCGTCGGCGCTCAGCGGCCAGCCGTGGTGGAACATGATCGGCTGGGCGGTCTTCGGCCCCCAGTCCTTGTAAAAAATCTCGACGCCGTCCTTGGTTGTGACTGTGCTCATGTCATGACTCCTTGATTGGTTGGATTGGACTAAAACAGACCGTTGCAGGCGGGATCGACAAGGCCACTGGCAATCGTTACGCCAGGGGCCGGAGAACCGCGTCTGCGGGGATCAACATCGACTCAAGATAGGATGATGTGCTTATTGAGCACCTAGCTCTATTTTATTGATATGACAGATGTTTGATACTGCTTCGCGCTGCGAACATTCGTTTTATCCCCGGCATCTCGGTCGGGGCAAGCGGCCGAGATGCCGGCTGATGTCAGCAATGAGCCATTTTATTTCCAATCGTTCAATATATCTGTCGCGGTAGTTCGATATATCCGTTCGGCTAGGGTCGCGTTCCCTGTTGTTGTGCCGGGATTGCAGGCTGCGCTCGCGCTCACTTGAACGCGGATCGACGTCCAACCATCTATTTCTCTCGGAACAGCGCCATGGCGAACGATCGCAATCGCGATTGCTTGCCGGCGGCGGGACGGCCGTTGCTGCCGCCAGAGGATCAGATCATGGGCTACATGGATAAGGACATCGCCGCCGGGGATGACGGGGCGCTGATCGATGCCTATTCGCAATCGATCGCAGCCGCCGTCGACATGGTCGGGCCGGCGGTCAGCCGGATCGAGCGGGTCGGAGGCCGGCAGGGGCACGGGTCGGGCTTTGCCGTCTCGCCCGATGGCCTGATCGTCACCAACAGCCATGTCGTCGACGACGCCAAGCTCGTTCGCATCACGACGCCGGACGGATTCATCACCGAGGGGCGTGTGCTCGGCCGCGATATCGATACCGATATCGCCCTTGTTCGGACCAATGCGAGCACCGGGGCCTGGGCGAAGCTCGGCGATTCCCAGCGCCTGCGCAGGGGTCATATTGCGATCGCGATCGGAAACCCGCTGGGCTTCGAATGGACCGTCACTGCCGGCATCGTCTCGGCGCTCGGCCGCTCGATGCGGGCGGCAAGCGGCCGCCTGATGGAAGATGTCATCCAGACCGATGCCGCGCTTAATCCCGGCAACTCCGGCGGGCCGCTGGTGTCTTCGGGCGGCGAGATCATCGGGGTCAACACCGCCGTGATTCAGGGCGCGCAGAGCATCGCCTTTGCCGCGGCGTCGAATACGGCCAATTTCGTCGTCTCGGAAATCCTCCGCTACGGCCAGGTGCGGCGTGCTTTCATCGGGATTGCCGGCGACACGATCGTGCTGCCGCGCCGGGTGGCGCTTGCGGCGGGCACGGTGCAGACGACCTCCGTTCGCATCCGGCGTGTCGAGCCGGACGGGCCGGCGGCAAAGGGCGGGCTGCAGGAGGGTGATTACATCCTCGCCATCGACGCCAGCCCGGTCGGCGGCGTCGACGATATTGTCAGGCTGATGGATGGCAGCCGGATCGGCAGAGAAACGGAAATCCTGGTGTTCTCGGTGGCCGGACGGATCGAGAAGAAGATCTTGCTGTCGATGGCGCGGTCTTAAGCCGTGGGTGGCGACGAAGGCATAACGTTACGTCAGGCGCTGACCGCTTCCTGCTCCGTCCCGGAAAAATCCACGGCCGCGAAGGCCGCGGCCAGCACCTCCGGTCCGGCGCCGTTTTTTGCCGCGTCGGTGGAGAGGATCTGGCGGTAGCGCCGGGCGCCGGGCAGGCCGGTGAAAAGGCCGACCATGTGGCGGGCGACGTGCTGCAGCCGGCCGCCGCCGGCGATATGGCGCTCGGCATAGGCCATCATCCGCTTACAGAGCGCCGGCCAGTCAGGTTCTGCCGCCGGCGCGCCGAAGAAGCGGTGGTCGACGTCGGCAAGCACGGCCGCATTCTGGTAGGCCGCCCGGCCGAGCATGACGCCGTCGACATGGGCGAGGTGGCTCGCAGCCTCGTCCAGCGTGCGGATGCCGCCGTTGATGCCGATGACGACCTCGGGCCAGCGCTGTTTCATCCGGTAGACGATCTCGTAGTCGAGCGGCGGGATCTCGCGGTTCTCCTTCGGGCTGAGGCCCTTCAGCCAGGCCTTGCGCGCATGGATCCAGATCGCATCGGCGCCGGCATCGAGAACACGAGAGATAAGCGCGGGCAGGGCCTCTTCCGGCTCCTGCTCGTCGACGCCGATGCGGCATTTCACCGTCACCGGCACGGTCGCGACCGCCTTCATCGCCGCGACGCATGCGGCCACCGTCTCCGGCGTCAGCATCAGGCAGGCGCCGAAGGTGCCCGATTGCACGCGGTCGGAGGGGCAGCCGACATTAAGGTTGATCTCGTCATAGCCATAGGGTTCGGCGATCTTCACCGCCTCGGCAAGCTTGGCCGGATCCGATCCGCCGAGCTGCAGCGCCAGCGGATGTTCCGCCACGTCATGGCCGAGCAGCCGTTCGCGCGGGCCGTGGATGATCGCATCGGCGACCACCATCTCGGTATAGAGCAGCGCCTGGCGGCTGATCTGGCGGTGGAAATAGCGGCAATGCCTATCCGTCCAGTCGATCATCGGGGCGACCGCAAAAATCGGCCTTTTCTGCATCATCGACGTTTCTTGTTCCTTTGGTCGCAGGCTGCCGTGGCAGGGCGCCGCTCCTGCCGCGCGCCGGCGGATTATCGTAAAAGGCGCATATAACACCTGCCGATGCGATCGACAAATCGCCGCTGCCCGGAAACAGAAACGGCGCCCCTTGCGGAGCGCCGTCCATGCCGCAAAAAGCGGAAATCTGACTTACGAAGCCGAGATGTTGACGGCCTTCGGGCCCTTGCCCATGCGGTCCGGCTCGGTGTCGAAGGTAACCTGCTGGCCTTCGCGCAGCGACTGGATGCCAGAAGCCTGCAGCGCGGAGATGTGGACGAAAACGTCCTTTGCGCCGCCGTCCGGCGTGATGAAACCAAAACCCTTGTCCTGGTTGAAGAATTTTACGGTGCCTTTGGTGGCCATTGGGATCGTCCTTTTCCCTTAGTCTGTCTAGTATCCGCGCCCCCGAGAGGAAGCGGACGGCTTTAGCTTTCGCCCCGAATCGATGGGACGAAGGGTCAGTCGGAGAAGTCACGTACGGGGAAAGAACGTCTACGCAGGCGGGTATTCCCGCGTCTCCTTCCGTAACGGAAGGGATTGCCACATCAGTCCAGTCACCGGCATGCTAATGCCCGAGTAGGTGGATTCGTGCCATCATTTCGGTCAAAAGGCAAGCGCCATTATTGTGGCATGCCGCTTATCGTGACAGGAAATGCCGAAGATTCAGTTACTTGACGAAAAGTTGGCAGATGCTTGCACGGCTGTGCCATAGCGGGATCGGCGTGCCGAAACGGAACGAGGCGGTGCGCAGCAACCCTGCATTGCTCTTTGCTCGCGCTCGGTGCATGCGCTCTCTCTTTGCTGACATGCCGGGCACGCTTCTCTGACGAGCAGAAGAGGGGCAGCCCGCTTGGGTCTGCCGCCACCTACTGCGCATCCCCTAACAGCGCGGTCAGGCTCCAGGGAGCATCGCCTTTCTGATTGGCGATGTCGTCAACCTTCCAGCCGCCGTGTTCGCGCACCAAAGTATAGAAGAGCGTCACTTCCTCGCCGTTTTTGAACTGCACTTCCACCTCGGCCTTGTCGTCCAGCAGGATCGGCTGGCCGATCCGGACGTTGCTCGCTTCTCCGTCCTGGCCTGCAATGACAGGATCGAAATCGACCGCACCGACATCACCCTCCGGCGTGTTGTCGAGATCGGCCTGGAGAAGCTTGTTCAGGTGGTCGGAAAAGAAGATCGAATAGGGCGAGGGCGCCTCGGCATCGCTTCTATCGGTGTCGTAGCTGTAAAGCGCCTTGAGCAGCGCTTTCGGCGTTTTGTAGGTCTCCGCCGAGGCGGGCAGAGCCGCGAATGCCGAGACGGCAAGGGCGAGGATGAATGTGTGCAGACGCATGCGGCTCTCCTCGGATGGGTGGGGAATCATAGCCGAAACGGGCGTCGACGTGGAGCGGCATTTTCGGAGGCTACCGCATGGCCGCCGGCCTCGCCGTTTCCGGGCGGTGCCCGCGACGACCACCGGAAGAGTCTCACCGATGGGGCTTGCAAGACTGCTAGCCCCATCGCTGTTGAAAGCCGCCTACGACGCATCCCTGTGTCGGCGGCAACTGTCGTGCTAGATCAGCGCCTCATGCGCGAGGCTCGAAGACGACAGCTCGAAGACGTCCTTCACGGCCAGCGTGAAGTCGTGGCTGGTTGCGTTGCCGGCCGCGTCATAGGCTTCGGCGGTGAAGGTCAGGCTGTGGGTGCTTTCGTAGTCGATCGCCGCCTTGGTCTGGATCTTGTTGCCGACGAGCTTGAAGATGCCGTCGGCATTATCGGTCAGCCGCCACTTGACCACGCCGCCTTCCGGGTCGACGGCCGAGAGCAGGCCGACCGAGGTGCCGACCGCGACATTCTCGGAGATCGAGCTGCGCGAGAAGGCGAGCTTGATCGGCGCCTGGTTGGCGGGGGCCTCGTTGACGTCGAGGACGTTGATGGTGATGTCCTTCTCGACCGTGACCTTACCATCGGAGACGGCCACCTTGATCGTGTGCGACTTCGCCGTCTCGTAGTCCAGCGCCTTCGAGGTGACGACGCGATTGCCCTTCAGCCGGAAGTGATCGCCGGCGCCATCGATGAGCGTGTAGGTGAGGGCGTCACCATCGGCATCCTTGGCGCTGAGCAGGCCGACCGTCGTCCAGATCGGGGTGCTCTCGGAAAGGGCGGTTTTCGAGAGCTGGATATTGGTCGGTGCGGCGTTGTGATCGGCTGTGAACGTTCCCTTGGTGAAATCGTAGACGCCATCGGCAAAACGTGCGAACTCGACGTTGTTTAGCCGATCCGTCCCTTCCTTGGCGCTCGTCAGGAAGTGATCGCCGTTGTTCGTCGAGAAGGAATAGTTAGCGAAATTGCCGGAGAAGACCGCCGTGTCGATGCCGGCGCCGCCAAACAGCACGTCGTTGCCCGCGCCGCCTTCGAACCTGTCGTTGCCGTCAGTCCCGAAGAAATAGTCGTCGCCGCCGCCGGTCTTGACGTCCATGCCGAAGGCGCTGCCGAAAACATCGACGTGGCGGTTTGCCAGCTCGTCGGAGAGGTCGACATGGGCGCTGTCCGTCAATACCAAGGAGAGCACATCGCTCTCATAGCCCGGCTTGTCGTATATGACGATCTTGTCGAAGCTATCGAATTGGGCGGCCGAAGCGAAAACCTGGGCTCCTGCTGTTTCAAGAATTTCGACGTTTTTGATCGTGAATCCGGCAAGCCCGATGAACTCCTCTCCAGGGCCTAAAGTCGGCTCGATCACACGCAGCGTATCCGTGCCGGCGCCACCGTCGATCGTTCCGGAAAGCGCGGAAGAGTGTGACTGCAGGTTGATGGCATCATTGCCGTCGCCGGCGTCGATATCGAAGGCCTCAGGAGCGGTGGAAACATTGTCGCCGTCGGTGATTTTGTCATCGCCCGCGCCAGCCCGGATGACGTCATTTCCAGCGCCGCCGGAGATCTGGTCTTTGCCCGTGCCACTGTCGAAAATGTCGTTACCACCAGCGCCGGTCAATCGGTCATTGCCGCCGCCGGTCTTGACGTCGATGCCGAAGGCGGTGCCCTTGATGTCCGCCCCATGGTTTGCAAGTTCGTCGGAAAGATCGAGATGCGCGCTGTCGGTCAACGTCAGCTGGGCGAGGGGGTTGTTCTCGCCCTCCTTATTGACAATCTTGTTGAAGCTCTCGAACTGCGCGGCCGACCCGGAAACTATCGACCCCGCGGTTTCAAGAATTTCGACATTCTTGATCGTCAGGCCGGTAAGCCTGGAAGTCTGCAGCTTGTCGGTGCCGGCGCCGCCATCGATTATTCCAGAAAATGTGACAGCGTAGGTCTCCAAGTCGATGCTATCATTACCGTCACCCGCATCAATATCGAAGACTCCGGACTGTTCGATGGAAAAGACATCGCCATCGACGATTATATCGTCGCCCGTTCCGCCCCTGATGACGTCATTTCCGGCTCTACCGTAGATATAATCGTTGCCCTCACCACCGATCAGCAAGTCATTGCCATCCTTGCCGTCTAAGACATCATTTCCCGCGCCTGCGTTGAAAATGTCGTTGCCGTCCGTCCCGTAAAAGCGGTCTTCGCTGCTCCCGGTCGTAACGTCGATGCCCGAGACTCTGCCATAGATGTGTACTGTGCCGCTTGTCAGTTCGTCGGAGAGGTCGACATGGGAGCCATCTGTCAAGCTCATGGTGATGTCCATGCCTTGATATTGACCGACGATCTTGTCGAAGCTTTCAAGCTGTGCGGTCGATGCGAGCACAGTCTGTGGCCCGGTTTCGAGGATTTCGAAGTTCTTGATCGTCAGGCCCGTGATATCGGCGGCTTGCAGTTTGTCGGTGCCGGTGCCGCCGTCGACTGTTCCGGATACCGTAGTGAAGGTACCCTTCGATACAGCCACAGTGTCATTGCCAATACCGCCATCGATATTGAAAGTCTCAGGGACGTCCGAAAAAAAATCGCCATCAACAATTGTGTCGTCGCCCGCGCCACCCTTGATGACGTCATTGCCGAGGCCGCCGAACAGCCGGTCATTTCCGTCCCCACCATTCAGCGTGTCATTGCCGGTTCCACCATCGAGCAAATCGTCGCCGATTCCGCCGCTCAGCGTGTCTGCGCCGCCGCCACCCCGTATGGTGTCCTTGCCTGCGCCCGTTGTGATGACATTGGCACTTGCTGAGCCTGTCACCTCCGCGGAAATTGCTCCCAGCTCATCGGCGAGGTCTGCCGCGCCGGAACCCGAAACCTGAAGGGTGACCGCGGCGAGAGGATTCGCTTCGGAGTAGCGGATCACGTCGTAAGCTTCGAACTCGGCGCCGGTTTTAGTAATCGGTGCGCCGTTCGTATTCAGAACATTCAAGGCCATATTCAAACTTTCCAAAAGATGTGTTGCTCTCTGAAAGAGCGGATGACGGGACGGTGGCCTCATTCGGAGATTCGGCAGCCGTAAGTTGGAAGCTGCCAGCACTGGAGCGGTGCTGGTTTAAGCGGGGCGCGCGCCGACGCATTCTGTCGGCGCGGCTGATTTGATCGAGCCGTTCGGAGGGGGCCGCGTCCAAGGGCATAGGGTGCGCCCTTGATCGGCGGTGGCGCGGGCTAGATCAAGGCGTCGTGCAGCAGGCTCGACGGCTCGAAGACATCCTTCACGGCCAGCGTGAAATCGTGGCTGGTGGCGTTGCCGGCCGCGTCATAGGCTTCGGCGGTGAAGGTCAGGCTGTGGGTGCTTTCGTAGTCGATCGCCGCCTTGGTCTGGATCTTGTTGCCGACGAGCTTGAAGATGCCGTCGGCATTATCGGTCAGCCGCCACTTGACCACGCCGCCTTCCGGGTCGACGGCCGAGAGCAGGCCGACCGAGGTGCCGACCGCGACATTCTCGGAGATCGAGCTGCGCGAGAAGGCGAGCTTGATCGGCGCCTGGTTGGCGGGGGCCTCGTTGACGTCGAGGACGTTGATGGTGATGTCCTTCTCGACCGTGACCTTACCATCGGAGACGGCCACCTTGATCGTGTGCGACTTCGCCGTCTCGTAGTCCAGCGCCTTCGAGGTGACGACGCGATTGCCCTTCAGCCGGAAGTGATCGCCGGCGCCATCGATGAGCGTGTAGGTGAGGGCGTCACCATCGGCATCCTTGGCGCTGAGCAGGCCGACCGTCGTCCAGATCGGCGTATCCTCGGAGAGGGCGGTTTTCGACAGCTGGATATTGGTGGGTGCGGTATTGCTAGCTTTGAACGTTTCCGTCGCGAAATCATAGACGCCGTCGGCAAAGCGGGCGAATTCGATGTCCGTCAGCGTATCCGTCCCTTCCTGTGCGCTCGTCAGGATGTGATTGCCGTTGTTCATCGCGAAGGAATAATTGGCGAAATTGTTTGAGAAGACCGCGGTGTCGATGCCAGCGCCGCCGATCAATTTGTCATTACCGGTACGGCCGTTGAGGGTGTCGTTGCCGCCGCTGCCGTCGAAAATGTCGTTGCCGGCGGTGCCGACAAGCTCGTCGGCGCCGCCGCCGGTCTTGACGTCGATGCCGGAGGTACGACCGGTAATGAAGGATCCAAGATCTCCCAGTTCGTCGGAAAGATCGAGGTGCGCACTGTCCGTCAAGGCTAAGCGAGCGCTCTCATTGTAGGCCGGATCGGCCCACCGGACGATCTTATCAAAGCTTTCGAACTGTGCGCTCGTGCCATCGACCAAAAATCCTGCTGTTTCAAGGACTTCGATGTTCTTAATCGTCAGACCTGCCAACGTGGAGGCTTGCAAGGTATCAATACCAGCACCGCCATCGATTGTTCCGGAAACCAGCGGATAATACCTTTGTACAGTTATGGCATCGTCGCCGTCGCCTGCATCGACGTCGTAGACCTCAAGGGCAACATCAAACAGTTCACCATCGGTGATAAGATCGTTGCCCGCGCCGGCTCTGATGACGTCATTCCCGGCGTTGCCCGAGAGTTGGTCATTACCGTCACCGCCATTCAGAATGTCATTGCCATCTCCGCCCGTGAGCAAATCACTGCCATCGCCACCATTCAGAGCGTCGTTGCCATCCCCCCCATGGATCCAATCGTTTCCGGCGCCGCCGTTCAGCATGTCTGCGCCGTAACCGCCCGCGATTTTATCGCTGCCTGCGCCCGTGGTGATGATCGAATCGCCGCCGCCGAAGTCGGTTACATCCGCAACCGCCGAGCCCAGTTCGTCGGAAAGGTCTACCGTCCCGGAATCTGAAAGGAACAGAATAACCGGGGAGAGAGGGTCGGTTGGCGAGTTGCGGATGACGTCGTAGGCTTCGAACTCAGCGCCGGTCATGGTTGTTATGAAACCATACGTGTTGAGGATATTCAGAGGCTCATTCGGTGGAGTGTCGCTGATTGTGAAGCTTTCCGTGGCGAAATCGTAGAAACCATCGGCAAAGCGAGCGAATTCAACGCCTATCAGCGTATCCGTCCCTTCCACAGCGCTTGTCAGAATGTGATCGCCATTGTTCAACGCAAAGGAATAATCGGCGAAATTGCCGGCGAACAGCGCCGAGTCGATGCCGAGACTGCCGTCGATGGCGTCGTCACCAGCGCCGCCGGTCAACTTGTCATTGCCGGCATTGCCGTTGAGGATATCGTTGCCGCCGCTGCCGTCGAAAATGTCGTTGCCGATGGTGCCCGTAAACGCGTCGTCGCCGTCGCCGGTCTTCACGTCGATGCCGAAGGCATCGCCGGCGATGAACGATCCGAGATTTCCGAGTTCATCGGAGAGATCGAGGTGAGAGCTGTCCGTCAGTGCCACAGAGGCGCGAAAATCTTCGAACGGATCGGTCGACCAGACGATTTTATCAAGGCTCTCGAATTGTGCGCTCGAACCGGCGACCGCTACTCCTGCCGTCTCAAGGACTTCGATGTTTTTGATCGTCAGGCCCTGGAGCGAAGTGGCACGTAAGATATCGATCCCGGCGCCGCCATCGATCGTTCCGAAATTCCATGGAGCGAATGTTTCTATGGCTATGTAATCGTCGCCGTCTCCGGCGTCGATGTCGATGACCTCCGGGGTCGAGCCGAAAAGCTCACCATCGTCGATCGTGTCGTTGCCCGCGCCGCCTTTGATGACATCGTTTCCGACGTCGCCGGAGATCCGGTCATTGCCATCGCCGCCATTCAGCGCGTCGTTGCCAACTCCGCCATCGAGCCTGTCGTTTCCTGCGCCGCCGTTCAGCGTGTCTGCGCCGTCACCGCCTGAAATGGTGTCGTTTCCTGCGCCTGTCGTGATCACATTGTTGCCGCTTGAGCCCGTCACATTTGCGGAGCCCGAGCCCAGTTCGTCGGAGAGGTCAACCGTCGCGGAATCCGAGATGACCAGGTCAGCCGCGACGAGAGGATTGCTTTCAGAGTGACGGATGACGTCGTAGGCTTCGAACTCAGCGCCAGTCTTGGTAACCGTGGTGCCGTTGGTGTCCAGGATATTCAGCGGCGTCCCCGGCTCGGTGTTGTTGACCGTGAAGGTTTCTGTCGCGAAGTCGTAGACGCCATCGGCAAAGCGCGCGAATTCAACGCCCGTCAATCTATCCGTGCCTTCCAGAGCGCTCGTCACGACGCGGCTGCCATTGTCGATCGTGAGGGAATAAGCGGTGAAATCGCCCGCGAAGACCGCCGTGTCGATGCCATCGCCGCCATTTACGGTGTCGTTGCCGCCGCCGCCGGTTAATTTGTCGTTGCCGGCATTGCCATCGATGGTGTCACTGCCGCCGCTGCCGTCGAAAATGTCGTTGATGTCACTGCCGTTGAAAACGTCATTGCCGCCGCCGGTCTTGGCGTCAACGCCGAAGCCGGTGACAAAAGCTCCGAGATTTCCCAGCTCGTCGGAAAGATCGAGGTGGGCGCTGTCCGTCACCGCCAATGATGGGCGAGCATCAGAGAACGGAATGGTCGATCCGACGATCTTATCAAAGGTTTCGAACTGCGCGCTCGAACCGAGAATCGGAAATAAGTCCGCTTGAAGGATTTCGATATTCTTGATCGTCAGGCCATTGAGCGATGAGGCTTGCAACGTGTCGATCCCGGCGCCGCCATCGATCGTCCCTGCTATCTGTGAAGCGAAACGCTCGATGGTTATGGCATCGTTGCCGTCGCCGGCGTCGATGTTGATGATTTCCGGCTGCGGCCCGGCAGGACCCCATACAAAGCCAAAACCACCATCGGTGATCCGATCGTTGCCGTTGCCGCCCATCAATTTGTGATTACCGGCATTGCCAGAGATCGTGTCGTTTCCATCTCCACCGTTCAGCGTGTCATTGCCGTCGCCGCCCGAGATGGTGTCGTTGCCCGCTCCCGTGGTGATCGTGTCGTCGCCGCTCGAGCCGGTGACGTTTGCCGAGACCGAACCTAATTCATCGGCCAGATCCGCAACGCCGGAATCGGAGACAACTAGAGTAATAGGTGCGGAAGAATTTGCTGCGGAGTAACGAATGACGTCGTAGGCTTCGAACTCGGCGCCGGTCTTGGTGACTGTGGCGCCGTTGGTGTCCAGTATATTCAAGGCCATATTTAAAATTATCCCCAATAGATGCGTTGTACTTCGAAAAATCAGAACTCCGCGGAAGAACTGTTTTATTGGTTCGGCGGAAGACAACCCCACGGGGATCTATGCCAATCATTAATGATGTTTTCAATGAAAAATTGTGATTTTTTCTTGATTTTTTAACGAAAAACTAAGGCTGAAATACTGGCAAATAACTCTGAATTCGCAAACCAAAAGTGGTATTTTAGTCTTTTAATTTATACGTCCTTCCTGCATATATAATTCTCGCTATAAGTGCGACTATTCTTCCCGGCGTGCTTCAGCATTGCCGCTCAGTAAGACCGGCGATCGGCCTGCCCGTCCCGGCACCGGGCGGGAGGGGCATTCCGGCAAGCGCACAACTAACGCTTTGTTGACCGGACTTGGTTCCGGAACATAATAAGAACATCTAATATTCTGTCGGCAGCGAGGGCCCATGTGCGGACGCATTTTCGTCAAGACATCGCTTGAAGAATTGATCAGCAATTTTCCCTTTGCCGTGAAGAGCGGGGATATCGATGGACTTGGAAATCGCTTTCCCCGCTGGAACGGCGCGCCGTCACAGGATTATCCCATTATCATCAGGGACATTGTGCGCGAACCGGATACGTCAGGCCCTATGTTCGTCGTGGCGCGATGGGGTCTGATGCCCTCCTGGGCCAAGCCCGGCGGCCGGCCGCCGCCGGTCAATATCCGCTGCGAAGGGATCAGCTCCAACGGCATGTTCCGTGCCGCCTACCGCTCGCGCCGCTGCCTGGTGCCGATCAATGGCTTCTTCGAATGGAAGGACATTCACGGCACCGGCAAGAACAAGCAGCCCTATGCCATCGCCATGAAGGACGGCTCGGCCTTCGCGCTCGCCGGCATCTGGGAGACCTGGAAGGACGAGAAAGGCGTGTCCATCCGCAACTTCGCCATCGTCACCTGCGCGCCGAACGCGATGATGGCGGAGATTCACGATCGCATGCCTGTTATCCTGCATCGCGAGGATTACGAGCGCTGGCTGTCTCCCGAGCCGGACCCGAACGATTTGATGAAACCTTTCCCGGCGGAACTGATGGTGATGTGGAAAATCGGCCGGGATGTCGGCTCGCCGAAGAACGACAGGCCCGACCTCATCGAAGAGGTCGAGGACGATTCCGAGCCGACGCTGATCTAGGATACTTCCGGCAAGCCGCGGCGATCTTGCGTCCGGAATTGCTCTGATGTCACCGGCTCGGGCGGGAGCCATTCACGAAACCATGCGGCAAACACATCCTCACGAGGAGAGGACCACGCATGCAAGACGATATCGCAACACTCCTGCGGTCGTTCCTCAACAATGCCCTTCGCAAACAGTCTCAGCGCCGCATTCGGGATTTCGGCGGCTATCAGGTCGGCAAGCGCCGCAACCTGCATGTCATCGAACCGATCGCGCGGGATACCGCGGAATTTCTCTGCACCTATCTCTGCATCAGCCTGCGCGGCGAACCGGCGAGCAAGGAAGGCGTCGCCTCCGCCATCGCTGCAGCCTTGAGGAACGTCTCCGACGAGCTTGCCTTCAAGCTGACCCGGCACAGTGACGAGGCGTGGACGACCCTCTGTCATTCTGTGGCGGAGTTTCTGGAGGGCTGCCTGCAGATCGATCATAGGCCCTATGACGGCTCCCTGACCGCGCAATCGGACTATAATGGCTGGAAGAGCTGGGAGTTGATCACCAGTGGCGAGAAGCCGAAGGGCAAATGGAGGCACGCCTGGAAGGAAAAGCCCGGCGACGATTTCATCGGTTTTGACGGCGGTGCCTGCATGGGACGGATCTTCAAGATCGACCTGATGGATTCGAGTGAGCGCTGGTATTGGCTGATCGCCGCCGATGGCAGCCCCCGGCGCGGCTGGCCGGCGGCGGGGTATGAAGCGAGTGCGAGGAGTGCAGCCTGTCGGGTGGAGCGAATTTATTTTGCGCTGGCGAGGGGCGAGGAGAGGATGGGGTTTGGGTGAGGGGAGGCTAGGCCAGCTTGATGAGGCCGGCTTCGGTCGGACGGAAGCCGCAGGTGCGATAGAAGGAGGTCAGGTGCGGCTCGAAATCGACATGCAGCCATTCGGCGCCGCGCTCGCGGGCAATCCGCGTGGCTTCCCTGACCAGTTGCGTGGCGATGCCCTGCCGGCGCATGTCGGGGTGAACGCAGGTGTCGAGAAGGAAGGCATGAATGCCGCCGTCCCAGGCGACGTTGACGAAGCCGACGAGCCTGCCGTCGTGATAGGCGCCGATATGGGCGAGGCTGCGGGGCAGGATACTGGTGAAGTCAGGTGCTTCCGATGTGTTCCAGGCGGCGTACCAGAGTGTGGTGAGTTCGGCGGTCGAGGGGAAGGGGTCAATGCGGAGGTCGGGCATGGGTAGGAACCGGTTCGTTTGTCGCGGCGCTTGCTGGGTTTTTCTGCCGATTGCGGTCACTTCGCAATAGGTTTCATCTCTGCGGCGGGCAAACTCCCTCTCTGCCTTGACATGAGTCGGGTCACTTCTCCTCCGTCATTCCTGTGCTTGTCACAGGAATCCAGCCACGGCGCGTCCGCGCCGTGAATGACACTCCCACTGAAAAGGAGTCTCCCGCGCCCAAGGACTTAGGCGCACTGGATTCCTGCGACAAGCAGAGGAATGACGGAGGAGTGGGGCGGCGGCCGAGGAAGGCGTCGCCAGTCTTTCAGGAGCAAAGAAATTTGCCGAGATCACGGTGCGCTTTTAACGTTGAAGTTCACCGCCCCGGCCGCCCGGTCTTCCCCCTCGTACGCCCCTTGCGCTTCTGCTCGCCCGGCTCCTCGTAGCTCCCGGCGCCGACGCGTCCACGCACCACCGGCCGCACGCCGTCATCGCGTTCCGGCTGGCCTTCAAGCAATGGCGAGAAGTGCTTTGTGCCCTTTGAGGCCTCCGGCTTTTCCGGCACGCGGCCGGTCACCGGCTTCTCCGTGCGGCCGACCGTCATCTCGTCGAGGTCGTTCTTGCGGAAGAGGCTCTTGCCGGCAGGGGTGGTGGGGTCGCGGCCCATTTCGTCGAGATGGGGTTTGCGGAAGAGGGGCGTGGTCGTGTCGGTGCCTGGGCCCATGTCGTCGAGCGAGGGCCTGGAGAAGTAGGAGGATGTCGCCCCCTCATCCGCCCTCTCGGGCACCGACCGGGGTCGAGCCGCTTGTCTCGACCCGTCCTCCGGACCCCCGGCCGGGAGAAGGGACTCGCGGGTGGCCTTGGCGTTCCGCTTGATACCTTCCATTGCCTTCGATTCTTCGCGCGCCATCGGATCGTCCATGACCGCCAGCTCGGCGGCCTTGAGGCGTTTGATTTCGTCGCGCAGGCGGGCGGCTTTTTCGAAGTCGAGGTCGGCGGCGGCGTCGCGCATGCTTTTTTCGAGCGCATTGAGATGGGTCTGCAGGTTGTTGCCGACCAGGTTGCCGCCGTCGGCGAAGCCTTTGCCCGAGACGCCGGAGATATCGGCGCGGACGTGGTCGCGTTCGTAGACGCTGTCTAGGATGTCGGAGATCTTGGCCTTGACCGATTCCGGCGTGATGCCGTTTTCGAGGTTATAGGCCATCTGCTTTTCGCGGCGGCGGGCGGTTTCGTCCATGGCGCGCTGCATGGAGCCGGTCACTTGATCGGCATAGAGGATGACTTTGCCGTCGACGTTACGGGCGGCGCGGCCGATGGTCTGGATCAGCGAGGTCTCGGAGCGCAGAAAACCTTCCTTGTCGGCGTCGAGGATGGCGACGAAGCCGCATTCGGGAATGTCGAGGCCTTCGCGCAAGAGGTTGATGCCGACGAGCACGTCGAAGGCGCCGAGGCGGAGGTCGCGGATGATCTCGATGCGCTCCAACGTGTCGATGTCGGAGTGCATGTAGCGCACGCGCACGCCCTGCTCATGCAGATATTCGGTCAGGTCCTCGGCCATGCGCTTGGTCAGCACGGTGCACAGCGTGCGGTAGCCCTTGGCGGCGGTTTCGCGGATCTCGCCGAGCACGTCGTCGACCTGGGTGCGGGCCGAGCGGACCTCGACCGGCGGGTCGATCAGGCCGGTCGGGCGGATCACTTGCTCGGCGAAGACGCCGCCGGACTGTTCCATCTCCCAGGCGCCGGGGGTGGCCGAGACGGCGATAGTGTCGGGGCGCATGGCGTCCCATTCCTCGAAGCGCAGCGGCCGGTTGTCCATGCAGGAGGGCAGGCGGAAGCCGTATTCGGCCAGCGTCGCCTTGCGGCGGAAGTCGCCGCGGTACATGCCGCCGATCTGCGGCACGGTGACATGGCTTTCGTCGATAAAGACGAGGGCATTGTCGGGAATGTATTCGAAGAGGGTCGGCGGCGGATCGCCGGGGTCGCGGCCGGTGAGATAACGCGAATAGTTCTCGATGCCCTGGCAGGAGCCGGTCGCTTCCAGCATCTCGATATCGTAGCGGGTGCGCTGCTCCAGGCGCTGGGCCTCCAGCAGGCGGCCGGCCTTTTCCAGCTCGGCGAGACGAAGGCGGAGCTCTTCCTTGATCGATTTGATGGCGCCGTTCAGCGTCGGGCGCGGCGTCACATAGTGCGAATTGGCGTAGATTTTCACCGATTTCAGATCGCCGACCTTCTGGCCGGTGAGCGGATCGAACTCGGTAATGGCGTCGATCTCGTCGCCGAACATCGAGATGCGCCAGGCGGCATCCTCAAGGTGGGCGGGAAAGAGTTCGATCGTGTCGCCGCGCACACGGAAAGAACCGCGCGTGAAATCCATGTCGCGGCGTTTGTATTGCTGGGCGACGAGATCGGCCAGCAACTGGCGCTGGTCCAGCCGGTCGCCGACCGACATCTGGAATGTCATCGCCGTATAGGTCTCGACCGAGCCGATACCGTAGATGCAGGAGACCGAGGCGACGATGATGCAGTCGTCGCGTTCGAGCAGCGAGCGCGTCGCCGAGTGGCGCATGCGGTCGATCTGCTCGTTGATCGAACTTTCCTTCTCGATATAGGTGTCGGAGCGCGGCACATAGGCTTCCGGCTGGTAATAATCGTAGTAGGAAACGAAATATTCCACCGCATTGTCGGGGAAGAAGTTCTTGAACTCGGAATAGAGCTGGGCGGCCAGCGTCTTGTTCGGCGCCAGGATGACGGCCGGGCGCTGCGTCGCCTCGATCACCTTGGCCATGGTGAAGGTCTTGCCGGAGCCGGTGACGCCGAGCAGCACCTGGCTGCGGTCGCCATTCTCCAGCCCCTCGACGAGATCGCGAATCGCGGTCGGCTGGTCGCCGGCCGGCTCGTAATCCGACTGCATGCGGATGGCGATGCCGCCTTCGGATTTGTCCGGCCGGGCAGGGCGGTGAGGCGTCCAGATCTTGCCGTTCTTGTGCAGCGGATTGCCGCTCTCGATCAGCTTCGACAGCGCCTCGACGGTGGCGGTGACTCCGCCGGGCGAGATGTTGCCGGCATCCTCCAGCGAGATATCGAGGCCGGCGACCGGGTTGAGCCCGGCAGCGGCACGCGTCTTCGGATCGCTGGATCCGCCGATCGAAACACCGCGGGCGGTCTTGCCCACCGTCGCCTTCTTGTTGACGCTGACGGCTTCGGAATGCTTGCGCGCCGCGTTTTCCACCGCCTTGCGATGCTTGCCCGCCTTGGAAGCAATGTCGCGCTGGCTCTCGACGCCCGATGCTTCCGCATCCGCCTCGAGCTGCTTCACCCAATCGGCAACCGAGCCTGAAAGCGGGGCGCCTTCAAAGGACGATTGCGGGGCTTCCTCGAAGCCATTCGGGGCGGGGGATTTCTTCGGAGATTTGGCCATGGCGGGAATATGGAGAGAGTCAGCGCGAAAGGGAAGAGGGAAGGGTACAAAAGGGAAACGAATGAATCGTTCGGATTGGTGAACAATGTTGAGGCGCGGCCAGCAAGAGCCGGCATCGGTCCTCGATTGGGTAAATAAAAAGTCTGTGGTTGAACAGCGGGTCGTCTCCCGCATTGCGCGTGGCAATGTTACAGCTATTGCGGGAATTGGGGACTATTCATGAAAAAGATCATTATCGCATTCGCGGCGACGGCGGCGCTCGCCGGCTGTGCCAAACGTCCTGACGCCATCGTTCAGGTCGATATTCCAATGGCGGCTTATACGAACCTCAGCTGCGAAGCTCTCGCTGGTGAATTCAAGAAGGAGCGCGCCAAGCTGGACGATTTGTCGAAGCAGCAGATCAGTGCGGCGAATGGCGATGCCTTCGGCGTCTTTCTCGTCGGCGTCCCGATCGGTAGCGTTGCCGGAGGAGACAAGGAAGGCGAAATTGCCGCCTCAAAAGGCAAGGTTTCCGCCATGCAGTCCGCCGGCATGAGCAAGGGCTGCAAGTTGCCCGGCTGACGGCGCGTCGTCGTGGCGACGGAGGTCGGACCGACCAAATTCGGGCGTTGGCCATCGATGACGATTCTGCTGCTCGCAGCTCCCGGGTCAGGGCAACAACCAGCGGCTCCTTGTGGCGTCCGGCCGGCATGGCAGGCTTTGTAAGCCGGCTCTTCCAAAGGACGCCGGCGAGGCCTGCCGTTCACGGTCGCGTGTCGTACCGGAACTGGAAACGGCCCTTGGCAGTTACTGTCCTGTCGACCCAGCCTCAGGTGCCACTGCCATTAACGACCATTCCGCCTTCTGGAAGAAACCGATTTCGATCGATCTTGATACCGGCGAACGGCTGGTTCTCCGCTCACCGCAGGATGCGCTTTATGCACTGGTCTCCGACTGGCCGGTCAACGGCGGTGTCCATCAGCAGAGGGCGATTGATTTCTGCCGTGCCTGGCTTGCGGGCCGCATGCCGGCCGAGACGGTGCGGCAGGCTTTTATCCTGGCGGCGCTGGAAGCCGGTGTTCCGATCAATGATGATGAAGATGGCGGCGGTATCTCGGCTTTGAGCCCGCCGATGTAAAGCGAGCCGATGTGCGGTCTGGATCCGGACAGGTGGCATTCCGCCAATCGACAAAGTTTCCTTTGATGTATTGCAAATATTGTTCGCGCTGTGTTTGTGGAGATCGCAGCGTATATACGGTTTGATTCTTGGGAGATATTACTGAATGAGATTGAAAATTTTTGTTGGCGCTGCCCTGCTGGCGCTTGCCGGCTGCAATGCTCCGGTCTCGCAATCCGTTGCAGATTCGCAGCGTCCGCCCTCGAATGAAGTCCGGCAGAACTTCATCAATATTGTGTTCAAGAGAACTTATAGACACGAAGCAGGAGAAGTCGTCTGGGCGCGCATTTCCAGTGTGGTTCTGCTCGACCCCGAAAAACAGATTTATGCGTATTGTGTACGGATCGTGCCAAAGCACGGTTGGGGAGACTGGGCCTATCTTGGCGTCTCATTCACAGAGGGCAAAGTGCTGGGCGCAACGGTGAATGACGATCGCTGCCACGACAAGCGGCTGCGTTACTACCCGTTTCCTGAGATGAACGGCATGAAGACCTGACGCGGGGCGACGGCGGCGCGGCTTTCTCCAAACTCTCTCACGCTGAGGTACACAGCTCGCAGGCAGAGCCTACAAGCACAGAGAGTGACTTTGTTGCCTGCAGTGGTCGCCATGCGGAAAGCTCGATCCATGAATTCTGGCAGAGAAAGATCCAAGCCGAATGAAAAATAAATACCTTGTCTGCGCTGCCCTGCCGGCACTGGGCAGCTGCCAGACGCCGGCGCCGCAATCGATTGCCGATTCCCAGCGGCCGCCTTCCAACGCAGTTCGACGCGAGTACGTCGATGCTCTGAGGGGAACCATTAAGCCGGGGAACTTCATAAAGGCTGAGATTTCAAGCGTCGTTCTGCTGAATCCAAAAAAGCAGATTTATGCTTATTGCACGCGTACGACGGAACGCAGCGATCCGAACTGGTCCTACATCGGACTGGGGTTGCAACACGACATGATATTGCACCTGAGAAAGAACGACTATCGCTGCCATGATAAACGGCTGCGTTATTATGATTTTCCGGAGTTGCGGTACACGAAGTACTGAGGCCGAGCACCTTCCCTTGGACGTGGTCAGCATCAAAGATCGCTGCGGGGTCGGCCGGGGCAGATCGCTCAGCGCTTGACCAGCACGTGCGCACGCACCGGCTGCTCGATGCCTTTGAGCGTCAGCGTGCGCTCCTCCGCTCCGGCAATGAGCGCGGCGGCCTCTGCCGCCGTTTCGGCGGAGACGAGGATCTCGCCGGCCGCCGCCTGGGATTCAAGTCTCGCGGCCTGATTGACGACGCCGCCGATGGCAGTGAAATCGGTGCGGAAGCTGGAGAATTCGCCGATCTGCACCTCGCCGGAATGAATGCCGACGCCGACACCGAGGGGGCGGCCGGGCAGGGCGTCGGGCGCCAGGCTATTCAGCGCCGCGGCGCAGTTTCGCTGGATCGCCTGCGCCGCCAGGATCGCTGCGGCTGCGTGATCCTTCCTGATGATCGGGAAATTGAAAATCGCCATCAGGCCGTCGCCCATCTGTTTGTTGACGATGCCGTCATGCGCCCAGATCGCCTGGGCGCAGCGATCCTGGAAGAGGCTGACGATTTCACTTAAGCGCACCGCCTCGATCCGCTCCGAGAGATCGGTAAAGCCCCTGATATCGGCAAACAGGATGGTGGCGTCGACAGTGATCTGGCGCTGCTTTTTGACATATTGGAAGGATCGTTCGCAGATCGTGCAGATATCGGGGTTCATCTTGCTGCGGGTGATGCCGAAGGCGCGGAAGGGCAAGGCGAGCGGGCCGCCGATGGGGATCGGCATATGCATCTGGTCCCAGCAGCCACGGCAGATCCTGGCGCTGCCGTGGCTGGCCTGCTCCCCGTAAGTGGATTCTGTCGTCATATCGCACAATCCGTCCACACTGGCCGACACCAAGCTTCCGTCAGTCCTGTAATTTTTGCAACTCTTCCATTTGGCTCGGGCTCAGCTTTGCCATCCCCGCGCGATGATTGCCCGAACTCCCGACGCGGGGCCGTTGCTGCAACGGACGGCCGTGGAAATACGGTCACACTTGTTACTCCCACTGTTCGAATTCCGCTGCGAAACTATGTCCGACCAATGCGCGAAGAACCGCGGTTCGATGAAGAGGCGCGGAAAATCGCCCCAATGAGGAGATCGAAGCGATGACTGCAACAGCCGAGAATGGAACGGGCGGACAGTCCATGCAGAAACCCGCGGTGGTATCGCCGGATGCCTGGGAGGCGGCCCGCAAGCAGCTGCTGGTGAAAGAAAAGGCCCAGACCCGTGCCCGTGATGCGCTCGCCGCCGAACGTCGGCGCATGCCGTGGATGGCCGTCGAGAAGAATTATGTTTTTGAAGGGCCTGAGGGCAAGGTCAGCCTGCTCGACCTGTTCGAGGGCAGGCATCAGTTGATCGTCTACCGCGCCTTTTACGAGCCCGGCGTTTTCGGCTGGCCCGATCATGCCTGCCGCGGCTGCTCGATGGTGGCCGACCAGGTCGCTCATGTCGCCCATCTCAACGCCCGCGACACGAGCCTGGTCTTCGCCTCGCGCGCGCCGCAAGCCGAGATCGCGCGGCTGAAGGCGCGGATGGGATGGAGCATGCCATGGGTGACTATCATCGACAGTTTCGACAAGGATTTCGGCGTCGACGAATGGCACGGCACCAATGTGTTCTACCGCGACGGCGAACGCATCTTCCGCACTTATTTCGTCAATAACCGGGGTGACGAACAGATGGGCGGCACCTGGAACTATCTCGACATTACGCCGCTTGGCCGGCAGGAGGTCTGGGAGGATTCACCCGAGGGCTATCCGCAGACGCCAACCTACAAATGGTGGAACTGGCACGACAGCTACGTTCCGGATGCGGCGCCGGACAAGAAATGGGTCGAAGTTTCCGACGCCGGCGAGGCGGCGTTCCGGGCAGAGAGCGCCAACGAGAAGCCTTGAGCAAGATCCGCTGCGACCACTGGGATCTCTCCACCCGAGAACGGCCGGCAAAACGGTTGCCCTGCTGGCCGCAGGCCGTGCATAGTGGCGGCGACGCGGAGGGGCCGATGACCAGATTGCATGCGCTTGTTTTGATGATGCTTCTCGTGCCTGCCGCAGCACAGGCGGAAAAACGCTGCGGCTGGCTGGACAATCCGGCGACGGCGACCTGGTCTCTCAATGACGCCGCCGGCGGCTGGATCATCATGGAGAACGGCAGCGGCTACAGGGCCAAGGGAATGAATCATATTCCTGATCTGACGACCGGCGAATATGTTTACACCCATGCCGTCCATGGCTATGCCTGTGCCTGCATGGAGGTCGACACGGATGGCGAGGGGGGCATCAGCCGCATTCGGTCCGTGCGGCAACTGCCGCTTTCCCGATGCCGGAGCGATCCCGCCCTCGGCTGGTTCCTCAATAAGGATCAGTGACGACGCAGCGAAGGCCCGCCGACATCTCCCGGCTTCCTCGCTGCGTGCGGTCTTGTGAAATTGGTTACCATTTTCCCGACGCATCTCTTCGGAAACGGAAACCTTCGAGCGTGAGTCCGCGTTATCTCGGTGGCCGACGGTGCGCCTGCCGGCGAGAACGGGAGGAGGACGTTTCATGAAAGTCATGATCGTGGAAGATGAGGGTTTTATCGCTCTGGAGCTTGAACGCATCGCGCAGGATGCCGGGCACCAGACGGTCGGGCCGGTTTCGACGGTGGAGCAGGCTCTTGCCTATGCCCCGAAAAGCGACATCGCGCTTGTCGATCTCAGCCTCGCCGACGGCCAGAGCGGCGCCCAGCTCGCCCGCCGGCTGATCGACCGCTATGGCGTCGACGTCATCTTCGTGACCGGCAGCCCGGAGAATGTCGGAAACGGTATCGAAGGCGCGCTCGACGTCATTCCCAAACCCTTCACCGACGACAGGATTGCCGGCGCGCTCTCGCGGGCGCAGGCTTTGCGCAGGGACTTCGATGGCAGCAATGCCATCATGTGACCGCGCGAGCGTGGCGGCGCCCAGACGGTGGCGCTGAAGGAAGGGTGACGGGGCTACCGCTATATAATGGCGAAGTCGTCGCTGCTGCCGGCTCCCGCGTTCAACCGTCTGGCGGCAAGTTCGATAAAGGTCTTGACCAGAGGCGGCAGGTGCCGGCTGCTGGGATAGACGACGTAGAGGCCGCCGGCCGGAGTCGTGTAACCGTCGAGAACGCGGCACAGCCGCCCATCCCTGATGAAGGCATTGGCGACCCCATGGGGCAGTCGGGCGATGCCATAGCCGGCGATCGCTGCGGCCATGACCGCCTGCATTTCATTGGCGGCGAAGCGCCCCGAGACCGTGACCGTTTCCTGTCCTTCCGGGCCTTCGAGCAGCCATTGCGCATGGGTGGATTGGCCGGCGATAACGCAGTCGTGGCGGACGAGATCTGCCGGGCGATCGGGCGCGCCGCAACGGGCGAGATAGTGGGGGCTCGCGCAGAGCACGCGATGGGTAGAGCCGAGCTTGCGGGCGATCAGCGTGGAATCCTCCAGGATGCCGGTGCGGAAGGCGAGGTCTATGCCGTTTTCGACGAGGTTCAGCCTGTCGTCGGTCAGCCGCAACTCGACCCTCGACTTGGGGTAGGTCACCAGAAGATCGAAGATCGCATCCTGCAGGAAGTGGCCGCCGAAGCCGACCGGCGCCGATATGCGGATCGTGCCGGCGGGCTCCGTCCTTGCTTCCGCAAGACGCAGGTTGGCGCCTTCGATCGTGCGGAGCGCCTGGCTGCTTTCCTCGTAATAGAGGCGGCCTGAAGCCGTCGGGCTGAGGCTGCGGGTCGTGCGCTGCAGCAGGCGCACGCCGAGTTCTCGCTCGAGAGCGGCAATGCGTCGGCTGACTGTTGTCTTCGGCATGCCGAGCAGGCGCGCCGCAGCGGTGAAGCTGCCGGCTTCAATGACGCGGGCGAAGATCATGATATCGTTGAGGTCGAGCATTGTAGCCTGAAATGGTACGATGTTTTGCAATTATAGGCCATTATGGCTCAATGTGATAGGCCCTAACTTTGCTCCATCAGTCACAAACAAGGAGCAGACAGATGAGCAACATTAGACGCGTTTTGGTCACCGGCGCCACCGGCCAGCAGGGTGGCGCGGTCGTGCACGCGCTTCTCGCACGGGGACACCGAGTCAAGGCGATCTCACGCAGGCCGGACGGCGACGGCGCAAAGCGGTTGGCCGCGGCAGGGGTCGAGGTCGTTGCCGGCGACCTGGATGACGGCGCATCTGTGGCGAAGGCTGCAAGCGGCGTCGACACGATGTTCCTGATGGGCAACAGCTACGAGGCCGGGACGGAAGCGGAAACGCGCCAGGGCATCACCGTCGCCAATTCGGCGAAGGCCGCCGGCGTCGGTCACCTGATCTATTCCTCCGTCGGCGATGCCGACAAGAAGACCGGCATTCCGCATTTCGACAGCAAGTATCTCGTCGAGAAGCATGTCGCCGGCCTCGGCATCCCCTATACGGTCAGCGCGCCCGTCGCCTTCATGGAAAACACGGTGGCACCTTGGGCGATCGACGGGCTCCGACAGGGCGTCTATGCGGCAGCGCTGCCGCCCGCACGCGTGCTGCAGCAGATCACCCTCAAGGACATCGGCGCTTTCGTCGCAGCACTGGCCGAGCGGCGCGAACAGGTGTTCGGCAAGCGTTTCGATATTGCCGGCGACGAATTGTCTGGCGAGCAGCAGGCGAAGATCCTGTCCGAGGCGCTCGAGCGGCCGATACGCTACCAGGAACTGCCGATCGCCGCGATGCGGCAGCAGAGCGAGGACGCGGCGCTGATGTTCGAATGGTTCGATCGCACCGGCTACGACGCCGATATCGCCGCCCTGCGCCGGGATTTTCCCGATGTCGGCTGGCACAGCTATGCCGATTGGGCGCGCGGCTTCGACTGGAGCGTTCTCGGCAAGGCGGCCACCTGATACACTCTCCGTCGCCCCGGCCTGAACCGGGGACGACGGAGAGCCGGATCCGCCTCGCCCAAGGCGACGGATCGCTCAGCTCTGCGGCGATCGACCATCGTTCTTGAAGAGGGAGGCTTCGATGCCATCGAGTTTCAATGTCGAAAGTGCGGATGGTTATGAGCGGCTGATGGGGCGCTGGAGTAAGAGGCTGGCGCCGATGCTGATCGATTTCGCCGGGTTGGCGGATGGGGATCGTGTGCTCGACGTCGGCTGCGGCACTGGCAGCCTGACATTTACGCTGGCCGAAAAGCCAAGCCTGCAAGAAATTGCTGCGATTGATTATTCGCCGGTTTTCGTCGAGGCGGCAATGCGGCGCAATACCGATCCGCGCATTGCCATTCGGCAAGCCGATGCCTGCGCGCTGCCGTTCGAGGATAATCGCTTCGACAGGGCGATGTCGCTGCTCGTGCTGCATTTCGTGCCGGAGGCGGGCAAGGCTGTTTCGGAAATGGCCC
This sequence comes from Rhizobium croatiense, assembly GCF_019793465.1. Taxonomy (GTDB): domain Bacteria; phylum Pseudomonadota; class Alphaproteobacteria; order Rhizobiales; family Rhizobiaceae; genus Rhizobium; species Rhizobium croatiense. The sequence goes on along the minus strand of NZ_JAILYJ010000008.1, from coordinate 253,390 downwards.
GTGTCGTGCGCCCGGGCGGTGTGGTCGCCGCCGCCGTCTGGGACCATTACGGCGGCATGCCGGTCATGCGGATGATGTGGGACACGGCTGTCATGCTCGACGAGGACGTGCTGCCGCTGCGTCGCAAATATTGCTTCCAGCCGATGATGCGGCCGGGGGAGATGAAGCAGAGTTTTGTCAGCCAAGGCCTTGTCGACGTCGAGGAGACGTCGCTGCTGATCCGGATGGAATACGGCTCCTTCGAGGACTATTGGGGGCCGATCGCCGCAGGCGAGGGGCCGCTCGGCAAGTATGTCTGGGGGCTCGAGTCAGCGAAGCGAAAGGCGCTCGGCGTTGCCATGAGAGCCGCATATGAAGCCGGCGAGCCAGATGGGCCGCGGTCGTTTGCGTCGGTGGCGTGGGCATGCCGGGGCAGGGTGGCGACTGGCAAGGGTAGCGGTTTAACGATCGCGAGATAGCAAGCATGCGCCAGCGCCTCAGAGAGCCTCATCCTGAGGTGCCCTGCAGGGGCCTCGAAGGACGAGGCGGGTGCTGGGCGTGAGATGGATGCAAGAAGCAGCGTTGCGGCGTGCTTCGAGGCTTCGGCCTTTGGCCTGCGCGCCTCAGCATGAGGGACGTTGGAGGATGCCGCGCCAAGGCTTCAGAGAGCCTCATCCTGAGGTGCCCCGCGGGCGTCAGGGCGAGTGCAATGGCGGCGAAGGGATGCGAGAAGCGATGTTGCGGCACGCGCTTCGAGGTTTCGCCTTGCCGGGCTGCCCCCACAGTATGAGGAGTCTGTGCCGCGCCCCAAATCATGAACACTGGCGACCGTCAATTCCGGCGCCTGCTACGGCGAATAGGCGCTAGCCTGCGGTAAATCCGCGGCCTGTTTCGCTTGATCCGTGCCTCATCGGGACGGTCGGCCTTTAGGGTCGTCACGACTTTGCAGGCGCAGACTCGATCGTAAAAGGTCTGTCCTTCCCAGACGATGAACGGCCAAATCCACCATGCCGTCACCGCCAGGGCCCCAGACAAGGTAAGATTTGCCGATGCTATCGTCAGAGGGCTCGTATCCCTCGCGGAACATTCGAAGCAAGGCGTCGAAGTCTTCCGTGGGATAGATCGGAAACAGCGAGATTGCGAAAGCGACGGCGCTGAAAAGCAGATTCGGGCTGAATTTCAGGATTTCGCGTTTAAACGCGGTGCCGAGATCTGGAGTTTTTCCATCGACGGACTGGACTCTCAGGAATACGAGCGCCTTTCCGAACGTGCGGCGACCGTTCGCGGAAAACCAGGCGAAAGCCAGGGCGATCAGCGCGGTGTTGGCTATGCCGGATAACAAGCTGCGATATGCCGGCAAGGTTTTGGTCACAGGCTTGTTGTCTGCGTCAAGACGAATGGTCAGCTCCGGGGACCACAACAAGCCGTCCGTATCTGCGGCAACGCCTGTTCGCAGATATCTTTGCTTTCCCAAACCAAAGTGTGTTTTCTCGCATATATCAGCGCCGCGAATTTCTCCGGTTTTCAACGGCCATCCAGCTTCAATTCGTTTTGCAAGCTGATCGGGGATCGCCTCGGTGCACTGCGTGGATGTCCAACCGTGGAAAAGGAGGTCCAGGGGGGACGTCGCGGAAAAGTAGTAGACGGCAATGAGGATGGCTGCCTGAAAGATGGTGACGTCGACGATATAGGCTGCGAAGCGTCGCCAGAAGTAGCGGGAAGGGAAAGTGATGTTTTGCGGCATCTGCGGTGTATTGTCCATGTCGCCCCTATGTCCACACTACGTGATCCAGCACGATTCGTTTCAACATGAAGTAGCGAAAATGCGTGGTCTTTGTCACAGAGGCATCGTGCTCCTGCTAGTCCAGTTCCGGTGCAATTTCTGGCCCCGGAAAGCAGGCCGGGGGGCGAGCTGCCGGCCATCGGCATCCTCTCGGTGGCGGAAGGTCGCAACCGTTCTCGCGCGCGTTTCGGGACTTGTCGCCGAACGCCTTCATGCTAGGTAGGGCTGCCGGCATAGATCTCCTCCTGCTGGATCAATAGTTCTTCCCACAGCCCCGAGTTACCCCATGTCCTTTTCTCCCGCAGCCGTCTGGCCCGTCGTCATGCTGTTTGCCTCCAACATCTTCATGACCTTTGCCTGGTACGGGCATCTCAAGCACAAGAGCAGCGCCATCTTCCTCGCCATTGTCGTCAGCTGGGGCATTGCCTTCTTCGAATATTGTCTCGCGGTGCCGGCCAACCGCATCGGCTCGGCGGTCTATACGACGGCGCAGCTGAAGACGATGCAGGAGGTGATCACGCTGATCGTGTTTTCCGGCTTTTCAATCTTCTGGCTCGGCGAGAACCTGACCTGGAACCACGCCATCGGCTTCGCGCTCATCGCAATCGGAGCATCCTTCATCTTTCGGGCCTAATTTGTAGTTTTTTCAATAGATTACAAATCGTCCATGTCTCGTTATCGCCGCATTTCCTACAGATTGCCGTCGCAATCGGCTGGCAGCCTATCACTATTCATTGATCAGGAGGTGACCGGCCATGAGCCTCTCTTTTCCGACGATGGCGGCGATCCGGTTCGGTTATGGATTCCGGCCGGGCGAGGCGCCGCCGCAAAGCAAGGATGAACTGATCGGGCAGCTATCCATAGGGGCCGCGGCAACGCCGGATTTTCCGCTTGGCGGCCCCGACATGCGTCACCGCGCGATCCTCAGCCTGCAGGAGCAGTTGAAGCAGATCCGCCAGCAGGCGAAGACGACGGAAGACGATCCGGCGCGGCGCGAGATGCGCAAGGGCGTGCAGCGCCAGGCGCAGCAGCAATTCCAGCACGACGCGAACCTGCGGCTGATGCAGGCGGTGCTGTCGCCCTACGGCTTCTACGAGCGGCTTTCGACCTTCTGGACCGATCATTTCTCCACCAGCGCCAACAAAAGCCTGCCGATGCGCCTTATCGTGCCGCTCTATGAGGCCGAGGCGATCCGGCCGTTCATATCCGGCAGGTTCGGCGATCTGCTGCGCAGCGCCACTGCTCATCCCGCCATGCTGATCTATCTCGACCAGGCGGATTCGCTCGGGCCGGATTCGGCCGGCGGCATGAAGCGCAACAAGGGGCTGAACGAAAATCTCGGCCGCGAACTTCTGGAACTGCACACGCTCGGCGCCGGCAGCGGCTATACCCAGGCGGACGTGACGGCCGCCGCCATGGTGCTGACGGGGCTTACCATCGACCGCAAGGAGATGGACATCGCCTTCCGGCCGAATATTTCCGAGCCCGGCGCCCATGAGGTGCTCGGCGTCAGCTATGGCGGGCGCAAACGCTCGCGCGACGATTATCTCGACATGCTCGACGACCTCGCCGTTCATCCGAAGACGGCTGCGCATATCAGCCGCAAGCTCGCGGTTCACTTCGTTTCCGATCAGCCCGACGAGGGCATGGTCTCCGACATGGCGGCGGCCTGGAAGAAGACGGATGGCGATCTCACCGCCGTCTACACCGCCATGCTCGATCATCCCGCTGCCTGGCAGAACGAAGGCGCCAAGGCGCGCCAGCCCTTCGATTATGTCGTTGCCGGCCTCAGGGCGCTGAATGCCGGGCCGGTCAACGGCGTCGTCGGCAGCTTCCTGGCCGCCAATCAGCAGGGCACGGATGACGGCGACATGGCGGCGAATACACCCGGCATGGCCGGATCGCCGGTGCCGACGGATCCCGCCGGCGAGGCCAGGGACAAGCGTCTCAAGGCCTTCCGGACGGCGCGGGCGCTGGGGCAGGGAGCGCTGAAGCGCATGGGCCAGCCGACCTGGCTGCCGCCGAGCCCGGCCGGCTTCGAGGAAGGCTTTTCCGCCTGGATCACCGGCAGCCAGCTCGCCGAGCGGCTGGCCTGGGCAAGGCGGGCCGCAGCGCAGTTCGGCCGCGACGAAGACCCGCGCGAATTCCTGAAATCGACGCTTGCCGATGCGGCGCGCGACGAGACGATCCGCGTGGTGTCGCAGGCGCCGAACAAGATCAGCGGGCTGACCCTGGTGCTGGCATCGCCCGAATTCAACCGCCGCTAAGCAGACTTTCGTTGGCAAGCCAACGCTTCCTCTGCTTAGCTCATTTGTTTTGTCGCAGGTTCTGACCGGAAAACCGCTGGACACCTTTCCGGAACCTGCTCAGGAGGCCCCGCCCATGACGCTGTCGATGAACAGGATTTCGCTTTCCCGCCGCGGCTTTCTGACCTCTGCCTGCTGTCTTGCCGCCGCGCCCGTCTTCACACCCGTCACCTTCGCGGCGATGCCTGGTGATAACCGCTTCGTCACCATCGTGCTGCGCGGCGCGATGGACGGGCTGGATCTGGTGCAGCCCTACGGCGATGCCGGCTTTGCGGCGCTCCGGCCGACGCTGGCGCTGACGCCCGAGACCGGGCTTCTCGATCTTGACGGGCATTTCGGGCTTAACCCGGCCGCCGCGGACCTGCTGCCGCTGTGGAAGAGCAAGGAGCTTGCTTTCGTGCACGCCGTCTCGACACCCTATCGTGACCAGCGCAGCCATTTCGACGGGCAGGACATGCTGGAGTCAGGCGGCGAGCATGTTGCCGAGGAAAGGACCGGCTGGCTGAACCGCGCCCTTGCCGTTATTCCGCGTTCCGATGCGCGCAAGGCGATCGACGTCAATACCTCGACGGAACTGATCCTCTCCGGGCCGAACGAGGTCGATGTCTGGGCGTCGGATTCCAACCTGGCGCCGGCGCGTGACGAGATGCAGTTCCTGGCGCGGCTCTATGCCGGTGATCCGCCGTTTGCCGCAGCACTTGCCGAGGCGACGCGGGCCGATACCGCCTCGATGATGACTGAGCCGGACGGCCAGCGCGGCGCAAAGGTGGCCGATGTGGCGGCACTCGCCGCCAATATGCTGAAGGGTGATTACCGCATCGCCAGCTTCTCGATCTCAGGCTGGGACACGCATATCGGCCAGGCCGGCCAGTTCAAGCGGCCGGCGCAGGACTTGGCGCAGGCGATCAACACGCTGAAGACGACGCTCGGGCCGGAGATCTGGACGAAGACGGTGGTGCTGGCGATGACCGAATTCGGCCGCACCGTCCGCCAGAACGGCTCTGGCGGCACCGACCACGGCACCGGCGGCTGCGCCCTGCTATCAGGCGGCGCCATCAACGGCGGCCGCATCCTCGGCAAGTGGCCCGGGCTCGGTGACGGCCAGTTGCTCGACGACCGCGATCTGATGCCGACGGCCGACGTGCGGGAGGTGGCGGCGGCGATGCTCTACCGGCAGTTCGATGTCGGTGTGGGTGATCTGACCGGGAAGATCTTTCCGGGGATGGGGTTCGATAAGGGGTCGCAGTTTTTGAAGGTGTGAGTGGGCAGCTTCCTCTTCTCCCCAGCGGGGTTCCGGGCGTTCGTCGCTGCAATCGATTCGCCGGATCGATTGCTCGGGCTGGGCCCGACCGCTCTCACTCCAATACATCGTAAAGCCGGAAGATGAAGCTCACCTGGTAGAGCAGGTTGGCGACGACGAAGACGGTGTGGAAGCGGCGGCTGGGGGTCCAGGCGGCGATGGCGCAGAGGAGGATGTAGGCGATGTTGCGGGCGGGGTATTCCCAGCCGAGCGAGAGGATGCGCTCCGGTCCCTTGATCGCCGTATCGAGGATGTCGACGGCGTAGATCAGGCCGAGGATGCCGAAGAACCATTTGCGACGGGAAATGAAATATTCCTCGTAGCCGCCGTATTCGTCAAGTGATGCCGGAAAGAGCAGGGCGCAGAGCAGGAAGAACAGGCCGCAGAAGCAGATGAGGAAGAGATAGATGCCGAAGCCGATGGCGGGGACCGCCTGCAGGCGATATTCCCACCACCAGATGTGAATGATGAACAGGAACAGGGACAGCGCCCAGCCGAGATGGACCGGATAGACTTTTGCCTTGGCGGGATGCTGGACGATGCCGGCAAGCCCGGTCAGCAGCCGCGCAAGCGAAAGGCTGATGACCATGCCCATCACCACCTTGATGTGAAGGAAGACCTCCGGCGAGCTGACCGTTTCCACGCTCTCGACCCCTGATCTGTCACTCCTCGGGGACTTGTTTCGGTTTGCCCTCTTCGTCGAGCGCCACCATGATGAAGGTGCCGGCGGTGACCTTTTCCATCTTGGCGTAACGGGCACGGTGCGCCCAAGCTTCGACGATGAGTGTGATCGAGGTGCGCCCGACGCGCTCGATATCGGTATAGACCGACAGCGTGTCGCCGATCTTGACCGGCAGTTCGAAGGCCATCTCCTTGACGGCGGCGGTGACGACGCGGCCCTTGGCGCGCTCGGCGGCACGGATGCCCGATGCAAGGTCCATCTGCGCCATGACCCAGCCACCGAAAATATCGCCGGCGGGATTGGCATCGCCGGGCATGGCGAGGGTGCGCAGCGTCAGTTCGCCTCTCGGCTTGGCGGCATCGGTCATTAAGGGTTCTCCATCTGATGTTGGTCATGGGGCCGGCGATTCATCGAGATCACCCTAGTGCATGATCGCGAGCCGTGTCAGGGGTTTTCCCAGAGTCGACAGCAAAGTTCGCGGTCACATTCCGGATAACATCGTTTGTGGAAAATAACGGGTGATGCCGATCTAAATTCCATTCCAATTCAACGAGTCGATTTTTACAACCAACACCTCTCCCGACGTTGTTTTAAGTCAACTCTAAATAAGCTTTACGCTCCAGTAATTCCGGTGGTGCAGAATGAGACAGATCTCTCATAAGAATCGCCGGGAACCTCATGCGCAACGTCAAGATTTCCACCCGTCTTTATTGCCTCGTCGGCTTCACGCTTGCCGTGCTCGCGGCGACGATGGTCTTCTTTCTGAACTATTCCTACTCCGAGCTGGAAGAGGAGCGGAAGGCAGGGCTGGCGCAGCTCGATGCGACAGCGCTCGGCATCTTCGACAAATATTACAAGATGGAGCAGGCGGGCACGATGACCCGCGAGCAGGCGCAGACGGCGGCCAAGGACGTGATCGGCGCGATGCGCTACGGCGCCGACGGCTATTTCTGGATCAACGACATCCATCCCAAAATGGTGATGCACCCGATCAAGCCGGCGCTGAACGGTACCGATATCTCCCAGATGAAGGACCCGACCGGTAAGTTCCTGTTCGTCGAGTTCGTCAATAAGGTGAAGAAGGACGGCAAGGGCTTCGTCGATTATTACTGGCCGAAGCCGGGCGCCGATGAGCCGGTGCTGAAATATTCCTATGTCGCCGGTTTCGAGCCCTGGGGCTGGATCGTCGGCACTGGCGTCTATGGCGACGACCTTGCGGCGCTCTATCGCCAGAATGCGATGTGGGCCGCCGTGGTTTGCCTGATCGGCGCGCTGGCGACGATCGCGATCGCGTTCGCCATCGTGCGCAGTGTGACGGCGCCGATCGCGCGGCTGAAGACGGCGATGAATGCGATCGCCGCCGAAGAAGCATCGGTGGAGATTGCCGGCAGCGAGTGCCGCGACGAAGTGGGCCAGATGGCCAAGGTGCTACTGGTGCTTCGCGATTCCGTCGATGAGCGCAGCGCGTTGCGTGGGCGTGAAGACGAAAGGCAGCGCCAGATCGAGGACGAACGCCGCGGCAACGAGGCGAGTCTGCGCTCGGCTTCCGAGCGGCAGAGCCGCGCCATGCAGGCGCTCGGCGTCGGCCTGGAGAAGCTTGCGGGCGGCGATCTGACGGTTGCGATCGGCGATATCGGCGACGATTACGCCAAGCTCAGGAACGATTTCAATGCGGCCGTCGATGCGCTGAACGGCGTCATCCATGCGATTGCCGAATCGAGCCGCGTGGTCAACGACAGCGCCTCCGATATCAGCGAAGCGACCGGCAATCTGTCGAAGCGGACGGAACAGCAGGCGGCGGCACTCGAAGAGACGGCCGCAGCCCTCGACGAGATCACCGCGACTGTCAAGACGGCATCGGAGCGGGCGAACGAGGCGCGCGAGATGGTGGCCGAGACCAAGGCGAGCGCCGGACGCTCCGGCGAGATCGTCCGCAATGCGGTGACGGCGATGGGCCGGATCGAGGAATCCTCAAGCCGCATCAACCAGATCATCTCGGTCATCGATGAAATCGCCTTCCAGACCAATCTTCTGGCGCTGAATGCCGGCGTGGAAGCGGCGCGGGCCGGCGAGGCGGGCCGCGGCTTTGCCGTCGTTGCCCAGGAAGTGCGCGAGCTTGCGCAGCGCTCGGCCAACGCCGCCAAGGAGATCAAGGAACTCATCCGCCGGTCGGCGACCGAAGTCGAGGGCGGAGTGGCGCTGGTGCGCTCGACGGGCGATGCGCTGTTGGAAATCGAGGCCTTGGTCAATCAGGTCAACGATCACGTCGCCTCGATCGCGACGGCGGCGCGCGAGCAGTCGACCGGACTCAACGAGATCAACAGTTCCGTCAACCACATGGACCAGATGACGCAGCAGAACGCGGCGATGGTCGAGGAGACGACGGCGGCAAGCCGCACGCTCGCCGACGAAAGCACTCAGTTGAAGACGCTGCTCGCGAATTTCCGCCTGCGCGGAGCGGAGCAGCAGCGGGACGGTCGTTACACACGGGCAGCGTGAGTTCGGCAGCAGTTGGAAGGCGGCGAAAGCCGCCTTTTTCAGTTCCGTCGCGTCCAGATTGTGCCGGTAAGTTTTCATTCACCGTTTTTAATTAAAATTGGACCGAGTTTTTTCGGTCACTCTGCGGCCGGCCCACGGAAGCGATAAGAGTATGGCGTTTGTTTCCTTTCCTCGGCGAGCCTTCCTGCCCGTGCTGCTGTCGGCGGCGCTGACGACCTGTTCGATCAGCGACGGACTCGTGCCGCCGGCCAATGTCGACAACGGCACCAGGGTCAGTTCGATTTCGCCGTCACGGGGTGCCGCGCGCATGGCGCCGGCCGTGCGCATGGCGCCGGTGGAAAGCCAAGCGTCCTATCCGGTTTCCGGCGCCCCGGTCGGCAACACGCAAGGTTCGGTCGATTATCTCGATACGCCGAACCTCGCCGGTACCGGCCATGCGGCTCGCGCGCCGGGGGCGCAGGGACGAAAACTGCCGATGATCGACAGTGACGAGGCGATGGCGGCCGGCCAGTCGAAAAGCAACTGGGGCGGCACGCAAAACCTCGCCATCCCGTCCGGCGGCGTCAACATGGATGATGAGCTCGGAGCAGAGCCCGTCGTCGGACTGGCGCAGGAGCAACAGCAGCAGATCGCCGAGGGCAACGCTAGCGAGCCGGTCGTTGACGGCATCGGCACCGACAATCCGACGCAGCTTAACCAACCGATGCGCCAGCCCGCACCGCAGGCAGTGCCGCAGCCGGCCGCACAGGCTGAAATGAGCCGGGCGCCCACCTGGAGCGACGGCAGTCCGGTCACGGCGCCATCCCGCGTTCCTGAAGAGGACGAGGCCGAGGAAGTGGCGATGCTGCGGCCGAACAATCCGATGATGAGCGAGCCCGCCGCACCGGTCGACCCGAGCATCATGCCGGCTTCCGAGCTTGCCTGCCGGCGCGAACTGAAGCGCATGGGCGTGCTCTTCGACGAAAAGCCGCCGATCTCGAACGGACCGGCCTGCCAGGTGCCTTATCCGGTATCGCTGAAGGGACTTTCCGGCAATATCGGCGTGAGGCCGGCCGTGACGCTGAACTGCCAGGTGACGCTCGCCTTCGCCAAATGGGTGAAGAACGAGCTGGCGCCGTCGGCCCGCTACCGCTACTGGAGCGGCATCAGAACGATCCAGCCGCTCGGCGGCTATTCCTGCCGGCGCATGAACAACAGCCGTCAGCGATACAATCCGATGTCGGAACACGCCCGCGGCAACGCCATCGACGTCGGCAAGTTCGTGCTGAAGAACGGCCATGAGATCGACGTGCGCAAGAAGGGGCTGTTCTCGCTGCGCGAGGGCCGGCTGCTGAAGGCGGTGCGCACGGATAGCTGCCGCTACTTCAACACTGTGCTCGGGCCGGGCAGCAACCCGGAACACTGGAACCACTTCCACTTCGATCTGCGCTCACGTAAGAGCGGCAAGGTCTATTGCGACTGAGCTTGTCGCATGTGGGGCAGTGGCGCAGTCACGCGGCATGAAGTCCACCGGCAGAAAAGGGTTCATCCCCGTCGCCGGGCGCGCTATAGATCGGCGAGGCGGATTGCCGTTTGAGAGTTTGATTCATGAGCTATGAATTTCATGTCGGCCAGAAGGTGGTCTGCATCAACGACACCTTCAAGCACGTCAGCATCGACCAGCTGATCCGCAAGGGCGAGATCTATACGATCCGCTGGGTGGGCGAATATACCCATTATGTCGACGGCACGTTCATCGGGGTGAAGCTTGCGGAAATCCATCGCGGCAATGATGACGGGCCGGAAGGCTACGGTGCGGCCGATATGCCCTATCGCGCGACGCGCTTCCGGCCGCTGGTGAAGGACAAGATCGCATCGCTGCGCAAGCTGCTCGCCCCGACGCCCGATGCGCCGACCGAGCCGAAGGAAAAGGTCAGGAAGAAAGAGAAGGTCTGAGGCCGCTCTGTCCCGGCTGGCCGCGTTCCTGAAAGGCGGCGATCCGATCGGCCGTCTTCCTGCTGAGGAACAGCCCGGTCTCCTTGCTGACATCGAGCGCGCCGCTGCCTTGCCTGAAGGCATCGGTTATCGCCCGGCGGAAACCGCTGAGCTCAGGCTCGCCGGCGCCTTCGCCGGGCGGATAGGAGGTCAGGGCCAGGAAGACATCCTCTGGCTCGGTGATCCGCATGCTTGCCGGATACTGCGACATGGCGACGTTTCCGAATTGCGTCCGCATCATTTGCTCGGCGGCGTCATATCCAAAGGCTACGGCGGCCGGATCGGTCGGCGCGCTGCCGAAGACGGTCGTCAGGCGATAGATCTCGCGCATATTGCCGATGCCGTTGGTGGTGACCGCGAGAAAGCCGCCCGGTTTCAGCACCCTCGCCATCTCCGCGATGCCGGCGGCGGGGTCGGGCAGGTGATAGAGCCTATGCATGGCAATCACGAGATCGAAGGCGCCGTCTTCGAAGGGAAGTGCGGCGGCATCGGCCCGGCAGCCTCGCACGGAACCGAAGGGCAGTGCGCCGCAGCTCGCGCCACCGCCTCGTCGACCATGCCTGGCGAAAGGTCGGCGAGCGTCAGGTGCAGATTCTCCGGCAGCAGACCCGCCGTTGCCGCCCAGAACCATGCCGGCCCGCAGCCGACGTCGAGGACGCGATCTGCCGGTTTCAAAAGCAGTTGCGCGGCAACCCATGGAAACCAGCCCGTTTCGGCGATGGTGTATTCGGTATGGAGCCTGGCGCGGGCGGCGAGCTTGCGGCTGTCGCCATATTGTCCCGCATTGCCTTCGGTTATGGAGGACATCTCAACTCTCCGTCTTCCTCGTGAAGCCCCGAGCCTCAAGGCAAGCCTATAGGGGGCCTCCGTCCCGGGCAAGACGTGACTGCGCAACCGGTCGAGCCTGCCTGCGCGCTGGCAAAATAAATCGTATCCGATTAAATCGGAATAGTATTGACGTTGAATTCGGTTCGGCGTATTAACGCGCATCCGATTTAATCGGATACGCTAAAAATCAGCAAACCGAAAGGATACGACAATGACTGAGAAGCTTCTTTTCGCCGGCAAGACCCACATCGCCGGCGGTCGCAACGGCTATGCCCGCAGCAGCGACGGCACGCTCGACATCAAGCTGCCGCAGCCGCATCCGGCGGCCGAAAACCTGTTCGGGGCCGCCTGGTCGGCCTGCTATATCGGTGCCATCGAGCTCGCCGCCGCACAGCGGAAGATCACCTTGCCAGCCGGTCCCGAGGTCGATGCCGAGATTACGCTCAACGGCGATAACGGCTCCTACTTCCTGCGTGCACGGCTCAATGTCAGCCTTGCAGACATCGACCGTGAGATCGCACAGGAACTGATCGAGGCGGCCCACGGCATCTGCCCTTACTCCAAGGCGGTCCACGGCAATATCGACGTCGAAACCAAGCTTGTCTGAACGGGAAGGGCCGGCCTCGCGCCGTCACCTTCAAGCGGGGGTCTGCCGATCGGCGGCAGACCCGCTTCTGAGCCAGCAGCCAAACCCGCCGATCCGGAGAACATGCCATGATCAACAGCCACGCGGAACCGCGCCGGGCCTATGACGAGTTTTCGCTGGTACTCGATCCCGATGTCTACGAGCCGTTGCCTGACGATTGGCTGATCGGCATCACCGATGTCGTCAGCTCGACCGCGGCGATCCGATCGGGACGCTATGAAGACGTCAATTATGCCGGCGCATCGATCATCGCCGCCCTCGGCAATGCCTGGGGTTCGTTCGATTTTCCGTTCGTATTTCGCGGAGACGGAGCAGCCTCCGCCTTGCCGGCGAACGGCATCATGGCGGCGACATCGGCCTTGCGTGACGTCGCGGGCTTCGCCAAAGCCGAGCTTCATCTCGACCTGCGTGTCGGGCTCGTCACCGTCGGCGAAATCCGTGCCAACAGGCGAGACGTCAGGATCGCGCGCTACGCCGCTTCCAAGAGCGCGACCTATGCGATGTTTGCCGGAGGCGGGCTCAAATGGGCGGAGCAGCAGATCAAGAACGGCCGCTTTCTGGTCAAACCCGGCCGTTATGCGATGAAGCCTGACCTGTCGGGCCTGAGCTGCGACTGGGCGCCGTTCCCGAGCCAGCGCGGCGAGATCCTGTCATTGTTGGTCGAGCCGCGCGACCACACGCGCCCGGAGGTGTTTGCGGCGCTGGCAAGACGCGTGCTCGCGGTTTTCGATGCCGCGCCGCGCCGGTCCCATCCGCTTTCCGGACGGACGGGTATGGCAAGAGAGAAGCAGGTCAGCGCGAAACGCTGGTCGGAGGTCGCCTCCAATTCGGATTTCCGCAAGTTCGACGACGGCCTGCGCCTGACGCTGGACTGCGCGCCGGACCAGATCGACAGCGTCGAAGCCATGCTCATTGCAGCGCGGGCGCGCGGCGAGATCGACTTCGGGCTGCACCGCCAGTCTCACGCGCTGATGACCTGCCTCGTGCCATCGGGGCGGCCGGATTCGCATCTGCATTTTCTCGATGGAATGGGCGGCGGTTACGCGAAAGCGGCCGCGATGATGGAGGAGGGCGCGCTTGCGGAGGTTCGGCAGCGTGCGCTGTAGGTGTGGCGCCACTTCTCCGCGTCATCATGCCTGGTTGTTCGTTTTCGGTCTGAGCAGGTTTAAGAGCATTTCACCAAGCTGAGGCGGCGCCAGTTCGGTTTCGCATTCTATCTCCGCGGCGGTAAACCATCTGAGCGCCGTGTGTTCATCGCCGATAAGTCGCGGAGAGTCCTGCCATCGGTCGACGTGATAGACATGGAAGGTGGCGGATGCCCCGGGCGGGCTTTCCGAAACGAAATCTCCGGCAAACAGCCAGTGCTGCGGCGTCACGCCGATTTCTTCCAGCAATTCCCGGCACAGTGCTGTCTCGGCGTCTTCGCCGTCTTCGACGTGACCGCCCGGCAGGCTCCACCGATCCGGGTGCGTCCTGCGCTCCGAACTTCGCCTGGCGAGAAGAACGCTCCCATTTCCAATCAATGCGCCGATTGCGATCTCGGGCATGTCACCAGGTGCCGACATGTGCCGCGATCATGATTTTTGCGGTTCCGCCTGCGCCCGCAGCAGGTTGTCGCGCAGCCGCGTCACCGATTTCTGCACGACGGGGAAATCGTCGCCGAGGCCGACGGCGTCGATCAGGGCGGAGCCGGGATCGGTTTCGAGAAGATCGCGCCCCGCTGGTGTCAGGCTGACACGCACCTGCCGTTCGTCGGCGGGATCGCGATGGCGGGTGATAAAGCCGGCCGACTCCAGCTTCTTGAGAATGGGCGTCAGCGTGTTGGATTCGAGGAACAGTTTTTCTCCCAGCATGCTGACCGTCTGATCGTCCTCCTCGGAGAGAGCCACCATGGCGATATACTGGGTGTAGGTCAGGCCGAGCGCGTCCAGGATCGGCTTGTAGGCGCGGCCGAAGGCGAGATTGGCCGAATAGACCGCAAAGCACAGGAAGGTCGAAAGCTTACGGACCTCACCGCCACTCCCAGGAGAGGCGGGTACAGACTGTTTTGCGGCTTTGGACGTGGGCATGGGGATATCCTGTCTCGGTTGCTACCGCAATTATATATATCGCATCCGATTAAATCGCAATGGTGATGGCGTGATTTCAGGTGACCACCCGGCCGTCGCCTACAGCAGAGCTGCCGACGGCGGCCAGATTCGGCGTCGGACGTATCAGCCGAATTTTTCAGCACGTCCAAGTCCTTTGGCGCGGGAGACTCACTTTAGGTTCGTCTGGAGTCAATCCACGGCGCGGACGCGCCGTGACTGGATTCCTGTGACAAGCATAGGAATGACGGAGGCGGGGGCGGTCTGCTCCATCGGCCTTTGGCCCGCGTAGCCTTGCGGCGAGAGCAGATGGGCAAGTAGTCGCCGCATAGCCTTGCATGGCCGGTGCTTTCACGCGACAAAGCCCGGATGAGCATTCCCGCGACACATCCCTTCGCCTTCGATCCCACTTACGGCATGCAGCTCGACGAACTGCTTGCGGTCGAGCCGCCCGAGGAGCCGGATGGTTTCGACGCATTCTGGGAGACGCGATATCAAAAGGCGCTGACGGTCGATCCGCAGCCGGCGCTTTCCCGCAGCGAGATCACCCACCCCGACTGGCACGTGCTCTACCTGGTCTATCTCTCCACGGATGCGTTCCGGATCGGCGGCTGGCTGCTGCTGCCGCGCGAGGGGGAGGTGCGGCGCGGCCTGGTCGTCGGGCATGGTTACGGCGGACGCGAGCGTCCGGATTTCGACCTGCCGGTCAGCGAAACCGCGCTCATCTTTCCCTGCTGCCGCGGGCTGTCGCTCAGCGCTCATCCGCCGATTTCCGAGAATCCTTCCTGGCATGTGCTGCACGATATCGACAGGAAGGATTCCTATATCATCGGCGGCTGTGTCGAGGATATCTGGCTTGCCGTCTCGACGCTCGTTGCGCTCTATCCCTGGCTGTCAGGGCATATCGGCTATAGCGGCATCAGCTTCGGCGGCGGCGTCGGGGCGATGGCGATCGCCTATGATGACCGCATCGACCGCGGGCATCTCGCGCTTCCGAGCTTCGGGCACCAGTCGCTGCGCCTCAAGCTGCCGAGCGTCGGCAGCGCCCAATCGGTGCAGGAATATCAGGCGGAACATGGAAACGTGCTGGAGACGCTGCGCTTCTTCGATGCGGCGACGGCCGCGAGGCGGATCAGGGTGCCGATGCTGACGGCGGTGGCGCTTTTCGATCCTTCGGTCGCGCCGCCCTGCCAGTTCGCTGTCGCCAATTCGATACCGAAATTTAATGAAATCTTCATCCTGGACGCCGGGCATTTCGACTACCCTGGAAGTGCTGATCAAGAGGCGGTTCTCCGCGACAAGATCGGACAGTTTTTCAGGGTGTCATGAACCGCGAATATCTGCGCTGGTACAGTCAGCGTCTGCATCGAGACATGGAGATGCTGGTGTTCGGCCATGCCGGCGCCAAGGTGCTGGTTTTTCCGACGCGGGAAGGGCGCTTTTTCGAATATGAGCAGCTCGGCCTGGTCGCAAGCCTTGCAGACAAGCTGCAGGCCGGCCATCTCCAGCTCTATTGCATCGAGGGCCTGGCGGCGGACAGCCTCTACGGCTTCCACCGCCATCCGGCCGAGCGTATCCGCCGGCATGCGGCACTGGAGGATTATATCCTCAACGAGGTGCTGCCGCTGATGGCGGCGAAGAATTCGCATGACTGCACCATCGTGCATGGATGCAGCCTCGGCGCCTTCCAGGCGGCGAGCCTCGTCTTCCGCCACCCGCATCTCTTCCGCAAGCTCGTCGCCTTTTCCGGGCGCTACGACCTGACGATGAAGGTGGAATCCTTCAGCGACCTGTTCGACGGCTATTACGACGACAGCGTTTATTTCCACACGCCGACACATTTCCTGCCCGGCCTCGGCGCCGACTGGCGGCTCGACAGGCTGCGCGAGATCGACATCGTGCTGACCATCGGCGATGCCGATCCCTTCATCGACAACAACCGCTATCTCAGCCGGCTGCTGGGCGAGAAGAATATTCGCCATCAGCTGCATGTCTGGGACGGCCGCGCTCATCGCGCTGGCGCCTGGCGGAAGATGGCGCCACTTTATATCTGAATACTGTCGGTCACGGCCAACATAAAGCCGCCGTTGCCACTGGCGCGTCCCAGAGCGAGCTCTCCTCGTCAGTCAGCAAAGCGAGGGTAACGGACAGTCCCTGCATGTCGAGGGAAGTGACGTAGGTTCCAACAAGCGAGTGCTCGATCGGGATGCCGCTCTCCTCGATGAAGCGGCGGGCGCCGTTATAGGCGAGGTAAAGTTCGGCCGGCGGCGTGCCGCCGAGGCCGTTGACGAAGAGCAGCGCCCGGGCGCCCGGCGTCACGGCGATGTCACTGATGATCGTCTTGCAGAGATGGCCGATGACGGCGTCGGCGGTGGCGAAGGGCTGCCTGGCATGGCCGGGCTCGCCGTGGATGCCGACGCCCATTTCCATCTCGCCGGGTTCGAGCGCAAACGTCGTGCGCTCGGTCTGCGGCACCGTCACGCCGTTCAACGCCACCCCCATCGAGCGGATGCGTGTGTTCAACCCTTCGCCGAGCTGCTTCAGCTCGTCAAGCGGCATGCCGCGTTCGGCCGCAGCACCCAGGATCTTTTCGACGATCAGCGTTCCGGCGACGCCGCGACGGCCTCGGCTTTCGCCTGTTCTCGACGTTTCGATATCATCACTGACGATGACCATGTCGAGGCGGTGGCGCTCGCCAGCCATCTCGATGGCCATTTCGAAATTCATCAGATCGCCGTCGTAATTCTTGACCACGAGCAGGCAGCCGGCGCCGGTATCGGCTGCTTCGATGGCGGCAATGATCTGGCTCGGCGTCGGCGAGGTAAAAATATGGCCGACACAGGCGGCGTCCAGCATGCCGTGGCCGACGAAGCCGATATGCATCGGTTCATGGCCGGCGCCGCCACCTGATATGAGCGCCACCTTGCCCGATGTAAGATGGCGGCGGCGGATGAATCTGCGCTCCGGCCCGAACATCACGAAAGTCTCATGGGCGCGCACGAAGCCTTCGACGCTTTCGGCGACCATGGTTTCCGCAGTGTTCATGAACTTCTTCATCAAGCCCCTCCCAAGGCCAAAGGCATTACGTTACGTCTAGCGTCTCACTCGTCATTCCGCACCCGATATCGCGACGATCTTCTGCACCAGATCGGAGATCGCCTCTTCCAGCAGGCGGTTTTTCCTGTCGTCGCCGAAATCCGGCACCATCAGCGACAGGTGCCGCAATTTCTCAGAGTGGCCGAGATCCGGCAGCTTGCCAGGATGGGCGGCCTGATAGGCTTCGAGGAAGCGTTCCTCCTCAGTGGCGCTGAAATGGCAGACGCGGACGATCGTCGCGAGATGGCGCGCCGGCAGCGGCGTCGCATAGGTCGGGCTGGTGATCTGGGTGACGAAGCTTCGGTGTTTTCCAAGTGCCGTTGCCAGGCGCTGGCGCGTGCCCGACGGCCTGTTGTCGATGATCTGCGCTAGAATGGACTTGTAGGCAATTATGGCGTCTTCGGTGTCTTCGCGCGCCATCCTACTCTCCGGCTGCCCTTGTGCCATCGGCGTTGAGCCCGATGATCGCCGATCTTATCGCGTGACGCCCGGCCGGCGCCACGGAAAAATGCCTGAGACCGGCGGCGAGCAGTCCGGGCAGATAGCTCGGATTGCCGGCCATGTCGCCGCAGATGCTGACGGGCTTGCCGACGGTCAGCTTCACCGCCTGGGCAATCAGTCGGAGCACGGCGGGTGCCGCCTTGCCGGCATCGGCATCAATGTCGTCGCGGGTCCATGCGGCGAGATATTGCGCGAGATCGTTGGTTCCGAACGAGAAGAACGCGGCAGATCCAAAAGTGTCGAGCATCAATGCGGCTGCCGGCACCTCGACCATCATGCCGATCGGCGGCATCCGGTGCAGCAGGGCGCGGCGGCCGAGCTTTTCGGCTTCCTCGCGGAACAGCTCGCGCATCCTGTCGATCTCGTCGGGAAAGGTCACCATCGGCAGCATCACCGAAAGCCTGCCGAAGACGGCGGCGCGCAGCAGGGCGCGGGCCTGGACGCGGGCGATTTCCGGCCGGGCAAGCAGCAGTCGGATGCCGCGCGGGCCTGGGGAGAGAGCCGGCAGATCTTCGAGGCCGGCGAGCGGCTTGTCGCCGCCGATATCGAGCATGCGGATCGTTACTGGCCTGTCGCCCGCTTGCTCCAGCACCCGGCGATAGATCGCCAGCTGCCGTTCCTCATTGGCGGCATCGGCGATCGAGGTGACTGAAAATTCCGAGCGCATCAGGCCGACGCCTGCCGTTGCCGGATCGAGCGCATCGATCTCGGCGGGATCGTTGATGTTGATGGAGAGCAGGATCGGCACGCCGTCCGCCGTGCGCAGCTCGCCGCTGGCGATTTGCATTTCGCCGGTAGGTGCTTGTGCAGGTGCCAGCGGCGGGATCAGCATACCGCCTGCCTTCAGGATGACCGCACCGGCGTTGCCATCCACGCTGACAGGGTCTCCGTCTGCGGCCGAAAAGCGGCCAGTGCCGACCACCATCGGCACGGATTTCGTCCGGGCGAGCAGGGCGACGTGGCCGGCGGTGCTGCCTGCAAACAGCGCGATGCCGCCGCCTTTGGACCAGTCGTGGGCGAGAAAGCGGCTGGGCTCCATGTCCTTGCCGACGAAGACCGAGCCGGGCGGGAAATCGGCGATCGGGGTGCCTGCGAGCGCGCCGAGCACGCGGTTCTTGATGTCGAGAATATCGACTGCGCGCGCCCGCATCTGCTCCTCGTCGGCCGCTTCGAGTTCGCCGATATAGGCGTCCAGGGTGGCGACCCAGGCGAAGACGACGTTTTCGTCGCCCTGCATGCGTGCGCCCGTCGCCTCCGCGATCGTCGGATCGCGCAACACCTCGATCTGGAAATCGATGATATCGCGGCTTTCGGCGTCGGCACCCTCGGCAAGGTGTTCGAGTTCGCCGATCGAGATATCGATCGCCTTTTCCAGTGCGCCGAATCCGCCAATGGTTCCGGGTGCGGCAGCGTCCGGCCGTTCGGCAGCGGAAGGCGCCTGCGGCTCCTCCGCGAGAAAGGCCGGGCCGGATGCGATGCCCGGGGATGCGCTCTTTGCTTTCAGCTTAAGCGGTTCGGCCATGTTTCTTTTCCTCATCGAAGTTGCGCTCGATGAGTTCCTTCAGCGCGCGGATCGCCTCTTCGGCGAGGATGCCGTCGGCGCGGATCCGGAGGATCGATCCTTTGCGGATCCTCGCACCCATGATCTTGATGATGCTCTTGCCGTTCAGCCAGACATCGCTGCCGTTGACCGCGATCTCGATCGAACAGGGGAAGGATTTGGCAAGCCGCGTGAAGGTGACGGACGGGCGAGCATGCAGCCCGACGCCGTGCTTGACCTCCACCTCCGTCTGGCAGTTCACCTTAAATGGCTCGGGCAATGGCTCGGGCTCCTGTTTTTCTATTCGCAATCCGCTGGTCATCAGGGGGACAGTTCCTCGGCTGTAGCGACGACCTTGGCCAGGGACGCGCCACCCGACGCTTCGGCGGCAGCGATGACGGCTCCCTCGACCAGCGGCGCGTTGCAGATGGAGACGAGGCCCGAGCGGGGAAGCCCCAGCATTTCGATCGCCATCTCGCTGTTGGTTTCGGCGCCGCCGAGATCGACAAAGACGGCGACGCCGGCATCGGACCAGGCGGCCTCGATCGCTCTTAGGATGCCGCCGGCATTGGTCCCAAGCTCGCCATGGATGTTGCCGCCCGACCAGGAGAGCGGCACGCTGTCGCCGACCATCTGCCGCACCATGTCGGCGATACCCCTTGCCACCAGCGGCGAGTGGGAGACGATGACGATACCCACATTTGCGGTCTTTCCATTCATTCCGGACGGTGCTCCCCGAGATAGCGGCAGATCGCCGTCGTTAGCAGCGCGCAGCTCGACGCGCCGGGATCGACATGGCCGATCGAACGGTCGCCGAGATAGGCCGCGCGCCCGCGCATTGCCTTCATGTCGGCGGTGCGGGTGGCGGAGCGTTCGGCCTTGCGGGCGATGTCACCGAGTGGAGAGCGATTCTCCAACGCGGCATGCACAGGATAGAGCACGTCGAGCAGCGTCTTGTCGCCGGCATGCGCGCGGCCGCGCCTTGCGACGGCATCGATCGCCTGTTTCAGCACCAGCGAAAAATCGGCCATTTCCTCGCTTTTGCGAAGCTCACGGCCGATCTCCATCAGCAGTGTGCCGTAGAGCGGGCCGGCCGCGCCGCCGACATTCATCACAAGCGTCAGGCCGATCTTTTCCACGGCGTCAGCGAAGGGCAGGCTGGACAGGCTTTCGCCTTCGGCGCTCACCGCCTCGCAGCCGCGCCGCATGTTGGTTCCGTGATCGCCATCGCCGATGGCACGATCGAGCGCGCAAAGGTGATCGGTGTTTTCCGCGATCGTCGCGCGGCACACCTCGATCAATCCCGCAACAAGCATCGGTTCCGCCTGCACTGCCATCCTCCCTGCCATCGCATCTCCCGCGCGGCTCTCAAACCTTACTCTGGTCAGGCGAGGCTTGCCACCACGCCGAATGCGCCGGCAACCGCGACGGCACCGGGATCGGCAACGCCCACCAGATCTCTTTCACCGACATAGGAGGCGCGTCCGGCGCCGGCCTTCGTCATCGCCTTGGTCGACTCCGCACCCGCTGCCGCAGCCCTGGCCGCCGCGGCGACATCGCCGGAGGCGAGCGCCTGCAGGGCAGGCGACAGCGCATCGACCATCGTCCGGTCGCCGACTGCGGCTCCGCCATAGAATGTCATCCTGTCCAGCCCGGCAAGGAGGGCTGCCGATATATCGGCTCTGTCGGCCATGGCCTTTGCCGCGGCGGTGAAGAAGATCGACAGCAGCACGCCGCTCGATCCGCCCATGCTGGCGCCAAGGATATCGCCGAGCGAGGCAAGTGTTGCCGCCGGCCGGTCGAGCGGCAGCGTGTCGAGGCGAGCAAGCACGCTGCGGGCGCCTGACGCCACCGTCGAGCCGGTGTCACCGTCGCCGACGCGGCCGTCCAGCCGGTTGAGTTCGCTTTCCCGAGAGATAAGATGCTCGCAGAGCGCCGTGATTAGGCGGCGGATGCGGGCGTTCTCCCCGGCCGCAGCTGGGCCGTTCAAGCCGGCCGCCGTCCTCGGTGCGGCGATGATCCGGATCTGGTGGCGTTCGACTGCCGGCATCCAGGCATGCGGCTCGACCGCCGCCATCAGCGCCGCATCGCGAGCGTCATCCAGCCGAATCAGCGACAGCGAGAAGCCGTTCATGTTGAGCGCGGTCATCATCGGCCCCGGCCCGATGGTCAGCCGGACGCAGCGGCCAAGCGGCGACGACAGCACGGCATTGGCAATCACAGCCATTTCGAGCGGCGGCACCGCGCCGAGATTGTTGATGAGGAGGGCATGGCTTTCCGCCTCGCGCAGCGCAGGCGACAGGCGCGCCACCATGGTGGCGACGATATCTGCAACCGGCTGCAGCGTGATGCGCTCGACGCCAGGCTCACCGTGTATGCCGAGGCCGAGTTCGCCTTCGTTCCTGCCGAGGCGGTCCTCATGCACCTGGCCAGGCACGCTGCAGGTGGAGAGTGACATGCCGAGCGAGACGATGTCGCCGGCAGCAGCTGCGGCATGGGCCGCGACCGTCTTCAGGTCGTCGCCCCTTTCGGCGTGGTAGCCCGATATCTTATGAACGAACAGCGTGCCGGCGACGCCGCGCGGCTGGTTGATACCGGGAATGGCGATGTCGTCGGCAACGATGACCATCTCGACATCGAAGCCCTCGGCGCGCGCCCTTTCGGCAGCTAGACCGAAATTCAGGCGGTCGCCGGTGTAGTTCTTGACGATCAGCAGGGCGCCCTTCGGGCCGGTCACGGCGCGGATCGCCGTCAGTACGGCGTCGACGCTTGGCGAGGCGAAGATTTCGCCGGATACCGCCGCCGTCAGCATGCCCTTGCCGACGAAGCCGGCATGGGAGGGCTCATGGCCTGCGCCGCCGCCCGAGATGATCGCCACCTTCGACTTGTCCCAATCCGCGCGCAGGATCACCTTGATATCGGGGAAGCTG
Organism: Rhizobium croatiense; assembly: GCF_019793465.1. Classification (GTDB taxonomy): domain Bacteria; phylum Pseudomonadota; class Alphaproteobacteria; order Rhizobiales; family Rhizobiaceae; genus Rhizobium; species Rhizobium croatiense. Next base: position 231,239 of record NZ_JAILYJ010000008.1, on the reverse strand, counting down.
TCGAGGCGGGCGAGACGATCGTTGCTGCTCGTCAGAAGCAGACCATCCAGAGCTTCGGTGACGATGTTTTCCCTGCGGTTGAAGAAGTGTTTCATCGATTGAGACCCGTCTTTGTTTTTCATGCCATCGTCATGCCTGTTTGTCGGTCAGGAAAGGCGCTGTCCAGCCGCATCGAAATAAAGCGGATCGCGTAGCGTCAAGCTGATCCGGTCGCCCGGCGCGATCGCCAGATATGGATCCGCAAGTGTGACGAGCTTGTGATTGCCGGCCCTGATGTGCAGATGGTTCTGGTCGCCCAAATGTTCGATCCAGTCGATCTCGGCATTGGCATCCTTGCCGACAATGATGTCGAGATGTTCGGTGCGGGCGCCGACGGTCTTCGTGCCGGCCGGCGGCTGGCCGCCGGGCAAGAGGTCCGCCGGCAGAAGGTTTATGTGCGGCTGGCCGAGGCGGGCGGCGACATGCAGGTTGGCGGGATTGCCGTAGATCTCGCGCGGCGTTCCCACCTGCATCAGCCGCCCCTCGGCGACGATGCCGATGCGGTCGGCCATGGTCATGGCTTCCACCTGGTCGTGGGTGACATAGAGCAGCGTCGAGACCAGCTCCTTCTGGATGCGCTTCAGCTCCAAGCGCAGTTCGGCGCGCAGCTTGGCGTCGAGCGAGGAGAGCGGCTCGTCCATCAGATAGATCGCCGGCCGGCGCACCAGCGCCCGGCCGATGGCGACACGCTGCATCTCGCCGCCAGAGAGCCTAGTCGAGCGGTTCTCCAGCTTGTGATCGATCCGGACCATGCGCGCGACTTCGCGGACGCGCCGGTCGATCTCCGCCGCACTCAGCTTGCGGATCGGCGCCTTCAGCGGGAAGGCGAGGTTCTCGTAAACCGTCATATGCGGATAGAGCGAATATTGCTGGAAGACGAAGGCGACGTCGCGCTCGGCGGGCGCCTCGGCGGCGACATTGCGGCCGCCGATCTCGATGCGGCCACTATCGGGCCTTTCGAGGCCGGCGATCAGCCGCAGCGTCGTGGTCTTGCCGGCGCCTGTGGGACCGAGCAGCACGACGAACTCGCCATCGCGGATCGAAAGATCGAGATCGGCCAGAGCCTGGGTGTCGCCAAAGCGCTTGGTAAGGTTTCTTAGGACGACATCAGCCATGCCGGGTCTCCTGATAGAGCTGGGAAGGCACCGCGCGGCCCGACGTGCAGTCGAAGAGCGCGAGTTTAGCCGGGTTGAATTCGAGGCCGACGGTCTCGCCGATCCGGAAGCTGCGATTGGCGGGAACGCGGGCCTTAATCAGGCCGCCCTGGGTTTCCACGGCCACGACCTGGTTGGTGCCGAGATATTCGCTGCCATAGACGGCGCCGCGAAGCGCCGAGGCATCGCTGAAGCGGATATGCTCCGGCCGCACGCCGAGCGCCAGCTCGCTTTCGGCCATATCCTGGTGGATCTCGGGAACGGCGACATCGACGCCGTCGAGCAGGATGGAGCGGTCGCCACTCTTCAGGCCCGAGGTGAAGCGCATGAAGTTCATCGGCGGCGAACCGATGAAATCGGCGACATGCATGGTCGCCGGCTTGGCGTAGATTTCCTGCGGTGTGCCGAACTGCTCGATGATGCCATGGTTCATGACGGCAATCTTGTCGGCCATCGCCATCGCCTCGTGCTGGTCGTGGGTGACGTAGACGGTGGTGGCGTGGATGCGGTTGTGCAGTTCGCGCAGCTCGTGGACCATGATCTCGCGGAACTCGGCGTCGAGCGTGCCGAGCGGCTCGTCCATCAGGAAGCACTTCGGACGCCGGACGATGGCGCGGCCGAGCGCCACGCGCTGCCGGTCGCCGCCGGCAAGCCCCGAGACCGAGCGGTTGAGAATATGGTCGATCTGCAACAGGCGCGCGGTCTCTTCCACGCGCTGACGGATTTCGGCCTTGGGCATGCCCTGCGACAGCAGCGGGAAGCCGATATTCCTACGCACGTTCATATGCGGATAGAGCGCGAAGAGTTGGAAGACGAAGGCGATGTCGCGGGCGCTGGCGCGGTTGAAGGTGACGTCCTCGCCGTCGAGATAGATCTTGCCACTGCTCGGCAACTCGAGGCCGGCGATCATGCGAAGCGTCGTCGTCTTGCCGCAGCCGGAAGGCCCGAGCAGCGCCAGGAACTCGCCGTCATGGACGGTGAAGCTCGAATCCTGAACGGCGACGAAGCTGCCGAACTCCTTGCGGAGATTTTCGATCCGGATATCCGCCATGGTTTACTCCGGGAATTTCGAAACGATGATGAACATGACGGTGCCTATGAGCAGAGTGATCAGCGAATAGGTGTAGAGCACCAGCAGGAAGGGCTGGAACAGCATCAGGAAGCCGAGCCCGATCAGCACGGTGGCGATGGCCTCCATCGGGCCACGGCGCAGGAAGAGGGGCCGTTTCGGACGGGCAGGGGTGCGAGCGCGTGTTTCGATCAGATGGCTCATTTGCGGACGGCTCCGAAGGTGATGCCGCGCAGCAGCTGCTTGCGCAGGAGAATGGTGAAGACGAGGATCGGGATCAGGAAGATCGTCGTGCCGGCGGCGACCGCCGGCCAGTCTTGTCCGCCTTCGCCGATGATCGTCGGGATGAAGGGCGGCGCGGTCTGGGCCTCGCCCGAGGTCAGAAGGGCGGCGAAGGCATATTCGTTCCAGGCGAAGATCAGGCAGAAGATCGCGGTCGCGGCAATGCCGGTCGTTGCCTGCGGCAGCACGACCTTGCGGAAGGCCTGCAGTCTCGTATAGCCGTCGATCATCGCCGCTTCCTCGTATTCGCGCGGGATTTCGTCGATGAAGCCCTTGAGCAGCCAGACGGCGAGCGAGACGTTGACGGCGGTGTAGAGCAGGATCATGCCGAGCGCCGTGTCCGATAGGCCGAGTTCGCGATACATCAGGTAGATTGGGATGGCGACGGCGATCGGCGGCATCATCCGCGTCGACAGGATGAAGAACAGCAGGTCGTCGGCAAGCGGTACCTTGAAGCGGGAGAAACCATAGGCGGCCAGCGTGCCGAGGAAGACTGCGAGGAAGGTGGAGCCGAAGGCGATGACAAGCGAATTGACGAAGCGCGGCAAGAAGTTCGACGGGCCGGCGATCACCATGTTGCGCTTGCGCGTCACCTCATCGCAGGTGCCGACCGGTGCCGGCAGCGAGGCGATATAGTCGGGCGTTTGACGCGTACGTGTGGTGAAGAGGTTGCAATAGCCTTCGAGCGACGGCGTGAAGACGATCTTCGGGGGATAGCTGATCGAATCCGGCGGCGACTTGATGCTGGTCAGGAAGATCCAGATGAGCGGGATGAGGGTGATCAGCGCGTAGAGCACGACGATGGTGCCGGCGATGCGCTTGCTGGACGGGCTCGGTACGACGACCGAATGGGCGGAGTTGGCGGCGCTCATCGTTGCTTCACCTTGTTCAATGCCTTGACATAGATGTTGGCGAGGCCGAACACCGCGACGAAGAGGATGATGGCGAAGGCCGAGGCCCGGCCGGTCGCCCAGCTTTCGAAGGCGGCGCGCTTCAGCGTAATCGAGGCGACCTCGGTGACCGAGCCCGGACCGCCGCCGGTGAGCAGCGTCACCATGTCGAACATCTTGAAATTCTCGATGCCGCGGAAGAGCACGGCGAGCATGATGAAAGGCAGGGCCATCGGCACGGTGATCGACCAGAATTGCCGCCATGGCGAAGCACGGTCGACCTCGGCCGCCTCGTAGATATAGTCGGGGATCGAGCGCAGGCCGGCGAGGCAGATCAGCATCACATAGGGCGTCCACATCCAGGTATCGACAATGATGATTGCCCATGGCGCCAGCGTCACGTTGCCGAGCATCTGGATATCCGATGTTGGAATGCCTGACACCAGCGACACGGCATAGGCGAAGAGGCCGATCTGAGGCTCGTAGAGGAAGCGCCAGAAATTGCCGACGACGGCAGGCGACAGCATCATCGGAATCAGGATGATCGTTGTCCAGAAGGCATGGCCGCGGAACTTGCGGTCGATGAGATATGCGAGCGTAAAGCCGATCACCGTCTGAAGCACGATCGTCCAGAAGACGAAGTGCGCAGTGGTCTGCATCGCCTGCCAGATATCGGGATCGTTGAGGACGCGTTCGTAGTTTCCAAGGCCGACGCCCTGGACCGGCGCATTCGGCCGGTTGGCGCGGTAATTGGTGAAGGAGAGATAGACCGCCCAAAGCAGCGGGAAGATGTTGATGGCCAGCAGCAAGGTGATGGCCGGCGCAATGAACAGCCGGGCGATCGCCCTGTCGGAGAGGCCGTGAACGCGTCTGGCGACCGAGACCGGCGTTGCTCTTGCTGTCGCATCGGCCGCCTTCTCGACAATGGAGGAATGGGAAATGGTCAATTTTTCACCCGGTCTATTGGGATATGGAAGATCTGGCGGCCCGGCTCGTCTGCCAATCCGGGCGCCATCCTGGTCAGGATGGCGCGCAGAGGATGCCGACTGTCGCGTCGTCCGGCACTAGATCTTGCCGTCGTCCTTGAAGACGTCGCTCCAGTCCTTCACCAGGCCATCGAGTGCTTCCTGGGCGGTGCCGTTGCCGGCGACCACGTAGTTATGGACGCGCTTCTGCATGGCCTGCAGCAGCGAGGCGTAGCTTGGCTCGGCCCAGAAGTCCTTGACGATCGCCATCGAGTCCAGGAAGGCCTGGGCATAGGGCTGGCTCTTTGTAAAATCCGGCGCGTTGACGACGGAGTTCAGGCAGGAGAACCCGCCGAGCTCCCACCATTTGGCCTGCACTTCGGGCTGTGCGAACCACTTGATGTATTGCAGGGCGACGTCGCGCTTGTCGGAGTAGGAGACCACCGAGATGCCCTGGCCGCCGAGCTGAGCGAAATGCGCCTTTTCAGCAGGATTGGGGAAGAAGCCGATCCTGTCGCCGCCGACCTTCTCGTCCTTGTAGAGGCCGGGCCAGGTGAAGGCGAAGTTCATCTGCATCGCGACTTGGCCGGATTTGAAGGCGTCGGCGGATTCGACCATATAGACGTTGGAGCTGCCGGGCGGAGTGCAGCAATCATAGAGCGACTTGTAGAATTCGAGACCCTTGACCGCGTCGGCCGAGTTGACGAAGCCCTCCATGTCGTAAGGCTTCTTCGGGTTGTCGTACTGGAAGCCCCAGTCGTAAAGGACGTTGGTTACGCCCATGGTGATGCCTTCGGAGCCGCGCTCGGTATAGATCGAGGCGCCGTAGACGGTCTTGCCGTCGATCTCGCGCTTCTGGAAGAACTCGGCGATCTGCTTCAGTTCGTCGTAGGTCTTCGGGGCTGCGAGATCGTGGCCGTATTTCGCTTTGAATTCCTTCTGCAGTTCCGGCTTCTCGAACCAGTCCTTGCGGTAGGTCCAGCCGACGACATCGCCCATGGCGGGCAGCGCCCAGTAATTCGGCGTGTTCTTCGGCCATTCCGAGTAGCCGACGACCGTCGCCGGCACGAAGTCATCCATCTTGATGCCTTCCTTGTCGAAGAAGTCGTTGAGCTTGACGTAGTGGCCGTTTTCGGCCGAGCCGCCGATCCACTGGCTGTCGCCAATAATGAGGTCGCAGAGCTTGCCATGGGAATTCAGCTCGTTGAGGAAGCGATCGGCATAACTTGTCCAGGGAACGAATTCGAACTTCATCTGCGTGCCAGTCTTGGCGGTGAAGTCCTTCGACAGCTCGACCAGTGCATTGGCGGGGTCCCAGGCGGCCCAGCACAGCGTCAGTTCATCGGCGTTCGCGAGATTGGGCAATGCCGACGACATGACGAATGCCGCGGACAGCCCAAGAAGGGCTTTCGATGTTTTCTGCATAAGTTCCTCCCAGAACCAATGCCGGCTCCCCGCCGGCGTCGCATGTTCACCCGTTTTAGAGAATGCTCACATGAACTCCTCAATCATCATGTTTAGCAATATGTTTAGTGATACGTATTTTTATAAACATTGCAAGCGACAATCGTCGCTGCAGCGCACGCGCTGGGTTGATCGGCGGCAGCAGGTCCGGCCCTCTCTTTTGGAAATCCGGGAAATTTTTGCGGCAGGCGTACCAATGGGACGAAATCTGGCCTCGCGGCGATATGGGCCGCAGGATATGGACGTCGACGCCGCTCCTGTTTTCCCGGGAGGGTTCAAACTTGGCCTCGCTTCGGCGGGGCTCTTTCTTTGGGCCGACCGCCGGCCGTATCGGGAATATTCTGTCCGACTGCAAGATTTAGCCTTTCCGGCCTGATGCGACGGGCGTATTCAGCCAACGCGCGGCGTCGTTCGCGCGCTTCCCGCGGCAGATCCTCCGATCGGCTCCTTCCAGTTTCCTGCCGCGCCGACAATTCGCATTGTGAGATCAATGACCACGGCAGAGACGAGCGAGAACCGGCAAGAGGCGGCAAGCGGCCGCCAGGCGAAGATCGTGGCGCTGGTCGTTGCCGTCTCCTTCTTCATGCAGATTCTCGACGGCACGATCGTTGCCACCTCGCTGCCGCAGATGGCGGCAAGCTTCGGCGTGCAGCCGGTATCGATGAGCATCGGCATCACCGTCTATATGCTGACGATGGCCGCCTTCATTCCGCTGTCGGGCTGGCTCGGCGACCGCTTCGGCGCGCGCCGTGTCTTCCTGATGTCGATCGGCGTCTTCACCGGCGCCTCGCTGTTCTGCGGGCTGTCCGGCAGCCTTATGGAATTCGTGCTGTGGCGCGCCGTCCAGGGGGCGGGCAGCGCGCTGATGACGCCGGTCGGACGCATCATCGTGCTGAAGAACGCCCGCAAGTCCGAACTCGTCCAGGCGATTGCGCTGATCACCTGGCCGGCGCTGACCGCGCCGGTGATTGGCCCGGTGCTCGGCAGTTTCATCACCACCTATGCCAGCTGGCACTGGAACTTTCTCATCAACATCCCGATCGGCATTCTCGGCATGGGACTGGTGTTGCGCTTCGTTCCGGAGCAGCGCGAGGCCGACGCCGGCCGTCTCGATCTCGTCGGCTTTGTGCTCAGTGCGGCAGGGCTCACCTTCCTGCTCGCCGCCCTGGAACTCTCGGTCAAATGGGAAGGCGGGCTCCCGCAGGTGATATCTATGCTCGCGGCTGGCATCGTGCTCTCCGTCATGGCGACGCGACATTTCCTCGCTGTCGACAATCCGCTTCTCGACCTTTCGGCCTTCGGCGTCCAGACCTTCTCGATGTCGACTCTGTCGGCGGGCACGGCCTGCAGGGTGGCCATCAATGCGACACCGTTCCTGCTGCCGCTGTTGTTCCAGCTCGGATTCGGACTGAGTTCAATTGCCGCCGGCACTTATCTGCTCGTCTATTTCCTCGGCAATCTCGGCATGAAGACGGTGACGACGCCTCTCCTGCGCTTCTTCGGTTTCCGCACGGTGCTTGTGCTGAATGGGCTGATCGCGGCGTTTTCGATCGTCGCCTGCGGTTTTCTGACGCCTGATACGCCGCAGTTTTTCATCCATGCGCTGCTTTTTCTCGCCGGCCTGTCGCGGTCGATGGAATTCACCGCGCTGAACACGCTGGCTTTCGCCGATATCGGCCCGGCGCAGCGCAGTTCCGCCTCGACGCTATCGAGCATGCTGCAGCAGGTGTCGATGCTGCTCGGCGTGGCGGTGGCGGCCGCCGTGCTCAACATTGCCGCGGCTCTCAGAGGGGCCGAGACCCCCGTTCTTGCCGACTTCCGTTGGGCCTTCGTCTTGGTCGGAGCGATCGGGGTCATCTCGTCGCTGCGCTTCCTGCAATTGCCGGCGGAGGCGGGAGCGGAAGTTTCGGGTCATCGGAAATTTCAGAAAAACTAACCTGCCGACGAAACCAATCAACCCGCTCTGCGGTACCGGTTTTCCGTTGTCGTCCTTTGGCGCCGCCTGCGACAAGAGCGAGGGGTAGCGGCTGTTTACCTCGGGCGGTCAATGCAATACGACATTGCCATGCGGACGAGTCGGACGCTTGCGGTCCATCGTCGCTGCGGGAGAACGCCGGGAGAGGGAATGAGCAATTCTAGCGGCGATGCGGATGTCCTGATCCACATCCTCTATATCGACGACGACGAGGGGCTGGCATTGCTGATGCAGAAAAACCTGCTTCGGCGCGGCTTTTCGGTCGAGTGGGCTAAGAACGGCGCTGCCGGTCTGGCGAGACTCGGCGAAGGCGGAATCGATGCCGTCGTACTCGATCATGTGCTGGCCGACGAAACCGGCCTCGACATTCTGCCCTGCATCACGGCGATGCCGGATCATCCGCCGGTCATCTATGCGACGGGTTCGGACGATACCAGCATCGCGGTCGCGGCGCTGAAGGCGGGTGCCGACGACTACGTGCTGAAGGGGATCTCGGCCGATTATTTCGATCTGCTCGCGGCTGCCCTCGAACAGGCATTGGAGCGGGCGCGTTTTCGCCGCGAGACGGCGCAGGCGCAGGAGGTGATCCGCCAGCAGCGCGATCTTGCGGAGATGCTGCTTGCCGAAGTCAATCACCGCATTGCCAACAGTCTCGGGCTGGTCGGCGCGCTGATCCGCATGCAATCCTCGATGACCAAGGACCAAGTGGCGATCGATGCGCTGCACGAAACGCAGATGCGCATCAACGCCATCGCCAGCGTGCACCGCCGGCTCTATACCAACCGACAGGTCGGATCGGTGCAGCTCGATGAATATCTGAACAGCCTGTTGATCGAACTCGAAGCGTCGATGCGTGACGACAAGCGGCCGCACCGCATCATGCTGACTGCGGCGCCGGTCAATCTGGCGACCGACAAGGTTATCACGCTCGGACTGATCGTCAGCGAGCTCGTCACCAATGCCTTCAAATATGCCTATCCGGACAGCGTCACGGGGGAGATCCGTGTCAGCGTCGACCAGACGGAAGAGGTGCTGAAGGTCATCGTCGAGGATGACGGCGCGGGGTTTGATCCGGAGAGCCCTGCCAGAGGGACTGGGCTCGGCACGCGAATATTGACGGCGATGGCCGCCAGCCTGAAATCGGATTTCGCCTATGATCCCGGTCATGGCGGGACGAGGGCGACGCTGGTGTTTTCGTTGCATGAGGGGAAGTAGGAGGTGTGATGCAGGGCGTGCCGTGGGCCTCCTCACGGCACAGCATTATCCTTTTTCCGCAATAGCTTACCGACATCGCATCATCAAACCTAACGCATGGGGAGGACAGACATGACGACGATCCGCACGCCGCGCGAAGTCTATGATTTCTGGTTCGTTCGCTGCGGCCGGGAGCTGTGGTTCCAGCCGCCGCCGGAACTCGACGTGGAGATCCGTGATGTTTACCGCGATACGCATCTGGCGCTGGCCGCAGGCATCAGTGACGAATGGCGGGCCGATCCGATATGCCGGCTGGCGGCGGTCATCGTGCTCGACCAGTTCCCCCGCAACATCTATCGCGGCACGCCGCTCGCCTTCGCAACCGACGGACTGGCGCTGCGGGAAGCCAAGCTCGCGCTTGCGGCCGGGGGCGACCAGGCCGTCGAGGTCGCCTGTCGCACCTTCTTCTATCTGCCGTTCGAACATGCCGAAAACCTCGACGAGCAGGAACGTTCGGTGGCCTTGTTCACTGCGCTTGGCGACGCGGAATACCTGGATTATGCCATTCGTCATCGCGATGTGATCGCGGCCTATGGCCGATTTCCGCACCGCAATGCCATCGTCGGACGGGAGTCGACGGCTGCGGAGCGTGACTATCTCTCCTGGCCAGGCGCCGGCTTCTGAGTGCTTCTCATGCAGGTCTTTCAAGTTCGCTGCGAGGCGCTTTAGGCATTTCCCGCCTTTCTGTCGCCTTTGTTTGCAATGAAAAGCTGACATTCTATCCTGACGACAACCCTCCCGGAGGCGCTTTTGCGGCTGAGAACGATCCTGCTTCGCACCATTCTTCTGATGACGCTGGCGCTGGCCGGCGCCCATTTCGAGAGTGCCGCAGCCTTGGCGCAGGAGCCGCAGACGCAGGCGGCGGCGGAGACGCCGCTTGTCGATACGCCATCCGCTCAGGCGGCGAAGGAAATCGAAAAGGCGAAGGTCCAGCTCGGCTCGCTCCAGGATAGCGTCAAGCAGAACGCCGATAATGACGATGCGCTGGTCGGGATTGCGGCCAAAGCCGACGAACTCAGCCGCGCCGTCATCACGATCTCGGTCAATCTCAGGCCGCGTTTCGATCAGATCAAAAACCGCCTTGGCGAGATCGGCGATCCGCCGAAGGATGGACAGCCGCCCGAGGCTGAGATCGTCACCCAGGAGCGCAATGCGCTTGCCGCCGAGCGTGCGCAGATCAATGCGGTGACAGGCGACGCCGAAAATCTGTCGATCGCGGTGACGCAGCTTGTCAACGAGATTATCGAGATGCGACGGCGGCTTTTCGCCGATACGCTTCTCAGACGTACCGAAATCTCCGTCTCGGTGCTCGACGATGCCGCCGGCGCCTTCGTGCACGAGGTCAGCGAATTCTCGCAGGCCCTGTCCAGCTGGGCCGCCTTCGTCTGGAAGTTCAAGCGCTTCCCGTTGTTTGCGGCGATCTTCCTGTCGCTCGCCTCGGCGCTCATTCTGCTCTCCGGCAGCTACCGCCTGTTCGGCGCATATTTGCGCCGCGATGAGGCGGTCGAGAACCCGTCCTATATCGGCCGGCTGTCGATTGCCTTCTGGTCGACGTTGATCCGCACTCTGGCGCTTGCGGTGCTGCTCGTAACCTCGTTCTTCTTCCTCAATAGTTTCAACGTGCTGCGGCCCGATATCGCACCCGTCATCGGCGCGCTGTTCGGCACGATCGGGCTCGTCTATTTCGTCGGCCGCTTCGTCAACGCCATCTTCGCGCCGCGTGAACCGCATTGGCGGCTGGTGAAGCTTTCCAATCTCGGCGCCCGCTCGATCGGCTACTGCCTGCTGGCGATGGCTGTCGTCAACGGGCTCGACTATCTGTTCGGAACGGTCAGCGAGGCGATGGGTTCGCCGCTGGTGCTGACGGTGGTCAGGAGCCTGATCGCCGCGCTGATCATCGGCGTGATCCTTATCGCTGCCTCCTTCGGCAAGCCGATGCTGGCACGGAACGGCGATCCCGACGCGCCGGGCAGGCATTGGCCGCGCGGCATGGCCATCATCCTGCGCGTTGCCGGCGCCGGCCTCATCATCACCGCGCTCGCAGGCTATGTAGGACTGGCGCGCTTCGTCGCCACGCAGTTCATCATTACCGGTGCGGTCGTCGCCACCATGTATGTCGGTCTGCTGTCGGGCAAGGCGATCTCTCGACAGGAGAGCTTCGGCGACACCTTCTTCGCCCGTTTCCTGACGCGCCGCTTCAATCTGGGGCCTGTGGCGATCGACCAGGTCGGCCTGCTCGTCGGCCTTGCGATCTATGCGGTGGCGCTGCTCGTCGGCATCCCGCTGATCCTGCTGCTCTGGGGCTTCCATGTGCAGGACCTGCAGCTTCTCGCCTATCGGCTGTTTACCGAGGTCAAGCTCGGCGGCATCAGCATCTCGCTGCTCGGCATCTGCACCGGCATTCTGTTGTTTGCCGGCGTCTACCTGTTGACGCGCTGGGTGCAGCGCTGGCTCGACGGCAATGTTATGGCCCGAAGCCATGTCGATCTCGGCGTGCGCAACTCCGTCAAGACGGGGATCGGTTATCTCGGGGTCGGTGTGGCGGCGATCATCGGCGTCTCGGCCGCCGGGATCGATCTGTCGAGCTTCGCGCTCGTCGCCTCGGCACTTTCGGTCGGCATCGGTTTCGGCCTGCAGAACATCGTCTCCAACTTCGTCTCCGGCCTGATCCTGCTCGTCGAGCGGCCGTTCAAGGTCGGCGACCATGTCGTCTCGGGCACGGCCGAAGGCATCGTCAAGCGCATCTCGGTGCGCGCCACCGAGATCGAGACCTTTCGCAAACAGTCGATCATCGTGCCGAATTCGGAGCTGATCAACGGGCTGGTCGGCAACTGGACGCACCGCAACAAGATCGGCCGCTCGGAAATTCCTGTTTCGGTCAGCTACGATGCCGATCCGCAGAAGGTGATGGATATCCTGCTGGAACTGACGGCCAAGATACCGCTCGTCATGCGCAATCCCGAACCGCATGTCGAATTCCTGCGCTTCGGTCCCTATTCGCTGGATTTCGAACTGCGCTTCTTCCTCGCCGATATGGGCGACGGCATGACGGTGCGCAACGATCTGAGGATCGAGATCCTCAAGCGCTTCAAGGCGGAGGGCATCGAGATTCCGTTGCCGCAGAGCGATCTGACCATCCACCGCGAGGCGCCCGCCGCCATCGCCAACGAGGGCAGGGGCGTCAGGCCCAGCTCCGCGGACGGCGCTGCCGGCGAGGAGGAGTATCGGGTGCGACAGCTGCGTGGCCGGACCGCCGAGGCCAGCCTGAAGAGCTGAACGGCTCATTCAGCCATCATTCACAGGTCTATGTGCATGATCCCTTGCATCGGGATCGCTGCCGAGGGCAGCACCGATCGTTCGAGGGGAGGGCGCACCCGCGCCGCCGCACATGATGGCAAGATTTGCCGCCGCTCTGCTTATCCCGATGCTCGCCGCGCCGGCAGTCCATGCGGCATCCATCACCAACACCGATCCTGCCGCCGTGGTGCTTGTCATCACCGAGGGCGGCCAGCGCGTCGAGGTCGTCGTCGATGCCGGAGCTTCGGAAAACCTCTGCCCTTCCGGCTGCTTCATGACGACGCCCGACGGCGACCGCATTGGCCTCGACGGCGGCGAGACGATCGACATCATCAAGGGCTCGGCCGTGGTCAAGTAAGGCTGCGGCCCCCTGGGGCTATGGCTCTCCGCGCGCCAGAGCCGTTTGCGCCGCCACGGGCATCCGCATCAGCGGCCGGATGGCGAGGAGTGCCGCCACGGCCGCGGCGCCGAGCCCGGCAGTGATCGACAGCGACCATGATACGCCGATATTGCCCATCAGGAAGGCCAGCGCGAACGGCGCCGTCGAGGAGACGGCGAGGCGGGCCGACATCACTTTTCCCTGCCGCTGGCCATAGCCCTCGCTTCCGAAGAGCGCCAAGGTCAGAGTTCCCTGCACGATGCTGCTGAGGCCGGAGCCGAGGCCGAAGACCACGGCGAAGACCACTGCGCCGGGAACCGACGGCGCGGTGAGGAGGAGAATGACAAGGGCCGCCGGCAGGAGCACGGCGGAAATGACGGCGAGCATGAGCTGCGGCAGGCTGCCGCCGAAGACCATGTTGATGAAGCGGCTCATCACCTGCGAGGGTCCGAAAAGCGTGCCGACCATGACGGCCATGGCGCCGAGCCCGAGCGCCGACATGACGGGCACCATATGGACCAGAAGGGCCGCGTTGACGAAGCTTTCCAGCGCAAAGCCGGTGACCATCAGGATGAAGGCCGGCGTGCGCGCGGCGGCGGGAAGGCTGGGTTCGATGCGCCTCGTCGCGCCGCTCTTCTCGCCGGTTCCGCGATGGCCGGCGCTGCGCGCCAGCCAAGTATGGATGGGAAGGCAGACGAGCAGATTGATCGCGGCGAAGATGAGATAGACGCTCTGCCAAGAGAAGTGGGCATGCAGCGCGGCGGTGATTGGCCAGAAGATGGTCGAGGCGAAACCGCCGATCAGCGTGAGATAGGTGATGCTGCGCTGGGCCACCCGCGGCCTTATCTGAACCAGCAGGGCGAAGGCCGCGCCATATTGCACGAGGTTCGACGCCGTCTCGACGGCGATCAGGGCGATGACGAAAGCGACTTTGCCAGGAGCAAAGGCGCAGCCGGCAAGCGCGATTGCCGCTATCGCCGAGCCCAAAGTCATGACCCGGCCGGCGCCGAAGCGATCGATCCATTTGCCCATGGCGGGAGCCGCCAGGCCGCCGATCAGCAGTGCCGCCGACAGCGCGCCGAAAATCCATTCCGCCGACCAATCGAGCCCGCGCGCCATGTCGAGCGCGAGGATGCTGAAGCTGTAATAGAGGGTTCCGTAGCCGATGATCTGCGTCAGGCCGAGCGCGAGGATGGCGGCAATGGGCGGCCGTTCGGAAGCGACGGGCGTCATATGGATTTGAGGCCCACGCGTCGTTCAAGCTTTTCGGCTTCTTCTCTGCGCTCGCTGTAGCGGTCGGTAAGGTAGGCCGAGGCGTCGCGCGTCAGCCATGTGAATTTCACCAGTTCTTCGCAGACGTCCACGACGCGGTCGTAAAAGGATGAGGGCTTCATGCGCCCGTCGCTGTCGAACTCCTGGAAAGCCTTTGCCACCGACGACTGGTTGGGAATGGTGATCATCCGCATCCACCGGCCGAGGATGCGCATCTGGTTCACGGCATTGAACGACTGCGAACCGCCGGATACCTGCATGACGGCAAGCGTCTTGCCCTGCGTCGGCCGGACCGAACCGACTGACAGCGGTATCCAGTCGATCTGCGCCTTCATGATCCCGCTCATTGCGCCGTGCCGCTCGGGGCTGACCCAGACCTGGCCTTCCGACCAGGCGGAGAGCTCGCGCAATTGCTGGACCTTTGGATGAGCGACCGGCGCTCCGTCGGGAAGAGGAAGGCCTTCGGGATCGAAGATCCGCACTTCGCAGCCGAAATGCTCAAGCAGGCGTGATGCCTCATGCGCGAGCAGACGGCTGTAGGATACGGCCCTCAGCGAGCCGTAAAGGATGAGGATGCGCGGCTTGTGCGTCGAGAAGGGCGGCCGCAAGGCCGCCAAATCCGGTTGGCGAAGGTGGGCCGGCGAAGTAGCTGGAAGATCAGACAATGCGCTTGCCTTCGGTATCGAGCACCTTCTCGCCGTCTTCCTTGGTGAAGGCGCCCTTATGCGTCTCCGACAGGATTTCCAGAACCACCTCGGAAGGCCGCGACAGCCGTGTGCCGAGCGGGGTGATGACGAAGGGCCGGTTGATCAGGATCGGCTGGGCGAGCATGGCGTCGAGCAACTGGTCGTCGCTCAGATCGGGATTGCCGAGGCCGAGTTCAGCGTAGGGCGTATCCTTCTCGCGCAGGGCCTGGCGCACGGTCAGGCCGGCATCGGCGATCATCTTGACCAGCTCCGCGCGTGACGGCGGCGTGTTGACGTATTCGATGATATCAGGCTCGATACCGGCATTGCGGATCATCGCCAGCGTGTTGCGCGAGGTGCCGCAGGCGGGATTGTGGTAGATGGTGACGTTCATAGTTTCGCTTCTGGTGACAGGGTTGATGAGGATGATGCGGCTGGCTGCAGCAGCCAGGTGAACAGGAAGAGGGCTGCGACCGCACCAACGATTTGGGTAAGCCAGAACCCCGGAAGGTCGATCGGGCGGATGCCGGAGAAAGTGTCGGTCAGGGAGCGGGCGAAGGCCACCGCCGGATTGGCAAACGAGGTCGAGGCGGTGAACCAGTAGGCGGCAGTGATGTAAAGCCCGACCAGCCATGGAACGGCCTTCTGCTCGAAGCGGATGCCGGCGAGAATGATTGCGACGAGGCCGAAGGTCGCAATCCCCTCGGAAAACCATTGCGCGCCGCCGGTGCGGACCTTGCTCGACAATTCCAGGAGCGGCAGGTTGAACATCAGATGGGCGCAGATCGTGCCGGCCACGCCGCCGGCAAACTGCGCCAGCACGTAGCCGCTAAGGTCGCGTTTCGGCAGCGAGCCCGACATGGCGAAGATCAACGAGACGGCCGGGTTGAAATGGGCGCCGGAAATTGGCCCCAGCACGGTGATCAGAACGACCAGGATCGCGCCGGTCGCCAGCGTATTGCCGAGCAAGGCGAGCCCGACATCCGCCGTCAGCGATGTGGCCATGATGCCGGAGCCGACCACGGTTGCGACCAGCATGGCGGTGCCGAGCGCCTCCGCGACCAGCCGGCGCGATAGATCGTAAGAAGCCATCAGCCCGCCCCTGCCGGTTTTGCGGTCGTGCCTTCCATCGCGCCGATCTGACGCAGATGCGATTCCAGCGCCAGCTTGTCGATCGAGGCCAAAGGCAGGCTGAGGAAGGCCACGATCCTGTTTTTCAGGAAACGGGCGGCCTGTGCGAAGGCGCGGCCCTTCTCGACCTCGCTGCCCTCGACGGCGGCCGGATCCTCGACGCCCCAGTGAGCGGTCATCGGATGGCCGATCCAGACGGGGCAGGCTTCGCCGTGGGCGGTGTCGCAGACGGTGAAGATGAAATCCATCTCCGGTGCGTCGGGCTTGGCGAACTCGTCCCAACTCTTCGAGCGGAAGCCGGTGGCGGGATAACCCAGCGCTTGCAGTTCCTTCAGCGCCAATGGATTGACTTCGCCTCTCGGCTGGCTGCCGGCGGAATAGGCCTTGAACCGGCCTTTGCCCTCGGTCTCCAGGATCGACTCCGCCAGGATCGAGCGCGAAGAATTGGCAGTGCAGAGAAAGAGCACATTGTAAACGCGGTCTGTGGTCATTGCAGTTCCTCCTTGGTTGCAGGTGCACAGCATGCGGCGACGGCGGCGGCGGGCGCGCAGATTTCGGCGTTCCCTCCGCAGCAATCCTCCATCAGAAAACGGATCAAACCGCCAAGCGCCTCGTAATTGGCGGTGTAGATGATCGAGCGCGATTCACGTTGCTGGGTGATCAGCCCTGATCGCTCCAGCTCCTTCAGGTGGAAGGAGACGTTTGACGGCGAAACCTCGGCCCTTTCGGCGATGGAGCCCGCCGCCATTCCGTCGGGACCCGAGACGACAAGCATGCGAATGATATGGAGGCGCGTTTCCTGCGAAAGCGCGCCGAATGCGGCGAGGGCTTGACGTTGATCCATATTTCAATAATCCTTGAATCGTTGAAACGAGGATTAGCGCAGATGAATGCCATCGACAACAATAAAATTCAGGCGGAGGAGATAAGCCTCGGCCTGCTGCTTGATGCGCTCTCCGGCGAAAAGGACGCGCCGCTTGTTTTCCATTGCGACGGCCGGCCGGTGAAGCCGGGCTATCATATCACCGAGGTCAAGGCGGGCCAATTCTCAGCGCTTGATTGCGGCGCCAATCCGGAAGCATGGACGGAGATATTCATCCAGCTCTGGGACATCGACGAGGGTGAGCGCACGCATATGCCGGCCGGCAAATTCCATGCGATCATCCTAAAGGTGACCGAGCATGTGCCGCTCGACGGTACCGCCAAGCTCACTTTCGAAGTCAGCGACGGCGTGCGGCCGATGCAGCTTTATTGCGCGGCAATACCGATCTTGCGTGGCGGGGCCGTGCATGTCGACCTTTCGCCGCGGCCGGCAAGCTGCAAGCCGCGCGACCGCTGGCTCGCCGAGGAGAGCAGAAAGGCTGCGGCCTGCTACGGTCCTTCGGCGACGGGGAGCGGCTGCTGTGCGTAGGGACCTGCGGGGATCGGGCAATGACGGAGTGGTCCGCATGTCCTGCGCTCGCTTGGCATCAGGAATTGACTGAGGCGTGGGCATCCCACCATCTGAGCACCCGCATTGCCCGGAGCGTGATCCAGCGCGAGGGCTGACCTTCTCCCTCGTCGATCTCGAACCAGACGCGCCCCGGCAGGGTCCAGTCGAGCGGCCATCTGCCGTCCTGAAGGCGGCGGATGCGAAGATGGGCGATCGCTTCGCCGAGGCGCGGATCGGGGGCGGAGCCGGTCAGGAGGGTGCTTGACCGGAAATAATCGAGGGCGCGGAGGATGTCGTAGCGCCAGCGGTTCGGGTGCAGGAAGTGCAGGAAGCGTTCGTCGGCCGGCTCGCCGGTGCCGAGACGGCGGAAGAGGTTGCGCTTCAGCATGAATTCCTCGCCCGTTCTGCGTGCCTCCCGCGATTGCGGCGTACCGCCGGTCGCTCGCTCGAACTCCAGCAGGCCTTCCAGCACGTTGATGGTGCTGGCAAAGGACGATCGAATGGAGCCTTTGCACCTTTCGCAATTCCAGCCGCCATCCTCGAGGCGCTCGCCGGTCAGCCTCTCGACAATGGAGGAGACGTCGACACCGAAATAGGCGCCGTCGGCGACGGTGCGGCCGTTGATGCACTCCTCGACTTCGCCCTTCCAATAGGACTGGCCGCCTTCCTCCCAATGGGCATTGGCGCCGATCAATTCGACGGTGCGCCTGGCCTGCTCGCAGGCGGGATCGAGACCGAATTCCCGCAATTGCGATAGCGAAAAATTTGTCGGCGTCCACGGCTGGCCGCGCTCGCGCCACTCGCGAGGGTCGAATCCGGTGGGAAGAAAAGCGCCGCCCGCCCATTGGCCGTCCTCGTCCTGGCAGGCAAGCAGCCTCGCGCCCCAGCCTTCCTTCTCCACCTTGGCCCGCTCGGCCATCCACTCCGCTTCGGGGGCATCGATGAGATCGCGCATCACCTGCCACCGGATTGCCGGGTCGGAATCGAGCAGCCATTCGATCACCGGGTCGGGTTGGGTCATGTGCACATCCGCCCACAGGTTGGGGTCGATCACGCATCTATAATGGCTTCCGCGGAGCTCCGCCAGCCGGTCGGGTTGAAGGCAACGCTCTTGTCTCGCAGCGTTGCGACGCTCTATCGCCGCGCCGGTCTACCTGGTTTCGGCCGTCGCATACGAGATATGCGCCCATGATCGATCGGTAAGCAGATGCTTGCCATGCCGCGGCCCGACTGCGCCAAAGAGAGCGCGAAGCTGAGATCAAGGTCCAAGACCTATAACGCGACAATTGTCGGTGAAAGCCCGTTCGATGCGGAGAACGCCGCGCTCCACGCCTGATTTCTTAATCATATCTGCAGGAAACCCGGGCTGGTCCAGCTGGAAGCTTCGCCGTCTCTCGCTGATTAATGATTAGTCAAATCAATTGATGTATCAGTTTGAGCCGGGGATGGATTTTACATTAAAGGTTTACCATGTCGTTTTTGGGTATTTCGGGGATGCAATATTCCGGAGAGATGTTTGCCGGCGCGCGCATTATTGTCGCGGAAGATTCAAACGTCTTCACCTCGATGATCAGCAAACGCCTCAAGGAGTTGTTCGACATTAATGTCGAGATCTGCCGCAACTTTGAGGATTTGCAGTTTTCCTACGACAAATCTTCCGATCCGATCACGCTGGCGATCTCGAACATCAATCTGCCCGGCGCCGAAAACGGCGAAGCGCTCGAATATCTCGTCGATCTTTCCATTCCCACCATCGTCTTTACCGGCACCTTCCATGAAAGCATGCGCGACAAGCTGATGGCCAAGGACATCGTCGACTATATCCTCAAGGACAATATCTTCGCGGTCGATCTGCTGGCGGAGTCGATCTGCCGGTTCCTGACCAATCATCGCCACCATGTGCTGATCGTCGACGACAGCGCGACGGCGCGCGCGTTGTTGTCGAGCCGGCTGAAACGCTATAATTTCCGCGTCAGCGTCGCCGACAGCGGCGGCAAGGCATTGGAGATCCTGAAGGCCAATCGGGATATCGGCCTGATGATCACCGACTATAACATGCCCGATATTGACGGCTTCGAACTAACGCGGCGCATCCGCGCCAATATCGGCTCGCACGAGCTGCGCATCATCGGGGTTTCCTCCTCCTCGAACCGGTTGCTTTCGGCGCGGTTCCTCAAAGCCGGCGGCAACGATTTCATGCTGCGCCCCTTCATCGACGAGGAGTTCTACTGTCGCGTCAATCAGAATCTCGATACGCTCTTGCAAATTCAGTCGATGCGGAAGGAGCGGGCGGTTGCCTGACGGCCCTTCCAGCATGAGTATTGCCAGTGAGGCGGAGATGCCGGTCCGTGATCGGCATCGATTTTTTGCAATTACAAGTAACGCCATCATTTGTCCCCTTCACGCGCACAGGCCTCTCGGGTATCGTCTGCCCCGACGGTGGGAGGGCCGAGTCGAGCCCGTCGGGCGCAGGGGGGAATAGCGGCTGTGGCTTTTCAAGCAGATTTTCAGCGGGATGGAATCGGGCTGCGCTCCGGCGGCCTCAAAATACTTCTGGTTGAAGATTCCCGGATGTTTTCCGCCGTGCTCTGCCACCGATTCCAGACGGAACTTGGGCTTGCCGTCAAATCCTGCTCGTCGCTGAAAGCGCTTCGCCGGGAGCTTGCCGAAGACGGTCACGGCTACACCATGGCCGTCGTCGACCTCAACCTGCCGGATTCGCCCTATGGCGAGGCGCTCGACTGCACGATCGAGCACGATATCCCGGCGATCGTCTTCACCGCCACGTTCGATCTCAACACGCGCAACAGGATCATGGAGCGCAATGTCATCGATTACGTGTTGAAGGACAATGAGTTCGCGCTCGACAATCTGGTCGCTACCGTCCGCCGGGCGATCTCCAACCGCAAGACGCGGGTGCTCGTCGTCGACGATGTCGTCTCGGCACGCCAGGTGCTCGTCGACCTCTTGAAGGCGCAGCAATATCTCGTCGTCGAGGCAAGCTCGGGGCTCGAGGCGCTGGCCGCTCTCGAAGCCTACAGCGACATCGAACTCGTCGTCACCGATCACCATATGCCCGATATGAGCGGCTACGAGCTGACGCGGCGCATCCGCCATCGCTTCGGTTCGGACCGGCTGCGTGTCATCGGCGTGTCTTCGTCCAACGACCGCATGCTGTCAGCCAGTTTCCTGAAGGCGGGCGCCAGCGACTTCCTCTACCGGCCCTTTGTCGCCGAGGAGCTGCAATGCCGCATTGCCAACAATGCCGAGACGCTGGCGCAGATGCGGCAGCTGAGGGCGGCGGCGGCATGCGACTACCTGACCGGCCTCTACAATCGCCGTTATTTCTATGACAACGGCCCGAAGCTGGTGAACGAATGCCTGCGGCTGAAAGTGCCGAGTTCAGTCGCCATCCTCGATATCGATCATTTCAAGCGTCTGAACGATACCTACGGTCACGAGATCGGCGACAAGGTGCTGAAAGCGGTCGCCAACCGGCTGTTTACGATCTTCGAGGGCAGCGACAATCTTCTCTCGCGGCTTGGCGGCGAAGAATTCGCCATCCTCTTCCCGCAGATGGATTCAGCTGCTGCGACCAAGCTTTGCGATGAAATCCGCTCGGATATATCGCGGTTGAAGGTCACCGCCGACGACGAGGACCTCGGCGTCACGATCTCCATCGGCATTGCCGAGATCGGCGGCTACGAGACCTTCGAGAATTATTTGAACGCCGCCGACCAATTCCTCTACATGGCCAAACACAGAGGCCGCAACCAGGTCTATTCCGACGCAAGGATGACGGAGGAGGCGGCGCAGTAGGGTGGGCTGTCGCCACTGGTCTTCATCCTCGGCCTTGTGCCGAGGATCTGCTGCCCAATCAACCCGTGGTTAGATGCTCGGCACAAGGCCGAGCATGACGAAGGAATGGTCAGCTTCTTGTGTTGCGGCCACCTCAGGCGGCGACTGCCTGCCTTGCCGTCGCCATGGTCATCTTGCGCTCGGCGCGCTCCTGCTGCGGCGAGCGATGGTAGAGTTCGCGATAACACTTGGAGAAATGCGAGGCCGAGACGAAGCCGCAGGCGACGGCGACTTCGACGACGGGCATTGAGGATTGCACCAGCAGATGGCGGGCGCGGTCGAGGCGGATTTCCAGATAGTAACGGGCGGGCGAACGGCCCATCTCCTGGCGGAACAGCCGTTCGATCTGGCGCCGGGAGAGGCCGGCGCCGTCGGCGATCTCGATCAGCGACAGCGGCTCGGCCAGATTGCCTTCCATCAGCTCGATGATCGACAGCACCTTGGCATTCTGCACGCCGAGGCGGGCGCGCAGCGGCAGGCGCTGACGGTCGTGCGGATTGCGCACACGGTCGGTCAGGTGCTGCTCGCAGATGCGGTTGACGAGGCTCTCGCCGAAATCCTCGCCGACGAGGTTCAGCATCATGTCGAGCGAGGCGGTGCCGCCGGCGCAGGTATAGAGATTGCCGTCAATCTCGTAGAGATCGGCATAGACCTCCGCCTGCGGGAAGGCTTCGGAGAAGCCCGGCAGGTTTTCCCAGTGGATGGCGCAGCGCTTGCCGTTCAAGAGCCCGGCCTGGGCCAGCACATGTGCGCCCGTACAGAGGCTGCCGACGGCAACGCCGCGATTGTAGCATTCGCGCAGCCAGGCATTGACCGATTTGTTGTTGAACTGCTCGACATCGATGCCGGAACAGACGAGCACCATGCCCGGCCGGTTTTCGCCGCCGAGATGGCGGCGCTCCTCGGCGAGCGAGGAATTCGCCTCGACGCCGATACCGCAGGAGGAATAGACTTTTTCCCCGTCGAGGGAGGCGAGCCGCCAGGTATAGGCCTGATAGCCGAGCATGCGATTGGCGATGCGCAAGGTGTCCACGGCGGCCGAGAAGGGCAGCATGGTGAATTGCGGTACCATAAAGAAGACCAGCGAACGCTTCTTGATCTGCATCCTGTTCATAGCGAAATCCATGCTCGAGGGACGATGACTATTCGTTGCGCGGAATGCGTCGCGCCGATGTCCTGAAAGCGACACTGGCATGGAAAAATGCGGCCGGGAAGAGCAAATATGCGACATTGACCGCGATTTGACCGGTCAAGTCCCGGGCGAGGGCGCCGGCGGGGTGGAAGAGAGCTCACAGCCAACCGAAATTCAGGGGCTGAAGTGCAATGGGGAACGAGATGGCGGACACGAAAAAGGCGGCGTTGCAAGATGCAGACGCCGCCCTCATCTCAGGAGGAATGTCGCATTCATTACATGGTCCGGTGTTTGCTGTCGTCGGTGCTCGGCCAGCCGATATCCTTGCGGACGTCGAACGGCATGGCTTCGATTTCGCGGGCAGTCTGCCAGCGGGTCCAGGCGAGCACGAGCTTGTGGGCATAATGGCCCAGATCGAAGCGGCCTTCGCTGGAGGTGAGGGTCTTGCCACCACCCCGATAGGTGAGCGTGGTCATTTTTCGGTTCCTTTCTTGAGCCGGGACATGGTGGCGATGGGAGGTTCGTCCATGTCCATGCTGCTAATATGGGCTTCGCGGACCCATCATTCAAACGAATAGAGTTTATGGATAACATCAACGATTTTGAATGATCCCGGTGCCCACTCCGGGGGCAGCTTCGTCGCTAAAAGGATGATCCATGGTGAGCGGATAGCAGCAGGACCGCTGGGATGGACAGGGTGGCCACGGATTGATGGGCCGATGCTGGCAAGAGGCCGGGGGCGGCTTCGACACCGGTCGGAGCTGCGAATGGCATGCCGAACCGCCCTCGTCATCTCAACATCGAGCGTTTGGCCTTCTTGCGACAAGTGATACAGTTGAATTTCGGTCGTTCAGCTGGAGAAAGAGGAATTATTCCCATGGCAGACCAGAAGCGCCCGCTGCAGCCTGGAGAATCCGCGCCGGCGTTTGCGCTGGCCACGGCCAATTTCGACGGAACGGTCTCGCTCGCCGACTTGAGGGGTCACCCGTTCTTGATCGGCTTCTTTCGCGGGCTGCACTGCCCGTTCTGCCGGCGTCAGGTAGAACAGCTCGCCGGCGTGCAGCCAACCCTGCGCGCCGCCGGGCTGGAGACCGTGGCCGTTATCAACACGCCGGTGGAACGCGCCCGCCTGTATTTCCGCCACCGGCCGACGCCGGTAACGCTTCTGTGCGACCCCGACTGCCGCACACATCGCGCCTACGGCGTGCCGCATGCAGAGTTCTTGCCCGATGCGAGCAGCGGTCAGCCCGAATGGCCATATGGCGCAACGATGGCGCAATTCCAAGCGGCACGCATCAACCCAACGGGCGAGCTGCCAGAACCGCTACAGCCGATGGAAGCCAACACGATCCTCAACGCTAAGGACCACTTCGAGCTTAATGAAGCCGATAACGCCATATTCGAGAAGCACGCTACTCAGCTTGTCGGGCACTTCCTGGTCGATGCGAACGGCACCATCGGCTGGGCTCAAATCGAAGCGCTCGACGGGCCGAGCAGCCTTTGCATCTTCCCGACCGCGGCGGAGATCATCGCCGCCGCTGGCAGCCTTGGACGCTGACCTGTAGCGAACCGTCCGCCAGAGTTGCTGCACGATGTCGAATGAGGGCGACGACCCATATGGGCCGCCTGCATACTGCTCTCTGTCCAAACGACAACTGCTCGGGCGCGCGAGGGTGCACTTCTAGCCTGCGTATCCTTGATGCCAACTCGAACTCATCGACAGTTCGACCCCATGATCCATAACGGCCTCATATACGAGTGCGCTCGAAATCTTATCTTTCGTCTGCGGTCGCTCAGCCACGGCTTTTTTGATCTGCAGGATTGTTTCGCGGTCCTGATCTTCATGCGTGGCAGCAGCGTCTTCAGGTGCGCGAGATCGGGTTGCGTGTCCGGCTGGTCTACCAGCCAGATATCGATGGTCCACATCGACTGGTTCTGCGTGCGAACCGATAGCCAGAGATAAAACCCATCGGGATGGTTGTCCGGCTCGGTGTTCCATGCGCCGGTGTCATTTCGAAAACGTACTGCGACGACGCTCTCGGCCTTCTGCATAAGACGAGCGCCGATACCCCGAATGCTTCGAGCGTGCCGGCATCCAGCCTGGGACAAGACATCGTTATGTCGATGTCTCGTCGAACCATAAGCCCCATGGCCGAACTGCCCACACGGGTAGGATTTCCGATAGCCCCGTCAAGGTGTAGCTGCCGGACGATTTCGTAGGCCCCACCCGTGAGCGCCAAAATGCCGGACCTCACGAAAGAGCCGCGAAACGAAGATCCGTGCCGTTCCTTGCCTTACCTTCATGCAGAAAGTCGTTTACGAACATCGGTCTGGGCCGACGCACCAACTTCAGAGGGGCTCCATGCAATTCGACGATTTGGACCTGAATTTGCTCCGAGTTTTCGACATCATGATGCGTGAACGAAGCGTCACGCGCACGGCGGAGCGTCTGGGCAGAACGCAGTCTGCCATCAGTCATTCACTGGGAAGGCTGAGGATGCTCTTCCGCGACGACTTGTTCACGCGAGATGGCTCAGTCATGTGTCCCACACCGCGCGCCGTGGAGCTTCTCTCGGAGATTTCAGGCGCGCTGAGCACGATACGCTCCTCGATCGACAGGCACCAAATATTTGATCCGGCATCGACGCGTCGCAACTTCCGTGTGGGACTTACCGATTACCATGCGATGGTCTTTGTCCCGGAATTGTTGCGGGAATTTGCCCGGCAAGCCCCGCACGCAACGCTCAACATCATACCGGCCAATGGCATCGAAATACTCAACGCCATCCACCTCAGGCAGGTAGATTGCGCCCTGACCGGTGCTTCGATCCGAGACGATCCACGTGTAGCGAGAATCGAACTGGGCCAGGACCGCCTGCTCTGCGCAGTTTGGAGCGGCAGCGCCATCGCCAAGCAGGGCTTGACCCTGGATGCCTATCTTGCCGCGTCGCATTTGCAGATTTCCGCCGACGGCGTCTCGTCCGGCCTGGCAGATATTGCGCTCAAGGCGGCGGGATTGAAGCGGAATATCGTCGCCACGATATCGAACTATCTCATACTGCCCTGGGTCCTCAGGGGAACGGAATTCATTACCCACTGCGGGGACGGAATTCTCCATATCCTCGACGATGCGAGCGAGGTGAAGGTGGTGGCGCCACCGCTCAGGATCGAAAACGTAAGCACGTCATTGCTGCTTCAGCATCACATGGCAGCGGATCCCGGCATGATTTGGCTCACGCAAGTCATCTCACAAATCTACGACGGGTCACAAAAGACAAAAGTCGAAATCATGAAGGGCCAGGTGCTTTGAGCGGCACGGGATGACCAAATACCCAGACAATGAACCTTACTCATGTTCGTGATGACGAATATGAATTTGACTGATGAACGGCTTTCGGCGACGCTCCCTGTAATCAACAAAAGGGGACCCGCCATGAAAACCATCATAAAAGCATTTCTCGGCCTTTCCACCGTGCTGTGCGCCACGGCCGCGCAGGCGACGACTCTCGAAAACGTGCAGAAAAATGGGGTGCTGACCTGTGGCACGAATGCGGCGACTGCGGGATTCAGCCTTCCCGACAACGACGGCAAATGGACCGGCTTTGTGGTCGACTATTGCCGGGCAGTCGCCGCGGCCGTGCTCGGGGATGCCAAGAAGGTAAAGTTCATTCCGCTCACGCCGAAAGACCGGTTCACGGCCCTGCAGTCTGGCGAGATCGACATCCTGGCGCACAACGCAACCTGGACATCGTCGCGTGACTCTACCCTTGGCATCCTGTTCGCCGGCACGTATTTCTATGATGGCCAAGGATTTATGGTCCGCAAATCCGATAACATCGGTGCGATCAAGGACCTCAACGGCGCCTCCATCTGCGTGACGCAGGGCACGACGACGGAATTGAATATCGCCGACTATTTCCGGGCGCAGAATATCACCTATACGAGCGTCGGCTTCGCGGACGAAGAATCCGTCGTCAAGGCCTTCGAGGAAGGGCGGTGCGACGCTATGTCGGCGGACAGCTCGACCTTGAACGCGTCCCGCATGCGCATGGCCAAGCCCGATGACAGCGTCGTGCTGCCCGACCTGATTTCGAAGGAACCTCTTGGCCCGGTCGTACGCCAGGGCGACGACCAGTGGTTCAATATCGCCAAGTGGACTCTCTATATCCTGGTCGCTGCAGAGGAATTCGGCGTCACGTCGCAAAATGTCGACGAGATGAAATCCTCCGCCAATCCGAATATTGGCCGCCTTCTCGGTGTCGAGGGAAGCATCGGAAAGGATTTCGGTCTCAAGGACACTTGGACGGCGGATGTCATCAAACAGGTTGGCAATTACGGAGAAATATTCGACCGTTCGATCGGCAAGGATTCGCCGCTGAAGATCAGCCGCGGCGCGAACGACCTCTGGAACAAGGGCGGGCTGCAATACGCCCCTCCCATCCGCTAGTTGGAATTTTGACAGGCTGGCGCGGACCGCCGCGCCAGTTCCTTCAAGACAGCTCGGTGGATGAGAAATGTCCGATCTTTCACTCCCTTCCCAACTGCGCCGGAACCTGTCCTTTGACGATCCAAGGGTCAGAGGTGTTGTCTACCAGGCGTTGCTCGCGGGCAGCCTTTTGACCCTGACCGCCGCCATCGGAATCCAGACGGTGTCCAATATGAGCGCGCGCGGCATTCCGCTGTCGCTCGACTTTTGGAATGAAACAGCCGGGTTCGCCATCAACCAAACCCTCATCCCATACGACTCGCTCTCGACATATGGACGCGCGTTCTGGGTGGGGGTCGTGAACACTCTCGTCGCCGGCGGTCTCGGCATTCTGTTCGCCACGATATTGGGTTTCGTCGTCGGCGTGGCGCGACTCTCCGACAACTGGATCGTCGCTCAGGTCTCGGCATCATATGTCGAGATTATCCGCAACGTTCCGCTCCTTCTGCAACTTCTCTTCTGGTACAACGCGGTTCTGAAGCCGCTGCCGGCTCCAAAGGCATCCATCGCGATCCCGGGCGGCATCTACCTCAACAACCGCGGACTGATATTTCCCGAAATCCAGCTTCATCCGGGTGCCAGTGTGGTAGGCGTTGCAATCCTGATCGCCGGGGTATTGTCGGCTTCATTCTACATGCATGCAAAGGGCGTTCAAAAGCGAACCGGCAGGCAGCTTCCGATCTTGGCTTCGTGCGCCGGGCTCATGATTGGCTTGCCGCTACTTGCTGTTATTACGACCGGAAACCCGGTGTCGTTCCTGGAGCCCAAACTGGTCGGCTTCAACTTCAGGGGCGGACATCAGCTGTATCCGGAGTTCGCAGCGCTCCTTATTGGCCTATCCGTCTACACGGCATCCTATATCGCCGAAATCGTCCGGGGAGGGATCCTGGCCATACCCAGGGGGCAGACCGAAGCCGCATATGCACTCGCCCTGCCACCCGGCAAGACCCTCCGCCTCGTCATTATTCCCCAGGCTCTGCGTATCATCGTTCCTCCCTTGACGAGCCAGTATCTCAATCTGATCAAGAACTCCTCGCTCGCTGTGTTCATCGGATATCCGGACCTGGTGCAGGTCTTTGCCGGCACGGTGCTGAACCAGACGGGCGCTGCGATCCAGGTGATGGCCATCACGCTCTCGGTTTATCTTGCGATCTCCTTGCTCACGTCGATGGCAATGAACCTCTTCAACCAGCGGCTTGCGATCGTAGAGAGGTGACCCATGGACAAGCGCGCGCTGACATATGATGACAGTTCTATCCTGCCATCGATGAAACCACCGGTCGATGCCCGTCTTGCCATGGGTGGCTGGCTGAGGAAGAACCTGTTCTCCAGCCCATTCTCGGGAATGCTCACGATCGCCTCTTCAGTGATCGCGATATGGCTGCTTCACGATTTTCTCAGCTTCGCGATATTAAACGCGGTCTGGACGGGGGGCAAGGAAGCATGCCTTGCAAATCCGGACGGTGCCTGCTGGCCCTTCATCGCCGAGAAATTCGATTACCTGCGCTACGGCGCATATCCTGTAGAGCAACGTTGGCGCGTCGATTTGACGGAAGCTGTCGGCGCCGTTCTAATTGGCTGGCTCCTCTGGAACCCAGCTCCCCGTCGCGACGTGGCCGCGCTCCTGTTCTTCATTGCCTATCCCATTCTGGCCTTTGTGCTGCTGCGCGGCATGACGATGCTGGGCCTGCCGGTGATCGACACCACTTTATGGGGCGGCCTTCTGATCACCCTTCTGATGTCGGTCGTCGGAATCGTCTTTTCGCTACCACTCGGCGTTTTGCTAGCGCTTGGCCGAATGTCGAAGCTGCCAATCGTGCGGGCGGTTTGCGTCATCTATATCGAAGTCGTGCGCGGGGTGCCGTTCATCACCGTGCTGTTCATGGCGAATTTCATGATGCCGCTTTTCGTGCCGGACTATTTGACGCCGGACAGACTGCTTCGTCCCCTTATCGCCATTGCGCTGTTTTCATCCGCCTACATGGCAGAAGTGGTCCGCGCGGGCCTTCAAGCCATTCCGAAGGGCCAGCATGAAGCCGCGAAATCGCTTGGCATCGGCTACTTCAATGCGATGCGGCTCATCATCCTCCCCCAAGGGCTCAAGGTGGTCATCCCGAGCATCGTCTCCACCTTCATCGGTTTGTTCAAAGATACGACATTGGTGGCGGTCGTCGGGATCGCCGATTTTCTAAAGGCGGTCGAGGCTGCTCGGGTCGATCCGAGCTGGGCCGGTCCCACGATCTCGACGACGGGCTACCTTTTTGCGGCGCTCGTCTACTGGATCTTCTGTTTCGGCATGTCGCGCTACTCGCAGTTCATGGAGCGTCAACTGGCCCGCGGCCACAAACACTAGGAATTCGGAGCGGTTCGCCCGAGCGGGCGGGCGGCTCCTTGCGCACATTCTCCGTAGCACGCGGCCCGCAAATTCCCGCGCTGACACCACAAGAAGAATACGAGGAAACACAACGATGGCCAGCAAGGCTTCACCCAAGGCAGCGTCTCGTGATGGTGCTGCCAAAGTATATGATTTTGACCGGATCTATGACCGCCGGCAATTCGGATCCGTGAAATGGGCAAACCAATGGGACGAATTCTCGCCACGGGTAGAAGGCGAGAACCTGCTTTCGCTTTGGACTGCGGACATGGACTTTCGCGCGCCGGAAACCGTGATCGAACGGCTTCGCGAAGCTGTCAATCACGGAATCTACGGCTATACGCGTCGCGATCCGCGTCACTATGAGATCGTGCGAGCCTGGTTCGAGCGAAGGCACGGTTGGGCTCCGGCGTTGGAGAGCCTGCTGCCGGCACCCGCCATCATGCCCGCTGTCGCCGTGATCCTGCGGACCTTCACCAAGCCCGGCGACGGCGTGATCGTCCAGACGCCCGTCTATTCGCCATATTTCGAAGTGGTGCGCGGCAACCAGAGAACCTTGCTCACCAACCGATTGCTTCTCCGGGACAACCGATACGAACCGGACCTCGACGATTTCGAAAGGCTCGCTGCGAACGGCGCCAAGGTCTTCCTTCTGTGCAACCCGCACAACCCCGCCGGCAAAGCCTGGACGCGTGAGGAGCTCGAAGCACTGAACGACATCTGCGCACGCTATGGCCTGCTCGTCATATCGGACGACATTCATTGCGACATTAGACTATCGACCCTGCCTCATGTCGTGTTTTCCTCGATATCGGAAGATGCGGCGGACCGGTCTTTCATTTGCACTGCGCCTACCAAGACCTTCAATCTGGCTGGCGTGCCGTCGGCGACCCTAGCCGTGGCCAACAATGCGCGCCGGGAGGCATTGCTTTTCGCCATGCAAACGTCGTTCATGGTGAACGCCAATTATTTCGGCAGGCTTGCTCTCGAGACCGCTTACAGCACCGGAGATCAATGGCTCGATCAAGCCACAAGCTATATCGGCGAGAATGTCCGGCTCGTCCGGGAGTTTGCCCGCGTGCATCTCCCCGGGATCACGCCGATGTTGCCCGAAACATCATTTCTCGTGTGGCTCGATGCACGTGAGCTCGACCGGAAGGTGGATGGGATCCAGAGGTTCTTCGTCGAAAACGCCGGCGTAAATCTTTATGACGGCCGCGTATATGGGCCGGGTGGCGAGGGCTTCATTCGCCTCAATGTCGGGTGTCCGAAAAGTATCCTCCAGAGCGGCCTGCAACGGATGTCCGACGCGTTATCGTCGCGGAAGTGAAGCGGGTGAATGTGCCCGTAGCCTCCGGGGAGACTTTCGATTTGCGACCAGATCAGCTGAGAAAATATGCGGGTCGAATAGATCGATCAATCCAACATGCTGCAATTTCCATCGCAACCCTGTGGAAGGGGTGCTGGAGGCTACGCACCGCAGGGTGGCGATTTTGTTTATCGCTTGCCGCGCGAACGCTATTTCCGCCAAATCGGCTTTCAGACAACTATCTCACGCAGATCGCGGAGCAACCCGCCAGGGCCGTCCTAGGCTCGTCAGCTATCTGCCGGCCTCTTAATGCGCGGCGGCTGGGGTGATGATGCCGAGGCTGCCAAGGCCGGTGACGATCAATTGAACTGCGACCGCCGTCAGCAGAATGCCGAAGACGACCTCCGAGACGATCATGCTGACCGGCTTCATGCGCTTGGCGAGCTTGTCGATATTGGTAAACACCAGATAGTCGAACGCGCCGACGAGCAGGATCAGAGCGGTGACCAGTATCGCGCTGGCGATCGAGGTGACTGCGCCGGAGGCGATGATGATGACGGTGATGCCGACGGGGTTGAGCAGGTAAGGGACGGCGAGCGGAAATATCGCAAGCTTGTCCGGGTCGACCGGAGCCGCGAATTCGTCGTGCGGCTTCTCTGTCGGCCCTGACGCCATCTTGATGGCGATAAGCGCGAGGATGATGCCGCCGGCGACAGCGACGGAGCCGCCGGTAATGTGGAGAAGCCGCATCAGCAGAGCGCCCGTCGCGAACAGGATCAGCGCTGTGACGACGGCGATCAGAACCATCTGGCGGCCGATGCGCACCTTGGTTTCGGTATCGAAGGCGTGGGTCTTTTCCAGAAACGGCACCAGGGCGATCTTCGGCCCCATGCCGATCAGAAGCAGCAGCAGAAGTTTTCCGACGAGTGCGGCATCGATGACTGTGAAATCCATGGAACGTACCCTCTAAAATTTGTGACGCGAAAACCGGGGGCCTCCCCCACTTTGGGGAGGGTGGTGACGAAGAGAACCAAACAGACTCGTCAGTCTTTCTGCGATCCGCTCAGCGCGGGCATACGTCCCAGAAGCCCGTCGTCTTGGCGGGCGAGGTGTAGTACCAGCATTGACCAGACTGAGGTGGCGTACCAGCCAATGAAACGGCGGCAGCTCCGGCGACGAAGCCGATGGCAGCACCTGCGGCAATAGCAGTCCCCGGACGCCAGTAGCGGCGCGGGGCGACGACGACGACGCCGCGCCGGACGGGTGGCCGAACGGCAGGGCGGTATGCCGGACGGGCGCGTCCGACTGCAGCGCATCCGCGCGGCCCGCAGGCCGCAGCACCGCAGCCCCTCGGGCCGCAGGCCGCTACGCCGCGACGGGCTTCGGCCGTCGCGGGAACGAGGAGGGGCGCGCAGACCATCATCAGCACGGCAAGTGTCGCAAGCATGCGCGACAGGATGTCCAGGATCTTCATCGCATTTCCTCTCATTGCTTTTGTGTCCTGTTTCATGGCCTGAAGAGTGCCGCTCTCAGGCCGGGTTCGCGGCGGTCGCCGCACTCTGCGCTGCGAGCGTCTGCTGGGCAGCGGCTGCAGCAGCGTCGTCCTTCCCGCCCGAGACCTGGACTGTGGGCACGGCGAGCTTTATGCCATTTTCGTTGAAAGCCTGATGGATCATCCGCAGGGCCCGCCGCTTCAGCGTGAACTGCTCGCCCGGAAGCGTCATGACCTTCATCCGCAGAAGCAGGCCGGAGTCGCCCAGGCTGTCGATCCCCTGCATCTTCAGCGGCTCGATCGTGGTCGGTTTGAACTCCGGATCCTCGAACAGTTCCAGGCCGATCTTCTTGATGATCTTGCGGGCCTTCTCGATGTCGGAATCGTAGGTGATGGTGATCGTCATCTTCTCGATCACCCAGTCGCGGCTCATGTTCTGGACTGCTCCGAGCTCGCTGAACGGGACGATGTAGACCGCGCCGCGATGGTGCCTGAGCTTGATGGATCGCAAGCTAAAGGACTCGACGGTGCCCTTGTAGCTGCCGCTCTGTATATATTCGCCCACCCGGAAGGCGTCATCGAGCAGGTAGAACATCCCGCTGATGACGTCCTTGACCACGGTTTGTGCACCGAAGCCGATGGCGACGCCGACCACGCCGGCACCTGCGATCAACGGGCCGATTTCCACGCCGAGCGACGACAATGCCATCATGATCGCGATGGCGACGAAGAGGATCATGAGGAAATTGCGAAGGATCGGCAGCAGGGTTCTGAGACGCGTGCGCCGCCGCTCCCGTTCGCTGCCGACTTCAAGGACGGCCTCGGTGTCGCCGAGCTTGCGGTCGATCAGCACTTTTACGACGCTCCAGGCGAGATCGACGATCAGGAGAATGATTCCGGCACTGAGGAGACCGCGAACGAGGCGCAGAAGCGGCGAATCCTGCATCGTCATCTGCGTCAGCCTGACGTCCAGGGCGTCCGCAAGCAGAACGATCGCGCCGACGATCAGCGCTGCCCTGATACCACGCTCGACGATCACCGAGACAACGGTG
Organism: Rhizobium croatiense; assembly: GCF_019793465.1. Taxonomy (GTDB): domain Bacteria; phylum Pseudomonadota; class Alphaproteobacteria; order Rhizobiales; family Rhizobiaceae; genus Rhizobium; species Rhizobium croatiense. The sequence continues at coordinate 198,247 of NZ_JAILYJ010000008.1, read as the reverse complement.
CCTTTCTTGTGTCCGTCCTCTTCGGCAGCGGAAGAGCGCAGAATATTGTTGACCGACGCCTTGGTGAGGGCGATCGCCCCGGGCAGGGCGGCACAGACCACCGCGATCCAGAACAGCCTCATGGCTCCCACCACCCACAGCAGCCAGACGGCTACGAAGTAGACCGTCCAGAGCCAGTTCCGCGCCCGCAGGCCGATCCGGCTGGCTTGGCCGGCAGACAATCGGGACGGACGTCTCCAAACGGCTTCGATGCCGATGACGAGCAGCACGAGGCCAAGCGAATAGGCGACGAGTTGCCGGGCCGGAACGGAAAAGCCGAGGGTGCCGAGCAGGCGGATGGTCACCCAGCCAAATGCATACCAGCCGACGAGATAACCCAGGCGTTTCGCCCAGTGGCCGGCGGCATCCTTGGTGATCGGGACGACACGGAACCGACCCTCTTCCTCCGCCCGTGGCGCCAGAAGCACGTCGAAAAACGCGCTTGCCAGACGGAAGACGACGATCGCGAAGAGATAGCCGACGACGATCTCCCTGATAACAGGCGGCCATTGGAACAGCAGGAAGAAGCCGATGCTGCCGAGGCCGAAGGAAAGGACGTAACATGCCGCCCACAGAAGCCGCGCGGCCAGTGCGATCACCCTATCGCGAACCGTGGCAAAGGGCGCACGCGCCATCCAGGAGCGCCAGCCGGCGCTGATCCACCAGAACAGCCATTGCGCGGCCAGCCCGACGGCGACGAAGGCCGCGACCAGGAAGATCGGCCGTGTCCCGCCGTTCGCCTGGATGTCCCGTTCGAGTACGGCCCCGCCGCGCATCGTCTCCAGGGGAAAGGACTGGATGGCGCCGAGAAGGCCGGAGGCGTGGGCACGGAACCGCATCGCGAATTCGGAGAATGAAGGGTCGCGGTTCTGGACTTCCAAAGGCGGCTCCGCCGCGGGTTTGGCTGCTTGCGATTGCTGCTGCAGGAAGCGCTGGACGTCGGGATCCGAGAGCATTCCGATAAAGCGCTGGACACTTTCCGGCTGTGGGCCTGCAGGCGTCACGCTCTGGGCCATGACAATCGAAGCGCCAAGGAGGACGGACACCAGGGCAGCCCCGGTAAAAAGCGATCTAAACATGCGGATCCTGGAAAGTAATAACATCGTTTATCCTGATCTCGATGAACCTGTTCGCCTGCCGGTTTCCTAAGCCGTCATTGCCTGCACGACTCCTTCGACCGGCCTGCGGCAATGCAGTCGGGCGCTCGCGTACCCACGGGACCTGTGAGGCCGCTGACCTGGCCGGCGTAATTATCTCTGGTGTCGGCATCGACGACGGCGACCGGAGCGGCAAGGATCAGGCCGGCTGCGCTGCCTGCCGCCGCCGCAGTGCTCGTCGTCGCGGCAAGGATCTTGTCCCCGAGCCCGACCTTGCTGTCGGTCAGTGTCTGGCCTTCGGAAATCCGCGCCCCGATCAACTGAACGACCTCAGGCGATTCCGCGAACTTCCCATGGTTCAGTCTGTCGCCGGCCTTGACCTTGGTGAGGTCGATTACCGTGATCTGGCTGTCGGCCAGTTCCTTCTTGAAGGGAGCCTGCTCGGGATCGATGGCGCCGAGTCTGGCGACGTCGCCCCATACCCTGCGGGATACCGCGAGCGCGCGGTCGTCTCGCGAAACGAACAGGGTGAAATTCGGATGCTGTTTACCCATGTCGACGATCTGCTGGCGGAAGACATCGACATCCACGTCGGGCGAGGCCAGCATCACATTCTTGAACTTGGCCGGGAGGCGGCCGTTGCGGATCGCCATCTGGCGAAGCGCTTCCAGCGCCAGCCAGTTCCCCATGGAATGCGCCAGGATCGAGACTTCCTTCACCTCGGGATCCCTGGCGAGATACTGGAACAGAGTCTCCAATGCATTGCGCGTGTAGTTCGTGCTCTCTCTATCATATCCGTATGCCAGCAGGCTGCCGCGCGACGGCCATGTCACCAGCACCGGCGCACTATGGACGCCGGAATCCTTGACGATTTGAGCGAAGCGATAGACGGAGTCTTCGAAGCGGTTGTTGAAGCCGTGGATGAACACCAGCACGCTGCGGTCGCGGCTCTTCCTGACCGAGGCGCTCAGCCATTTCCTGGCGTCGTCGCGGGTGATCTCGTCGGCTTTCAAGGTTGCGAAGTCGGTTGCGGGATTGGAGGGAAGCCGCCTCGGCCAGGCGACTTCGCCGATCTTGCGGACGTTCGCTGGGGGAATGGATACGGTGATGTCGGCAAAGGCCGGGGCGAGGGCGCGCTCGCCGGTGAACATTTCGCCTTCGATCTTGGAGCGGGTGCGCGTCGTGGTCACCAGCATCTCGACCTTGGTGGCGTTCGGCGCGCTATCGGCAACGGGGATCAGCACATTCTTCGGGTGGCCTCCACATCCGCCTAATGCACAAAGCAGCAGGAGAGCCGAGATCCATTTCAAACCTGGGGAAGGGCTTGGTCGAAGTCGCCCATCTCGATATCTTGTGCTCACTGCTGTTCCTCATCGCCCCGTCAAGTTCAGGCCTTGTCAAGTTCCGGCAGTCCTCGACGCCGCACACCGCGGCGGTCGAAGTCGGCACTGGGCGAGACTATGCGAAGATCAGATGGCTTACCCGTATGATCGGGTATGTTACGGTCAGGGAGACAGTATCAGCGGGGTTGCAGGTCCGAGGTGGCGGCGCTCGACGCAATTGCATCGGGATCAGGCACCGTCATCCCCGCCTTGCGAAGTCCTTCGATCAAGCGGTCGCGATCTTCAGGCTGCATGTTGCGCATCGCGAGTTCCGTGACCACGTTCGGCAGGAAGTCAGGTCGCATGCTGACGAAGATCTGTCCTTCCCGGCGGGCGTCGTCCACCAGACCTGCCTCGGCGTAGATGATGGCGGCGACGACATGGAAGAGAGGGAACTTCTGCATGTTCGCCTGCCTGATCTCCAGCACGGCAGTGTCGTTGTCGTGAAGCATGTAGGCGGCCAGGGCTCGCGTTCCGTGGTAGAAGCCGCCGCTGCCCGGATTAAGGGCAATGGCCTGGTCCAGGAGGGCTGCTCCGCGCTGCCACTGGCCGGCGATCGCAAGCCGCGTTCCGAATTCGCCCATCAGTTCGGTGTCATTGGGATTGGTGGCGAGTGCCTGCTCGCCCACCCGAAGCGATTCAGCAAGCTGCCTGTCGAAGAACAGCGCCGTCATCAACGCTTGAAGTCCGCGCGTATTGTTCGGATCGATCTGGGTTGCGCGCCTGGCGGCATCGAGGGCACGCCGTGTGGCTGAAACCTGGCCTGATGTCGGATTGAACTTGTAGCGGTCCTCATCGAGATAGACGATCGACAGCATTGCCCAAGCGGTCGCATAGCTGGGAAACCGCGCTAGCGCGGCCTCAAGGCAATCCCGGACGCGGGCATGCGCCTCGATGCTCAATTCCGAACGATAGGCATAGAAGCGCAAAGTGCATTCATAGGCGCCTAGATCATCAGGCGGCGGGCTGGCGGAGTCGACCTGCGCCATGACCCCGTAGGGTTGGGCGATGGCAGTCGCAACCTTTCTGGCGACATCCGTCTGGATCGCAAACAGGTCGCCCGATGCGAGATCATTGTCATAGTTCTCCGACCAGAGGATCTCGCCGTCGGAGGTATCGAGCAATCTCGCCGTCACACGAAGACGCTTGCCCGACGTGCGGACTCCGCCGGCAAGGAGATAACGAGCGCCGAATTCGGCCCTGACCTCCGATGCACCCACATCCGCGGGGAGGGACTTGGACGTCTCGCGGCCGAACACCTTGATCTCCTTGAACCGTGGCAGGATGGTCATCAGTTCCTCGGTCAGGCCGGCAGTGTAGAGCTGCGCTTCCGGCCCTTCGCCGAGATTGGCAAACGGGGCCACCACGAGGGCCGGACGATCGGGCGACAGGCTTGCAACGCGGTCGAGCGACGGAGCGGGGGACCGCGTCCCGATCCAATAGAGCGAAATGGCGATTGCAGCGAGGGCGGCGGCACCCGGCAACAAAACCCGCTTTGTGGCCCACCAGCGTCCGGAGCGGACCTTGGAGGGTGATGCGGCTTCGACTTCTTCGTGCCCAGTGTCGACTAACTCCGGACAGGACCAGGCGAAGGTTGGGATATATCCGCCTTTGGGAATGTCGATCCTGACCGGATCATGCTGTCCGGCGACGAGATAATAGCGCTCGAGCGACCGCCGCAGCCGCCCGGCCTCGATCCTGACCACCGGATCGTCCTGGGTGAAGCCGGCATCCCGACCGAACACCTCGATCGCGATCGAATAGGCTTTGATCCGGTTCCCCCGACCCTCGAGGGTTTCCGATACGACATAGCGAAGAAACGCTGCCGCCCGACCGACGCCCGGGAATTCAGGGCTGGAGACGACACGCTCCAACTGCTCCCTGATATCCTCGGCTTGAGGCGCAGGCCTCAAAGAAATCCGTGCTGCAGACCCCTCTGCTGGTATCCACGTCCGCATGTCTGTCCCCAATCCCCCGTTGAGTCACATCACTGCCAGACCGTATGTTACGGTAACATACTCCACGAACCCTCCTTCGTCCATGAAGATTGGCCGGGCACACGTTGCAGAGGCAACGTCCCAAGTGCCGCCAAGGAGTGAACCATGGACGAAGGCGTGACGGCAGTCCGTCGGCAATTTCCAGCCAGGATCAAGGCGATCGACGATCTCTCTGCCCGCAGTGAGGACTTTCGGGAAATCTGCAGGGACTTTGCCGACGCTCAATCGGCGCTGCAGAAATGGAACGTCTCAACCGATCCGAAACGCGGCGAGCGCGTCGTCGAATACCAGGAGCTGATCGCAGAACTCTCCAAGGAGATAGAGGGCGCGCTTGACCACGCCTCGTTATCGCCACCTCGCTGATATGCGCGACCGGTTCCTGGCGGCCGGTCATCGCGAGGCGTATGTTACGGTTACCTACTTGCGTTCCATCGCCCGGTAACGACCATCGCGACAGAGGTCCAGCACTGAACTTTCAGCTTCCACGAAACGAAACGCTTGCGAAGGAATATTGCCGTGGTTTCCGAAAATTTGGACGAGCCTGCCATTTCCCCAGCGCCTCGGAATCCACTCCGCAGGATAGCACTTATCGTCGTCCTGTTGGCGCTCGTCCTGTTCGTCCTCTCCATCTTCATGGAACGGCGGACGCCATCGACCTCGCAGGCTCAGGTCCAGGCCTATATCGTCGGCATCGCGCCCGAAGTCACCGGCCGGGTGGTGGAAGTCGGCGTCGCCGACAACTCGCGCGTCGAGGCCGATCAGGTTCTCTTTCGTATCGATCCCGAGCGCTACGAGCTCGCGGTCAATGAGGCCGAGGCGAGCCTTGCAAGTGTCGGCCAGTCAATGGGCGCGTCAACGGCTGCTGTCGATGCGGCGCAGGCAAAGCTCGTCACGGCCCAGGTCGATCGGGACAATCTTCGCGAACAATCTGCGCGCGCCGAAGAGCTGCAAAAGAGGGGCGTGTATTCCAAAGCGCGGGCTGATTCCACCAAATCGGCTTTCGGTCAGTCGGAGGCGGCCGTCACCGGTGCTGAGGCCGAGCTGGCCAAGGCCAAGGAGCAGCTCGGGCCGAGCGGAAATGACAATCCGCAGCTCCGGGCAGCTCTGGCAGCGCTCGAAAAGGCACGACTCGATCTGCTGCGGACCACCGTTCAGGCACCCTCGGCCGGGGTCGTGACCAACCTCCAACTTACAACCGGTAAGGTCGTGTCGGCTGGACAGCCAGCCATGACCTTCATCGATGCCGGCACCATCTGGATCACCGCCGCCTTCAAGGAGAACAGCCTCGAGAATGTAGCAGTCGGCAACCGGGCGGAAGTCCTTTTCGACGCGCTTCCCGGTCGGCTGTTTCCGGCGCAAGTCGAGAGCGTTGGTTTCGGCGTATCGCAGGGCAGCACGGACCCGAACACCGGATTGCCGACGATCCGGAGTGATAGCGGCTGGGTCCAGGAGCCGCAGCGGTTTCCAGTCCGGCTCATCATCGAGGAGGCGCAGCGGCCCAAGGGCGGCGTGCGCTACGGCTCGCAGGCGACCGTCGTCATCTACACGGGCGACAACCCGGTCACCAATGCCTGGGGATCGCTCTGGATCCGCATCATGTCGGTGCTGACCTATGTTCGCTGAGAGGAGCCCCGCGGTCGAGGAGCAGAAACGCAAGGGATTGCGGGTTGCGTTCGCGGTCTCCATCGGCTTCACGCTCGCAGTCTATGCCGGGGCCATCGTGCCGTTCCTCGGTCCGCTCTTTGCCGCCCAGTTTCTGCTCGGAAGTTCGCGCCCCATGCCGCTTGGCAAGACCATCGGCGCGGCGATGATCATCCTGATCGCCGGGATGGCGATGATGGTTCTGACCAACGTGCTCGGCGACCGTCCGGCGCCGTTCCTTCTGATCCTGGGGCTGACCTATTTTGCGTGCTTCGCCGCACAGTCGACGGGGAAGGGAGGGCCGGCGGTCTTTCTCGTGCTCGTCGTTTCGATCATCGTGCCTCTGCTCGGTATCGTGAACAAGGAACTCGCCAATTCCATCCTGTCCATCCTGGTGGCCGGGGTGTTGTCAGGCACGGTTCTGATGTGGCTCGCCCATGCGGTCTTTCCCGAACCGCTCTCCCAGGAGGTCGAGGCGTTGGCGATCGACGCGCGGCCGCCGGCCTTGCTTCGGGCGCTGGCAAACACGGTCATCCTCTTGGGCTCCGTCGTGATCTGCCTGACGAGCGACAACCTGACGGCTGCGGCGGTTATTCCGATAACCGTGGCGTCGCTGCTCGGGCAGCTCGACGTTGGCGCGAGCGGGCGGGCCGCGATGGGGCTCGTGCTCGTCAATCTGTTCGGTGGCGTGCTCGCCTCCATTGCCTATGCCGCGTTGTCGCTGCGCCCCAATCTCCTCTCGATCTTCCTCATCGTTCTCGTCGTGGTCCTCCTGCTCGGAGGGCGCGCAGCCGCCCGGTCAAAGGACGCGCCGGTATTTGCCGGCGCCCTGACGACATTCTTGATCCTCTTCGGCCTCGGGGTCTCACCCCTGCCGGGCAGCGCTGCAGAATCCTTCGCCACCCGCATCGTCTATGTCGCGGCGGCCTTGATCTATGCACTGTTGTTTGCCGCGATCCTGTGGCCGCGGGCCAGCGACGCGAAGAGGATATCAGTATGACGTACTTTGCTTCGGCAGCGGCCTGAGAGGTTAGCCGCCGGTTTCGAAACCGGGATAGAGCGTCATTCCGCCGTCGACATAGATCGTCGAGCCGACGATGTAATCGGTGAAATCAGAGGCAAGCCACACCGCCGTCCGGCCGATCTCATCGGCCTCGCCGATGCGCTTATACGGAATGAGCTTCATCAGCTCCGCATAGGCTTCCGAGGTTTGCCAGGCGCTGGTATTGATCGGCGTGCGAATGGCGCCTGGGGCGATGCTGTTGACGCGGATGCGCTTTTCGGCGACCTCCTGGGCCAGGCTTTTCATAAGGAGCGTCAGTCCGCCTTTCGACGCCGCATAGTTCACGTGTCCGGCCCAGGGAATGACTTCATGGACCGAGCTGATGAATACGATCTTGCCGGCTGCCACGGAAACATCAGGCCGTACGCCCCGCCGGAGAAACTCCCGGACGGCGGCGCGCGAACATAGAAACGCGCCCTTGAGGTTGACGTTCATGACGGTGTCCCATTGGGCGCTCGTCATCTCGTGAAAGGGAGCATCCCTTTGAAGTCCGGCGTTGTTGACGAACACGTCGACCGTGCCGAACTCCTCGACGGCGGTCGCGAACATCGCCTCGACCTGCGTCTCATTGGAGACGTCGGATGCGACCGCAAGCGCGCGTACGCCACCCTGTTGGATCTCGTCCACGACTTGCGCGGCGTCCTCTGGTGCCGTGACGTAGTTAACGACCACGTTCGCTCCGGCCTTGCCGAGGGCGAGGGCGATCCCACGGCCGATCCCGGAATTGGCGCCGGTGACGAGAGCAGTCTGGCCCTTCAGCAGATGGATCGGTGGCAGGGTTGGAATCACTGGCTGAGGCAACTGCTGGTTCTCGTAGTAACTTTCCATGATGACCACTCCTCGTTTGCCGGAGCCGAGCTGTCCGGCGTGAATTCGATCGGCGCCGCCGAGCATTTTCCCTAGAGCATTTCCGTTTTTCTTCGCATCATTGAAGCGCTCTATCTCTTTGTTTTCACGCAATTCCGGACGCAAAACCGCTGCGCGCTTTTGCTGAAAATTGCTCTAGGAGGTCTCGGCGCGTTCAAGCCACGCCTCAGCGGAACCCGAGGCGAAGAGATGCATCCCCCGCGCGATAAACCCGGTCCAGCCTGTCTGGTGGTTTGCGCCAAGACCGGCGCCGTTGTCGCCGTGAAAATATTCGTAGAACTGCAGGCAGTCGCGCCAGTACTGATCGCTCTGGAACCTGGCTTGCCCGCCGAAGACGGGTCGTTTGCCGTCGTTCCCTCGCTGGAAGATGGCCGACAAGCGCTGGGTGAGTTCCTCGGCGACCTGATAGAGGTTCATGTAGCGGCCGGAACCCGTGGGACATTCAACGGTGAAATCGTTGCCGTAGTAGCTGTAGTATTGCAGCAGCGCCCGGATGATCAGGCCGTTCATCGGCATCCATATCGGGCCGCGCCAATTCGAGTTTCCGCCAAACATGCCGCTGTCGGATTCCGCCGGGAGATAGGCTACCCGGTGCTCGTGATCGCCGACCTGGAAGACGTAGGGGTTCTCATCATGGTAGCGCGACAGCGCCCTGATGCCGTAGGGACTGAGGAATTCGTTTTCGTCGAGCATTGTCGACAGCACGCGACGAAGCTTGTTCTCGTCCAGTATCGAGGCGAGCCGGCGATTGGCGTGACCCGGTTTGCGCGGGTCATGGATGAAGGCGAACAATTCCGGGCGCGTATCGAAGAAATGCTTCATCTGCCTGGTGACCTCGGGGTACCGTTGGTAGATGTCGCCCTCGAAGGTGGTCGCGGCGCAAAGCGGCAGCAAGCCGACCAGCGAGCGGACCTTGAGACGCTGGGCCTGCCCATCCGGCAGGCGGAGGACGTCGTAGAAGAACCCGTCTTCCTCGTCCCACATTCCGACCTCATCGCCTGCGTGGATCATCGCCGACGCTATCCATAGGAAATGCTGCGTGAATTTGAGCACCATCTCCTCGCCGCCGGCGCCCTTGAGAGCCAGTTCGGTCGCTATCTCCATCATGTTCTGGCAGTAGAGCGCCATCCATGCGGTGCCGTCGGCCTGTTCCAGGTAACCCCCGGTCGGCAGCGGCGCGCTGCGGTCGAACACCCCGATGTTGTCCAGCCCAAGGAAGCCGCCTTCGAAGACGTTCTTGCCGGATCGGTCCTTGCGGTTGACCCACCAGGTGAAGTTCAGAAGCAGTTTCTGGAAGGACTTCTGAAGCCAGGCGACGTCGCTCTTGCCTGACCGCGCCTGCTCCAGGCGGTAGGTGAAGATCGTCGCCCAAGCGTGGACCGGTGGATTGACGTCGCCGAAATTCCACTCGTACGCCGGTATCTGCCCGTTCGGATGCATATAGGCTTCGCGCAGCATCAGATCGATCTGATCCTTGCCGAAGTCGGGATCGACCATCGTCAGAGCGATCACCTGGAATGCCAGATCCCAGGCCGCGTACCAGGGATATTCCCACTTGTCCGGCATGGAGATGATGTCGGCATTGTACATATGATGCCAGCCGACGTTGCGCTGTTCGATCCGGCGCTTCGGATCGAACGGATCGACGCCGTGTTCGTCCAGCCATCTGTTCACGTCGTACAGATAGAACTGCTTGCCCCACATCATGCCTGCCAGAGCCTGTCGCATGACATCGGCGGCGTCGGCCGTCATCGACGGTGGCGTGATCGAAGCGTAGAACTCGTCGGCTTCGCGCCGACGCGCCTGCATCGCGTCGTCGAACGGACGATCGAACATTGGCAGGACATTCTTGGATCCTGCAGCCGGCGGCACGTCACATAGGCGCAACCGCAACGTCCGGGATTGCCCGGCATCCACGATGACGGCGTAATGGGCCGCGGCCTTGGTTCCGATCTGCTGCGGGTTCACGGCGTCGGTACGATCATGCACGACGAAGCTGTCGATCCCGTCCTTGACGAACGGGGTAGCGCTCGGAACGCCGAACAGCCGTTCTGTATTCGTCTCGTTTTCGGTGAACAGCAGTGCCGGCGAGCCGTCGCAATAGAGATATCGTGTAGCATCCGCGTCCGCCGGCTGCCCAGGTGCGGCTTTGGCCGTGATCACAGCCGGAGCGTCATTCCGCTCCACACGTTCCAGGGTTGGCTTGTCACCCTCTTCACCCCAGGACCATCTATTCCTGAACCATAATGTCGGCAGCACATGCAGCGTGGCCGCTTCCGACCCGCGATTGGCAATGGTGATCTCGACAAGAATATCCTCGGGTGCTGCCTTGGCATATTCGACAAAGACGTCGAAGTAGCGATCAGCGTCGAACACGCCGGTGTCGATCAGTTCGTATTCGAGTTCGTCTTTTCCACGCCGGCTGTTGGTCTTCACCAGGTCATCGTAGGGGTAGGCGGCTTGAGGGTACTTGTAGAGATACTTCATGTACGAGTGGGTCGGCGTCGAATCCAGGTAGAAGTAGTACTCCTTCACATCCTCGCCGTGATTGCCCTCACTGTTGGTAAGGCCGAACAGCCGCTCCTTCAGGATGGGATCCTGTCCATTCCAGAGGGCCAGCGCAAAACACAGCTGCTGTTTGCTGTCACTGATACCTGCCAGACCGTCCTCGCCCCAGCGATAGGCGCGCGACCGGGCCTGGTCGTGGGTGAAGTAGTCCCATGCATCGCCACCCTCGCTGTAATCCTCGCGAACGGTTCCCCATTGCCGTTCGGACAGGTAGGGACCCCATTTCTTCCAGTCGGCTTTTCCGTCTCGCGCCTCCCGGAGGCGCTGGGATTCGGCATTCATCACGCGCCCTCACGTCACTGATAATTGGTGCCATATCGCCTTCAAAAGATGCAGTGGTCCGTGGCCATGACTTCGTGATCAAGCGGCTGAACTGAAGGAGAGGTAACATGGCGGCGGCATTTACACTCCTCAGAACGCAGAGGAGAGATCCTGCACACGGTCGAATTTAGTCTGCGCGCGTAACTCCGCTTTTGTAAGTGTGTTACTGTAACATACGTCCGAGATCGCTTCCGCGACTACGCCTGGAGCTGTTTTTGCTATAAATTCGGAGCAAAAGACGGCTTGGCCGATGTTTAGCTATCAATCCTCCTCCACTCGGAGGAGTATGCGGCACGAGCGAAGATACAATAGTCGACAGCCTACACACCATGTCTGACCGCAAGGAGGATTTGAGATGGCTAAACCTCACGCATTGTTACTCGCCACTGGCTTGTTCCTGCCTTTTGCAGGGTTTCCGTTTTCGCCACATCTAACTCTGACCGCCGCCGCGCAGGAGCCGGCCGCCTCCAGTCCCGTCGCGGCGGAAGACGACGCGCCGGCGCCGCTGAGCGAGGACGAACTCGAAATCCTGGTGGCGCGGATCGCGCTTTATCCAGACGAACTGGTTGCGCTCGTCACGTCGGCGTCGCTCTATCCGCTGCAGGTCGTGGAAGCAGCCCGGTTCCTCGAAACCTTGAAGAAGCAGCCCAAGCTCAAGCCGAAGTCGACGTGGGACGGCAGCATCATATCGCTGCTGAACTACCCTCAGATCGTCACGATGATGAGCGAGGATCTGGACTGGACGCAGTCTCTCGGAGAGGCGCTCTCCTACCAGCAGAAGGACGTTCTGATCGCCATACAGCAACTGCGCGACAAAGCGGTCGCCGACGGTATCATCAAGACCGACGACAAGATCAAGGTCAGCCAGGAGAACGACAACGTCGTGATCGTCTCCGCCAGTCCTGAGAAGATCTACGTTCCGCAATACGCGCCGGAGATGCTGTATGAACCGAACTATGTGGCCGAGCCCATCGGCTACTATTCCGAGCCGTATCCGAATTACTACTATCCGACCGCCACCTTTTTCGCGGGCGTGGTGACGGGAGCGGTGTGGGCCGCTGCCGTCGACTGGAACCGCTGGGGCGTATGGGGCGGGCGCTGGAACGGCAACGTCGATATCGATTGCAACAACTGTTTGAACAACATCAACGGCAAGGTGAATATCAACGACGTCGACTGGAAAAACGTCGACCGCAGCAAGATCGGGTTCGACAGCGCGCAGTTCAACAAGATCGACCGCAGCGCCTTCCGGACCAGTATCGAGGCGAACGCCGGCAACAGGGTCGGAGCAAGAGGCAACGACCGAGCAAACACAGTCCGCGATCAGCCGGGCAAAGTCAGTGTCAACGATGTCCGCAAGAGCAAGATCGATGCGGACAGGGTCAATGCCGCTCGCAACAAGGCAGGCAATCCAGGAGCGGCTTCCGGGGACGGAAAGGCGGCGCAGGCAGCCCAGAACCGCCGGCCCGACGCAAGGACACCGAACAGAGCAGCCGAAAATGCACCGCCCGGGGTCAACGCCAAACGCCCGGTCGCAAAGCCGAAACCTGCGGCCCGGGTCGACAGCCGGCCGAGAAAGCCGTCGGCGCTCGGTCAGGTCGACAGCGGCAGGCGCGCTCAGATGCAGTCCAGCCGAGGCAGCCAGGCCATGGCCGCCGGCAATCGCGGTGGTGGCGGGGGAGAAATGCGCCGCGGCGGTGGCCGTCGCCGGTGACCGGAAGAAGGAGGAACGTCATGACAAAGTCAGTCAGAAACATGCTTCTGGGTTCGGTATTCGCCCTTGCGGCTCTCGCCAGCGATCCGGTTTTGATGTCTGCAGCAGAGCCATCCGATGCAACCGTCATCTCGGGCTTCGCTTCGCAGAGCGATCCGCCCTTATTCGAGACGCCGGAACAGGCCGTCGACGCCTTTAAAGCGGCGCTCGCAGCTGATGATTTCGACAAGTTTGCTGCACTGCTCGGAATTGATGCAGCGAAAGCGAAGGCGGGCGAAGGGGTGATGGACAGCTATGCACAAATCCGGGACGGCACACAGAAGAAGATCGTCGTGAAGGATGTCGATGGCCGCAAGATCATCGAGATCGGCGACAAATTATGGCCTCTGCCATTTCCGATCGTGAAAGGCGACGATGGCAAATGGTGCTTCGACACCTTCGCCGGCTTCGAGGAGATCATCGAGCGCCGCGTCGGCGAGAACGAATTGCAGACCATCGACACGATGCGGGCCTATGTCGACGCCCAGAAGGAATATTCCTTCGCCGATCACGACGATGACGGCGTGCTGGAATATGCCCAGAAACTGATCAGCAGCGACGGCAAAACCGACGGTCTCTATTGGTCGCCTGATCTGGGCGAGGGCGATAGCCCGGCGGGCAACGCCCTCGAAGACAATGCAGCGCTTGACAAGGCGAAAGCCGGGGAGGGCTATTACGGCTACCGCTACAGGATCATCGACAGTCAGGGGCCGAACATCGCGGGCGGAGAGTTCAATTATGTGATCAACGGCAACATGATCGCAGGATTTGCCCTGATCGCCTGGCCGATCCGATATGGCGAAACCGGCGTGCACACTTTCGCAGTAAACGCGAATGGTACGGTTTACCAGGCCAATCTCGGCCGGGAGACCGAGAAAATAGCAGCCGGCATCAGGACATTCAACCCGGACGACAACTGGGAGGTGACGGCCGATTGAACACGCTGAGCGTGTTTGGAACCAAGTCCGCTCCACGTCGTTGCCGCTTCGTAGCTGACAATGACGCAAAGGAGGAAACGATGATTTCTGCAGACCAGATCCGAGAACATATGGAAGTGCGGGCTGCCGACGGCACCCATATGGGGACGGTCGATCATCTCGATGGTCCCACCCGCATCAAGCTGACAAAGACCGACTCGGAAGACGGCAAGCACCACCTGATCCCGATCGATTGGGTCGATCACGTCGACGCGCATGTTCACCTGTCGAAGAACGCCAGGGATGTCCGCAGCCAGTGGGCCACCATCAACTGACGAGCGGTCGGCTGCGGCTTTTGCCGCAGCCTTCTCGCCGCAAGGGAAGCCATGTGTCTAAGCAATTGAAAAAGGCGACGAAGGTGGGATACCGCCAGGGAAAGACCGAGGGCAAAGTGGTCAAGAAGCAGAGAACCCGACGAAGATAAAGGGCCACGAGTGAAGGCGGCGGCGGAGCCGCAATATATCGTCGAAAGCAATATATCGGGAAAGCGGGCCGCGCACAGGCCCGACGAACTCAATAGCGTTGAGGGCATCACCCCAAGGAGAAGGAGGTTTCGATATGCCAGCCAAGTCCAAGGCCCAGCAGAAGGCGGCAGGCGCCGCACTCTCGGCCAAGCGCGGCGAGACGCCCAAGAAGGAACTGAAGGGCGCTTCGAAACAGATGGTCGAGTCCATGAGCGAAAAGCAACTGGAGGAATTCGCCTCGACCAAGAGAAAGGGCAAGCCCGAGCACGCCTCCAAATAGGAAGGCCGTCCGGGGTCTCAGGTCGTCGTCGATTGCATCGAGAAACCCGCGACATCATGGCCGGAAAGTGCGTTCAAAATCGCCCGGGATGACGCCTCGCGGTCCTTTGCCATCCATCGGAGCTCGAACGTCACGCCTGTTCGGCCATCGCTCGTCGGCCCGTAGGCAACAAAGAGGGCACGGCATCCCAAGGGGTTCAGCACCGCCGACAAGTCGGGTACATCGACTTCGGAGCTGTGGATGACGAGCGTCGCCTTGCGTTCGCAGGTCAGCCAGGCGTCCAGCTGCTTCATCGGCGAGAGGACGATGAAGGCGACAACCGTCGCCACCGTTCCGGTGACAATCTGGCCACCGCCGAAGCAGAGGCCGACCACCGTCATGAACCACAGGGTCGCCGCCGTGGTGACGCCGGTCATCATGTCGCCGCGCCTGAGGATCGCTCCGCCGCCGAGGAAGCCAACGCCCGTCAGGACGCCAAGGGGGAAGCGCAATACGTCCATCTGCGTGAAGTAGCTGAAGGTTTTCCCGTAGGTCGACAGAAGGAGATTGGCCTGGACCATTGCCAGGCAGGCGGCAAGCGCCACGAGGATTGTCGTCCTGAAGCCGGCTGCATGGCCGCCGCGCTCGCGATCGAAGCCGATAAGGCTGCCGGCGATCACCGTCAGTGCGATCCGTGCTGCGATATCCCACCAGCTCGGTGTCAGCGGCATGCTATCCATCAGGAACGAAGGCATGTTTCGCTCCAGTCGTTGTCGAAGACATATCGCCATTCGCCGGGCATTCGATCCTCCTGTGCGTTATGCGGCGATAAACGCTATGCGCGGCAGGACGTTCCCGATGTCGTGGCGGGGAAAGCGGCTGCCGATGGGCAAGATTGGCGGTTCGTCCGCAGTCGGTGTATGTATAGTCTCAGAATAGGGGGCGCAGGCGCCCTGTTAGTGATCGGCGCACTGCGCCTGACATGGAGTTCTTGATTGGCCGTTGCCTTTACCAAAGAAGAGAGTTTCGAAACCGCGTCGGAAACCCTATTGCCCGACCGTCCGGTTTCGCCGCATCCGAATCTCGTTACGGAAGCGGGGCTGAAGGCTCTCGAACTGCAGTTCCAGCAGGCGCGTGAGGCCTATGATACGGCGAGCATCATTGAAGATGTGAATGAACGGCGGCGGCAGACTGCCAATCCTTTGCGTGATCTTCGCTACTTAGCGGCAAGACTTCGCACCGCTCAGCTGATGCCTGACCCTACGTCAGCCGACGTGGTTGCCTTCGGCAGCACGGTGACCTTCCGCCGTGACGATGGGCGCGTGCAAACTTATCGGATCGTCGGAGAGGACGAGGCAGAGCCCAAGGCTGGATCGATTTCCTACGTCTCGCCGGTGGCGCGGCTTTTGATGGGCAAGGCTGCCGGCGATGCCGTGGAGGTGGGTGGCCATGAGCTGGAGATCATCGCCATCGCATAGAGACGGTGCAGAAGGCGGCCACCGGGGAAGCGGAGCCAACAATCGTCATAATTAGTACTGTCAGGTACTTTATTTATTGAGCCTTTATCACCCGCGGCTTGGAATTCTCCGGCGAGAGCGACAGCCGTAGGCTTACGTGTGATCGAGATATTTTCTCAGGCGCGATCAAAGGCCCGGGGAATCGGTTTTCGACTTGTCCTTTCCGAGATTGCGCCCTGCCACGCTGATGACTTCGCGCGTCAGCTCCGCCAGTCGATCGGCGGCAAAGCGGTTTATCTGCCAGAACAGGGGAACATCGAGAGGGGTGTCGGCAACCAGTTCGACCAGTCGTCCGGACGCCAGATACTCGCGGGTCAGTTGAGTCGGGTTCATTCCCCATCCCATGCCTGACAAGGTTGCCTCGACAAAGCTTTGCGGCGAGGGGAGCCAATGGGTGGGATAGTCGAGATCGCGTCCGAAGGTCTGGCGGACCCAGATGCTCTGCAGCCTGTCCTTCTGGCTGAAGGTCAGAGCCGGGGCATTGCGGATCGCCTCGGCGGTCACACCCTGCGGAAAGTTACGGGCGACGAAGTCGGGCGTTGCCGTCGCATGATAGCGCAGAACGCCAAGCGCGAAACGCCGGCAACCCCTTATCGGCTTTTCCAGGCTGGTGACGGCCGCGATTACACGGCCGCGCTGCAGCCATTCGGCGGTGTGATCCTGATCGTCGACGGCGATATTCAACAGATATGAGGAGTTTCTGGCGAAGGTCGACATCGCTTCCACGAACCAGGTCCCGAGACTATCGGCATTGGTGGCGATCTGAAGCGTCACCCTCTGGCGCGGTTCATCGGGATCAACGAGCGCCGGCAGCTGGCCGAAGAGCTCGGCTTCGAGCATGCCGACATTCTCCATATGGCGGCACAACCATTCTCCCTTTTCGGTTGCCGTGCACGGCGTGCCTCTCACGACGAGCACAACGCCGAGACGCTCCTCGAGCTGCTTGACGCGCTGCGAAACGGCCGAGGGGGTGACGTTCAACACGGTCGCGGCACGTTCGAAGCTGCCTGTCTGGACAACGGTCGCAACGGCACGGAGGGCGGGGTAGTCAAGCATGGATTAGCACTGCTTAATTGAAGTTAGGTAGATTAATTAGCCTAATTGTCGTCACCGCGCTAGCGAAGTCTGGTCGAAGCGAAAGGCGTTTGCAGAAGCGATGAATTTTTCAATCTATTTTACCGGCCTGATGATGGGCCTCAGCCTGATTGTCGCGATCGGCGCTCAGAATGCATTCATTCTCCGCCAGGGCCTGCGCAACGAGCATGTCTTTGCCGTCTGCCTTGCATGCGCGCTGTCCGACGCCGTGCTGATCGTGCTCGGCGTTACAAGCCTGCAGCAGATTGCCAGCCTCATGCCCTGGCTCGATCCGGTCATGCGTTACGGAGGAGCCGCGTTTCTCGCCTGGTATGGAGCAAAAAGCCTCTATTCCGCCTTGCGGTCGAACGCCGCTCTCGCGGCGGCCGAGGCCAAAACGGCAAGCTTCAGGCAGACGCTTGCGACCTGCCTTGCGCTCACCTGGCTCAATCCGCACGTCTATCTCGACACGGTGGTGCTGCTCGGCACGATCTCGACGCGTTATCCGGGGCAGCAGGCTTCCTTTGCCGCAGGCGCCGTGACCGGTTCCTTCCTGTTCTTCTTTTCCCTCGGATATGGCGCGACCTGGCTGCGGCCGATCTTCTCCAAGCCATCGGCCTGGCGGATGCTGGAAACACTGGTCGCTGCGACCATGTGGATCATCGCCTTCAAGCTCATGGGTGGAATGTGATCGCTGTTCGACGGAACGAGCATCCGAGGTCACGACAGCTCGGCGCCAGGGCCAGGTTGGATCAATGGGGCGGAAAACTTTGACGGGCGGGTGTTCCGGCAGCCGTCGTGACCTTGCGCCAAGATCCGATAAATCGTCAGCTGCCCACGTTATGCGCGCGATTCCACGATCCTCAGGTGGCGACTCGGTCGAGCGGCTGCCCTTGGCAAAGGCAACTCCTCACGCTGGCAATCGGCCAGCAGGTGCGATGGGAATCGTTTCAATTCCCGGAGGGCATGTTCGTGGTTTGCATCTCTGCGCCGGCGCGACTTGAATGCGGAAAGGGTCTGTAGGATATTCCAGGTGCTTGCTTGCGCCATGTCGAGTCTCCTTTGCTGCATCGGTTCCGATACACAGACTATGGGGAGCGATTGACATTCAATCAAACCAAATGATATTGGGTTATAAATCAGAAAAATTGAAAGATGCGACGATGAGCCTACCCTTTCGCCGTCCCATTCCTTTGCTTGACAACGATGTGCTGCGCACTTTCGTCGCCATCGCCGAAACGGGCAATTTTTCCACCGCCGCCGAGGCCGTCTTCCGCACGCCGTCGGCCGTCTCCATGCAGATCAAGAAGCTCGAGGAACAGCTCGGCGCGACGCTGTTTTTGCGCGACGCCCGCTCGGTGACGCTGACGCGTCATGGCGAGATGCTGCTTTCTTACGCCCGCAACATCCTGGCGCTGTCGAACGAGGCGGTGTCGCGCTTCATCATGCCGGAGCTGACCGGTGTCGTCAGACTCGGCGCTCCGGAGGATATCGGCGAGCGGCTGCTGCCGAGGATTCTGAAGAGCTTTGCCGAAAGCTATCCCGGCATCATGGTCGACGTGACGATCGACATGAGCGTTGGCCTCAAGAAGCGCATGGAGGAGCAGCGGCTCGACCTGGCGCTGATCAACTGCGCCACGCGGCCGTTCCCGACCGGCGGCGAGGTGGTGTTCCGCGAGCGGCTGGTCTGGGCCGGCGCCCGATGCGGTTCGGCGCATCGCCGCGATCCGCTGCCGATCTCGATCTGGGAGGACGGCTGCATCTGGCGCCAGGAGGCGCTCGCCCAGCTCGAACGCAACAAGCGGCCTTATCGCGTCGCCTATCTCAGCGGTCACACGATGGCCCAGCGTGCCGCCGTGCTTTCCGATCTCGCCATCGCGCCGCTGCCGCTTTCCTATGTCAGCGAGGACATGGCGATCCTTGGACTGCAGGAAGGGCTGCCGGAGCTCGGCTCCTTCGATATCCGGCTGCTGACCGCCGCCCAGGTGTCAGGCCCGATCGAGACAGTGGCCGACAGCATCCGCGGCGCTTTTGCCGAAAGAGCGAAGGCTGTTGCCGCCTGAAGATGCCTTTCAACCGTTGAACCTTTTGTTCCCTTGTGCGTTATCGGCGCGAACGGCATATGCCGTTCGGGGTTGATTTCAAACAAGGATATTCGAAATGACGACAACGGCCAAAATTGCCGCAGCCTTGATGGTTCTTCTCACGCTTTCCTCCTGCGGCAACACGATCCGCGGCATAGGTAAGGACACGGCAAACACGGTGAATGCCACGCAGGATGCCGGCCGCTCGGTTGATCGCGCTGCGAAGAAATGATCAGTCGGTAGGCTTGCCAGCGTGATAACCCTGAGGCTTAAAACCGGACCACTCTGGCGAGTGGCCGGGACCGGGCCGGGGTCCGGACCGTCCTAATGGACGCCCGGGAGATCACCTTTCAGGAGACCGGGGGATATGCCTTTTCGAGGCCGCCGGATCGGCTGAGACCGGTCCTGAAGGCTTGGTAGCCGGGATGCTGACTTGAGCGGGCCGTTTCCATCAACCGTATCTGCAGCCGGTCCGGCGCCTGCGTCCCGAGCCACAATCCAAGATTTTCAAGCTTCAGCGAGTTCAGGAAACGCGATTCTGTAGCAAGGTCGAGATGACGTCGCAGACCGTCGAGCAGGTTATCGTCCTGCGCGGCGTTTTCCATGAGCAGGGCCAGATAGGACTTATCGGCTTCTGACAGCGCGGCGAGCTTTTCCGCGACGGTATCGCGGTCGGGGAAGGGAACGTTGGCTGTCATTCGAATCGTCCGGTCGTTGGTCGTCTACCGCGGTTATAAGCTCGCCTTGACCTTCTCGGCTATATCGGCCGGCACCCATTTCGTCCAAAGGTTCTCGTAATTGCGCAGGAAGTGGATCGCGGCATCCTCGTTGTTTTCGCTGTTTTCGTCTTGCCAGGCGAGCACCTGGTTGATTGTCGCGTTGTCCCATTTGCGCGTCTTGAGATAGGCGGTAACGGGCCCGGCGCGGGTGGCGAAGGATCTGGTCATCAGTGTGAAAGCGCGGGAGACCGGGTAGGAATTGAGCTGGGGCCTGGTGCAACCGGCAACGGCGGTGCAGCCGTCCCATTCGCTTTTGTTATGGCCGACGCCGAAGCTCAGGCGCGTCATGTCGTATTTGCCGAGGATGGCGGTCGGCGCCCAGTAGTAGCCGAGCCAGCCGACCTTGTTCTCGAAGGCGCGGGCGATCGACGCGTCCAGCCGCTTGGGACTGCCGGTCTCGACGAGTTCGAAGCCCTTCTTGTCCGCGGCCAGCGCCCTGAAAAGGTTGGTGGTCGATATGTGGCAGCTCCAGTCGGCCGGGCAATTGTAGATTGCACCCTTGGATGGATCGTCTTCGGCTGGAAAAAGCTCGGGATGTTTTAGCGCGTCCTCGACAGAGCGGATGTCGGGATTGGCGTCGGCGATGAATTTCGGGATGAACCAGCCCTCGACGGCGCCGTCGGCGAGGATCTCGGCGCCTTGCACCAGCCGGCCGGTTTTGACGGCCTGATCGAGCAGGGCCCTGACGGAATTGATCCAATATTCCGAGGCGATGTCGGGCGTGCCTTTTTCATTCATCGAGGCGAAGGTCGGCAATGTGTCGCCGGCGACGATGGTGACGGAGCAGCCATAGCCTTTTTCCAGAATGATCTTGTCGATATTTGCCGCGATGCCGGCCGAGGCCCATCTCATCTCAGCGATCGACACCTGGCCGCAATCGCTGGCGGCGACCGGCGCAGCAATGAAAAAAGCCGCGGCAAAGACGGCCGAAATCAGAAACGTCTTCATCGTCATTCCCCGAATTTTCTTTGCTCGGACGCGCCGCTGGGTCCCCCAAAAATTATCTGCAAAGCTTTGCTGCGCCCGAAAGGAGGATGCCTGCCGGGCGGTGCCGCAACAGGTCTTCCTGTTCACGGGCGCCGTTCATCCTTGCGGCTTCGGCGGCGGGTCGCAGATCGTGTTCAACAATGGGGCATTTTGATCAAGCCTACGCGTTCGCCCGCAGAAATCAACCGCATTCTGCTCATTGTTGCGCGACTAAATGCTTGAATTCGAAGAATTTATGTCGATGGCCCGAAATTGGCGCCGCCGATGGACTAGCGATCACCGAACGGTTTTCGGAAGAAAATTCGCTTGGACTGCTGAAAAAAGTCAAAATTAACATTTGCGTAAGCCTTCAATAACTCTCCGGTAAGAATGTGCCGTTATCAGTGAGGTCGCAGCCGGAACAACCGCTGCTTCTCCGGTTCAGGTAGTGCGTACCGGAGAGAGCGAGCTTCGCCGTGTAGGGGCGAAGACGCCTGAGTTTTCGGCAAACCGCGCAGAGCCAAGGCCATGCGCGGTTTTCGCGTTTTTGCGGGGACATGCCAAGTCTTGACCTCGCTCAAGTCTTGACCTGCTCAAGCCTTGATCGGGGCCAGCCTTGACCCGGGATCGGCGGCCGTTGTAGGCCTCGCCTCAACGAAAGGCGACGGCCATGGCAAGAGCGATCATGCTGCAGGGAACCGGCTCGGATGTCGGCAAGACGGTGCTGGTCGCGGGTCTTTGTCGGCTGGCGGCCAATCGTGGACTGGCGGTCCGGCCGTTCAAGCCTCAGAACATGTCGAACAATGCGGCGGTTGCCGACGACGGCGGCGAGATCGGCCGGGCGCAATGGCTGCAGTCGTTGGCCGCCCGCACGCCGTCCTCGGTGCATATGAATCCGGTGCTGCTCAAGCCGCAATCGGAAAACGGCAGCCAGATCATCGTGCAGGGCAGTGTGTTCGGACAGGCGAAGGGGCGGGATTATCAGCGGTTGAAGCCGCGATTGCTCGGCGCCGTGCTCGAGAGCTTCGAAGCAGTGGCTGCCGGAGCCGACCTCGTCGTCGTCGAGGGCGCCGGCTCGCCGGCCGAAATCAATCTCAGAGCCGGCGATATCGCCAATATGGGCTTTGCGACGAAGGCGGGCGTGCCCGTCGTGCTCGTCGGCGATATCGACCGCGGTGGCGTCATCGCCTCGCTGGTCGGCACGCATGCGATTCTCGACGGAGGCGATCGAGCGATGATCGCCGGCTATATCATCAACAAGTTCCGCGGCGACGTCTCGTTGTTTACCGATGGCACCCGCGCCATCCAAGGCTTCACCGGCTGGCCCTGCTTCGGCATCGTGCCGTGGCTGCCGGATGCCGCGCGCCTGCCGGCCGAAGATTCGGTCGTGCTCGAACGGCTGGTGAGGAGCGGGACGGGGGCGCTGAAAATCGCCGTGCCGATGCTGCCGCGCATTGCCAATTTCGACGATCTCGATCCGCTCAGTGCGGAGCCGGATGTCGAACTGGTCTTCGTGCGATCAGGCGAGCGGCTGCCAGTCGATGCGAGCTTGGTCATTCTTCCCGGCTCGAAATCGACGATTTCGGATCTCGCCGATCTCAGGGTTCAAGGTTGGGACCGCGATCTTGCGGCGCATGTCCGGCGCGGTGGCCGGGTGATCGGCATTTGCGGCGGCTACCAGATGCTTGGTCGCACGGTACGCGATCCGCTCGGCATCGAAGGCGGGACGATCGAGGCGGCGGGGCTTGCGCTGCTCGACGTCGAGACCGAGATGGCGCCTGAGAAGACCGTGCGCAACAGCCAGGCCCGTTCGACCGAATATGACGTATCGCTCGCCGGCTACCAGATCCATCTCGGCGTCACCCGCGGCCCGGATTGCGTCCGGCCCTCGGCGATCGTCGACGGCGTGCCCGACGGAGCGCTGTCGGCCGACGGGCGGATCATGGGCACCTATCTGCATGGGCTCTTCGGCAGCGACGCCTACCGCGCCCGGCTGCTTCAGAGCTTCGGCCTATCCGGCGAGCGGCGGAATTACCGTGACAGCGTCGAGCAGGCGCTCGACGAGATCGCCGGGGAATTGGAACGGCACCTCGATCCGCACTGGCTGGCGGGGCTGCTCGGTTAGCCGCAGCGGTGCGGCCGAATTGCGCATCACTTTCACTCGACCGGGAGTAGCATCGCGACAGGAAGCAGGCTAATGAATGGGAAGCGCGCGATATCGCTCTTTCATCACCCTGTCCGGCGATTTAGGCCGCAGGCCTGACGGCCGGAAAGATTCCTTCAGGTTGTCGACCTCATTCGGAGATTGAAAAAATTAACGATCATATTCAGTGGCTTATCGAGCAGGGAATCACCTGTGAGCATATTGGCGACCTGGTCGCCGGTCTATGCGACCGGCTGATTGCGACCGGCGTTCCGATCTGGCGTGCGAGCATCAGAATGCCTTCTCTCCATCCCATGTATCGCGGCATCGCCGCCAATTTCGAGCGTGGTGGTGCAATCGTTCTCGAGAATGCGGAGCATGGCAGCGAGACGGAACGCAGCTTCGAGATGACGCCGATCTTTCACCTTTTGAGCCGCGGCGAGAAAACCGGCCGATGGAATCTGGCGAAAAGCGAGGGGCTCCAGTATGCCGAGCTTAACGAATTCGCGCTTGCCGGCGGCACGGATCACGTCATCAGCATTTTCGAATTCCCGAAGGAGGTTGCGCTACGCGGACTGGGCTTTTCGCTCACCAGCGATGAGCCCGGCGGATTTTCCGACGACCATCTGGCGATCATCCAGGAGCTGTTGCCGGCTCTGGGGTTGGCCGCCTACCGTGTCGCGGTTTCGAAAACCGCGACCGAAATCCTCGCGGTCTATACCGGCGCCAGAACGAGCGCGCGTATCCTTGCGGGGGAAACCCGCAGGGGAATGGGCGGCTCCATCGATGCCGCCATCCTGATTGCCGACCTGCGCAATTTCACCGCGCTGACCGAGGTATACCAGCCCGCAGAGATCGTCGGTTTTCTCAACGAGCATTTCGAGCTGATCGACCGGCATGTCGAGGAAAATTCCGGCGAGATCCTCAAGTTCATGGGCGACAGCGTGCTGGCGATCTTTCCAACAGAGGCCGAGGACCCGCAAAAGGCCTGCAAGGCGGCGCTGGCTTCTGCCCAGAATCTGCTGAAGGCAAACGAAGAGCTCAATCGGGAGCGCACGCGCCACGGCGGCCCGGATATCGGCATCGATGTCGTCTTGCATCTCGGCGAGGTTTTCTACGGAAATGTCGGCGCTCACGGCAGGCTGGACTTCACGGTGATCGGCAGAGCCGTCAACGAGGCTTCGCGGCTGGAAAAGCTGTGCGGGATGCTTGAGCAGCACTTGCTGCTGTCGGAGAGTTTCGCGGCGACCTGTGCCGTGCCCTGTGACTATCTCGGGTCTTTCGAGCTGCGCGGCGTTTCGAAGAGAGCCGACGTCTTCAGGCTTGCCGGCGCCGCTTCGTAGCGGCTCAGATCTCGCCCGATACCTCGCGGCGGCGGCGGTCGAGTTCTTCGCTGTAGCGGCGCAGCGTGTGGCTTTCGCTGAGCTGGCCGACCACCTTGCGCTCGATCAAATTGTTGACGACGGCGAGCGCTTCGCTTTCGCTCTTGTCGAAGATCGCCGCTGCCTGCCTGGCGTTCATCTGCGGCTGCAGGAAATCATTGCGGTAGCGCACGAAATCGGCAAGCGTCTGGCTCTCGTCCTGGACATCGGTCGGATTGGCGTAAATTTCGGGCACCAGCACGAGCCCGGCATATTTGTCGTTCTCCTCGACGAGAATGACACACTGGGTCGAGCCGATCGGGAAGGCCCTCTTGAACTCCTCCAAGGAGATGCCCGCCTTTGCGGTCTTGATGTCGGCGCGCATCAGCTTGTTCACCGTCAGGTTGCGGATCCAGCCGACGTCGTGGGCGCTGCGGATGCTTTCGCCGCGCAGATGGAAGCGCCATGTGGCGAAGGAATAGCCGAAGGTCGAGCGCACGACGAGCGAGGAGGTGATAACGGCGGCAAGCACCAGCGCAGTGATCGGAAAATCGCCGGTAATCTCGAGCGCCAGGAAGGTCATCGTCAGCGGTCCGCCAATGACAGCGACGGCGAGCGAACTCATCCCGACCACGGCATAGATGACCGGCGTCAGCGTGGCATCGGCGAAATAGGGACCGCAATAGGCAAAGAGCTTGCCGAGCAGGGCGCCCATGAACAGCGAGGCGAAAAACAGGCCGCCCCTGAAGCCGGAACCGATCGAAATTGCCGAGGCCAGCGATTTCAGCAGAAAGAGGCTGATCAGGGCCGGGATCGTCACGTCGCGGGAAAGGTTGAGGTGCAGTGCGCCGTGACCGGCCGATAGCACCTGCGGCGAGATCATCGCGAGAAGTCCGACGATGATGCCGCCGAGCGCCGGGCGAAAGGGCGGGGCGATCGAGCTTTTGCGCGCAAGCTCCTCGACGAAGGCCACGCCCTGCATGAGAAGAATGCCAACGCCGGCGCAGAAGACACCGAGCAGCAGCGCCGGGACATAATCGGCCGGCACGACCGAGCCGAAGCTGCCGATATCGATGGTGAAATCGCCTTCGGCAAGCAATCTCGCGATGAGGGTGGAAACGAGGGCGGAGACGACGACCGGGGTCAGTGACACGATCGTATAGGTGCCGATGATCAGCTCGAAGGCGTAGAAGGCGCCTGTCAACGGCGCGTTGAAGGCGGCGGCGATGGCGCCGGCCGCGCCGCAGCCGACGAGAATGCGCAGGTCCGAGCGGCGCAGCTGCAGCTTCAGGCCAAACTTGGAGGCAATGCCGGCAGCAAGCTGGGTATAGCCCGCTTCCAGGCCGACGGAGGCGCCGAAGCCGTTGGAGATCAGGTTCTGCACGGCGACGATGATACTGTCGGTCAGGGAGAGACGGCCGCCATGCAGCGCATTTGCCTCGATGGGATCGACCATCGGCTTCTTGCGCCGTCTGGCGAGCACTAGGAGCAGCATGCCGAGCAGAACGCCGCCGACGACCGGCGCGGTGAGCAGCAGCATCTTGTCCTCGATGACCGACGCGCTCAGCCTTTCGGTGTCGGCGATGCCGAAGACCAGCTGGTGCAGCTCGTTGGAAGCGTAGCTCATGCCGGTGACTGCAAGCCCCGAGGCGATGCCGACGACGGCGCCTGCCAGCGACAGGCCGACTTCACTGCGGCGGGTCAGCGCGCGCAGCCGTCCCGGGTCGAAGAAAACACGCAGCGCGCGGAAACGGCGCCGATCCAATTTCATAAGCATGGCTAGACAACTAGGCGGGGAGAGGCCCGGTCAAGGGCGGCGGTGCTGTCCGCTTGCGATGCAATTGCGGCGAAAAGCCGGCGCGCGGGACAAATTTTTATGACGTAAGTCTCTGATAATAGACGATGTTTTCGGTAGAGTAAGTCGTGTTGTTGGAGGCTTCCTGTCCCCCGGCCGTCGCCTCGGTCGTCAACGGCGGTTGACTCTATCCTCTGGCTTGCCTAACCATCCCTCAACGGATGGTCGCTTGATCATCCTGACATAATGGATGGTTCCGGATCGGCAATTGTCCTTCCGGATGAAAAGGGAATGTGACGGGGCGGACCCAAGCCGGGCGCCTTCATCACAGCCGACCCCGCGACTGTAGAGCGGTCAGGGTCTTCCATCCGGCATCGAGCCCTCCGGCCGGCGGCCTGCAATCGTGCAGGCAGGCGGGACGGGCGACGTGCCGGAAAAGCCACTGGAAATGTATGGTGATAAACCGGGGTCGGACGCCTCTATTTCTACGAATCGTCCACCTTTTCACCGATGCAACCGGGAAGGCGAGGCGGATCCGCTGGCACGATCAGGGGCGACCGGTTTTCCGGTCCGCCCCGATCGCGGCCGATAACCGCGAGCCAGGAGACCTGCCTTCCGTGCCGGGCGAAAAGCCCACCCTGGGTAAGAGACCCGCTGCCAGCACGGAGGTTGTTTTGGCTGAACGAATGAATTCGGCGCGCCCTGGTGTGGCGCATATGGGAGGCATTTTCCTCTCCTCCCTCATTCCTGTGCTCGTCACAGGAATCCAGTGCGCCCAAGTCCTTGGGCGCGGGAAAATCTTTGCAAAATTTCATGAAGTCATTCACGGCGCGGAGGCGCCGCGGCTGGATTCCTGTGACGAGCACAGGAATGAGGGTGGGTGGGAGGCAGTATCCCGTCAAAGGGCCGTCTGCGCATGACTACCGCTCTCTCCAATACCATTTTCATCCTCGGCGGCGCACGCTCCGGCAAATCCCGGTTTGCCGAAAACCTCGTCGTCGCAACCGGCCTCGATCGTCACTACCTCGCGACCGGCCGGGCGTGGGACGAAGAGATGCAGGCGCGCATTGCGCAGCACAGGGCCGACCGCGGCCCGTCGTGGACGACGCATGAGGAGCCGCTCGATCTTGTTGGCAAGCTCGCCGCCATCGACGGCGACGGCCGTATCGTGCTGGTCGACTGCCTGACGCTCTGGGTCACCAACCTGATGATGGAAGAGCGCGACATGGCAGCGGAATTTGCAGGGCTCGTCGATTTCGTGGGGCAAGCAAAGGCGCGGCTGGTCTTTGTCTCCAACGAGGTCGGGCTCGGCATCGTGCCGGACAATCGCATGGCGCGGGATTTTCGCGATCATGCCGGCCGTTTGCACCAGATGATCGCGGCGAAAGCCGCCGTAGTCTATTTCATCGCGGCAGGCCTGCCGCTGAAAATGAAGGGTTAAAGTTTCATGAACCAGAAGATTCCCGCAACCGTCATCACCGGCTTTCTCGGTGCCGGCAAGACGACGATGATCCGCAACCTGCTCACCAATGCCGGCGGCAAAAAAATCGCGCTCATCATCAACGAGTTCGGCGATCTCGGCGTCGATGGCGACGTGCTGAAGGGCTGCGGCGCCGAAAACTGCAGCGAGGACGACATCATCGAGCTGACCAATGGCTGCATTTGCTGCACCGTCGCCGACGATTTCATTCCGACGATGACGAAGCTACTCGAGCGCGAACAGCGGCCCGACCACATCGTCATCGAAACCTCCGGCCTCGCGTTGCCGCAGCCCCTGGTCGCCGCCTTCAACTGGCCTGACATCCGCACCCAGGTGACCGTCGACGGTGTCATCACTGTGGTCGACAGCGCTGCTGTCGCCGCCGGCCGCTTTGCCGACGACCATGATGCCGTCGTGACGGCCCGCAGCGAGGATGAATCGCTCGATCACGAAAGCCCGATCGAGGAGCTTTTCGAGGATCAGCTGACCTGCGCCGATCTGATCGTGCTCAACAAGACCGACCTGGTCGATGTGGCGGGCCTCGGCCGCGTGCGCGACGAGGTCGCTTCCCGCACCCAGCGCAAGCCCGTGATGATCGAGGCGAGAAACGGCGAGGTGCCGGCCGGCATCCTGCTCGGCCTCGGTATCGGCACGGAGAATGATCTGGCCAACCGCAAGTCGCACCACGAACTGGAGCATGAGGACGGCACGCCGCACGATCACGACGAGTTCGACAGCTTCGTCGTCGAGCTCGGCTCGATCGTCGATGTTGCCGGCTTCGTCGAGCGGCTGAAGACGATCATCGCTGCCCACGACGTGTTGCGCCTCAAGGGCTTTGTCGACGTTTCCGGGAAGCCGATGCGCCTGCAGCTTCAGGCGGTCGGCAGCCGCATCGATCATTATTTCGATCGTGCCTGGGCAGCTGATGAAAGGCGCGCCACGCGCCTCGTCGTCATCGGCCTGCATGAGATGGATGAGGTTGCCGTGAGAACGGCGATCGAGGCGATGGCTTAACCGATGCATCTGCTTCTGGCCCAGCAGGGAACGATCAGCGACGGCGAGGAGGCAATCGACCTCGGGCAGACGCCGGGCGAGATCCTGTTCCTGTCGGCGGCCGACAGCGAGCTTGCGGCGATCGCGGCCGCCCATCGCGCCTGCGGTGGGCCGCAGTCGCTGAGGCTCGCCAGCCTTATGAGCCTCAAGCATCCGATGTCGGTCGATACCTATGTCGAGCGCACGGCACGGCATGCGAAGCTCATCATCGTGCGCGCACTCGGCGGCGCCAGCTATTTCCATTATGCGCTGGAGGCCCTGCATGCGGCAGCGTCCCGCGTCGGCGCGCTGATTGCCGTGCTGCCGGGCGATGCCAGACCGGATGCGGGCCTGACGTCGTTTTCCAATGTGGCGCTTGCGGATCTGAATGCGCTCTTGGGCTATCTGATCGAGGGTGGCGATGCCAATGCGCGCGCCTTTCTCGATTATGCCGGAGCGATGCTGTCGGGTGCGCAGAAGCCGGCGCCGGCGGTGCCTTTGATGAAGGCCGGCATCTGGTGGCCGGGGCGGGGGCTGATCGGGGTGGACGAGTGGCGGCAGGTTGCCGGTTCGCCACCTTTGTCGGTCGAGCGTAGGATACCCCCCTCTGTCCTGCCGGACTACCGGGGACAAGCCGCCGGTCTCGACCCGTCCTTCGGACCCCCCACAAGGGGGGAGATGTCCGGCAGGACAGAGGGGGGTATCGCAAGCTCGGCGGAGAAGGTGGAACTCGAACCCACAACATCCCCCATCGTCGCCATTAGCTTCTACCGCGCCCTCGTCCAAAGCGGCGAAACCCGCCCCATCGAAGTGATAATCGAAGCCTTGCAGGCACTTGGTCTCCGGCCGCTGCCGGTATTTGCCTATAGCCTCAAGGATCCTGTCTCCACAGGCATTCTCGAAAGCGTATTTTCGGCGCTGAAACCCGATGTCGTGATCAACACGACCGGCTTCGCCGTCTCGGCGCCCGGCGCCGATCGGCAGCCGACGGTGCTGGAGGCGAATGGCGCGGTCGTGCTACAGGCGATCCTGTCGGCCTCGTCGCGGGAGGCGTGGGCGGCCTCCTCGCAAGGCCTGTCGGCGCGCGATCTCGGCATGAACGTGGCGCTGCCCGAGGTCGACGGCCGGGTGCTGGCGCGGGCGGTCTCCTTCAAGACGGCGGCGCGTTACGATGCGGCGGTCGAGACGAACATCGTCGCCAGCGAACCGGACGCTGGCCGGGTGCGCTATACGGCGGAACTCGCCGCCAATTGGGCGCGGCTGCGCGCCACGCCGGCGCATGACCGGCGCATCGCCCTTGTCATGGCGAATTATCCGAATCGCGACGGCCGGCTCGGCAACGGGGTTGGCTTGGATACGCCGGCCGGCAGCATCGAGGTGCTGCGGGCGATGGAAGCAGCGGGTTATCCGGCCGCCGATATTCCGGCCGACGGCGACGCGCTGATCCAGCATTTGATGCAGGGGCCGACCAATTCAGGGCATGACGGCCGAGTGATCCGCGAGACGTTATCCCTCAGACGTTACAACAGCTTCCTGGCGTCTCTTCCCAATCAGATTCAGGATGAGGTGAGGGCTCGCTGGGGCGATCCCGAGAACGATCCGTATTTTCGCGAGGGCGTCTTCGCTCTGCCTTTCGCCCGCTTTGGCGGCGTTCTCGTCGGCATTCAGCCGGCGCGCGGCTATAACATCGATCCGAAAGAAAGCTACCATTCGCCGGACCTCGTGCCGCCACACGGTTATCTTGCCTTCTACGCTTTCCTGCGCCGCGAATTCGGCGCCGACGCCGTCATCCACATGGGCAAACACGGCAATCTCGAATGGATGCCGGGCAAGGCGCTGGCGCTGTCGGAGAACTGTTATCCCGAGGCCATCCTCGGACCGCTGCCGCATCTTTATCCCTTCATCGTCAACGATCCGGGCGAGGGCACACAGGCCAAGCGGCGGGCTGCCGCCGTCATCATCGATCACCTGACGCCGCCTTTGACGCGGGCCGAGAGCTATGGACCGCTCAAGGATCTGGAAGCGCTGGTCGACGAATATTACGAGGCTTCCGTCGGCGACCCGCGCCGCATCCGGCTGCTCAGCCGGCAGATTCTCGATCTTGTCACCGATATCGGCCTCGACCGGGATGCCGACATAATCAGCGGCGAAAGCGAAGACCAGGCGCTGAAGAAGCTCGACGCCTATCTCTGCGACCTCAAGGAAATGCAGATCCGCGACGGGCTGCATGTGTTCGGGGTGTCGCCCGAGGGGCGGTTGCTGACGGATTTGACCGTTGCGCTGGCACGGGTGCCGCGCGGGCTGGGTGAGGGCGGGGATGAGAGTTTGCAGCGGGCGATTGCTGGGGATGTGTTGGAAAACCCCTCCCCAACCCCTCCCCACAAGGGGGAGGGACTTACCGTTGAGCGCGCGGTTACCTCTGAGATCAAAGTCGATGACGAGACAGCGCGCCCAGCAAGCCCCTCCCACCTGTGGGGAGGGGTTGGGGAGGGGTCTTCTTTTGACCCTCTCGACTGCGACATGGCCGTTGCCTGGGCCGGCCCACGTCCACCAATCCTGGCCGACCTCCTGGACACCCTCTGGCGCACCAACGGCGACACGGTCGAGCGCATCGAACTGCTCGCGGCCAGGCTCGTCTCCGGGGAGATTGCCTGCCCCGCGGAATGGACGGCGACGCAGGCGGTGCTCTCCGAGATCGAGACCCGTCTTAAGCCCTCGATTCTTGCCTGCGGCCCGGCGGAGATATCCGGCCTGCTTGCCGGCCTCGACGGCCACTTCGTGGCCCCCGGTCCCTCCGGTGCGCCGACGCGCGGGCGGCCCGATGTGCTGCCGACAGGCCGCAATTTCTATTCGGTCGACAGCCGCGCGGTGCCGACGCCGGCGGCTTACGAACTTGGCAGGAAATCGGCAGAACTGCTGATACGCCGCTACGTGCAAGATCATGGCGAATGGCCTGATACATTCGGCCTGACGGCTTGGGGCACGTCGAACATGCGCACCGGCGGCGACGATATCGCTCAGGCGCTGGCGCTGATCGGCGTCAAACCGCTCTGGGATATGAGCTCGCGGCGGGTCACCGGTTATGAGATCATACCGCAGGCAGTGCTTGGGCGGCCGCGTGTCGACGTGACGCTGAGGATTTCCGGCTTCTTTCGCGACGCTTTTCCCGAGCAGATCGCCTTGTTCGACAAGGCGGTTCGCGCCGTTGGCGCGCTCGAAGAGGACGATTCCGACAATCCGGTTGCAGCGCGCATGCGCGGCGAAGCGGCAAGGCTTGCTGCCGCCGGTCTCGACGCCGCCTCGGCGAAACGGCGGGCGGGTTATCGGGTCTTCGGCTCGAAACCCGCCGCTTACGGCGCCGGGTTGCAGGCGCTGATCGACGAAAAGGGCTGGGAGCGGCGCGCCGATCTCGCCGAGGCCTATCTCGTCTGGGGAAGTTATGCCTATGGCGCCGGCGAGGAGGGCAAGGCCGAACGCGGCTTGTTCGAGGAGCGGCTACGATCGGTGCAAGCCGTCATTCAGAACCAGGACAACCGCGAGCATGACCTGCTCGACAGCGACGACTACTACCAGTTCGAGGGTGGTATGGCAGCTGCGGCCGAGTCGCTTAGCGGCGCGCGTCCCGCAATCTATCATAATGATCATTCGAGACCCGAGCGGCCGGTGATCCGTTCGCTGGAGGAAGAGATCGGCCGGGTGGTGCGCGGGCGCGCGGTCAATCCGAAATGGATATCCGGCGTCATGCGCCACGGCTACAAGGGGGCGGCCGAGATTGCGGCGACGGTCGATTATCTCTTCGCCTTCGCGGCGACGACGGGGGCAGTCGGCGCGCACCATTTCGAAGCGGTCTATCAGGCTTTCATCGCCGATCCCGCCGTGCGCGATTTCATGGTCGAGAAGAACCCTGCGGCATTCGATGAGATGAAGGAGCGGATGCGCGAAGCGATCGACCGCGAGTTCTGGACGCCGCGCAGCAATTCGGCCCGGTTCGACCTGGCCGCCACGCAACTGAATGAGGTGCACCGATGAACGACGAAACTCCGGAAAACGAAGCGGCCAAGGATGATGCGCGCCACGCCGAGAAGATGGCGAAGAAGAAGGCTGCACGCGACAAGATCATGGCGACAAAGACGGACGGCAAGGGCCTGATCATCGTCCATACCGGCAAGGGCAAGGGGAAGTCGTCGGCCGCGTTCGGCATGATCTTCCGCCATATCGCCCACGGCAAGCCATCGGCCGTTGTCCAGTTCATCAAAGGGGCGATGTGGACCGGCGAACGCGATCTGATCGAGAAGCATTTCTCCGACATCTGCCAGTTCCACACGATGGGCGAGGGTTTTACCTGGGAAACGCAGGACCGCGCCCGCGACGTTGCAGCCGCCTCAGCCGCCTGGGAAAAGGCCAAGGAGCTGATCCGCGACGAGCGCAATTCGATGGTGTTGCTCGACGAGATCAACATCGCACTGCGCTACGACTATCTCGATGTCAGCGAGGTGGTGGCGTTCCTGAAAGCAGAGAAGCCCCACATGACGCATGTCGTGCTGACGGGGCGCAACGCCAAGGATGAGCTGATCGAGATTGCCGATCTGGTGACCGAGATGGAGCTTATCAAGCATCCCTTCCGCTCGGGGATCAAGGGCCAGGCAGGCGTCGAGTTCTGAGGCGCTAGGAGGGTTCGGCGGTTAGGCGCCGAGCCAGACACGCAGCGGATTTGCCGGGTCGGCGAGCAGCTTTACCGCCAAGGCCAGGCAGACGATGACGAGCAGCGGTTTGATCAGCTTGGCGCCTATGCGCATGGCAAGCCGTGAGCCGAGCTGGGCGCCGAGGAACTGGCAGATACCCATCAACAGACCGATTTTCCACAGGATCGCGCCGAAACTCGCGAAGACGATGAGCGCGCCGAGGTTGGAGCCGAGATTGAGAAGTTTGGTATGGGCGGTCGCCTTCAGCACGCCGAAGCCGGCCAGCGTGACGAAGGCGAGCATGAAGAAGGAACCGGTGCCGGGGCCGAAGATGCCGTCGTAAAAGCCGATGGCCGGCACGAAGGTCAGGCCGAAGACGAAAGGCGTGATGATCCGGTGTTTGTCGAGATCGTTGAGGTTCGGCTTGACGGCGAAGAAGATCGCGATCGCCAGGAGCAGCACCGGCATGATCGCCTGCAGCACCTGTCCGGGCACGATGGTTGCAAGGGCAGCGCCGATCGCACCGCCCATCACGGCCATCAGCGCCATCGGCAGCTGTTCGTGCAGCTGCACATGACCCTTGCGGGCATAGGCGAGCGTTGCCGAGGCGGCGCCGAAGATCGACTGTACCTTGTTGGTGCCGAGCGTCTGCAGCGGCGGAATGCCGGCAATCAGCATGGCGGGGACGGTGATGAGGCCGCCGCCGCCGGCGATGGCATCGACGAAACCGGCAAAGAAGGCAGCCGCGCAGAGCAGCAGAAGCAGATGGAGGGCGATGTCAGGCAAGAGGCTATTCCAGGAGAGCGTTCAACCGGTCTTGTTGCATTTCCCCCTCCAAGCTGCAATGGCTGCGAGGAGACAGCGAGAGCGCATTCGACGGCTTCCATGAGTGATATTTCTTTCGATAGGGCGAGGCGATATGCGCTCGGCCTCGGCTGCGAGCGCGGGACGCCTTCTGCGGAAGTGCTGGCGCTTGCCGGCGAGGCGCTGAGAGCGGCCGGCATCGGCAGGGCGGAGCTTGCTGCCATCGCTTCCATCGACAGCCGCGGGCAAGAAGCGGCGATCCTTGCCATTGCGGCGCATTTTGCCGTACCTGCCGTTTTCTTCGACGCACCGCGGCTGGAGGAGGAAACGCCGCGGCTCAAAAATCCCTCCGCCATCGTCTTTGCCCGCGTCGGCTGCCATGGCGTGGCGGAATCGGCGGCACTTGCGGCGATCGGCGCGGATGCCGAACTGGTGCTCGGCAAGATCAAATCCGCGCATGCGACAGCGGCGATTGCCCGCATCGGGTTGCAGAAAGCCTGACGGTCGTTATGTTGGCGGCAACTCGCGGCGCCAACCGGCAGCTCAGCGATTTATATCTAGAGGACAATCATGCACAAGGTCATTTATGACACTGACCCGGGCGTTGACGACGCCATGGCGCTTCTTTTCCTGCACCGCCATCCCGAGATCGATGTGATCGGCATCACCACCGTTTTCGGCAATGCCTCGGTCGAGACGACGACGCGCAATGCGCTTTTCCTCAAGCGGGAATGGGATATTCCGGCACCCGTCGCCAAGGGCGCGAGCGTCACCATCGATGCGGCGCGCGCCGAGCGGGAATGGCCGGCCATGGTGCATGGGGATAACGGCCTCGGCAATATCGAGGTACCGCACACGATCGACCTGCCGCTCGATCCCCGGCCGGCGCACCGCTTCATCATCGACACGGTACGGGCCAATCCCGGCGAGGTCAGGCTGGTGGCCGTCGGGCGGATGACCAATCTGGCGATGGCGCTGAAGGAAGACCCCGAGATTGCCGTCCTGGTGAAGGACGTCGTCATCATGGGCGGCAATTTCTATGTGCCAGGCAACGTCTCGCCGGTCGCCGAAGCCAATATTCACGGCGATCCCGAGGCGGCAGATATCGTCATGACGGCGGCTTGGAAGGTGGTCGTCATCGGCCTCGACGTCACCTCGATCACCACGATGAGCCGCAGCTATCTCGGCGCAATGGCGGCCAAGGGCGACGCGGCGGTGAAGCTGCTCGACGGGCTGTCGCAGCATTACATCGATTTCTACACCCATGCGGTCGATGACGGCATGATGGTGCATGACAGTTGCGCTGCCGTTTACGTCGTGGCGCCTGAGCTTTTCACCACCATCACCGGCGCGGTGCGCGTCGTCTGCGGCGGTATCGCCGACGGCCAGACGGTGATCAAACCGGATGGCCGCCGCTTCCCGCCGGGCGACTGGGACGGCCTGCCGAGCCAGATCGTCGCTACGGGAATCGAGTCTGAAAAGGCGATCGATCTGATCCGCGATACGCTGCTTCGGGCCTGACCGGCCTGCAGGCCGGTGCAGACTGCTGGCCACGCCGCCAACGCCTCTTTCGTCATGCTCGGGCTTGTCCCGAGCATCTGCCTCCGTTTGTTACGGCAGCAGAATCCTCGGCACAAGGCCGAGGATGACGCCGCGAGGGAGGTGAGCGTTATTCATTATAACATTCATAGCCTTGTCCGGATTTACGGAGAATTCGAATCCGCCTCCTCGCAAAGTGAATCATCGTCAACTCAGCAACTTCAAGTGAGGTGGCGCGGGCGGCGTTGACCTTCATCCTTGGTGGGCCTAGATCAACAAAATGATGAACAGCCCATTCTCACATTTGCCGGCGCTGGGGCCGGGCAGCGTCTGGCTCGTTGGGGCCGGTCCCGGCGATCCCGGGCTGTTGACGCTGCTTGCCGCCAAGGGATTGGCGGAGGCGGATGTGGTCGTGCATGACGCGCTGGTCAACGAGGACTGTCTGAAGCTCGCACGGCCAGGCGCGGAACTGGAATATGCCGGCAAACGCGGCGGCAAGCCCTCCGCCAACCAGCGGGATATCTCGCTCAGGCTGGTGGAGCTGGCGCGCGCCGGCAAGCGAGTGCTGCGGCTGAAGGGCGGCGATCCCTTCGTCTTCGGGCGGGGCGGGGAAGAGGCGCTGACGCTGGTCGAGCACAACATCCCCTTCCGCATCGTGCCGGGCATTACCGCCGGCATCGGTGGGCTTGCCTATGCCGGCATTCCGGTTACGCATCGGGAGATCAATCATGCCGTGACCTTTCTCACCGGCCATGATTCCTCCGGGATTGTGCCCGATGCGATCAATTGGGAAGCGATCGGCAAGGGTTCTCCCGTCATCGTCATGTATATGGCGATGAAGCATATCGGCCAGATCAGCGCCAATCTGATGGCGTCGGGCCGCCCGGCGTCCGAGCCCGTCGCTTTCGTCTGCAACGCGGCGACCGGCGCGCAGCAGGTGCTGGAGACGACGCTCGGCGAAGCGACCGATGCAGCTGAAGCCTCCGGGCTCGAGCCGCCGGCGATCGTCGTGGTCGGTGAAGTGGTGCGGCTGCGGGCTTCGCTCGACTGGCTCGGCGCCCTTGCAGGCAGGCGGCTGCAGCCTGATCCTTTTGGGCGCTCCGGCAAGGTGACGGCATGAGCGGCCTTCTGATCGCAGCCCCTTCCTCCGGCGCCGGCAAGACGACGGTAACGCTTGGGCTGCTGAGGGCGCTTCGCCGGCGCGGCATCGCGGTCGCGGCGGGAAAGGCCGGGCCCGATTACATCGATCCCGCCTTCCATGCTGCGGCAAACGGCACGCCCTGTCTGAATTTCGACCCCTGGGCGATGCGACCGGAGCTGATCTCGGCCAATGCCACGCTGCACCGTTCCGGTGACCGCATTCTCGTGATCGAGGCGATGATGGGGCTGTTCGACGGGGCGGCTGACGGGAAGGGGACGGCAGCCGATCTTGCCGCCCAGCTCGGTCTTTCCGTCGTGCTCGTCGTCGATGCCTCGCGCATGTCGCAGTCCGTGGCGCCGCTGGTATCAGGTTTTGCCGGCTTCCGGGCCGATGTGCGCGTTGCCGGCGTCATCCTCAACAAGGTCGGCAGCGAGCGGCACGAGGCGATGCTGCGTCAGGCGCTCGAAGCGATTCGCATGCCTGTTATCGCGGTGATCGGCAGCGACAAGGCGCTGGCCTTGCCGGAACGCCATCTCGGCCTCGTCCAGGCCGGCGAACATGCCACCCTCGAGAATTTCATCGACCATGCGGCGGACGCCGTTTCCGAGGAGTGCAATTTCGAATTCCTGCTGCGCATCGCAAGGCAGGGCCTCAACCGGCCGTCGGTGGCCAATATCGACCGACTGATGCCGATCGGCGCCCGGGTTGCCGTGGCGCGCGATGTCGCCTTCGCCTTTTCCTATGAGCATATGCTGCTTGGCTGGCGGCGCCGCGGGGCGGATATCTCCTTTTTCTCGCCGCTTGCCGACGAGGCGCCGGCCGCTGATGCCGATGCGATCTATCTGCCGGGCGGTTATCCCGAGCTGCATGCCGGGCGGCTTTCCCAAGCGCAGAATTTTCGGGCCGGCATGCTCGATGCGGCGGCGCGCGGCATCCGGATCTACGGTGAGTGCGGCGGCTACATGGTGTTGGGCGATGGACTGATCGATGCTGAGGGCAGGCGCCACGAAATGCTCGGCCTGCTACCTGTTGTCACCAGCTATGCCAAGCGCCGGCGCCATCTCGGCTATCGCCGTGTGACCCCGCTTGACGGCGCCTTCTTCGCGCGGACCATGACCGCGCATGAATTCCACTATTCAACAGTCGTCTCCGAGGGGGAGGGAAAGCGGCTGTTTACA
This sequence comes from Rhizobium croatiense, assembly GCF_019793465.1. Classification (GTDB taxonomy): domain Bacteria; phylum Pseudomonadota; class Alphaproteobacteria; order Rhizobiales; family Rhizobiaceae; genus Rhizobium; species Rhizobium croatiense. The sequence continues at coordinate 160,244 of NZ_JAILYJ010000008.1, read as the reverse complement.
GCGCAAGATGCGCTCGGCACTGATCTCGGTGCTGTCGGGCTCCGGCGCGGTCAGGTGGCAGGCTCCTACATGCATCTGATCGACCTTGCGAGAGCGGCCGGATGAGCGCGCCGATCGCCCATGGCGGCGGCATCACCGCCGCAGCCGCCGCCTTTGGCGGCAGGCCGCAGGACTGGCTCGACCTTTCCACCGGCATCAATCCATGCCCGCTCGCCCTGCCGGAGATCCCGACAAGGGCCTGGCACCGTCTGCCGGACAGCTATCTGGTCGATGAGGCAAGGCGGGCGGCGCGGGATTATTATGACAGCGGCGAGATACTGCCGCTGCCGGTGCCGGGCACGCAATCGGTGATCCAGCTTCTGCCGCGCCTGCTTCGTCAGGTACGCCAGCTCGGCGTGACGGATGGTAGGGTCGCCGCGACGGACGACAAAGTCGCCGTGACGGACGACAAAGTCGCCGTGACGGACGACAAAGTCGCCGTGGTGTCGCCGACTTATGGCGAATATGCGCGCGCCTTCGCCTCGGCCGGTTATGCCGTCGATGCGGTCGACGATATCGCTGCGATCGGCGGCCAATATCGGCTTGCCGTCGTCGTCAATCCGAACAATCCCGACGGGCGGATATGGCCGGCCGAAGCGTTGGCAGCACTGCACGACAGGGTGAAATCGGCAAATGGGCTGCTTGTTGTCGACGAGGCTTTCGGGGACACGGATCCGGCGCTAAGCCTCGCAGCCCGGGCGCAAGACCTTCCCAATCTGATAATCTTCCGTTCGTTCGGCAAGTTCTTCGGGCTTGCCGGCCTGCGGCTCGGTTTTGCAATCGCGCGCGAGGATATTCTCGCGCGTTTCGAGGACTGGCTTGGCCCCTGGGCGGTCTCCGGCCCGGCGCTGTCGCTTGCCGCCTCGCTGCTTGGTTCGGACGTGGCTGCGATCCGCTGCTTTCTCGATGAACGCAGCGCCGCGCTGCAGGCGGCGCTGAGCGCTGCCGGGTTGCGGAGCAGGGGGGGAACGGCGTTGTTCACGCTTGTCGCCGATAGCAGGGCGAGCGACATTTACACGCATCTTTGCCGGCATCATATTCTCGTCCGCAAGTTCGATTATGCGCCGGATTGGCTGCGTTTCGGATTGACGCCCGATCCGGCGGCGGACAGACGGCTTGGCGCAGCCCTTCAAGGATTTGAGCGATGATGATCGACGAAAACCTCCTCGTGCTGCTTCTGGCGCTGCTGCTCGACCGGATCGTCGGCGATCCGCAATGGCTGTGGTCGCGGGTGCCGCATCCCGTCGTCATCTTCGGCGCGGCGATCTCTTACGCCGATCAGCAGCTCAATCCCTCAAGCCTCACGGGCTCTCAGCGCCGGATGAACGGCGTTGCGGCGATTCTGGCGCTGCTTGTGCTGTCGATCGCTGCAGGCTTCGTGTTCGACCGGTTTTTCGCGCTCTTCGGCCTTGCCGGCCTCGTGCTGGAGGCCGGGTTGGTGGCGATCTTCTTGGCGCAAAAGAGCCTGGCCGATCATGTCGCGGCCGTCGCTACGGCCCTGCGCGGCGAGGGGCTTGCCGGCGGCCGGAGCGCCGTCTCCCGCATCGTCGGGCGCGATCCCGAGACTCTCGACGAGCCGGCCGTCTGCCGCGCGGCGATCGAAAGCCTTGCAGAAAATTTCTCCGACGGCGTCGTGGCGCCGGCCCTTTGGTATGCCGTGCTCGGGCTGCCGGGCCTGCTCGCTTACAAGATGCTGAACACGGCGGATTCGATGATCGGCCACAGGTCGGAAAAATACATCGATTTCGGCTGGGCCGCGGCTCGGCTGGACGATATCGCCAACTGGCCGGCCGCGCGGCTCTCCGTCCTATTGATCGCCGCCGGCGCCTGGATCCGGCGCGGCATGAGCCCCTGCCGCGAGGCGATCCGGGTGGCAATGCGCGACGGCGGCCTGCACCGCTCGCCGAATTCCGGCCGGCCGGAGGCGGCAATGGCCGGCGCTCTCAACGTCCAGCTCGCCGGCCCGCGCATCTACGGCGGTGTCATCGTGACTGAGCCGATGATCAACAACGCCGGCCGGGACGTTGCCACCGCCGGCGATATCGAAGACGGTGTGTCAGTGTTCTATGCCAGCTGCATGGTGCTTACCGGTCTGATCTTCGGATTGTTTTTATGTTTCTTGTAGGATGTGCCGTGAGGCACCGCAGTGGACACTCCCGCTGCAAAGGTTTATGCGAAGCGCCTCCTATCTCCATCAGACCGGAAAAGAGCAATGACAGTGCAGGTTGAATTGCCGTGCCCGAAGTGCAAGAGCACCAAGATGAAATTCGAGCGCCCCGAGATCCGGGAGACCGACATCATCACCTGCGCGGCGTGCGGCCATAATCTCGGGACGATGGCCTCGATCCGCGAGAAGATGAACAAGGCCTACCAGCAGCTCAAGCGACCGTCGGCGGCGCGTAAGATTCAGTGAACAAGCGCCGCTGTCTTGCGGCGTCTCGGTCACGCTTTCGCTCGTTAGAATTGTGATTACCATTCGGGTTAAAGCTATATAATAAGTATCGTCGTAGTCTCTCTGCCGTAAGGGCGCAATCAAACTGCGCGGGTGCGAAGAGGGGTTATCATGAAGACGATTTTTGCAGCTGCGGCCGCAAGTTTATTGCTGCAGTTTTCTCCGGTTGCGGCTGAGGCAGCAACGCTGGTTGCCAATATCAGCATCGGCAAGCAGACGATGACCGTCACCGAGAACGGCTTCGTCAAGTATCGCTGGAAGGTTTCAACCGCGCGCAACGGTTATGTCACGCCGACCGGCTCGTGGAGCGCCAAATGGCTGTCGCGCGATCACCGCTCCCGCAAATACGACAACGCGCCGATGCCTTACGCGGTATTTTTCAACGGTGGTTACGCGGTTCACGCCACCTTTGATCTAAAGCGTCTCGGCAGGCCGGCCTCGCATGGCTGCGTTCGCCTGCATCCCGATAATGCGGCGGAGTTCTTTTCGCTGGCGCGGCAGGCAGGTCTCACCAATACCCGGGTGGTCATCACGCGCTGATCCCGGATCAGCGCCTGAACCTGAATTCGGCGCGATTTGATCCCGATCAAACTCAGATGCGGATGTTGGTCGCATCGAGCGCGTTACCTATTTTGATTCGGTCAGCCTCCCATTTCGCGCCGAGAGGGCCTTGCATCGCCTTTCAGGGTTTGCGCAACACTCTGGAACGTCCGGCACTCCATTGCTGTTTAGGCAACACCTGATTGCCAAATTGCCGCAACGCCCGGACGAAAGCATTGGCTTTTGAAATGGATTTGCCTATGAGGGGGTTTAAATCGTCATTTCATGAGGTACAGCGCGTGACCGCTACATTCGATAAAGTTGCCGACATTATTGCAGAAACCAGCGAGATCGATCGTGCCACGATCACGCCGGAGAGCCATACGATCGACGACCTCGGTATCGACAGCCTCGATTTCCTCGACATCGTCTTTGCGATCGACAAGGAATTCGGCATCAAGATTCCGCTCGAAAAGTGGACGCAGGAAGTCAATGAGGGCAAGGTTTCCACCGAAGAGTATTTCGTGCTGAAGAACCTGTGCGCCAAGATCGACGAGCTCAAAGCAGCCAAGGCCTGAGCGACATATCAGTCTTTTTTGAACGCCCTGCCGCCCTGAATATGGCGGCCGGGCGGTTTCGTTCCTAAGTAGGCGTCACCGGCGGGCGGATTTTGCCCGTGTGGCCGGAGGATCCGAATGCTGCTGGAATATTTCCAGATGATTGACCGCGTCGAAGCGGTGGACCTGAAGAAGGGGACGCTTGCGGCACGATCCGTCGTGCCGGCCAAAAGCCCCGTCTTCGAAGGCCATTTTCCCGGCATGCCGCTCGTTCCCGGCGTGCTCCTGATCGAAACCATGGCGCAGGCCTCCGGCATGCTGGTGCTTGCCGCCACCGATTTTGCCGCCATGCCCTTCCTCATGTCGGTCGACGGCGCCAAGATGCGCGCCTTTGTCGAGCCGGAAGCCGTGCTTGATATCGAGGCTGTGCTGGAGCATGACGGTTCGGGCTTCGCGGTCACCAAGGCAAAGATCACCAGCGGCGGCAAGAAGGTCTGCGATGCGCAGCTGAAACTGCGCACCATGCCCTTCAGCGAGGTGCCGCTCGGCGATATCGTGAAAAAACGCGCCGGCGAAGTCGGGCTTCTCGAAGCGATCGCAGCGCAGGGAGTGATTGGATGAGCAAGGCTGCAAACGACGTCGTCATTTCGGGCGTCGGCATCGTTACCTGCCAGGGTGTCGGCAAGGACGCGCATATCGCGCTGCTTTCGGCCGAAAGTGCGCCGAAGGCGATCGTCGAGACCGAGAAGTTCAAACCCTATCCGGTGCATCCGCTGCCTGAGATCGACTGGTCGCAGCAGATCGCCAAGCGCGGCGACCAGCGCCAGATGGAAAACTGGCAGCGCATCGGCGTCTTCGCAGCGGGTCTGGCCCTCGACGATGCCGGCTTCAAGGACAATATCGAGGCCTGCGGCACGATGGACATGATCGTGGCCGCCGGCGGCGGCGAGCGCGACATCAACGTCGATACGCTGATCGTCGACGAGGGCCTGAAGCGCAATGACCGGGAGCTGCTGCTCAATGAGAAGCTGACGACGGAGCTGAGACCAACGCTGTTCCTGGCGCAGCTTTCCAACCTGCTGGCCGGCAACATCTCCATCGTTCACAAGGTCACCGGCTCCTCGCGCACCTTCATGGGCGAGGAAGCTTCAGGCGTTTCCGCCGTCGAGACGGCCTTTTGGCGGATCCGTTCCGGCGAATCCACCCATGCGCTTGTCGGCGGCGCCTTTGCTGCCGAACGTCCCGACATGATCCTGCTCACTGAAGCGATCGGCGCGCATACGCGCGACGAATGGGCGCCGCTCTGGTCGCGCTCCGGCCTCGGGGGCGGCGGCATGATCACCGGTTCGGCCGGCGCCTTCCTGGTGCTGGAATCGCGCAAGCACGCGGAAGAGCGCGGCGCGCATATCTATGCGACGATCAGCGCCGTCGAGGGCGACCGCGGCAGCCGTAGCGCCGGCAATTTCGAAGTGCGCATGGAGCGGCTGCTGAAGCCTGCCGCCGACCTGCCGCCGGACAGCACGGCGATCTTCTCCGGCTCGACCGGCATGCATGAAATCGCCGCCCGCGAAAAGGCTGTGCTGGAGCATCAGCTTCCAGGTGCTGCGATCCGCGGCTTCGGCGGCGTGTCCGGTCATACGATCGAGGCGCATTTCCCGCTGGGGCTGGCGCTTGCAGCCCTTGCCATCGATACCAAGGCCAAGGTTCCGCCCTTCGACGCTGCTCATGAAGCGCCGATGAAGGTGGGCACGAAAGCCGCCGTCGTAACGACAGTCGGACACCAGCGCGGCGAGGGCGTCGCCGTTCTTTCCGCAGAGGCGTGAGGAGAGAGATATGACAGCTTCCGCTTACAAGGATCATCTCGGCCGGCCGATCGTCGCAGTGACCGGCATGGGCATCATCACGTCGCTGGGCCAGGGCCTGAAGGACAATTGGGCCGCCCTTTCCTCCGGCACCTCGGGGATCCACGCGATCAACCGCTTTCCGACCGAAGGCCTGTCGACCCGGATCGCCGGCACCGTCGATTTCATCGAGATTCCCGTGCCGAACGCCGTCGAGCGCTCCTATGCCTTTGCGCGCGAGACAACGATCGAGGCGCTGGCCGATGCTGGTCTGTCAGGCGATTTCAACGGCCCGCTGTTTCTTGCCGCGCCGCCGATCGAGCCGGAATGGAGCGCCCGTTTCGAACTCGCCGACCGTTCGCCGGCTGCCGACCATCCCGGTGATGCCTATGAGCGCTTCCTGACGGCGCTGCGCCAGCGGCCCGACCCGGCGTTCCACGAGGCGGCCTTGTTCGGCGCGATTTCCGAGCGTCTTGCCGACCGGTTCGGCACGCGCGGCCTTCCCGTGACCTTGTCGACGGCCTGTGCTTCCGGTGTGACCGCGATCCAGCTCGGCATCGAGGCGATCCGCCAGGGCCGCACCGACCGCGCGCTGACCGTCGCCACGGACGGATCCCTGAGCGCCGAAGCGCTGATCCGCTTCTCGCTGCTGTCTGCTCTTTCGACGCAGAACGATCCGCCGACCAAGGCCTCCAAGCCGTTCAGCAAGGATCGCGACGGCTTCGTCATCGCTGAAGGTGCTGCGACCCTGGTGCTGGAATCGCTGGAATCGGCGGTCGCTCGCGGCGCCAAGGTGCTCGGCATCATGAAGGGCGCCGGGGACAAGGCCGACAGCTTCCACCGCACCCGGTCTTCGCCCGACGGCGGCCCGGCGATCGCGACGATCCGCGCGGCCCTTGCCGATGCGGGTATCGACGAGAGCGGTATCGGCTACATCAACGCGCACGGCACGTCGACGCCTGAGAACGACAAGATGGAATATGGCTCGATGTCCGCCGTTTTCGGCGAGAAGCTGGTCGGCATTCCCGTGTCGTCCAACAAGTCGATGATCGGCCATACGCTGACGGCGGCGGGCGCGGTCGAGGCGGTGTTCTCGCTGCAGACGATGCTGACGGGCACGCTGCCGCCGACGATCAACTACAACAATCCCGATCCGTCGATCGTGCTCGATGTCGTGCCGAACAAGAAGAGGGAAGCCCAGGTTTCGGCCGTGCTTTCCAACTCCTTCGGCTTCGGCGGGCAGAATGCCAGCCTTGTCATGGCGCTCGAACCGGCTTAGAGACCCTCCTTGATTTTGGGACGAAGTGGTTTTTGACGTCATCCTCGGGGCTTGTCCCGAGGATCTACTTGCGTCACTCAATGACCGCTGGCAGATGCTCGGGACAAGCCCGAGCATGACGACGATCCACGTAGAGGAAAGAACTATATATCATGCGCGCGCTGCAACTGATCGATGACCGCAAGCTTGAGATCACCGACCTGCCGGAACCGGATGCACCGGCAGCCGGCGAAGTGACGTTGCGCGTCAAGGCGGTTGCGCTGAACCATATCGATGTCTGGGGCTGGCGCGGCATGGCATTCGCCAAGCGCAAGATGCCGCTCGTCATCGGTGCGGAAGCTTCCGGCGTCGTCGAGGCAATCGGTCCGGGCGTGGCAAACGTTCTGCCCGGCCAGCTCGTCTCGATCTATGGCGCGCGCACCTGCGGCCTCTGCCGTCCGTGCCGTGAAGGCCGCGACAATCTCTGCGAACACGTTTCCGGCGTGCACGGCTTCCATCTCGATGGCTTTGCGCAGGAGAAAGTGAACCTGCCGGCGCGTCTGCTCGTTCCCGCACCTCCCGGCGTCGATGCGATCGGTGCAGCGCTTGCGCCCGTCACCTTCGGTACGGTTGAACATATGCTCTTCGACAATGCCAAACTCGAGCCGGGTGAAACGATCCTTGTCCATGCCGGCGGTTCCGGCATCGGTACGGCGGCGATCCAGTTGGCCAAGAAGATCGGCTGCACTGTCATCACCACTGTCGGCTCCGACGACAAGATCGAGAAGGCCAAGGCACTCGGCGCCGATCACGTCATCAACTACCGCACCGACCGCTTCGAAGGCGTCGTGCGCAAGCTCACCAAGAAGAAGGGCGTCGACGTCGTTTTCGAACATGTGGGCAAGGATACCTGGGCCGGTTCGATGCTCTGCATGAAGCGCGGCGGGCGTCTCGTCACCTGCGGCTCGACCTCGGGTGTCTCGACCGAGATGAACCTGATGATGCTGTTCCAGCAGCAATTGAAGCTGCTCGGATCTTTCGGCTGCCGCATGGAAAACATGGCCGATGCCATGCAGAAGATGGGCCGCGGACTCGTCCATCCCGTCATCGATACCGAAGTCGGCTTCGACGATATCGACCGGGCGCTGGAGCGGATGGAATCGCGCCAGATCTTCGGCAAGATCATCCTGAAGATGGACTGACCTGACGTGAAGCTGATCATCACCCGTATCGTCCTGGCACTCAGGAATTTCCAGCAATGGCTGGTGGCGCAGGCGATGTTCGGCTTCCTGAACCTGCTGAAGCTGTTTCCTGCAGATGGCGCGATCCGCTTTGCCGATAAGGTGATGCGTCGCCTCGGCCGGCGGACGCGCCGCCATAAGCTGATGCTGACCAATTTGCGCAACGCCTTTCCCGAGAAGAGCGAGGCCGAGATCGAGGAGATCGCGCTCGCCAGCTGGGGCAATATGGGAAGGCTTGCGGCCGAATACGTCTTCCTCGACCAGCTGTTCGACTATGATCCTGAAAAATCGGAGCCGGGCAGGGTGGAGGTCTCGGGCATTCCGATCTTCCTCGACCTGCGCGACAATCCGCGCCCCTTCATCGTCTTCACCGGCCATACCGCCAATTTCGAGCTGCTGCCGGTGGCGGGTGCTGCCTTCGGGCTGACGGTGACCGTGCTTTTCCGGCCGCCGAACAATCCCTATGTCGCCAAGAAGGTATTCGACTTCCGCAGCGCCCGCATGGGCAAGCTGGTGCCGTCTCATGCCGGCTCCTCCTTCGCGCTCGCGCGTCAGCTGGAAGCGGGCCAGGGGGTGGGCGTGCTCGTCGACCAGAAATTCGGCAAGGGGCTGAAGGGCACCTTCTTCGGGCGCGAGGTCAAGACCAATCCGCTGCTGCCGAAGCTGGTGCGCCAGTTCGATTGCGAGGTCTATCCGGCGCGCTGCATTCGTCTGCCGGGAAACCGCTACCGCCTGGAAATCGAACCGCGGCTTGATATGCCGCGCGACGAAAAAGGCAATCTCGACCTGCCGGCGGCGGCCCAGCTGCTCAACGACAAGGTGGAAAGCTGGGTGCGGGAATATCCGGAACAGTGGCTTTGGTATCACGACCGCTGGCAGATCAAGAAGACGCTCGCGCAAGAAGGTCCACCCCCCATTTATCAGCGGTGAAAAGCGGCAGGTGCTCTCGGATTGAAACCGAGTACACTTCATGTTACCCGTCACCACCAGGGCGCGAGTAAAATCTACCGTAAGGCGCATGCAGCCATGTCGGTTATGGACACACCGCCTGGGGACAATGGGAGTGAGGCGTCTTGCTAGAGCTTTTTCGGGCCTTTTCCTTGCGTTGCACGCAAATAGAGGAAGCCATACGCCTGGGCGATGACCAACGCGTCATGTCGCTCGACCGGCATGTCGAGCCGCTGGTCGAGGCGATCCTGGCATGCCGGGCAGCCAATCTGCTCGAAGTCTACATGCAGCTGCGGTTCGTCAGCCATCTCATCGCCCGGGACGCCGACGACAGCGCCAGCGTCCGGGAATATACGGGGGTGCTTTCCTACCTGCTTGATGGCTATTTCGGCACGCATGCGCCGGACTGGCGGGTGCCTTCGCCGCAGGATGTCCGCATCGAGCCGCCGGCGGCCTATGTGCCCGACACCGACAACGGCGAGTTTCTCAATGCGGCGATCCTCGAAAGCCTGCCGGATCGGGTGGCGGTGCTGACCAGGGACTATCGCTACCTCTATTCCAATGCGGCCAACAGCGCTCATCTCGACAGGAAGCCGATGGAGCTCATCGGCCGTCACATTTCCGAATTCATCGGCGAGGAACGCTTTGCCGGATGCGCCAGGCACAAGCTGGATGCCTGCTTCGCCGGCAAGCAGATCGACTACACCTATGAGCGGGCGACCGGCGACGGCGCATCGCGGCAGGTGCGCTGTCGCATGTCGCCACTGCGCGATGCCGGCGGCACGGTGATCGGCGCTCTGATTGTAATGGATTAGTAGAGCCTTTCCTGGTTAGCTTGAAGCATTCTGCCGGAGCAGGTTTTCGTCGGGGCAGAGGCGATTGGCGATGGGCATACCTCATGGTACGTCCGAGCCGATCGCCTCTGATCCTGGCGGAAAGATGCCCGGCCCTTCGGGTTGGCTGAAACGGGCCGACTGATCGACCGGCCGGCTTGGCCGTAGAGCCAGGCTACGACGCGCGCCGGCCGGTCGACCATCCGACTCCGTTTGAGCCAACAGAATGCGTCAAGCTAACTAGGAAAGGCTCTAATCCGTTCACGCCGTCGCCCAGACGGCGAGCTCATAACCGTCTCGATCAAGGAAATGGAAGCGGCGGCCGCCGGGAAAGTCGGTGATCGGCCTGCAGATCGTGCCGCCGGCCCTTTCCACCGAGGTCAACACCTCCTCCAGGTCATTGGCATAGACGACAACAAGCGGGCCGCCCGGGCGCACGGGTCCGAAATCGGTGAAGCCGCCCTTCAGACGGCCATCGTCGAATTCGCAATAGTTTGGCCCGTAATCGGTGAAACGCCAGCCGAAGGCAGAGCCGTAAAAGGCTTTGGCGGCGGCAATGTCGGCGACGTTGAACTCGACATAATCGATGCGGCGATCGTGGTTTTCTGACTTATCGGCCATCTATCTCTCCATCAGGGCTTTCAGCATGGCGAGGTCCTTCTCGACATGGGCGGCATCGGCGGAAAACTGCGCGTCGGTCATGCCGGGCAGACGCAGCAGCGTAAACATGATCTCGCAACCATCGCCGTTCGGAACGATGCGCAACGCATTATAGACCCTGAGACCGGATTCGATCGTCACGGTATGGTCGATCACGCCGAATTCATTGGCGGGCACGAAGCTCACCTTGACAGTGCCGAGAGCCCCATGGGCGATCCAGTCGGCGCCGTTTGGCTCAAGGCCGCTTGCGAGGCCGGAGGCCCAGAGCGGCATATTCTCCGGCTTGCCGGCGAAGTCGTAGACGTCGCGCCAGTCACGCTCGATCGATTGGTGGATGATTTTTGCGGGCATAGTCGACATGGCTTGCAGATCCTTGATCTTGGTCGAGCGAGAGTAATAACCCGAACTATGATAACACGAGATAGGGCGTTAGAGGTGCGCTAAGGGCAGGTCACACCACATGGCTGGTGGCCGATCAGATGGCAGGTTGTCGGACAAGCCGGTATTGAAAGCTTCATTTCATTGGCTTTTGCGAACCGATTAGACCCTTGGCAGACTTGCCGTTTGAGCGAGACAGTGCCACAACACCGGTCCAAATGACACATCGGAGGTTTGTCGTGGAAAAGGCAGAAATCGGACTGATCGGCCTTGCGGTCATGGGCTCCAACCTGGCGCTCAACATCGCGGAGAAAGGCAATAAAATTGCGGTGTTCAACCGCACGCCTGAGAAAACCGACGAATTCTACGAAAGCGCCGGCGATCTGAAAAAGCAGATCATTCCCTGCAAGACCATCCAAGAGTTCGTTGACGCGATCCGGCCGCCGCGGCCGATCATCATCATGATCAAGGCAGGTGATGCCGTCGACCAGCAGATGGAGGCGCTGCGCCCGCACCTCTCCAAGGGCGACATCATGATCGATGCCGGCAACGCCAATTTCCGCGACACCGTCGCCCGCTTCGACCGCCTCAAGGATACCGATCTCACCTTTATCGGCATGGGTGTTTCCGGCGGCGAGGAAGGTGCGCGGCATGGTCCGTCGATCATGGTCGGCGGCACCGAAGAGTCCTGGAAGCGCGTCGAGAAGGTGCTGACCTCTATTGCCGCCCGCTACAATGACGAGCCCTGCGTCGCCTGGCTCGGCAATGACGGCGCCGGCCATTTCGTCAAAACCATTCATAACGGCATCGAATATGCCGATATGCAGATGATCGCCGAAATCTACGGCATCCTGCGCGACGGCCTCGGCAAGAGTGCCTCCGACATCTCCGGCATCTTCGGGGAATGGAACAAGGGCCGGCTGAACTCCTACCTGATCGAGATTTCCGAGAAGGTGCTTGCGGCGACCGATCCGGTTTCCGGCGGCCCGATGGTCAATATGATCCTCGACAAGGCCGGCCAGAAGGGTACGGGCAAATGGTCGGCGATCGAAGCGCAGAACATGGGCATTCCGGCAACGGCGATCGAAGCCGCTGTCGCCGCCCGCAGCCTCTCCTCGATGAAGTCGCAGCGCGAAGCGGCGGAAAAGATCTTCGGCACGCAGGCCGTCTCCTTCCCGATCGCTTACGGTCCCGAGCTGAACAAGGATCTGGAACTGGCGCTCTTTGCCGCCAAGATCGGCGCCTATGCCCAGGGCTTCGCGGTGATGGCGGAAGCCTCGCGCGAGTTCAACTGGTCGCTGCCGATGCCGACCATTGCCCGGATCTGGCGCGCCGGCTGCATCATCCGTTCGCAGTTCCTCGACGAGATCACCTCGGCCTTCACCAAGGCGCCGGACGCTGCGAACCTCATCGTCACGCCTGCCTTCTCCGAGATGGTCAAGGAATCGATCCCGGCGCTGCGCCGTGTTGTCGCTGCCGCCATCTCGGCCGGCCTGCCGGTGCCGGCGCTGACCTCGGCACTCACCTATTTCGACGCCTACCGCCAGGGCAGGGGAACAGCCAACCTCATCCAGGCCCAGCGCGATTTCTTCGGCGCCCATGGCTTCGACCGCCTGGACGGGAAGGATTTCCACCACGGCCCCTGGGGCAGCGGTGCGGCGACCTTCTGAGGTTTGCCGAGAAGAGATCGAGGAAGAGCCCGGCCGTTGCGTCGGGCTTTTTCACAGCCCACAGCCGGCCCGGCACCAGTCTTGATCCGGCGTTCGCCGCAGATTCCGGTGTTTTCCAGCGTCACTGGATGGGGACTGTATCCGCATTCCCCATCCAGTGCCCATCGACCCGGCTAGATCGGTTGACCGACGTCGATGCGGTTGCCGTCGGGATCTTCGAACACAAAAGCCCGCAATCCGTAGTCCTTGTCCTGAAGGCTTTTGATGATTCTCAGCCCATATTGCCGGCAAAGCGCATGCAGCGCGTCGACATCGACGACCATCAGGTGAGCGACATTGAAGTCCGCAGCCTTGTGGTTCGGCTGTAGGGTGAGATGCAGCTCGCCCCGATCGCGCTTCAGGATCATGAAGCCGACAGGATTTCCGTTCTCGAATATTTTCTTAAAGCCGAGGACATTGGCGTAAAAATCGTAGGCCTTGGTCATGTCCTTGACTGGCAGCATGGCGGCAATTCGTCCGAAACGAACACCGTGATCGGCGATATCATTCATCGCAGAACCTCTGATTGCGAAGACGCACACAGCCTCCGGACGGTGCCGGCAGAGATGTGACGCTCCGATGTTTCGATCAGCAGGACGGTGCCCACGGGCCTCAGTCTATATCCTCGGAAAATCTCCGGCGGAAGAGGGTAGAGGATTCCCGCAGGATTCTCTCGGATCTACGACATTTCGTTTCAATGGGATAAGACACTTGCTTGCGCGAGACAACACGCCTGGGAATTGACAAAGATGCTCATCCGAATCGAGACGCCCGATGATATCGACGCGATCCATGATCTGACATCGATTGCTTTTGAGCCGATGGCTTACAGCGCCGGCACGGAAGCGGCGATCATCCGGAGGCTTCGCGCCAGCGGCGATCTGACGGTGTCGCTGGTTGCCGAAGAGGACGGCGAGATTCTCGGGCATGTGGCGTTTTCGCGGTAACGATCGACGGCGTCCATGCGGGTTGGTTCGGGCTGGGTCCGATATCGGTCAAGCCGGACAGGCAGCGGCAGGGCATCGGCAAGGCGCTGATCGCCAGGGGGCTGGAATTGCTAGAGGAGATGGGCGCGAGCGGATGCGCGCTGATCGGCACTCCCGACGTCTATCGCGGAGCGGGCTTCAGCAGCGACGGGAGACTCAGCTATCACGATCTCGATACGCGGCTCGTCCAGCACATTGCCCTCCAGGGGCCGGCGCCGAGCGGTATGCTTCGGTTCGCTCCGGCGTTCGAAAGCTAGATGTTCAGCAGAAAGGCGATGACATGTCCGGAACCGGCGCGATTACTCTCCGAACCGAGCGGCTGATTCTTCGGAAGCCCGAGATCGACGATTTCGAAGCCTATACGCGGCTGATGGCTTCGCCGCGGTCCGCCGGAATGGGCGGTCCGTTCGATCTCAGGGCCGCCTGGGGGATGTTCTGCCACGACGTGGCGCTCTGGCAGCTTTTCGGGCATGGGGCTTTGATGATCGACCTTGCTGAGAGCGGCGAGTGCGTCGGCCAGGTGGGGATCAATCATGGGCCGCTCTTTCCTGAGAAGGAACTGGGGTGTCTATGAGGGCCATGAGGGCCGGGGTTATGCGACCGAGGCGGCCCTGGCGCTGCGGGACTGGGCCTTTTCGACACTCAAGCTGCCGTCGCTGGTCAGCTATATCGCTCCCGGCAATGCCGCATCCGTTGCCGTTGCCGAACGGCTGGGGGCATGTCTCGACCCCACGGCGGCCCGAACCGATCCTGTCTATCGTCACTCGGCTTCGTGAGATCAGGTTCGCAGGCGTAAGCCAGTTGACGGACGTCTCAATCCTTACATCTTGATAGGTCAGGATCGGGCTCTGCAAGAGATGGGGTGCCGGATGACAGACGCGAAACGGGAACATTGGGACGAGGTCTATCGCACGAAAGCGGCCGACAGCGTCAGCTGGTATCAGCCGACGCCCGGGCCTTCGTTACATGTGCTCGATGAGCTGCAACTGCCGGCCTCGGCTTCGCTGATCGATGTGGGGGGCGGGGCATCGAGCCTTGTCGACTGTCTCGTCGAGCGCGGCTGGTCCGATCTCACCGTGCTCGATATCGCCGCGCCGGCGCTCGACGTCGCCAAGGCGCGGCTCGGGGACGAAGCGGTTCGAATCACTTGGTTGGTTGCCGACGTCACCGCCTGGAAACCTGACCGCCGGTACGATGTATGGCACGACCGGGCCGTTTTTCACTTCCTGACCGATCCCGGGCAGCGGCTGGCCTATCGCCATGCCCTCGAAACCGGTACGGCGCCGGGAAGCATCATGATCATCGCGACTTTCGCGCCAGACGGGCCGGAAAGGTGCAGCGGCCTGCCGGTCCAGCGTTACGACGCGGCAGCGCTTGCGACCGAATTTTCCTCCGCCTTCACGCTCGAACGCGACTGGCGCGAGGAGCACACGACACCGGGCGGCGGCCGGCAGTCCTTTCAGTGGTGTGTCTTTCGCAGACGGTGAGGTTTACCTCGCCGCCATCCGCTATCCGACATTGCCTCAGGCAGTCCGGCCGGCGCGCGCCATGCCATGCTCCACCAGCCGGTCGATGACTTCGGCATAGCTGACGCCGCTTGCCGCCATCGCCTTGGAATACATGCTGATATCGGTGAAGCCGGGGATGGTGTTGAGCTCATTGATGACGAAGCGCATGTCCGGGGTCAGGAAGAAATCGACGCGCGCCATCCCGTCGCAGCCGACGGCCCGGAAGGCTTCTGCCGCTGCGTCGCGCATGGCGGACTCGACCTCGGGCGGCAGCTCGGCCGGCACCTTCAGCGCCGCGCCCGTCTCGTCGATATATTTCGCGTCGTAACTGTAGAAGCCGTGGCTTTCCGCCGGGACGATCTCGCCGGGGCGTGAAACGAAAAGCTTTCCAGCCGCATCCTCCAGCACGCTGAATTCGATCTCGCGGCCGGCAATAAATTCCTCGGCGAGCAGGGTGCGATCGTGGCGGAAGGCTTTGGCAAGAGCGCCTGCGAATTCCTGGCTGGCATGAACCTTGACGACGCCGACCGACGATCCCTGGCGCGCCGGCTTGATGAACAGCGGCAGGCCGAGTTCGCCCTCGAGCGCTGCGAGCGACGGGGCCGTCCCTTCATGGATCGTTACGGCGCGGGCGACCGGCAGGCCGGCCGCCCTGAGCAGCCGCTTGGCGATCTCTTTATCGAGCGCTGCGGCCGAACCGAGGATGCCGCAGCCTGCAAGCGGCACACGCGCCACTTGCGCCACACCCTGTACCGATCCGTCTTCGCCATGGAGGCCGTGCAGCACGGGAAACAGCATGTCGATCGCCGCCAACTCATGCGGTGCGCCATTGGCGGGGATTGCCATCACCCGGCCGCAGCCGCCCGGCACGAGGCAGATTTCCGTGCCCGATGAAGGTGTCGCCAAGGCGCCGTCCACGAAGCTGCTCGTGAGCCACTGGCCCTCGCGGGTGATGAAAATAGGAAAGGCGTCATACTTTTCGGGCTTGAGCGCACCCATGACGTTGGTTGCCGAGAGCACGGACACCTCGTGCTCGGCCGAGCGGCCGCCGAAAAGCACGGCGATGCGCAGCCTGTTGGGGGAAGGGTTCATGCAAGCCTCCGGAAGGATCAGGTTTTGAAAGGGTCAGGCGTCGACCGATATGCCGCGATTGGCGAAGAAGCGGTCGAAGACGGCAAGCGGCAGCGTTACATCGGCCTGGCTGGCCTCGTCGTGGCCGGATGGATTGTGGAAGCGGACCGTTTCCTGCGAGGCTGCTGTCACCAGCACCAGATGGCCGCCCTTCGATGGCGGTTTGTGCTCCGGCCAGCGAATGGCCGAATGCACCGAGGCAATGAAGAACCGGCGCTTCGACAGAAGATCAGGAATGGCCGAGGTTTCGATGCCGGTGATCGTCTCGGCGTCGAGCCCGAAACGCTCGGTTGCGAAGCGCACAAAGGGCGCGTAGATCAGCCCCTTGATCGAGGCGTCGATCTCGTTGACGACATAACCGCCGTAGGCGGTGCAGGCACGGGCAAGTTCGATGGTCGGACGGATTTCGCCACGGGCGGCAAGGATCATCTTCAGACAGGCCATGCCGCAGACATTGACGGCCCAGCGCGCATATTCCTCAATGGTGCCGGCTCCCGAATGACGCCAGAGCGGATCGCTGAGCAGGGCTTGCGAGCCCTCGGCAAGTACCGGCAGCGTCATGCCGGGTGTTTCCCATTGGCTGAAATAGGGCACGCCGCTCTGCTGCATTCTGTCGATATCCCCGTGACTCGCTGTGAGATGACGGGCAATCTTGGCTTTTTCGAGCCGCTGCCGGCTTGCGAATCCTGGGCAGGGTTCATTCTCCCGCCCTATCGGCCGTTCTCTGGCCAGATCGGCTGGCTGATGCTTTGCAGCAGTTCCGGCTCGACGCCGTCGATGCGGGCGATGACGGCTTTGGCCATTTCGCGGCCGGCTTGGCGCACGTCCTCCTGGGCGGTGATGATCTCGGGACGGATCCAGTTCAGGATCGGCACCGACTGCTTGGACACCATGTCGAGATCACGCCCCAGCGCCTTGCCGGCGGCCTCGATGCCGGCATTGACGGCGATCGCCGCGCTGCCGGCCGAACAGACGATGCCGTCAGGGGCGTTCGCCGAGCGCATCATCACCTCGACAACGTCGCGGATATCGGCAAGCGGCGCGTCGGTGTTGACCCGGAGCGGCACCTCCTCGGCGACATAATCGTGAAGGCCGGTCTGAAAGCCGATCCGAATATGGGCGTAATAGGTGAGCTTGCTCGGCGGCTGCAGCAGGGCAATGCGCCGGCGACCACGCTTGACCAGCCGCTCCACCGCCTGATGGGCGAAGGCTTCGTTGTCGAAATCGTGGAAGGGGTGCGTCAGGCCGGCGTCGGTGCGCCCATGCGTGGCGAAGGGCATGCCGCGCTCGGTCAGCAACCGCACGCGCGGATCGTCCGGCTCGATGCGCGAGATGATGACCCCGTCGGCCGAGCCGGTCTCGAGGATATAGCGCACCGGCAGCATCGGGTCCTTGCTGTGGGAGTGCGGCGTGACGACGATATGATAGGGCGTGCCGGACAGCACTTCGGAGATGCCGAAGACCATCTGGCTCGAGAAGCCCATGATCTCCTCGTCGATGCTGAGGACGAGGGCAATGACGTTGGTCTTGCCGGTGCGCAGGCGCACGCCCGCCCTGTTCGGCTGGTAGCCGAGCTGGCGGGCGACCATGCGCACTCGCTCCTTGGTTTCGGCCCCGATGTCAGGCGCGTCTTTCAGCGCGCGCGACACCGTCGTCACGCCAAGGCCGGTCATGAAGGCGATCGTCTTCAATGTCGGGCGCTCGCGCGCCGCCGGCACCGATGCTGCTTGCCCGAAATTTCCCTTGTTTTCCATCCCTGTAGGCCTGCCTCGCGCGAATTGGTGTCGCTTATAGAGGCTTTTTCAAGCGCCGTAAGCCCGCCGCCTGCCAAAATCGCGCCTCCCTAAGGGATGCAATCTGTAACGATACAGTAGAAATGTCGAGAGCTTTTTCTTGTGTGCATTGCGGCAATATTCCCGCAGGTTGAATTCGTTATCTGTGCGCCGTTTTTCCGCGGTAGCGAAAAAAGTAAAGCGAGCCGTAGATCGGTTTTCTTTAAATAATCGTGTTATTGCAAGCTGATACATTGATTGTGCATGTGCGATATCGCTTTATAAAATCGCGATATGAGGCGGGTAACAATGCAGCCGAGAACAGCTAGAAATAGCAATTCCGGCCTTCGTCGAAAAAATTGAAGGCGGGCAGTTGCGTGGTGAAATCGATTGATCTAAGTTTTTCCGGCAACGTTTCAGTGAGGGAGGAGAACTCATGAAAATCCGTATGATGGCGGCCGTGCTTGCCGCCTCAGTCGCGCTTCCGCTCGGCGCCGCCAGTGCCACCGATCTCGAAGTCACGCATTGGTGGACCTCAGGCGGCGAATCTGCCGCCGTCGCCGAGCTGGCAAAGGCTTTCGACGCCACCGGCAACCACTGGGTCGACGGCGCGATCGCCGGTTCCGGCGGTACCGCCCGTCCGATCATGATCAGCCGCATCACCGGCGGCGACCCGATGGGCGCCACCCAGTTCAACCACGGCCGTCAGGCTGAGGAACTCGTCCAGGCCGGGCTGATGCGCGACCTGACCGATGTCGCCACCGCCGAGAAGTGGAAGGACATCATTCGTCCGTCGAGCCTGCTCGATTCCTGCACCATCGACGGCAAAATCTATTGCGCTCCCGTCAACATCCACTCCTGGCAGTGGTTGTGGCTTTCGAACGCCGCCTTCAAGAAGGCCGGCGTCGAGGTTCCGAAGAACTGGGACGAATTCGTTGCCGCCGCTCCGGCTCTGGAAAAGGCCGGCATCCTTCCGCTCGCCGTCGGCGGTCAGCCGTGGCAGGCTGCAGGCGCCTTCGACGTGCTGATGGTGGCGATTGCCGGCAAGGACACCTTCAACAAGGTCTTCAAGGACAAGGATGCGGAAGCTGCCGCCGGCCCTGAAATCGCTAAGGTCTTCAAGGCCGCCGACGATGCGCGCCGTATGTCCAAGGGCACCAATGTCCAGGATTGGAACCAGGCCACCAACCTCGTCATCACGGGCAAGGCCGGCGGTCAGATCATGGGTGACTGGGCGCAGGGCGAATTCGCGCTCGCCGGTCAAAAGGCCGGCACCGACTATACCTGCCTGCCGGGCCTCGGCGTGAACGAGATCATCTCGACCGGTGGCGATGCCTTCTACTTCCCGCTTCTGAAAGATGAGGAAAAATCCAAGGCGCAGGCCGTGCTCGCCAAGACCTTGCTCGATCCGAAGACTCAGGTGGCCTTCAATCTGAAGAAGGGCTCGCTGCCGGTTCGCGGCGACGTCGATCTCGCCGCTGCCAACGACTGCATGAAGAAGGGTCTCGATATCCTGTCGAAGGGCAACGTGATCCAGGGGACCGACCAGCTGCTTTCGGCCGACAGCCAGAAACAGAAGGAAGACCTCTTCTCCGAATTCTTCGCCAACCCGTCGATGACGCCGGAAGACGCCCAGAAGCGTTTCGCCGAGATCATTGCTTCGGCTGACTGATCGATAGATTCGCTGCCTTCGGATCCGGCTCCGCAAGGGCCGGATCCTTCCCGGACGGACGTTCGGCTGGGCGGCATTTCTCCGGCCGCTCCCGGTAAAACGGGGGCAGGGATGGCAGATGGTGCCATGCCTTGCTGTCGCGGGCCGCAGTTGCGATTTGAGGAGAAGCGTTCATGACGGGTCAAGCGCAAGCCGGCCGGCCAATCAAGTTACTGCGCAATCTGAATGCCAAGATTGCGTCTATCCCGATGATCCTGACGGCGTTGGTGATCTTTGTCGGCGGTACATTCTGGACGGTCTTTTATTCCTTCACCAATTCCAAGCTCCTCCCGCGGTTGAGCTTCGTCGGCATCGATCAATATGAGCGCCTCTGGGCGGCACCCCGCTGGGTGACTGCGATCGAAAATCTGGCTCTCTACGGCATCCTCTCGCTGATCTTCAGCCTGGTCATCGGTTTCGTGCTCGCCGCGCTGATGGATCAGAAGATCCGTTTTGAAAACACCTTCCGCACCATTTTTCTCTATCCGTTCGCGCTGTCCTTCATCGTGACGGGTCTCGTCTGGCAATGGGTCCTCAATCCGGATTTCGGCGTCCAGTCGGTGGTGCGCTCGCTCGGCTGGACGAGCTTCACCTTCAATCCGCTCTATACGCCCGAAATCGTCATCTACGGCATTCTGATCGCCGCACTCTGGCAGGGAACGGGGCTCGTCATGTGCCTGATGCTTGCTGGCCTGCGCGGCATCGACGAGGATATCTGGAAGGCCGCGCGCGTCGACGGCATCCCGATGTGGAAGACCTATCTGCTGATCGTCATTCCGATGATGCGGCCTGTGTTCATCACGACGATCGTCATCATCGCCTCCGGCATCGTCAAAGTCTACGACCTCGTCGTGGCGCAGACGTCTGGCGGTCCCGGCATCTCCTCGGAAGTGCCGGCAAAATACGTCTATGACTACATGTTCCAGGCGCAGAACCTGGGCCAGGGCTTTGCCGCCTCGACGATGATGCTGCTCACGGTAGCGATCATCATCGTTCCGTGGGCCTATCTGGAATTCGGAGGAGGGCGCAAGCGTGGCTAATATCGGAACTCTCAACACCACGGCGGCCGGCATCGATGCCGTCTCAGGGAGACTCGGCGACGGACCGACTGGCCCAAAGCCGCGCCCGGCATTGTCGCCGCGCAACATCATGCTCTACGGCACGCTGACCATCGCGGCGCTCTACTATCTGCTGCCGCTCTATGTGATGGTGGTGACGTCGTTGAAGGGTATGCCGGAAATCCGCCTCGGAAACATCTTCTCGCCGCCGATGGAAGTAACCTTCGAGCCCTGGGTGAAAGCCTGGGCGGAGGCCTGCACGGGCTTGAACTGCGATGGACTGTCGCGCGGCTTCTGGAATTCGGTGCGCATCACCGTGCCATCGGTCATCATCTCGATCGCCATCGCCTCGGTGAACGGCTATGCGCTGGCAAACTGGCGCTTCAAGGGATCGGAGCTTTTCTTCTCGATCCTCATCATCGGGGCGTTCATCCCCTATCAGGTGATGATCTATCCGATCGTCATCATCCTGCGCGAAATCGGCATCTACGGCACGCTGACCGGTCTCGTCATCGTGCACTCGATCTTCGGCATGCCGATCCTGACGCTGCTCTTCCGCAATTATTTCGTGTCGCTGCCGGAAGAGCTGTTCAAGGCGGCGCGTGTCGATGGGGCGGGTTTTTGGCAGATCTTTCTGAAGATCATGCTGCCGATGTCGCTGCCGATCTTCGTTGTCGCGATGATCCTGCAGGTGACCGGCATCTGGAACGACTTCCTGTTCGGCGTCGTCTTCACTCGGCCGGATACCTATCCGATGACCGTGCAGCTCAACAACATCGTCAATTCCGTCCAGGGAGTGAAGGAATACAACGTCAACATGGCGGCGACGATCCTGACCGGCCTGGTGCCGCTGATCGTCTATTTCGTCTCCGGGCGGCTTTTCGTTCGCGGCATCGCCGCCGGCGCAGTGAAGGGGTGATCACATGAACATGAATTCTACTGTCTCCAATTCGAGCGTCTCGATCAGGGATCTGTCGCTGAACTTCGGATCGGTCAGCGTGCTGAAGGATCTGAACCTCGACATCAACGACGGCGAATTCCTGGTGCTGCTCGGCTCATCCGGCTGCGGCAAGTCGACCTTGCTGAACTGCATCGCCGGCTTGCTCGATGCTTCGGAAGGCCAGATCTTCATCAAGGGCAAGAACGTCACCTGGGAGGAGCCGAAGGACCGCGGCATCGGGATGGTCTTCCAGTCCTATGCGCTCTATCCGCAGATGACGGTCGAAAAGAACCTCTCCTTCGGTCTTCGCGTTGCCAAGGTGCCGCAGGCCGAGATCGACAAGCGCGTGGCGCGCGCCGCCGAGATCCTGCAGATCCAGCCGCTCTTGAAGCGCAAACCGGCCGAGCTTTCCGGCGGCCAGCGCCAGCGCGTGGCCATTGGCCGGGCGCTGGTGCGCGATGTCGACGTCTTCCTGTTCGACGAGCCGCTGTCCAACCTCGACGCCAAGCTGCGCTCGGAGCTGCGCGTCGAAATCAAGCGCCTGCACCAGTCGCTGCAGAATACGATGATCTACGTCACCCACGACCAGATCGAAGCGCTGACGCTCGCCGACCGTATCGCCATCATGAAGAGTGGCATCATCCAGCAGCTCGACGATCCGACGACGATCTACAACCGGCCGCGCAACCTTTTCGTCGCCGGCTTCATTGGCTCGCCGTCGATGAATTTCCTGCGCGGCGAGCTGGTCAAATCAGGCGACGGCATCGCATTTACCGCCAACGGCGTTAACTTCTCGCTGGCCGGTTACGATGCCAACGAAGCGCTGCAGCCCGGCCGCAAGGTGGTGCTCGGCGTTCGCCCCGAACACATCAAGGTCAATGAGAACGCCGGCGGCGAAGAACATGACGCGACCGTCGATATCGAGGAGCCGATGGGGGCGGACAATCTCCTGTGGCTGAAACATGCCGGTCACACGATGTCGGTCCGCGTCAACGGCGCCCGCCGCTTCAATGTCGGCGCCAAGGTGAAGCTCAGCTTCGACATGACGGTCGCCTCGGTGTTCGATGCCGAGAGCGAGTTGCGGCTTTAGAGGGTTCTGCGGTTGGAGGCCACTAGCTGGCGCGAGTTTGACGAAAAGGCCAACCCCGCCCTCCGTCATCCTCGGGATTGACCCGAGGATCCATGCCCGTTGCGACAGGTGGATGTGGTGTAGATCCTCGGGTCAAGCCCGAGGATGACGGAGAGCGGAGTGGGCAGATGAGGACAAAAACGACACGTCTCTGACGAACGACTAGGTGAGGGCCACCGAACAGTGACATTTGGCCTTCCTTCAAGACCACAATCCTTTTCAAAATCGGAAATGAAATCGTGACGCAACTACCGCTCCCCTCCAGCATCGACCTTTCCGGTTCGTGGCAGCTGACCTCCGTCGATGGCGAGATCCGCAGCGTTATCACGCTGCCAGGCGACGTGCACACCGCGCTCCACCGGGCCAGTCTAATTCCCGATCCTTATTTCGGCCGCAACGAGGAGAAAGTGCAGTGGGTCGCCGAGCGCGAATGGGCGGTCGAGCGAAGCTTTACGCTGCAGGAGGCCGAGGGCGACTGGTATCTCGATATCGACTATCTCGACACAGTCGCCTCCGTTTATGTCAACGGCTTCCTGGCGCTCGAAGCCGACAACAGCTTCCGCCGCTATCGGCCCGACGTGTCGAGCATGCTGAGATCCGGCGACAACGTCATCCGCATCGTGTTTGCCTCCAACCCCGCCGTCGGCGCCGAGCGGCAGAAGCAGCAGCCCTTCTATATTCCTTACAGCACCGGCAATTCGCCGATCCCGGACGGCAACATGCTGCGCAAGCCGCAATGCCATTTCGGCTGGGACTGGAATATCGCCATTGCGCCGCTCGGCCTTTACGGCACGATCGCGCTCAAAAAGCTTGAGAGCGCACGCATTGAACATGTTGTCACCCGCCAGACGCATAATCTCGACGGTTCGGTCGATCTGACGGTCACGGCAACGCTGTATTCCAGGGGGCCAAGCATTGCCCAGGTCTATTTCGATCTCGATGGCGAGCGGGTGTGCCTCGATGTCGGCGTCCATGGCGAGACCCACGTCAATCATCTCTTCCATATCGATAATCCGCGCCTTTGGTGGCCTTCCGGCAGCGGCGAACAGGCGCTCTACAGGCTGTCCGTCGAATTGCCGACGGATGAGGTGGTGAAGCAGATCGGCCTTCGCACCATCGAGCTGATCACCACTCCGGATGCTTCAGGCGCCCGTTTTGCCTTCAAGGTCAATGGCCGCGAGATCTTCTGCCGCGGCGCCAACTGGATTCCCGCCGATGCACTCTATTCGCTCTCCTCGCCGGAGAAGACGGAAGACCTGCTGCAATCGGCGAAAGCCGCCAACATGAACATGATCCGGGTCTGGGGCGGCGGCTTCTACGAGCAAGATCATTTCTACGATCTCTGCGACCGGCTGGGCCTGATGGTCTGGCAGGACTTCATGTTCGCTTGCAACCTCTATCCCTCTACCGAAGACTTCCTCGAGAATGTGGCGATCGAGGTGGATTACCAGGTGCGCCGGCTGTCCTCGCACCCATCGATTGCGCTCTGGTGCGGCGACAACGAACTGGTCGGCGCGCTGACCTGGTTCGAGGAATCCAGAAAGGATCGCGACCGCTATCTCGTTTCATACGACCGGCTCAACCGGACGATCGAGCAGGCGGTGAATAAGGCGCTGCCCGGCGCGCTCTGGTGGCCGTCGAGCCCGGCCTCCGGCTATCTCGATTTCGGCGATGCCTGGCACGCCGATGGGTCCGGCGACATGCATTACTGGTCGGTCTGGCACGAGAACAAGTCGTTCGACAATTACCGTTCGGTGCGGCCGCGCTTCTGCTCGGAATTCGGCTTCCAGTCCTATACTTCGCTGCCTGTCATCAAGACCTATGCCGATGAGAAGGATATGAATATCGCTTCTCCCGTGATGGAGCTGCACCAGAAGAATGCCGGCGGCAACGAGCGCATCGCCGGCACGATGTTCCGCTATTTCCGCTTCCCCAAAGATTTCCCGAACTTCGTCTATCTCTCCCAGATCCAGCAGGGATTGGCCATCAAGACGGCGGTGGAATATTGGCGTTCGCTCAAACCCCATTGCATGGGCACGATCTACTGGCAGCTCAACGACACCTGGCCGGTCGCCTCCTGGTCCAGCCTTGATTATGGCGGGCGCTGGAAGGCGATGCATTATCTCGTCAAGCGCTTCTTCCAGCCGGTGGCGGTCGCCGCCATTCCTTCCGAGGATGGCAAGGCGATCCGCTTCTCGTTGGTCAATGACACGCTTGCCGATGTCAGCGTCGATCTTTCGATCTCGTTGCTGACGATGACGGGCGAGCGGAAGCACCTGAAAGACGTGCAGGCGGTCTGCTCGCCGGATGCGGCGGTGACGGCTGCGACCATCGAGGTCGCCGAGATCAGCGAGGGAACGCTGCTTGCCTGGCGTTTCACTGCCTCGAA
Organism: Rhizobium croatiense; assembly: GCF_019793465.1. Taxonomy (GTDB): domain Bacteria; phylum Pseudomonadota; class Alphaproteobacteria; order Rhizobiales; family Rhizobiaceae; genus Rhizobium; species Rhizobium croatiense. The sequence continues at coordinate 135,164 of NZ_JAILYJ010000008.1, read as the reverse complement.
CGGCATGGGCGGCGAGGGGCATTATGTCAACGGCACCTACAAAGCGCTGGAGCTCGAGCCCGCGGGGGTGACGGTTACGCATGAATATGTCGAGGCCAGCGGCGCGATCGACATCAACATCACCGCCAAGGGACTTGCGCTCTTCGTGATGATCGAGAGCGAGACGGACGGCAAATATTCCGACAATGCCTTCGATCTTGCGGCTGGCGAGAGCCGCCGCATCACCTTCACGCCGGCACAGCCGCTCGAGCACGGCAAGCTGCCGGACTTCCGGTTCTACGACCTGCATTCCTGCCAATCGGCGGATTGATCCTTCCCAAGCGTGGGCACGAGGCCCAAGGAGACCATGATGACGAAACTTAGCTACCAGCTCTACAGCGCGCGCAATTTCCAGCCCTATACGGCGATCTTCGAAAAGCTCGGCAAGGCGGGCTATGCGGAAGTCGAAGGCTTCGGCGGCATCTATGCCGATCTCGATGATGGCGGCCTGAAGAGCCTTCGCGCCGAGCTCGACAAGAACGGCCTGGTCATGGCGAGCGGCCATTTCAGCCCCGATTTCCTGGAGAAGGAAGTTCAGAAATCGCTCAATATTGCAAAGATTCTCGGCATGGATTCGATCTATGCGCCGCATTTGGCGGCCGACCAGCGCCCCTCCGACGCCGCCGGCTGGACTGCATTCGGCAAGCGCCTGCAGGAAATGAGCAAGCCTTACAAGGACGCCGGTTACGAATTCGGCTGGCACAACCATGACTTCGAGTTCGCCAAGCTCGCCGACGGCTCGCTGCCGATCCAGCGCATCTTCGAAGGCGCGCCTGACATTTCCTGGGAAGCCGATATCGCCTGGGTCATCCGCGGCGACGCCGATCCCTTCGCCTGGATCGAGAAGCTCGGATCGCGCATTACCGCAGTTCACGTCAAGGACATTGCGCCGGTAGGCGAAGCGAAGGACGAGGACGGCTGGGCCGACGTCGGCCATGGCAAGGTCGAGTGGGCCAAGCTGATTGCAGCGCTTCGCGGCACCAAGGCCAAGCATTTCGTCGTCGAACATGACAATCCTAATGACATCGACCGCAACATCAGCCGCTCGATCGCATCCTTCCAGACTTATTGAGGCACATCATGACCAGGGAACTTGGCGTCGGCATCATCGGATGCGGCAACATCTCCACTACCTATTTCTCGCTCGCACCGCTCTTCAAGGGGCTGAAGGTGCTGGCCTGCGCCGATATCAACGTGCAGGCCGCAGAGGCCCGCGCCAAGGAATATGGCGTGAAGGCACAGACGATCGACGCACTTCTCGCCAATGACGAGATCGACGTCGTCGTCAACCTGACGATCCCGGATGCGCATTTTCCGGTGTCGAAGGCGATCCTCGAAGCCGGAAAACATGTCTATTCGGAAAAACCGCTGGTGCTTTCGCTGGAGCAGGGTGAGGAGCTTCGCCGCATCGCCAAGGCGAAGAATCTCGCCGTCGGCTGCGCGCCGGACACTTTCCTCGGCGGTGCCCATCAGCTTGCCCGCAAGTTCATCGACGATGGCGGCATCGGCCGGGTGACCTCGGGGGCCTGCTATGTGATGAGCCCCGGCATGGAGATGTGGCACCCGAACCCGGATTTCTTCTTCCTGCCGGGCGGGGGCCCGATCCTCGATCTCGGCCCTTACTACATCGCCAACCTGATCAATCTGATCGGTCCGGTCAAACGCGTCGGTGCCATGACCTCGATGGCATCGCCGACCCGCACGATCACCAGCCAGCCGCGCCACGGCGAGATCATCCCGGTCAAGACGCCGACGACGATCCAGGCGCTGCTCGAATTCGTCAACGGCGCCACGGTGACGCTTTCGGCAAGCTGGGATGTCTGGTCGCATCGCCATGCCAACATGGAGCTCTACGGCACCGACGGTTCGCTCTACGTGCCGGACCCGAACTTCTTCGGCGGCACGGTCGAGGCAAGCGGCCGCGACAAGGACATCAAGCCGCTCGAGGCCTGGGAGCATCCCTTCGGCAAGATCAACCAGGAAAACCCGAGCGGCTCGCGTGCCAACTACCGCACGGCCGGCCTGGCCGACATGGCGATGGCGCTGATCGAAGGCCGCGATGCGCGGTGCTCGCTCGACCGCACGCTGCATGGCGTTGACGTCATGACCTCGATCCTAAAATCGGGCGAGGAGGGGCGTTTCATCGACCTCACCACGACCTGCACCCAGCCGGCCGCGCTCGGGATCGAAGAGGCGCAGGCGTTGTTGAAGCGATAGAGTATCCGCGCCATGCGCTTGCCATATCGGCGCGCGGCTCCCACGCCTTGCCCCGAGGATCTGCCGTCCTGTCAGTAGATCCTCGGGACAGGCCCGAGGATGACGACGTTTGGGGGTAGACGTTTTTAGCTTTCGGCCGCCGCTCAGGACGGATACGAAAGGGAAGCAATTTTAGACAGGTTCAGGAGACCTTCATATGAGCTGGCAGCCGGCCGCAGACCGCTATTCGAAGATGAAGTATAACCGCGTCGGGCGTTCCGGCCTGAAGCTGCCGGCCGTTTCTCTCGGCCTCTGGCACAATTTCGGCGGCGACACGCCGCATGACCGGAAGATCGACATGTGCCGCACCGCCTTCGATCTCGGCATCACCCATTTCGACCTCGCCAACAATTACGGCCCGCCCCCCGGCAGCGCCGAGACCGCTTTCGGCGAGATCCTGCGCACCGAATTTTCCGGGCTTCGCGACGAGCTGATCATCTCCTCGAAGGCCGGCTACGACATGTGGCCGGGACCTTACGGCGAGTGGGGCAGCCGCAAATATATGATCGCCTCCTGCGACCAGAGCCTGAAGCGCATGGGCCTCGATTATGTCGACATCTTCTATTCGCATCGCTTCGACCCGGACACGCCGCTGGAAGAGACCTGCGGTGCGCTCGACCATATCGTCCGCTCCGGCCGGGCGCTGTATGTCGGCATCTCCTCCTACAATTCGCAGCGCACCCGCGAAGCGGCCGCGATTCTCAAGGATCTCGGCACGCCGTGCCTGATCCATCAGCCGAGCTATTCGATGCTCAACCGCTGGGTCGAGGACGACAGGCTGCTCGATGCGCTCGACGAGGTCGGCATGGGTTCGATCGTTTTCTCGCCGCTTGCCCAGGGTATGCTGACCAAGAAGTATCTCGGCGGCATTCCTGATGACAGCCGCGCAGCCCAGAACCATTTCCTGAAGCGCGACTTCATCCGCCCTTCGATCATCGACAATATCCGGAAGCTCAACGAGATCGCCGAGCGCCGCGGCCAGACGCTGGCGCAGATGGCGATCGCATGGGTGCTACGCGGCGGACGCGTGACTTCGGCGCTGATCGGCGCCAGCCGTTCCTCGCAGATCGTCGATTGCGTCAAGGCGCTGGATAATCTCGAATTCACGGCCGAGGAGCTGACGCAGATCGATGTCTACGCAAAGGAAGCGGATATCAACCTGTGGGCCAAGTCCGCAGAACTGGAGTAGCAAGGACAGTGGGAGTTTGTGGCAGCATGTCGTCCCAGACTCCCTCATGCCTGTGGCCTCACGCCTTGCCCGAGGCATGTCACAGGAATCCAGCCGCCGCGCGTCTGCACGGCGAGAAGAGTTCTTTCAGCCCAAGGACTTGGGCTGGCTGGATCTCTGTGACATCGGTCGGGTCAAGCCCGAGGAAGAGATGAGGGACGAGAGGTTTTTTCCGCCCTCGTCTGACGTACGTACCGCAATTTCCTTCTGAAGGAGCCGCCCATGATCCGCAATCCCATCCTGCCGGGGTTCAACCCCGATCCGTCGATCTGCCGCGTCGGCGCGGATTATTATATCGCCACTTCCACCTTCGAATGGTATCCCGGCGTGCAGATCCATCATTCGCTCGATCTGGTGAACTGGACGCTGGTGCGCCGGCCCCTGGAGCGCGCCTCGCAGCTCGACATGCGCGGCAATCCCGACAGCTGCGGCATCTGGGCGCCGTGCCTTTCTTATGCCGACGGGCAATTCTGGCTCGTCTATACCGACGTCAAGCGCTTCGACGGCAATTTCAAGGATGCGCATAATTACATCGTTACCGCGCCCTCGATCGAGGCCGAATGGTCCGATCCCGTCTATGTCAATTCCTCAGGCTTCGATCCCTCGCTCTTCCACGACGATGACGGCCGCAAATGGTTCGTCAACATGCAATGGAACCACCGCACCGAAAGCTTTGGCGGCTCGCCGAAATCGCCGGCCTTCGACGGCATCCTGCTGCAGGAATGGGACCTGGTTGCGAAGGCGCTGAAGGGGCCGATCAAGAACATTTTTGCCGGCAGCCCGCTCGGACTTGTCGAAGGCCCGCATCTCTTCAAGAAGAACGGCTGGTATTATCTGACGACCGCCGAGGGTGGCACCGGCTACGACCACGCCGTCACGATGGCGCGCTCGCGCCGCATCGAAGGGCCTTATGAGATGCATCCGAACATGCATCTCATCACCTCCAAGGATCATCCCGGCGCGGTGCTGCAACGGGCAGGGCATGGCCAATACGTCGAGACGCCGGACGGTCAAGCCTATCACACCCATCTCTGCGGCCGGCCGCTGCCGCCGAAGCGGCGCTGCACGCTGGGGCGCGAAACGAGTCTGCAGAAATGCGTCTGGCGCGAAGACGACTGGCTCTACCTGGAAAACGGAACTTGCGTGCCTGATGTCGATGTGCCGGGCCTCTTCGGCGCGGTGACGGTGGAAAAGCCGATGCGCACCGAATACAGTTTCGACGGGGGCAAACTTCCCGCAGATTTCCAGTGGCTTCGCACGCCCGAGCCGCAGCGTATCTTCAACCTGACGGATCGTCCGGGTCATCTCCGGTTGATCGGGCGCGAAAGCATCGGTTCCTGGTTCGAGCAGGCATTGGTCGCCCGCCGGCAGGAGCATCACAGCTTCCGCGCCGAGACGGTGATCGAGTTTTCGCCCGACACCTATCAGCAGGTCGCGGGGCTCACACATTATTATAACCGCCACAAGTTCCACGCACTCGCCGTCACGCTGCACGAAACACTCGGCCGCTGCGTCACCATCCTTTCCTGCAATGGCGACTATCCGAACGGACGCCTGAGCTTTCCGGCTGAAGGCGGGGTGGCGATCGCCGCCGATGGCCGCGTCCAGCTGGCCATGGAAATTCGCGAGAACGACCTGCAGTTCTTCTGGCAGACCGAAGGCAAGGGCGCCTGGCAGCCGATCGGCCCGGTGCTGGACGCCGGGATGATCTCCGACGAGGGTGGACGCGGCGAACACGGCTCCTTCACCGGCGCGTTCGCCGGCCTGTTTGCCTTCGATACGTCGGGACGGGGGAAGCTCGCGGATTTTGATTGGTTTAATTACGAGGAATTGTGACGGCAGCCTCCGCTGCTCGGAACCCAGAAAAAGGAAGCCGGCGCAGAGGCCGGCTGAGACGAACGCGGCTGGACAGGGGATACTCGCCGGTTCCAAACACTTCGTGACTGAACAATAACTTTCTCTACAAGCCGAGGCAGCGGTAAAGGGCGCAACGAGAACGCCGAAGGACGGCTCCGCGAAGGGATGGGCGGCGGGGCGGATGCCGGTGCTTGCCTCGGCTCTCTTATCGGGCATCAAGATCACCGGATGATGACATTCCAAACCGGCCGTTACCTTTCTTTTCACAGGCTTGATCGTTGCGGTGATAGCCGAAAAGCCGGCATCTTGGTCATGTCGCCAGTGAGTGACTCCGTCGTCGTCAGTGACGGTGTTGGCGCTGAGTGAATGCAGTGTTCACGTTCCCGAAGGATGTCAAACCGTCACAGACGAACTATATAGCGGGCCGAAATACTTCGAGAATCCTCAAGAGTTCCGCATGGCCCCCATTATTTCCGTTCAGAACCTGACCAAGACCTATTCCAATGGGTTCGAGGCCCTGAAGGGCATCAACCTCGACGTGGAGAAGGGCGAGATCCTGGCGCTGCTCGGACCGAACGGCGCCGGCAAGACGACCCTGATCTCGATCATCTGCGGCATTGCCAATCCGAGCGGCGGGCAGGTGTTGGTCGCCGGTCACGACGTTGTCAAGGATTTCCGCGCCACGCGTTCCATGATCGGGCTTGTGCCGCAGGAACTGACGACCGATCAGTTCGAGACAGTGTTCAATACGGTGAGCTTTTCCCGTGGGCTGCATGGCAAGAAGGCCAACCCCGCTCATATCGAGAAGGTGCTGCGGGCGCTCTCGCTCTGGGACAAGAAGGACAACATGCTGCGCCAGCTCTCCGGCGGTATGAAGCGGCGTGTGCTGATCGCCAAGGCGCTCTCCCATGAGCCGGAGATTCTTTTCCTCGACGAGCCGACCGCCGGCGTCGACGTGACGCTGCGCAAGGATATGTGGAATGTCGTCGAGCAGCTGCGGGCTTCCGGTGTCACCATCATCCTGACAACGCATTACATCGAAGAGGCCGAGGAGATCGCCGACCGGGTCGGCGTCATCAATGGCGGGCAATTGCTGCTCGTCGAGGACAAGGCGGCGCTGATGGCCAAGCTTGGCCGCAAGCAGCTCATCCTCGATCTCACCGAACCGCTGAGCCGACTGCCGGACTGTTTTGCCGGCAACGGATTGACGCTGGAAGCCGATGGCTGCCGGCTGACCTATGATTTCGATGCCGATAATGAGCAGGAGAGCATTGCGACTCTGCTCACCCGGCTGGCCGAGAACAATATCCATTTCAAGGATCTCTCGACGCGGCAGAGTTCGCTCGAAGATATCTTCGTGGCGCTGGTGGGAGCGGCAAAATGAATGTCGAGGCAATCAAATCGATCTATTTCTTCGAGATGGCGCGCACGCGCCGCACCCTGCTGCAGAGCGTCATCTCGCCGGTGATTTCGACATCGCTCTATTTCATCGTCTTCGGCGCGGCGATCGGCTCGCGCATACAGGAAGTGGAGGGGGTATCCTACGGCGCCTTCATCACACCCGGCCTGATCATGCTGACGCTGCTCGGCCAGTGCATCAGCAACGGCTCCTTCGGCATCTATTTCCCGAAATTTACCGGCACGATCTACGAGGTGCTCTCGGCGCCGGTGGCTATGACGGAAATCCTGCTCGGTTATGTCGGGGCGGCGGCGACCAAGGGGATGATCATCGGTTTCATTATCCTGCTGACCGCCAATCTCTTTGTCGACGTCAGGATCGAGCATCCCTTCATGATGATCCTGTTCTTCCTGCTGACGGCCGTCACCTTCAGCCTGTTCGGCTTCATGATCGGCATCTGGGCCGGCAATTTCGAACAGCTGAACCTTATTCCGATGCTGGTGGTGCCGCCGCTGACCTTCCTCGGTGGCAGCTTTTACTCGGTCAACATGCTGCCGCCTTTCTGGCAGGCGGTCAGCCACTTCAATCCGGTACTCTATCTCGTCAGCGGCTTCCGCTGGAGTTTCTACGGGATCGCCGACGTCAATCCCATCATCAGCCTGGCGATGATCACGGTGTTCCTGGCGATCTGCCTCGGCACACTCGGCTGGATCTTCAAGACCGGCTACCGGCTGCGCAACTGATCGCTGACCGCGCGTCATCGGAAACTCCGATGACGCTATCGATTTCTTCCGTTTTTCTTCCGCTGCGGTCCAGGGCATCTGCTTTCTCATTCAAATGGAGATGCGAGATGACTGCTATCAGGATTGAAGGTGCGAAGGTGTTGATCGTCGGCGGCAGTTCCGGCATGGGACTGGCGCTTGCCAGACACCTGCTCGCGGAGGGAGCGTCGGTGACGATTGCGGGGCGCAGCCGGGAGAGGCTCGCGGCAGCCCGCCGCCACCTCGGCGACCATCCGAAACTTGCGACACGTGCGGTCGACATAGCCCGGGAGGAGGAGGTCGCAGCCCTGTTTCAGGACGGCGAACCGCTGGATCATATTGTCAGCACGGCGGCCGATATCGAAGGCGCCTATCAGCTCCTGCCGTCAATCGAGCTTGCGGCGGCCCAGCGGGTGGTCGAAAGCAAGTTCTACGGGCCGCTGCTGCTGGCGAAGCATGGCGCCGCCCATCTGCCGCCGGCGGGTTCCATTACCTATACCTCAGGGGTCGCCGCCTATCGACCGGCAGCGCGTGGATCGGTGGTCGCAGCCGTCAACGCGGCGCTCGAAGGCCTGGTGAGAGCACTTGCCGTCGAGTTGGCTCCGATCCGCATCAATGCCGTATCGCCCGGATGGGTCGATACGCCGATCTGGGGCTTTGTCGCCGGCGACGCCAAACAAGCGACACTGGACGCGATGGCGGAGCGCCTGCCGGCAGGCCGGGTCGGGCAGCCAGAGGATATTGCCGACGCGATCCGCTTTCTCATCGGCAACGGCTTCACGACAGGCACGATCCTGCATGTCGAAGGTGGACATCGGCTGGTTTAACCGGCGAGAGATTTTCGCTTGCTGACTGCAGGATGAGGGCGAGTGCCGGCGGCTGAACGCGCCGACGCCGCCACGTCATCACCAGCGAAGCGGCTGGCGGTTTGCCAGGCCACGACAATTCGACGATATCGGTACGCGCCGGAGACAGTCCGATCGCGAGGCGCGGGACAAGCCCATAGCCGGTGCCGGATGCAACGAGGCGAATGATCGTCGCAATACTGTCTGCTTCCGTCGCAATGGGCGGCGGCGTCACGCCCGCTTCCGCAAAGGCGGTATCGAACAGATGGCGATAGACGCAGCCGGCTTCAGTCGCAACAAAGTGGGCGGTACTCAGCGCCGCCAGGCTCTCAAATGAGGATGGCTGCGCGTTGCGGCCTGCGATCAACACCAGCGGTTCGCTGCAGATATGGCGCGTCGCGAACCGCTCGTCCTGATGGCCGCGATCGAAAGTGAAGGCGACGTCGATCGAGCCGTGCTGCAATTGCGCATGCAAATCGCCACTGCCGCCAACCTTGAGTTTGAGAGCAAGGCCGGGGTTTTGCCTGCCGAAGAGGGAGAGCCAGGGCGCCAGCCTTTCAGCGGCGATGGTTTCGAGCGTGCCCAATATGACTGATTGTTCGGCGTTGCCGGCGGCCAAGCGGACCGCGTCCTTCGCCTCGCCATTCAGCGCCAAGATCTCTTCCGCATAGGCCTTCAAAGCTGCCCCTGCCGGCGTGGGGACGACACCTTGCCGGGATCGGACAAAGAGCTCGGCTCCCAATTCCTCCTCCAGCGTCTGTATCTGGTCGCTGAGACTCGATTGAGCGAGATTGACTTCGGCAGCAGCGCGCGTGAGGTTTCCGTGGCGGATGACCGCAAGGAATGTCTTCAGTTGTCGTGGAGTCATGTCAGGTTCCGGCATTGCGCAGGCGCAGAATATCAACAAAGAGGACCGGGCGGCAATGAGGCAGCGTTTGGCTGGGAAGCGCCGCAATTTTAACACGGAAAATGTCCAGCGTTGCTGTCATCGGTCGCGGGGGCAAGGGGATGATCATCAGCAGCGTGTTTGAATTCTTCGCGATCGCCACGCTCCTCTGCTTAAACCCAAAAGAAATCAGGTCGCACGAGGCCGCAGCGCCCGTCAAAGTTACTTATGCCGTGGTCATGGGGCAAAACGAACCGATCTCTGCTGAGGTGTCATGCGTCCCGGAGGTTGCTTGCGAGCTTGTCGACCATGCCGATTCCGCCGTCCATCTCGCGATTACGGTGTATTCGGGCTTGAAGGGGGGTGAACTGCGCATCTATTGCAGGTCTGATCCCTGTTCCTTCAAGGGTTCGCGATCGCGCATCGATTTTTCCAGCCGGCGAGTTACGGCCGACATCTTTTTAGGCGAGTCTGACTTCGGTATTGCGGTTCCGCTGGTTGTAAGGCAGCGACCTATTATCGGCGAAGTCCTTGTCTCCTATTGATTGTCTTATCTTGCGCATTTCCCCTCAGGCGCTGCTGACGAGGAGAGCGCCTGAGAGAATGAGGAGGGTGCCAGCGGCCAGCTTGACTGTGTTGAGCTCTGAGGCCTCACCGAGGAAAAGGGCGCCGATTGCCAGCGTCACCAGCACGTTGCAGCTCCAGATCGGCGCGAGTTTCGAGACAGGGACGCCGTAAGCGAAGAGCGCGAAGCTGATGAGGCCGGTGCCGAAAGCGAAGCAGGCGCCGGCGGTGGCGGCAAAACCAAGACCTGCGGCGGTCCAGGGGGCAGGGCGCCAGATCAGCGCGGCAATCAGGCCGGCGAGAGCACAGGCGGCGCCGAAGGCGATCAGATAGACGGCGGAGCCGGTGGCGGACGTGGCGCTCTGCTTCTGGAAGATTGCGGTGATGCCCCAGAAAATGGCGGGCAGAATGCCGCCGATGACGATCGGCCAGAGTGAATTCATCGCGAAACTCCTGTCGCACCCATAGGTCAAGCCTTCGCCCCAGGCGAAGGCCGATCGAACATGCGGGGTGCCACCAGACTAGGAGTTTCTTGTTGCTCTTTGTGGTCTTGTTGTTTTGCGAGCGAATGTGACAGATCCGGCAGCTACCGTAAAGCCGCATCGCGCCATTGGCCGCACGGGTTCTCCGGCGTGCATTTCCAACGGGCGGTGAAACCTCACGTTGACGGGACGGAAATATTGGTGTAGCCATAGCGGTCATGAAGATCGCAATGGTTCTTGTCGTGGTGATAAAGCGCATGGGCAGGATGGTGTAACCATCCGGCGATCAGCCCCATGCGCGGTAAATCAAGCTCCTGACGGGGCTTTTTTTGTGCCCTGAATTGCGCCTCGCCTCGTCAGACTCTCCAGAAATCTCGCTGACAAGACGGGCAGGACCATGACACGCGATAACTTTGTTCAGACTTCCGGCAGCCGGCTGACCGAAAAAACGGCCACGGCATCGACAGCAGCGCCCCGACGCACGACCCTCCTGCTGCTGACGGCGCTTTCGGTGTTGCCGGTCAACATATTTCTGCCGGCGCTGCCGAACATCGCAGCCACGTTTCAGGCCGATTTCGCCCTCGTCAATCTTTCGATTGCGGGCTATGCCATCATCAACGCCCTGACGGAAATTGTCGCCGGCGCGATGTCGGATCGCTACGGGCGCCGGCCGGTCGCGCTGATCGCCGTTTCGATTTTCATCGTTGCTTCGATCGGCTGCGCGCTCGCTCCCAATATCGGCATTTTCCTGTTGTTTCGCGTGATGCAAGCGTCGATCGCGGCCTGTTTCTGCGTCGCTCTTGTCGTCATCAAGGAGACGGCGGGCGAGGGCCAGGCTGCCAACAGGATCGGCTACGCCGCCATGGGTTGGGCAATCGCGCCGATGCTCGGTCCGAGTTTCGGCGGCGTTCTGGACGAGGCGTTCGGATGGCGGGCGATCTTCGTTGCTCTCGCGCTGCTTGGCGCAGCCATCCTTGCGATTTCCATGCGCGAGCTGAAGGAGACCGCCAGACATGCGTCGAGACCGAGAGGCAATTACCTTGCCTCCTATCGGCAGCTCCTGGGTTCGCCGCGGTTCTGGGCGTATACGCTGTGCATGGCCTGTTCCACCGGCACTCTTTATATCTTTCTCGGAGGGGCATCTTTGGCCGTCGGTTCACTGCTCGGCGGATCGAGCGCGAAGCTGGGCTTCTTCATGGGAATGGTTCCCGCAGGGTTCATTCTGGGCAGCTATCTCGCTACCCGATTGGCGGGAAAATCGCTTAGCATCACGCTCGTTATTGCGCGCGTAACCACCTGCATGGGTCTGCTGCTAGGGCTGACCCTGTCGATGTCGGGCGTCACACATATCCTGGCGTTTTTCGGACCCTGCATGTTCATCGGTATCGGCAATGGCTTGACCTTTCCCGCCGCCAATCTGGGGGTGATGTCGGTTCGTGCCCATCTCGCCGGCACCGCTGCCGGCCTCGCCGCTGCCATGTCGATCGCCGGCGGAGCGCTGATCGCTTCGATCGCCGGACTGTTTCTCCGGGAGGCCGGCGCGATTCCGACGCTGTTCGCGATGTTGCTGACATCGGCGTCCCTTGCTTTGTCGGCAGCGCTTTTCGCAGCTTTTGTCAACATTCCTCATCGAGAGCGTGCACAAAGCGGATCGGGGATAAATTAAATCCGCCGGTTCAATCCCGCAGGCGCAATTCGTCGGTCTGCATCTGCATGGAGCCCAGCGTTTCCAGGAAGCTCATGCCGAGCAGGCTCTGGTCGAGTCGACCGTCCTCGGCGACGCTTGCGGCGACGTTGTTGCGGACGATCGGACCGATCGCCACCTGGTCGAGCGTGATCGGGGCTGCGCGGCTGCGGCCGTTGGCGGTCATGACCGTCATCGAGTAGGTGAGGCCGGTGAGATCGATGCCGATGCGTTCGGCATCCTCGTGCGAGAGCGCCACCATGCTGGAGCCGGTGTCGACAAGCATCTCGACCGTTCGGCCATTGACATTGACGTCGGCTTCGAAATGGCCGTTCAACAGTTTGTGCAGGATGATTTCCTCGCCCCCCTCGCTCGTCGTGACGACGACGGCACGGCCGGGAACGAGGCCGGCGAGCAGGCGGTTGCCGACTCCGAGTGCTTCCTGGCGGTAGAGATAGACGGTGATGAGCGCCAGGATGATCACCAGCCAGATCATCATCTGGCGCATGGTTTCACCGACGCTGCGCCGGCTTCCCCAGATGCCGGCCGACAGCATCAGCGCGATCGGCAGCAGATAAACGAAGCGGCCGAAATCGTCGCTTTGCAGGCCGAGGATGCGGCTGCCGTCATTGTTGAGGATAAGCACGGCAAGGCCGATGCCGATCACGACGAGGAAGACAGTCAAACGGATCATCAGAGCCGCTCCGGCCGTTCGGCGAAGTTTGTTTTCATGGGGCTCCTCGTGGCAGCGGCTGCGAGCCTCGCCGGCAGCAGCGCCATGATCCCGCCGCGCTCGGCATCGGTATAGGTCATCCAGCCACCAATTTCCTCAAGAGTGCGGCCGCATCCGGCGCAAAAACCGGTGGCTGAAACCATGGAACAGACGTGAATGCAGGGTGTTTGCATGGAGGATATATCGGAGTTTCAAAGAGCCGTGGCAAGGGCGCAAAAAGTGGCGATTTCGCAAATCTGCTGCGTTGCCCCCAGCGTGTCGCCGGTGTGGCCGGCAAGCCGGCGGTGGATGAAGACGGTGAAAGCAAATCCTGCGGCGCCGGTGGCCAGCAGGCTGGCGACGAGCGCCTGCAAGCCGAATGCCGGCCAGATCAGAAGCGTTGCGAGGAGACCGGCCGAAACGAGCGCAAAATGCATCGACGCCTCATCCGGCTGACCGTTGGAGGCCGCCACGCCATCGGCCTTTGCCGGCGGCAGCCGCTGCCAATGCCAGACGATCGCGCCGCGGCTCAGCGCCGCGACGGCGGGAATGGCAAGCACTGCTGCGAGCAGCGAGGAATGGCGGACAATGGCGGCAAGCGCTGCTGCGCGGATCGCGAAGGAGAGAATGAGTACGATTGCGCCATAGGCGCCGATCCGGCTGTCCTTCATGATGCTGAGGCTCTGTTCGCGGCTCTTGCCGCCGCCGATGCCGTCGGCCGTATCGGCCAAACCATCTTCGTGCAGCGCGCCGGTGACAAGAGCCTGAACGGCAAGTGCGACCAGTGCGGCCACCAGTGGATCTGCGCGCAGGCCTAGAAGAAGGAGGAGGGCAAGGGCTGGGACAAAGCCGATGAGAAGGCCGGCGAAGGGAAAGGCGCGCACCAGGCGGCCGAGCCTGCCGTCATAGCCGTTGAACAGCGCTGGCGGCATGGGAACGCGGCTGAGGAAGGCGACGGCGCGGGCGGTATCGACCGCATAATCCTTGATCTTCATTCTGTTTCGTTCTGCCGGAGGCCCGGCTTATGGTCGCGGCGGCGCTTTTGGTGTTGTTCGCTTCGTTCGCCGGCTTTAAGAGAGAGCCACCGCAAAGAAGCTGATTTGCGTGGAAAAAACAAGAATAGCCGATTCATAGGAATACCGCACAGATGAGCGTTTCAGGCCTGCCGTTCGACGATTTCCGTACCCTGCTCCGCGACCTGCCGGGGCCGGATGCCCGCGCGCTGGTGGCCGCACGCGAACGCGACGCGCAGCTGACCAAGCCGCCGGGTGCGCTCGGACGGCTCGAGGAAATCGCCTTCTGGCTCGCCGCCTGGACCGGCCGCCCACCCGCCGTCAACCGGCCGCTGGTGGCAATCTTCGCCGGCAATCACGGCGTCACCAGGCACGGCATCACGCCGTTTCCGCCGGCCGTGACGCAGCAGATGGTCGAGAATTTCGCAGCCGGCGGTGCGGCGATCAATCAGATTTGCGTCGCTTATGATCTCGGCCTGAAAGTCTTCGACCTGGCACTCGACTATCCCACAGGCGACATTACCGAGGAGGCGGCGCTTTCCGAGCGTGACTGCGCCGCGACCATGGCTTTCGGCATGGAAGCGATCGCCGGCGGCACCGATCTGCTGTGCATCGGCGAGATGGGCATCGGCAATACGACGATCGCGGCTGCGATCAACTATGCCCTCTATGGCGGTTCGGCGCGGGACTGGGTGGGACCCGGCACCGGCTCTGAAGGCGAGATGCTGGAGCGCAAGATTACGGCGGTCGAAAAGGCAGTGGCGCTGCATAGCGACCATCTCGACGATCCGCTCGAGATCATGCGGCGGCTCGGCGGGCGCGAGATTGCGGCGATGGCCGGCGCCATTCTTGCCGCCCGCATGGAGCGCATTCCGGTGCTGATCGACGGTTATGTCGCGACTGCCGCGGCGGCGATCCTTAAAGCCGCAAACCCTACCGCGCTCGATCACTGCCTGATCGGCCATGTCTCGGCCGAACCCGGGCATTTGCGCTCGATCGAGATGCTTGGCAAGACGCCGCTTCTGGCGCTCGGCATGCGGCTCGGCGAAGGCACCGGTGCGGCGCTGGCCGCCGGCATCGTCAAGGCGGCCGCCGCCTGTCATTCCGGGATGGCAACCTTTGCCCAGGCCGGCGTGAGCGGCAAGGCCTGAGGCTGCGGCCGGCAGCACCGGTGATCCGGGCTCCGGTTCGCTTGCGCCGCCGAGGTGGAATGGGTATCTGCGTATTTGCCCGCCAAAGGGAGATGGCAAAGTCCGTCCCCGGTCTGGGGCGCAACGGGAAGAGGAGAGGGCGTCTTGACCAAGCCTGCGGTGACGAAAGAGACCGGCTTTCGGCATTTCATCGCCGCCGCCAGCTACTCCTGGGCGGGCTTTCTGCGTGTGCTGAAAGAGGCAGCCTTCCGCCAGGAACTTGGGTTCTTCGTCCTTTCGATCGCAGCGCTGGCGCTGGTGGGCGCGACGGCCGGCGAGATCGTTGTCGCGGTTCTACTGTTTCTCGGGCTCTTTTCGATGGAGGCGATGAATACCGCCGTCGAAGAGGTGATCGACCGGATTTCACCGGAGATTTCGATCGTCGGCAAACATGCCAAGGATCTCGGTTCCTTCGCGGTGACCTGCATGATCGCCGCGTGCTGCCTTTATCTCGGCTTCGTTATCGGCAAACACCTGTTTTTTGGTTGAATCAGGCAAAGCTCTTGCGCTTGCGCGCAACAGCCTGAGCCTCCTCGACGGCCGGCAGGCTTTGGAGCACGCGCTTGGCGGGCAGGATGGCGATGACCTCCGTACCCTCGCGCAGCTTCGATTTCAGCAGGAACTGTCCGTCATGTTTGGCAAGGATCGCCTGGACGATCGGCAGGCCGAGGCCGGTGCCCTGCTCGGCGCTCTTGATGGCGATCGAGCCCTGGCCGAAGGCCGAGAGGACAACTGGAATCTCTTCCTCCGGAATGCCGGGACCGTTATCCTTGATCGAGATGTACTGGCCGCCGCCGGCCGTCCAGCCGACCTTGACGTGGATTTCGCCCCCCTGCGGCGTGAATTTGACGGCATTGGAGAGAAGATTGAGCACCACCTGGCGCATCGACTTCTCGTCCGCCCAGATGGCCGGCAATTGCCGCTCGAACTGATCCGAAATGGCGATGTTCTTGGCTCGGGCGCGCAGCTGCACCATGCCGATGCAATCCTCGGTGATATCGAGTAGTGAGATCGCCTCTTCGCTCAGTTCGTATTTGCCGGCCTCGATGCGCGACAGGTCGAGGATTTCATTGATCAGATCGAGCAGATGCTGGCCGGAGCGATGAATGTCGCCGGCATATTCCTTGTAGGTCGGATTGGCGAGCGGCCCCATGACTTCGGCCGACATCACCTCGGAAAAGCCGAGAATGGCGTTGAGCGGGGTCCTTAGTTCGTGCGACATGGAGGCAAGGAAGCGGGACTTGGCGAGGTTTGCCTCCTCGGCGCGGCGACGCGCCTCGTCAGACATCGATTTCGCCACTTCCAGCTCGGCGATCAGGTCGTCTTTCTCCGACTGATAGGAGAGGATCCTGAGGTTCGATTTGAACAGCCGGTCGCTGATATAGTTGAAGAAGACCAGGGTGGTCGTGAACAGCCCGGTCAGGCTGATTTCGAGGAGGTCGCGCGACAGGCCGCTCTTGGCGCCGAGCGCCAGAACCGCCGGTGCGAAGGCGACCAGCACGGCAGGCGTCAGCATGAAATTCGACATCGCCGTGACGGAGAGCGCAATCAGCAATGTTGCGCCCTTATAGAGAATGAAGCTCGACGGCTCGCAGGTGTCGCAGCTCTGCAGCGCGAAGACGGCCCAGCAGCAGCCGACCAGGAATTGGCCGGAAAGCAGCAGACGGCGCCATTTGCGGGCGCTCTCGGCGGTAATTTCCTGGCGGCGCGCGCGCCGCGCCAGCAGGATATTGCCGGTGTGGCAGGTGAGCGTCAGCAGCGCCCAGAAGAGCAATCGGGTATCTTGGGTGAAATAAACGCCAAGGCCGGTAATGATGACGACAAAGAGCGGCATGATCGTCGCGCCCTGCAGCATCGACGCGATGTACATCTTGAGTACATCACGATCGAAGGAGGAATTGGACGCATGGCCGGACTGAAGACGTTCGCGCGTCTGCCGCACGGCCTTGGAAACGGCCTTGTTGCGGTGGCTGCGCGACCTGTCGACGATAATCTTGTCGGTCGATGTGCTTACGCCGGTACTCATGTGCACGTTGAAACTTCATCCCAGGGTGGATAAGAGCTTAACCGGCAATTCTTAAGAAGATGTTTGCCATCTTTGCCAAGGATTTGTTTTTTAAGGAGGCGAAAGCGTGACACGGGGCCTGCGCCTGATTCGCGACGGCGTGACCGCTTTTGCCCTGCTGGCGCTCCTGGCGCTGATTGCCGCCAAGGTCAACGATACTGCAGCCATCAAGCATAAGGGCGTCTTTCATGCCGCCGATGGCGACAGTCTGTCTTTGGGTCGGGAACGCTTCCGCCTCGAAGGCATCGATGCACCGGAGCTTAATCAGAGCTGCGAGCGGGCGGGAGCGGTCTGGGCTTGCGGGCGCGCCGCGCGCCAGGCGCTGCAGGAGATGGTGCTGGCATCAGGAACACTTTGCCAGGGCAACCGGCGCGACCGCTATGACAGGCTGCTCGTCGTCTGCCGCAATGGGGCAGGCGGAGACGTCAATGCCGCCATGGTGCGGCGGGGCATGGCCATCTCCTATGGCGGTTACGGCAAGGAGGAGGCCGAAGCGAGGATTGCGAAGGCGGGTATGTGGGCCGGAAGTTTCGAGCGGCCGCGCGATGTGCGCGATCATGCCCGCCAGAATTCCGGTTTCGACACGGCGCTGCGCTTCATCGGGCGGATCGTCGGATGGGAGTAAAGCGATGAGCGACGAAGCCGAGCTGGAAAGTTTGCGACGTGAAATCGCCGCCTGCCGCATCTGTCGCGACGCGCCGGCAAAGGGCGCCGCGCGCCGGTTGCCGCACGAGCCGCGGCCGGTGGCCGTGATTTCTTCGAACGCCCGCATCCTGATCGCCGGGCAGGCGCCCGGACTTCGCGTGCATGAGAGCGGCCTGCCATTCGACGATGCCTCGGGCGACCGGCTGCGATCGTGGCTCGGCGTTGACAGGGCAACATTCTACGACCGCGACCGGTTCGCCATCGTGCCGATGGGCTTCTGCTTTCCCGGCTACGACGACAAGGGGGCGGATCTGCCGCCGCGGCGGGAATGTGCGCCGTTCTGGCGGCAAAAAGTCATTTCGGCGATGCCGCAGATCGAACTGGCGCTGGTCATCGGTCAATATGCACAGGCCTGGCATATGGCCGGCGGGGGGCGAGGCGGTATGACCGAGACGGTGCGGGGGTGGCGCGACAGCCTCATCTCCGGGCGGTCGCCGGCAGTGTTGCCGCTGCCGCATCCGAGCTGGCGCAACAGCGGCTGGCTGAAACGCAATTCCTGGTTCGAGAAAGAACTGCTGCCTGTCTTGCAGGTGCGGACGAAAATGCTGCTTTCCTGAAACAAAATTCTTTTCGTTGGGCGGAATCGAGTTATACAAAGAAAATAATTCGAAAGGACTGACGTGCGCATGGACCGCCTCGACCGAAAAATTCTGCGTCTGCTGCAAGAAGATTCGACGCTTGCCGTTGCCGATCTCGCTAAAAAAGTGGGTCTTTCGACGACGCCTTGCTGGCGGCGCATTCAGAAAATGGAGGAGGACGGCGTCATCAAGCGTCGTGTTGCCATCCTCGATCCCGAGAAAGTCAACACCAAGGTCACCGTTTTCGTGTCGATTCGCACCGCTACCCATTCGATCGAGTGGCTGCGCCGCTTTTCCGAGGTGGTCGCCGAATTCCCCGAAGTGGTCGAATTCTACCGGATGAGCGGTGATGTCGATTATCTCCTGCGAGTCGTCGTGCCCGATATCGCCGCCTACGATGCCTTTTATAAGCGGATGATCGCAAAGATCGAGATTCGCGACGTCTCCTCGGCCTTTGCGATGGAGCAGATCAAGTATTCGACGCAGCTGCCGCTCGACTATATGATTCTCGAGAACGCCAAGTCCAACGAGGATTGAGTCCGAGCGTGCGATCTGCGAGCGCTGGGTTGATAATCAAATATCGAGGCATGGTCTGCTACCGCAGGGGGTATCCTCCTCAAGAAATGAGCTTCGAGCGGCATTCTCACCATCCGTGAGAATGTCCGCAGTGAGGCAGCAAGCAGGGCCAGGAGGGGGTTCTGACTGCAGAAATTTCTCAAAAATAGCGAAAAAGTGCTTGAATCGCGGCGAAATCCTGAAAGAATAAATAGCCTGATAACGATTAAGGGCCTACAGTGCGTACAACCATTGCGCAGCATGTCATCATTTTGACGCATTGGTATCGAATTCAGGACACCATGTTCTAAGCCATCGCCTTGTATGTGTTCATTAGGCGGCGGTAGAGTTTTATGAGCTTCACCACTGCTGTCCGACGAAGATCGGGCGGTGGGGATTTTGATGAAAGAATATAGCGTTTGCGGCTTGCGATGGAGGGGTTCCGTCGCCGGGCCATTTGTGCGTTTTTTTGCTGTAACCAGTTGAAATTGTTGTATAAAAATCACGCTTTCGAGGAAAGTGTCTCGATCGAACCCCTCCCGCGTATATCGAGAATTGCTTGATAACTCCCGGTATGTGATGACGGTTTGGCGGTTCGATCGATCCGCACGCCGAGATGGCTGTTCAAACTGGGCCGGCTTCAAATCGACTACCCGATTGGAAGCCAGCCCCGATCGACAAAGGAATGGATTGGTAAATGAACATCAGAATGGTTTTGCTCGCATCAGCAGCAGCATTTGCTGCATCGACGCCGGTTCTTGCAGCTGACGCTATCGTTGCTGCCGAGCCGGAACCGGTTGAATATGTTCGCGTCTGCGACGCTTACGGCACCGGCTACTTCTACATCCCGGGCACCGAAACCTGCCTCAAGATCGAAGGCTACATCCGTTTCCAGGTTGATGTTGGTGATCAGCCGCTCAACGGTTCGCTCAGCAACGACTCGGATTGGGATGCCCGTACGCGTGGCCAGGTTCAGTTCACGGCCAAGAGCGACACCGAGTATGGTCCGCTGACCGGCGTCATCGTCATGCAGTTCAATGCTGACAACGCTTCGGATCAGGATGCCATCCTCGACTCCGCTTACCTCGACATCGCGGGCTTCCGCGCTGGTCTCTTCTACAGCTGGTGGGACGACGGCCTCTCCGGCGAAACCGACGACATCGGTTCGATCGTAACCCTGCATAACTCGCTCCGTTATCAGTACGAAAGCGGCACCTTCTACGCCGGCATCAGCGTCGACGAACTGGAAGACGGCTTCTACAAGACGGGCGAAGAGCCGAACAACGTTGGCGTTGCCTTCGGCGTTGGCGGCACTGCCGGTGCGTTCAGCTATCAGATCACTGGCGGCTGGGACTTCGACAACGAAGACGGCGCTGTCCGTGCAATGGGTACGGTTGAAATCGGTCCCGGTACGCTCGGCCTCGCTGCCGTATACTCTTCCGGCCCGAACTCCTACTACTCCGCAGCTGAATGGGCTGTCGCTGCCGAATACGCAATCAAGGCAACCGACAAGCTCAAGATCACTCCTGGCGTCCAGTACTACGGTGACTACTACGTCTCCGGCGACGACTTCAGCGATGGCGACGCTTGGAAGGTTGGTCTGACGGTTGATTACCAGATCGTCGACAACTTCTACGCCAAGGCTTCGGTTCAGTACCTCGATCCGGAAGATGCTGACGACTCGACGGCTGGCTACTTCCGCCTGCAGCGTTCGTTCTAATCGACCTAGTGATGCTCCCGGTCTTCGGACCGGGGGCACCCAATCAGTTTCTGATCCGAGTGACCTCCGATCAGCTACGGGGACGGGTCCGGTCTTCCCTGCCGGACCGTCCTTGCAGCGTTTTTGCTCCCATCTTCATGGCAGTCTTTTTCGATCGCCACCGAGGGTAGGCCGACCGGCATGTTGCGTATCGCACGTCGGCATCCTGCCCGCCTCATTGAGGCTTTCCATTTCTTCATCACAAGAGAAATCAAACCGACCGACGGGCATCGGTTTCCTTTGCCGCGGACGGGTCGCGGAAAGAAAATCCAATGCCGACAATGTGATTACAGCTTTTTGGGAGAGAGGATACAACCCTTGCAGCGGGCAGCATTCATTCGTACTCTCGGATAGCTTGTTCTTATGGAAGATCTCAACGACTATTATTATAGCAGGCTGGCAGGCTGGTGCGGGTGCTGCCGGAATGGCAGTCGGAAGAAAGCCAGTTTTATATCGTCTTCACGACGGCCAGGGGCATGCCGCCGGCGGTAAGAGTGCTGATCGATTTTCTGGTCGAAAAATCCAGGCATCATTGACGGGGAGGCGAAAGCCTCGGCCATATAGGGTGCGTTGCCGAAGATCTGGCCGTCGATTTAATCCTGGGGCTTCAGCCGGGGCATGGTGGCGCCCTCAGACGACCGGGCCCTGGGTGGGTGGAGTCCCTGATGACGCGAATGCTGATGATCCTCATTATTGGAGCAATGATTGCTTCCATACTCGGTATCCTGGCGATCAAGCCATTTGATCGCGGCAGCAATAAGAGCGACGCGCCACCACCGGTGATTCAACAACCGGAGCCGAAGTAGTTGACCTCGGCTGACGCCAAGGCCTCGGTAAAACAGAAGCAAACCCAGCTCGTTCCAGCTGGCGCTGGGGCTATAACAACGGAGCCACGTGAAGCGTCCTGTGTGCGCAATTGCAGGACTCTCGCACCAAAGGCACTGGAGCGAGAGTCGAGAGTTGAATGAGCAGATGACCGCCGGCCCGTGGACAGTTTCTGTGGCGCGACGCGGACCGTCAGTGGGCCGTCTGTGAATGTGGACCGCCGCGTTGCGAAATGTCGCTCAGTGCTTTGCCTGTTTCCATGGTCTCGCCCTTCATGGCGAGATCGCCAAGCGAGATGATGCCGACCAGCCGCTTGCTTCGGTTCAGCACCGGCAAGCGCCGCACTTGAAGATCCCCCATGTTGTGAAGGACGTCTTCGATCTCTTCGTCATCGAAGCAGTATTTGACATCGGTACTCATTACGTCGCGGACTTTTGCGTCGGGGCCTTTGCCCTCTGCCACGCCACGAATGGCGATGTCGCGATCGGTGATCATGCCGACCAGACGGTCATTCTCGCCCACCGGGAGAACGCCGGCATCGAGACGTCCCATCATTGAGGCGACATCTCGCAATGTGTGCTCCGGATCGGTGATCTGCACGTCTGTGGTCATGCAATTGCTGACTTTCATGATAACCTCCCTGTGCTGCCCGCGCCTGTCGCTACGGGATAAGAAGAATCAACGCGCGCCGTTGGGAAACGTTCCTGCCAAGACCCGGTCGTCTGATTGCGTGCCGGAGTGCCGTCGTCGAAATCGACTCGACGCGAACCGCTGAGTTTGAAATCTTTGCAGCCGCGTCCGGAACAGACGGCGTCAATGGGCATTAACTGCTCAGGCTGATGAGATTCGCCTTCGACCACCACTCTGCTGATGACTCCCACGATAGCGAACCGAGCAGGTGAACCACATGGCCCTGGGCGTTCGTGGATGGAGGAAGTTATGGCCTACAGAGACATCGTTGTCTATTTGGACGTCGGGGAAGATTGCGCAGCGCGTGTGCGCACGGCCATTGACGTCGCTGTCAAACATCAAGCCAGATTGATCGGGGTCAACGTCAGCACGAAAGAAGCACTGGAGGGGGAGAGCCGCGATCTTGCGCGGGCGATTGAAGCTGAATTCGCCGCCGCAGGTCGGAAAGCTGGCCTCGATTTCCAATATCACGCGGCACGGCCGGAGGCTCATGACGCAGAGCAGCTTTTTTCCCATTGCGCGGATCTTCTGGTAACGACACAGCCGCATCCAGACCGCCGCCATCTTTCCAATTCAGCAGTCCCCAAAGAAGTTCTGGTGACAGCCGGGGTTCCCATGTTGGTCCTTCCAACGGGCTGGACAGGAGAAGACGCAATCGGCGAGCAGGTAGTCATTGCCTGGAATTTCAGCCGCGAGTCAACGAGGGCCGTTCACGACGCAATGCCGATTCTCAAGGCAGCACGCAAGGTTTTTCTGTTCGTCTTCGCGAGCAACTACAGCGACACAAACGCAGACGTTCAAGAGATAAAGCGTCATCTCGAACAGCACGGAGTTCGGGTCACCCTGGAAGGATGGCGGAACAGGGGGGAGACGGATTTCACCAGTGCGTTGTTTGCCGGCCTCGACCGAGAGAGCGCAGATCTGATCGTCTGCGTCGCCTATGGCCACTCGCCGCTTTTCGAAGATATGTTCGGCGGTGCGACGCGTGATCTGCTGAATAACATTTCGATGCCGGTATTAATGTCGCACTAAACGCAGCCTTGCGACCGGCCATCTGCTCGAGAACTCTTTGAGCATGTTCCCGCGCGCTACGCAGTTTGGTGACACCGATTCCGAACCAAGCAGCGCTTCTGGAACCGGAACCTTCAGTGGGGCAGTCGGTTCTTGTCAGTGAAGCTAGAGGAACTGGCTATGCCTAGAAAAATTGCTGCCCCCGCCAAAAGGATCGACCCTAAAGAGCAGCCTGTCCACCGTTCCGACGACCAGGCGGCTCCCGCGGAGTCTGACGATCGCCAACATCCGCCACGAGATACCAGAGAGACGCCGGCACCGAACCCAAACGACAAAGGGCTTCCCGAATAGGCCGTCGGAATAAGGCAGAGACGGAAGACGGTCTCAAGGCGCGCGATCGGTAAGAGCGTCGGCTCCTTCCTGCTCGGCGCAATGCGCACAACAATAAATGATGTCGCCCTGCTCGACACCATGCCCGATGATCCGGACGCCGCAATGCGGGCAGGCCGGAGCGAGTTTCTGAATAGCGCACTCGAAGCTATCGAAGGTGTAGGTTTCATTGCCCAGATTTACTTGGAAGGCCTTGTCGTAATCGTTGCCGCACTGGTCGCATTTGGCCATAACTGAATCCTCCTGCTTATCAACCTCGCGCGCTGCGACAGGTTCCATTTTAGGCTCCGGCTCAAGCCTGGTACCCGACCATGTGGCCGACTGATTAATTGCCGCCGGGCGTGATTCTTGAATCCTGGTTGATTGGCTGCTTTAGCGTCTTGTTTTTGCGCATGTGATTGCCGCAAAACCGCTGCATGCTTTTCCGGGACATGCGCTAGACGCTGCATCGCGCTATTTCAGCCGCGCCATAAGCTTTTCGCCGCTCAGCTCCCTGACCGCATCCCTGCCGATCCAGCGAGAGGTTTTATCCGGACTTTCGGCCAGAAGCTTCGCCAGCCGCAGTGCCGGGCCATGGCAGCCGCGATTGCGTTTGCCGATGCTGCGCAGTGCCCAATTGACAGCCTTGCGAACGAAGTTGCGGGAATCGCCGGAATGAGTCTCGATCAGCGGCAGCCAGGCAAGGATAGCCATATCGCTCTCGTTCTTCCGGTGGACGGCGGCGCCGGCGATCATGGCGAAGGCGGCGCGGCGAACGAACTCGCGCGCGTCGGCGGCGAATTCCGGTATGAGTTCGTCCAGCCGCGCCTCGACGAAGAGATCAGCGGCGCAGTCGACGATCTCCCAGGAATTGAAATCATTGGCCCAGCTTCTGGCCTCTTCCGCGGTCAACCGTTTCGGCTCAGCTGTGCAGAGGGCAAGCAGGCGGGCTTCGCGGATATCGCTTTGCCAGAGCTGCATTGCCCTGATGTGGTCCCGCTTCGCCAATCTGGCGACCGCCCTGATATCGGGATTGGAAATGCCGAGAGCTCGACCGGTTACGATGCCGAATCGCGCCATCCCGGCAACATTCTCCTCCGAGCGCAGCGTTTCGAGATGCGCGATCAGTTCTGCCGGATCGGAGGAGGGGCCGATCATTTCTCGAGACGGGCGAGCAGCGAGGACGTGTCCCAGCGATTGCCGCCCATCGCCTGCACGTCGCCGTAGAACTGATCGACGACGGCTGTGACCGGCAGTTTGGCGCCGTTGCGGCGGGCTTCGGCGAGCACGATGCTCAGATCCTTGCGCATCCAGTCGACTGCGAAACCGAAATCATATTTGCCGGCGTTCATGGTCTTGTGGCGGTTTTCCATCTGCCAGGAGCCTGCCGCACCCTTGGAGATCACCTCGACGACCTTTTCGATATCGAGGCCGGCGCGCTTGCCGAAATGCAGCCCTTCGGCGAGTCCCTGGACGAGGCCGGCGATGCAGATCTGGTTGACCATCTTGGTCAGCTGTCCGGAGCCTGCCGGCCCCATCAGGCCGACCATCCTGGCATAGGCTTCGATGACGGGCCTGGCGCGCTCATAAACGGCTTCGTCGCCGCCGCACATGACGGTCAGGGCACCGTTTTCGGCGCCGGCCTGGCCGCCGGAAACCGGAGCGTCGATAAAGTCGACACCTTTTTGCTTTGCCGCTGCATAAAGTTCGCGAGCGACCTCGGCGCTGGCGGTGGTGTTGTCGATCAGCACCGACCCCGGCTTCATGCCATGCAGAGCGCCGCTCTCGCCTGATGTCACCGATCGGAGATCTTCATCGTTGCCGACGCAGACGAAGACAAAATCGGCCTCCTCCGCCGCCTCGGCCGGGGTAGGGGCGGATTTGCCGGAGAATTTCTCAGCCCAGGCGGCGGCTTTCTCGGCGGTGCGATTGTAGACGGTAACATCGTGGCCGCCCTTGATCTTCAGGTGGCCGGCCATGGGAAAGCCCATGACGCCGAGACCGATGAACGCGACTTTAGCCATATGTCCTATCCTTTTCCTGAGTGAGAGGCCCCGAGGATTAACCGAAACGGCGGGAGCAGAAAAGCCATCAGAAGCGACTTCCCGTCAATTGACGTGAGGCTGGCCGTCGTTCGGTCCAGCCCTAGATTGCAGGAAGGCGCAATATTCCGGGGAACGGTATGAGCGAAACTCCGACGATCAAGCAGCGGCGCAAGGGCCGCTGTGGTATGCAAGCGATGCTCATTCCGTCGCAGCAGATGGTGGCGGAGCAGATCCGATCAGCACCGCAAGGTGTTCACACCGATCTCGGCGCCCTCCTCAGCCGCCTCGCCGCCCAATACGGGGCGGATGCCTGCTGCCCGTGACGGTGCAGCGGCATTTGCGAGCTATCGCCGAACTGTCCTTCGGCGCGCTGGCGACGGGCGAGCCGGTTTCGACGGTGACGCCCTACTGGCGTCTGGTCGATCCCGCGAGCCTGCTTGCGGCGCGTCTTGCTGGTGGCCCCACGTTCATTCGGGAGCGGCTGGAGGCCGAGCGTCCGGAGAGTTCGTGAGGCATGTCTTCAGTCTGGCACGGCGGGCGCTCGATGCTGCCGCAGATATGCCTGTCGCAGCGGTGCGATCGATGTGAGATGTTTCTATGTATAGCTGTAGAGCTATGTAAACTCTCCGTTGCTATACGCCGCAAGCCTCTGGTTATCTTCCATCTTGCCTTCTTATAACCTCACCGTGCTTGCGGCTTGACTCCCATATGCCTCGACAGCTATACGTCAATCCATAGCCTCAGAGGTATGAATCACCAATGCCAGATGCTCACGACGTGCTTTTCAGGACACTTGCCGATCCGACGCGGCGGGCTCTGTTCGAGCGGCTGTGCCGGGAAGGGGAGAAGACGGTCGGGGCTCTGACGGAGCGGGCCGGCGTGTCGCAGCCGGTCGTTTCGAAACATCTTGGAATCCTGAAGCAGGCCGGATTGGTGCGCGACCGCCATGAAGGACGGCAGACGCACTACAGTGCGCAGCTTGGCGCGCTGGCCCCGCTGGTCGACTGGACGAGCGAGATGGCCGGCTTCTGGCAAAGCCGCTTTAACGCTCTCGAAGATTTGCTGAAAAGGATGGATCAATGACCGACACATCGACAGAAACGCGCTCCGTCGTCATCGAGCGGGAAATACCCTATCCCTCGGAAAGGATCTGGCGGGCGCTCACCCAGCCGCACCTGCTTCAGGAATGGCTGATGAAGAGCGACTTCAAGCCCGCCATCGATCATCGTTTCAGTTTCAGCGCGGATTGGGGCTCTGTCGACTGCAAGGTCCTGGAAGTCGACCCGAACAAGACCCTGTCCTATAGCTGGGAAGCCTATGGGCTGGAAAGCGTGGTCACCTGGACACTCACCCCAACCGGCACCGGCACGCATTTGCGGATGGAGCAGTCTGGCTTCCGGCCGGATCAGCGACAGGCTTACGGCGGCGCCAAGAGCGGGTGGACGCAGTTCCTTGCAAAGCTGGAGCAGGTTCTGGCGCGGTCGGAGTGAGATCATCGAAGGGCGGATCGTCCGCCGCCGAAGCTCATTTTCCCGGGATAGGAGGTCCCTTTTGAACGGGAACAACCGGTTTCGGCAAATTCATCGCCGGCTGTCCGTCGCCTTTACCGCGGCTGTCATCGTCAGTACCATCGCCGTGCTGCAGGAGAAATCGACCGCCTGGGTGGGCCTCTTGACACTGCTGCCGCCCTGCCTGTTGATGCTGACCGGTCTTTACCTGTTCCTGCTGCCCTATGCCGCAAGGTGGCGCGGGAAATGGGAGTGAATGCGATGGCCGAGAAGAAATCCAAGACGGCGGCCAAGGTGACGAGCAAGACGACCGCCGAACCGGCCGCGACGCCGAAGCTGCTGTCGGGCGGCAACCCGCAGATCGCCAAAGGCCATGGCGACGCGCCCGTGCAAGCCTATATCGCGGCAATGCCCGGCTGGAAAAGCGAGATCGGTCGTCGTCTCGATGTGATGATCACGACCGCGGTGCCTGGCGTATCCAAGGCAGTCAAATGGAACTCTCCCTTCTATGGCATCGAAGGGCAGGGCTGGTTCCTCGGCGTCCATTGCTTCACGAAATACGTCAAGGTGGCCTTCTTCCGCGGCGCCCTGCTCGATCCTCCGCCGCCGGGCGCGTCCAAGCAGAAAGACGTGCGTTACCTCGACATCCGTGAGAATGACGACATCGATGAATCCCAGCTCACCGCCTGGGTGGAGCAGGCCAGCCGATTGCCCGGAGAGCGGATGTGACCGCAGCGATGTCATTGACGTCAGGGCCGATGAAGAGAGACAATCATGAAGAAAGCGACGGCAAGCATGAAGAAGAGCGGTTCCGGGCAGGAGGAAGAAGCCTCGCCCTCCCAAATGATCGATGCGAGGATCGAGGAGCTCAAGGATTGGCGCGGCGGGACGCTTGCGCGGGTCCGGGCGCTGATCAGGCAGGCCGAGCCTGACGTTGTCGAGGAATGGAAGTGGCGAGGGGTTCCGGTCTGGGAGCGCAGCGGCATCATCTGCACCGGCGAGACCTATAAGAGCGTGGTGAAACTGACCTTTGCCAGGGGTGCCGCGCTGGAGGATCCTTCGGGGCTCTTCAACTCCAGCCTCGAAGGCAACACCCGGCGCGCCATCGATATCCACGAGAGCGACCGGATCGACGAGGAGGCGTTAAAGGCGCTCGTTCGCGCCGCCGCCGCGTTGAACATGTCACCCAAGGCCTCTCGTTCTAAAAAGTGATGCAATATCTGAAGCTTGCTAATGGATCGGGCTTGTCTCGCGCTCGAGAAAGAGTTCGAGATTGTCGAGGCCGATTTCGGTGCCCTGAAGACGGGCGCCGTTGTCGGCATAGCCGTCAAGGAACACCACTTGTTCGGTAAAGACCATCTTTGTCCCGCCGGGTTCGGCTTCGAAGGCGACGGTGGCGAGTGAGACCGAGATGCGGGCTTCGCCGAGCTTCATCTCGTAAGCGTAGATGATCCGCGCATCGGGCACGATGTCGATGTAACGGGCGTCGTAGCCGTGCAGGAGCCCGTCCGTATCGGCGACATAATTCCTCTCCAGTCCGCCGGGGCGGAAATCCAGACCGTATTCCAGCGGCACCCAATCGCCGTGGCAGGCGAACCACTGGCGCTTGGATTCCGGCAGCGACCACGCGCGGAAGACGTGGGCGACGGGCGCCTTCAGGTGGCGTTCGATGACGAGGGTGGCGTGTTCTGCGGATCGTGTCGTCATTCGGGGAGGGTCTCCGGCTCATCGGCGAGAAATTGGTCCAGCCTGTCGAAGGTGGTGGTCCAGCGGGTCTTTCGCTGTTCCACCCAGCGCTCGACGGCGGCAAACGCATTCTGCTGCAGGCGGTAGGTCCGCACCCGGCCGGATTTTTCGGACAATACGAGGCCGCTGTCTTCCAACACCTGCAGGTGTTTCATCACCGTCGGCAGGGCGACGGCGAGTGGCGCCGCCAGCTCGGTGACGGAGGCCGGGCCGCGGCCGAGGTGGTCGATCATGCCCCGGCGGCTGCGGTCGGAAAGCGCGTGGAACATGCGGTCGAGATCCGCCTGGCCGTCGATCATCCCGCTGCATCCCGGAAGCGGGCGGGCAGCCTCTCTTTATAAGGGTAGAACTTGAAATAGGGCCGGGCTTCTTCCAGCGTTCTTGCAAAGGATGGGCGCGCCAGCAGCCGATCGTAATAGGCGCGAAGGTTGGGCTGTTCCGATGAAAACGGGATCAGCGTCTCGGCGTAGAAGAGGGCCGGGGCCGCGGCGCAATCGGCCATGGTGAAATCGTCGCCGGATATCCATTGCTTGCCGGCCAGCTGTTTTTCGATCATCGCGTAGGCGGTGCCGAGTGTCGCCCGCGAGGCGGCCATCTCGATCTCATCCGCCTCGCCCTCGGGTCGGCGACGATTGCTGACCAGCGACTGCATCGGCGCCTGGACGTAGTGGTCGAAGAAGCGGTCCCAGAGGCGGACCTGCAGCGCCCGGTCGATCTCCAGCGGCAGCAGGCGAACGGGGCCGGGATAATATTGTTCGAGATATTCGATGATGATCGAGGTCTCGGGGATGGTGCTGTCGCGGGCCTCGTCGCGCAGCAGCGGCATCTTGCCGATCGGCCAGAACCGGAAGAGATCGGCGCGCGAGTTCTCGTCGGAAAGATCGACGATCCGGTTCTCGAAGGGCATGCCGGTTTCGTAAAGCGCAATCAACACTTTGTGGCAGAAGGAAGCGAGCGGATGCCCATAAAGCACGAGCGACATGGGGCGACCTTTCCAATTCGGAAAAACTTTACCGATCGACTAAGTAACAGCTTGCCCCACATCACGCAACAGATACTTCGCCAATCATACAAGTATTCTGTCAGCCGATATATCTGGCGATTACCAGATGGCCGGGCGTCGGCTGTCCATCTTCCATCCGCACGTTGATATCCGATATCTCGACGAGCTCGAAACCGGTGGCCGTCAGCCGCTCTCTCACATAGGCGTCGGCATGGGCGAAGCGGTGATGCGGGCCGACCATGTAAGCGCGCCCGGCGAGAATTTCTTCGGGCAGGGTTTCGGAGGAGAAGATGAAGAGGCCGCCCGCCGTCAGATTCTCGGCGGCTCCAAAGAACAACGGTTCGAGCGCCCCGAGATAGGGCAGCACATCGGTTGCGGCGATGATGTCGAAGGCTTCCTCGTCATTGTCCTCGAGGAAATCCTCGACTTCGGCGACGAAGAGCGTCTCGTAGAGATCCTTCTCATGAGCGATCTCGACCATCTTTTCCGATATGTCGATGCCGGTCATATCTTCGCAGAGGTCGCGCAGGGCGCCGCCGGTCAGACCCGTGCCGCAGCCGAGGTCGAGCAACCGCTTGAATGGTCCGAGCTTCAGCTGCTGCAGGCGCTGGCGCACCAGCATCGGAACGTGATAGCCAAGCTGATCGACGAGCACGTCCTCGAAGACCTCGGCATGCTGGTCGAACAAGGTCTCGATATAGGCGTCGGGCGCCTTGGCCGGCGTTTCACCGCGGCCCATCGCGGCGATGCGCACGGCGGCTCCGCCGTGGTCGTCCGGATCGATCGCCAATACTTCCTCATAGGCTGCCACGGCCGCGTCGACATCACCGGCCTTTTCCAGCGCCAGTGCGCGGTTATAGGCCTCAGCAAGGGCTTCTTCGTCGATCTTCTTTGCCATCGCGGTCACCATCCTTCTGTTTCAGGCACGGCTCTAAGGCGGCTTTCGATCTTTTGCAATGGCGTGGCTGCAGGCGCAGAATGGTCGGGCGCCTTATGAGAGGCAGCCGCATGGGAGACGAAGGGAGGAAAATCATGGAGACGGAGCAGGACAGAATATCATCGATAAGGGAAAGAGAGGATGTGCGGAGGTTGCTGCTGCCGGGTACACCAGGCGAGACCACCAATACGCTCATCCATTATTACCGTGGCGAGCTCGGGCGGATGACGAGCTGGCGTGATCGCATCGACCGGACCTCCAACTGGGCAATCACCGTGGTGGCGGCGCTGCTCTCGGTATCGCTGTCGACTCCGACCTCGCATCACGGTGTGCTGCTGTTCGGGATGATGCTGATCACCTTGCTTCTGATGATCGAGGCGCGGCGTTACCGCTTTTTCGACATTTACCGCGCCCGCATCCGCCAGATCGAGCGCTTCTATTTCGCGCAGATTCTGGCGCCCGATCCCAATAGCGGCAGCGAATGGGCCGCGGTGATCGCCGGCAGCCTGCGCCATCCGCGCTTCCTGCTGAGTTATGGCGAGGCGATGCATCGCCGTCTCAAGCGCAATTACGGCTGGATGTACTTCATCCTGCTCCTTGCCTGGTGCCTGAAGATCTCGACGCCGAAACTGCAGACGGAGGGCGTGCCGGCGCTGCAGGCGCATTCATGGGCCTATGTCATCGACAATGCGGTGCTCGGGCCGACGCCCGGCCTTGCGGTCATTGCTACGGTCGTCGCCTTCTATGCCGGCATCGTCTGTTTCGCGCTGCGTCCAGATCGCGACGAGGGCGAGTTCGGCCATGGCGAGGCGCATGTCTGATCAGTGCAGGATGAACTCACCCTTCAGCGCGCGCCACTCGGTTGCCGAGATCAGCTTGCGGTGGACGTAGCTCACCGAATGCAGCGGCCCGTCGAGCTTCTCCTGCCAGAATTTCAGGAAGCCGCGCATCTCGGGAAAATCCGGGGCAAGATCGTAGTCCTGCCAGACGTAGGTCTGCAGGATCTTCGGGTGGTCCGGCAGGCGGTAGAGGATCTGGGCGGTCGTCAGGCCGTAACCTTGCAATTGTCTTTCCATGTCCGTGTGCATTTTTATTCCGCTTCTTCTCGTTCCCACTCGCGCGCTTATTAGCGCTACGGGATATGGAAACATGCGAGTGGTTAACGGAAATTTTACAGATACTGCAGGAAAGGACAATTTATTTTTAATATCAATGGCTTGGCAGCACGGCTCCGCGAGTGCTGCCAGCGCCGTCAGCGCTGGAGATGGCGAGTCAGCCGACGCTCGATCCACGCCCAGAGATGGCGCAGCGCCTCGACGATGGTGAGATAGAAGATCGCCGCCCAGAGATAGGTCTGGTAGTCGAAGGTGCGGGAGAAGGCGTAGCGGGTTTCGCCCATCAGATCGAGCACAGTAATGATGGCGACGACCGCCGAGCCCTTGATCAGAAGAATGATCTCGTTGCCATAAGGGCGCAGCGCGACGATGAAGGCCTGGGGCAGGATGACCTTGCGGAAAGCAATGGCCTTGTGAATGCCGAGTGCGGCGGCCGCCTCGTGCTGGCCGTGCGGCACGCTCTCGATTGCGCCGCGCAGGATTTCCGCCTGATAGGCTGCCGTATTGATGGTCATGGCGAAGAGACCACAATACCAGGCTTCGCGGAAGAACCACCAGATGCCGATGGCTTCCAGCTGCGGACGGAAAACGCCGAGGCCGTAATAGACCAGGAAGAGCTGGGCAAGCAGCGGCGTGCCGCGGAAAAAATAGATATAGCCATAGGCGAACCAATTCAGCGCCCGGTTCTTCGACAGCCGCGCCATGGCGAGCGGCAGCGACAGGATGGCGCCGCAGACGACGGAGATGGCGACAAGGCTGAGCGTTACCCAGAGACCGTGCAGATAACGCGGCCCGTAGCGGGTGAATTTGTCCGGATCCCAGCCATTGACGACTGTAAAGATCAGCAGCGCTGCGAAGAGCGCCCAGAAGGCAACGAGGATATAGCCACTGAGGCGGGCCACCGTCATCGGCTTTGCCACCTCTCGAGGGGCGGGCCGCGGTGGGATCAAGGCTTCGGCATAGCTCATCGGCGAACCTCAGAACGTTTGGCCCAGCGGTCGATGCGGACGAGCAGGAACGAAGAGAGGATGGCGAGCACCAGATAGAGACAGCAGGCGATGCCGTAGAAGAAGAAGGGTTCCTTGGTCACCCGTACGGCGACGCTCGTCTGGCGCAGGATGTCGGCAAGGCTGATAATCGAGACATAGGACGTGTCCTTCAGCAGCACCATCCAGAGGTTCGTCAGGCCAGGGAGTGCGATTCGCACGAGCTGCGGCAGGATGATGAGCCGCAGCGTGCGGCCGCGATGCAGGCCGAGCGAGTCTCCTGCCTCATACTGGCCCTTGGGTATGGCGCGGAAAGCCGAGAGCAGCACTTCCGAACAGTAGGCGGAGAAGACGACCGACAGCGCGATCACGCCGGCGAGAAAAGCGTTGATCTCGATCGGCGGTCCGACATAGCCGACAAGCTCCAGGAGGGACTGGATCAGCATCTGCATGCCGTAATAGATGATGAAGAGCGTCAAAAGCTCCGGCAGGCCGCGGAAGATCGTCGTGTAGATGTCGGCGGCCAGCCGCAGCGGCTTTTCCTCCGATTGCTGGCCCAGCGCCACGAGGAAACCGATGACGAGGCCGATGGGCAGCGTGACGATCGCCACCGAAACGGTGACCTGCAAGCCGAGGGCGATTTCGTCGCCCCAGCCAGTATCGCCGCAGGCAAGAATCGTCGACTGACCAAACCAGGTGAAGATGCCGACGGGTCCGCAGAGCGGATCGAATATGTGCACAAGTGAGCTCCAGACGGAGCCAAGCGCGGAAAACAATCCGCCCATGCCGGAATTCCCCTCACGGCTTTTGCCGTTTTGATCTTGTCACCGTTGTCAAACAAAAATGGCGGAAGAGCAAGCCTTCCGCCATTCGCTTTATCGGCCAGATACCGAATTTCTCAGTCGCCGTAAACGTCGAAGTCGAAGTACTTGTCCTGGATCTTCTTGTACTCGCCGCTGGCGCGGATCGCAGCGATCGCCGTGTTGAGCTTTTCCTTCAGCGGATCGCCCTTGCGGATGGCGATGCCGGCGCCTTCGCCGTTGATTTCCTTGTCGACCGGCAGGGTGGTCAGGATCTTGCAGCAGGCACCTGCGTCGGACTTGACCCATTCGGAGAGAACGACGACGTCATCGATGACGGCATCGACACGGCCGCTGGAAACGTCGAGCTTGTATTCGTCAGCGGTCGGATAGAGCTTCAGCTCGGTGTCGGCAAGATGCTTCTCGGCGTAGTTGGCGTGCGTCGTCGAGGTCTGCGCGCCGATCACCTTGCCCTTGAGCCCAGCAACGTCGGTGATCTTGGAGTCCTTCGGCACGGCGATGGCCGGCGGGGTGTTGTAGTACTTGTTGGAGAAGTCGACGAGCTTCAGGCGTTCCGGCGTAATCGACATGGAAGAGACGATCATGTCGAATTTCTTGGCGTTGAGCGCCGGAATGATGCCGTCCCAATCGGTGCTGACGAAGCTGCATTCAGCCTTCATCTCGGCACAGAGCGCCTTGGCAATATCGATGTCGAAGCCCTGGATCGTGCCGCTGGCATCGACGAATTCGAAGGGCGGATAGGTCGAATCGGTGCCGATCACGTATTTTTCGCCATCGGCCATGGCCGAGCCGGCAAAGAGCGACATTGCCGCGATCGAGGCTGCCGCGAAGATACGGGTGGAGTTAAACATGAGGATCCTCTCTGTTGGTGGCCGCTGTCTGTTTTTCTCTTGGATTCGCGACCGCAATTCAACGGTGTCGACACCGCCTTGCGGCGATAATCAGACTTTTTTTCATGGAATTGCAACACAAATTCCCGCGCAATTGTGCGGTGCAAATAACAGGCGAGATGAACGAAAGCAGACTGCTACATTCACGGGAGGTTAATCCAGCGCTTCCTAGAACCGGAACAAATCGGCGGCTTGGCGCTTTGCCAATTCGCCGTTTCGCCTCATTGCGAAGCTAGGGGCGAAGCAAGGCCTGTCGGCCTTCAGGAAGCTCAAACAGGATCGAGGAAACCCGATGGGCAAAAAATCTAGATTGTTTGCGAGTGCAGCTTTCCCGCTGCTTTCCCTATCGCTGGCTCTCCAGCCCGACACGACGATGGCTGCCGTCCGCGACGTCACGACGCCGACCGCGGCCGTGCAGCAGGCGGCACAGGGCAGTTTCGAAGTGGCGCAGGACGCGCCTTCCGAGGAAGAGCTCTTGAAGAAGAAGCGCAAGCAGAAGGAGGAAGCCCCGGCCGAGCAGGCGCCGGCCGCGGAACAGCCGAAGGAGGCGCCCGCCGAGAAACCGAAGGCCGAACGCAAGGAAGCGCCGGAACCCAAGGCAGAGCCGGAGCCGCCGAAGGCCGAAGCCGCGCCGAAGGAAGAGCCGGCACCGCAGGCCGAAAGCAAACCCGAGCGCAAAGCCAAGAAGGAAGCTCAGCCAGAGGCCAAGCCGGAAGCCGAGCCCCAGCAGGAGCAGCAGCCGGTAACGCAGGAAAAGCCGAGGAAGCCGAAGAAACAGGCCGAGCCGGAGGTCCAGCCGGAGCCCGAACAGCAGCCGGCCGCCAAGGAAGCCAAGCCGGAGACGGAACAGGCGCAGCCTGAGGCGAAGCCCGAAGGCGGCAAGCGGGAAAAAGGCCGGGATAAGGCTAAGGCGAAGAGCGAAACTGCTGCTCCCGAAGCGGTGACGCCCGCCGAGGAACAGGCCACGCCCGAAGCCAAGCCGGAGGTAAAACCCACAGCCGAAGCGCCTGCCGAGAAGAAGCCGAAGAAGGGCGAGGCTGCCGCACCCGCGGAGAAGGCAACCGAAGACAAGGCGGCAGCCCCGGAAGCTGCGCCCGCCGAAAAGCCCGCCGACGGCACGGCCGCAAAGCCTGCCGCTGAGCAGCCTGCCGGCGAAAAGCCGGCTGCGCCTAGCACCGACACTGCCCAGCCGCTGCCGGATGCCAGCGGCGGTCAGCAGGTCGAGCAGGCGATTCCGGCACCGGAAAAGGTTTCTCCCGATGAACTCGAGCGCCGCAAGAAGGTTGCCGCGGATCCGGCCAAGAGCAGCGAGACCGTCGTGCTGCCGGTTGAGAATGGCGCCGCCGTGCTCGACAGCGACAAGGATGCCGACCGCAGCAAGGGCCGTGAAAGCCGCCGTGATCGCGACAAGGTGCGCGCCGAGAGCCAGGAGGTGAAGGTGCCGACCTCGGATGCCGATGCGCAGGCGGCGACCGCTGCCAAGGCGCCGGCACCGATCAAGCTCGAGGCGGTCACCAGCGAGCAGGGCACCAGACTAGAGGAACGGCCGCGATTCGTCCGTCCCGAGGGCGCCCGCGTTGACGACCAAACCGACGACAATCGCGTGATCATCCAATACAACAATCAGGTGATCGTGCGCAGCGACGACGACAGACGGTTCCTGCGCGACGGCGAACGGCCGATCTATGAAGAGCTGCCCGATAGTCGTTATCGCGAGACGATCACACGGCCGGAGGGCTATCGCATCGTGACGATCCGCAACCGCTACGGCGATATCATCCAGCGGTCGCGCGTCGATGCCCGCGGGCGTGAATCCGTGCTCTACTACTCGCCCGATCTTTACGAAGATCCGGACCGCGGCTATTTCGAGGATCCGGGTGCCGATCTGCCGCCGATGCGGTTGCGCGTGCCACTCAGCGATTACATCATCGACACGAGCAGCGAGCCGGACCGCGACTATTACGAGTTCCTGAGCGAGCCGCCCGTCGAGCCGGTGGAACGCGTCTATTCGCTTGACGAGGTGAGGTATTCAGCCCGTATCCGCGACAAGGTGCGCCGCATCGACCTCGACACGATCACCTTCGCGACCGGCAGCGCCGAGATCCCGATGACCCAGGCGCGCACCCTGCGCAAGGTTGCCGACGCGATCAACCAGGTGCTGAAGAAGGATCCGAGCGAGACCTTCCTGATCGAGGGTCACACGGATGCCGTCGGTACCGATCAGAGCAATCTGGTTCTTTCCGACCAGCGCGCGGAATCGGTCGCTAACGTGCTCTCCGACGTCTACGGCATCGCGCCGGAAAACATGGCGACGCAGGGTTACGGCGAGCAATACCTAAAGGTGAACACATCAGGTCCCGAACAGGAAAACCGCCGCGTCACCATTCGCCGCGTCACGGCGCTGGTCCGCCCGGTAGCTGCCAACCAGTAAATACTGTCGCCCCTCTCCAGTCGCGGAGAGGGGCGACCGGCTTGCTCCCTCTTCTCCCCGCGGGGGAGAAGAGACCCGAAGCTCTACTCGCCGACTTTCTTCGCCGCCTTTTCGATGACGTCGGCGACTTTTTCCGGTTGGGATGCGAAAACGGCATGGCTGGCCTTGATTTCGGTCACATCACTGGCGGCTCGTTTTGCCATGTCGCGCTCGAGATCCGGGTTGATGGCGCGATCCTCAGTGGCGACGATCGACCAGCTCGGCTTCGTCCGCCATGCCGGCTCTGCGATCTTGGCCGCGAAGGCCTGTTTCGAGGCGAAGACTTGTGACTTCGCAAGGAAGTCGGCCTCGGCTTTTGGAAGGTCGGCGGCAAAATCCGCCGCGAAGGCGCCGGGGTCGAGATAGAGATATTTGCCGTCCTTCGTTTCCTTGATGTCCATGCTGCCGGCCGGCTTCGAGCTGGCGAGGCTCAGCAGGCTTTCGCCCTTGTCGGGCTGGAAGGCTGCGACATAGACCAGACCCGCAACATGGGGATCGTTGCCGGCTTCGGTGATCACTATGCCGCCGTAACTGTGGCCGACGAGCAGCGTCAGTCCTTCCTGAAGGTCTAGAACCCGCTTCGTCGCGGCCACGTCGTCATCGAGCGAGGTGAGGGGCTCCTGGACGATGGTGACGTTGAAGCCGCGCTTTTCGAGGATTTCGGTCGCCTTGCGCCAGCCCGAACCGTCTGCCAGGGCGCCGTGGACGATCACGATGTTCTTCACCGAGGCAGCCTCGGCAGCAAAAGCGATTCCGGCGGTGGCAAAGGCAAGGGCTGCGATGAAAGTCAGATGCTTGTTCATGAGGTTACTCCTTGTGGTCGATGTTGAAGAGCGGGATGTGGAACGGTCTTGGGTTCAGCCGAAGGTGAAGGCGTAGGCTTGGACGCCGGGATCGAGGAAGCGGATCTCGAAGTTGCGGGCAGTGACGGTGCCGGACTGCCGCACGAGTTGGTAAAGACGCGTCGCAGTGACCGTGCCGTTGCCGTCGGCATCGATGTCGGAGCCGTGGTCTGCGCCCGGAGCCTTGCCGTCGATCTTCACCTGGAAACGGACCGGTTTAGCTCCATCGCCGGGTCCGAGAACGAGATGCAGGTCACGGGCGCTGAAGCGATAAGTGATGCCGCCGCCTGCCTGATCGAGCGTTGCCTGATCCTTACCAACGGTCCAGCTTCCCGACAGGCCCCAGCCATTGAGGCCCGGCTTGCTGATCGAGTAGTTCTGCGGAGCATCTGCCTGCAGCCCCTCGGGTGAGCTGAAGTTCGTCGCCTGCTCGTAGCCGAGATAGGCCTCGCCGGAGCGGACGTTGCCGAGATCGGGACCGGCTTCAACGCCCTTGGCATCGGGGGCGACCGGCGCGGTGGCGGTCATTTCACTTCCGGCCTCGCGCAGCAGGTCCTGGATGGCTTTTTCGGTCCTGCCGTAATTGCCTTCGCCGAAATGGTGATAGCGGATCTGGCCCTTGGCATCGATCAGGTAGGCGGCTGGCCAGTAGCTGTTCTCGAAGGCGCGCCAGATCTTGTAGTCATTGTCGACGGCAACGGGATAGCCGATCTTGAAGTCGCTGATGGCGCTCTTGACGTTGTCGATCTTCTTTTCGAAGGCGAATTCCGGGGCGTGGACGCCGATCACCACGAGACCTTGATCGGCATATTTTTCCGCCCAGGCCTTGGTGTAGGGGATCGTCCGAATGCAGTTGATGCAGGAATAGGTCCAGAAGTCGACGAGGACGACTTTGCCGCGCAGCTCTTCGGTGGTCAGGGGTTTGGAGTTCAACCATTCGACTGCACCGTCGAGCGAGGGCGCATAACCCTCGACGGGGAGATCGCTGCGGAAAGGCTTCTTCGCATCGGCCGCGACGATCGTCGCGTCGTTGCTCGCGACCTCGGAGGGTGCACCGGCGAGCGGCTTTGGATGCAGCCGGTCGAGCACGGCCTGTTCCAGAGACGCGGTGCTGGCATAGGAGAGGCGGGACAGCAGGCTGGTGTCGAGGCCGAACGCGATGATGGCGACGCCTGCGAGCACGGCAGCGCCGAGCACCTGGCGAATGCGATCACCGAGACCGAGCGAGCGCTTCATGGCGGCAAATATCTTTCCGCCGACCGACAAGGCGACGGCAAGGGAGGTCGCCGCGCCGGCTGCATAGGCAGCGAGCAGGAAGCTGGTCTCAAGGTTGGCGCCCTGCAAGGCAGCACCCGTCAGCACGAGGCCGAGGATCGGCCCGGCACAAGGCGCCCAGAGCAGGCCGGTGGCAACCCCGAGAATGAGGGCGCTCCTGACCGTAGGCGCCGTGCGCCCGCTGCCGCTGGCGTTCACGAGGTTATTTCCCAGATCGACGATCGGACGGGCAAGGGTGCTGGCAAAGCGCGGCGAAAGCAGGCTCACGCCGAAGAGGGCAAGCAGGACGATCGCGGCAAGGCGGCCATATTCGTTGGCGCGGATGGCCCAGCTGCCGCCGACTGCGGCAAGAGTGGCGACGAGCGCGAAAGTGGCGGCCATGCCCGCCAGCATCGGCAGCGTGCTTTTGACGAAGGGCTGACCGGCGCGGGCGAAAACGAAGGGGAGGATGGGGAGGATGCAGGGGCTGAGGATGGTCAGCACGCCTCCGAGATAGGCAATGATCAGAAGTGTCATCATCGTTTCCTTTGAAACCGATTGGTCGGGCTCTGGACGGCGATGGGCCTGAACCAGCAACGGCGCGATGTAGCCGGGCGGAGGTATCTCCGATGTGTCTGGTTTGGCGGGAAAATGTACCGAACTATTGCGCTGGGGCGGAAGCGATACAAAAGAATACAAACTGCCTCATCCGCAGAGGCGGCGACAAATAGCCGAGGCGGACCTGCAATGCTCTGCGGAGGCAACGCAATTGTATCAGAGTGTATCTGGCGGAGCGGTGTCTACATTCGTATTCAAAAACCGCGGCCTGCGACATATGGGCGATACAAGCCGAACGTCTTTTGAGCACCGTGATCCATTCGACAGGAGAGACCGATGTCCGAGCAAATCAACCACCACCGCCGCCGCTTCTTCAGCATGACAGCCATCGCCCTTGCGGCAGTCGAATTCGGCGTAGCCGGCGCGGCCTCTGCCCAGCCGGCGCCGGCTTCGCCCGCGTCCTTGCCCGATGCGAAGGCCGGAACCCATACGTCCTTTGAAGCGCTGAAGCAGATCAAGACCGACGTGCTCGATATCGGCTATGCCGAGGCCGGCAAGGCGAATGGTCCTGTCGTGCTGCTGCTGCACGGCTGGCCTTATGATATCTATAGTTTCGTCGACGTCGCGCCGCTGCTTGCTTCCGCCGGGTACCGGGTGATCATCCCTTACCTGCGCGGTTACGGCACGACGCGTTTCCTCGATGACAAGACACCTCGCAACGGCCAGCCTTCGGCGCTCGCCGCCGATATGATCGCCCTGCTCGATGCGCTTAAGATCGAGAAGGCGGTGATTGCCGGCTACGACTGGGGCGGGCGGACCGCCAACATCATGGCCGCGCTCTGGCCGGAGCGCTGCAAGGCGATGGTATCGGTCAGCGGCTATCTGATCGGCAGCCAGGAAGCCAACAAGAAGCCGCTGCCGCCGAAAGCCGAGCTTGCCTGGTGGTACCAGTTCTATTTCGCCACCGAACGCGGCCATCTGGGCTATGCCAGCAACACGTACGATTTCGCAAAGCTCATCTGGCAGACGGCCTCGCCGAAGTGGAATTTCGACGATGCGACCTTCGACCGATCCGCTGCCGCCTTCGACAATCCCGACCATGTCGACATCGTCATTCACAATTACCGCTGGCGTCTGGGGCTCGTCGAAGGCGAGGCGAAGTACGACGCCTATGAGAAGAAGCTTGCCGCCTTGCCGATGATTTCGGTGCCGACGATCACCATGGAGGGTGATGCGAACGGCGCGCCGCATCCGATGCCTTCTGCCTATGCCGGAAAGTTCTCCGGCAGGTACGAGCATCGCACGATCGGCGGCGGCATAGGCCATAACCTGCCGCAGGAGGCGCCGCAGGCCTTTGCGCAAGCCGTGATCGACGTCGATCGCTTCTAAAGCACTTCGCGATCTTTCAGATTCGGTTCCCGCGCTTTAGGTCTTTGTTTTTACGCATGTCGTTATCGCAAAACCGCAGCACACTTTTGCGCGACATGCTTTAGAGGCGGCATCAAGCCGCAGAGCCTCGTTGCTCCGACCGGCGGAATATGCGTAGGTCGCGTCTTGCGCTTCGGCATCATGACCGAGGCGGTGGGCGCGGCCATAGCGTTGAGGAATAGGCAAATATGGATCATGTCGATCACATCCTGATCGTCGACGACGATCGTGAAATCCGAGAGCTGGTTTCGGGCTATCTGCAGAAGAATGGCCTCAGGACCAGCGTTGCCGCGGACGGGCGCCAGATGCGCAGTTTTCTGGACGCCAATGCCGTCGACCTGATCGTGCTCGACGTGATGATGCCCGGTGACGACGGATTGGTGCTGTGCCGCGAACTGCGCGCCGGGCGGCACAAGGCAATCCCGGTCCTGATGCTGACGGCCCGCACCGACGAGATGGACAGGATCCTCGGGCTGGAGATGGGCGCCGACGACTATCTCGCCAAACCTTTCGCCGCGCGCGAACTGCTGGCCCGCATCAAGGCGGTGCTGCGGCGCACGCGCATGCTGCCGCCCAACCTGCAGATCAGCGAGGCGGGACAATTGCTGACCTTCGGCGATTGGCGGCTCGACACGGTTGCTCGCCACCTCCTTGACAAGGAAGGGACGGCGATTGCGCTGAGCGGCGCCGAATACCGCCTGCTGCGTGTCTTCATCGACCACCCTCAGCGGGTCCTCAATCGCGATCAGCTTCTGAGCCTGACGCAGGGGCGCGACGCCGAGCTCTTCGATCGCTCGATCGATCTATTGGTCAGCCGCCTGCGGCAGCGGCTGGGAGACGATGCGCGCGAGCCGACCTATATCAAGACGGTGCGCAGCGAAGGTTATGTCTTCTCGGTTCCGGTCGAAATTTCGGAGCCGCGCCAATGAGGAGTTCGGTCGCCATGCTGCCGGGCCTGAAGTGGCCGAGAACGCTGCGATCGAGGATCTTTCTCATCCTGCTGATCGGCCTGGCCTTCGCCTACGGGCTTTCCTTCAGCGTTCTCTACATGGAGCGCTACATGTCGGCCAAGGCGGTGATGCTCGGCACGCTCGAGAACGATGTTGCAACATCAATTGCTGTTCTCGACCGGCTCCCGGCGGCCGAGCGCGGCGACCTTGTTGACTGGCTGAGCCGCGGCAACTACCGATTCGAACTCGGGCCTGGCTTGGCCGGTGTGCCCGACGCCTCGAGCAAGGGCAGGGAGATCGCAGGAAAGATAGAGGCGGCCGTCAGGCACCGCTTTCCGATCCGCATCGAACGGATACCGGGCGAGGTGAACCGGCTGCAGGCGCATCTGACGCTGAGCGACGGCAGCCCGCTCACCATCGATGTGACGCCGAGGGGCGTCATGCCGATCGCGGAATGGCTGCCCTATGTCTTTGCCGTCCAGATGGCGCTTCTTATCCTGTGTACCTGGTTTGCGGTGCGCCTGGCGATCCGGCCGCTCGGAGAGCTTGCCGCCGCCGCAGATGCGCTCGATCCCGATAGGAAGGGTCCCGGTTTGAGTGAGACGGGGCCAAGCGAAGTCGCGCATGCGGCGAGGGCGTTCAATGCGATGCGGGAGAGGATTGCCCATTACCTCGAAGAGCGCGTCCAGATATTGGCGGCGATCTCACACGACCTGCAGACGCCGATCACCCGGATGCGACTGCGCGCCGACATGGCGGAGGATTCGCCCGAGAAGGACAAGCTGGTGAGTGACCTCGCAGAGATCCAGCGGCTCGTGCAGGACGGGATCGCATATGCGCGCAGCGCCCACGGCAGCGGAGAAAAGAACGCCCGGATCGATCTCTCCTCGTTCATCGATAGTATAGCCTACGACTATCAGGACACCGGAAAGGACGTCGCGGTCGTCGGGCTGGTTGAGGGCGCTGCCTTCACTAGGCCGCATGCCCTGCGCCGGATCCTGTCGAACTTCATCGACAATGCCCTGAAATTTGCGGGCTCCGCCGAGATCACCGTCGAACACAACGCGGAAAAGGCGGTCGTCATTTCAGTCATGGATCGCGGGCCGGGAATTCCTGATGACATGCTGGAAGCCGCCATGCAGCCGTTCTTCCGGCTGGAGCAATCCCGCAACCGCGAGACTGGCGGCACGGGCCTTGGCCTTGCGATCGCCCAGCAGCTGACGGCGAAGCTCGGCGGCTCGCTCAGGCTCTACAATCGGCCCGGCGGCGGACTGGCGGCCGAGGTCACCCTTCGGTGATCTCGCGCCGCCTGGAGATTTTCCGGCGGTTTGCACGCAAAGATGTCTCGGAAACCGGATGCTACGATTTGTGACATTTCAACCGATTTCGGAAACATGCAGGATATATCGGCCGGTCAAAACTCACTTCGTCAACCCGGTCGCAGCCGCGATCTCCTCGCGTACGGCGGCCCATATACGGAGTGTTTCCATGACAAAGATCGACAAGGTTCTCTATACCGGCAAGACCCGCACGACAGGCGGGCGCGACGGCGCCTCGCACAGCGATGATGGGCAGCTCGACATCAAGCTCTCGCCTCCTGGCAGCGCGCGGCCCGGCACCAATCCCGAGCAGCTTTTCGCCGCCGGCTGGTCGGCCTGCTTCATCGGTGCGATGGGCATTGCCGCCGGCAAGCTGAAGATCAGGCTTCCCGCGGAGACTGCGGTGAATGCCGAAGTCGATCTCGGAACGACGGACGGCGATTATTTTCTGCAGGCCCGTCTCAAGGTCAGCCTGCCCGGCATCG
Source organism: Rhizobium croatiense (assembly GCF_019793465.1). Taxonomy (GTDB): domain Bacteria; phylum Pseudomonadota; class Alphaproteobacteria; order Rhizobiales; family Rhizobiaceae; genus Rhizobium; species Rhizobium croatiense. The sequence continues at coordinate 91,334 of NZ_JAILYJ010000008.1, read as the reverse complement.
AAGCGGATGTCGCCAGGGCGCTTGTCGACGAGGCGCACCGGACCTGCCCGTATTCGAAGGCGACACGCGGAAATATCCATGTCGAGCTGAGCATTGCCTGAAGGCGGCAGCGGAAAGGAAACAGGGCGGGGCCCAGCCGGGCTTCGCCGATGGAGGGTCCAATGAGATTGATGATTATCTGCGTTCTGGCAGCTGCGGTCTTCGCCGCCCCATGTATCTACGACATCAGCTCGCACGAGGCATCGCCGCTTGCGGGCCTCGTAACGGCGGCTTCCGCGGTTGAGCAACCGCTTTTCTGAATTCGGCAGGGAGATGACAGTGAAACTCTATCAGAACGAAATTTCTTCCGCGACCTCGAGGGTCCGGATTGCACTTGCTCTCAAGGGGCTGGCGGCTGAGGTGCTGCCGGTCACCATCCTCGGCGAAGAAGCCGAGAGCCGGCAGGCGGGCTATCGCAGCGTCAACCCACAGGGACTGGTGCCGGCCCTGCTGACGGATGGCGGCGTCCTCATCACTCAATCGCTGGCGATCGTCGAATATCTCGATGAGGTTCAGCCCGAGCCGCCGCTGCTGCCCGATACGGCTGAAGGCAGGGCGCAGGCCCGTTCGATCGCGCTTGCGATCGCAGCCGAAATCCACGCGCTGCTGCCGCCGCGGATCGGCCTGCATCTGAAGGCGGCCTTCCAGGCCGATGCCGACGCCGTTGCCGCCTGGAGCCGCCATTGGGTCGGCGAGGGGATGGCTGCGGTCGAGACGATGATTGCCGGCCGCAGGAATGGCGCTTTCGCCATCGGAGACCGGCCTGGCATAGCCGACATCTTCCTCTTTCCACAGGCGATCAGCGCCCGACGCATGGGCTTCGACCTTGCCCGGTGGCCGAATATCGCGGAGATCGTCACCAAGCTGGAGACGATACCGGCTTTTCATGAGAATGCGCCGGCGCCGAGAAAATGATCCGATTGGTGAAGATGCAGCCCAAAAGGATTTCGCTCTCCACACGACGTCCTCCTCGGCCTTGTGCCGAGGATCTGCTGCCCTATCGACCGGAAGCAGATGCTCGGATAAGCCCGAGGATGACGAAAGGTCTTCTCAGCGATTGACCCTTGCCTGCAGGTGCGGAGGGTAACGATCGCCTTCGACCTTGATGGTGGCGAGCGCGCTTTCGATGCTGGCAAGGTCGTCGGCCGCCAGTTCGACCTCGGCGGCCTGGATGTTCTCCACCAGGCGATGCAGCTTGGTGGTGCCGGGAATCGGCACGATCCAGGGTTTTTGCGCCAGCAGCCAGGCCAGCGCGACCTGGGCCGAGGTGGCCTTCTTGCGCGCGGCGATCTCTGCGAGGAGATCGACGAGCGCCTGGTTGGCCTTTCGCGCTTCCTGAGAAAAACGCGGCACAATGTTGCGGAAGTCCTTGCTGTCGAAGGTGGTCGTCTCGCTGATTGTGCCGGCGAGGAAGCCTTTGCCAAGCGGGCTGAACGGCACGAAGCCGATGCCGAGCTCTTCGAGCACCGGCAGGATGTCCTGCTCGGGCTCGCGCCACCACAGCGAATATTCGCTCTGCAGCGCCGTCACCGGCTGGACGGCATGGGCGCGGCGGATCGTCTGGACGCCGGCTTCCGAGAGGCCGAAATGTCTCACCTTGCCCTCTGAAATCAGAGTCTTGACCGTGCCGGCGACATCTTCGATCGGAACATCCGGATCGACGCGATGCTGGTAGAACAGATCGATGACATCGGTCTTCAAGCGCTTCAGCGCTTGGGTCGGCGACCGCGCGGATCTGCTCCGGCCGGCTGTTCATGCCGCTCTGGCCGCCATTGGCATCGAAGTTGAAGCCGAATTTCGTGCCGATCACCACCTCGCCGCGGAAGGGAGCGAGCGCCTCTCCCAGAGCTCTTCGTTCTTATAGGGGCCGTAAGCTTCGGCGGTGTCGAAGAAGGTCACGCCGCGTTCGAAGGCCTGCCGGATCAGCGCGACCGCTTCCTGGATCGCTGTCGCCGGGCCATAACCAAAACTCAGCCCCATGCAGCCGAGACCGATGGCCGAGACCTGGAGACCGCTCTTTCCGAGTTCACGCTTCTGCATCGCCGTTTCCCTTCTAAGCTTGGTACTCACTGTCGGTGACATGCTCCATCCAGTCGACGACCTTGCCGTCGAGCTGTTCCTGGATGGCGATATGGGTCATAGCGGTCGTCGGCGATGCGCCATGCCAATGGCGTTCCCGCGGTGCGAACCAGACGACGTCGCCGGCGCGGATTTCCTCAACGGGTCCGCCTTCACGCTGCACGCGGCCGCAGCCGGATGTGACGATCAGGGTCTGGCCGAGCGGATGGGTGTGCCAGGCGGTTCGGGCGCCGGGCTCGAAGGTAACGCTGGCGCCGGCCGCGTGGGCCGGGTCAGGAGCCGCAAAGAGAGGGTCAATGCGCACCGTGCCGGTGAACCAGTCCGCCGGTCCCTTGACCGACGGCTGAGAGCCGTTTCGCTTGATCTCCATGGTCGTCCTTCCTATGTCTGCGGTAACGTCCGCGGCGGAACGGTATCGTCCGCGGCGGAACGGTATCGTCCGCGGCGGAACGGTATCGTCCGCGGCGGAACGGGGCGTCCGCGGGCGGAACGGGGGCGTCCGCGGTATCGCAGGATATTTAGCGCGTGCCTTTGATCGGGATTAGATGGTATTAGCGGCAAGGACCCATGAGAAAGTTTCATGAATGCCGCGCCCAGCCGCCAATGATCTTATCGCCTTCCTCGCTGTCGCGCGGGCGCAGGGCTTCACGAAAGCAGCGGGGAAGCTCGGCGTGTCGCAATCGGCGCTCAGCCATACCATTCGGGGGCTCGAAGAGCGGCTCGGGCTGCGATTATTGACGCGCACGACCCGCAGCGTCTCGCCGACGGAGGCCGGCGAGCGGCTGCTCCTCACCATCGGCCCGCGGATCGACGAGATCGAGACCGAGCTTGCCGCCTTGAGTGCCTTTCGGGAGAAGCCGGCCGGCACCATCCGCATCAATGCCGGCGAGCACGCGGCAAATGCGGTGCTCTGGCCCGCCCTGAAAAAGCTTCTGCCTGATTATCCCGATATCCATGTCGAGATCATCGTCGATTACGGCCTGACCGACATCGTCGCGGAGCGCTACGATGCCGGCGTGCGGCTGGGAGAGCAGGTGGCGAAAGACATGATCGCGGTGCGCATCGGTCCCGACATGCGCATGGCCGTGGTCGGTGCTCCCGACTATTTCGAAAGACGGCCGAAGCCACTGACGCCGCAGGATCTCACCGATCACAACTGCATCAATCTGCGTCTGCCGACCTATGGCAGTGTCTACGCCTGGGAGTTCGAGCGCGACGGGCACGAGCTGAAGGTTCGCGTCGAGGGGCAGCTGACATTCAATAATATCGCTCTTCGGCTGAATGCGGCGCTCGCCGGCGCGGGGCTGGCATATCTGCCGGAGGATGCCGTGCAGGCGCATCTTGCCGATGGGCGGCTGCTGCGTGTGCTGGAGGATTGGTGTCCGCCGTTTCCCGGCTACCACCTCTATTATCCGAGCCGCCGGCACGCCTCGGCGGCCTTCGCCCTCATCGTCGATACGCTTCGTTATCGAGGGTAGATTCCGCTCGCTCCGGGCACCCGGATCCGGGACTTACGATCGGGCCTCTTCGAGCCCGACGATGCCGGCGATGAAATCGGCAATGGCGCCTGTGTCGTCCAGATCGAAGACGGGCAGGGACGTATCGGTGACAGCATGATCTGCGGCGATGGCGCAGATATGGGGATCGCTCGGCGCCAGCGGTTGGCGGTTGGCAGCCTCCAGGCGGCGGGCCTCGATTTTCGGGATGGGCTCGCGCTTGTAGCCTTCGATCAGAACGAGATCGCAGGGGGCGAGACGGGCGAGGATTTCCTCGAACTCGGGTTCGGGCGCGCCGCGCAGCTCGTGCATGATGGCGTAGCGGGTGCCGGAGACAATGGTGACCTCGTGGGCGCCAGCCTCGCGGTGGCGGTAGCTGTCGGCGCCGACCTTGTCGATGTCGAAATCATGATGGGCATGCTTGATCGTCGAGATCCTGTAGCCGCGGCGCGTAAACTCCGTCACCAGCCGGACGGCGAGCCCCGTCTTGCCCGAGTTCTTCCAGCCGGCGATGCCGAAGATTTTGGGTGCGGTCATACGCGAAGGGCCTCCAGCCAGCGTTGCGCCTCGACAAGATCGTCCGGCGTATTGATGTTGAAGAAGGGATCGAGCAGGCTGGCGCGGGTCGGATGCAGCGGAAACGCCACTTCCGTAACGTCATGCCGTAACAGGAAGTCGCGCACGCGGCGCTTCTCGTCGGTGGCGATCCAGGCTTCGAGATGGGCGGCGAGCGTCAGCGGCCAGAGCCCGAAGACGGGATGGCTGCGGCCTTCGGAAGCAGCGATCGCGATCTGCGACGGTCGTTCGAGCGCTGCCGCCAGCCGGGCGACGAGATCGGCCGGGAAGAACGGGCAATCCACCGAGACGGTGACGACATGGGTGATCCCGGGAAGGCCGGCGGCATAGAGCATGGCCGCATGAATGCCGGCCAATGGCCCGGCCTTGCCGGGAAAACGGTCGGGGACGACAGGCACATCTTCTGCGGCGACATCGGCGTTGACGGCGACGGCGGCGACCTGCTGCGCGAGGCGGCTCAGGACATGGTGCAACAGGCTTTCGGTTCCGAGCGTCACGCTCGCCTTGTCGCGGCCCATGCGCTGTGAGCGGCCGCCGGCCAGCACGATGCCTGCTATATCGGATCTGTCGAGCGAGAACTCCGTCATCATCCTGCCTCAAACCGGTGAGCGCGGCGCGGATTCCTGCGCGATCGGCGGCACACGGCGCTTGGCTTCACGATAGAACGTATAGAGGCCGGAAGCGATGACGATCGCAGCGCCGAGCAGCGTCAGGCTGTCGGGCACTTCGGTGAAGAAGAAAAAGCCGAGCAGCGAGGAAAAGATCAGGCTGGTATAGCGGAACGGCGCGACGAAGGAGATTTCACCGGTGCGCATGGCGAGAATGACCGACTGGTAGCCGACGAGCACCAGCACCGAGGCGAGCAGCAGATGCCCGAGCGACGTGGCGCTGACCGGCTGCCAGCCGCCGAGCACCGGGATGAGCAAAGCCCCGAAGAAGGAGATTGAAATGGCGGTGATGACGGTGATCATCAGCGAGGGAATCTCCGGATCGATCGAGCGGGTGGCGAGATCGCGGCCGGCCGTCGTCAGCACCGCGCCGACGCAGAGCAGGGCGGCGGCGGTAAAACCTTCCGGGCCGGGACGGATAATGATCATCACGCCGACGAGGCCGACCAGGATCGCCGACCAGCGCCGCCAGCCGACCGGCTCGCGGAAGAACAGCGCGGCACCGAAGGTGACCACCAGCGGCAGCGATTGCAGGATCGCCGAGGCATTGGCGATCGGCATCATGCCGAGCGCGGTGATATAGGTGACGGCGGAAAACATTTCGCAGATGATGCGGAGGATGATGACCGGCCGCAGCACGATTCGCCAGGAGCGCAGGGCGCCCATTTTCCTGGCGATCAGATAGACGAGCAGGCTGGTGAAGAGGCCGCGCAGGAACATGATCTCGCCTGCGTTCATATAGGCGACAACCGATTTGGAGAGAGCATCGCTCGCGGAAAAGCCAGCCATCGCCATGCTCATATAGATGGCGCCCTCAGTATTGCGTGACCGCGGCATGAAGAGATTCCCTTTACCTGTGCCCCCTTCTTAGTCGGGAAGAACCATGAAGGGAATCGGCTGAATGTCACACCCGGGAGAAATCGATGATGCGGCGCACAATGGCACTTGACGTTGCGGCAGGCATGCATTTGGAAAGCCCCGTAAATCAGCATTTTACCACGCGAATTGCGATATTTTCGATGCGGCGATCGACGCTCCTTCCTCCTTCGGCGATTGAGTTGATCACTGCTCGAAAACATCGACTGTCGACGGCTTTTGTTTGTCCGCGCGGGAAACGGGTGGCTGCATCGCCCGATGTTTGAGAGGGATGCCTCGACAACTGAGGAGAAACGGACATGACACTTCTGAACGACAAGGTCGCAATCATCACCGGCGCAAGCTCCGGCATTGGCCGCGCGGCGGCAAAACTCTTTGCGCAGGAAGGTGCCAAGCTCGTGGTCACCGGCAGGCGACAGGCGGCGCTCGATGCCGTCGTCGGCGAAATCGAGGCGGAGGGTGGGCAGGCCGTCGCGATATCGGGCGACGTCAGGGACGAGGCGCTGCAGGCAAGGCTTGCCGATACGGCAGTCTCGCGCTTCGGCCGGCTCGACATCGGCTTCAACAATGCCGGCATCCTCGGCGAGATGGGGCCGGTAACCGGGCTGTCGCTGGACGGCTGGCGCGAGACGCTCGAGACCAATCTCACCGCCGCCTTCCTCGGCGCCAAACATCAATCGGCAGCGATGGGACAAGGCGGCGGATCGCTGATCTTCACCTCCACCTTCGTCGGTCACACCGCCGGCATGCCCGGCATGGCCGCCTATGCGGCGAGCAAGGCGGGGTTGATCGGCTTCGTGCAGGTACTCGCCGCCGAACTCGGGCGGCAGAACATCCGCGTCAACGCCCTGCTTCCCGGCGGCACCGACACGCCGGCCAGCATCACCAATGCGCCGGATGCTACGCCGGAAGTTTTGGCTTTTGTGGAGGGGCTGCATGCGCTGAAACGCATGGCGCAGCCGGAGGAGATCGCCAATGCGGCATTGTTCCTGGCGTCCGATATGGCGAGCTTCGTAACAGGCACGGCGATGCTCGCCGACGGCGGGGTTTCGATCAGCCGGACGTAGGTGGGTGAGGGTGGCTCGACATTTTGCAGATCGAGCCACCCGCCCTCGCCCTTCGAGGCTCTGGCCTGCGGCCTACGCACCTCAGGATGAGGGCTAGTTGTGGTGCCGCGCGGCCGGTCAACTGATCTCTGCCCCGCTCTGCGGTGAGGCGGGCTGAGCCCTCTCTCCGACCTCATCCTGAGGTGCCCCGGAGGGGCCTCGAAGGACGGGGTCGGCCACTGACGGATAGGTCATGTGGCGCTATGGACAACCTGGGCATTTTGCCCTTCGCTTACGCTTCGTGCATTCGCGGCTTTCGCCGCTCACCCCTCATCTGCCTGCCGGCATCTTCTCCCCGCCGCTGGGGAGAAGGGGAATTGTCGCGGCGTCTTGCGCCACTTGAAGCCTGTGCTGTAGGGGTGGCGACCGTGCACTTGCTCCCCCATCTCCCCAGCGGGGAGAAGATGCCCGTCAGGGCAGATGAGGGGGTGAGGAGCGTTAGCGAGGAGCGTCTGAGCGTAAGCGAAGGCAATCCTGTATTCCATCGCCGCCTCCCAAACCGGCATCCCACCTACGACATGATCAACCCGCCATCGACATTGATCGTCTGGCCGGTAATGTAGACGGCGTCGTCGCTGGCGAGGAAGGTGACCAGGCCGGCGACGTCTTCGCCGGTGCCGGCGCGTTTCATCGGGATGCCTTCGACCCATTCCTTCATCAGTTCGCCCGGGGCGTAGTTGCCCAGCAGCTTGCCCCAGGCCTGGTCGTTATAGGCCCACATGTCGGTTTCGATGATGCCGGGGCAGAAGGCGTTGACGGTGATGTTTTCGATCGCGACTTCCTTGGCCAGGCTCTGGGTGATGCCGACGACGCCCATTTTCGAGGCGGCGTAGTGCGGGGTGTAGATGAAGCCGTCGCGGGCCTGGCCGGAGGCGGTGTTGATGATGCGGCCGCCGCGCTTGTGCTTGCGCATTCTTGCGATCGCCTCCTGGGCGCAGAGGAAGACGCCCTTGGTGTTGACGGCCATGACCTTGTCCCACTCGCTTTCGGTCAGATCCTCGACGCGGGCTATGGTGATAACGCCGGCGTTCTGGATCGAGACGTCGACGGCGCCGAATTCACTTTCGGCGGCGTCATAGAGCGCCTTGACGCTCGTCCTGTCGGTAACATCGCCGATGAAGGAGATCGCCTTGCCGCCCTCGGCCCTGATCCCCGCGGCGACGCCGTGGACGAGATCCTCATTGGCCGAGACGACGAGATTGGCGCCTTCGCGCGCAAAGCGCCTGGCGATCGCCGCGCCGATGCCGCGGCTGCCCCCGGTGATGACGACAGTTTTTTGCTCAAAGCGTTTCATCCTCTTTCCTTCCCGGTATCCGTCGATAAACAGCAAATCTGGGCGCGACCTGCCCTGCGATCATTGTTGAAGCTCAAGCGGCTGCGACAGCCCTTCGATCAGCGCGAAGGGCGGGCAGGCGGCGATATCGTGCGCCGTCTTGCCCGTTGGTCCCTTCAGCGCCTCGATCTCAGCCAGGGAGGAAGCGAGATCGGTTCATTTTCAGTTGTCGGCGATGCGCGCTTTCTTATCCATCACCAGCAGCAGAAACCGCCGTCGACGAGAAGATCGACGCCGGTCACGAAACTTGCCGCATTCGACAGCAGGAACACGGCCGGACCAACCATCTCGTCGACTGTTGCCATGCGCTGCATCGGCGTCTGCTCTTCGAAAAGCTTGGTCTGATGAACCATCTCCGGACGGGTGTTCATCGGCGTTGCCGTATATCCGGGAGAGATGGTGTTGACGCGAATGCCGCGCTCGACCCATTCCATCGCCATCGACTTCGACATATGGATGACGCCCGCCTTGGAGGCGTTGTAATGGGCTTGGTTAAGGCCCCGGTTGACGATGACGCCTGACATGGAGGCGATGTTGACGATGGAGCCGCGTCCATTCTTCAGCATGGCGCGGGCCTCGGCCTGGCAGGACAGGAATATGCCCTTCAGGTTGATATCCATCAACGTCTGGTATTGATCCTCCTCCATATCTTCCGCCGGGTTTGCGTTGGCGATGCCTGCAGCGTTGACGGCCAGGTTCAAGGCGCCGAGCTCCGCTTCGGTTCGTGCGACTGCCTCTGCGAGGGAAGATTTGCTCGTAACGTCAGCCGCGATCTCGATCGAGCGGCGACCGGCGGCGCGAATATGTTCAGCCGTCTTGGCCAGTCCGTCGTCGGTTCGACGGTCAAGCAGCGCCACGTCGGCGCCGCATTGCGCAAGGCCGATGGCAATGCGCTGCCCGATGCCGCTGCCGGCGCCGGTGACGATGGCAACCTGGCCGCTGAGATCGAAAAGCTTCGGGGCGTTCAGAGTGATGTCGGACACCGCTCTTCCTTTCTCTTTATGTTTAGATGGTAGCTAGCTCCATGACCGAAACGTCATTGGCCTGGTCACGATCGAGGATGCCCGCCTGTTTGCCTTGGGCAAGCACGAGAATGCGATTGGAAACTCCGAGAACTTCCTCGAGGTCCGAGCTGACGACGATGACTGCTACGCCCTGTTTGGCAAGGTTGACGATGATGTCGTAGATGCCAGCGCGGGCGCCGACGTCGATGCCTCTCGTTGGTTCGTCGAGCACGACGACCCTGGGATCGCGCAAGAGCCACTTCGCGATCACGACTTTCTGCTGGTTGCCGCCGGAAAGGTCGGAGGCGTATTGCTCGGCGCGGCCCTTGACGCCGAACTTGGCAACCGCCTTTTCGGCGAAGGAGCGCTTGACGCGCGGCGTAATCCAGCCTCCGCCCAGTTTATCCAGATTGGCGTAGATAATGTTCTCGCTGATCCGGTGTCCGACGATCAGACCCTGCGCCTTGCGGTCTTCGGGAACCATCACGATGCCCTTGGCGATCGCGTCAGCCGGATCGCGCAGCCTGAGTTCCTCGCCTTCGAGCTTGATCGAGCCTGCACTGATTGGGTCGGCTCCCGAAATCGCCCGCACCAGCTCGGTGCGGCCGGCGCCGACCAGTCCGGCGATCCCGAGAATTTCGCCGGCCCGCACCTCGAAGGTCACGTCACGGAACGAATTGTCCGGCGAGCTCAGCCCGGACACCTCAAGGACCGGACGGTCCATCGGAACCGGCAGGGTAGGGAACAAGCGGTCGAGCGGGCGTCCGACCATGCTCTCGACAATCGTTCGTACCGGGGTCGCGCTGTCTGAGAATTCCTGCACCCGCTGACCATCGCGAAGAACGACGATCCGGTCGGTTATCTGCTTGATCTCCTCCATGCGGTGGGAAATGTAGACGATGCCGACACCCTCCGACCGGAGTTTGCGAACCTGTTCGAACAGAGCTTCCGTCTCCGCGCCGCCAAGGGCGGCGGTCGGCTCATCGAGGATCAGGAGCTTCGCATCGAGGGCCAGCGCCTTGGCGATCTCGATAAGTTGTTGATTTGCCGTGGAAAGACCGGCGACCATCCGCGTTGCAGGTATGTGAAGGTTCAAGCGCGCGAGCTGGTCCTGGGCCCGGCGAACCATTTGGGCACGGTCGACGACGCCGTTCTTCATCGGCCAGCGTCCGATGAAGACGTTTTCCGCGATCGACAGCTGCGGCAGAAGCTGCAGCTCCTGATGGATCAGGACAACGCCCTTGTCGATCGCTTCTCTCGGGGTGGCCGGGGCATAAGGCTGCCCCAGCCATGTCATTGATCCCTCGGAGGGTGTGCGTGACCCGGCGATGATGCCTGACAGCGTTGACTTGCCCGCTCCGTTTTCACCGAGAAGTGCTACGACTTCGCCCGGATAGACGTCCAAGCTGACATCCTTCAGAACCTGGAGCGGCCCATACCACTTGGATATGCCCCTCAGGGAAAGAACTGGGTCAGTCACGGCACACCTCCTCAAGACATCGACTTCATTAGAGCGCCGTGCGTCCTTTCGGACGTACAAAGGACGCTCTAACACTTTGAATCTACGCATCGTGCTTTCCGAAAATCGTTCCCGATTTTCGGGCCGATGCGCTAGGGATGGTTGGCGATGAAGCCTGCGACGTTTTCCTTGGTTGTCAGCGTGGCATCCAGGAGCTGGACCGGCGGCACTTTTTCACCGGCGACAAGCTTGGCGGCGTTTTCAACCGCGTCGCGGCCCATCTTCTGTGTCTGCTGGGTCGCCGTTACGTTGAAGACACCCTTGCTGAGCGCTTCGAGAGCCGCGGTGTCGCCGTCGAAGCCGCCGACCACGATCTTCTGCGACGGATTGGCGACTTTGATCGCCTGCGCGGCGCCAAGCGCGAGACCGTCGGCCTGTGCGAAGACGATCGAAACATCAGGGTTTGCCTGCAGCATGTTCTGCATGATCTGGAAGCCTTCGTCCTGGCTCCAGATGTTCGAGAACTGCTCGGCGACAACCTTCACATCAGGATAGGCCTTGAGCGATTCAGCGCAGCCCTTCGAGCGATCGACTTCCGGCGTCGTGCCCTTCTGGCCGTGGATGATGACCATCTTTCCCTTGCCGCCGGCTTCCTTCAGGATGTAGTCGCACACCGCCTTGGCAGACGCGACGGAATCCGTTGCAAGGAATGTATCGCCCGGCGCGCCCTCGGCGTTGCGGTCGACGTTGACCACTGGGATACCGGCGTTCTTCGCGAGCTTGACCGGAACAGTCGCCGCTGCCGCACCTGCCGGGATGTAGATCAGCGCGTCGATTTTCTGGGTCAGAAGATCCTGGATCTGGTTGACCTGCGTCGGCCCGTCGCCCTTCGCGTCAACCGTGATGACTTCGATGCCGCGCTTCTTGGCTTCGGCCTCGACCGATTGCTTGATCTGGTTGAAGAAGTTTGCCTGAAGGTTGGCAACGGCCAGGCCGAGCTTCTTCAGTTCCGCCGCGTGCACAGGACCGAGCATGAGACCGAGCAGTGCAGCGGACGCGAACATGGTGCGCGCTATTTTCATTGTATTTCCTCCGTTGTTGATGGAACCCTCGGGTATGTCCTCCCCCTCGGGGTATTGATCCGCCCCAAATTTTCGGGGCGGAATTCCGCGTCCGCCAACGTGGCGGACGATGCGCGTCAGGCGCGACGCCGACGAATGGTCTCTGCACCGACCGCGAGCACGATGACGATGCCGATGATCACCTGCTGCAGGAAGGGCGAGACGTTGAGAAGGTTGAGACCGTTGCGAAGCACACCGATGATCAGGACGCCGATCAGCGTTCCCCCGATGCCGCCCGCGCCGCCGGAGAGCGAAGTCCCGCCGATGACGACCGCGGCGATGGTGTCCAGCTCATAACCCAGGCCGCTGGAGGGCTGGACGGAATCCAGGCGGGCGGCGAGCACGATGCCTGCGAGCCCCGCAAGGACGGCGCTCACGACATAGACGGCTATGGTCACCAGCGGAACGTTGATGCCGGCCAGGCGCGCGACTTCGGGGTTGCCACCCACCGCATAGAGCATGCGGCCTTCAGACCGGAAGTGCAGGAAGAGCCATGCCGCAAGAACGACCGCGAGCATGAGGAAGACCGTGGCAGTCATGACGCCGAAATGACGATCGATCGCCAGCATCATGAACCAGTCGGGGAAGCCGACAATCTGCTGGCCGTCAGTGATCATGTTCGCAACGCCGCGCGCCGCCGACATCATCGCAAGCGTGGCGATGAAGGCTGGAACCCTGAACTGCGTCACCAGAAGCCCGACGATAAGGCCTGAGATAGCCGAAGCGATCAGGGCAAAGGCGATCCCCACGGGCAGCGGCAGACCGGCGACGTTGGCCGTCCAGCCCATGACCATCATCGCCAGGGCGAGTGCCGAGCCGACGGACAGATCGATGCCGCCGATCAGGATGACGAACGTCATTCCAACCGCCATGATGCCGAGGACGGTGATCTGGTCGAGGATATTGAGGCCGTTTCGAACCGAAAGAAACGTGTCTGTGCTGAAGCTCAGAAAGATGCACAGCGCGAGCAATCCCACGAGCGGTCCGGTGGCTCCCTTGAGCTTACCGAGCCAAGCGCCGGACGAAAGCCTTTGTTCATTGATATCGAGCGCCACCATTGCTCCTCCCTATGCCTAGGCTTGTATCCGATATTTGTGCAAGCTGGAATAATTATTCACTGGTGCCGGAAAATTCATTAACAACTTGCTTTTCGACTGTCAACAGGATTTGTTCCGACACTGCGCTGCCAGCTGCTCGTTTAGAGGCTTGACTAATCGGTGTGTTGTGCAAAAATATTGATTAGTGAATATTTATGCATAAAGAGGAATCCATGGATACGACAGAACTTGAGCGCATCGCCCGCGAGATCCGATTGCGCGATCTCCAGGCGGTCTTTGAAGCGGGTGCCGGTCATATCGGCGGGGAGATGTCGGTCATCGACATTTTGACGGCGCTCTATTTTCGTGTGCTGAATGTCTGGCCGGATCAGCCGAGACATCCCGACCGCGACAGGTTCGTTCTTTCAAAGGGACATACGGCATGCGCTCTGTATGTGACGCTCGCAAAACGCGGCTTCATCCCGGAGGAGGAGATTTCCACCTTTTTGCAGCCGCATTCGAGGCTGAATGGGCATCCGAATTGCAATAAGGTTCCCGGCGTCGAAACGAATACCGGGCCGCTCGGTCACGGCCTTCCGGTTGCAGTCGGAATGGCGAAAGCCGCCAAACTCTCGGGCGCTGGATATCACACCTACGTCGTCACCGGCGACGGTGAGATGCAGGAAGGGTCCAACTGGGAAGCGATCATGGCGGCAGCCCAGTTTAAGCTCGATAACTTGACCTTGGTCATCGATCACAACCGGTTTCAGCAGGGCGCGGCGCTTGCCGAAACCAATGATCTCGCTCCGCTTCGTCCGAAACTTGAGGCCTTCGATTGGGAGGTCACCGAGATCGACGGGAACAATATGAGCGAAATCGTTCCGGCTCTCGAACACCGGGGGTCGAGACCGCATTGCATCGTCGCCCATACCAACAAGGGCCATGGAATCTCCTTCATGCAGGACCGGGTCGACTGGCACCACAAGGTCCCGAGCAAGGAACAATACGAAATCGCATTGGCAGAATTGTCGGAGGCCCTGTAATGAACGCGCCCATAAACCCACCCAAGCTTTACGATTGCCGCGATGCATTCGCCTCTACGCTCGAGCGGCTGGCAGCTGAAAACGAAACGATCGTTGCCGTCTGCAACGACTCCGTCGGTTCCTCCAAGCTCGGCGGCTTCAAGTCGAGGTTTCCGGAACGCCTCGTCAACGTCGGCATCGCAGAGCAGAACATGGTCGGCGTTGGAGCGGGCCTTGCCAACGGCGGACGGCTTCCGTTCGTGTGCGGCGCTGCTCCGTTTCTCACCGGGCGTTCGCTGGAGCAGATCAAGGCCGATATTTCCTACTCGAATGCCAACGTCAAGCTGATCGGCATTTCTTCCGGAATGGCATATGGCGAACTCGGTCCGACACATCACTCGATCGAAGACTTCGCCTGGACGCGGGTCCTGCCCAACCTTCCGGTCATTGCACCTTGTGACCGCATCGAAACCGCTGCCGCCGTTGCGTGGGCGGCGACCTACAGCGGCCCCTGTTTCCTGCGTCTGTCACGGGTCGGTGTGCCCGACCTTCTTCCTGAGGGGCATAGGTTCGAACTCGGCAAGGCGAATCTCCTTCGCCAGGGTTCCGACGTCACCCTGATCGCCAACGGCACCTTGACTCATCGCATTGTGAAGGCTGCCGAGATTCTTGCAGACCGCGGCATCGATGCCAGGGTTCTCAACCTCGCAACGGTTCGTCCAATCGACGAGGAGGCGATCATCGCCGCGGCTAGGGAAACCGGGGCGATCGTCACGGCCGAAGAGCATTCGATCTTTGGCGGGCTCGGTTCCGCGGTGGCCGAAGTGGTGGTCGATCATGCTCCAGTTCCGATGAAACGTCTCGGCGTTCCCGGGGTCTATGCCCCGACCGGTTCGGCAGAGTTCCTGCTCGACGAATACGGGATGGCACCGTCGGCAATCGCCGACGCCGCACAGTCGCTGATCAAGCGTAAGTAAACTGGGATGCGTGACCGGCCGGGAGGTTTTTGTCGCCCGGCCGCCACCAGATCCGGGAGGATAGAATGCGGGCAATTCTGGCAATCGACCAGGGCACGACCAATTCAAAAGCAGTTCTCGTTTCCGAAAAGGGAGACATCATCGGCAGAGGTTCGTCTCCTGTCGGCATCTCCTATCCGAGGGAGGGCTGGGTCGAACAAGATCCACGCCGGCTCTACGCTTCGGTCTGCGAAGCAATCGAAGCCTGCTTGAAGGCCGCCCCTGACGCGACTATCGAGGCCATTGCCATTTCCAACCAGCGCGAGTCCGTCACCGCCTGGGACGCCGAAACGGGAGACGCGCTCGGACCGGTGGTCAGCTGGCAGTGCCGTCGAACGGCACGGGATTGCGAACGTCTGATTGCAGAAGGCCGCCTCGATCGTGTGCAGGCGCTGACCGGCCTGCCATTGGATCCGATGTTCCCGGGTTCGAAATTCCGATGGCTGATCGACCGTATTCCGGCCGGGCGATCGGTGCGGATGGGAACGATCGACAGTTGGCTCGTCCACTGCCTGACGGGCGGGCGCCGGCATGTCTGCGATGCATCCAATGCCGCCAGGAGCCAGTTGTTCGATCTCCGGGAACAGAGATGGAGCGAGGAACTTGGCGAGATCTTCGGCGTCGACACCGCGCTCCTGCCCGAGGCGCTCGACAGCTCAGCCGATTTCGGCAGAACGCAAGGATTGCCAGGGGTGCCGGATGGCACGCCTATCATGGCCGCGATCGGGGACAGCCACGCGGCTCTGTTCGGTCACGGCGCATTCAAGCCGGGCGATGGCAAGGTGACCTTCGGAACCGGCTCTTCGGTGATGACGACGCTGCCGCAATTCATTGCCCCGAGCAACGGCATCACAACCACCGTCGCATGGCGCATCGCGGGAAAGCCGACTTTCGCTTTCGAGGGCAATATCCTCGTTTGCGCCGCCAGTCTTCCCTGGATGGCTGATATTCTCGGCCTAGCGGATGTGGCGGCCCTTGTCGAACTTGCGGCGAGCGCCGAGCCGGGTGGACCCGGTTTCGTGCCGGCGTTCGTGGGGCTCGGTGCGCCTTACTGGAATTCCGACGCCCGTGCCCTGTTCTCCCAGATCAATTTCAAGACGACCCGCGCACAAATGGCGCGGTCGGTTACCAATTCCATCGCCTTCCAGGTGCATGATGTGATCGCCGCCATGCGGGCACAGAGCGGCGGCGCGCTCGGCGCGCTTTATGTGGATGGGGGACCCAGCCAAAACCGCTTCCTGATGCAATGCGTCTCAAACCTCATCGGCCATCCCGTGATCCAATGCGAAGCCCCCGAGGCATCGGCTCTGGGCGCTGCCTATCTGGCGGGGCTGTCACTCGGCTTGTGGAGCGATCTCCATATTGTCTCGGAGCTGCCGCGGAACACCCAAACAATTGAGCCGCAACCCGTGGATCGAGCAGCACTTCTCGAGACCTGGAATGATGCGCTTGCCCGCTCGACGTTCCGCGAAACACAGGCTAAAGGTGAATAAAAATTCACTCTGGGATCAGCGATGACTCGCCTCAACGAACTCCGCCTCATTTCAAGAGTCGCCCAGATGTACCATATCGAGGGACGGCGGCAGGCGGAGATCGCACAACACCTTCGCCTGTCGCAGGCGACGGTGTCGCGCATGCTCAAACGTGCCGAGGCTGAAGATATCGTGCGAACGAGCGTGATCCCTCCCGTCGGCACCTACAGCGAACTCGAGAGCGCGCTTCGCGAAAAATACGATCTGCCAGAGGCGATCGTCGTCGAATGCACGGAAGATCGGGACGGCGCCATCATGGCCCGTATCGGAGAGGCGGCGGCGCATCTCCTGGAGGTGACGCTTGCGCCGGGGGAAATCATCGGCGTTTCGAGTTGGAGCCAGACCATCTTCAAGATGGTCGAGAACATTCATCCGCAGAAGAGCGCTCAGGCGAAGTACGTCGTCCAGACCCTGGGAGGCATGGGCGATCCTTCCGTGCAGACGCATGCGACGCAGCTGACCACGCGGCTTGCGCGGCTGACCGGCGCCGAGCCGAAACTGCTCCCCGTGCAGGGCGTGACGACATCAAGAGAGGCAAAACTTCTGATGCAGGCCGACCCGTTCGTCCGCGAGACGATGGACCTGTTCGGCAGCATCACGCTTGCGATCGTCGGAATCGGGGCCGTCGAACCGTCCGAGCTTCTCGCACGGTCCGGCAATATCTTTTCGTCTCGCGAACTGTCCGATCTCGCGGAAGCAGGCGCCGTCGGCGACATCTCGCTGCGCTTCTTCGATAGGAACGGCAAGCCGGTCAAAACACCGCTGGACGACCGGGTCATCGGGCTTCCACTCGAGGACCTCGAACGGGTGGACCGGGTCATCGCCCTTGCCGGCGGGTCCAAGAAGACTGACGCTATCGCAGGCGCGCTCCGCGTTGGCGTCATCGACATGCTCGTTACGGACAAGTTTACCGCGCAGCGATTGATCGACTGAAGAGGGCAGGTGGAGCGCCCGCCTCGTCCTTCGAAGCTTCGCCCTATGGGCTACGCGCCTCAGGATGAGGCTCTCTTGGGTGTTGGCGCCTCAGAATAGGCTCTCTCGCGTCAATGCGCTGTCCCGTCCACGATCACATGGTCGTGGTCCATCGAGCACTTCTCTACCCGGGCTTCGACCCTGTAGATCTCCCGCAGCATCTGCGCTGTGACAACGTCCCTCGGGGCGCCGCAAGCGTGCATGCGGCCGTTGGCGATGACCAGGACCTTGTCGGCGAAGCGGAGCGCCTGGTTGAGGTCGTGGATGGCGATGAGCACGAGCATGCCTTTGGCGCGGGCCCGGCGGCGCATGAAGTCGAGGACCTCGACCTGGCGGTGGAGGTCGAGCGCGCTGGTCGGCTCGTCCATCAGCATGATCTCCGGTTCGCGGACGAGCGCCTGGGCGATCGAGACCAGCTGGCGCTGGCCGCCGGAGAGCGCCCCGAGATCGCGGAAGGCCAGTGCGGTGATATCGAGAGCTGCCATGATCTCGTCGATGAAGCGCAGGTCGCCGTCGCCGACGGCCCAGGACTGGCCTTGTTTGCGGGCGAGCAGGATGGACTCGTACACGGTCAGCACCGCATTGGCCGAGGTATCCTGCGGCATGTAGCTGATGGCGCTTTTTGCCTTCGAGCCTTCGACGACGACATCGCCCGGACCCTTGAGCAGGCCGGTGATGCGCTTGAAAAGCGTCGACTTGCCGGCAGCGTTCGGGCCGATGACCGCGACGATCTCGCCCGATTTCATCACCGGCGTCGTCACGTTCTCGACGAAGAGCTTGCGGCCGTGATAGGCGCCGACCGACTGTAACTGAAGGGCTACCATGACCGGCTCCTGTTCGAGAGGATGAGCGAGAAGAAGGACACGCCGACCAGCGCGGAGATGATGCCGATCGGAAAGACGACGCCGGGGATGATCGACTTCGAGACGATCGAGGTCAGCGACAACAGCAGCGCGCCCGAGATGATAGAGCCCGGCAGGAAGAAGCGCTGATCCTCGCCGAGGGATCATCCTGGCGATATGCGGGCCGACCAGGCCGACGAAACCGATGGTGCCGACGAAGCTGACGGGGACTGCGGCAAGCAGTGAGACGACAAGCATGGTTTCCAGCCGGATGCGGCGGACATTGACGCCGAAGCTTGGAGCGGTTTGCGATTTGTGCGCGCAAGCCTGGGTGAGGGAGGTTGTGCTGACGTCCGTGCGCCAGGCGACGTCCTCTCGCCGACCTCATCCTGAGGTGCCCGGTAGGGGCTTCGAAGGACGAGGGCGGCCACTGCTGACGCCACGCTCTACGGCAGAAAATCTGGCGCAGGCGTCAACCTACTCTCCCTCATTCCTGTGCTTGTCACAGGAATCCAGTGCGCCCAAGTCCTTGGGCGCGAGAGACTTCTTCAACCGTCGTATTGCCTCATTCACCGCGCGGACGCGCGGTGGCTGGATTCCTGCGACGAGAACAGGAATGAGGGTGGGCGGTGTGGGCGTTCCCGCCGGTTTATCACCCACCGGTGACACTCATATGCCGCGCCACTGCCGGCCTGTTATGCGTGCGGTCGATGATGAAGTCGTGGCCCTTCGGTTTGCGGGTGATGGCCTCGTCGATGGCGGCGTGGAGGAGGGCGTCGTCTTCGGTGGCGCGCAGTGCGGCGCGCAGATCGGCGGCGTCGTTCTGACCCAGGCACATATAGAGCGTGCCGGTGCAGGTCAGGCGCACGCGGTTGCAGCTCTCGCAGAAATTATGGGTCATCGGCGTGATAAAGCCGAGGCGGCCGCCAGTCTCTGTGACCCTGACGTAACGGGCAGGGCCGCCGGTCTGGTAGTCGATATCGGTCAGCGTGAACTGTTTCTCCAGATCGGCGCGGAGCTCGGAAAGCGGCAGGTACTGGTCGGTGCGGTCCTCGTCGATCTCGCCCATCGGCATGGTTTCAATGACCGTCAGATCCATACCGCGGCCATGGGCGAAGCGCAGGAGATTGGGCATCTCGGTATCGTTGAAATCCTTCAGCGCCACGGCGTTGAGCTTGATCTTCAGCCCGGCCTTTTGAGCGGCATCGATACCTTCCATGACCTTGGCGAAATCGCCCCAGCGGGTGATCTTGCGGAACTTGTCGGGATCGAGTGTATCGAGCGAGACGTTGATGCGGCGTACGCCGCACTCATAAAGCTCCTCGGCATGGCGCGACAGCTGTGAGCCGTTGGTCGTCAGCGTCAGTTCGTCGAGGCCGGAGCCGATCCGCTGGCCGAGTTGACGGACCAGATACATGATGTTCTTGCGCACCAGCGGCTCGCCGCCGGTCAGCCGGATCTTCCTCACGCCCTTGGCGATGAAGGCGGAACAGAGCCGGTCGAGCTCTTCCAGCGTCAACAGGTCCTTCTTCGGCAGGAAGGTCATGTTCTCGGCCATGCAATAGGTGCAGCGGAAATCGCAGCGGTCGGTGACGGAGACGCGGAGATAGGTGACCGCCCGGCCGAAAGGGTCGATCATCGGATGTGCATCCGCCGCCAGCGGCGATGCGTTGCCTATCGTTCCTATTCTCGTATTCACCAATTCCTCCGCGCGCGGATCTGAAACGCGCCAGACCGAATGCCTGTTTTCAAGCGATATCTTTCTATTTGTGCATATGTGATTGCGCCGTCAAGGGAAACGGATTTCGCACACGCTAATTTGCGCTTGCCTCCAAAAAGGTGAACGCCTACTTCTCCAGGGGAAAGAGGGTGATAGAGATGAGCGATACCTGGCCGAGCGAACTTCGTGTTTCGAAAGACCGGCAGAGGCTGGCGATAACCTTCGACGACGGCCGGAGCTTCGACCTGTCGGCCGAACTCCTGCGCGTGCTGTCGCCGTCGGCCGAGGTGCAGGGCCACGGGCCGGGGCAGAAGGTGACGGTGTCGGGCAAGCGCAACGTGGCAATCATCTCGATGACGCCGACCGGCAATTACGCCGTCAGGATCGGATTCGACGACATGCACGATACCGGCATCTACACCTGGACCTATCTGCGGGAGCTCGGCGAACGGGGGGCGGAGCTGTTTTCGGCCTATGAGGACGAGCTCAGGGAAAAGGGTATGAACCGCGACACGGCGGAAAAGCCGCGCTGAACTGAAAATAACCAGCCGTCGGGGGACTTATGGCGAAAGCGAATAGCAAGAACTGGCTGCGCGCCAAAGGCAGCGCCGCCGGCAGCAAGGTGACCTTCCTCGAGCTCTTCTTCGACCTGGTCTTCGTCTTTTCGATCTCGCAGCTTTCGCATGCGCTTGCCGCCCATTACACGCCGCTCGGTGCGGCCGAAGCGGCGCTGATGACCTTTGCCGTCTGGTGGGTGTGGATCTTCACCGCCTGGGTGACGAACTGGCTCGATCCCGACAAGATGCCGGTGCGCGGCATGCTGGTGACGCTGATGATGCTCGGGCTGATGCTGTCAGCCTCCATTCCCGAGGCTTTCGGCGACAAGGGGCTGCTTTTTGGCGGCGCCTATGTCGCGATGCAGGTCGGCCGCTCGCTATTTACGACCTATGCGATGACGCGCGTCGACCGCGCCAACACGCTGAATTTCATCCGCATCACCACCTGGCTCGCGGTGGCCGGCGTCTTCTGGATCGCCGGCGGGCTGCTCGAGCATGAAGCCCGGCTGATCGCCTGGGTGATCGCGCTTGCGATCGAATATATCGGTCCGGCTGCGGGTTTTGCCGTGCCCGGGCTCGGCCGCTCGAGGCCTAGCGACTGGGACGTGTCTGGCGCCCATATGGCCGAGCGCTGCGCGCTCTTCGTCATCATCTGCCTCGGCGAGGCGATCCTCGTGTCCGGCCGCACTTTTTCGGAGCTGCCGGTTTCGGGGCTGACCGGCATTGTGTTCGTCACCGGCTTCGTCGGCACGGTTGCCATGTGGTGGCTTTATTTCCGCTTCGGCCACGGCCGTGCCGCCCATCGCATCGAACATGAAGAGACGCCGGGAGCTTTGGCGCGGCTGGCCTTCACCTATGGGCACATACCGATCCTTGCCGGCATCATCGTGCATGCGGTGGCCGTCGAGTTCATGTTCTCGCATCCGCATGAGACGGGCGATCTTGGCATCGCCGCGGCGGTGCTTGGCGGCTCCGGCCTGTTCCTGATCGGCAATCTATGGTTCAAGGGCGCGACCAGCAGGCAGCTGCCGCTGTCGCATCTCGCCGGCCTCGTCTTCCTGATCCTGCTTACCTTCGCAGCACCCTTCCTCGAGATCTATCTTCTGGGCATCCTGGCGACGCTGGTGCTGATCATCGTCGCGGCCTGGGAATACCGCTCGCTGACCGGCACATCGGCGGCGCCGACGCTGCATTGAGATCAATCGTCGTCGTCACGTAGATCCTTGAGCAGCCTGGCGATGATGCGCTCCATTGAATCGGCGGTCGCCATGCATTGCTCGATCGGCTCGTCGGAGAGCGTGCGTTCGATGAGATCGGTCTGAATCGCCATCGCCGCCTCGGTCAACCGGCGGCCTTCCCCAGTGAGATAAAGGCGCAGCACGCGCTTGTCGCGCGTATCGCCGCGCCGCTCGATCAGCCCACGCTTTTCCATCTGCGGCAGCAGCATGCTCATATTGGAGCGGCCAACCAAGAGCTTGCGCGCCAGCTGCTGCTGCGAGATGCCTTCGAAACGGTAGAGATTGACCAGAATGTCGAGGTGCGGCGGCTTGATGTCGAGATCGGCCAGCGAGCGGGTCAGCGACTGCTGCATCAGCTGGCAGGCGCGCGCCACCGCGATCCAGCTGCGAAAACGCGGATGATCCCAGGGAAGGGATTGATTTTTGTTCATCGTTGTACTTTATTGTTCAGTGTTGAACGTATTTGGATTCCCACTATGGCAAATTTCGCGCTCAAGGTCATCCGCCTGGGATTTTCGGTTCTGCAAGCGGTTTCTCCCCAGCTGGCGGGCAGGGCGGCGTTTCTGCTGTTCTGCCGCACGCCATCACAGCGTCCGAAGGGCGGCAAGGCGAAGACGGCGCATGCGGCTGGTGCGGCACGGCTTGCAGGCGCCGAGCGTTTCGTCCTCAAGCTTTCCAGCGGCGCCAAAGCCCATGCCTACCGGCTGAACGGCGGGGCGCTGGGAAAGCGCAAGCGCTATCTCGTCACGCATGGCTGGGGTTCCAGTGCGGTCTATATGGCCGATCTCGTTTCGATGTTGGCGGCAACGGGTGCCGAGGTTGTGGCGCTCGACTTTCCCGGTCACGGTCGTGCGCACGGACGCTTCCTGCATATGGGGCTTGCTGTCGAGGCGATCGCGGTGGCAGGGGAGCGGTTCGGCGCATTCGATGCGGCGATCGGCCATTCCTTCGGCGGTGCAGCGCTGATGGTCTCGGCCGCCGCCCTCCTGCCAGAGGCGGCATCCGTCACTGGCGAGCGACTGGTGCTGATCGGCGCGCCCAGCGAGATGGCCTGGCTCTTCACCGATTTCGGCAGGCTGATCGGCCTGGGCGCTGCTGCGCAGGCGGCGCTGGAGAATGAGGTTCATCGTGTCACCGGGCGGCGACTCGAGGATTTCGACGCCGGCAATACGGCAGGTACGATCTCGAGTTCGGTGCTCGTGGTTCATGCGGAGGACGACAAGGAAGTGTCGTCGGCGCATGCCAGGCGTTATGGTGCGGCAGGCAAGCGTGTACGGCTGTTCTGGGCGAACGGCTTCGGGCATCGGCGCATCGTCGGCGCGGCTCCAGTCCTTGGAGCAGTCGCCGCTTTCCTCGAAGAGGAGGCGCATGAGGTGCTCGAATGCATCAAAAAAGATGCGGAGATCATTCCGATTTTTGAGCTTCCGGCGCGGCGCGCGGCATTGTAGCGTCCGGCGCGAAGATCAAGCCGCGGCGGACGCCCCATGAAAATCATCAGCAGCATCGAAGAGCTCAATACGATCTATGGCGCAGACCTATCGCAGGCCTCGGTCGACAAGGTGACGAAGCGACTGACGCCGCTTTACCGTCAGATGATCGAGATCTCGCCTTTTGCCGCGCTTGCGACCGTCGGGCCGGAGGGGCTTGACTGTTCGCCGCGCGGCGATCTCGGCGGCGTGGTGCGTGTCGTCGACGACGAGACGCTGCATCTGCCGGACTGGCGCGGCAACAACCGCGTCGATTCGCTTTCCAACATCGTGCGTGATCCCAGGCTTGCGCTGATGTTCCTGATCCCCGGCTCGAACACAACGATGCGAATCAATGGTCGCGGCGTCGTCTCCAACGACGAGACGTTGCTACGGGGCTTTGAGATGGACGGCAAACATCCGCGCACGGTCGTCGTCATCTCGATCGACGAGGTCTATTTCCAGTGCGCGCGCGCCGTGATGCGGGCCGAACTGTGGAACGTCGAACAGTTCACCGATCCCGCCGGCCTGCCGACGCCGGGACAGATGCTGAAGGCGGCCGTCGGCGATTTCGACCAGGAAACCTACGACCGGGAATGGCCCGGTCGCGCGGCGAAGACGATGTGGTGAAGGCCGTCAGGCTTTGTAGATCAGCCAGCTCTTGCTGAAGTCCTTCTGCATCCCGTCCTGATAGAGGACGATGCAGTTGCGCCCGGCATTCTTGGCGCCGTAAAGGGCGATGTCGGTCTTGCTGTAAAGCTCGCCGGCATCCTCGGCATTCGAGGCCATGCAGATGCCGATCGAGGCGGTAATCGGGCCGTAGTTCACCCGGGTGCGGGAGTTTTTGAAAGGGGTGGTTTCCAGCGTGCGGCGGATGCGTTCGGCGATCGCCGTCACTTCCTCGACTGTGTTGCCCTCGATGATCAGCGCGAATTCCTCACCGCCGGCACGGGCGACGAAGACGTCGCGCCGGACGTTGCTGCGGATCACGGAGGCGACGGTGGCGAGGATCTTGTCGCCGACGGGATGGCCGTAGGTGTCGTTGATTTTCTTGAAATTGTCGATGTCGGCGAGCAGCAGGGCCGTCACCGGCCGCATGCCTGGATTGTTGAAAACGGCAGCAAGGCGGTCGTCGAAGGCGCGGCGGTTGGAAAGGCGCGTCAGCGAGTCGGTGTTGGCGATGCGCTTATATTCGTCGAGTTCCTTGCGAACTTGATCCATCTCCTGAGAGCGCTGGACGACGTCCTCGACGGTGCGTTCGCCATGCGCCATGGTATCGCCAGTCGCCTGGCTTAAAAGTTCAATTGCGTTTTCGATCAGTTCGACGCTGGCATTGCTCTTGGAGGTGATGCGCTTGTGGGTCTCGCCGAGCAGTCTGGTATAGCTTTCGAGCGAGCTCTGCTCCTGCCTCAGGATTCGCAGCAAGCCGTCGAGTTCGCCCGATATGCGGGTATGGGCGTCGTCGAAGACCCGGGCGGGGCTACTGTTGAAATATTGCGCGCCGAGCGCGTCGAGTTCGGCCTGTGTCGCATGGGCGCCGAGGGCGGCAAGTTCTCGGGTAAGGGCAGGATTGGAGCCGATATAGGCCTCGTAGAAGAGTTCGTAGTTGCGGGGTATCGGGGCAACGCCCATCGAGCGCATGGCATAGGTGATCTGACCCGCGACATCGGGAACCTGCACCTTGGGCGCGACAGCCGTATTCATCCGGCGATACTCCTCATATATTCAAAGGCAATATTTTAGTTGTTAGCTTAAATTTCTTGGGAAAAGATTAAAGCGACATATACCAAAGATTACATATGACAAGTTCCCGGTGGGGCAATACTTCCGGCAGGCCTATGATTTTTCATCAAAAAAGCTATTTTTAGCGAGACAATGCATACTCGCTGTGCGGGAATGGTGTCTGAAAAACTTACAGTTCTTCTTGTGTCAGGGATCGTATTCATCTTGTCGACAGTTGGTTTTGGGCGCCGGCTATTTCAGAACGAGTATTTTGTAATGATACTTCCTGACGGCCGACCCGGTCGCAGTCTGCAAATTCAGGCGTAAGATTATGGGAAGGTCTCGTCACACTTCCTTCGCCATCATGACCGTCGCCGCCATCGCCGCCGGCGCCTTGCTGCTGGAGCATACCGGCTTCCTTGCCGGAGCTTTCCGCACGGAAATCCTGGCAAGAGTGGATGACGGCGATGTGGTGAATGCAGCGGATATTGCTGGCGGAAGAATGCGGTAGAAGTCGCCTACGGCCATCGAGCCTGCCGCAATCACCCCAGGTTCAATTCCTGGAAAAAATCATTGCCCTTGTCGTCGATGACGATGAAGGCGGGGAAGTCTTCGACCTCGATCTTCCAGACCGCTTCCATGCCGAGTTCGGGATACTCGAAGACTTCGACCTTGCGGATGCAGTCCTGTGCGAGGCGGGCGGCGGGGCCACCGATCGAGCCGAGGTAGAAACCGCCATGTTTTTTGCAGGCCTCGCGCACGGCGCGCGAGCGGTTGCCCTTGGCGAGCATCACCATCGAGCCGCCGAAGGACTGGAACTGGTCGACGTAACTGTCCATACGGCCGGCCGTGGTCGGGCCGAAGGAGCCGGAGGCGTAGCCGGCCGGCGTCTTGGCGGGGCCGGCGTAGTAGACCGGGTGGTTTTTCAGGTAATCGGGCATGCCTTCGCCCTTTTCCAGCCGTTCGCGGATTTTGGCGTGGGCGAGGTCGCGGGCGACGATGATCGTCCCGGTCAAGGACAGGCGCGTCTTGACCGGATGCCGCGACAGTTCGGCAAGCACCTCGGCCATCGGCCGGTTGAGGTCGACACGGACGGTCGATTCCGACAGTTTCGCCTCGTCGATCTCGGGCATGTATTTCGACGGATCGGTTTCCAGCTGTTCGATGAAGATGCCGTCGCGGGTGATCTTGCCCTTGGCCTGGCGGTCGGCGGAACAGGAGACGCCGAGGCCGATCGGCAGCGAGGCGCCGTGGCGAGGCAGGCGGATGACACGCACGTCATGACAGAAATACTTGCCGCCGAACTGGGCGCCGACGCCCATCTGCTGTGTCAGCTTGTGGATTTCCTTTTCCATCTCGAGGTCGCGGAAGGCGTGGCCGCTTTCCGACCCTTCAGTCGGCAGCTCGTCGAGATAGCGGGTCGAGGCGAGTTTGACCGTTTTCAGGTTCATCTCGGCCGAGGTGCCGCCGATGACGATCGCCAGATGATAGGGCGGACAGGCCGCCGTCCCTAACGTCAGGATCTTCTCCTTGAGGAAGTCGATCATCCTGTCATGCGTCAGGAGCGAGGGCGTGCCCTGATAGAGGAAGGTCTTGTTGGCCGAGCCGCCGCCCTTGGCGACAAAGAGGAATTCGTAGGCGTCGGTGCCTTCCTCATAGATGTCGATCTGCGCCGGCAGGTTGTTCCTGGTGTTCTTCTCCTCGAACATCTTCACCGGCGCGAGCTGCGAATAACGCAGGTTCTTCTTCTCATAGGCATCCATGACGCCGCGGGCGAGTGCCGCCGTATCGCCGCCCTCAGTCCAGACCCTGCGGCCCTTCTTGCCCATGATGATCGCCGTGCCGGTATCCTGGCACATCGGCAACACGCCGCCGGCGGCGATATTGGCATTCTTCAACAGGTCGTAGGCGACGAAGCGGTCGTTATCGGTCGACTCTGGATCATCGAGGATCGAGGCGAGCTGCTTCAGATGGCCGGGCCGGAGCAGATGGTTGATATCGGCAAAGGCGGTTTCGGCAAGCAGGCGGATGCCTTCCGGCTCGACGGTCAGGATTTCCTGACCCTTGAAGCTATCGACCGAGATGTAATCGCTGCTGATCTTGCGATAGGGGGTGGCATCCTTGCCGAGCGGAAAGAGATCGTCAGCCATCGAAGTGACCTTTCTGGTGGGCGCGTCGCGAAATTGGAACCGGTCTAAATCTCCTGTCGGGCAAAAGCAATCTGCATGCGACGAGTTTGGAGGTGGGCTATGTCGTGCCGCATTTTGCAGTCGGCATGTCACACGCGATAAGCGAGTGAAAGAAAGGGATATCGACATTTGTCGCGAAACGACCGACCTCAGGTTGCCTTCAGGTCAAGCCCGGTTCATATTCCCGGCAGCGTTAACCTGCCGGGGCTTCCAATGACAAATGCAAAGCCAACTGCTGTCGACGACCTTCTCGTATTCTTCGAGCATGACTGGATCAGGGGCGATCTGCTGCGCCTCGCCAGCGATCCCGAAGGAGCGGAAATGTATGTTCGCTTCGTGAATGGCATCCGCATCGACGCCAAACATGGGCCTGACCATGAAACAATCATTGAGGGCAAGTACGGAACCTTCGGAGTGAAACCTGACGGCCACTTCACATATGAGCTGGACCATACGCTCGACGTGGTGAAGAATTTGGGCAAGTACGATCAGCTCATCGAAACGCTGAGCTACAAAATGTCGGATGGCTCGGGGGGCACGGACCTCGGCGTGCTGACCCTTGCGATCGACGGCGTCAACGAAGGCGAAAAATACCACGAAGTCCTGGATTTCGATGATATGGGCGTCTTCACGAGGGCAGATAATTTCTCTCTTCCCGATTACCGGGGCGTTGCGCTCTCCGTGAACGGCAGCCACGACGTGACGCTTCTGAACGGCATCGTCTATGATACCATTCCTGGTGTCGACGCCATTACCGAGGACGGTTTCAGCGATACCGTACTATCCCCGGGTTCTGCGCCCGTAACCCTGAAAATGGTCGATGGCGGGGAGTTCACCTTTCAGAGCGTCTCGATCGCCGAACTGTCTGCATCGCCCTTTCACCTGACGCTCACTGCCCTGAACGACGGCCAGATTGTCTATCAGCAGGAGCTTGAGGTCACCGGTCCCAGTCTCGAGGTCAATATCGAAGACATCGAAGAAATCCGTTTCGATTTCATGGGCAATTCGGTCGTAATGGACAATATTTCGCTGCTGGTATGAGGGCTGGTCAGGCGCTCTTACCGCGTCGTGCTATGGCCCGTTCTTGTCTCATTTTTGCATTAACGAGGCCAAAATTTCGGCATCGCGGCGGCGTCGCGGGACTCTCGCAACGGCGATGGCGTGCACGGCCATCCGTGGGGGCGACAAAGCGCATCTGGCTGATAGCGCGCTATTTAAGTTTTCGAAACTTTGATTGAATCTACAACTCTCTCGTGTCATGTTGCGACGCACAAAGCGAGGAGCTCATGGTTTATTCTATACAATACCTCCGTGCTGTTGCGGCGATCGCGGTCACGATCTTTCATGTTGCGTTCATTTTTGGTTGGAATTTTATTCCGCTGGCAGCTGGTGTAGACCTGTTTTTCATAATTAGCGGCTTCATCATGTGGACTATTTCGGACGCGAGACCGACCGCGCCGCTGCAGTTCATCCGAAACCGCATTCAGCGGGTTCTGCCCATCTATTGGATCTGCACTCTGCTATTTGTGATTGCAGCTACCGTCTCACCGAAAAATTACGACAATGCCGCCTTTAACGCAGCTGATATCATCCGGTCACTGCTGTTTGTCCCCTATGCGGACGGCACCGGTGTCGTTCAGCCGGTTCTCGTTCCGGGTTGGACGCTGAATTATGAGATGTTCTTTTACACCGCGTTTTGCCTTGTCCTGTTCTTGAAAGGAAGAACGCAGCGTCTTCTGGCGATAACGGGTTTTCTTGTGCTTTGCGTGGCAATCGGCCTGTTTGCGCCAGTGACCCCATATTCTATCGTTTACGCATCGCCGCTGTTGCTGGAGTTTCTGGCCGGTGTTGTCATCGCATTCGTTATGTCGAGAGCCGACGTCGCGTCGACCAGGCTGTCGGTGGCATTGATGGTACTGGGACTCGTGTCCATCGTCGCTTCCTCCTTCCTTGACAAGCCACACGGTTTCGTTCGGGTTCTCGTATGGGGCGTTCCGTCGGTCCTTATCGTCCTGGGTGCCCTGGTCGCCGAACGTGCGAGCCTTTTTCCGAAATTGACATGGTTGAAGATATTGGGGGATTCGTCCTACTCGCTCTACCTGACTCATATGATTGCGATCGGTGTCGCAAAGCTCGCCATCTATATTGCCGGGGTCGAACGCTGGACTGCGCCGCTTGCCCTTCGAATTCCATTGCTCGTGGTCACGACGATATTCTGCGTTTCTGTTGGACTCGTCTTTTACTTCTGCGTCGAAAAGAAGATTGCGCAGTTTCTCAAACGGTTGGAGAGAGGCAGAAGAGCCGCTTCATACATGCCTGCTGAATAAGTTGCGGCCGCGTCGGAGCTTATTTCAGCATGCAGACATCAAAGCCGGGCGTTCTTCGCAGCATGCGTAGAGTGTCCGGGGATATTCACGCGGGTCCAGCGTCGCTTCCTCCATTGTAGAGATGGAAGAGCGGGTCGAACCTGTGGCTCAACCCGACACTGTTCGCGGGCCGGATGGGAAACGCCGGCTTATTTCGGGCCGATCATGGTTTCCGGGCGGACGATGGCGTCGTAGTCTTCGGCGGAGACGAGGCCGCTGGCGAGCGCTTCCTCCTTCAGCGTCGTGCCGTTCTTGTGGGCAGTCTTGGCGATCCTGGCGGCCGCGTCGTAGCCGATCTTCGGGGCAAGTGCCGTCACCAGCATCAGCGAGCGTTCGAGGCCGGCCTTGATGTTGTCTTCGCGTGCCTCGATGCCGACGACGCAATTGTCGGTGAAGGAGACGGCGGCGTCAGCAAGCAGCTGTACCGACTGCAGGAAATTATAGGCCATCATCGGATTGTAGACGTTGAGCTCGAAATGGCCTTGGCTATCGGCGAAAGTCAGGGCGGCGTGATTGCCGAAGATGTGGATGCAGACCTGCGTCAGCGCTTCGCATTGGGTCGGGTTGACTTTGCCGGGCATGATCGAGGAGCCGGGCTCGTTTTCCGGCAGCGCCAGTTCGCCGAGACCGGCGCGCGGGCCGGAGCCGAGGAGACGAATGTCGTTGGCGATCTTGAAGAGGGCGGCTGCTGCGGCATTGATGGCGCCATGGGAAAAGACCATGCTGTCATGTGAGGCAAGCGCCTCGAACTTGTTCGGCGCGGTGACGAAGGGCAGGCCCGAAATAGCGGCGATCTCGTCGGCAACCTTTTCGGCAAAGCCCACCGGCGCGTTGAGACCGGTGCCGACGGCGGTGCCGCCCTGGGCGAGCTCGCAGAGGCCGGGCAATGTCATCTCGATGCGCTTGATGGCGGAGCCGACCTGGGCGGCGTAACCGGAAAATTCCTGGCCGAGTGTCAGCGGCGTCGCATCCTGGGTGTGGGTGCGGCCGATCTTGATGATGTGGCTGAATTCCGTGACCTTCATGTCGAGAGCGGCATGCAGGTGTTTCAGGGCCGGCAGCAGGTGATGCGCGATACGTTCGGCGCAGGCGATGTGCATGGCCGTGGGGTAGGTGTCGTTGGACGACTGGCTCATGTTGACGTGATCGTTCGGATGCACCGGCATCTTGGAACCCATGACGCCGCCCAGCATTTCTATGGCACGATTGGAGATGACTTCGTTGGCATTCATGTTCGACTGCGTGCCGGAGCCGGTCTGCCAGACGACCAGCGGAAAATGGTCGTCGAGCTTGCCGTCGATCACTTCCTGGGCCGCATCAACGATGGCTTTGCCGAGGCCAGGATCGAGCTGGCCAAGCGCCATGTTAGCGCGTGCCGCGGCCTGCTTGACGATGCCGAGTGCGCGCACGATCGAGAGCGGCTGCTTTTCCCAGCCGATCTTGAAATTGCCGAGCGAACGCTCGGCCTGGGCGCCCCAATATCGGTCGGCGGCGATATCGATGGGGCCAAAAGTATCGGTTTCGGTGCGGGTTGCGGTCATCGGGGTTTTCCTTCCTGTCACATGCTGTTTCGGGCATTTTCGAAAGATGAGGTTTTATAGGTTGGAAACCAGGACAAGAAAACCGGATGCGGTGCGAAATATTGAAAATTCCAGTCAGGTTTGCGCCGGCTGGCGGCCGTGCTTTTTCGGCCACTTTGAAAATATTATGCATCGGCAGGTTTTTGCCGCACTGGTCTGGCGGCAAAAATTCAGTAAAAAATTAACTAATAATTTCATAATTTTGTGTGAACTGCTGCGCGGCGCCGTGCAGAATTTCCGTCACAGAGAAGTGAGTCCGCCGGCGCTGGCGGCGAAGGCCGGTTTCTGATCAATGAGGCCCTACGCTGCGTGA
Organism: Rhizobium croatiense; assembly: GCF_019793465.1. GTDB lineage: Bacteria > Pseudomonadota > Alphaproteobacteria > Rhizobiales > Rhizobiaceae > Rhizobium > Rhizobium croatiense. The sequence continues at coordinate 60,005 of NZ_JAILYJ010000008.1, read as the reverse complement.
GTTTCGCGGGATTTGAGCTGAGAACAGCATGACATCGGGACTGGAATATATATGACGTTCGTTTTGAAAAGCGCGGTATCCGCATTGGCAGTCTCCTGCGGTCTGGCAGTGATGACCGCTCCCGCACATGCCTACACGCTGATGGATATGCTGCGGGGCGACAGGCAGCGGAGCCAGAGCACCATCTTAATGGATCAGGCGCCGGGCCGACCGGTGCCGCGTGGCGCCGTCGGCGGCTCGCTCGGCGGGCTTGATCCGGAGGCGCCGCTGCCGAAGGTCAGCGGTCCGCGTTATTACAACTATAAAGCCGAAACGCTGCAGTTCGTCGACACCGGCAAGTTTGCCGATCCCGTCGTCACCGGCGCGGTCGCCGAGGTTTCGCCGAGCGGTGAGGCCGGCGCCGAACCGGTCGTGCAGCGCCGCCTGCTGGCGCAGGCCAAGGTGCGCGCCAATGCCGACGTCGCCAAGGCGCTCGAGGCCTATTACGGTGACAGCCGCAATCCGCTCGTCTGGGTCGAAGGCAATGGAATCAACGAGCGCGCCAAATCGGTGATGGGCGCACTTGCCGATGCGGCCTCCGTCGGCCTCGATTCCGCCAATTACGCCATCCAGACACCGGCGATCGATCCGGCCAATCCCGATCCGGTCGTCCGCGACCGGGCGCTGACCCAGTTCGAACTCGAACTCTCGGCCAAGGTGCTTGCCTTCGTGCAGGACACGGTGCGCGGCCGCATCGATCCGAACAAGATTTCCGGCTATCACGATTTCCAGCGCAAGGTGGTCAATCTGGCGCCGGTCCTGAAGCTTGCCCGCATGAGCCCCGATGCCGGCGCCTATATCGCCAGCCGCTCGCCCGATAGTCCGCAGTTCGAGGCGCTGAAGGCGGAGCTTGCCAAACTTCACGCCGCCGATGGCGGCAAAGAGGAGCAGATCGTCGTTTCGCTCAGCGGTCTGCTGAAGCCCGGCGACAGCTCGCCCGAGATCGCCAATATCGTCAAGGCTGTCCAGAAGCACGGTTCCGAGAGGCTGAGGACCGATCACGCCGCGACCTTTGCGGCTTACGCAGGCAGCAGCGACTATTCGCCGGATATCGTCGCGCTGGTGGAGGATTTCCAGAAGGAGCGCGGGCTGAAGGCAGACGGCGTCATCGGTCAGGCGACGGTGCGCGCCATGACAGGCGGTGACACCAATGCCTCGAAAATCGACAAGCTCGCCGTCGCCATGGAACAGGCGCGCTGGCTGCCGGAAGATCTCGGTTCGCGCTATGTCATGATCAACCAGCCGGCCTACATGGCCTACTATCACAATGACGGCAAGGAACAGCTGTCGATGCGTGTCGTCGTCGGCGGCAAGAACAATCAGACCTATTTCTTCAACGACGAGATCGAGACGGTGGAGTTCAACCCGTTCTGGGGCGTGCCGCAGTCGATCATTATCAATGAGATGCTGCCGAAGCTGCGCTCGGATCCGAACTATCTCGACCAGCTCGGCTATGAGGTCGAGGTGAACGGCCATGCCGTCGCCTCGTCCAGCGTCGATTGGTACGGCTCGACCGACAATGTTTCGGTGCGCCAGCCGCCAAGCAGCGACAATGCCCTCGGCGAACTCAAGATCCTGTTCCCGAACAGCCATGCTATCTACATGCACGACACGCCGTCGAAGAGTTTCTTCAAGCGTGACATGCGCGCTCTCAGCCATGGCTGCGTGCGTCTTTCCAATCCGCGCGCGATGGCCGCGGCCGTGCTCGGCACGACCGTCGATGATGTCGCCAAGCAGATCGCCAACGGGCAGAACCATGCGGTGAAGGTGCCGCAGAAGGTCCCGGTTTACGTGTCCTACTTCACCGCTTGGCCGAACAAGGACGGCGTCGTGGAGTATTTTGACGACGTCTACGGCCGCGACGCCTATGTCAAAAAGGCCTTCGACGCGACGACAAAGGCGCGCGGCGCGCAGATCTGACGCAGGTTTTATTGGGTTATTGAATGGGCGGTCTTCGGGCCGCCCGTTTTGTTTTGGGGCGAGTAGCGGAGTGTCGCGTTTGGCAGACTGGCGCCACAGACTCGTCCCTCATTCCTGTGCTCGTCACAGGCATCCAACAGCCGCGTGTCTACGCGGCGGGGAATTGCGGCCCCGTCGATAAATGGTGCCATTGCAGGAGCAATGTCCTCTTCAAGTGACGGATGCTGGTCTCAATTTAAGAGTCTTTTCGGCTTGCGGATGCCAGCCAGCTGGATTCCTGTGACATCCCTCGGGTCGAAGCCCGAGGACAGGAATGAGGGAGGGAGTGGAGAAATGAGCGGACTCCTCAGACCGCGACCTTCTCCGCATTCTCCCGCAACAACCGCTCCACCAGCTCCGGCATCAACTCATCGAAATGCATGATGATCACATCCGGATCGAGGCTTGAAACCGGCACATCCGAGTAACCGAAGGGAACGGCGATCGACGGGACGGCGGCATTCTTCGCCACCGCGATGTCGTTGATGCTGTCGCCGATCATCACGGTGCGGGCGATGTCGCCGCCGGCGCGGTCGATGGTGCCGGTGAGATGGCGGGCGTCGGGTTTGCGGTATTCGAAAGTATCGCCGCCGGTGATGGCATCGAAATAGCCGGTGAGGTCGAGCTTGTCGAGCAGGCCGAATGCAAGGCTTTCCATCTTGTTGGTGCAAACGGCGAGGCGGTAGCCTGCCGCTTTCAGCCGGTCCATTGCAGCGACCAGGCCGGGATAGGGTTCGGTGTGGCCTGGCATATTGCCGGCATAATGGGCGACGAAACGTTCGACCAGCGGCGGGACGGCGTCGCTTTCGAGCGGATGGCCGCGCAGCCGGCAGGCGCGTTCGATCATCACCCGCGCGCCCTGGCCGACGAGATGGGTGAGGTCGTCATAGCTGACCGGCTCGAGGCCGAGGGCTGCGATCGTATGGTTCAGGCTTTCGACCAGGTCCGCATGGGTATCGAGAAGGGTGCCATCGAGATCGAAGACGATCAGTGCCGGGCGAACGGGGGCAGGGGTCAAGGGCTTGCCTTTTTGAGCGATGGGTCTCCGGGAAGCGACGGTTCGCGCCCGGGGACGAGGGATTGTGCCTGAGGTAGGCGATCCCGCCGCGGAAAGCAACGTCCTGTGATGGCCGGGGCGGCCTCAGGCATTTGTTTCGGCTTTTCATTTTCCGTGATGATTTTGACTTTCGTTTGCCAAGCGAGCCGTGTAAACAGCACATCCAACGCAATAAATCGGAGCTGGCGGCGCATGGATGCCCGCGAAATGAAGATTAAGGCCGCCGAGGCCGCACTCGCCCATGTCGAAGACGGGATGCGCCTCGGGATCGGGACGGGCAGCACGGCGGAAGAGTTCGTCCGGCTGCTGGCGGAAAAGGTTGCTGGCGGCTTCAGGGTCGAAGGTGTTCCGACCTCCGAACGAACCGCGCGGCTCTGTGTCGAACTCGGCGTGCCGCTGAAATCGCTTGACGAATTGCCGGCGCTCGATCTGACGGTCGACGGCGCCGACGAGGTCGATCCGGCGCTCAGATTGATCAAGGGTGGCGGCGGCGCGCTGCTGCGCGAAAAGATCGTCGCCGCCGCTTCTGAGCGGATGATCGTCATCGCCGACGAAAGCAAGCTGGTCGATACGCTCGGCGCCTACGCGCTGCCGATCGAAGTCAACCCGTTCGGTCTCGTCTCGACGCGGATGGCGATCGAGAAAGTCGCGGCCCGGCTCGGCCTTTCCGGCGAACTCAGCCTGCGCCAGTCGGGTGACGGAGAGTTTACCACGGATGGCGGCCATCACATCATCGATGCATCTTTTGGCCGCATTCCTGATGCAGAGGCGCTTTCGAGCGAGCTGAATTCCATACCCGGCGTCGTCGAACACGGGCTCTTTATCAATATGGCGGCACTTGCGATCATTGCCGGTCCTGCGGGTGCGCGCACGCTGCAGGCAAACAGATAACAGGAGCATACACTCATGATGAACATTGCAGGTCTTGGCCGTTTTGCCGCTGCGACCATCGTTCTTTCCGGGCTTGCCTTCGGCTCCGCAGTCAAGGCGCAGGAGGTTTCCGACGAGCAGCTGAAGGCCGCGCGCGCCGCTGTCACCTCGATCGGCGCCACCGCCGCCTTCGACAACATCCTGCCGGGTCTAGCCGAGCGCCTGAAGGCCGGCCTGATTCAGGATTCGCCGAACTACCAGGACGTCATCTCGTCGACGGTCGACGCGCAGGCGCTTGCGCTGGCGCCGCGCCGCGGCGATCTCGAGAAGGAAGCCGCACTTATCTATGCCAAGACCTTCACCCTCGAAGAGCTGAAGACGATCGCCGATTTCTACAATTCCGACGTCGGCAAGAAGCTGCTGCGTGACGGCCCAGTCGCCTTACGCGAGATGGGGAAGGCCGCCGATATCTGGGGGCAGGGGATTTCCCGCGATCTGGAAAAGCAGAGCAACGCCGAGCTTTCCAAGGTTATCAAGGCACCGCCGCCGGCAACCGACAGCCCGGTTGCTCCGGCACCGGCCGCCCAGCAGTAACGACTGCCCGCCAGAATTTGCGAAAGCCCGGCCTCGTCCGGGCTTTTTTGTTATGATGCGCCAGAGCATGCCGAAAAGTGTGAGCGGTTTTCGGACGACATCACGCTCTAACTCTTTAATTTAGAATGGGATTCAGATTTTTGGCCGACCGGCCTAAAATCATCCTGTTCTAGATCCTTGGCGGCGAAGGTTGGTGAGGCAGATATGTCCGAGCGTGACGAGGCTGTGCGAGTACGAATATCAGGTAAGGTCCAAGGTGTGGGTTTTCGCATGTGGACGCGCGATGAGGCGCTGCGGCTCGGGCTGACCGGCTGGGTGCGCAACGAGGCGGACGGATCCGTCGCCGCCTTGGTCGCGGGGCCGGACAATGCGATCTCGACGATGATCGAGCGTTTGAGGCGCGGGCCTGCGGGGGCGTCGGTTTCTGGCGTGGAGACGGAAGCGACCCGGCTTGAGACGATGCCGACGGATTTCCGCATCACCTGACGATAGCAGCAGTCCGGCAATGGACCGGCTGCGCGGATGCGCCTGACGCTCAGCCCCAATCCTTCGAGCTCTTGGCCAATTGCCATGCGCCTGTCTCGTCCGGCTCGACGCGCTTGTTGCCGCGGTAGAAAATCGGCAGTCCGGTTTTCTTGTCCATCGCAAAGCGGCTCGGCGTGAATTTCTCGTCTTCGTGGCCCTCGATGGCGAGATTGAGCGCCTCCTTGAATTTGCCGGCCTTGCACAGCTTGGCGAACAGAGTTTGATCCATCTTTTGCTCCGGCATCCTATTCCGTCTCAAGCAATGCCCTGCCAGCCTCCGCCGACTGGGTCAACTGTAAACGCTGACCGGATCAACCGCAGCTCAACCGTAAGGGGGACCGCTTCAGATCAAGATTCGGCAATGGAGAGCGGGAAGAGGCAGGCGCGGGGCTTTTGTTTTGATGAGGATCGCCCCTATATCAGGAACGTCCTTTCCTGCGATTCCCTTCCGGAGTTCCTCATGTCTTCCTACGACTACGACCTCTTCGTCATCGGCGGCGGTTCCGGGGGGGTGCGCGCCGCCCGGGTTGCCGCCTCGCTCGGCAAGAGGGTGGCGATCGCCGAGGAATATCGCTATGGCGGCACATGCGTCATCCGCGGCTGCGTGCCGAAGAAGCTCTTCGTCTATGCATCGCAGTTTCATGAGCATTTCGAGGATGCGGAGGGCTTTGGCTGGACCGTCGGCGAAAGCAGTTTCGACTGGAAGAAGCTGGTGGCGGCCAAGGATGCCGAGATTGCGCGGCTGGAAGGCCTCTACAAGAAGGGGCTCAGCGGCGCCAATGCCGACATCCTGGAAACACGCGCCGAACTGGTCGATGCTCATACGGTCCGGCTGATGAAAACCGGACAGACGGTGATGGCCAAGACCATCGTCATCGCCACCGGCGGAAGGCCGAACCCGCATGCGGCCCTTCCCGGTTACGAATTCTGCATCTCCTCCAACGAGGCCTTTCATCTCGAAGAGCTGCCAGAATCGATCGTGATCGCTGGCGGCGGCTATATCGCCGTCGAGTTCGCCAATATTTTCCATGGTCTCGGCGTCGAAACGACGCTGATCTATCGCGGCGCCGAAATCCTGTCGCGCTTCGACGAGGATCTGCGGCGCGGGCTGCACGAGGCGATGGTCGCCAAGGGCATACGCATTCTCTGCCACGACACGCTGCAGAAGGTCTCCAAAGGCGAGGACGGGCTCACTCTCGAGACGATGAATAATGGCACGCTGCAGGCAGGCGTCGTCCTGCTGGCGCTCGGGCGCGATCCCAACACCGAGGGCCTCGGTCTGGAGGCGGCCGGCGTCGCTGTCGACGAGCGCGGCGCCATCATCGTCGACGACTATTCCCGTACCAACATCGAAAACATCTATGCCCTCGGCGATGTCACCAACCGGGTACAGCTGACGCCGGTGGCGATCCACGAGGCAATGTGCTTCATCGAAACCGAGTACAAGAACAATCCGACGCGGCCGGACTATGAGCTGATCCCGACCGCCGTCTTCTCGCAGCCCGAGATCGGCACCGTCGGCCTCTCGGAAGAGGAGGCAGGCAAGCGTTACGGCGAACTCGAGGTTTATCGTGCCCAGTTCCGTCCGCTGAAGGCCACGCTTTCGGGGCGGGCCGAGCGGATGATCATGAAGCTGATCGTTGATGCGGCGAGCCGGAAGGTGGTCGGCGCCCACATCCTCGGCCACGATGCCGGGGAAATGGCGCAGCTGCTCGGCGTCACGCTCAAGGCCGGCTGCACCAAGGATGATTTCGACCAGACGATGGCGCTGCATCCGACGGCCGCCGAAGAGCTGGTCACCATGTATGCGCCGAGCTATCGGATTCGCGAGGGAAAGCGCATCTAAGTCCCAGTTCTTTAGCTGGTGATCCGTGGCGCGCGGATGACCTTGAGGAAAAGCGCCTTCATCGCATCGGTGATACCTTCGGTCGGCGACACCTCGAAATAGAAACCGGGCGAGGCGCATGCCTGCATTTTCGTGGGGATCTCGCTCTGGAAGGGCTTGATCCAGGTATTGTACCAACTGTTGCTCGGCAACGGCAGATAGGTGGTATAGAGCACGGCGATCTTGACCCCCCGATCCTTCAAGGGCTTGCAGAAAGAGGTGTCGATCGGCTCCTGACAGCGGCCACCGGTCGTCTTCTTGGTGCATGTGGACGGCTTGTAGCTGTCGCCGACGCCATCGGATACGAAGAACAGGATTTTTTCGGCGCTGGTGTTCGACGTGCCGTCACCGGCCGGGTCGATGATGGTGTTCATCTGCGTCATGGCGCTGTCGAAGTTGGTGATCTGGTCGTTATTGTAGTTCTGATAGGGAATGGTCATCAGATCGACCGCGTCGGTATAGTTCTTCACCTTCGTCAGGTCGGAGGTAAGGCCGGAGATCGTCGTCAGCTTGGCGTCCTCGGCCTTGGTGCCGAAAGTGTAGACGCCCATCCGGAACTGGTCGCTGCTGATGCGCTCGGTCTTGGCCGTATCGGTCAGCGCCTGGGTCGCCTGGCGCACCACGTCGATGCGCATGGCCACACCGAGGCTTTTGGCTATGGTGTAGTTGTTGGTGCTCTTGTCCTTCTGGTGGCAGGCAAAGGCGCAGCCTGTCTTGGCCTCCAGCTTTGAAACGTCGCTCGGCGTCGCGCCGACGCCCATGGAGGGCGTATTGTCGAGCAGGATATAGAAATCCATGAAGGCGGCGGTCTGGTATTCGGCAGTCGCCGTGCCGGAGATCGTAATCGAGTCCCGGCCAAAAATCTGCATGAAGGTCGTCGGCACCGTGGCGGTGAAGGAAACCTGAGAATTCAGCTTGTTGGCGGTCTTGGTGACGTCGATGCCGAGATCGACGTGAACCTCGGCCAGTTCCCCCGACACTTGGGACATGAAGATGTTGCGCGCGTCGGTCTTGCCGAGCGAGATCGTGCCGTTGCCGTTCATCGCCATCGCAGCTGCGACCGCGCCCGATTTTTCGGCGATCGAACCGACGGCGGCGGCATCGGCTGCGGCATATAGCTGGGTTCTCAGGCTCAGCGCATGGGCGAAGTCCACCGCCATGCCTGCCGTCCCGACGAGCGGCACCATCAGCAATGCCGTCATGATGCCGAAATTGCCCGAGCGGTCCGATATGAAACCGGGCGGAAGGATCGCCATGCCATGTCCCCGATGTTGAAACTCTTTCCGGTTCTACATTCAAAGTCTAAAATATGGGGAAATCGACATGGTATATGCCGGTTTAACCGGTCAATGGCCGACTGCCGCGGCCAGACGAGACGCTTTGGGCGATTGATCTTTGCAAGCCGGATCTAAAGGGCTATAAGCCGCCGGATTATCAAGGGTAGGCCGCATTCCAGGAACTGGGGCGAGAACAGGTGAGTGACATGGCAGACAATTGGACCCCGAGCAGCTGGCGGCAGAAACCGATCCTGCAGGTTCCCGAATATCCGGATGCAGCCGCTTTGGCGGCAACGGAAGCAACGCTCGCCAGTTATCCGCCGCTCGTCTTCGCCGGCGAGGCGCGCCGGCTGAAGAAGCATCTCGCCAATGTTGCCGAAGGCAACGGTTTCCTGCTGCAGGGCGGCGACTGCGCCGAGAGCTTCGCCGAACACGGCGCCGACAATATCCGCGACTTCTTCCGCGCTTTCCTGCAGATGGCCGTCGTGCTGACCTTCGGCGCGCAGCTGCCGGTCGTCAAGGTCGGCCGCATTGCCGGCCAGTTCGCCAAGCCGCGTTCGTCGAATGTCGAAAAGCAGGGCGACGTGACGCTGCCGGCCTATCGCGGCGACATCATCAACGGCATCGAATTCACCGAGGAGTCGCGCATTCCGAACCCGGAACGCCAGGCCATGGCCTATCGCCAGTCGGCCGCGACGCTCAACCTTCTGCGCGCCTTCGCGATGGGCGGTTACGCCAACCTCGAAAACGTGCATCAGTGGATGCTTGGTTTCGTCAAGGACAGCCCGCAGGGTGAGCGGTACCGCAAGCTGGCCGACCGCATCAGCGAAACCATGGATTTCATGAAGGCGATCGGCATCACCTCGGAAAACCACCCGAGCCTGCGCGAGACCGATTTCTTCACCAGCCACGAGGCGCTGCTGCTCGGCTACGAGGAGGCGCTGACCCGCGTCGATTCCACCTCGGGCGACTGGTACGCCACGTCGGGTCACATGATCTGGATCGGGGACCGTACGCGCCAGGCCGACCATGCGCATATCGAATATTGCCGCGGCATCAAGAACCCGATCGGGCTTAAGTGCGGCCCCTCGCTGCAGGCCGACGATCTTCTGCAGCTGATCGATATCCTGAATCCGGCTAACGAAGCCGGGCGGCTGACGCTGATCTGCCGTTTCGGCCATGAGAAGGTCGCCGAAAACCTGCCGCGCCTCATCCGCGCCGTGGAGCGCGAGGGGCGCAAGGTCGTCTGGTCCTGCGACCCGATGCACGGCAACACGATCACGCTCAACAACTACAAGACCCGTCCCTTCGAGCGGATCCTTTCGGAAGTCGAAAGCTTCTTCCAGATCCACCGCGCCGAAGGCACGCATCCCGGCGGCATCCACGTCGAAATGACCGGCAAGGATGTGACGGAATGCACCGGCGGCGCCCGCGCCGTCACCGCCGACGATCTGCAGGACCGCTACCACACCCATTGCGATCCGCGCCTTAACTCCGACCAGGCGCTCGAACTCGCCTTCCTGCTTGCCGAGCGCATGAAGGGCGGCCGCGACGAGAAGCGCATGGTCGCCAACGGCTGAGGCCGGTTGATATGGATGGAGAAAAGCCCGGCTCGCCCCGGGCTTTTTTGTTACAAGGCTCACCCTTCACTCGGCGTCATCCTCGGCCTTGTGCGAGGATCTACCGCGCCGGCAGCAGATCCTCGGCACAAGGCCGAGGATGACGGAGCGTGTTGATGGCTTTCCAGCCATATCGACGCTCCGATGGTCGAGATGCCAAATTTTAAATGCTGGCCTGAACACTGTGAAGGTTGGCGTAAACGCCGCCTTGCGCCATCAGATCGTCATGCGTGCCCTGTTCGACGACGCCGTCGCCCGTCAGGACCAGGATGCGGTCGGCATGGCGGACGGTCGACAGGCGATGGGCGATGACCAGGGTGGTTCGGCCGTTCGCCAGGCTCAGCAGCGCCTGCTGCACCGCCCGTTCGCTCTCGTTGTCGAGCGCGCTGGTCGCCTCGTCGAAGATCAGGATCTCAGGATCCTTGAGAAAGGCGCGGGCGATGGTAATGCGTTGGCGCTGGCCGCCCGAAAGTTTGACCCCGCGCTGGCCGATATCGGTATCATAGCCCTGGGGCAGGGCCATGATGAAGTCGTGCGCATTGGCGGCCCGGGCCGCCGCTTCCAGCTCGGCATCGCTGGCGTCGGGCCTGCCGTAGCGCAGATTTTCCGCCACGGTGCCGGCAAAAAGGTAGACATCCTGCTGCACCACCCCGACATGGCGCCGGAGCGAGGCCAGCGTCACATCGCGGATATCGGTACCGTCGATGCGGATGGCCCCCGCCTCGACATCATAGAAGCGCGGTATGAGAGCGCACAGTGTGCTCTTGCCGACGCCCGAAGGGCCGACCAGGGCAACGAACTCCCCGGGCGCGATGGTGAGCGACAGTCGCTCCAATACGCGCGGACCATCGGCCTCATAGCCGAAGTCGACGTCGGAGAAACTGATCTCGCCCCTTGGTGCCGGCATCGGCCCGGCGGCCGGCCGGTTGGTGATGTCAGGGGCGATCTCCAGGATTTCCATGGCCCTGATGAAACCGGTATAGCCCTCCTGCCAGAGCCGCACGAAATTGGCGAGCCGCTGGACGGGATCAACCAGTACGGCGACGCAGAGCAGGAAGGTCAGCATATCCGGGACGGTGAGCTGCGCCGTTAGGATGCGTAAGCCCCCGACGACGATCACCAATATGGTGACGAGCTGGGCGAAGGTTTCCGTGCCGACCGAAAACCAGGCTTCGCTGCGGTAGCCCTCCGCGCGGCTTTGCAGAAAGCGCTGGTTCTGTGCGTCGAAGCGCTGCCTTTCCAGCGCCTCGTTGGCGAAGGACTGGACGACACGGATACCTGCCAGAGCATCCTCGACCCGCTCGTTGACGGCGGCGATCTGCTGCTTGCTGGCTTCGAGCGCACGGTTCATGCGCCGGTTGAAATAGAGCGCATAAGCGATCGCGACCGGCGTGAGAAGCAGGATCATGGTCGCCAAGGGCGGGTCGATGAAGAACAGCACCAGCATGGCGCCGGCATATTTCAGCACGGCGATGGCAAGATCCTCGGGGCCGTGGTGGAAGAGTTCGCCGAGCCAGAGGGAGTCATTGGTGATGCGGCTCATCAACTGCCCGGTGCGCTGGCGATCATAGAAGCTGAAGGACAGTTTCTGGCAATGCTCGAAGAGCTCCTGCCGTACCGTCGCTTCGATACGGGCGCCCATAACGTGCCCGCGATAATCGACGAAGAAGATCGCGGCGATCTGGACTGCCAGAACGGCCAACATGACGCCGCCCATCACCAGGATCTGGGTGAAGGCCTGCGGCGCATCGGGCAGGGCCAGAAGGCGGCTGGTGACGATATTGGCGCAGAGCGGCAGGGCGACCGCCGTGCCGGCAACGAGGATAGCGCAAAGCAGATCCGCCAGCAGCAGAGGCAGATGCGGGCGGTAGTAGGAAAGAAATTTTCGCATGCGCGACCAGCGCCGGCCGCGATCAGCGGCGGGGTCGTCGAGGAAGACTGTGAGGAAGGCGTTATGGCGTCGCGCGTTTTTCCTCGCGCGGGAGAACGGAATATTCATGAGGCAGAATGTCCTTGTGGGCGATGTTTCCTTTCTGTTTGGACAGGATCGCTCTCATGACAGTCTCCCAAAGGTTGAATGAATTGAACCCGTAGTATCGCCGAGAAGCAGGATCAATTCAACTTAGTGATGCGAGGAGATCGGTCGGTGTTGTCGACAGGCAACAGCGGAAGGTCGCGCCGGCCATGCTCATGCGAAGCGAGTGTGCTTCAAGTTTTCTGATCTCTCGTTGAACGGAATGGATTTGACGCCCGCAGCGATCGGCGGCAACTTCCTGCAAAATGGAGGAGTGGTCATGACCGAACGGCATACAGGCGGCTGCCTTTGCGGCGCCGTGCGATATTCGATTGCGGGCAAGCCCGGACCCGTCGTCGGCTGCCATTGCTCGCAGTGCCGGCGGCAGACGGGATTTTATTATGCCGCGGCCAACGTACCGCGCACTGCTCTTTCGGTGCAGGGCGCCGAAGCGGTCCGCTGGTATCGATCGAGCAGTGAGGCGCAGCGCGGCTTCTGCGGGAATTGCGGCTCGGCATTGTTCTGGCAGGGCGACGAATCGCCGGAGGTTTCAGTCCTGGCCGGAAGCTTCGATGAGCCGACCGGCCTTTCCTTCAGTCACCACATTTACTGCACCGACAAAGGCGATTTCTATGAGATCACCGATGGCCTGCCGCAATATGACAGGTTTCCCATCTAGCTTCTGGCGGAAAGCGCGGCGCTGAGGCGGGCTACGTCCTCGCGCAACGCTGTCAACTCGGTCAGCACGTGCATATCGATCTTCTGATGCAGGGAAAGCACTTCGAGTTCGGCCTTGAGATTGACTTCGTAATCCTTTGCAGCCTCGAAGCGGTCGCGCTCGGCCTGGCGATTCTGCGACATCATGATGATCGGCGCCTGGATGGCGGCGAGCATCGACAGGATCAGGTTCAGGAAGACGAAGGGGTAGGGGTCGAAGGCGCGGGTCGCCAGGAGGATGGTGTTGATTATCGTCCAGACGGCGAGAAAGGCCAGGAAGGCGATGATGAAGGTCCAGGAGCCGCCGACGCGGGCGATGCCGTCGGCGACACGCGCGCCGAACGAGGTCTCGGCGGAGAAGGCGGCATTGACATCGGTCGAGATAATCTTGCGCTCGTGCGCTTTCGCAAGGACGCGCTTTTCGATGTCGCCGAGTTCATCGGCCGGCTTATCGAAATGATGGTGTACGAAGTTGGAAATATTATACATGGCCTGTTTCCGATGCCGTTTCGCTGCGCTCGCTTTCGGCGCCAGTATTCCGCTCCATCGGTAAATTGCAATGCGTGTCGGTGCCGCGTCATGCTGTGTCGACCCTTCATAAAAATTTCGTCACCGCCGGGGCCACTTTGACCGCGGACGTGTTGCGGTAACGGAAGGCCCAGGCTAAATAAATGACATGACACAGGAAAACGCTCTTTCTGATATCTTCCGCATCGCCATCGGTCAGCTCAACCCAGCGGTCGGCGATGTGACCGGCAATCTTGCCAAGGCACGCGAAGCGCGCGCCGATGCGGGGCGGGAAGGTGCGCACCTGCTCGTCCTGACCGAGCTTTTCATCTCCGGCTATCCGCCGGAAGATCTGGTGCTGAAGCCGGCCTTCATCCGCGCCTGCTGGAAGGCGGTCGAGAGCCTGGCCGCCGATACTGCCGATGGCGGGGCGGGCGTCATCATCGGTTTTCCCCGGCAGGACGAGAACGGGCGTTATAATTCCGTCGCCGTGCTCGACGGCGGCAAGGTCATCGCGGTGCGCGACAAGGTCGACCTGCCGAATTACGGCGAGTTCGATGAGAAGCGCGTCTTCCATCAGGGCGCCATGCCCGGGCCGGTCAATTTCCGCGGAGTGAGGCTCGGTATTCCGATCTGCGAGGATATCTGGGGCGACCTCGGCGTCTGCGAGACGCTGGCCGAAAGCGGCGCCGAAATCCTGCTGTCGCCGAATGGATCTCCCTACTACCGCGGCAAGGTCGACATCCGTCATCAGGTGGTGCTGAAGCAGGTGATCGAGACCGGTCTGCCGCTGATCTACGCCGCCCAGCTCGGCGGCCAGGACGAGCTCGTCTTCGACGGCGCGAGTTTCGCATTCAATGCCGACAGGTCGCTTGCCTTCCAGATGAGCGAGTTCGAGACGGCGCTTGCGGTGACGACCTGGAAGCGCGGCGAAAGCGGCTGGCACTGCGCCGAAGGGCCGATGGCGCGGATCCCCGAGGGCGAGGAGGCTGATTACCGCGCCTGCCTGCTCGGCTTTCGCGATTACGTCAACAAGAACGGCTTCAAGACGGTCGTGCTCGGCCTTTCCGGCGGCATCGACTCGGCGATCTGCGCGGCCATCGCCGTCGATGCGCTCGGCGAGGAGCGGGTGCGCACCGTCATGCTGCCCTACCGCTATACCTCGGAGGATTCGCTGAAGGACGCGGCCGATTGCGCCAAGGCGCTCGGCTGCCGCTACGACATCGTGCCGATCGATCAGCCGGTGACGGGCTTCAGCAGTGCGCTTTCCGATCTCTTCGAGGGCACGGAGAGCGGCATCACCGAGGAGAACCTGCAGAGCCGCGCACGCGGCGTCATCCTGATGGCGATCTCCAACAAGTTCGGCGCGATGGTGGTGACGACGGGCAACAAGTCGGAAATGTCGGTCGGTTACGCCACGCTCTATGGCGACATGAATGGCGGCTTCAACCCGATCAAGGACCTCTACAAGATGCAGGTCTATGCGCTGGCCCGCTGGCGCAACGAGAATGTGCCGCCGAGTGCGCTGGGGCCGTCAGGCGAGGTGATCCCGCAGAATATCATCGACAAGGCGCCGTCCGCCGAGCTGCGTCCCGACCAGAAGGACCAGGATTCGCTGCCGCCCTATCCTGTTCTCGACGATATTCTCGAATGCCTGGTGGAGAAGGAGATGGCGGTCGAGGAGATCGTCGCGCGCGGCCATGACGTCGCGACCGTTCACCGCGTCGAGCACTTGCTCTATCTCGCCGAATACAAGCGCCGGCAATCGGCGCCGGGCGTGAAGATCACCAAGAAGAATTTCGGGCGTGATCGGCGTTATCCCATCACCAACCGGTTCCGTGATCGCTGAAGCGGTCGAGATCGCTAGCACAATCGAGATCGCTGAGGCGATCGAGATGTCAGGAGGAGCATCGATGCGCAGCTCGGTCGAGATCTACAATGTAAGGACGGGCAGGGCGCGTGAGGTGTGGCAGACCGATCGGCTGGTGGAAGCGCCGAATTTTGCTCCCGACGGCTCCTATCTCCTGTTGAATGGCGACGGGCTGCTCTTCCGGCTGCCGCTCGATGGCGGCGAGGTTGTTCAGGTCGATACCGGCTTTGCCGTCAACTGCAACAATGATCACGGCATCTCGCCCGACGGCACCGAGATCGTCATCTCCGACAAGACCGAGTTCGGCAAGTCGTCGATCTATATCCTGCCGATCGAAGGCGGCACGCCGCGGCTCGTTACGGAAAACCAGCCCTCCTACTGGCACGGCTGGTCGCCGGATGGCCGCCAGCTCGCCTATTGCGGCATCCGCGACGATCTCTTCGACATCTACACGATCTCGGTCGACGGCGGTGTCGAGACACGGCTGACGCATGGCGAGGGCCGTAACGACGGGCCGGATTATTCCGCCGACGGGCAATGGATCTATTTCAATTCCAGCCGCACCGGCTTGATGCAGATCTGGCGCATTCACCCTGATGGCACCGGGCTCGAGCAGGTGACATCGGACAATCAGGGAAACTGGTTCGCCCATCCGTCGCCGACGAACGACAAGGTGCTGATCCTGTCCTACGACCCCAGCGTTTTCGACCATCCGCGCGATCTCGATGTGCGGCTGCGGCTGATGGACATGGACGGCGGCAATCTGAAGACGTTGTTCGAGCTTTTCGGCGGGCAGGGCACGATCAACGTGCCCTGCTGGTCACCAGATGGTGACGAATTTGCCTATGTGCGCTATTTCCCGGCGAGATCTTGAGAGCGGCGCACCGCCATTTTTTTATGGGGTGGTGGTGGCCTTAAGCCTGACGCAACCCTTCTGGAATAGGCATTGGCCGCGCCCTGGAGAGACGCGAAGATGCCTTCAACATTAGCCACACGGCTGCGCCTGCAGATAATTCTTGTCCTGATCCTTTGCTTCCCAGGCATGGCAGCTGCAACGGCTCCGTGCCGTGACAACACGTTGGCGAAAGCCAAGGTCGTGGTCGAGGCACGTGTGAAATCGCTCTCGCCAGCATGCCACAAGGCGCCAGATAATGATGGGGCGGTGGGGACAGTATGTTCTCTATAGGGCTTCGTCATCTGATATGGTAATGGGCCTAGATAGTTCCCGCCAATGAGGTTAAAGGAAGTTACTCGATCGTGCGCGCCGTGTTGTTCGGGACATTAGCCATCATAACCTGCTGTCCTATTTTATTCTTTGCCGTGTTTCCGGTGGAGTACCTGCGGTTGTTCGGAAAATACCAAGAGTCTCAAGCTTTAAATCAGATGGCGGTTCCCATCGCCAAATTCTATATTCAGCACGATATAAGATATGCTTGCGGTAACGAGACGTACTTCAGGAATTATAATGCCATGAGCTTTTTCGATGACCTGCCGCTTTCGCCGGAAGAGGAGCTTATGCTCCAGTTACAGGACAAGATTGCGCTCCTGTTTTTAAGTGACGTCGTTTATGACGAGAATGAATATCTCGACTCTATTCGAACCGTGACCGCTTATAATATGGTCGTCGCCTCCAAGTGCCTGCACAGGCGCACGTCGTGAAAAGCCCTCACCGGCGATCGAGCCAACATTGATGACGGGGTGGTGGGTGGCGAGATTGTACTTTAACAATCACCGTCTCAAGTTTTGACCGAACAGGAAGCTTAATTTCAATGACACCTGGCCTCCATGTGTGTTCAGTATATGGATGATGGTCGAAACGGGCTGGTTCACAAGTCCATGAGTGCCGGCGAAGACGCGGTCGAAGTGCTGGCTTCCTTATGGTCTGGTCAAACCGGAACCATGGGGCGGCTTCTGGACCGATGAGGGCCTGCATCTTTTGGACGAGGATTGACCTGTGAATGGGCGGCGGGATATCTGCCCGCCGCGCTTGATAGTGCCGCTCAGGCCGCGACGGCGGCCTTGCGACGATCGCGGACGGCGTGGGCCAGATTATCGAGCACGTCGACCGACATATCCCAGTCGATGCAGCCGTCGGTGATGGATTGGCCGTAGACCAGCGGCTTGCCGGGCAAGAGATCCTGGCGGCCGGCCACGAGGTTGCTTTCGATCATCATGCCCTTGATGTGGCGGTTACCGGCCGCGATCTGTCCGGCGACGTCCTTGACCACATGCGGCTGGTTCATCGGGTCCTTGTTGCTGTTGGCATGGCTGGCGTCGATAAGGATGCGCGGGAGAACACCGAGCTTGACGGCTTCGCTGACCACCGCCTGGACATCGGCCGCCTCATAATTCGGGCGCTTGCCGCCGCGCAGGATGATGTGGCAGTCCTCGTTGCCCTTTGTTGAGGCAATGGCCGCCTGCCCGTCCTTGGTGACGGCGGGGAAGTGATGCGGCTGCGAGGCGGCGAGGATGGCGTCGAGCGCGACGCGTGCGCCGCCATCAGGGCCGTTCTTGAAGCCGATCGGGCAGGAGAGGCCGGAGGCGAGCTGGCGATGGATCTGGCTTTCGGTCGTGCGCGCGCCGATCGCCCCCCAGGTGACGAGGTCGGCAATGTATTGCGGCGTGATCGTCTCGAGGAATTCGACGCCGGCGGGCAGGCCCATCGCATTGACGTCGAGCAGCAGGCGCCTGGCAATCCGCAACCCTTCCTCGATGCGGTAGCTGCCATCGAGATGCGGGTCGTTCATCAAACCCTTCCAGCCGACGGTGGTGCGGGGCTTTTCGAAATAGACGCGCATGACGATTTCGAGATCACCGGAGAAGCGCTGCCGCTGCTCCGCCAACCGCTCGGCATATTCGCGCGCCGCAGCAGGATCGTGGATGGAGCAGGGACCGATGACGACGATCAGGCGGTCGTCGTCTCCCGCGAGAATCTTATGGATTGCATGACGGTTGCTGGTCACCGTCTCGCTGACGGCAGCGGTTCGGGGGATTTCCGCGATGATATCTGCGGGCCTGGTCAGCGGGGTGATCTCGAGGATACGCAGATCATCAATGGTATCGGGCACGGTGTGGCTCCTGTTTGGTCATACCGTGCGGAAACAAAAAAGCCGCCAGGTAGACTAGCGGCTGTTCGGGTTGTCGTCGTCTCGAATTCAGTTACGCACGGACCCGCATCCGCTGGGAGCAGCGGTACCAATAAAATCGCGAGGCGTAGACAGAAGTGATCGACATGCGGCGTGTTTAGCGTGGCGGCCTCCTGTTGTCACGCAGAATCTACGGCCTGAAAGAGGGCTCGGGCGGCCGCAGTCTCCAATGCATTTGCGAGCGTGGTCGCGACCAGTCGCCGCCTGTGCACCGGCACGTCGAGCGGCCAAATCGCTGTTTGGCTCACGGCCTCGTCAGGCTCTGCTGCCGGAGCTTGCCCGCTAAGCGCTTTCCTGAAATAGATGCTTCGTCAGGTGCCCGCTTTCACGCGGGAGAATCGGGAATCCGGTGCAAGACCGGAACGTGCCCAACGCTGTAAGGCCGACGCTTGCCGCTTCATCATGCCACTGGCTTTTGCCGGGAAGGCGGCGGCAGACGGATGACGCCAAGTCAGAAGACCGGCCTGGCAAGATAGACCCAACCCGCGCGGACGGCGGGCGGTTGCGTTGTTGGGGATTTGACGATGCGACCCTTTGATGAGGATGCCCTGTCGGCGGCATCCGGTTTTTCTCTCGCCGAACGCGAGGCCGTGTATCACGCGATCATGACGCGACGCGACGTGCGCAGCCAGTTCCTGCCGGATCCGGTGCCGGATGATGTCGTGGCGCGGCTCTTGACGGCCGCCCATCACGCTCCCTCCGTCGGCTTCATGCAGCCGTGGAACTTCATCCTGGTGAAAAGCGAGGCCGTGCGGGCGCGGGTAAGGGATGCCTTCGCCAAGGCGAATGAGGAGGCGGCATTGATGTTTGAGGGCGAGCAGCGGCAGGCATACCGTTCCCTCAAGCTCGAAGGCATCGTCGAGGCGCCGCTCGGCATATGCGTGACCTGCGATCCCACGCGCAGCGGCAGCGTCGTTCTGGGCCGCACGCACAATCCGCGGATGGATTCCTATTCGACGGTCTGCGCCATCCAGAACCTCTGGCTCGCGGCGCGGGCCGAAGGAATCGGCATTGGCTGGGTCAGCATCTTTCGCGAAGGCGAGCTGAAAACCATTCTCGGCATACCTGATCATATCGAGGTGGTCGCCTGGCTCTGCGCCGGGTTCGTCGACCGGCTTTACGACGAGCCGGAACTCTCCGTCGAAGGCTGGCGGCAGCGGCTGCCGCTCGAGGAACTCGTCTTCCACGACGGCTGGGGACGGAGCGAGCCGTAGCGGTCACTGCTGCTGCGGCTGCGGGCCTGGTGTTGCCGGGTTGGCAAGATCGATCGAACCCTGGTCGCCCGCCAGAAACTGCGGTCCGACCTGCCGGACCCTGTTTTGCGCAGGGTCATAGGGACGCTCCGGGACTGACGGCTGGGGTGCCGTTGGCGCAGCCGCGGTATCTTTCGCCGGTGGATTGGTGCGGATCGTGGTGATCGATCCCTGCTGCGGCGGTTCGCTCAGGGCCTGCTTGCCGCGCATCTCTTCGTAATAGGCGGCGAGATTGCAGGCGCAGGCATTTTTCTCGCCCGGCGCGCGGTTCTTGTAGGCGAAGGCGTTCTGCATGGCACCGTAGGGCGTGCCGGTTACCACCGAAATCATGTTCGAGGCTTCGGTGCTCCTCACGTCTCGATAGAAAAGCTCGGTCTCGATGCCGGGACACATCTTGGCGCAGGTCTCAGCATCGCGGCCGAAATCGACCGAGGTGGTGTTCGAACTGATCGGGAAGAAGCCGCCGTCGCAGCTGCGCACGCAGATGGTGCTGACCGGCGAAAGCATCTCGGTCCTCGGCAGGCCGTAACGCGGGTCGAACTCTTCATCGTCGCCGAGCGGAATGAAGGTGTCGGCGCGCATCGCCTGTTCCTCGATGCTCGGGGCAGGGTCGTTGGCGCTGCGCTCGGACGGGGCGTAGAAATTCTCGCTGTTGCAGCCATTGCGCTCAAGAGCAGCCATCAGTTCGCGGCGCCCGCCGTTATCACCGCCGCCCTGACCGCGCAGTTCGGCGCGGCGATCCTGGAGATACCGGATATTGTCGATCATCCGGGCTTCAGCCTGCGAGAGCTCGTCGCAAAAATCGGCATTCTCCCCGCCGATCACCACCATGCTGCCCGAGGTGCAGCCGTAGCTGCGCAGGTCGTTGCGGACCTTGCGCAATTCGAGGTTCTGCTCGGCTATGGCACCGGCAAACTGGCGCGCTTCCGGACCATTGCCGTTGCCGATCGATCGCGGCAGGTCGGCCAGGCGGCCGCGCAGGTCATCGCAGATGGCACTCGTCTGCGCGGCGACGGGCGTCGCGAAGGCAAGGAGAAGCGCAAGAGACAGGTTTCGGCGTTTCACGGCGTCGTCCCGGAATGAGCAAACGGTCGATGGGTCGAATGCGACGTCACTTCGCCGCGCGTTTCCTCTTAGCGTGTTTCTCTTAATAAGCTCAGAGAAATTCTTAGCGTATTTTCGCGATCTTATCCAGCAGAGGCCCGGCGATTCGCCGGATGGACCGCGTCGCGCCAGAAGTCGCTCGCGGACAGATCCGGTCGCGGACTGTCAGGTCTGCTTCGAGCGCGCCATTTCGGCACGCATCCAGCTTGAGTCTCCCCGTGTCGAGAGCCAGATCATCAGATCGGTGAGTGCGGCGACGACGGGCAGGAGCAGTGTGTGGCTCATTCCGCGTGCTGTCTGGTTTTTCTCGGCCTCCCTGAGATGAGCCAATTCTTCCTCTTGAATGGAGGCTATAAGGCCATGCAGCTCGGGGTCACCGGCCTCCAGAAAAGCCAATTGATCCTCAAGGTGACGGTGACCGGTGCTTTCAACCGCCTCGGTACAGATCCAGACCATGTTACGTCCACCGAGGGCTGTCAGGAAACCGAGCAGGTAACCGCCGAGGCTCCAGAATGCCATGACGCGGCATGGCCTGGCCTTCCTGGACGGCATCGCGTCGCAAAACAGGCGACAATGCTTGATCTCGTCGTCTCGCATTTCGCGGAGTGCGGGAACGATGTCAGGAAACAGCCTACGGGCCATCCAGATCTGTGCGCCATAAATGCGAATTGCGCCGAATTCGCCAGCATGATTGACCTTGAGAATACGACGAACGGTTACGCTTCGATCGCATTTACCGGCATTGCTCAACGGATTGTCCATGATCCACGCTGCCCCATAGTTCCCCCTCGGCAATAGGCACCACTGCCGCTACTATCGTCAATGGTTGACACAATCGACGGGGTGCATTCCGCGTCAGGCGGCGCGCAGACCGTCGCAATTCGCGCTGGTCTGGGCGGCGGGCGCAGCAAAGGCGAGGGCGGGGCGAGAATGATAGGCATCTTCAACGAACTCCGCTCGCCTGCAACAACCGGCGGGATGCGCGAAGCTCAACACGGCCTTCACATCTTCGTGGACGGTTGCTACGAACCCGGTTCCCAGCACGGCGGCTGGGCATTTGTGGCCTATCGCGATGCGGTGGAAATCGCTTCCGGATGCGGTGGCGTCCAGGAGTCGGCCAATAATTCGATGGAATTGACTGCCGTCCTGAAGGCCGCAGTCTGGATCAATAGCGAAGCAGCCGGCGAAGCTGCGACCATCTGGTCCGATTCCGTCTATGCCGTCAAAGGCTGCAACAGCCGGCGACATATCTGGAAGAACAATGGCTGGAAGAAAAGCAGCCCGAATGGATATGCTCGAAGGCGAACGATCGACAATTCGGACCTGTGGAAGGCAGTCGATCTTCAACTATCCCAGAACCCCCTGGTGACCGTTACCTGGTGCAAAGGCCATTCTGGCATTGCCGGCAACGAACGCGCCGATGCGCTCGCGGATCAAGGGCGCCTGTCGATCCGGGCCGTCTGATACTTCTCGCCGGGTTGCGAGCAGCCGGCTTATGCCGGCTGCGATGCCTCGACGACGGCCAATGCCGCCATGTTGACTACGCCGCGGGAGGTGACGGAGGGAGCGAGGATATGGGCGGGCATGGCGGCACCGAGCAAGATCGGGCCGACATGCAGTCCATCCGTCATCGATTTGACCACGCCGAGGGTGATGTTGGCGGCGTCGAGGTTCGGGAAGACCAGCAGGTTCGCTTCGTCGTGCAGGGTCGTGTGCGGCATGACGCGCTTGCGCAGGGCTTCGGTGATGGCGCTTTCACCGTGCATTTCGCCATCGACCTCGAGATCGGGGGCGGCGTCGCGGACGAGCTGCAGGGCATTGCGCATCTTGGTGGCGCTTTCGGATTCACGCGAGCCGAAGTTGGAATGCGAGACGAGGGCAGCGCGCGGGGTGATGCCGAAACGGCGGATTTCCTCGGCCGCCAGCACCGTCGCCTCGGCGATCTCTTCGGCGCTCGGATTGAAGGTCACGTAGGTGTCGGTGAAGAAGGTGGCGCCGCGCTGCGAGATCATCAGGCTGAGCGCGGAAAAATCACGCACGTCCTTGCGCTTGCCGATGATCTGGCGCACATCACGCAGATGCTTTTCATAGCGGCCTTCGAGGCCGCAGATCAGCGCATCGGCTTCGCCGCGCCTCAGCGCGAGCGCGCCGATGACTGTCGTGTTGGTGCGCACGATGGTGCGGGCGGCTTCCGGAATGACGCCGCGGCGGCCGACAAGCGAGAAGTAGAGATCGACATATTCGCGGAAGCGCGGGTCGTCTTCCGGATTGATGACCTCGAAATCCTGTAGCGGGCGAATGCGCAGGCCGTAGCGCTTGAGCCGGGTTTCGATGACCTGCGGACGGCCGATGAGGATCGGTTTGGCCAGCCCTTCCTCAAGCAGCACCTGGGCGGCGCGCAGGACGCGCTCGTCTTCGCCTTCGGAGAAGATGACACGCTTGCGCTCGGCGGCCTTGGCCGCGGTGAAGATCGGCTTCATGACGAAGCCGGAGCGGAAGACGAAGCGGTTCAGCTGATCGAAATAGGCGTCGAAATCCTGGATCGGGCGGCGTGCGACGCCGCTCTGTTCGGCGGCTTTGGCGACGGCCGGCGCGATGCGCAGGATGAGGCGCGGATCGAAGGGCGAGGGGATCAGGTAATCCGGGCCGAAGACCGGGGTCTCGCCGGAATAGGCGCGGGCGGCGACATCGGACGGCTCTTCGCGGGCGAGTGCCGCGATGGCACGCACGGCCGCCATCTTCATTTCCTCGTTGATCGTCTCGGCGCCGCAATCGAGCGCGCCGCGGAAGATATAGGGGAAGCAGAGGACGTTGTTGACCTGATTGGCGAAATCCGAGCGGCCGGTGCAGATCATCGCATCCGGACGGGCTGCACGGGCGAGATCCGGCATGATCTCCGGCGTCGGATTGGCGAGCGCCATGATCAGCGGCTTGTCGGCCATCTGTGCCAGCAGTTCCGGCTTCAGCACGCCAGCGGCCGACAGCCCGAGAAACACATCGGCGCCGCCGATGTTTTCAGCCAGCGTGCGCGTGTCGCTCTTCTGGGCGTAGACGGCCTTCCACTCATCCATCAACTCGGTGCGGCCCTCATAGACGAGGCCTTCGAGGTCATGGACCCAGATGTTTTCGCGTTTTGCCCCGAGGGTCACCAGCAGGTTCAAGCAGGCAAGAGCGGCGGCACCCGCGCCGGATGCGACGATCTTGACGTTCTCGATCGCCTTGCCGGCCAGTTCGAGCCCGTTCAGGATCGCGGCGGCGACGATGATTGCCGTGCCGTGCTGGTCGTCGTGGAAGACCGGGATCTTCATCTTCTCGCGCAGGCGCCGCTCGACCTCGAAGCATTCCGGCGCCTTGATGTCTTCGAGATTGATGCCGCCGAAGGTCGGCTCCAGCGAGCTGACGGTCGAGACCATCTGGTCGACGCTCGCCGCGTCGATCTCGATGTCGAAAACGTCGATGCCGGCGAACTTCTTAAAGAGCACGGCTTTGCCCTCCATGACCGGCTTGGAAGCCAGCGGGCCGATATTGCCGAGGCCGAGCACGGCGGTGCCGTTGGAGATGACGGCGACGAGATTGGCGCGCGAAGTATATTCGGCCGCCATTTCAGGATTGTCGCGGATGGCAAGGCAAGGGGCGGCAACGCCCGGCGAATAGGCGAGCGCCAGATCGCGCTGGTTGCCGAGCGGCTTGGTCGCCTGGATCTCCAGCTTGCCGGGGCGGGGGTAGCGGTGGAAGAAGAGCGCCTGCTCGTCGAGATCGCCGCTCGTCAGGTTCTTGTCCGTCTTGGATTTATCCTGGTGATCCATTGCCGCCTCCGTGCACGTCTTTTTCTGGAGTTCCCTCCATACATCAATCGGATACGGGCGACAGTATGGAAATGGGGGATGGGAGAAGTTTTCGTCAGGGTGGGTGTCGGTGGCAGAGGCTGCGGCGGCCAGCTAATCCTTTTGGGGAAACTTGTTTGACAAAGGCAGCAAGCGCAAAATGCCGCCTGCGACGGTGCGGGGCGCCGGTCGCAGGGAGGAAATCATGGACAATTTGAACCTGACGACCCTGCAAAGCGGGCAGACGATGGTCAATGACGTGGCCATGGATGCGTTTGCCGCCGGATTTCGCGGCAATCTCCTGACCGGCAAGGATACGGATTACAATGAGGCGCGGGCGATCTGGAATGCGATGATCGACCGCCGGCCAGGCCTTATCGCGCGTTGCGCGGGTGCGGCCGACGTCGTACGCGCGGTGCGGTTTGCGCGCGACAACAGTCTGCTCCTGTCGGTGCGCGGCGGTGGGCACGGCATTGCCGGCAACGCCATGTGCGAAGGAGGTGTCGTCATCGATCTTTCGCCGATGAAGTCGGTGCGAGTCGATCCCGAAACGCGCCGCGCCAGGATTGAGCCGGGCGCAACGCTTGGCGACATCGATAAGGAAACGCTGGCCTTCGGCCTGGTGCTGCCGACCGGCATCAATTCGACGACCGGCATCGCGGGGCTGACGCTCGGCGGTGGTTTTGGCTGGCTCACCCGTAAATTCGGACTGACGACCGACAATCTGGTTTCGGTCGACGTAGTGACCGCCGATGGTGAGCTGGTGAGGGCGAGCGAGACGGAAAGACCGGATCTCTTCTGGGCGCTGCGGGGCGGCGGCGGCAATTTCGGCGTCGTCACCTCATTCGAATTCCAGCTCAACCCGCTCCATTCCGAAGTACTCGCCGGACTGGTCGTGCATCCTTTCGCCGATGCGGAAACGGTGCTGAGGGAGTATCGGCAGGCGCTGGACGCGGCACCCGATGAACTGACCTGCTGGGTGGTGATGCGCCAGGCGCCGCCGCTGCCGTTCCTTCCGGCCGAATGGCACGGCAAGGAGATCGTGGTGCTCGCCATGTGCTATTGCGGAGATATCGCAGCCGGCGAAAAGGCGACGGCCAGATTGCGGGCGATCGGAAAACCGATTGTCGATGTCGTCGGTCCGGTGCCGTTTACCGGCTGGCAGCAGGCATTCGATCCGCTGCTGACACCTTGCGCGCGCAATTACTGGAAGACCCAGGATTTCGCCTCCCTCTCGGATGCGGCGATCGACGTGCTGCTCAACGCTGTGCGCAAGCTGCCGGGGCCGGAATGCGAAATATTCCTCGGCCATGTCGGCGGTGCCGCCGGGCGTATTCCCACCGAAGCCACGGCATTTCCGCAGCGCAGTTCGCATTTCGTCATGAACGTGCACGCGCGCTGGCGGGAACCGGGGATGGATGCAAGCTGCATCGGCTGGGCTCGCGAGCTCTTCGAGGCAACCAAGCCGCATGCTGTGGGCACCGCCTATATCAACTTCATGCCGGAGGATGAGACGGATCGGGTCGAGATGGCTTATGGCGCCAATTATGCGCGTCTCGCTGAAATCAAGCTGCGCTATGATCCGAACAATCTGTTCCGCATGAACCAGAACGTCAAACCGATGGCGGCTGTCCGGGCTGCCTGATCGATACAGAGTCGGCGGCTGTCACAACTGAGCAGATCTACTCGCCGGGCTTTGGCGTGATCGTCACGTCGGCACCATGGGCATCGCGTAACTGGCCCTCCTGTCCCGGCTGCCGGTCGACGGCCTGGTGCAGCAGGATGGACTCGTAGCCTTGTGCGCGCGTGCCCTCGATCAGGGTGATATCGGCATTTCCGGGATTGTCGGAGCGCTCGAACCACTCGACAGGGCGGTGCAGGAAGTTCATTTCGACCGCCCGGTTGGTGACGCCGTGGCCGACGATGATGACGTTTTCATCGTCATTTTCGGCGTCTCGCATGACCGTCTGGAGGAACAGGCGAACCCGCTGGGCCACATCCGCACGGCTCTCGCCATCCGGCGGCCGTGCGTAGAATTTGCCGCTATTGCTGCGCAACCTCGCCCATTTTTCGAATTCCTCGGGAAACTTCTGTTTCCGTTCGGCGTGGTCGTAGATTTCGGTGAAGAGACCGAAATCCTGCTCACGCAGCAGATAATCCTCCCTGATATCGCCAACGACGCTTGCCGGCAGGGCTTCGAGCACGGCGTCCTTGCTCTGCCGCGTCCTCAGGAATGGCGAGTACCAGATGTGCAGCTTGCTGAGACCGGGACTCGGCGCCGCCTGCAGATAGGCGGCGATCACACCGCCGGCCTCCAGCGCCTGCCGGTAGCCCCATTGCGTCAGCGGCACGTTGTGATCGCCGAATTGGCGGTAGGCCCGTTCGTCGATGTTGCCGAGGGATTCGCCGTGGCGAACGAGAAAGAGACGCATCAGCCATCCCGCAGTGTCGGATCTGGAATCGCAGTCATCATGAACGCGCACAAGAGGCAGGGCAAGATTGTCGCTGCGCCGTGCGACGGGGCGTCCCGCCAGCACGGCTTTTGCGGGGCTTTTCCCCAGTCTGTCATCTTCCTGAAACACGAGTCTGGTTTTGGAAGGCTATATGAAAGATGGGGCATGAGCCGTAGCTCGTGATAGACATGATGGAACCCAGACATTTCCGCACGCTCTTCATTTCCGATGTCCATCTCGGCTCGAAGGCCGCGAAGGCCGACTTCCTGCTGGATTTCCTGCGCTACCACGAGGCGGATACGATCGTTCTCGTCGGCGACATCGTCGACGGCTGGCGGCTAAAGCGCAGCTGGTATTGGCCGCAGGTCTGCAACGACGTCGTCCAGAAGCTCTTGCGCAAGGCGCGCAAGGGCACGCGCGTCGTCTATATCCCCGGCAATCACGACGAGTTCCTGCGCGATTTTCCGGGCATGCATTTCGGCGGCATCGAGGTCGTCGAGCGGATGATGCATGACGGCGCCGACGGCAAGAAATACCTGATCCTGCATGGCGACGAATTCGACGTCGTCGTTCGCAATGCCCGCCTGCTCGCCTACCTCGGCGACTGGGCCTACGATACGGCGATCCGCATCAACATCCTGCTGGCGGCCGTGCGCCGCCGCCTCGGCATGCCCTACTGGTCTTTCTCGGCCTGGGCCAAGCTGCAGGTCAAGCATGCCGTCAATTTCATCGGCGAATTCGAGCGCGTCGTCGCCGAAGAGGCGCGCAAGAGCGGTGCCGACGGGGTGATCTGCGGTCATATCCACCACGCGGTAATTCAGGACATGGACGGCATCCGCTACATCAATACCGGCGACTGGGTGGAAAGCTGCACGGCGGTCGCCGAGCACGAGGACGGCACGTTCGAATTGATCACCTGGCGGACGCTCGCCAGCACCGTGCCGGCGCTGACGGCGGTCGAGCGCGAAGCGGCAGAGCTGGCGCCTCAGGCCGCCTGATTTTGCCTGTTTGATCCAGCGTTGGCGCGTCTGCGTCCGCGCAACAGAAATTTAGCCGTTCCCCCCAGGCGACAGGCCCAATTTATTTTCTAAAACGTTTCAGGAGGCTATTCTCGCAATAGTTGCCTTCCGGGTGGCGTGTTAGGACAACGTCCAGTTTCCTGCAGGTCCACCCATGATTCCCGCTCAACATTCCCCGACGGGTGAGGGAGCGCCGCCGCGCTTCCGGTTGCTCAGCGCGCTTTCCTATTGTGCGCCGCTGCTGGTCAACGGCATCGTTCTGCCGTTCTTTCCCGTCTGGCTCGCGACCCACAGCTTCAGCGATCATGAGATCGGCATCATCCTTGCCATACCGATGGTGGTCCGCGTGCTCGTGGCGCCCATCGTCGCCATGATCGCCGACCGCTTGAAGGAACGCGCCGACGTGCTGCTCTGGTCGGGCGGCCTGTCGCTGCTGACGGCGATCGCGCTCTACTGGACGACAAGTTTCTGGCCGGTGACGATCGTCTATACGCTGCAGGGTGCCTCCTTCGCGCCCTATCTGCCGGTCGTCGAATCGATCGTCATCTCCGGCGTGCGCCGCTGGGGGCTCGACTACGGGTCGATGCGTGTCTGGGGCTCGATCGCCTTCATCGTGTCGACGCTAGTCGGCGGTCAGTTGATCAGCCGGTGGGGCGGTGAGATGGTGCTGCCGGTGATGGTGTTCGGCTTTGCCATGACCGTCGTCATGGCGATCTTTTGTCCGCGCATCGGGCCGACGCGGCGGCGTGGCCAGCCGATCAACATTCCCGCCGCCACCGGCAGCGGCCTGCGCGAGCCGCATCTGCTGCTGCTTCTGATCGGCGTCGCCATCCAGCAGTCAAGCCATGCCGTGCTCAACGCTTTCTCGTCGATCTACTGGCATCAGCTGGGCTTTTCCGGCGCTGAGGTCGGTCTGCTCTGGAGCGCCGGTGTCGCTTCGGAGGTGACGGTATTCTTCCTGTCGAAGCGTCTCAACCGGCGCTTCAATGCCTGGACGCTGATCCGCTTCGGCTGCGCCGTCAGCGTCTGCCGCTGGATCCTGTTTCCCATGAACGCGGGCCTTGCCGGCTTCTTCCTGCTGCAATGCTTCCACGGCTTTACCTACGCCTTCGTGCATACCGGCGTGCAGCGGCGGATCGTAGCGACGGTGCAGGAGACGCAGGAATCCTCGGCCCAGGGCGCCTATTTCTTCTATGTCGGCATGGCGATGGCTCTGATGACCATCGCAGCAGGTTATCTCTACGCCGCAATCGGTGTCGTCAGCTTTTACGTCATGGCGCTGGTCGCGCTCTGTGGCCTCGGCCTCGTCATCTCGGCCTATTACCTTCAGCCCCAGAGGCTGCCTTCGGGCGGAAAAACCAGGGAAGCGGCGTAACGCAGGCCGGGCTCGCGGTCGCGGGCGAGCAGCAGCGGGCCGTCGAGATCGACGAAATCGGCATTCTGGGCGAGCAGCACCGCCGGCGCTATGGCAAGCGAGGTGCCGACCATGCAACCGATCATGATGGCGAAGCCGATCCGCTCGGCTTCCGTCTTCATCGCCAGGGCTTCGGTGAGGCCACCTGACTTGTCGAGCTTGATGTTGATCGCGTCATAGCGGTCGGCAAGGCTTGCGAGGTCGCCGGTATGGTGGACGCTCTCGTCGGCGCAGACGAGGAGCGGGCGGCGGATCTCGGCAAGCAAGGCGTCGCGGCCGGCCGGCAGCGGCTGCTCGACGAGCGCCACACCCGCCTCCGCGGCGATGTTGAGGTGACGCTCCAGCGCCGCTTCCGGCCAGCCTTCATTGGCATCGAGGATGATTGCGGCCTCGGGCGCGGCCGCGCGGACGGCGCGGATGCGGCTTTCATCGTCGCCGGTGCCGACCTTGACCTTCAGCAGGGCGCGGCCGGCATGTTCGCGCGCCTGGGCCGCCATCACCTCCGGTTCGCCGAGCGAGATGGTATAGGCTGTCGTCAGCGGTCTCGGATCGGCAATGCCCAGTCGAGACGCGACGCTTTGGCCCGTCTGTTTAGCTTCCAGATCCCAGAGGGCGCAATCGACGGCGTTGCGGGCAGCGCCGGGCGGCATCGCCGACAGCAGGTCGCGCCGCGAGATGCCTGCCTCGATCAGCGGACGTGCGGCTTCGATCTGGGCAAGAACGCTCTGCATCGTTTCGCCGTAGCGGCGATAGGGCACGCATTCGCCATGCCCCTCAGCCCCTTCGTCCGTCAGCGCGCAGGTGATGACCTCGGCCTGCGTCTTTGCGCCGCGCGCAATGGTGAAGGTTCCGGCAATCGGAAAGGAATTCATCTGGATATCAAGGATGCGCGGCATTATTGCTGTCCTGCGAGCATGGAAATTGCACGTTGCTTCTGTATATTGACGCGCCGGGCGACGAACCGCTTCGCGAGTCGGCACTGTCGCTGTAAGCCTTGAAAGACACAAGTATCTTGAACGCCGAGAATCGCAACGCTGCCTCGCTTGCCGTGGACGACCAGTCCGATGGTTCGGGACAGCATGTGCGTCTGAGCGGCAACTGGCGCAGCGCCTATGTGCATCTTGTGCTGCGCGATTTCGAAAAGCTCCTGCACCAGAAGTCCGGTAACCTGACGGTCGATCTGTCTGAGATCACCGATATCGATACGGCGGGCATCTGGCTGCTGTGCCGGCTGAAAAAGGAAGCGGAGGCGGCCGGGCGGACGGTCCGCTTCGAAGGCACCAATCCGCATATCGAGGAAATGCTGGCGATGTTTTCCGAGGAGCCGGCCAAACCGGAGCCGGAGCCGAAGGAGAAGGTCTCCCTGGCCGCGCGCATCCTCGCACCGATCGGCAAGATGACCTACGACGTCTGGGACAATCTCGCCGCCGCCATGTACATCCTCGGCTCGGCGGTGCGCGGCGCGCAGATGAAGTTCGGCCGCGGCAGCGGCGTTTCGCCGGCCTCGATCGTCAACCAGATCGACCATATGGGCGTTCGCGCCGTTCCGATCATCCTGCTGATGTCATTCCTGATCGGGGCGATCATCGCCCAGCAGGGCGCTTTCCAGCTGCGCTACTTCGGTGCGGAAGTCTTCGTCGTCGATCTCGTCGGCATCCTGCAATTGCGCGAAATCGGCGTGCTGCTGACCTCGATCATGATCGCCGGGCGTTCCGGCAGCGCGATCACCGCCGAAATCGGCTCGATGAAGATGCGCGAGGAGATCGACGCACTGAAGGTGATGGGCCTGAACCCGATCGGCGTGCTGATCTTCCCGCGGCTGGTGGCGCTGACCATCGCGCTGCCGCTGCTGACGGTCTTGGCGAATTTCGCCTCGCTTGCCGGCGCGGCGGCCGTCGCCTGGGGCTATTCCGGCATCACCTTCGCCAACTTCCTGGCGCGCCTGCACGAGGCAGTGACACTGTCGACCGTGCTGTCGGGCATGATCAAGGCGCCGTTCATGGCGCTCGTCATCGGTATTGTCGCCGCCGTCGAAGGATTGAAAGTCGGCGGCAGCGCCGAATCGCTCGGCCAGCACGTGACGGCCTCGGTGGTGAAGGCGATTTTCGTCGTCATCCTGATGGACGGGCTTTTTGCGATGTTCTATGCAGCGATCAACTTCTAGCATGGCGGACCGCGTGAACGAGCAAGCGATCGAAAGCGAAGGACAGGGCAGGGATGTCGTGCTTTCGGCGCGCGACGTCACCGTCGCTTTTGGCTCGAAGGTGGTGCTCGACAATCTCAACCTCAATATCTATCGCGGCGAGATCCTCGGATTCGTCGGCGCGTCGGGTACCGGCAAATCGGTGCTGATGCGCACGGTGCTGAGGCTGCTGCCGCGCCGCTCCGGCACGATCAAGATCCTCGGCCAAGACTTCGACGAACTCGACGAACCGCAGCGCAACGCGCTCGACATGCGGCTCGGCGTGCTGTTCCAGCAGGGGGCGCTGTTCTCGTCGCTGACGGTCAAGGAAAACATCCAGGTGCCGATGCGCGAATATCTCGATCTGCCGCGCTCGCTGATGGATGAACTGGCGCATCTGAAGATCCGCATGGTGGGGCTCGCGGCCGATGCCGCCGACAAATATCCGTCCGAGCTATCCGGCGGCATGATCAAGCGCGCCGCCCTTGCACGCGCCCTGGCGCTCGATCCTGAACTCGTCTTCCTGGACGAGCCGACCTCAGGTCTCGATCCGATCGGGGCGGCCGAATTCGACGAACTGATCGCCAATCTGCGCGATAGTCTGGGACTGACCGTGTATATGGTGACGCACGATCTCGACAGCCTGTTTTCGGTCTGCGACCGTATTGCTGTGCTCGGAAAGAAGCGGGTAATGGTGGAAGGCACGATCGACGACATGCTGGCCTATGACGATCCGTGGGTGCAGGCCTATTTTAGAGGCAAGCGGGCGCGGTCGATCGTGCCGCAGGACGAAGGCGCACGCCACGGCAGCAGCGGGAAGTGACCGGATAAGATGGAAACCAAAGCCAATTACACAATTGTCGGTTTTTTCACGGTGCTGGTGATCGCGGCGGCCTTCGGCTTCGTTTACTGGATGGCCGAATATGGCCGCGGCGGCCCGATGACCGAACTGATCGTGCGAATTCCCGGTTCGGCGAACGGCCTCAGCGTCGGCTCGCCGGTGCGCTTCAACGGCATCCAGATCGGCTCGGTGCAGACATTGTCGATCGATGCCGACGATCCGCAATATTCGCTGGCTTTCACCCAGGTGCGCACCGATGCGCCGATCTATCCCTCGACCAAGGCCGCCCTTGAAATCCAGGGCCTCACCGGGGCTGCCTATATCGAACTGTCGGGCGGCCGCAAGGGTGAGGAGAGCATCCTCAAACATGCGATCGAGAATAACAAACGCGCCGTCATCGTCGCCGATCAGTCGAGCGTCACCAATCTTCTCGCCACTGCCGACAAGATCCTCGACCGTGCCAACGACGCCGTCGGCGAACTTCAGGGTTTCATCGAGGATTCGCGCGCGCCGCTGACCCAGACCTTCAAGAATGCTGAGACCTTCTCGGATGCGCTTGCCAAGAATTCCGACAATATCGACGCCTTCCTGCAAAGCGTCGGCGAGCTCTCCGATACGGTGAAGGCGGTTTCGGGCCGGGTCGATTCGACGCTTCAAGCTGTGGAATCGCTGGTCAAGGCGGTGGACGCCCAGAAGATCGACCGCATCGTCTCGAATGCCGAAAGGATCACCGCCAACGTCGCCGATGCCTCGGGCGATCTCAGGGGCGCGATCCAGAAGTTCGATGAGACGGCCACCACGTTCAACGATTTCGGCAAGCAGGCGCAGGACACACTCGACCGCGTCGATATACTCGTCGCCCAGATCGATCCGGCCAAGCTCAAAGGGTCGGTCGACGATATCTCGCAGGCGACCAAGGATGCCCGCGCTGCCGTCGCCTCGATCCGCGATGTCGCCAACACGGTTTCGGGACGCCAGAAGGATATCGACCAGACGATCCAGGACGTATCGCAGCTGGCCAACAAGCTGAACTCAGCCTCGACCCGCATCGACGGCATTCTCATCAAGGTCGATGCGCTGCTCGGGACCGACAATACGCAATCGATGTTCGCACAAGCGCGCGAAACGCTGGAATCCTTCAAGAAGGTCGCCGACAATCTGAATTCGCGAATCGGGCCGATCGCCGACAATTTGCAGAAATTTTCGAGCGGCGGCTTGCGCGACGTGCAGACTCTCGTCAACGACATGCGCGGAACAGTGAACAATCTGAACGAGACGATCACCAACTTCGACCGCAACCCGCAACGCCTGATCTTCGGTGGGGACACGGTCAAGCAGTATGACGGCCGGACGCGGCGCTAACAGGGGAAGTCAGGGGTAGCCTAATATGGTCGCATCGCATCTGTTGTCGCGCCGTTCATGGATCAGGGGAACGGTGATCGCGCTGCCATTGACGGCGCTGGTCCTTTCCGGGTGCGGCACCGCGGCCAAGAACGACACCTATGATCTGTCGGGCGCCGTCGACGGCGACGGACCCGCGGCCAAATCCCGCCAGATCCTGATTGCCGGCCCGACGGCGCTGAGGTCGCTCGACAGCGAGCAGATCGTCATCCGCGTCTCGCCTTCGGAGATCCAATATCTTTCGCGGGCGCAGTGGGGCGACAAGCTGCCGCGCATCGTGCAGTCGAAACTGGTCGAGGCCTTCGAGAATTCGGGCAAGCTCGGCGGCGTTGGCTTGCCGGGGCAGGGGCTGGCGATCGACTATCAGATCGTCACCGACATCCGCTCCTTCGAGATCGATGCGTCGAGCGGCAACCAGGCGGTGGTCGAAATCTCCGTCAAGCTCCTCAACGACCGCAACGGTTCGGTGCGCGCCCAGAAGGTGTTCCGCGCCACGGCGCCGGCCGGCGGGGACAATGTTGGCTTCGTCAAGGCTCTCGACCGTGCCTTCGCCACGGTTGTTTCCGAGATCGTCAGCTGGACGCTGCGCTCGATTTGATCCGTCCGGACGGCCCATCGCGCGGAATTGCTAATTATTAACGTCGGGACGGCCGTGGTATTCAATTTTTCATAAATTCGTGCAACGCATTATAGTCCCTTTCAGGAGGAGTGCTGCATGGTGGTTGCGCGAGTATTCGGGAAATCGTCGGCAGAGGCGATCCAGCGTGAAAATGACCGCCTGGCTGCATTGCAGAGCCTCGATCTGCTCGATACCCCAAGGGATCCAGGCTTCGAGCGGATCGTGCGTCTGATAAAAGAAGTGTTTTCCGTCGACATCGGCATCGTGTCCCTGATCGACGCGCACCGGCAATGGTACAAGGCGTGCTCCGGACTTTCGGCTGACGAGGTGGCGCGCGAAGACACGTTCTGCCGCTACGTATTGGACTGCGAAAGACCGATCGTCGTGCAGGACGCCACCAAGGATTCGCGGTTTTCGCAGCATCCAGCTGTGACAGGCGAGGACCATATCCGCTTTTATGCCGGGGTGCCGCTGAGAACCAATGCCGGACACATGATCGGAACGGTATGTGCGATCGACCGGAGGCCCAGATCGTTCGGCAGCCGGGATCTCGGCATTCTCGAAGAGCTGACGGGGGCGGCAATGGATCGCATCGAGCTCTTACAGTCGGCAGCCACCGACAGCCTCACCGAGGCGATGACGCGGCGCGCTTTCAAGCAGGAGGCCGATCAACTCATTTCACTCGCTCTGCGGCACCAGCATGACCTGTCGTGTATCGTCTTCGATATCGACCATTTCAAAAAGGTCAACGATACGCACGGGCATGCTGCGGGTGACGAGGTGCTGAAGGCGGTGGCATCCACCTGCAAGACGATCCTTCGCGCCGGCGATCTGTTCGGCCGTCTCGGAGGCGAGGAATTTGCCGTCATCCTTCCACATGTCGATCGGGAAGGTGCCCTAGCCGTCGCCGAAAAACTCAGAGCTGCCATTGCTTCGAAGACGATCCGCGGTGATCATGGCGCGCTGAACGTCACAGCCAGCCTCGGAACGTCGGCGCTTTCGATTGTCAGCAAGGATATCGAGACGCTGTTGGCTCAGGCCGATGCCGCAATGTATCAGGCCAAGCATGGCGGGCGGAACCGCTGCGTGTCGTGGAGCTCCATACACGCGGATCATGCCATGGGCGCTCGACGGCGGGTGCTGAAGGCGGGTTTGATCCTGTTCAACGATCAGCACTCGACCATCGACTGCACCGTCAAGTCCATCGGCTCGGAGAGTGCCGGTATCTCAGTTTCCAATACGGCCGGGATCCCTTCCGAATTCGTTCTTGCCATCAGAGGGGAAGGATTCGAAACGAATTGCAGGGTGATCGCGCAAGACCGCCAACATCTGGAAGTGGCGTTCAGATAGACCGGCGGCACGTTGCGCAGCCGGTGAGCCTACTTGGTCGGTTGCGTATCCGTCATCGTCGCTCCGGGCTGGGTGCCCGGTGTGGTGGAAGCCGTGGCGGTCGATGACGACGGCAGCGCGCTGTCCAGCAGACCTGCCATCTTGTCGTCGCGCAGGCTTGCCGTCTTCTCTCCCATGACGACGCCGACCACGCGGCGTCCGTCCTTCAATGCCGACGTCACGACATTGTAGCCGGATGCATCGGTATAGCCCGTCTTGATGCCGTCGACGCCGTCATAGCGATACATGAGATTGTTGTGGCCGCGCAGTTTCATGCCTCTAAACTGAAAGCCACGCATCGAGAAGAGCTTGAACTCTTCCGGGAAGTCCCGCATCAGCGAAACGCCGAGCGTGGCCATGTCACGTGCGGTGGTAACTTGCTCGGGGTCAGGAAGGCCCGAGGGGTTCTTGAAGACCGTATCCTCCATGCCGAGCTGCCGCGCCTTGTCGGTCATCGTTCTGGCAAAAGCCTGTTCGGAGCCGCCGAGCTGTTCGGCGATCGCCACGGCGGAGTCGTTGGCAGACAGTACGACGATGCTTTCGACCGCTTCACGCAGCGTCACCTGACGGCCGGCGCCGACGGCAAGCTTGAAAGGCTCCTTGCTCTCGGCATTTTCCGACATGGTGAGCTTCTGTTCCCATGTGAGGCGTCCCTCATGCAGAGCCTCGAAAGCGAGATAGAGCGTCATCATTTTGGTCAATGACGCCGGATAGTTCAGATCGTCCTGATGGGAGGCTTCAAGGACCTGACCTGACTGCGCATCAACGACGAAGCTTGCCTGGCCGGCCTCAGCTTCGGCGAACGCGCCCATCAGCAGGGCGGACGAGAGCGCGGCGGCACGGAGGCGGGAGATCGTCTTGGTCATCGGTATTACTGTCTCTGTCTTTGGACGGTCGGGTGAGCTGTTGGCTAAACGCAAGCCGATCAAGAAAGTTTGTGACGAAATGAAGGACAGGCGGCAATTAAAACGCCCTATCCACAGCTGATTCCTTTTGCGTTGCCGTCTTCGCCATCGGTCTCGATCGCTGCGTTTACAATTGGGACATGGCAGCCGATCGGTAAAAGACGGAAACCGGGACCGTATGGCCCCGGTTGCAACGGGTGACTGCTTCTGCTTGTGTTGCCATGCATCTCCTCTACAAGGAAGCGATGGACGAAGCCGGACAAGTCGGTCCGGCTTCGCTGCCGCATATTCAAAAACGGTGAGAGAGCATGCTGGTGATCTTCGGCGGCTTGCCGGGTAGTGGAAAGACGACGATTGCGCGCGCCCTCGCGAGACGGCTCGGAGCCGTGCATGTGAGGGTCGATACGATCGAGCAGGCGATCAGAGCGTCGGGTGACCCTTCCAATCACATCGGCCCGGCGGGTTATGTCGTCGCCTACGGCATTGCGGAGGATAATCTGACGCTCGGCAGGATGGTGATCGCCGATTCGGTCAACCCGTTGACAATAACCCGCGAGGCCTGGCTGTCGGTCGCTGCACGCTCCGGCGTGATTGCGGCCGAGGTCGAGGTGATCTGTTCCGACAAGACCGAACATCGCCGCCGGGTCGAGACGCGGAAAACGGATGTGGAAGGTCTGGTTAAACCAACGTGGCAGGAAGTCGTCGAGCGAATATATGACGACTGGGGGCAGACACCGATCATTGTCGATACGGCTGCGAGGGATGTGCCAGAGATCGTCGAGGCGCTGATCGTCAAGCTGAGGACCGAGCGCCTGCTTCCGATTTGAAATCGGCTGTTGCTACGGTGCTTTATGAAAAGGCGATGTCGGCCGCGGGGCGGATTTCCACCGCCGCCTTGCCCGCGTCGAACCCGTCGAGCGTTTCGTTGTGGTGGGCGACAATTTCGGAGAAGGTGAGGGTTGCCGTATCGCCCGTGGTGTGGCCGTCCGCCACCAGCGTCACGTCATAGCCGAGGGAAACGGCGCGCCTGACGGTCGTGTCGACGCAGAATTGCGACATGCAGCCGCCGACCACGAGGTGCGTGACCTCCCGTTCATTCAGGCGTTCGGCAAGATCGGTCTCGAAGAAAGAATCGGCACTTTGCTTGCGCACGACGATCTCGCCTTGTCTCGGCGCAATCTCCTGGCGCAGTTCCCATCCGGGCGTGCCGACGGCCAATCGATGGCCGCTGCCGCCGTCATGCTGCACCAGCACGACCGGCGCGCCGGCCTGTCGCGCCTTTTCCTGAAGCGATGCAAGCCGAGCGACGGTCTCATCCAGCGCAGAATCGACCTGAGACTGCCGCTCGGGCGTGGCCTTCCCGAAGAGAATTGCATTCTGCACGTCTATGATCAGCAGGGCCTTGGTCATTCGTTCGCGGTTCCGGGAATAGGGAGCAGATCTTGTCGGCATCATAAGTGAAAGCCGCCTGACACAGGTTCAGGCGGCTCCAGGTCCAAGGCGTCGGCCAGGCTTCTAGCGGAGCCTGCCCGCTGCGTGGGCGAGCATGGTGTAGACCTTGCCCGTATCCGAAGTGAGGTAGGACTGGGTGACAGTCTGGTTCGGGTCGGTGCGGGCGACGTCGGCAAGCAGTTTTTCGAAATCGCCGATATAGCGGTCGACGGCGGTGCGGAATTCCGGTTCGCGGTCGTATTTGCGTTTGATCTCGTCGAAGGTCTGCTGGCCCTTCAGCGTGTAGAGGCGGCGGGTGAAAACATCGCGCTCGCCGCGCTGGTAACGGCGCCAGAGATCGACCGAGGCATCGTGGTCGATGGCGCGGGCGATATCGACCGAGAGCGAGTTCAGCGATTCCACGACATGGCGCGGATTGCGGCTGTCGTTGCTGCGCGTGGCCGGTGCGGCGGTTTCCGCCGGCCGGGCCGGGGCCCGGGCAGGCGCCTCCTCGGCGGCTTCGTCACGGGATGCGCCGCGCAGGAGATCGCTGATCCAGCCGCCGCTTTCCCGCGCCGGTTCCTGGCGCCCTGAGTCCTGGCGGGCGGGGGCCGGCTGCGGGGCGGCGCGCTGAGCGGCGACGG
Organism: Rhizobium croatiense; assembly: GCF_019793465.1. Taxonomy (GTDB): domain Bacteria; phylum Pseudomonadota; class Alphaproteobacteria; order Rhizobiales; family Rhizobiaceae; genus Rhizobium; species Rhizobium croatiense. Next base: position 21,447 of record NZ_JAILYJ010000008.1, on the reverse strand, counting down.
CCGGAGCCGACGGCGCGATCGTTCCACGCAGGCCCGTCGCTTCGATCGGCGGCGGTGCCGCCGGCTGCGGCGGCTGAGCTGCGACCGGCTGAGCGGGGCGCGGCGCCGGCTGTACCTGGGCAAGCGAGCGGGCGACGGGCTGGGAGATTTCAAGCTGCTGGCTCGAGCGGCCGACGAGCTGGGAAATATCCTGAAGCGCCTTGATCTGCTCGGCGACGGCGCGGCGCATGGCCGAGGCGCTTTCCTTGGCTTCCTCGGGCAAGTCGAAGGCGCCGCGTTTCAGTTCGGCGCGGGTGGCGTCGAGCTCGCTGCGGATGTCGGCGGCGGAGCGGCGGATATCCTCGGTGGCGCCGGAGAAGCGTCCGACGGCATCCTCGATCGCCTCGCGCAGCGATTCGCGCATGTGCTGAGCGGCACCGTCGGAGGCGCGGCCGGCCTCGCCGAGCATGCGCTCGACTTCCGACAACGAGGCGGTGAGGCCGCCGCGAATACGGTTGGAGAGGTCGCCGGAACGGCGCTCGACATTGGCGAAGGTGCCGTCGATCGTCGTGTTGGCTTCCTCGCCGGCGCGGGTGATCGCCTCGCGCATCGTCTCGGCCGCTTCCTGGGCGCGCTTTTCGGTTTCGGTCAGAATACGGCCGATATCGGCGAAGGAGGACTGTACGCCCTGGCGCAGATTGCCGGTGACCTGGTTGGAGCGCTGCTCGGCTCGCTCGAACACGGTCTCGATCATGCCGCCGAGGCCCTGCATGGTCTTTTCGATCTCGGCGGAGCGCTGGACCAGGCTGACGGAGAGCGCCTGCAGCGCGCCTTCACGCTCCTCGAGCGTCGAGGCAAGGTTGGACTGGGCGGCACCCAGAAGCTGCGAGGCCTGAGTCAGAACCTTGGAATGTTCGTCGAAACGGCCGATGATGCCGCCGACCTGGGCCAGTGTCTGGCCCGATATGTCGGAGAGGCGGTCGACCTTGCCTTCGAGAAGCCGGGTCGAGGCATTGACCATTTCGGCGGCCTTGGTGGCGGAGTCGGCAAAGCGCGTCGTGGTTTCCCCGAGACGTCCGTCGACGCTCGTCAGCTGCTCGGCGGCGCGGTTCATCATCATGGCCATCGCCGCGCTGCTTTCCGACATGCGCTGGACCAGACCGTTGACATTGCCGACCAAGCTGTTCTCGATGGCGCTGACGGCATTGGCGACATTCTCTGTGCGGGCAGCAACCGCGCTGGCGAGCGCTTCGTTTTCGGCGCGCAGACGGTCGGCGCTGAGGTTGGCGGCGGCGGTGATGCGGGCGGCGGCCTGCTCGCCGGCATCGGTATAGCGGTCGATGATCGGACGGGCGGTTTCGTCGAGGATGCGGGTCAATTCGACCGAACGGCCAGCGAGCATCGAGTTGAGGTCGCGGGTGCGCTCGTCGAGTGTCGCGCGGATCGAATTGCCGCGCGCTTCGAGCGCCCGGTCGATGCCGGAGAAGGTCGTATCGATCTCGCGGGCGCGCTCCTCGAGATTGGAGCGGATAGCGTTGCTGCGGGCTTCGAGCGCCCGATCGACATCCGCCATGGTGGCGGAAATCTCGCTGCCGGCCCCTGACAGCGTCGAGCGGATGGCGTCGCCGCGTGTTTCCAGAGACTGGCCGGCATCCGACAGCGCCTTGGAGATGGCATCGACCTGCGTGCCGACGATCGTCTCGGCCTCGGCGACCTTGTTGACGATGGCGTTGCCGGCTTCCGAGAAGGTCTGGGCGACGGCAGCGGCCTGGCTTGCCAGACGGTTCTGGGCTTCGGCGACGCGGGTGACGATCTGCGACGAACGCTCATCCATAGTGCGGGTGAATTCGTCGCTTTTTGCATTGAGATCCTCGGCGAATTGCTGGCCGGTCTTGCCGAGCAGTTCGGTGGTTCTCGTCGCTTCGCCTTCCATTCCCTGGGCCGCTTCGGCCACGGCGCTGCGCAGCGCCGAAGCGAGGCCGGCGGCCTTGCCTTCGATGGTGCGATTGACGGCTTCGAGGCCGACGGTCAAAGCGCGATCCATGGTCGAGAGCCGTTCCTCGATGCGCTCGTTGCCGCGGTCGAGGGTTTCGCCGAGGCTTGCCGTGCGGCCCTCGATGGCGCCGGTCAGCGTGGTCGTGCGGCTGTCCAGCGTCTCGGCCAGATTGGCGGTCCGGCTGTCGATCGCCTGGGTGAGATTTGCGGCGCTGCCTTCGAGCGTCGCCGAGATGCGTTGGGTTGTGTCGTCGCCAAGCGCGCCGAGACGGGAAATGCCGTCGGCGAGCACGCCGGACAGCTGGCTGCTGGCCGCTTCGACCTTGTCGGCAACGCCGCCGACGCCGTCACGAATGCGGCTCTCGATGGCAGTCAGGCCCGCTTCCATACGAGAACCGGTTTCTTCAAGACGTCCCGCAAGGCTTGCGACGGACTGGTCGAGATGGGCGGAAAGGCCCTGGGCGGAGCTCGAAATCGTGTTGGCCGCCTCCTGGAAGCGACCAGCGATCTGACCGGCGCCGGCATGCATGCGATCTTCCAATGTCTGAGCGCCGGAATCGATTGCGTGACGGATCGAAACCTCGCGGTCTTCCAGCGACATCTCGAGCATGCTGATGCTCGTCGCCACCGATGTGCCGATGCTGGTCGCCTGTTCGGTCAGCGTATCGCTGATCAGCCTATGAGCCTGGTTCAGCGACAGATCGATGGCATTGGCGCGATCCTCAAGCGTCGTGCGCATGCGCTCATGGGCAGAATCCAGTCCGCTCTCGATGCGCGCTGCGGCCTCCTCGGCAAGGCCTCCGAGCCGCGCATGGGCATCGCTCAGGCGGCCTTCGATGCGGCCGGTCAAGCCGCCGACGAGATCCTCGAAGCGGGCGCCGCCTGCATCGAGAACGCCCGAGAGGGCTGCACTATGCTGCGAAAGCGCATTTTCGAGCCGCTGCTGATTGTCGGCATAGGCGTTGTGGATGGCATCGGTCTTGTCGGCAAAGGCGCCGGCGACGCGCGCCTCGGCACTGGCGACGGCTTCCATGATGGAATTGCTGCGGGCTTCGAGCGCGCTGTCGAAGCGGCTCTGATTGTCGTCGAGCGAAATGGCGAGCGCCATGGTCTTTTCGTCGAGCGTATCGGTGAGCCGGTCGTGGCTTGCCGTCACAGCGCCGATGATCGCGGCGGTGCGGTGCCCCAAAGCTTCCTCGATGCGGACCTGGCCCTCGTTCAACGAAGCGGCCAGCGCGCTGGCCTTTTGGTCGAGCACGCCGTTCAGGCGTTCATGCGTGCCGGAGACCGCATTGGTGATCGCATCGGCACCTGATGTCAGCGTCTCCTCGAGGCGGCTCTGGCTCTCGTTCAGCGAGATGGCCAGCGCCATCGCCCGATCGTCGAGTGTCTCGGACAGCCGATCATGGGTGGCGGAAACCGCGTTGAGGAAGGATTCCGAGCGCGTCTCCAATGTATCCTGCAGTCGCCGTTGGCCCTCGTTCAAGGTAGCAGCGAGCGCCGATGTATTCTGGTCGAGCGTTTCGGAGATACGCTCATGTGTGCCCGAGACGGCGTTGAGGAAGGCCTCGGAGCGGGTCCCCAACGTGTCTTCGATGCGTGCCTGGCTCTCGTTGATCGAGATGGCAAGCGTCATCGCCTTCTCGTCGAGCGTTTCGGAGAAGCGGTCGTAGGTGCCGGAAACGGAATTCAGCAAGGCCGCGGAGCGGGTTTCCAGCGTATCCTCGATGCGGGCCTGGCTCTCGTTGAGCGAAATGGCAAGCGCCATCGCTTTTTCGTCCAAGGTTTCGGAGAGGCGGTCATGGGTGCCGGAAACCGCATCCATCAGGGCGGCGGAGCGGGTTTCGAGCGTATTCTCGATACGGGCCTGGGTCTCGCTGAGCGAGGCGGCGATGGCAGACGCCTTACCGTCCAGCGTCTCGGCGAAGCGGTCGTGGGTGCCGGAGACAGCGTTCAGCAGGGCGGCAGAGCGGGTTTCCAGGGTGTCCTCGATGCGGGCCTGGCCTTCGTTCAAGGAAACGGCAAGCGCCATCGCCTTTTCATCGAGGGTTTCGGCAAGGCGGTCACGCGTGCCGGCGATCGTGCTGAGCAGCGCTTCGGCGCGTGTCCCGAGCGCATCCTCGATGCGGGCGTGCCTCTCGTCGAGGGACGTCGTGAGCGCCGCTGACTTCGTATCAAGTGTTTCCGACAGCCGCTCATGCGTGCCCGACACGGCATTGAGGAAGGCTGCGGAGCGGGTTTGGAGCGTGTCCTCGATGCGGCTCTGGCTTTCGTTCAAGGAGATGGCGAGCGCCATTGCCTTCTCGTCGAGCGTCTCGGACAGTCGGTCATGCGTGCCGGAAACGGCGTTCAGCAGGGTGGCGGAGCGGGTTTCGAGCGTATCTTCGATCCGGGCCTGGCTCTCGTTCAAGGAGATGGCAAGCGCCATGGCCTTCTCGTCGAGCGTTTCGGCGAGACGGTCGTGGGTGCCCGTGACAGCGTTGATGATCGCGTCGGAGCGGGTGGTCAGCGCTTCCTCGAAGCGGCCGTGATGGCTGGTCAGCGCGTCGACGAGCGCGCCGCCGCGCTCTGCCATGACGCTGTCGATGCGTCCATGCGCGGCGCCGAGCGCCTCGCTGATTTCGGCAGTGCGTGCCGTAAGCACGCCGCTCAACGCCTCGGCGCGGCCGCCGAAAGCGGTGGTCACCTCTTCAGTGCCGGCGGCAACGGCGGCGGTCAGCTCGGTGGTGGTGGTGCGCAGCGTGTCGCGGAACTCGGCGGAGCGAGCCTGGAGATTGTTCTGCAGGTCGGAAGTGCCCGATGCAAGCGCCAGCGCGATGTCCGACGTCGCGTTCTTCAGCGCCGAAGTCAGCTCGCCGGTGCGGCTGGTTAGCGCGGTGGTGATTTCTTCGCTGCGGGTGCCGAGCGTGTTTTCCAGCACTTCGTGGCTGGTGGCGAGCGCGGTGGCGAGCGCCAGCGAGTGATCCGTCATCGAGGAGCCGATGCGGTCGATGCCGGAGCTAAGGATGCCGTCGATCGAATCCGAGCCGCCGGTCAGAGTCTCGTTGATGCGGGCAAGGCTTTCCATCAGCTTCGTGTCGAGCGAGCCGGTGCGCTTGTCGAAAGCGCTGGTGAATTCGGCTACGCGCTCATCGAAGGCAGTTGAAAGCTGGGCGACGGTCGTCTGCAGCCGCTCTTCGAAGAATCCGGAGCGAAGGTCAAGATCCATGACGGCGTCGTCGGCGGTGCTCTGCAGGCTCTGGCGGAAGCTTGCGCCCTTTTCATCAAGCGCGCTGTTCAGTTTCGACAGCACGTCGTCGAGCGTGCCGCCGATGGTGCGTTCGCCTGACGTCAGGCTTTCGTTGATATCGCGGGTGCGGGCGATCAGGATTTCGTTGAGCTGGTGCGTGCGCTCGTTCAGTGCTGCGTTCAGCTTCTCGGTGCTGCTGTCCATGGTCGAGGCGCGCGTCTCGAACTGGCTGAGAAGCTTTTCGCCGTGTTCGTTGAGGTTGACGGAGAGCGCTTCGAGGCGGTTGTCGAATTCGGTGGCCAGCGCGAAGCCGGATGCGTTGAGCGTCTGGAGCAGGCTATCGGTCTTGGCGGCGAGCAGGCTGCCCATCGACTGCAGGGCACTGTCCGATTTTTCCAGGATCGTCGCTGCGCGCGTGTCGATCAGTGAGGCGAAGGCTTCGCCCGATGTGGCGAGACGCACGGCGATCTCTTCGGTCGCAAGCGACAGTTCTTCCTTCAATTGGTCGTGGACGCTGCCGATCGAGGTGCGGATGCGGTCCGCATGATTGACGATCGCCTCCCGTTCGGAGCCGAGTTCGTGGACAAGGCCGCGCACGCGCAGTTCATTGTCCGCATAGGAACGCTCCAGCGCGTTGACTTCGGAATGGACCAGCGTTTCCAGCTCGGAAGCGCGCGCGATGGTGCGCTCAATGCCTTCGTTCATGGCCGAGACCTCGCGGCGCACCGCCTGGCCTACAGTCATGATGCGTTCGGAGGCGATGGTTTCCGGCTCTGCCAGGCGCAATGCCACCTCTGCCATGGAGCGGGCGGCGTTGCGCATGTCCTGGGCGCGGGAGATCATGATGGCGAAAGCGTAGAACATCATCACCGGAATGATGATGCCGACCAGGCCGGCAATGACACCGGGCAGGGCGACGAGGTCGGCCAGCGACCGGATCTGCCAGATCTGCGGCGCGTAAAGCAGCGACATCAGGCCGAGGCCGGCCATCACCCAGAGCACGGAAAACAGGGTGGCGGTGCGCATCGCCGAGCGGCTGGAGGCGCCGTCGAAAGATTTCAGGATAGAGGCGGGCGTATTGCGGCTGGCATCATTTGCGGGTGCGAAGGCCGGAGCCCTGGAAGCCTGCTCGCCGTTGGCGCCGCGGCGGTTGCGGCGCTGCGCTTCTTCCTGGGCTTGCTGATTACGCACATTCGATGGATCAGACACATTCCCCTCCGGCGCCTCAGGCGCGTCGCCGCGGCGAGACGGCACATTATCCTTGCCGAAATCGATCTGGAGCGCCTCGTCCAATGCCTTGAACGCCTTGTCCTCTATCGACTCATTGTATTTGTTATTCGCCATTCGGTTACGCCTCGTTACTGTCGGCCGGTCCGCCAGCGCTGCCCAGGCTTCCGCCTCACCCCGGAACAACTTTGCCGTTACGGCCTTCCATCCCAACCGCGGACGGATAAGCATGTTATTTCAGAGTAGATAGCCGCTTTTTCAAACGGAAGGTATCAAAACACTACCATTATCCACTCACTCGGCAAAGGCGCGTACCATAAACCCGCTCCACCAGTATCGTAGTGACACATCTGGGCTCTTCACACAATTAATGAAGGCTTGAGATTTGCGGCTCGTTAACCCGTTGTTAACAATTTTGAATCCTAGACCCCGCTTAAAAACCAATAATTTAGGGATATTTAACGGACATTAACCATACGCCGAGATTTCGGCGCCCGCTGTGCCGGAATTTAACGTGATGGCCACCCTCCTGACGCAGAACTGTTGCAAGTGCGGACGACGTGAGACGGGAGAATTGGCAAATGGCGGCCCAGATGGCAGCATTGAATATCGTATTCGAGGCGCCGGACAATGCAAAGGGACCCTGTCCCTCGAAGGTCCGGCCGATCGACCTGGTTCATCTCGCAAAGCAGACGATGGGCGACAAGACGCTGGAAATCGAAGTCCTTCAGATGTTTGCCCGTCAAGCCCGCGCCTGCCTTCAGGATATTGCGAGCGGCGAGACCGTGCGTGTCGGGGCCGCCGCGCACAGGCTGAAAGGCGCGGCAAGTTCGGTCGGCGCATTCCGCGTGTCGCAGACGGCGGAAGTCATCGAGGCGACCGGCGGCGATGCCGGCACGATGGCGGCGCTGGGCGCTGCCGTTCTCGACGCGGAGAATTTCATCCTGAAGCTCTGCCGCGGCTGATCGCTCTTGCGCTCGCTCGAGCCGCGGCGCCGCCCGTCTATTCAGGCACGCAAGCGACGCTGTGGCAGCTTGAATGGCGGTATGATCTTATCCTTAAGCAATCATGCGGCAGGCCCGTTGTTCCATTGCGGAACCACGGGTCTTTTTGCGACGTCCGATATGACGCATTGAAGACGGCGGGCGACGGCCTGATCTGCGAGGTTATGGCGAATTTCCGAATGTTGACTGACGCGTCGAATTGTCGGAAGTAAAGCCGCCCACCCATTTCAAGACCGGAAATAGTGCTGATGCCCAAACTTACCATCGTCGCCTTCGACGGCACGCGCTTCGACCTCGACGTCGATCAAGGCTCCACCGTGATGGAAAATGCCGTGCGCAATGCGGTGCCCGGCATTGAGGCCGAATGCGGCGGCGCCTGTGCCTGCGCGACCTGTCACGTCTATGTCGACGAAGAGTGGACGGAGAAGGTTGGCCAGCCGGAAGCGATGGAAGAGGACATGCTCGACTTCGCCTTCGATGTGCGCCCCACCTCGCGGCTCTCCTGTCAGATCCGGATGAAGGCCGCCTATGACGGGCTCGTCGTGCACGTGCCGGAACGCCAGGCCTAAGGCCGGCGCCCAAAGCGCCTCGCATCAAATTTGATTCATGCGATGCGCTTTAGCTTTTTGTTTTTATGCATGTCATTGTCCCGGAACCGCTGCACACTTCCGGGCGACAGGCATTCGCCGCGTTCGCTGCCATAACCACAAAAAAGACGCCTCGCGCGCTGGTGCGAGCGAGGCGAGGCGGGCGCATTACCTACGGATGAGGGAGGAACATCCGCGGCTTCGGAACGCGCCAGGAGAACCCAACGATGAAAGCCCAGATGCCGTAGCTGAACTTTCGAATGTGTTCATATTAACGCGTTCCGGTTGAGTCTGCCAGGATGAAAAATGACCATTGAAACGCTGGGGAGGGGGCAAATTTCGCACAAGTTTCGTTGCGCAGCTAAGTTTTTCTGCTCGTAACCAGCTTGAAAAAGCCTTATTTTCCGCCGGCTCGGCCGTTGATTCGATTATTCAGCAATCGCAACATGCGCTTCTGAAAATTGACCGCTTCAACCCGGTCGAATCGGGCCTGCAGCCGATCGTGCTCCTCTATACCGCGAGCTGATTCGTTGGAGACGAGCTCCTGCATGGCCTCGCAGCTGCGCTGCTGCGGCAAAGCGCGGATAGCGCGCTCCATGGCGCGGGCCTGATCTCTGGCGATCTCGGCATGGCGCTCCTCGTGGCGCTTGATATCGCTCGACAGCGCGTCCCAGATCATCGACAGCTCCTTGCTGGCACCACGGCGGCTGTTCCAGCGCGGCAGAATGATCTGGGTGTGGACCGTGACCTTGACGTTGCCGACGCGGCAGCGGCCGTCATCCTGAATATAGGTGGCCTCGCCGCCGAAGCGGATTTTGGTGGCGCCGGGATGGCGCGCCGAGGAGCCGCTTGCCGTCGGGCCGCGCCGGCTGAGTTCCTGGTCGAGCTCCTCGGCGGTTTTGCCGCGGATGTCGAAATAGGAATAGCTCTTCGTTGCGATCACTTCGGCTGCCGCTGGGCCGCTGAGAGAAAGGGCAATGGAAAAGGCGACAGGAAGGACCATATAACGCACTGCAAGCGGCATTCTGAACGCAATCCATGTTGAAATCGACAGGAGCTTGGGGCATAGCCACCGCAAGCGCAATATCGGATGGCGGCTTTTTTCGTCATCAATAGGATAAGTCTGGTGACAGGGCTCGAAGGCAGTTTATGGCGTGTGGGCCATGGCCGGGAGATCGAACTCGGCCGTCGTTCTCTCATAATGGCGATCATCAACGTGACGCCGGACTCCTTTTCCGACGGCGGACGCTTCAAAACCGTCGATGCCGCCGTCGAACACGCGCTGCAGGCGGTGAGCGATGGTGCCGCGATTGTCGACATCGGCGGCGAATCGACCCGGCCGGGCGCAGCATCGGTCAGCCCTTCGGAGGAGCAGGCGCGGGTGCTGCCCGTCATCGAGGCACTGCGCGGCCGCACCCAGGCGCTGATATCCATCGACACGTATCGCGCCGAGACGGCGCGGCTTGCGGTCAGCGCCGGCGCCCATATCATCAATGACGTCTCCGGACTGCAGAAGGAGAGCGGTATCGCGGACCTGGCCGCGGCGACAGGGGCGGGGCTCTGCATCATGCATACCGGCCGCGACAGGGTCAAACTTGCCGATGTGATCGCCGACCAGGTGCATTTCCTCGAACGGTCGCTTGATATCGCCGCTGCAGCAGGCGTCAACAGAGATCGCATCGTGCTCGATCCGGGCTTCGGCTTCGCCAAGGAAACGGCGGAAGAGAATCTCGAACTGATGGCGCGGTTTTCCGAACTTTCGCGCTTCGGCCTGCCGCTGCTTGCCGGCACCTCACGCAAGCGTTTCCTCGGCACCCTCACCGGGCGGGATGCGTCGGACCGGGACGTGGCGACGGCTGCGACGAGCGTGTTGCTGCGCCTCCAAGGGGCTGCGGTTTTCCGGGTGCACAATGTCGCAATCAACAGGGATGCGCTTGATGTCGCCGATGCTATGCTCAATGCGCGCCAGGAATTCGAGAGGAAGCGGCCGACATGACCACCTACACGATCACGCTGCAGAACTGCGCTTTCTTCGCGCGCCACGGCGTGCATGACGAGGAGGAATTCCTCGGCCAGCGCTTCTTCGTCGATGCCGAGCTCGATGTCGTCGCCGGCGAGGCGCTGAAAAGCGACTCGATCGACGATACCGTCAATTACGGCATCGCTTTCACCGTGATCGAGCAGATCGTCACCGGCAAGCGGCGCTACCTGATCGAAGCCCTGGCGCTCGATATCGCCAAGGGGCTCTGCGAGACATTTCCGCAGGTCCGGCGGGCGAAGATCACGGTGCGCAAGCCGAACGCGCCGGTGCCTGGCGTGCTCGATTTCGTGCAGGTGAGTGTTGAGCACTTTGCATGAGGCCGCCTCGCGATCAGCCACCCTCGGCCTCGGCGGCAATATCGGCGAGCCGGTGAAGGCGATGGCAGCGGCGCTGCAAAGGCTGGATGGGCACGACGATTGTCGAGTTACCGCCGTGTCGCGGCTCTATCGCACGCCGCCTTGGGGCAAGACGGACCAATCGTTCTTCTTCAACGCCTGCGCCGCCATCGAAACCCGGCTTCCTCCGGAAGCTTTGCTCGATGTCTGCCTGTCGATCGAACGCGCGATGAAACGCGAGCGTATCGAACGCTGGGGGCCGCGCACGCTCGATATCGACGTGTTGACCTATGACGACGTCATCCAGGACGCGCCGCGGCTGGAACTGCCGCATCCGCGGATGACAGAGCGCGGTTTCGTGCTGATGCCGCTTGCCGATATCGCCCCAGGCCTTGTCGTCAGGGGGCGGCCGGTCAGCGACTGGCTGCTCGACGCCGACGTGACCGGCATCGAGGTCGCCGATGACAGCGGCGACTGGTGGCGGAGCGCCTAGAGCCCTTCCTGGTTAGATTGAAGCATTCTGCCGGAGCAGGTTTTCGTCAAGGCAGAGGCGATTTGCGATGGGCATACCCCCAGGTACGTCCGAGCCGATCGCCTCTGATCCTGGCTAGAGATGCCCGGCCCACCGGCCGCACCGCTTCGCCGCGGCGAAGCGATCAGTGCGTCCGGCGATTCCCAAGTCTTACAGATTTGCCCGGCAAATCTGCGGGAGGGTTGGCTGAAACGGGTCGCCTGCTCGACCGGCCGGCTTGGCCGTAGAGCTGGGCTACGACGCGCGCCGGCCGGTCGACCATCCGACTCCGTTTGAGCCAACAGAATGATTCAATCTAACCAGGAAAGGGCTCTAAGCATGGATCCTGAAACGCGAAACGGCGGGAAACCCGCCGCTTCAGGAAAATCCGTCATGCGATCTGTCTACTGGATGGAGCCGACGGCCATTTCGTCGACCTGACGGGTCAATGTCAGGCCGATAACAGGGATCATCTGGCTTTCGACCTTGACCGAAACGGTGACGTTCATCGTCTTGTCGTCGCGTATGCGGGCGATCATCGCTCCGTTCAGTTTGGAGCGGTTGATGCCGACCACGACGGTATCCTCGGTGACGGCGCCGGAGACGACGTCAAGACCTTTGCCGGCGGCGCCGTCGAGAAACTTGCCTTTATAACTGGAGCCCGACTGCGAGATGACAGCGGTCATCGGCTGCTTGAAGACGCCGACGCGGCAGGTGCCATCGAGTTTGATGCCAGCGGTGCTGTCGCCGGTCGGTTCACCGGTTAGGTTGCAGGTGAATTTCGTGCCCTTGTACTTGCCGGCGACGATCTCGCCGGGGCCTTTCCAGGAGCCGGCGACGGATTCGAAGAAGGCCTTGTCACGGGTTGCGGCGGTGGCTGCCGGAGCGACATCTGCGACCGGAGACAATGCCGCGGCGGCGAGACCGCATACGAAGAGAAACTTGCGCGAATACATGGATTTTCCTTGGCAAACACCACTCACGAACTGGTGCCAAGTTTTGCCGAAAAATGGTTAATCCTTCCTTTCGACTGTGCCGAAATGCAAGGGATTACAGGCGTTCCATGCTGTACGGATTTCAATACCCTGCCGCTAATGTATTGAATCGGATACTATTTTCACAACTTCACGCTGGGGAAGGCGAAAGCCGCGGAATTGCTTCGTCGATTAAGGATTGTTGCTGCGCGGTGACATGGAGGGCGTGAGATCGCCGATGAAATCACCGATTCCCGGCCGTTTCAGCGCGCGGAAAGCCAGCGGCCGGCAGAGATCCATCGCCGCGATTCCGATGCGGGCGGTCATCAGGCCGTTGATGACGCCCTCGCCGAGTCGGGCCGAGAGCTTCGAGGCCAACCCATGGCCGAGCACCTGCTGGACGAGGCTGTCACCGACGGCGATCGAGCCGGTCACGGCAAGATGCGCCAGCACGTCGCGCAGCAGGCGGAACATGCCGAGCGTGCCGGGGCGGCCGCCGTAGAGTTCCGCCATGGCGCGGATAAGGCGGACGGCCTCGTAAAGCACATACAACAGATCGACGACGGCGCGCGGGCTGACGGCGGTGACGATCGACACACGCTTGGAGGCATTGACGATGAGGGCGCGGGCCTTGCGGTCGAGCGGGGCGAGCAACTCTCGTTCGGCCAAGCCGATCAGATGCGGGGGATCGATGACCTCGCCCTCGGTCGCCTTCAGCGTCGCGCGTCCCTTCGATGTCTCGGGGTTGACGGCAAGCAGCGTGGTGAGGCGCGCAACGACGGCGCGCGCCTTCGCCGGCCGGGTTTCGAGGATCGCGGCTTCCGCTTCGGCCTTGATCGTCTGGACGGCGGCAAGGCGCATCATGCCTGCGGTCTCGCGGATGACGAGGGCAAGCACGGCGAGGATGCCGATCGCCAGCGCGCCAAGGGCTGCGTAACCCAACCAGTCGGCGCGGGTGAAGAGATCGCGGATCAGCCGGTCGGTCCAGAGGCCAATGCCGAGCGACAGCAGGATGCCGAAGGCACCGGCGGCGATCTTGCCGAAGGAAGTCCGCCGCTTGCGCGGCGTGGCCACCGGTGCTGCGCCGATATCCCTGTCGGGATTGATGAAGGGATCCTCCTCATCGGGCGTCAAGACGATCTCTTCCGAGAAGCTTTCCGGTTTGCGCCGGCCTTGCTGCTGCCGGCCGTTGTCGCGCGGCTCGGACGGCTCATCGTCGTAAGCGAAGGCGGCGGGTGGGCGACGCGGCACATCGGACGGGGGTTTGCTCATGCGAGACGGTCTCCGAACAGGAACTGCATGGCGCGGTCGAGGCGGATATGCGGCACCGACAGCTTGATGCCGCCGCCGGTTTCCTCAAGATGCGGCGGGCGGAACCTGACGACATTGACTTCGGGCAGGGTCCCAGCGGCCTCGCCCGAAACGATGCGGTCAAATAGGCCTTCCGGATCCTCCGGCAGATCGCCGGGGAAGATCGCGGTCTTTCTCTGGCCGTCGAAGCGCTCGCCGGCAATGGTTTCACCCGCCATCGGCGTGCCGACGATGACGGGCAGGTCATGGCCGTCACGTTTGACCGATGCCTCCCGGGTAGCGCGCACGGAGGCGAGCGCCATGACATCGATGCCGGCGCCGGCCATGCCGATGCGGGCGATGGCGCGATCGACGAGGCGACGGGTCAATGCGTCGAGCCGGTCGTGGCTCTCGTGATGGAGATGGTCAGCCTTGGTGGCGGCGACCAGCACGCGGTCGATACGGCGGCCGAGCAGCGAGGAGAGCAGCGAATTGGTGCCCGGGCGGAAACAGGCAAGCACATCGGTCAGCGCGCGTTCCAGATCCTGGACGGCTTCGGGGCCGCGGTTCATCGCCTGCAGCGCGTCGACCAGCACGATCTGGCGGTCGAGCCGGGCGAAATGTTCGCGGAAGAACGGTTTGACCACCACCGACTTATAGGCTTCGTACCGTCGCTCCATCATCGCCCAGAGCGAGCCGCGATCGGGACGGCCGTCGGGCGGCAAGGCGAGCGGGGCGAAGGTCAGCGCCGGCGAGCCGTCGAGATCGCCGGGCAGAAGCAGGCGCCCGGGCGGCAAGGTGGAGAGCGAGCGCTCGTCGGTCTTGCAGGCCTTGAGATAATCGGCAAAGGCGGTGGCAAGCTCGCGGGCGATCATCTCGTCGGCGCCGGCATTGATATCGGCGGCACGTGTCAGCGCCAGCCATCCCTGCGACAACGCGGAGCGGACGCCGGTTTGCGCAAGCGCAATCGTCTCCTCGCAGAAGGTGCGATAATCCTTGCCGAGCAGCGGCAGATCGAGCAGCCATTCACCGGGATAATCGACGATATCGATCGACAGCCGGCCGGGCGAGAAAAGCCGGTTCCAGCCGCTGGCGCTCTGATAGTCGAGCGTGATGCGCAACTCGGAAATGGCGCGGGTCGAGTCCGGCCAGATGCGGTCCTTCACCAAGGCCCGGATATGATCTTCGTACTGGAAGCGGGGCACGGCATCATCCGGCTGCGGCTCGAGCCGCACGGCGGAAACGCGGCCGGATTGCACCGGCTCGAACAGCGGCAGTCGACCGCCATGCAGGAGATTGTGAACAAGCGAGGAGATGAAAACCGTCTTGCCGGATCGCGAGAGGCCGGTGACGCCGAGCCGCACGGTCGGATTGACGAGGCCGTTCGCCCGGTCGGCGAGATTGTCGAAGGCGATGCGGGCGTCGTCGGCAAGGGAGGTCAGGCGTGGCGGCAAGGCGCGATTCCGATTGTTGACTGCCGGCAATATAGGAAGGCGGCGTTGTGCGAAAAAGAAGTGGCGCGAACGCATTTCCGTTTTCCGCGGAAAGTGAAAACTTCTGCCGCTCGTCGAATTGCTCGGACGATGTCAGACGACAACGAAATCGGTCAGGCGCCAGGCGGTGACGGAAGCATCGAAATCGATGACGGCAAGGCCTGCCGTCGGAAAGCCGCGGGGAAGGGCGTCGACCATCGCCTTGTGGCCGATCAGTGCCTCCAGCACCTGCTCCATGGTCGGATTGTGGCCGACCAGCATGACGGCGGCAGCCTCCTGCGCATCGACGATTTCGAGATAGGTGCCGACGGTGGCGTCGTAGAGCGCATCGACATAGCGCACGTCGAGTCCGACGCCGACCGCCCGGTGGACGGCGTCGGCAGTGTCGCGGCAGCGAAGCGCCGTCGAACTGATCAGAAGATCCGGACGGTAGCCCTTGTCGGCTGCCTTGTCGGCGATGATCTCGGCATCGCCGTAGCCCTTTTTGCTGAGCGGCCGGTCGAAATCGCGCTGTCCGGGGTCGGCCGCAGCGGCCTGGGCATGACGCAGGAGATAGATGCGGTGGGGCGGAGGCAGCGGTACGGTCATGGGCAAATCCAGGATCGGGCGGGTCTTTTCAGTAGCGGCTGCGGTCAGCCGCCGTCAATCGCCAGCCATGCCGCAACTGTCTAAAACGTGGCTGACAACACGGCGTTTTGAAGGCGAAGCCAAAAACGGCAGCCGGAATAAGCATGACAAAATAGACCGTTAGCTTAAAATTGTAACAGATTTAAAAATCTGTTTACCTGTCGTATTTGGCTTGAATCGCGGCTAGCGCTTGGGATATACACCCGCCCAGATGAGATGTTCTTCAGGAGAATCGCGTTGAGTGAGAAGATCGATCTTAGCAATTACGTTCCCTCGGAAGAGGAAGAGTTCATGAACGTAAACCAGCGTGCCTACTTCAGGGCGAAGCTGGTCGCCTGGAAAAACGATATCCTTAGAGAAGCGCGCGAAACACTCGACCATTTGGCCGAGGAAAGCGCAAACCATCCCGATCTCGCCGACAGGGCGTCGTCGGAAACCGACAGGGCGATCGAACTTCGCGCCCGCGACCGGCAGAGAAAGCTGATCTCCAAGATCGACGCGGCCCTGCAGCGCATCGAAGACGGCACCTATGGCTATTGCGAGGAGACCGGCGAACCGATCGGTCTCAAACGCCTCGACGCCCGCCCGATCGCGACGCTGTCGATCGAGGCGCAGGAGCGCCACGAACGTCGTGAAAAAGTCTACCGCGACGAATGACATTTTCGATTTAGGCAGAGACACATTGGGCGCCGCGATCTGATCGCGGCGCCTTTTTGTCTACTCCCGGCTTGTCGATCGGTCTTGGTGCGCCGCCGATCAATGCGCGTCGCATCAACTTGATTCAAGCGACGCGCATCGGCCTTTGTTTTATGCGTGTCGTCGTCCCGGAATCGCTGCACACTTCCGGACGACATGCATTTAGAGCGGGCCACCTGCCGCCAGAGGTTTCCACAGTCGCTCCCGCTCTGCCTCCATGGCGAGATCGATCGTGAGGAGGGTGCCACTCCTGACCCGCCGCCGCATGATGTCTGCCCCGCCGGGGTCCGTTCGACATAGACCCTGATCGTGCAGAGCCTGCAGGCGCGAGCGCGACATTTTCAACTCCCCAGCCAGCAGCCGATCCAGCCGTATGTTTGTCGCGAACTGGGCTGTCAGTTCGATTTCCAGGCTTGTCCAGCCTGCGCTCTCGTGCCGTATCTCCTTGGCGATGTCGAATTCGGCGAACTCGTCAACGCGCTGTGCTTTGCGCCGCAGCCCATCGAGATTGAAGGTTTCCGCGCGAACCCAATCGGGGTCGTTGGACTGCAGCGCGTCGAGCGTCAACGGATCGATGTCGCGGAGAGACCGGCGCGCTCGAAGATCGGCCGGTTCCATGTCCTTTCGCAGATCAGGCATTTGTAGATCAGCCAGGCGTCGAGCTTGCGACCGTTGGCATTCAACCGGATCTTGCCGCTGGATCGGAAAGCTCTGAGGCCTCCGCATCCGCCACACGCAATCCATGGCTGGGGCGCTGTCTTGGGGATGATGGTCCATCGGACCCGAAGCGTCTTGCACATATCGTCTTGGTCTTCCGTTCGGAAGTCCACCAAGATGGTGCAGGAGAAACCCTTGCGGGCGCGGTGTGGCTATGTTGTGGGCGGCTGAAGAGCTGAGCAGCGGAGCTGCACATGGCACATTGTAACAATGCCAAACCGGTCTCTCGCCACCACCCGATGAACATGGTCGCATGCCGCCAGCGTCTCGCTTTGCGGCACTACGGGTGAAACTGGGGTGAGACCGGTATTTACTTAGGCAAAGTGTGACCTCGATGCGCCAAAGCTCTTCGCGTCCATTGATAACAAATGATCGACGCGGTGGGGAGGCCCGAAGAGCTCCAGGACCGAGAAGCCGCGGCATTGCGGCATTTCTGCAACTTCATGATGAGGTGAGGAATGCGCGCAACCGCGCCTGCGCCGGTGCGGCAGTCACTTGTCGCGATTGACGCTCATTTCGCCGAAAATGCGGGCAACTTCCTTCTGCAGCTCCGTGTCGGCGCCGGTGATCGGGGCAAGCTCGGGATCGCGGCGCGGCAGGTTGGCGGGCTGCGGCGCGGCGGCCTGGCGCGGGGTCTGGTTTGCCGGGGCCGGCACGATGCGCTCGGCCGTCAGATTGTTCGCCATCTCCTGTTCCAGCACCCGCTGGAAATCACGGCGAATCGCCGCTGCCGATTGCGCCGCTTCGTCCTCGGTCGTCGCGGGTGCGGAGCGCGGCGCCGGCATGTCGGGGGCGGAAACCTCGGGGTCGATGCGCTGCTGCGGCAGCACCCGCTGGCGGGCGGCGTCAAGGATTTCGGCGGCACTCGCCGTATCGTGATAGGGCGCGGGTTGCGCGACCGGCGGGGCAACCGGTTGTTCCGGCGGGCGCGGCTGGGGCGGAGCCGGGCGCGGAGAATGGTCGCGTTCGGCCGATAGCGGCGCCGTCGCGGGCTCCGCCGGAAGCGGGCTGGTGGCCACCGGCGGCGGCACGGCCGGCTGGGCCGGCGGTTCGGGGCGCGGGCGCGGCTCCGGTATGGCTGAGGCCGCGAAGGCGGGTTCAGCGGGCGGCTCGGCACGGGCTGCAAGCGGCGGACGGCTTACGGAAACGGGTGGTGTTTCGGGGCGCGGGACTGTTGCCGGCCGCTCCGTCGCCGGTTCCGCCCGTTTGACGCTTTCGGGCTGTTCGGCCGCCTCGGCCAGGATGCGGCTTTCGATGACGATGTCGGTCGGACCGCCGATCATGATCAGATGTTCGACGTCGTCACGGCGCACCAGCACCAGCCGGCGGCGGCTATCGACGGCTGCCGCATCCAGCACCTGCAGGCGGGGCTGACGGTTGCGGCCGCCGCGCACGAAGGGCGAGGGGGCGCGGCTTCGAATCAGCCAGAGCGCCAGAATGAGCAGGAGAAGCGCCAGGCCGACGCCACCGGCCGCAAGCAGGAAACGGCTGCCGTAAGCTCCGACAAGGTCATCGAACATAGTCACTCACTCCATTTCGCATTCGGCACATATTGACGACTTTTCCGTTCCTTAAACAAGGGCCGAAGGTCCTGTCCAGTGGCGCACGAAGGCGATTTCGTATTGTGCCGGATGACGGCTGCCGGCTTGCGCACGGGCAGCCGCGGCGGCTCGACAGGCAGATGGCGCTCTAGCCTGTGAATTCAAGCAGTCTTGCCGGTGACCGGTGTTTTTGCCGGCGTGGCAAATTGCTAAGAAGGAAAGAGTGCCTGATTCCTGCTTCGTGTTCGTGCTATGAAACGGGAAGGGCTTATGCGAGGAATACATGACGAAACCGCGTCAGGCCGACGATTATAACGCACCGCTTGTGGATCGTGGGGGGCGTTCTGGCACGGTTTTGCGCATCCTCCTGTTGGCGCTCGTGCTGATCGCGGCAGCCGGCGCCTTCGTCGTCTTCAAAAGATCACTCGACAACGAGATGGTGCTCGGCGGCCTCGGCGTGCTTGCCATGGTCGGCATCTTCTTCCTGGTGTCCTCGGTTATTGGCTTCATCGAGGTGATGCCGCAGCACCAGTCCGACAGCCTGGCGCGCGCCTTTCTCAACAGCCACCCGGACGGGACGCTGATCACCGACGACAAGGGACGGATCATCTATGCCAACGCTGCCTACGGCGCGCTGACCGGCGCGCGCAAGGCGACCGAGGTGCAGACGCTCGAAACGCTGCTGTCGCGCCATCGCGAGTCCAACGAGGCGCTCTACCGGCTGGTCAATGGTCTGCGCGAGGGCAAGGAGGGCCGCGAGGAATTCCGTCTGCTGCGCGCCGTCGGCCCCGGCTCCAACAGCTCGGGCGCGCATTGGTACCGGCTGAAGGCGCGGCTGCTGCATCAGGAGGATAATGGCGGCAAGCCGCTGCAGATCTGGCAGATCACCGACATCACCGCCGAACGCGACGATCAGGAGCGATTCTTCAAGGAGCTGCAGAACGCGATCGACTATCTCGATCACGCACCCGCCGGCTTCTTCTCCGCGGGCCGCAAGGGCGAAATCTTCTACCTGAATGCCACGCTTGCCGAGTGGCTGGGCCTCGACCTGACCAAGTTCCTGCCGGGCTCGATGTCGATCGGCGACCTGGTGGCGGGCGAGGGGCTGGCGCTGATCCAGTCGGTGCAGGCCGAACCCGGCCTGAAGAAAACCGTGACGCTCGATCTCGACCTGCGCAAGACCAACGGCCAGAGCCTGCCGGTGCAGATCATCCACAGCGTCACCTCGATGCGCGACGGCGCGCCCGGCGAAAGCCGGACGATCGTGCTGGCGCGCGAAAAGAGCAGCGAGAGCGGCCAGTCCGCTTCGGCCGCCGCCATGCGCTTCACGCGCTTCTTCAACAACACGCCGATGGCGATTGCCTCGGTTGATGGCGAAGGGCGCATTCTGCGCACCAATGCGCCGTTCCTGAAGCTGTTCTCCGGCGTCGTGTCGCGCGACGATCTCGAGAAATCCCCCTCTCTCGAAACCATCGTGCAGGAGAGCGACCGGCCGCAGCTGGCCGCGGCGCTGGCGGCGGCCAAGGACCGGCAGGGCGACATCGCGCCGCTCGACACCCGCACGCCGACTGACGAGGCGCGCTATTTCCGCTTCTATGTCAATGCCGTCATCGACCAGAGCGACGAGGCGCCCGAGGAAGCAGCGATCGTCTATGCGGTCGAGGTGACCGAGCAGAAGGCACTGGAAGCGCAGATGGCGCAGACGCAGAAAATGAACGCAGTCGGCACGCTTGCCGGCGGCATCGCGCACGATTTCAACAATGTGCTGACAGCGATCCTGCTTTCGTCCGACCATCTGCTGCTGCAGGCACGTCCTTCCGATGCGAGCTTCGCCGACCTGATGGAGATCAAGCGCAATGCCAACCGCGCCGCCGTGCTGGTGCGCCAGTTGCTTGCCTTCTCGCGCAAGCAGACGATGCGGCCCTCGGTGCTGAACCTGACAGATGTCGTCGGCGACCTGCGCATGCTGGTCGACCGGCTGCTCTCCGGCACCAACGTCAAGCTCGACGTGCAATATGGCCGGGATCTCTGGCCCGTCAAAACCGACCTGTCGCAGTTCGAGCAGGTGCTGATCAATCTCTGCGTCAATGCGCGCGATGCCATGCCGGAAGGCGGCACGCTGACGCTGCGCACCCGCAATCTGACGGCTGTCGAGGTCTCCGCCTTCAACTATTCCTACATGCCCGCCGAGGACATGGTGCTGGTCGAGGTCACCGATACCGGCACCGGCATCGCGCCTGAGATCATGGACAAGATCTTCGAACCCTTCTTCACCACCAAGGATGTCGGCAAAGGCACCGGGCTTGGTCTTGCCATGGTCTATGGCATCGTCAAGCAATCGGGCGGTTACATCCAGCCTGAATCCGAAGTGGGCAAAGGCACGACCTTCCGCGTCTTCCTGCCGCGCCATATCCCCGAGCCGGCGGTTGCCGCCGAAGCCGGCGCGATCGACAGCGCCATTGCCGCAGTCGGCACGCCTCCCGAGGCGCCTGCCGCGCAGCAGCCCGAGGACCTGACAGGCTCTGCCGTTGTTCTTCTCGTCGAGGACGAGGAGGCGGTGCGCCGGGGCGGCAAGCGGATGCTGGAAACGCGCGGCTACACCGTGCATGAGGCGGGCTCGGGCGTCGAGGCGCTGAGCATCATGGAAGAGCTCGAGGGCAAGGTCGACATCGTCGTTTCCGACGTCGTCATGCCTGAAATGGACGGCCCGACGCTGCTGCGTGAGCTGCGCAAGAACTATCCAGACCTGAAATTCATCTTCGTCTCCGGCTATGCCGAGGACGCCTTTGCCCGCAACCTGCCGCCGGATGCGAAATTCGGCTTCCTGCCGAAGCCGTTTTCGCTGAAACAGCTGGCTGTGGTAGTGAAGGAGACGTTGGACGGGTGAGGGGCGGTCAGAGAGGTCGTGCCGTGTGGTACCCCCCTCTGCCCTGCCGGGCATCTCCCCCACAGGTGGGGAGATTGGCTAGACGCAAGGGCTTCCCCAAAACAATTAGCGTCGCAGCTCGGCGAAACGTTGATGTGGCGGGAAGGTTCCGCCACTTGTCATCTCCCCACCTGTGGGGGAGATGCCGGGCAGGGCAGAGCGACTGTCTTGGAAGTCAAGCGTTTTGCCATGCTTTCTGGTCCCGGATGATTGCGTTGAGGATGGTGAGCAGCTTGCGCATGGCAGCCACAGTTGCGACGATCTTCGACTTGCCG
>NZ_JAILYJ010000079.1 GCF_019793465.1 Rhizobium croatiense | reverse complement strand
TGGTTACGCCGCAGCTCGCGGCCGACTGCCTTGTTGAGATTCTCCAGCGCGCCGTAAACGCCATCGCTGATCGAATGATGCAGCCCGCGCAGCGCCTGCGCCGGGGCCTTCGCGCCGGGGATCGCCTCCAGCACCGCGAGCGGGATTTCGGCAATGCCCTTGTGTACTTCACGCACCACCGCGGTGCCAGTGGCAATGGCCTGCTCGGCGCGTTGTTGGCCGTCGCGCAGTTTTTCCAATGCGGCAAGCCGTTCGGCCTGATCCTGCCCCGCCACCTCGGCGCGATGCAGGTCGGCTTCCACCGCTTTAAGCGTCCGTACCGCCCTGCGGCCATGCCAAACAGCCAACGCCACCAGCGCGGCGACCAGCGCCAGACCGGCCACAAGCCACTCAATGGACATAGAC
>NZ_JAILYJ010000078.1 GCF_019793465.1 Rhizobium croatiense | reverse complement strand
ACCCATAGAATTGCAGGACTGCGCGCCTCGCCGTCATCCGGTCATACGCGATCAAGGACTGATCGTGTTCCGCAGCAATTCTTATCGTTTCATTTGGCGCTCGTCGTTACACTTGAAAAAGCCGTGAGCGCTGTTCAGCGGGCGTTCTTAGACCATCGCAATGAGGAGATAATAGGGAAATGATGTGGCGAGGCGGTTTTCTCGCCAGCCGCAGAAATATCGGCCGGAAATCGGCCTCTTCCGCTCAGGAAAAACGCGGCAGCGCCGACAGCAGCCGGTGCAGCGTGTCGATCGTCGAGAAATCGGCGATGCCGTCCACCCGTTCAGGCCGGAAATGGCGCTGGAAAGCTTCCACGTCTCCCGCCGTCTTCTCGGAAAATTGTCCTGTGATTTCAGTGCCATAGCCATATAG
>NZ_JAILYJ010000077.1 GCF_019793465.1 Rhizobium croatiense | reverse complement strand
GTCAGGCGCAGCCGTGTCACCGAACTTGCCGCGGCAGGCCGCATGAATGCCTCCGCCCTCCAGCGCGCTGTCGACAATCTCGACGCCAACCTTGCCGCCACCCAGCTTGGTATCACCATCTCGTCGCTGGCGCTGGGTTGGGTCGGCGAGCCGGCGCTTGCCCATCTGATCGAGCCTCTGGTGTCCTGGCTGCCTGGGCAATGGGCGGCAACAGGCGCGCATACGGTCGCCATCGTCATTGCCTTCGTCATCATCACGGCACTGCACATCGTGCTGGGCGAGTTGGCGCCGAAAAGCTTGGCGCTTCAGCGCAGCGAGGCCACTTCGCTTGCCGTCGTGCGTCCGCTGGGGCTCTTCCTGGTGCTGTTCAAGCCGGCGATCTTCGTTCTGAACGGCATGGGCAATCTTGTGC
>NZ_JAILYJ010000076.1 GCF_019793465.1 Rhizobium croatiense | reverse complement strand
GCCACGCAGCAGCGGATACAGGAAATAGGAGATCACCGTACGGTTGCCGACCTTGATTTCCGTGGTCACAGTCATGCCGGGAAGCAGCCGCACCGGGCCATCTGTGGCATTCAGCCGGGTATCGGCAAGCAGGATCCGCGCCTTGAAGAAGGGGGCGGCTGGCTGGCTGGGGGTGGCAGTCTGCTCCTGTTGGCCGGTCAAGAAGGTATCCTGGCTGATGGTCCTCACCTCGCCTGTCGCGGTTCCGTATTTCTGGAACGGATAGGCGTCGAGCTTGATACGGGCTTCCTTGCCGACGGCCACCCGGCCGATATCGCGCGTGTTAATCGAGACTTCCGCTTCCAGCGGCACGTTAATGGGCACGAGTGTGACCACCGGCTCCGCCTCCCGCACCACCGAACCGACCGAGCGC
>NZ_JAILYJ010000075.1 GCF_019793465.1 Rhizobium croatiense | reverse complement strand
TGTCGCGCGAACCGGTATAGTAATTGTCCACGCAGAGGACGTCGTTACCCTCTCGCAAAAGCCTTTCGCACAGGAATGATCCCAGAAACCCGGTGCCGCCGGTAACCATAATTCCCTTGTGTCCGTGCATTGATGTGCTCCGTTGTTGATGCTTGCCTCGTGGAAGTGGTCAGCAGGCTCCCCTGCGCTTGAAGACAGCGGGGATTGTGCCGAGAAGAATTTGGCAGTCGAACCAGAGGGACCGGTTGTCGATGTAGAACTCGTCGAGTTGCTGCTGCAGCTCGATATCCGCATCGCTTCGTTCGGATATTTGCCAAAGGCCTGTGAGCCCCGGCGTGACGGAACGGCGCTTGTCCCGAAATTCGCCGTCCATCGCCGAAAGATGATACTCCGGGAACGGCCGTGGTCCGACAA
>NZ_JAILYJ010000074.1 GCF_019793465.1 Rhizobium croatiense | reverse complement strand
CGATCACGCGCCGCTCGATGCATTGGCTGCGTTTGGCGGCTTCGAAATTGCCACCCTGGTCGGCGCGGTGCTGCAGGCGGCGGAAGAGCGGCGCGTGATCGTGGTCGATGGATTCATCGCGAGCGCGGCGGTGCTGGTGGCGCAGGCACTGCAGCCGCACGTGGCCCAGCGCTGCGTGGCCGCGCACAGCTCGGCGGAACCGGGGCATGCGCTGTTGTTGAAGCATCTCGGGCTGGAGCCGTTGCTGAATCTCGACTTGCGCCTGGGCGAAGGCTCTGGCGGCGCGCTGGCCTGGCCGCTGCTCGAATCGGCCTGCCGCATCCTGCGCGAAATGGCGAGCTTCGAGGCGGCGGGCGTGTCTCGCAAGGGCGGCTGAACTTCATGAACGGCGTTCCCCACTACCTGCTGGCCCTGCAATTC
>NZ_JAILYJ010000073.1 GCF_019793465.1 Rhizobium croatiense | reverse complement strand
ATTGTGGGAAGGACGGATCAAGGGATGACGCGAGCTGCGATTGTGCCCACGTTCCTGTTCGTCATGGCTCTGCTGACCGCCTGCAACACCACCGATGCGCTGACGCCGCAGGTCGATATCGGCGATTCCTCCGGCCGCGCGTCATCGAGCCCGGTAACGCAGAGCGAAGCCGAGCGGTTGGCGGGCACCCGCCAGCCGAGTTTCTCGGGAAGCTCGCAGCAGGGCGGCTACCATCCAGCCTATGATCAGTCACAGCAGGCCTATCGGCCTGGCACCGGCGCGCCGCCGACGACGATGCAGGAGCAAGCAGACGCCCTGTCGAGGAGCAGCTCCTCGCCGGCCGCCTCCGCCCCGATCGACGGACAATCGCTGCCACCGCCGGTGGCCAGTGGTGGGCTTCCCGCACAGTCGGCTCAGCCGGCCGA
>NZ_JAILYJ010000072.1 GCF_019793465.1 Rhizobium croatiense | reverse complement strand
GGACAGGACCCGCCCCGGTGGTAGTCTTGCCCTCCGATGAACCTCCGCACCAAGATCGTCGCGCTGGCTGTTGCACCGCTGCTCATCGCGCTGGTGCTGGTTGCCCTGGCGGTGCGCCACCAGGAGCATGACCTGGCGCGGCGCGAGCGTGCGCTCATCGAGAAAAGCTACATGGACCAGCGGCGCAGCGAACTGCGCAGCTATGTCGACCTGGCCGTGAGCATCGTGCGGCCGCTGTACGACGCGGGCCTGGACGACGAAGAAACCCGCAACGAAGCCCTGCGCCGCCTGGCCGCGCTCGACTACGGCGATGACGGCTACTTCTTCGTCTACGACATGCAGGGCCGCTCCCTCATGCATTCGCGCCAGCCCGACCTCGTGGGCAAGAACCTCTGGGACCTGCGCGACTCCCGCGGCCGCTTCACCATAC
>NZ_JAILYJ010000071.1 GCF_019793465.1 Rhizobium croatiense | reverse complement strand
CGGCAGCGCCATGCGATCAACAAGCGCCTCGTCGGTCATGACACCCCTCCGCAGCATGATTCGATTACCTATTGAACGAGATAATCAAGTACTTGCCGCCGGCAGGCAACGGGAGATTGTCATTCGCCAGCAAAAGAGATGCAGGGTCTAGGCGGCGCTCAACCCATGCGTTCGGAAGCGTAGCCGCCGGGGCTTGCCGGAAAGACCACGGTGCGGTTGCCGTTCAGGAAGGTGCGGTGGTGGATGTGAGCGTGGATGGCGCGGGCCAGCACCTGGCTTTCGACGTCGCGGCCGATCGAGACATAGTCGTCGGGCGACTGTGCATGGGTGATGCGTGCCGTGTCCTGCTCGATGATCGGGCCCTCGTCGAGATCGGCGGTGACGTAATGCGCCGTCGCCCCGATCAGCTTCACGCCGCGGCCGTAGGCCTGCTT
>NZ_JAILYJ010000070.1 GCF_019793465.1 Rhizobium croatiense | reverse complement strand
CGCATGCGCATTGCGGCTGAAAGCACGGTGTGCTGGTGCCAGCTCATGATCAGGCCGGCGGTAACCGTGGCGATGACGCCGGAAACATGCAGCTGCTCGCCGAGCAGATAGGCAATCCAGCCGAGCAGCACCGAGGCTGCGATGATGAGATATTCGTCGCCGAGACGCCGGACAAGTTTGTACCATGCCGTTCCCACAACGATGCCGACGACGGCGCCGCCGAGCGCCAGCACGAGGAAGCTGCCGGCCGCCTCCCCCGCGCTGAAGGCGCCCGTTGCGGCAGCGGCAACGGCAAAGCGGAAGAGAACCAGGCCGCTGGCATCGTTGAGCAGGCTCTCGCCTTCCAGCAGAATCTGAAGCCGCCGCGGCAGCCTGACCCGCTGCAGCACAGCGCGCGCCGCAACCGCATCAGGCGGCGCAACGATCGCGCCAAGGGC
>NZ_JAILYJ010000007.1 GCF_019793465.1 Rhizobium croatiense | reverse complement strand
CCGTCACCAAACTCGGCGGCAAATCCGTCGTCGCCCGCCTGCGCGCCGATGCCGGCATCGCCCCGGGCCAGAACACCCGCCTTGCCTTCAATCTCGACAAGGCCGTGTTCTTCGATCCCGACAGCCAGATGCGGATCGCGTGATGGTCTGGGGGGTAGGATGAGCGGTTCACCAGACATCGTCATCATCGGCTCAGGCGTCGGCGGCGCGACCGTCGCCGCCGGCCTGGCTGCGACCGGTGCTGACATATTGATCCTCGAAGCTGGCGATCACATTGCCGATCTTCCCGTCAATCGCGACCAGCGCGCCATCTTCCAGCGAGGGCATTTCCGCCCTAGGGAAGTCTGGTACGAGGCGAGCGGCAAAGGCTTCAATCCCGGCAACTACTACAATGTCGGCGGCAATTCGAAATTCTACGGCGCCGTCTTGTCGCGCTATCGCAAAGAGGACTTCGGCGTCATCGAACACCGCGAAGGCGTGTCGCCGGCCTGGCCCTTTTCTTATGAGGAGTTGGAGCCCTGGTACTCGAAGGCGGAGCGGATGTACCAGGTCCGCGGCAATCTCGGTGACGATCCGACGGAACCCTATCACTCGGCTGCCTACGAATTCCCGCCCGTGCCCGACGAGGCGCCGATCGCCGATATCAGGGCGCGCCTCAAGGCGAAAGGACTGCATCCGTTTTCGCTGCCGCTCGGCCTCGATCTCGACGCCTGGCTCTCCAAGGCGCGTACGCCCTGGGACGCGCATCCGAATGCACGGGACGGCAAGATGGATGCCGAGACTGCGGCGCTCGCGGTGGCGCTGAGGCATAAGAACGTGCGGCTCGAAACCAATGCGCGCGCGACGCGGCTCGACACCGGAGCCGGGAGCCGGATCGACCGGGTCACTTATGTCAAGGACGGGCAGACGCTGACCGTCTCGCCTGACATCGTGATCCTTTCGGCCGGGGCGGTCCAATCGTCGGTGCTGTTGCTGCGTTCGAAAAACGACCGCTTCCCCATGGGCCTTGCCAACTCTTCCGATCAGGTGGGCCGCAACTTCATGAACCACAACGCTTCCGCTGTGATCGGCGTTTCGCCACGGTTCAGGAACACCGCCGTCTATCAAAAGACGTTCGCCTTCAACGACTTCTATCTCTCAGACGGGGAGGGAGGACCGCCGCTCGGCAACGTGCAGTTGCTGGGGCGTATCTCCGAAAGAGTTCTGAAGGGCTCTCTGCCGCAGGCTCCGGAATGGCTTCTGCGTTTCATGACGGACCACGCCATCGACTTCTATGCGATGAGCGAAGACGTGCCCAATCCCGAAAGCCGCGTCATGGTCGATGACGATCGGATCATTCTGCAATGGCAGAGAACCAACTGGGACGCCCATCTGGCGCTTGTCGCCAAGCTGAAGGCGATCCTGCGGTCGATCGGATTTCCGATCGTGCTGTCGAGACCTTTCGATAAACGCACGCCGTCCCATCAGTGCGGAACGATCCGCATCGGCAACAACCCTGCCACGGCGCCGCTGGACCCCTATTGCCGGTCCTATGACCACGAAAACCTCTTCGTCGTCGACGCCGGCTTTCTGCCCACGTCGGCTGCGGTCAATCCGGCGCTGACCGTCGCCAGTCAGGCGCTGAGAGTTGCAGATCACATCGCATCGAAGGACTTGCAGACGCGGGCAGATCCGTTGGCGCGTGCCGGTCTCACATAGGACAGTAAAATGGGCTTCGACTATATCATCACCGGTGCCGGTCCTGCAGGCTGCGTCCTGGCAAGCCGCCTCAGCGAAGATCCCGATGTCAAAGTGCTGCTTCTCGAAGCGGGCGGCGGCGACTGGAATCCGCTTTTTCATATGCCTGCCGGCTTCGCCAAGATGACCAAGGGCGTGGCGAGCTGGGGATGGCAGACCGTTCCCCAGAGGCACATGAAGGGCAGGGTGCTTCGTTATACCCAGGCGAAGGTCATCGGCGGCGGCTCGTCGATCAACGCCCAGCTCTATACACGTGGAAACGCGGCCGACTACGATCTCTGGGCCAGCGAAGACGGCTGCGAGGGCTGGGATTATCGCTCGATCCTTCCCTATTTCAAACGGGCGGAGGACAATCAGCGCTTCGCCGACGACTACCACGCCTATGGCGGTCCGCTGGGTGTTTCGATGCCGGCTGCACCGCTGCCGATCTGCGACGCCTATATCCGTGCGGGGCAGGAGCTCGGCATTCCCTATAATCACGACTTCAACGGCCGCCAGCAGGCCGGCGTCGGATTTTACCAGCTGACCCAGCGCAATCGCCGACGGTCCTCGGCATCGCTCGCCTATCTCTCGCCGATCAAGGACCGGAAGAACCTGACCGTTCGGACGGGCGCGCGCGTCGCGCGGATCATCGTCGAAAGAGGCCGAGCGACAGGCGTCGAGATCGCGACCGCGCGCGGCTTGGAGATCGCCCGCGCCGAACGCGAGATCCTGGTGACGTCAGGTGCGATCGGATCGCCGAAGCTTCTTCTGCAGTCCGGCATCGGGCCGGCCGATCATCTCAAATCGGTGGGCGTCAAGGTGGACCACGATTTGCCCGGTGTCGGCGGCAACCTGCAGGATCATCTGGATCTTTTCGTCATCGCCGAATGCACCGGCGATCACACCTATGACGGCGTCGCGAAGCTGCACCGCACATTCTGGGCCGGGATTCAATATGTCCTGTTCCGCACCGGTCCGGTGGCCTCGTCGCTCTTCGAGACCGGTGGCTTCTGGTATGCCGATCCCGAAGCGCGGTCTCCCGATATCCAGTTCCACCTCGGCCTGGGATCAGGCATCGAAGCCGGCGTCGAGCGGCTGAAGAATGCAGGCGTGACTCTCAACTCCGCCTATCTGCATCCGCGCTCGCGCGGCACGGTGCGTCTGTCATCCGCCGACCCGGGTGCGGCACCCTTGATCGATCCGAACTACTGGTCCGATCCGCACGACAAGAAGATGTCCCTGGAAGGGCTCAAGATCGCCCGCGAGATCATGCAGCAGGCGGCGCTGAAGCCCTATGTCATGGCCGAAAGGCTTCCCGGTCCGAAGGTCATGACCGACGAGCAGCTTTTCGACTATGGCTGCGCCAATGCCAAGACCGACCACCATCCTGTGGGCACCTGCAAGATGGGAACGGGACCTGACGCGGTTGTCGGGCCGGATCTCAAGGTCCATGGCCTGGAAGGCCTCCGGGTCTGCGATTCCTCCGTCATGCCGCGCGTGCCGTCCTGCAACACCAATGCGCCGACAGTCATGGTCGGCGAAAAAGGATCGGATCTAATCAGGGGTTTGCCTGCGCTGCCCTCGGCAATCTTCGCTCATGAACGCAACGATTCCAGGCCGCGAGCCCGCGCGGAAATCCGGTAAGGAGAACGACGATGTCTGAAGTCAGAGTTGCAGTGCTTGGCGCCTCGGGCTGGATGGGGAAGGTCCATACGATGGCCTATCAGACCTTTCCGCATTTCTTCGGCGTGTCGGACGGAACGGCGCGGATCGTGGCGCTGGTCGACTGCAACCCTGACGTAGCGCAGGATATTGGCAACAGGGCGCCGGGGGCTAGAATCTACCAGGATTGGAAGCTGGCGGTTGCCGATCCCGAGGTCGATCTGATCGATATCTGTCTGCCCGACCATCTTCACTATCCGGTGGCCAAGGCGGCGCTGCTGGCCGGCAAACACGTTTATTGCGAGAAGCCATTGGCCAACACCGCCGATGAAGCGCGGGAACTGGCCGAGATCGCCAGAGAGAAAGGTGTGATTACGCGTGTCGGACACGCCTTTCCCCGCAATCCCGTTCATGATCTGGCGAAAGACATCATTCAATCCGGTGAAATCGGCGAGATCAAGCTGTTCCGCGGCTGTCAGCACGTCGATATGTATGGTGATCCCACGGCGCCTTTCATGTGGCGCGCCGATGGCAAGCTGGCACCGACAGGCATCGTCGGGGACACGGGTTCGCACATTTTCAGCTTCATGGATTTCCTGGTCGGTCGCGTCAGTTCGCTGATCGCCGACAATCTGATCGTCACGCCGCGCCGGCCGGTCGTCGAGGGCCTTGCCTATGGCGAGCAGGTGAAACTGACGGGCAGCGAATCCTGGGCCGATATCACCAACCCCGACGCCACCAACCTTCTATGCCGGTTTGCCAACGGCGCCGGCGGGATCGTCGATTTCAGCCGTGTTGCGACCGGTCGCAAGTTCATGCAGACCTACGAGGTCTACGGAACCAAAGGCAGCATCGCCTATACCTATGACGAGATAAACCGGCTGCGTTTCTACTCCAACGATGACCGGACGGGACGGCGCGGTTTTCGCGAGATCGACGTGGGGCCGGAGAATTCCACCTTCCGAGCTTTCCTGCCTCTGCCGAATTTCGGCATCGGCTACAACGAAAGCAAGATCATCGAGGTCGCCGAGGTGATCCGCTCGATCGTCTCAAACAGGCCGATGTGGCCGACCTTCGATACCGGCCACCACATCTGCCAGATCGTCGACGCATGCATGGAGTCTTCCCGGCAGAAGCGCTGGGTCGACATCCCGCTCGGATAAACGCCGATGACCATAGACGTCCCGCAGGAAATTCTCGATGCGCTGACCGATGTCGATATGCCTAAGCTTCCGCCTGAAGCCGGCCCTTCGGCAACGGCTCGGCTCGCCGGTATCGACGTGCCGATCTATCGAGCCGGCTGTGTCGTCGTTGGATCGGGTGCTGCAGGTCTGCGCGCGGCTGTGGAAATGAAGCGGCGCGGCGATGATATCGTTGTCATCAGCCAAAGCGCCTGGGGCGGAACCTCGGCCTGCTCCGGTTCCGACAAGCAGACCCTGCACACGGCCAACACGGCGGATCAGGGCGATAGTTACAAGGCGATGGCCCGGGCCATCCGCAGCGGCGGCGCCATGGACGAGGACACCGCCTATGTCGAGGCCGTGGGCTCGTCGCGGATGATGGCGTCGCTGCAGTTTCTCGGTCTGCCGCTGCCGCAGGATCCGCTCGGTGGAACGCTGCGATATCGGACCGACCATGACGAGGTCGGCCGCGCCACCAGCTGCGGCCCGCGCACCTCGCGCCTGATGGTCAAGGTGCTGGCCGACGAGGCGCTCCGGCTCGATGTGCCGTTCTACAACCAGACCACCGCAGTCAAAATCCTCACCGAAGGCGAAGGACCGGATCGCCGCGTTGCCGGGATACTTGCCATGCGCGCCGCTGATCGCATGGAGGGGAACCCGCTCGGAATCGCCTTGTTCGTCAGTAATGTGATCGTGCTCGCGGCTGGCGGACCGGGTGAACTCTATCGCGACAGCGTCTATCCCAATGGGTGTTTCGGCTCCCTCGGCCTGGCGCTCGAGGCAGGCGTCGAACTCGTCAACCTGACCGAAAGCCAGTTCGGCATCGGAACGCGCAGGGAAGGCTTCCCGTGGAATCTATCGGGCACTTACGTCCAGGCGATTCCGCATATCTACTCGGTCGATGCCGAGGGTGGCGAACATCATTTCCTGGCGCAATATTACCGCAGCAGCCAGGAATTGGCGTCGAACGTTTTCCGCAAGGGCTATCAATGGCCATTTCATGCAACGCGCATGCTGGATTTCGGCTCGAGCCTGGTGGATCTCGCCATCCATCGCGAAACTGCCGTGGGGCGGCGTGTCTTCATGGACTTCAATCGCAACCCACTGCCGGTGCCGGGCGACCTGCCGTTCAGCCTGGAGAGGTTGGACGAAGATGTCCGCCTGTATCTCGGCAAGGCGGGCGCCGATCAGGACATGCCGATCGATCGGTTGAAGCACATGAACCCGCTCGCGATCGAGCTCTACCGCCGCTACAAGATCGACATCGCCGCCGACCCGCTGGAATTCGCCGTCAATAACCAGCACATGAATGGCGGCATCATGGTCGACACCTGGGGCCGCAGCAATCTTGCCGGCTGTTACGCGGTCGGCGAAGCGGCGGGCACACATGGCGTAACGCGGCCCGGTGGCGCCGCGCTGAATGCCGGGCAGGTCTTCGGCACCCGGGCGGCCGAGCATATCAGCGCAAGCGGAAGGGCGAAGGGGGTCACCACGGGCGATATGTCAGGTGTCGCAGAGGCAGGTATCACCGCGCTGCTCGCCGCTCTTCGCAGCGAGAGCTCGCTCACCCTCAAATCGATCCGCTCGGAAGTGCAGGCGCGAATGAGCGAGAAGGCCGGCATTATCTGCGATCAGGAGAGCGTCGCCCGAGCCTTGATCGAAGCGCGCAAACTGAATGCGGACATTCGTGCCGGGGGCGTCGCCTACGGCCGCGCAGCCGAAGCGGTCCGCGGCGTGCAATGGCGCCACATGGCGCTCGCCTCGGAAGCCGTGCTCAGCGCCCTCGACTTTTTCATTCGCAATGGCGGCGGCAGCCGCGGAGCGCGAGCAATATGTGATACCGAGGGTGAATCCATTCCATATGCAAGTGCAGGCCCTTTGGAGGAATATCGCTTCCGCAGAGAACGCGAAGCGCATCGGGACGAGCAGATCGTCGTTCGGCTCGACGGCGATAAGCTCAGGCTTTCAACCCGTTCGAACCGCAATTTCGATGAAAGCGCCAAATCCTTCTTCGAGCGGGACTGGCCCGCCTGGTTGACGGGCCGCATCTACGATCTCGGCGCCGGCAAATAAAAGCGTGCCGCAATCGCATCAATCGGGATTGGCAACCGGTGGCGGAACCCGGATGCGCTCCGTGTCGTCAGAGCCTTCGGCGACGGCCTCTTCGCTTTTGCGCACGCGCCTTGGCGGATCTTTTCCTTCGATCGGCTTCGGCGATAATTGGTCGTCGGCCTGGATCTCGTCGGTGTTGAGATAATTCTTGCTTTCACCCATGACGATCACTTCCGGGAATGGAATTGGCAGCCATTAGACAATCTCCTTTGCAAGCTAACGCCAGCTGGCATCGTGAGGTTCCCTCGCTCCTCCGCGAGATATCGCAGCTCAAACGCCGCCAGCTTCGGGGATGTCGAGCTCGATCATGACCGGCGCATGGTCGCTCGTATGCTCCCAGCCCCTTGGCTTTCGCCGGACGCTTGCCGATCGAAGCCACGGCGCCACTGCCGGGCTGAGCAGAAGGTGGTCGATCCGCAGCCCGGCGTCGCGTTCGAAACTGTTCCGCCAGTATTTCCAGAAGGTGTAGATGCGCTCGTTCGGATGCAGATGCCTGACGGCGTCCGTCCAGCCCTGGGCCACCAGCCGGGCATAGGCCTTGCGCACTTCCGGCCTGAAAAGCGCATCGTCCAGCCAGCGCTCCGGCTTGTAGACGTCGATCTCGGTCGGCATGACGTTGAAATCGCCGGCCAGGATCGACGGCACTTCGATTTCGAGGAGTTCGGCGGCATAGGCTTGCAGGCGTCGGAACCAGCGGAGCTTGTATTCGAACTTGGCGCTGGGAAAGGGATTGCCGTTCGGCAGATACAGGCATCCGATCACAAGGCCGTCGACGACGGCTTCGATATAGCGGCTATGGGTATCGTCGGGATCGCCGGGAAGGCCACGCCTTGTCAGGATCGGTGTCTTGCCCTTCGCCAGAATGGCGACGCCATTCCAGGATCTCTGTCCGTGCCAGACGGCGCCGTAGCCGGCCCGTTCTATCTCCCTTCGCGGAAACCTGGCGTCGTCGGTTTTCAGCTCCTGGAGGCAGGCCACATCGGGGACATCCTCCCTCAGCCAGCGCAGCAGGATGTCCAGCCGCCCGTTTATTCCGTTGACGTTATAGGTCGCGATTTTCATGGATCTGATGTCGAAGCGACGCGACCATAATCTAGAACCGCTCCTGTGACACTTCCTCCGGAAGCCGGCGCCCGCAATCGGCCCAGGCAAGGCGACTCTCCACGCCATAGTGCCCTGCCGGTTGAATCCGCTCGGGGTGATCGAGCGAGCCGGCCGTCACGCGGATCAACTCATCACCGTCGTACTGCAGATAAAGTGGCGTCCCACACGTGCTGCAAAAACCGCGCGTTGCAATAGGCGAGGATCGATAAACGGCGGGAGCAGCATCCGTCCACACGAGTTTCTCGACTTTGGCTTGGACAAGAACCGCGAAAGGACCACCGGTCGCCTTCTTGCACATGTCGCAATGGCAGTAACCCGAATGCGGCGTGTCGCCGGTGAATTCATACCGGCAGGATCCGCAGAGGCAGCCGCCGGTCCATCGCGTCGCCATGGCCTACACCTCAACGCGTCGCGCCGTAGACAAAAGCGATGGCGGCGACGATCGCTGCGGCCGTTAACGGCTGCCGCCTTATCCGATCCTCGATCTCCCGGGCGAAGCTCGTCGCTTCCGCTTTTGCCAGGCGGGCTGTGCCGGAAGCGAGCTCCGATCCGGACTCTGCGATGCGGCCGGCTTCTTTCTGAAGTGCGCGCAGTTCCTCGTGGTCGCGGCCGCTCGAGCGCAGGACCTGGTCGACCAATGGATATTCTTGGTCAAGCGCTGTCGGGTCAGGCTCACGCTTTACGCGCTCAGCCGCCTCGACGTCGCTACGACCGGCGGGTATCGAGGTATGGGTAATCGACACCGGATCGGACGCCGGAAACGTGTCTTCGATGGCTTTGTCGAGCTCGCCCTTTCGGGCCTTGCTTCGCTGCTCTGCCTGCTCTTTGCGCAGGGACTGGACCGCCGGGGATTCGTTGGGATTTGGCATGGGGGCTTCCTCTGTTGCTCTTTGACAATCAAAGCGATGACAAAGAAAGAAGTTCCAGAAAAATGCGTCAGCACCTCAAGCCGCAACGTCTCGGCAAGGGAAGGTGGAATTATTCGCCCCGGCACCCGTGTACGATGACATCGCCCGCATATGGGCCCATTCGACTGTAGGCCAGTTTGCCGGACCAAAGTCCTGCCTGTGTTAGTACCTTTGGTCCGGTTGCATTTAACCTCCGGAAAAGCGAAAATTCGCGGCGCGTCCAGCAAGCGTGGAATTGGGAAGAACGGATGAACGAGGTGACGGCATGACAATCTCCAAGCGTCATTTTTTGAGATTGGGTGGTTGTGCTACCGTCGCCCTGGTGGCTGCCGCATCGCCTTTGACAATCAGTTTGGAGGGCTCCCTGCCGACGGTGGCGGTCAAGCATGCGCAGGCAAAAGACGGCAATAACGGGAACGGCAATGGGGGCGGAAACGGCGGCAGTGGCGGAAACGGCGGCGGTGGCGGCAACGGCGGCGGCAGTGGTGGAGGGAACGGCAATGGGGGTGGAAGCAGCAATAATGGTTCCGGCAACAGTGCGGGTGGAAACTCCGGCAGATCCTCTTCCTCTTCAGCCGCCTCGTCGAAAGAAGTGGGGGCGAGGGCGACTGAAGATTCAGACGGATCGATCAACGTACGCCACGCAAACGGCATCACCGAAAGCCTGCGCAGCGGCCGCTATGTCATGAAGGACCCGAAAGGCAGGACGATCATAAGCCGTCAGGCAACGGCCAACGATGCACGCCGACTGAGCCGCTTCTTTCGCTAGAGTTGATGCCGAACAGTGTGAGCCGCTTTCGGACGACATCATGCTAATTAGAACAGGATGATTTTCGGCCGACTAGGACAAGTCGGCCCGGCGCTACCGCCGTTCGCGCCATTGCAGGGCCGCTTCGGTCCTGTTCGAGACGCCGAGTTTGCTCAGAATCTGGGTCATATGGTGCTTCACGGTCTTTTCCTGCAGGTTGAGGCGCAAGCCGATGTGCTTGTTGGAAAGGCCTTGAGCGACAAGATCCATCACCTCGCGTTCCCGTGGCGTCAGACCGTTCTTGTCGGAGGCTGCGCCATTCAGCGAATTCTCCATGACCTTTGCCGACATCGTCGGCGAGATATATCGTGATCCGCTGAGGACGGTCCGGATCGCCTCGGCGAGACCACGGGAGCCGACACCTTTGAGAACATAGCCCATCGCCCCGCGTTGCAGGGCGCCAAGCAGCGTGTCCACTTCTTCGGATACGGTCAACATCAGCACTTTCGTCGCCGGACTGTGCTCCAGGACGTCGCTGATCGCAGCCAATCCGCCGCCGGGCATCGAGACATCGAGAAGCATGACGTCGGGGCGGTTGTTCGAAGCGATCATGGTGGCGTCTTCGCTGCTGGCGCCTTCGCCGATAACCACGAAGTCGCTCATCTCCGACAAGCTGCGCGTTACGCCCTCGCGAAAAAGCGGGTGGTCGTCTACGACGCCGACGGTGATTGCTGTCATCTCTCTAGTCTCCAACTTCCATAGGCTCGAAGGTCATGGTCACGGTCGTTCCTCCTTCGCCTGTCTTGATATCGAAGGATCCCCCCAGGCTCTCGATGCGTTCGCGAAGCCCCACCAGGCCGAGGCTTCTCGGCCTCACTTCCGCCGGGTCGAAACCATCGCCACGATCGCTGACCTCGACACTGACATGACCGTTGTGCGACACAGCTTTCACGGTCTGCTCAACGCCGCCGCCATGGCGATAGGCGTTGTTCAGGGCTTCCTGGATGAAGCGATAGATACAGATCTTTACGGCAGTCGCGAGTTCGGGTCCATCCTCGTCGATGATTGTTTCGACGAGGGTTTCGGTCTTGTGCTGATGCGCTTCGACGACCCGCTGCACGATCTCGCTGATCGTGGATTTTTCGATCTGTGGCAGCACCAATCCGCTGCAGATATTGCGGATCTCCGTCATCGCCTCGGCCAGGCTCGAGCGGATCCAGGCAAGTTCCTTTTCCCGGGCTTCGGGTTTGGTAGAGGCGTTGATCAAAAGGTCGCTGTCGAGTCGCAGTGAAGCATAGGCGATGTGCTGTGCAGGCCCGTCGTGCAGATCGGCGCCGATGCTGCGCAGATATGTTTCGTTCAGGGCCGCCACCCGCTGCGAAGCGCGCTGCAGCCGCCGCTGAAGACCGCGATTTTCGGAGAGCAGCGCCGACAATTCCGTCACCCGTTCTTTGAGATCCTTGCGCTGCGCTTCTATCGTGCGGCTGCCCCGAAACACCAGGGCGGAGAGAACGAGGAAAAACACCCCCGTGAGGGCTGCGACCGCCCCCCAGCTCCGCAGCCTCGCACGTGCTAGACTGTCGGCGAGACCCTCCGCCGTCTCGTAGAATTCGAGCACGGCGACCGCCTGGCCCGACCACGGCTGCAGAACCGGGTTGTAGATTTCCATCAACGGCTTGCCGAGCGCGCGCTCGACGCCGCTTTCCGGGTCTTCGGCGATCTCGTAGCGCGCAACGAGCGACCCGGCGAATGCCTTCTGCAGCTTGTCGCTTACGGGAAACTTCTGGCCCACCAGTTCTTTCACGTTCGAATAGAGAATGGTGCCGTCGCTTCGCCACAGCTTGAACGAGATAAGGCGCCTGCCGAGCGCGCCCTGGCCGAGCGTCTCGTCCAGCGCCTGGGCGGTGCCTTCATCCAATAGCGATTCCGTTTGCATGTCGGGAAGCAGCGGCGCCACGACGCTGTCGACGTAAAGCGCCGTTGCCGCGCCGGAATTATGAATGACGGCTTCCTCGATCAGATGGGTCACGAGAACACCGACCAGAAACATGACGGCGATCGAGACCAGGCCGCCCGCGATGAAAAACTGGGAGGCGAGAGAGCGGGCATTCCAGCGGCGAAGCCAATTCATTTTGATACCGGCAAGTGATTTTGCCGACTAACCTACAGCGTCTTTAGAGTTTTTCCAGACAGGATCAGGGCAGATTCCTGGTATCGAAGACCTCGGCGCCTCTGATGCTCTCGGTCAACCGGAGGCCGTCGCCTGACATGGCTGCGCCAAAGGCATAGAGAAGGCCGGCCAGAACGACGACGAGAGCGATGACGGAGACGTTCCAGGCGTCATTCACATGGGATCTGTTATTGCGGTTCATGTGCGGATCTCCTTCCGTGTCTTTCAAACGACGCCGTCAGGCCCCCGTTCCACGCCGGGGACTTCGGTCGAAGAGGCTTGGGACCATGGTCCGATCACCGTGGACAATGGCCGATTCAGCCATATTTTCCGGTTCGACGGAGTTGGTTTCGGAGGCGTA
Source organism: Rhizobium croatiense (assembly GCF_019793465.1). Classification (GTDB taxonomy): domain Bacteria; phylum Pseudomonadota; class Alphaproteobacteria; order Rhizobiales; family Rhizobiaceae; genus Rhizobium; species Rhizobium croatiense. Next base: position 277,979 of record NZ_JAILYJ010000007.1, on the reverse strand, counting down.
TGCGTGACAATTTCTGCGGACATCGAAGGCGGCGCAGACGCCGCATTTTCCACCTCTTCGACACCGTTCGGGGAGGGCGTCGCCGACCTTTACCAAGCCCTTCTCGTGCCGATCCTCTTCGAACCCTATGCGTCGGAAATGGCGAACGTCGCCCAACGGCTAAAACCCGTCAGCGTGCTCGAAGTCGCGGCGGGGACCGGCGCCCTGACACGCGCTCTGCGCGCCAGGCTCGATCCGGCGGCCGAGATCGTCGCCACCGATCTCAGCCAGGCAATGATCGACGTCGGCGCCCCGTCCTTGACGCTGTCGCGGACCCATTGGATGCATGCGGATGCGCAAAATTTGCCCTTCGCCCACGCAATGTTCGATCTCGTCATCTGTCAGTTCGGCGTCATGTTCTTTCCCGACAAGCCAAAGGCCTATGGTGAGGCGAAAAGAGTTTTGCGGAGCGGGGGCCGTTTCCTGTTTTCGACATGGGATTCGCTTGCGACCAACGACTTCGCAAGATGTGTGGACGAATGTCTGAGAAGGCTCTTTCCGTCCGCCCCCCCGGACTTCCTCGAACGTTTGCCATACTCCTATTTTGACCCCGGTGCGATCAAGGCACAGGTTTCTTCGGCGGGCTTCGAGGCGGTTTCCTGCGATCGGGTGACGTTGACCTCGGTCGCGGCCACCGCCGATCACGTTGCGGCGGCATTCTGCAAGGGTTCGCCTCTCAGAGGAGAGATCGAGGGGCGGGCGCCGGAGCGCATGTCCGAGATCGTTGATGAGGTGGCGGAGCAGGTAGCGTCGCGCTACGGCGCGAGCCCTTGCGGAGACATGAGCGCGTTCATCGTCGCCGGCCGCGTTCGGTAACTGTTCCAGCCGCGGATCAAAATGCAGAGCGGACGCCTGATCGGCGCGGAGGCTTTGATTAAGGTACCATCCCGTAGTTTGTACGTGAGGGTTCGTGCATCGCGTCGATGACGTGCTGCTCGATCTCGAGACAGGTCTCGTCATATTCCCGCACCAGCTTCAGATTGAACCGTCGCCGCCGGAGACGGTCGCGTGCTTCGACCGCCATCTGATAGGCCTCGAAAAGCTCGAGCTGCCACGGCTCGCGCGCCTCCATGATCAGCGTCCGTATCTGCGGCAGGCGCATCGCCAGGCGCCTGCGTCCAGCTTCCCGGCGGTTGGATCGTGTCATCTCCCTCAGTCTCCTGCCATGCCCACAACGCGGAGCCCCTGCGATCCTTAAATAGCGCCGGCAACGATTATTGAAATGGGTTTCGGACCTATGGCCGGGCCCCCTCAGACTGAGGTCCGAGAGCTGGAACGACCCGGTGCGCAGCTAGTTGGTCTGCCAGCGGTCGCGAAGACCGTGTTGAAACAGAAGGAGGAAAACATGCTCTTGAAGCTTATTGCCGGCGCGGCAACCGCCGTGTCCCTGATGTCGGGCGTCGCATTCGCCCAGTCCTCGACCGTCAACGGGGCGGCGGGCGGCGCGGTCACAGGAGCGATCGTCGGTGGTCCCGCGGGCGCTGCTATCGGCGGCGTTGCCGGCGCAGTTGTCGGCACGGCGATCGATCCGCCGCCGCAAAAGGTGGTCACCTATGTCCGCGAAGCTCCGGCACCGTCGACGCGCGTGGTCGTGAAGGAAAAAGTTGTCGTCGGCCAGCCGTTGCCGGAAACGGTCGTCGTGACGCCCATCCCGGACGACCCGACATATGCTTACGCGGTGGTCAATGACCAGCGTGTCATAGTCGAACCGTCGTCTCGCAAGGTGATCCAGGTTATCAAGTGACCTGATCGTACACGCGGCTCTGCCGCGTCTTGCTTCCGAAAATCAGCTTTCAGAACCAGCCGCACGATGGACGGCAGCGTCGTCGTGCGGCCGAAACAGAGAGATCATTATGAAGACCAAGACATTTGCCGTGCTGATGACGGCACTCTCGATCGGCGTTTCGCCGGTTGGCCTCATCTCCGCCTCGGCGCAGGATGCGCCGATCATTCCGAAGAAGGGTGCCGCTCAAAGCGGCCAGTCCGGCGGCGCTGCGACTGAGCAGCCGAATGCGGGCGCCGCCGCGCCGGGCGGCACGGGCACAGCGACTGACCCGGGCACAGCGACTGACCAGGGTGCGCAGCAGCCTTCCAGCTCCGGCGGAAGCTCGTCGGGTGCATCCTCGGGAGCCACCACCAATGGACCCTCTGGCCAGGCGACCGAGCCCGACGCCAAAACGCAGCCGGATGCGAAGACACAGAGCTCCGGCGAAACCGGCTCCGGTGGAACTTCGGACAGCTCGAAAACGACCGAGCCTGGCAAACCTTCGACGGAAAGCCAGCAGCCTGCCGGCAGCAAGGACGCCGGCACATCGACGGGCTCCGGCGAAACCCAGAAGTCGGGCGAGGCGAAGCCTTCCGGCGGTTCGACCGAGACCCAGTCGAACAGCAATACCTCGGTCGACAGCAGCAAGACCCAGACGAACACCACGACCAACGTGAACATCTCGGTCGAGCAGCAGACGGAAATCCGCAGCGTCGTGAAGGAGGTTCACGTCGAGCCGGTTCGGGAGACGGATTTTACGGTCTCGGTTGGTACCGCCATCCCGAAGAAGATCAGGCTCGAACCGCTGCCGCCGCGGATCGTCGAGATCGTGCCGCAGTACAAGGCCTATCGTTTCTTCATCCTGGCGGACGGCCGGATCGTCATCGTCGATCCCTCGTCGTTCACCATCGTCTACATCATCTCGGCGTAGAGCGCCGCGGTGCCCGGCGGCAGTCTGTGCCGCCGGAACCAGGGAGAAGGACATGATCTATTCCGAAGAAAAATCCGCTGGCCTGGCCATGCCGCTGATCGCCATCCTGCTCGCAATCGCCGGCATTCTCGCCGCGCTTGTCGCCACCGGCGGCCACAGCAGTGCCGGTCCACGCGTTTGGGTTCCCCAGGCACAACAGCAGGAGGCGGGCCAATGAACGCCGTTGCATCCGTCGCCTTCGGCATCGTCAGTTCGGTTGGCGCCTGTATGGCCGCGGTATCGGTTGCCTCGCACGTCGTGGCGGATTCCGAACCGCACGCTTTCCCTGAATTGGCCGCGGGCGATCTATGGACGGCGAGCCCGGTGAAAATCGATCCTCGCCAACAGCATTATGAACGAATTGCCCCGCTCTATTCCAGCTATGTCACCGAAGCGCCGACGACCGTGGCGTCAAGGACAACGGCGCAGCCCGCTCGCCCGGCGAGCAAGCTGCAGACGCGGCAGCCAGAATTGTCCCTCCAGCATCTCGCCTGGTGCGCGCAGCGCTACCGCTCCTTCGATCCGGCGACCAATAGCTACCGATCCTATAGCGGCGAGACCCGCGAATGCTCGTCGCCGTTTCAGCAGAATATCGCCGAAGGCGATGAAGGCGGCGGTCCGAAAGTAAATGCGCAGGCAGCTGCCCGATGCGCCGCTCGCTATCGATCATACCGGCCGGAAGACAATAGCTATCAACCCTGGGACGGACCGCGGCGAAGCTGCGACATTTCGGATCTGGTCGCGACCAGCAACTAACCATGGCCGGGGCGAGGCGTACGAAATCGCGCCGAGCGGGCAGGCCAGACTAAAGTCCGTGTTGTAATCGTACCGGTTGTGATATCCGGTTGTATTTGAGGGCGGAGAGTGGGGATGGCGACGACGCTGATAGCAGAAATCCACCAGGCGCAGACAAGGCTTCCGTTCCTGAGCAGGGCGGAGCGGGGAGCCCTCATCATGCGCATCCTTCGTGAGCTGAAGACGCTGCGTCAGGAGGTTCTCGGAAACGTGCCGGCCGATCGCTGTGTCTGGATCGACAGGCTTATTGCATCGGTCTCCTCGACGATATCGGAAATCGTCACCATGCAGGACGCCGAATTCAATCGGGTTCTGAACGAGTTCGAAAAGCTCATGGCGACGCTGCATAACATTTCCCGCCCGGAAAAGCCGTCGAGGACGGTTCACTAGCTTCGACCCTGGCAATGACGGGACTGATGACCCTTTCAATATGACCTGTACGACGGGCCACTGCGCTGGAAACCGATCCCGGTGCGCAAGCGTTCTCCTCGCATGACCGAAACAAAATCTCCCGACGCGGCGCCCTCCGGCGAAGATGATCGAAAGCCCGGCGCGGATGTATCCTTTCCCTACGACAGGATGACTGTCGAGCAATTCCGAAGACGCTTCCCCCGCGCCCGCTGGAGCGATGATCGCAAGGCCTGGTTCGTTCCCGGCAGCACGGCGTCCCGCCGCATCGGACGATGGCTTGCCGAGCTGGAGGCCGAGGCCGACGCGCATGCGGATGCGAAGGGGCGGGATGCCTTCGCCTTCGATCCGATCGACAGTCCATATCTTGAACTCGGCAAGGCAGGCTTTCGAATCCGCACACCCTATTCGAAGACCGTCGTCGACGAATTGCGCGAAGTGCCGTTCTCGCGGTGGGACAGCGACCTTCGCTTATGGCACGTCCCCTTCCGATCCTATGAGGGTCTCAGACGCCGATGGCCTCATATCGAAGCGGCGGCTCGCAGAAACGAGCCGGAGGAGAGACGACGGCGCGCCGAGGCGCGTAAGGGGGCCGAACAGGATCTGCGCAGCAGGCTTCGCTCGGCCGAACGAAAGCGCCATCGCTACCCGCTTCCCGCCGGCGACTTGCCGCCGATAGGACGCCCGATCGCCACCTCCTATGGGATCGTCGTGTTTACTGATATCACCGGCGAACTGGTTGATGCCCACCCCGTTGCGAACTTCTATCCTGGCGTCAACGAGGATGATCTCTGGGGATATTGGCGGGCGCCGACATTCGAAGAGCTTGTCCGTACGTGGCCGGCAAAAACACCGCCCCTTCGAGGTGCCAGATGGTGGCTGCCGACGATCGAAGAGCTGAGGCCCGCCCGCCGCGCGGCAAGATCACGCAACGCCAAGAAGCGCGCGAAGGCGCCGTGACCGCAGCTGCCGCAAGGGGCTGGACCTGTCGCAGAGGCAGTTCCAGTGTGCGCAGTCCGCGTGGGAACAAATTCCCACGTCGGCCATTTGTCGTCCATGAAAACAACCCTGCCGATGTCGCTGCTCGCGCTGGCCATCTCCGTTGGCGGCGCCGCCGCGCGGGATCTCCAACCCGAAGCGATCAACGCCGCCTCGATTGCCGACATCGAGACGGCAAAGCCGTCGCCCGCAGATCCGGACCCGGCGATCGTCCGTCTTCAGGTCCTGCTCGACCGGGCGGGCTCGTCCCCCGGCGTGATCGACGGCCTATCCGGGGAGAACGTCAATAAGGCCGTGGCCGGCTTCGAGGCCATGAACAAGCTTCCTGTCGACGGCAGGCCGGATCCCGAGGTCGTTTCCCGTTTGGAAGACACTGCCGCCATTATCAGGAGCTACGTCGTCTCGCCGGAGGACGCCACGGGTCTCGTCGAGACGATCCCAGAGGATTACGGCGACAAGGCAAAGATGCAGAGCCTCGGCTATACCAGCGTTGCGGAGAAGTTGTCCGAACGCTTTCATATGGGTCTTGATCTGTTGAACGCGCTCAACCCGGCTTCGCAGTTTGCACCTGGAGACACGGTGTGGGTCGTCGACCCCGGCCCCGCAAGGGCAGGCAAGGTCAAGAAGATCGAGGCCGACAAGAAGATAGGCCAGGTGCTGGCCTATGCCGAGGACGGATCTTTGCTGGCCGTCTATCCCGCGACGATCGGCAGCAAAGACAATCCGTCGCCCTCAGGAAAGCACAAGGTCAAGGGCGTCGCGAGGATGCCGGTCTACCGATATGATCCGAAGCGCAACTTCAAGCAGGGAAAGAACGACAAGGTCCTGACGATCCCGAAGGGGCCGAACGGACCGGTCGGCAGCGTCTGGATCGACCTGACCGAGCCGACCTATGGAATCCATGGGACGCCGGAGCCCAAGCTCATCGACAAGGTCGGCTCGCATGGTTGCGTGCGGCTGACGAACTGGGACGCCGAAGAGCTGGCCGGCATGGTCAAGCCGGGCGTCCTTGTCGATTTCGTCAATCGCAGCCCGGCCGCCCCGAGGTGAGGCGCGCCGGCCTGCAATCCACCGGGCTCCGCCGTGTCAGCGATTACGATGCCTTGGCTTCGAAAGCCGGGGCAAAATCACCCAGCGATTTCGCCTTGAGGATCATGCCGCCGATATCCTGCTCCACGATCGCTTCCAGATCGGCGAAGCCGTCAATGACGTAATAGATCGGCTGCAGGATATCGATGCGGTAGGGCGTCCTGAGAACGCTCAACAAATCGAACGGCCGGAATTCGCAGGCCGTGCCTTCCGTTGCCGCCTTCGCCTCACTCGGCGATGAGACGATGCCGGCGCCGAAGCAGCGGCGGCCTTGCGGCGTATTGATCAGGCCGAATTCGACCGTGAACCAGAAAATCCGGAACAGGTGCCATGAATAGCCCTTGCCGAGGCGCATGGCCGTTTCGCCGAAATGCCGGACGAAATTGGCATAACTCTGATTGGTCAGCAGCGGGCAGTGGCCGAAGACCTCATGAAACAGGTCTGGCTCTTCGATATAGTCGATATGTTCGCGACGGCGCAGGAAGGTTGCCAGCGGGAATTTGCCTTGCGACAGAAGCTCGTAAAAGCGCGAGGGCGGAATGAGCGCCGGCACGCCTTCGACGCCGAAGCCGGTGGTCTCGTTGAGGCGTCTGTTCACATCGAGAAGCTGAGGCACTTTCTCCGGCTTCAAGCCCAGCAGTTTGACGCCATCCAGATATTCCTGGCAGGCGGTGTCGGCCAATATCTTCATCTGACGCCGGTAGAGTTCGCCCCAGATCGCATCTTCCTCGGGGCTGTAGTCGTAGAGGCCGTCCGGGCCGGGCAGTTTGGCGGTGTAGCTGCTTTCTTTGGTCATCGGCTGATTCCTCCCGAGAATGGCGCTATTTCTGCGATTATGCTCCGTGCCGGGCGGATTTTCTTTTCTTTCGTGCCGCGTATCGCCATAGTGATGAAAAATATTCTCGACCGGCAGAGCGAAAATGAAAGAAACCGGGAACTTTCGCCGCAAGCTTCTGAAGCTCATCCAGGCCGATGGCAGCCTGTCGCTGGCGGACCTGGCGGAGAAGGCCGGCATGTCGCAGAGCTCCGCCTGGCGGAAGATCCAGGAACTGGAAGCCGACGGCGTTATCCGCAAGCGCGTGACGCTGCTCGATCCCGGCAAACTCGATCTCAAACTCTGCGTGATCGCCCATGTCACGCTGGAGGATCACCACGAAGAGGCGGTCGCGTCCTTCGCTTCCGTGGTGCTGGAACGCCCGGAGATCATGGAGTGTTATGCCTTGTCGGGCGCCTTCGACTATATGTTGAAGATCCGGGCCAGCGACGTGGAAAGCTACGAAGCCTTCATGACGCGTTACCTCATGCGCAACCCGCATGTGCGCACCGTGGTATCGAGCTTCGTGCTGCGTGAGCTGAAATTTTCGACCGAACTGCCGCTCTGACCCCTGTCCGGACCGGCGTTCAACGTGTGCCGTCGCCGTGCCAGCTGCCCGGCATGCGTACCGGAAAACCCTCGAATGTCTTCAGCGTGTCGAGGACGATCGAGGTTTTCACGTGCTGCACCGACTCGTGCGGCAGGAGAACGTCGTTGACGAATTTGGAGAGGTCGGCGAGCCCGCGGGTCGCGACCTTCAGGTGGTAGTCCATTTCACCGGTCAGCGCATAGGCTTCGAGAACCTCCGGCAGTCCGTTGATCAGCTGGGAAAACCGCCGGGCATTATCCCTGTTGTGGGTGGCAAGCGTCACCGAAATGACCACCAGCATGTCCAGCCCCAGCTTCTCCCGATCGAGATAGGCACGGTAGCTGCGGATATAGCCCTCGGCCTCCAGCCGCGTACGCCGGCGCGAGCATTGCGAGGGTGAGAGAGCGATGCGATCGCCGAGCTCGTTGTTCGTCAGCCTGCCATCCCTTTGCAGTTCCTGGAGCAGGCGCAGATCCAATTTGTCCAGCTGTTCATCCATTGCGCAAAATCTCCAAAATACTCACGAACCGTGCATAATATCTTCTGCACGCATAAAGAATGCAAGAACTTTGCGCGCGCTTTGGGCCACACTTTGCACAGTCAAACTCCAATCTTCAGGAGGAGAAAATGGGTCCTTTCCCGCATGATGCACCGCCGTCGGAAATCACCGCCGACAACCCGGCCGGCACCGACGGCTTCGAATTCGTCGAGTTCGCGCATCCCGAGCCGGAGAAGCTCAGCGAGCTCTTCACACGCATGGGCTATGTTCCGGTTGCCAGGCACAAGACGAAAGACATCACCGTCTGGCGCCAGGGCGATATCAACTACGTCGTCAATGCCGAACCCGGCAGTCATGCCGCCCGCTTCGTAGAAAAGCACGGTCCCTGCGCCGCATCGATGGCCTGGCGTGTCGTCGACGCCAAACACGCCTTCGACCATGCGGTGTCGAAAGGCGCCGTTCCCTATGAAGGCGATGACAAGATGCTGGACGTCCCGGCGATTGAAGGTATCGGCGGCTCGCTGCTTTATTTCGTCGAGACCTATGGCGCCAAGGGATCGGCCTACGATGCCGAATTCGATTGGCTGGGTGAGCGCAACCCGCGCCCTGAAGGGATCGGCTTCTACTACCTCGATCATCTCACCCACAACGTCTTCCGCGGCAATATGGACAAGTGGTGGGATTTCTACCGCGAGCTGTTCAACTTCAAGCAGATCCACTTCTTCGATATAGATGGCCGCATCACCGGTCTGGTCAGCCGCGCCATCACCTCGCCCTGCGGCAAGATCCGCATTCCGCTGAATGAATCGAAGGACGACACCAGCCAGATCGAGGAATATCTGAAGAAGTACCGCGGCGAGGGCATCCAGCACATCGCCGTCGGCACCGAGGATATTTATGGGGCCACCGACCGGCTTGCCGACAACGGGCTGCGCTTCATGCCGGGTCCGCCGGAGACCTATTACGACATGTCTTATGAACGTGTGAACGGCCACAGCGAACCCATCGAGCGCATGAAGAAGCACGGCATCCTCATCGACGGCGAAGGTGTGGTGAATGGCGGCATGACGAAAATCCTGCTGCAGATCTTCTCGAAAACCGTCATCGGCCCGATCTTCTTCGAATTCATCCAGCGCAAGGGTGACGAGGGGTTCGGCGAAGGCAATTTCCGCGCTCTCTTCGAGTCGATCGAGGCCGATCAGATCAAGCGTGGTGTCATCGGGACCGCAGCGGAGTAAACTCTGCGGCGCCGCGCCTCCGAAAGAGGCGCGGCGCTGGAGGATTGAGGGAGGAGTTGAGCAATGGACCAGACATCGATCCAGGCTTCCGGCGGTGAAGCAGCAGTGGCAGACGAAGTGAAATATATGCCGGGCTTCGGCAACGACTTCGAAACCGAGTCGCTTCCCGGCGCTTTGCCGCAGGGCCAGAACAGCCCGCAGAAATGCAATTACGGTCTTTATGCCGAGCAGCTTTCCGGCTCGCCGTTTACCGCGCCGCGCGGGACGAACGAAAGGTCCTGGCTTTATCGCATTCGCCCGAGCGTGCGCCACACGCGCCGCTTCTCGAACGCCTCCTATCCGCTCTGGAAGACCGCGCCCTGCCTCGACGAGCATTCGCTGCCTCTCGGCCAGCTTCGCTGGGACCCTATCCCTGCGCCCGAGGAAAGACTGAATTTTCTGGAAGGGGTGCGGACGATCACGACGGCCGGCGACGCCACGACCCAGGTGGGCATGTCGGCTCACGCCTATGTCTTCAACGAGGACATGGTCGATGACTATTTCTTCAACGCCGATGGCGAACTGCTGATCGTGCCGCAGCTCGGCGCCCTCCGCGTGTTCACCGAAATGGGCATCATGGATGTCGAGCCTGCGGAAATATGCCTCATCCCGCGCGGCATGATGTTCAAGATCCTCACATCAGGCGAGCAGCCGGCCTGGCGTGGTTATATATGCGAGAACTACGGTGCCAAATTCACGCTGCCGGAGCGCGGCCCGATCGGCGCCAACTGCCTGGCGAACCCGCGCGACTTCAAGACGCCCGTCGCCGCTTTCGAGGACAAGGAAACGCCGTGCCGCGTCCATGTGAAATGGTGCGGAAAATTCTATGTCACGGAGATCGGCCATTCGCCGCTCGATGTGGTGGCCTGGCACGGCAATTATGCCCCGTTCAAATACGATCTCAGGACATTTTCTCCGGTCGGCGCCATCCTCTTCGATCATCCCGATCCGTCGATCTTTTCGGTACTGACCGCGCCGACCGAGGATGCCGGAACCGCCAATGTCGATTTCGTGATCTTTCCGCCGCGCTGGCTGGTGGCCGAGCATACATTCCGCCCGCCCTGGTATCACCGCAACATCATGAGCGAATTCATGGGTCTGATCCATGGACAGTATGACGCCAAGGAAGAGGGTTTCGTGCCGGGTGGCATGAGCCTGCACAATATGATGCTGCCGCACGGTCCGGATGCGCTCGCCTTCGAAAAGGCAGCCAATGTCGAGCTCAAGCCGGTGAAGCTCGATCACACCATGGCCTTCATGTTCGAGACCCGATACCCGCAGCAACTGACGAAATACGCCGCCGAGCTGGAAACGCTGCAGGACGATTATCTCGAGTGCTGGGACGGCCTGGAGCGCAAGTTCGACGGAACCCCCGGTATCAAGTGATAACATCGGAATTGGAACATGAAACTTGCGACATTGAAGGATTCCACCCGGGACGGCCGCCTCGTCGTCGTTTCCCGCGACCTGACCCGCTGCTCGGAAGTCGGCCACATCGCCCGAACCCTGCAGGCGGCCCTCGACGACTGGGAGCATGTCGCGCCGCGCCTTCAGCTGATTGCCGAAGGCATCGAGACCGGCGCCCAGCCGACGATCCGGTTCCACGAACATGACGCAACGTCACCTTTGCCGCGGGCCTATCAATGGGCCGACGGTTCCGCTTACGTCAACCATGTCGAACTGGTGCGCAAGGCCCGCGGCGCCGAGATGCCGGCAAGCTTCTGGACCGATCCCTTGATGTACCAGGGCGGCTCGGACGGTTTCCTCGCGCCGCGCGACCCGATCGTGATGGCCGACGCCGCTTATGGGATCGACATGGAAGGGGAGGTCGCCGTCATTACCGGCGACGTCGCCATGGGATCGGACCCGCAGGTGGCGCGCGACGCCATCCGCCTGGTGATGCTCGTCAACGACGTGTCGCTGCGCGGCCTGATCCCCGAAGAACTCGCCAAGGGGTTCGGTTTCTTCCAGTCCAAGCCGGCCTCGGCATTTTCCCCAGTCGCGGTGACGCCAGACGAACTCGGCGACGCCTGGGATGGCGGCAGGCTGCATCTGCCGCTGCTCGTCAGCCTGAACGGCAAGGCTTTCGGCAAGGCCAATGCCGGCATCGACATGACCTTCGATTTCGGCCAGCTGATCGCCCATGCCGCCAAAACCCGCCATCTCGCGGCCGGGACGATCATCGGCTCGGGAACGGTTTCCAACAAGCGGGACGGCGGCCCGGGCAGGCCGGTCGAAGACGGCGGCGACGGCTATTCCTGCATCGCCGAAATCCGGATGATCGAGACGATCGAAAGCGGCTCGCCGAAGACCCCCTTCATGCAGTTCGGCGACCAGGTCCGCATCGAGATGAAGGACCGTGCCGGCCATTCGATCTTCGGGGCGATCGAGCAGACCGTCGAACGCTATGGAGGAGCGGGACCGCAATGAGCGAGGTCGTTCTTTACGACTACTGGAGATCGTCGGCGAGCTACCGCGTCCGCATCGCCCTCAACCTGCTTGGGATCGACTACAGGACGGTGCCGGTCAACCTCTTGGAGGGGGCGCACAGGAAGCCGGACTATCTCGCGCTCAACCCGCAGGGGCTGGTGCCGACGCTGGTGATCGATGGAGGGCCGCTGACGCAGTCGCTGGCGATCATCGAATATCTGGCCGAGCTGCGGCCGGAATGCGGATTGCTGCCGTCGGACAGTGCCGATCGCCAGCATGTGCGCGCGCTTGCCTATGCGGTCGCCATGGACATCCATCCGATCTGCAACATGCACGTCGTGTCGCATGTCATGACCCTGACCGAGAAGGCGGATGCCCGCGAGGAATGGATGAAGCATTTCATCGCCGACGGACTTGGCAAACTGGAAGCGATGATCGCCGAATCCGGCGGAGCCTTCTGCTTCGGCGATACGCCGACAATGGCGGACCTCTGCCTTGTCCCGCAAGTTTATAACGCCCGCCGCTGGGGCGTCGATCTCACGGATTTCAAGCGCATCGTCGCGATCGACGCCAGGTGCGCCGCAATGCCGGCCTTCCAGGCGGCGCATCCTGACCGCGCGGCCGAAGCCTCATCGCCGGGCAGGAACGCAGCAGGCTGAGGCCAGGCTGCTGGCCGGCGAGCCTACGCGTCCCGCCACGAAGTGAATATCGCAGCCTGACCCAACCGTTTGCCGCTTTCGTCGATAAGCTGCCAGACGGTCACGTTCTCGATCCAGAAACGCCGCCCAGATTTCGCTATCCTGAGGCCGCGGCCATTCTCGACAAAACCATCGCGGGTCACGCTATCCAGCAGCCGCTGACGCTCGGCGCGATCCGGCGGCTCGGCCGAAAGCCGCGACGGCAGCGTGATGAATTCGTCCCAGCTATATTCGAAGCAGCTCTGCGCCGTCCTGTTCGCGTAGATGAAGCGCGGATCGGGCTCGGTATTGTGCGCGAGGACCACGAAAGGAGCAGAGTTGTAAAGCCAGCCCGGCCCCTGTCCGTCCTGGACAAGAGGACGGCCGACGATGCGCACGTAGCTGCCGGTGAGCAGGGAGAAGAAATCGGGATCGCTCGTCAGGTCGAGGGCGTGATTGTCATAGATAGAAGTCACGAAGTGCCTCGCTGGTCAAATGCCTCGGAGCAGGCGACATGGTGGCAGCTTGCCTCAGGGCGAGGCCATCATCTGCGGCGACTGTGGTCATGCGAAAGCTATTGCTTAACAGCCGTCCAGTGCCGTGATCTTCGAGACCAGCGTGGTCTGGACATCGGCCCGGCCCTGACAGCGCCGTCCATCACGAGTGACGTATTCGTACGAAACGAAGACGGATCGCGCGTGCGATCTCAATGCCGGCTTTGAGATCCCCGCCCTCGCTGTTTAGAAATACCAGCGCCTTGTTGGGGGCCGCGGCCACGTTTCTGAAAACGATTTCGTCACCTCCGTTTAAGACGCCCGTGACCGAGATCAGGTCCGTGTCTCTCGCGTGATCTCCGCTGCGGACAGAGAAAATGCGCATAGAAACAACAACCCAGCCACGATGTAACGCATCGTTTCCCCCGCCTTCGCTCGCGCTATTGAACATCGCGAGGGATGTTTTGCAAGACTGATCATGCAACCCCGCAGAGGGCTCGGCCTGTGGATCGAAGTGAAGGAGGCCGGACGCCAATCTCTTGGCAAATCCGCTATGACATTCCTTCGCTCGGGTCTCGATGTGATATACAGCGAATGTCGCCACCCTTGTTAACGTGATACGACAGTCAGAAGACGAGCATCCCGAGGAGAACAGCGTCTTGTCTGGATCCGACGAACCCGAGAAGCCGGCGGAGCGTTATCAACTCGGCCTCTGCCTTTCGGGCGGCGGCTATCGGGCCATGCTGTTCCATGCGGGATCGCTTGCAAGGCTGAACGAGGCCGGTCTTCTGGCGAAGCTCGATATGATCTCTTCGGTATCGGGCGGATCGATCGCCTCCGGCGTGCTTGCCTATGTGTGGCCGCGGCTTGTCTTTCAGAACGGGGTCGCTGTCAATTTCAAAGTCGAGTATTTGGATCGCATTCTGGCCTTCAGCCAGGTCTTTGCGGATGGGCCGAGCTTCCTGAAGGGCGTGTTCAATCCCTTCTCGAGTGCGGCGGAGGAAGCCGCCAAACTCTACGAGCGACATCTGTTCGACGGAAAGTCGCCAAGCCTGAAAGAACTGCCGGGATCGCCCTGGTTCGTTTTCTGCGCCAGCAATCTCAGCACCGGTTCGCTCTTCCGCATGTCCAATCGCTATATCGCGGATTACCGGATCGGCCTCTCGTCCGGCGCTTCCGCTTGCGACCGCAGTTGCCGCCGCGGCCGCATTCCCGCCCGTGCTGTCACCGCTGCGATTGGACCTGTCGCAGTTTTCATGGAAGAGAGAAAAGCTCGATGAGACGGTCGGTGAACCTGTCGCTCCGGGCAGGGCAATATTGAGCGATGGCGGCGTTTACGACAATCACGGCATCGAGCCGGCGCTGAAACGTTGCGACTGCCTGCTCGTCAGCGATGCCGGCGCGCCGTGGCGTTCCTCCACCCGCGGATATTGGAACTACTTCAGCCAGCTCAAGCGGGTGCTCGACACGGCGGACAATCAGGTGAGGGCGCTGAGGCGGCGGGACCTGATCGGCGGCTTCAAGGCCGCAAAAGGGGCTGATCTGCTCGGCCTCGATGCTCCCTCGAAATCGGCTCTGCGCGCAAGAACGCACGGCGTCTATTGGTCGATCGACAGCAGGGACGCCGAACTCGCGCCCTATGCTTCTTACACGCTGCCGCCGTCGTCGGTCGTTCCCGCCGACGTCGGCACTTATCTTCATTTCCTCGGCGCGAGAGAGACGGAGCGCTTGGCGAATTGGGGACACTATGTCTGCGACGCGATGCTCAACCGGTTTTACCCATCGCCGCTGGCTCCATCGTCTGGGCCGCCACTGGCGGCCGGGAGCGTAAAGCCATCTTGGGCGGCTAGCGCAAGCAAGCGGCTGTTCGACGTCCTGCCTTTGTGACTTCCGGGCCGCGACCAACGGCTAACGGGTCGCCGTGAACGACAAAGCCGGGCGTGGCAGCCCGGCTTTCTCGGCCTTCAACTCAACGTCGGCTGTCAGAGTTCAAACGCGATGATTGCGAATGAGCGCTACTTAGGCCCTCTCAGCTGCACCCGCTCGTAGCCCCGCACGTGTCGCACTTCTCGCAGGTCCCGTTCCGCACCATCGTGAAGTTCTGGCACTCCGAGCACATGTTGCCGGTATAGCCCTGCATGATCGAGCGCTGGCGGCGTTCGGCTTCCACCTTCTTGGCTTCGGTCTTGGCCGTGGCCGCATCGGCTGCCGCCTTGTCGGAGAAGAGGGCGGTGGCGTCGCTGGTGATTTCTTCCATCACCTCTTCGGCGATCTCTTCGGCCAATTCCTTGGCGCGCTCCTCATAATCGCGCTTGAAGGCGACGATTTCGGAGGTGGAGATGGCGGCGGTCGGCTCCAGCTTGCGGGCAGCACTTCCGGCAAAGGCGGTCACGGTGCCGGTGGATGCGGCGCGGGCAGGGGCTGCGGTGGCCGCACCCTTGGGTTCGCCCGCCTGGCGCTCGCCGCCGGTGCCGGAGACGAGCGTCGGCTTGTAGCCGCGGGTCCAGCCGGTCGACAGCAGGTTGGTCTTGCCTTCCTGGATGCCCTTGCCGAGTGCGGTGTTGGAGAAATCCGACGTATCGACATGGGCGAGGTCGTGCCGGCCGAGATAGGAGACGGCAAGCTCGCGGAAGACATAGTCGAGGATCGAGGTGGCGTTCTTGATCGCGTCGTTGCCGATGACCATGCCGGCCGGCTCGAACTTGGTGAAGGTGAAGGCCTCTACATATTCCTCGAGCGGCACGCCATATTGCAGGCCGAGCGAGATGGCGATGGCGAAATTGTTCATCATCGCCCGGAAGGCAGCACCTTCCTTGTGCATGTCGATGAAGATCTCGCCGAGCCGGCCGTCGCCGAATTCACCGGTGCGGAGATAGACTTTGTGTCCGCCGACGGCGGCCTTCTGGGTATAACCCTGGCGGCGGTTCGGCAGCTTCTCGCGTTCGCGCGAGACACGTTCGATCACTCGCTCGATGATCTTCTCGGTGATGGTGACGGCCTGGGCGGCGACCGGGGCCTGCAGCAGTTCCTCCAGCGCGTCCTCGTCCTCCTCGTCTTCGATCAGCGAGGCATTGAGCGGCTGCGACAGCTTCGAGCCGTCGCGATAGAGCGCGTTGGCCTTGAGGCCGAGCTTCCAGGACAAGAGGTAGGCGTTCTTGCAATCCTCGACAGTGGCGTCGTTCGGCATGTTGATCGTCTTGGAAATCGCGCCCGAGATGAAGGGCTGGGCGGCCGCCATAATGCGGATATGGCTTTCCACCGAGAGGTAACGCTTGCCGATCTTGCCGCAGGGATTGGCGCAATCGAAGACCGGCAGGTGCTCGGCCTTGAGGAAGGGCGCGCCTTCCAGCGTCATCGCGCCGCAGACATGGATGTTGGCGGCTTCGATGTCCTTCTTCGAGAAGCCGATATGGTCGAGCAGGCTGAAGCTCATGTCGGAGAGCTGCTCGTCGGAAACCTTCAGTGTCTCCTTCAGGAAGTCGGCACCGAGCGTCCACTGGTTGAAGACGAACTTGATGTCGAAGGCGCTCTTCAGCGCCGCGTTGACGGCTTCCACCTTCTCGTCGGTGAAGCCCTTGGTCTTCAGCGTCGACGGATTGATCGCCGGCGCCTGGTTCAGGTTGCCGTGGCCGACGGCATAGGCCTCGATCTCGGCGATCTGGCTCTCGGAATAGCCGAGCGTGCGCAGCGCGTCCGGCACGGCGCGGTTGATGATCTTGAAATAGCCGCCGCCGGCGAGCTTCTTGAACTTGACGAGGGCGAAGTCGGGCTCGATGCCCGTCGTGTCGCAATCCATGACGAGACCGATCGTGCCTGTCGGCGCGATGACCGAGACCTGGGCGTTGCGGTAGCCATGCTGTTCGCCGAGCTCGAGCGCCTTGTCCCAGGCCGATTTGGCATGGGCGGCGAGATCCTGGTCCGGGTTTTCCGAATGGATCAGCGCGACCGGGTCGATCGACAGCGCCTCATAGCCCGACGTTTCGCCATAAGCGGCGCGGCGATGGTTGCGGATGACCCGCAGCATGCTTTCGCGGTTCGGCGCGAAATTCGGGAACGGCCCGAGTTCGGCCGCCATTTCGGCCGAGGTCGCATAGCAGATCCCGGTCATGATCGCGGTCAGCGAACCGGCGATCGCACGGGCTTCGGCCGAATCGTAGGGAATGCCCGACGACATCAAGAGGCCGCCGATATTGGCGTAGCCGAGGCCGAGCGTGCGGTATTCGTAGGACAGTTCGGCAATGCGCTTCGACGGGAACTGCGCCATCATCACCGAGACTTCGAGCACCACGGTCCACAGGCGAACGGCGTGTTCGTAATCGGCGATATTGATGCGCTTGGTGGCCTTATCCTTGAACTGCAGGAGGTTCAGCGAGGCAAGGTTGCAGGCAGTGTCGTCGAGGAACATGTATTCCGAGCACGGGTTCGAGCCGCGGATCGGACCGCCGGCCGGCGAGGTGTGCCAGTCGTTCATCGTCGTGTTGAAGTGGATGCCCGGATCTGCCGAAGCCCAGGCGGCGTAGGAAATCGTTTCCCAGAGATCGCGCGCCTTCAGCGTCTTCATCACCCGGCCGTCCTTGCGGGCGGTCAGGTTCCATTCGCCGTCATTTTCGACAGCGCGCAGGAAGTCATCCTTGATCGAGACCGAGTTGTTGGAGTTCTGGCCGGAAACCGTCAGGTAGGCTTCCGAATCCCAATCCGTGTCGTAGGTCTTGAATTGAAGATCCTTGTAGCCCTGGCGGGCGAACTGGATGACGCGCTGGACGTAATTCTCCGGAACCTGGTCCTTCTTGGCGGCGCGGATTTCGCGCTTCAGGGCAGGGTTCTTCGCCGGATCGAAGCAATCGCCGTTGTCGCCGCCTTCGCAGTTGAAGCAGGCCTTCATGATCGCCTTCAGATGTTTGGCGACGATCTTCGAGCCGGTGACGAGGGCCGCGACCTTCTGCTCCTCCTTGACCTTCCAGTTGATGTATTCCTCGATATCGGGATGGTCGATATCGACGACCACCATCTTGGCGGCGCGGCGCGTCGTGCCCCCCGACTTGATGGCGCCGGCGGCGCGGTCGCCGATCTTCAGGAAGCTCATCAGGCCGGAGGAGCGGCCGCCGCCGGAAAGCTTTTCGCCTTCGCCGCGCAGCATCGAGAAGTTGGAGCCGGTGCCGGAGCCGTATTTGAACAGGCGCGCCTCACGCACCCAGAGATCCATGATGCCGCCTTCGTTGACGAGATCATCTTCGACCGACTGGATGAAGCAGGCATGCGGCTGCGGGTGTTCGTAGGCCGACTTGGACTTGGTCAGCTTGCCGGTGAAGGGGTCGACGTAGAAATGGCCCTGGCCGGGGCCGTCGATGCCGTAGGCCCAGTGCAGGCCGGTGTTGAACCATTGCGGCGAGTTCGGCGCGACGCGCTGGGTGGCGAGCATATAGGCAAGCTCGTCCTTGAAGGCCGCCGCATCTTCTTCCGAAGAGAAATAGCCACCCTTCCAGCCCCAATAGGTCCAGGTGCCGGCGAGGCGGTCGAAGACCTGGCGCGCATCGATTTCGGAGCCGGTCTGCTCATCCTTCGGCAGGGTCTTCAGCGCGGCATCGTCGGGAACGGAGCGCCACAGGAAGGAAGGAACGTCGTTTTCCTCGACCTTCTTCAGCCGGGTGGGGACGCCGGCCTTGCGGAAATATTTCTGCGCCAGAACGTCGGTCGCGACCTGGGAGAATTGGGCGGGGACGTCGATATTCTCGAGGCGGAACACGATCGAACCGTCGGGGTTCTTGATCTCGCTGGTCGCCTTGCGGAATTCGATATCCGCATAGGCGCCTTGGCCGGCCTTCGTGAAACGACGTTCGATGCGCATGGTCTTGACCTCGTGTTGGCGCCCGGTCCCCACGACCGGGGCGCAAAATTCCTATCCGGCGGCACATTGTCGTCGTGCAGCCAGTCTCGTTTCCGTATTGTCACAGGGGTGTCATCCGGAGATGTCCTTCCTGTATCTTGTGGTGATGGTGGCTGCAAACGCTAAATATAGTATTAACAGCTTATTATCGCCAGTCCCGACGTCACTTTTTTTGGAGGCCGAAAATCGCGCAGAGATCCTGTTAGGCCTGACACCGTTCCCGGCACATCACCCTGATTCCGCGTCCTAATTTTCAATAGGGAACCGGTCTCGTTACCTCCGGTCCTGTCGCCGCCGCAACATCAGGGACAGTAAGTTTGAAACGGGTGATTCCGTCAAGGGCTGGGTTTTAATTGATTGCTAACCACAACATCTTGTGGATGCGCCTGTGGAGATTGGGGAAAGCCGGGGAACGCTGAAATTACAATGGCTTGCGGGCGCTGCCGGCTAAGGAAAATGCCGGAACCACAAAAAAGCGTCCTGCGGCAAATCTTGTGATGGCATTTCCGGCGCAAATGCGCATGGCGATTCGCCGGAAAAATCGGGCTGTCGAACTGCGCCGGCGAGGATGCCGGCGCGCTCCGATGGGTGGCGGTCAGCGCGCCCCCTTGGCGATCGGCTCCTGATAGGTGAAGCCCATATCCCAGGGGAAATAGATCCAGGTATCCTGGCTCACCTCGGTGACGAAGGTGTCGACGGTCGGCACGCCCTTCGGCTTGGCGTAGACGCAGGCGAAATGCGCCTTCGGCAGCATGGTGCGCACCTGTGCGGCGGTCTTGCCGGTATCGGTGAGGTCGTCGACGACCAGCACGCCTTCGCCGCCGTTTTCCGCAAGCTCGGGCGCAATTCCCTTGAGCAGCACCATGTCACCCTGGTTGGCATAGTCATGATAGGAGGCGATGCAGACGGTTTCGATCAGGCGGATGTTCAGTTCGCGCGAGATGATCGCGGCCGGAACGAGGCCGCCGCGGGTGATGCAGACGATCGCCTTGAACGTCTGGTCGAGGCCGGCAAGCCGCCAGGCAAGGGCGCGCGCATCGCGGTGGAACTGATCCCAGGAAACGGGAAAGGCTTTATCGGGAAGGGACATCGGGGCTGCTCCGCGGCATGATAGAGATGACACGCCGTTTGCCGGCGACCGGACGGGCTTGCGGCGGCGATCGGCAAAACAAGAAATCGCGCGAGCCGGAACTGCGCGAGATCGGCCGAGGCTCGAAGCCCTCATCGGTCGCCGCAATTAGCGGGATTTGCCGGCAAAACGCAAGAGCGGCCAACTATTCTGGCAAGAGGATCAACGCGACAGAAGCGTCAGCGCCGTCATCGATTGCAGCAAGGTCCTCGTCGTGCCACCGAAGATCATCTGCCAGAGCCAGGAATGGGCATAGGCGCCCATGACGAGGAGATCGATGCTGTCGTCGGAAAGCCGGTTCTCGATGACATGCGAGGTGTTCTTATCAACACTACGGGCCGTCGAAAGCGTCGTCTTCACGCCGTGGCGGGCAAGTGTCGCGGCGATCTCGGCGCCTGGGATCATCGATGATTGCGGCGCCATCTCGGCCGGATCAACCGAAAAGATCTCCACGGCCTCGGCCGCCTTCAGGAACGGCAGCGCGTCGAAGGTTGCGCGCGCCGCCTCCTTGGAGCCGTTCCAGGCGATCAGCACACGTTTGATCGGCTTCGGCTGGCGGATGATATAGGGGATCATCAGCACCGGCCGGCCGGTTTCGAAGAGGAAACTGTCGAGATCGACATGGCTGTCGGATGGGTTGGCCGGATCGGCTTGTGACGCAATCAACAGATCGGCGCTGCGCGCGCTGTCGATCAGCGGTGCGGAACCGTAGCCGGTCGATGTGGCAAAGCTGCGCCATTCGGAGGAGGTGCCGGCGGCCTGCGCTTTGGCGCGGAATATGGCCTCGACGGCGGTCGTTTCGCCATGCGCCATGTCCTGCAGCGCCTGCACGGCGACGGGATCAGGAATTTCCATCGGCGCCACCAGCGGCACGGCGGAGATGTTTTCGGCGTGCAGTCCGATCACATGAGCGCCGTTTTCGGCGGCAATGGCAAAGGCGAAATCGGCAACGGCGGCGCTATTGTCTCTCGTATCGAGAATGGCGAGAATGGTTTTGTAAGACATATCAATTCTCCTTGCGCTGAAACGGCTGGCGCGAGGGAAGGAATGCACCGGACCTCTCTGCTGTTCCTTGACCGATATCAAGGATGGCCAGTTCCCGTACTGTCCTCACGCCTCGGCGGAATGGTTCTCAGTGACCTCCTTTTTCCGGCGGATGGCGTCGATCATCGCATGCACCTCGGCGCCGGCCGCATCGATCGCCGCCTGCGCGCGGCCGCGCACGACGATCTCGGTCGAGAATTTCTGGCCGATATAGCGCGGGTAGGAACCGATGCTGGTGTCCGGATGGGCTTTCTGAATCGCGGCAAGCGGCGTGCCGATATCGCCTTCGCCGTAAGGGCAGGCGATGGCGAGCGACAGCACCGGCGTGCCGGTTCGAAGCGTCGGCAGCACATTGTCGACCATCGCCTGAAAAACCTGCGGCACGCCGGCCATGACATAGACATTGCCGATGATGAAGCCCGGCGCGGTCGAGACCGGATTGGCGATATGGGCCGCCCCGCGCGGCATGCGCGCCATGCGCTGGCGCGCCTCGGTGAATTCCATCTCGCGGCGCCGGTACATCTCGGCCAGCAGCGTCATCGCCGCTTCGTCATATTCGCAGGGCAGGCCGAACGCCTTGGCGATCGCATCGGCGGTGATGTCATCATGCGTCGGCCCGATGCCGCCCGAGGTGAAGACATAGTCATATCGAGCGCGAAGCGCATTCAGCGCCTCGACGATCGCCTCTTCGTCGTCGGCGACGATGCGCACCTCCTTGAGATCGATGCCGGAAAGGGTGAGCAGGTCGGCGAGATGGCCGATATTCCTATCTTTGGTGCGGCCGGAAAGCAGTTCGTCGCCGATGGCGAGCATGGCGGCGGTGACGACGGTGTCATGGCTCATTGGGTGTTCCGTGATGTGAGGCTGGTCAATAGGTAGCGCCCTTCGGCGGCTTTGCAAACACTCGAGCATGATGCGGAAAAGTGTGAGCGGCACGGTCGCCTCGCAGATGTGCAGTTTCTGGGGCTTGGCGGTCGCCTTCGCGAAGGACGGGTACTTGGGAAGCTTGCCTTGTTCGTGCGATAAGAAGCCTGTTATAGGCGATTGCGCGTGGCATCCATTGAGTCGCGCGCATACATGGATTGAAAAGCAGGCCGCTTGCCGAAATTGGTAGACGGAAGGCACTTAAAATGCCTCGGGCTACGCCCGTGCGGGTTCGATTCCCGCAGCGGCCACCAATTCCGATTGCATAGGTTGAGGGCGAGCGCTCTCCCAATCGTCAACCGCGCCGCTTGCAATGAGGAGCGTGTTGATTGCGACATAATTCACAGCGTTTCTCGGGTTGCAGCCAGTTGGTTTACAAGCTATCGCGATTTTCAAGATGACAAAGCTGTTGGATCGACGTGCAGACCTCCCATAATTTTGAGTATTTCGCTATGTCCAGGCAGATGTCCGCCGTCCAGAGATCCGTTGCCGGTCAAACGGTTCGCGCGTTCGCATCCATGCTGCCGGCGAAGTGGGGCGCTGCATCAGGTGGGAGGAGCGCCAGGCCATGACCGTCCTTGCCGCCTGGCTTGTCGTTGCAGCGATTTTGCTGTTCGGCCTGATCTTTCATCGCGCCCTTGCGCTTCAGTTGAACCGCGGCCTCAATCCACCTGTTCGTGACGGCACGGACCTGCTCTTAAGCGGCATCTTGCCTGGAATTGCGCTCGTCGGTGGTTTGGCAACCGTTCTTGGGGCGATGCATCTGTTGCGCATGGAGGTCGTGCTGCCAATCGCCGCCCTTCTCGTGATCTGGCGCCGAAATGACCTGCTGGGTATTCTCGCCGATTTGCGCGCTTTGGCGGTGGCGGGTGTGCGGGCGATCGCCAAGGGCGATCCGTTTCCTCTCCTGGCGGCCCTCGCATTTATCGGTTTGGCCTGCGTCATATCAGTTACCGCTCTTTTCCCCGCGGCATCAGCCGATGTTTGGGCTTTTCAAATTCCGCTCGCACAAAGCATCGTTTCCCACGGCGGGTTTGTGACGCCGCAGATGGACAGTAATTTCTACGGGAACATACCGCTTTTCTTCAATGTGCTTTTCGCTTGCACATTGCTGTTCATCGATCATTGGCTCGCGGCGGGTCTGCTCAACGCGGCGATTTTCCTCGGATTCCTGCTGTTGCTTGTAAGCTGCGCGCACCGCTGGCGGGCGGCCGGATCATTGCTGGTCTGCTTCCTGATCGCCTTCCAGCCCTTTTTTACACCGGGGGCTGCGGTTCCTCTCACGGACCTTCCAAGATCGTGTTTTTCGGTTGCCGCCGTCCTTTATCTTTGGCGGTACCTCGAAACCTCACGGCCTTCGGAGCTTGTCTCCTGTGCTCTCGTCCTGGGCGGGGCCGTCGGCGGCAAATACACGGAACTTCAAATGGTTGGGTTGATCGGCTTGGCGCTGTTGCCTTCGATCTGCCGCGGAAAGCTGCCATTACCGCTTTTCCTGACCTGCGTTGTCGCCTTTTTGTCCCTAGCCGGCTATTGGTACGCCAAAAATCTCATCGTGCTCGGCAACCCCATCTACCCTTTCATGTTCGGACATCCCGGGCTTTCGGATCAATGGATGGTGGACTATACGCTTGAGCTCGGACGCGCTTTCGATCCGGCAAACCGGGTTTTTGTCACCAATCTGACAACCCGCCAGGGCTGGCACGACTTTTTCTTCATCATGCATGATTGGTTTCTGGATCGCAGGCTCTATGCGATCGTCGCCCTCATCCTCATCATCGGCGGCTTAATCGCGTCGCCGAGACGGATATTCGTGCTTGTTGCAACGACTGCCGCGATGTTCATCATCTGGTATGTCGTCATGTTCAACCATATCCGATGGGCGACGCCGGCTTATTTGCTTTATTTTTCGACTGCCTATATCGGCGCGAGCCTGATCGCGGAGAAAATTGCCGTGAGCAAAACCGCTCAGTCGGGCGGGTTTGTGTTCGATATGTCCGCACCTCTGCTGGCAGGATATAGGGCTGTCAGCGGCTATTTGTTTGCGTTTGGAGTGGCCGCCGTCACTCTCGTGGTTTTCTGCCTTCCTGCCGTTAAATTCGTTTACCGCCCCAGCGGCCAGCCCTATTCCTGGATGGAGCAGGGGGTGATGAATGTCCTGGTCGGCCGGCAGGGGCTTGATGATTTTCTCGGCGCCCAGCGCGAAGGCTATGTCATCTACCGCTATGTCGCGGCGAATGATTTGAGGACCGTTTTCCAGCCATTCGATACGGGTAGCACTCTGTACGCGGCGGCCTACACCGGAGGACGGGATAAGGGATGGTTGTTGCCGCCCTATATATTTCCTGAATCCGAAGGAGATGTGGATGCCTTTATCACGCGCAACAACATTCGTTATTTCATCCGGGTAACCGGAAAAAAGGAATTATTGGCTGACCGCATTGGCGCGGCCAAGTTCGTGTTGGCGGAGGAAACCATTTCCCGAATGCTGCCGAAGTCGACATTGTTGCTGAAGGACGGATTTGGATGGGAATTGTATCGGTTCGACGGGTTCTCCGCGCAATAATGGGCGGCCCCGCCAGCTGCAATCGATCTACCCGCATCCACATCAGCCCGTTAGGCGTTCCGCTCCCGGCGCAGATGCTCCGCTTGCCTCGCCTTCATAATTCCATTGAACATGCATGTATATTGTGCATAGAGGCGAGTTATCGCTTGACAACTGCATTTTCGGTGCAAGCATTGCGCCGCGACAGTTGAGTAAGTGTTGTCTTGTGGGAGTAAGGCGATGGTTTACGATTGGAGTGGGACTAAGGTTCGGCGCATCCGGATCTTCAAGGCCGGTGTTGCGCTTGTTCTGGGGACTGCAATGGCGGCAATCCCTCTGTTCTTGTGGGCCGTGCAACTGGCCGATTTCTAGAGTGTCCTTAGCGCGTCGGAGAAGACGCGCTAAGGACACTCTATCACTTCCGAACCGCACAGATTCCGAATTGGATTTTCGGGCTTACTTGTGGTCTGTTCCCTGTAATCGTCAGCGTTCTGTGAGCGGAACGGGGCGCGGCGCCCTGGTCTCGCGCCACCTGTTGATCACCCAGCCGGCCAGCAGCCCGAGGGCCGCGCCCATCGCCTTGACGCCGGCGTCATGCAGGCGCGGATGGCGGGTCGGCGTGAAGTATTGCAGATATTCGATGGAGACCGCCCCCGTTATCAGCAGCATGGCCACCAGTTTCCACTGTCTGGGATAGGCGAGCGCGAAGGCGAGGCCGAGGAGAACATAGGCGCCGCCGCGATCCGTATCGACGCTCGTGACCGTATGCGGTCTCAGCCCGATCGGCGAAACCGTGACAAAGAGGATCAAGGCGAGCAGCAGCCAGGCGAGCGGTCTTGCGAGTTTGACGATCATCATCGCTCCATATAAGTGGCAGGCCTTTGCATTGACAGTTAAAATCAGTTCATCTGCCGCCGATTTTGCGATTGGCTTAAGAAACGCTTCCCGAGGCCGGAACCGGCATCAGGAGATGAGCGGCTCGGTCAGCGAACCGGAAATGGCGGGAGCCGGCTTTCTTTTGCCGGCCGGCCTGTGCCATAGCGGCGGCGGTTAATCTTTAGGAATGGACCACGCCCGTGACAAGACTTGAAGTCGAAAGCGCCGAAGCGGCAATGCGCAGCCTTTTCCCGGCGACGCCACTGCAGCTCAATGACCATCTCTCCGCCCGCTACGGCGCCGATATCTGGCTGAAGCGCGAGGATCTGTCGCCGGTGCGCTCCTACAAAATCCGCGGCGCCTTCAATTTCTTCCGCAAGGCGATCGGGCAGGATGCTTCAGGCAAGACCTTCGTCTGCGCCTCGGCCGGCAATCACGCCCAGGGCTTCGCCTATGTCTGCCGCCATTTCGGCGTGCCGGGCGTCGTCTTCATGCCGGTGACGACACCGCAGCAGAAGATCGACAAGACCCGCATGTTCGGCGCCGAATTCATCACCATCCGGCTGTTCGGCGATTTCTTCGACCAGTGCTACCAGGCCGCGCGTGACCATGTCGAGGCGATCGGCGGCGTCATGGTGCCGCCCTTCGATCACGCCGACATCATCGAGGGGCAGGCGACCGTCGCCGCCGAAATCCTGCAGCAGCTGCCTGATGGAACGGTGCCTGACATCGTCGTGCTGCCGGTCGGCGGCGGCGGGCTTGCCGCCGGCATTACCGGTTATCTCGACGGCATCGTGCCGAAATCGGCCTTTGTCTTTGCCGAGCCCGCCGGCGCCCCGAGCCTCAGGCGCAGCATCGAGGCGGGCCAGGTGACGACGCTTGCCAAGGTCGACAACTTCGTCGACGGCGCCGCCGTCGCCCGCATCGGCGACCTGAATTTCGCGGCTCTGCGCGATTTCCCGGCAAGCCAAGTGCAACTGATGCCGGAGAACGCCATCTGCGTCACCATTCAGGAGATGCTGAATGTCGAGGGCGTCGTGCTGGAGCCGGCCGGTGCCCTGTCGCTGACGGCGATCGCCGCGATGGAGGCGCAGGCGATCCGCGGCAAGACCGTCGTTGCCGTCGTCTCCGGCGGCAATTTTGATTTCGAGCGCCTGCCCGACGTAAAGGAAAGAGCCATGCGTTACGCAGGGCTGAAGAAATACTTCATCCTCAGGCTTGCCCAGCGCCCCGGCGCGCTCAGGGATTTCCTCAATCTGCTCGGCCCCGACGACGATATCGCCCGCTTCGAATATCTGAAGAAATCGGCGCGCAATTTCGGCTCGATCCTGATCGGCATCGAAACCAAGGCGCCGGAGAATTTCGCCCGGCTGATCGCAAATTTCGAAGCCGCCGGCATGGGTTACGAGGATATAACCGAAAACGAGATCCTCGCCAGTCTGATCATTTGACTTGGCGAGCGCGATATCGCCGTGTTAGAGACGGATCATGGCTTCGTTCCTTTCAAATCTCTTTTCGATGTTCTCCGGCGGCAAGGCCGTTTCGGAGGCGGCAGGCCCCTCCGGCGAGCCGCAGCTTTACGGCGATTGCACGATCTATGCGGAACCGCGCAAGGAAGGCAGCCAATACCGTCTGGCCGGCCGCATCGAAAAGAAGGTCGGCGACGAGGTGCTGGTGCGCAATTTCATCCGCGCCGATCTCTTCTCCTCCTCCGACGACGCGATCGAGTGCACGGTGCGCAAGGCGCACCAGATCATCGACCAGCATGGCCCGTCGCTCTTCGGCGACGGCGAGAAGCTTCGCCAGGTCTGAAGCCGCGATCCGTTCCGACCCGGCGCGCCGGACAGAAATTTCCTTGCTTTTCAATCGTATGACTTGGGCGTTCATCGCAAATATGAGAACGCGCTCACGCAATCTTAAAGGATTGCGGTGAAAGCTGCGGCCTGGAGGATTTGCAGGGCGCCCTCGTGTTTGACTTTTTCGGACGATCGATCAAAGGATCCGCAGCCGCGATCGCCGTGTCGGCGCGACGCCGGCCTGTAGCCGAGGTGTCGTAATGGAGGCGCTGAACCTCGTTCTCTTCGTCGTCGAAGCCGTCGCCTATTTCGTGCTGATGGTGACGCTTCTGCACTTCCGCCATCGGCTCGGTCTTGGGGTCTTCCTGACGGCGCTCGGCGTCATGCATTTCATGGAAACCTATCTGGCGGCGGTCTTTTACGTCTCGCTGCCGTTCGGGGATGTGTCGCCGGGTTCATCCGTCTTCTTCTCCGGCAAGCTGATGATGATCCTGATGCTATACCTGTGGGAGGATGCCGCGACGGTGCGCCAGCCGATCTACGGCCTGTTTCTCGGCAACCTGCTCACCGTCGGCATAGCCTGGGTACTGCAACTGCACCAGCCGCTGCAGCTGTCGTTAAACCATACGCCCGACGTCGATTTTCTGAAGGAGATGGGCTGGCTGATGATCTGGGGCACGGCGCTGCTCTATGTCGATTCACTCGGCATCATCCTGCTCTACGAAAAACTCGGCGATTTCTTCCGCAGGCGCGTCGTGCTGCGTTTCATGATCTCCGGCTTCGTGCTGCTGACTTTCGACCAGATCGGCTTCTTCGCCGCGCTGCACTATTTCCTCGATGTGCCGGTCGCGTATTCTGGGGCGGCTGGAAGGCGAAGATGCTCTCCGTCTGCCTCTATGGGGCGATGTTTGCGATCTATGAATATCGAATCCGCCGCCTCGGCGCCGACGCCGCCGCGCGCTCCATCAGCGACGTCTTCGGCGATCTGACATTCCGCGAGCGCTACAACGATCTTCTGGAGCGCACCGGCCGCGACATGCTGACCGGCGTCTATGACCGCACGCGCATGGAGCTGGAGGCGCCGGTGATGTTGCGCGAGGCGCTGCGGCAGGGGCTGTCTGCGACCGTTCTCATTATTGACGCCGATCACTTCAAGGACGTCAATGACGGTTACGGTCATCTCCAGGGTGACGCGGTGCTGAAGTCGATCGCCGCCCGGCTCGGCACGACGCTGCGCTCCAGCGACCGCATCTTCCGCTTCGGCGGCGAGGAGTTCGTCGCCGTCTGCCCTGGCACGAACCAGGAGGAAGGACTATTGCTTGCCGAGCGTCTGCGCTGGACGATCGCGACCAGCGTCAAGACGCCGGATGACAATCCGGTCACCGTCAGCATCGGCGTCGCGACCGCCGACGAGGACGGCACCAGTTTCACCACGGTGCTGTCGGCTGCCGACGGCCGGCTTTACGCGGCAAAGAAGAGCGGCCGCAACTGCGTCGTCGGCCGCTCCGGCGTGGTGAAACTCGGCTAAGCCGGCGCCGCGGCCATGCTGGGACTGGGTTATGGACTGACCTATTCCGTCATCCATGACCTGGCGGCAAACGAGGCGCCCATGGGCCTTATGCCGCAATCGCTGCTCTTGTTCTCGCTGTCCTATTTCATCGGCGTCTTCGGCTTTCCGCTGATCGCCGGCAACCTGATCGCCTCCTCCGGCATCCAGACGATGCTCCATGTCCCGCTGTTGCTTGCCGCCGCCAATTTGGCAATCGTCCTGTTTCGTATTACCCACCGCGTCAGGAATGGTTAAGCGATGCTGGGCAAGGTCGACTGCCCAGCCTTTCGTTCGCTCAGGCGACCCGAAAGATCTTGGCGCCCGCAGGCGCGCTCGTCATGCCGCCATCGACGGTGATCTCGATACCGGTGACGTTGGACGCGTCATCCGAGGCCAGATAGAGCGCCGCCTTGGCGATTTCGTCGGCTTCGTTCATGCGGCCGAGCGGGCTCATGCCGCCGAGGCGGGCCTCGAGTGCCGACATCGCGTCTTCCGTCTGTGCCATCGGCGACCAGATCGGCGTCTTCGTGCCGCCGGGCGTCACCTGATTGACGCGGATGCCGCGCGGTGCAAGCTCGGAGGCCATATTGCGCGTCATCGCACGGACCGCCGCCTTGCTCGCTGCATAGGCTGACCAGCCGGGAGCCCCGACCACGGCGTGCACGGAACCATTGAGAATGACCGAAGCGCCGTCGTTAAGATGCGGCAGGGCCGCCTGCACGGTGAAGAAAACCGCCGTGAGATTGGTGCTGATGATCTGGTTGAACTGCGCGGGCGACGTGTCACCGAGCGGTGTCGCCCCGCCGATGCCGGCATTGGCGAAGACGATGTCGAACTTGCCGGCCGTTCCGGCCGCTTCAGCAAAGGCCTTTTCGGTGGCGACGGCATCGGTGACGTCGAGCCTCAGGGCCACTGTGCCGGCGCCAAGCGCCTTTTCGGCGGCGGCCAGCGTTTCCGGATTGCGGCCGGTAATCACGACCCTGGCGCCCTCATCGATGAAGGCCTTGGCGGTGGCAAGACCGATGCCGCTGTTGCCGCCGGTGATCAGGGCCACCTTGTTTCTTAGACGCATGATTCATGCTCCTCTTGGAAATGACAACGCTATGGATTATGATCGTTATCTATAAGGATTATGAGTGTAATCCACATAAGTCAAGAGGCACCGATGGGGCGTTCGCAGCTGGAAAAACAGAAGACGCATGAGAAGATCGTCGAGACCGCATCCAGGCGTCTGCGCGAAGCGGGACTCGACGGTATCGGCGTTGCCGACCTGATGAAGGAGGCCGGGCTGACCGTCGGCGGCTTTTACAAGCACTTCGCCTCCCGCGACGATCTGGTCGCCGAGGCGATCCAGTCGGCTTTCGATTCATGGGGACGCAAGCTGGAGGCCGAGGGGATCAACCCGGCGGAGATGACGGCTGCCGATATCGCCGAGCGTTATGTCAGCAACTGTCACCGCGACAATCCAGGCGAGGGCTGCCCTTTTGCAGCGCTGACCTCCGATATATCGCGCAGCGGCGAGAAGGCGCGAGCGATCGCGACGGACGGACTGAGGCGCAATTTCGCGGGGTTGGCGAGCAAGGCCGCGGGAGCCGATGAAGGGGAAAGACGGCGCAAGGCCATCATGGCCTTCGCGATGATGGCCGGTGGCGTCGGTCTTGCCAGGATTTCCTCCGACGAGGCTCTGTCGGCCGAAATCCTGGAGACCATCCGGGCTTTTGTCGCCGGTATCGACAAATGACGAACGGCCGGCGAAGGCCGGCCGTTCCAGGGAATATTGAGCCGATCAGGCGGCGAGAGCGATTTCCTCGACGCGCGACTTGGCGGCCTCGATGGCCTTTTCCGCAGCTTCCGGACCGAAAGCCAGGCCCTCGACATGGATGGTTTCGATGTCGGTGATGCCGAGGAAGCCGAGAACCGACTTCAGGTACGGCACGGCATGGTTCAGGGGAGCGGCCGGACCCTGTGAGTAGACGCCACCCGAGGCGAGAACGACATAGACCTTCTTGCCTGTGACGAGTCCGACCGGGCCGCTTTCCGTGTACTTGAACGTCACGCCGGCGCGGGCGACGTTGTCGATCCAGGTCTTCAGCGACGAGTAGATATTGAAGTTGATCAGGCCGGTGCTGATGACGATCGTGTCGGCGGCAAACAGTTCGGCGACGAGTTCGTCGGAGGTCTTGACGGCGGCGATCTCTTCGGCGGTACGGTCTTCCGCAGGTTTGCGGATGGCGCCGGTGAACAGGTCATCGATATGCGGCAGCGGGTTGGTTGCGAGGTCGCGGCGAACGACAACGCTGCCCGGCTTCTGGTTCTTCAGCTTTTCGGCGAGATCGACGGCGATCGGGGTCGAGAGCGACTCGGCGCGCGGGCTGGACGTCAGAAGAAGGATGGACGACATGCTGCATTTCCTTTCGAATTGAATTTGACGGCTCGTTGTTGGGAGGTGAGCCGCGGTGTCGAGGAGGAAAATAAGTCTGGCCCGCTATCGAAAAAACGGGGATAATGTCGATCGAAATTATCGATGGAATGGATGGAAGATGCTTCCGAACCCGACTTTGGACCAGTTGCAGGTGTTTTTGACCGTTGCCGAAACAGGCAGCTTTTCGGCCGCATCGCGGACGCTGAACCGGGCGCAGTCGGTCGTCAGCTATACGATTGCCAATCTGGAAGCGCAGCTTGAAATGCCGCTTTTCGAGCGTTCCGGCGCGCGCCAACCGAAGTTGACGGAGGCGGGCAAGGCGATGCTGGAGGATGCACGCCGCATTCTGGGCGACCTGCAGGTCATGCGCGCGCGCGTCAAAAGCCTGAAGGAAGGGCTCGAAGCCGAGGTTTCCGTCGCCATCAGCGTCATGGTGCCTTCCCGCGCTATGGTGGATGTGCTGCACGAATTCCGCGAAAGATACCCGACCGTTTCGTTGAACCTCAATGTCGGTGAACTCGGAATGGTCATGGATCTTGTGCTGAGCGGCAAGGCGACCATCGGCATCGGCGGCGCGGTGCTCAAGCCGGACGATTCGATGGTCACGGAACGGATCGGCCATTCCTTCATGCTGCCCGTCGCCGCGCCCGACCACCCGCTTGCCGCGATCGACCGGCCGCTCACGCTCGGCGACGTGCGCGAGGAGGTGCAGCTCGTCGTCACCGACGCGTCAGGCCGGACGAGGGGGCGGGATTTCAACGTTCTGTCCTACAAGACGTGGCGCGTCAGCGATATTGCGACAAAGCACCAGCTCATCAAGGCCGGTCTCGGCTGGGGCGGTCTTCCAGCGCCCATAATGCACGACGATCTCCGCAGCGGCGCGCTCGTCCATCTCGACCTGGATGCCTACGAACAGGGCGAATACGCCATCTATTCGATGCGCCAGCTCGCCAACCCGCCTGGGCCGGCCGCCGCCTGGATGATCGAGGCGTTCCGCACACGGCTTTCCCATTGCCCGAACCAGGCCGATTTCCACGCAGAGATGGCGGAACTGCGTGAGCCAGCTCCGCCGCTCGCGGCCGAATGACGAAGGCGCTGTGCCGCGCGCCTTCGTCGATAGTGCTGCTAAAGCACCAGCCTGAACTTCGAGAAGCCGTCGGCCCCGTCGCCGGCCTCCTCGATCTTGACGCTCTTGACCGCAGCGAGGAACTGCTTCGCCTTGGGGCCGCTTTCGAAGGTCGCCGTCGTGCCCGGCAGCGGCTTGAAGGTCCAGTTCGCATCGGCCGACGGATTGATCGTGCCCCGCTCGTGGACGTAGCGCACGATGACGTCGCGGTTGGTGTCCGGCGCCTGGAAGATCACTTTGTCGGCAGCGATCTCCGGGAAACTGCCGCCGCCGCCGGCGCGGTAATTGTTGGTGACGACGACGAACTTCTGGGCCGGATCGATCGGCTTGCCGTCGAAGGCGAGATTCTGGATGCGGTTGGCATGCGGATTGATCGCCTTGCCGGACGGATCATATTTCGGCGGCTGCGACAGGTCGATCTGATAGGTCACCCCATCGATGACGTCGAAATTGTAGGACGGGAAGTCGGCGTTGAGCAGCGGCGCGTCCTTCGCGCCGGCGTCGACGTGATTGAACATGCCGGCCGACATCTCCAGCCAGTTCTTCACCTGGGCGCCGGTGATCGCGACAGCCTGCACCGTGTTCGGATAAAGATAGAGGTCGGCGACGTTCTTGATGGCGATATCGCCGGCCGGGACATCGGTATAGTAGTCGGCGCCGCCGCGGCCGCCGGCCTTAAAGGGAGCTGCGGCCGAAAGCACCGGCAGATCCTTGAACTCGGTGTCGGCGAGCATCTGCTTGATGTACCAGGTCTGGGCTTGGCTGACGACCTGCACTGAAGGATCGTCGGCGACCAGCGCGAAATAGGAATAGAGCGGTGCGGAGGTCTTGCCGACCGGCGTGCGGACATAGGCGAGCGTCGCCTCATGCTCGGCCTTGGCGGCTTCGACCACGTCCTTCTTGTCGGCGTAGTCGGCAACTACTTTCTTCTTGTCGTCGCGATGGTAGATCGGC
This sequence comes from Rhizobium croatiense, assembly GCF_019793465.1. GTDB lineage: Bacteria > Pseudomonadota > Alphaproteobacteria > Rhizobiales > Rhizobiaceae > Rhizobium > Rhizobium croatiense. The sequence continues at coordinate 244,888 of NZ_JAILYJ010000007.1, read as the reverse complement.
CGTGCTTCCGAGGTGAAATCGACGATCTTCCAGCTGTTGCCGTCCTTTTCGAGCAGCAGGTCGATGAGGCCGAGATGCGAACCCCAGAACCCGGCCATCACGGCGGGCTTGCCGTGCAGTGTGCCCTTGACGGGATCGGCATTGGCGATGCCGTCCCAGCTCTTCGGGCCGGGGAAGACGAGATGCTGGTGGCCGGTGAAGATCGCGTCGATCCCTTCGACGGCGGCAAGATGCAGCGAGGCGTTTTCCATCTTTTCGGACGGTGCTGCTCCGTCGATGCCGGAATGGGAGAGCGCGATGACGATATCGGCGCCGGCTTCCTTCATGGCGGGAACCCAGGCCTTGGCGGCCTCGACGATGTCGCGGGTCTGCGCCTTGCCTTCGAGGTTCTTGATGTCCCAGAGCATGATCTGCGGCGGCACGAAGCCGATGAAGCCGATCTTCACCGGGCTCTCCTTGCCGGCGCCGTCTTTGATCTGCTTTTCGATAATGATGTAGGGTTTGAAGAAGAGATCGTCCTGCTTGGGATCCGAGGCGAGCTGGCCCTTGGTCAAGTTGGCGCAGACGAAGGGGAAGTTCGCGCCGGACAGGACCGTGAACATGAAGTCGAGGCCGTAATTGAACTCGTGATTGCCGAGCGTCCCGACCGTGTAGCCGAGCGTGTTCATCGCCTTGATCACGGGATGGACGTCGCCGTCCTTCATGCCGTGCTGATAGGCCATGTAGTCGCCCATCGGATTGCCCTGCAGCACGTCGCCATTGTCGATCAGCAGCGAGTTGACGGCCTCTGCGCGGATATTGTCGATGATCGTTCCGGTGCGCGACAGGCCCATCGTGTCGTTCGGCTTGTCGGCGTAATAGTCATAAGGGAAGACGTTGACGTGAATGTCGGTCGTTTCCATCAGCCGCAGATGCGCCTGGTTGGCGTTGGCACGGGCGCTGAAAGGGTGCAGCAGCACCAGGGCGGAAGTCGCGGCGAGACCGCCGAGCAGGGAACGGCGGCTCATGACGCCGACATCAAAAATGGAAGACATGGAAACTCTCCTATAGGGATCATGCAATCGTCCGGCCCGTCAGAATTAGGACGAATTGGCGAGGAGTACACTGCGAAAATGACAGGACGTCACAACAATCGGCAGCGAAAGCGAAATGGTTTTAAAAGGCAATTTATCGCACAACCCTCTGGCTAAAATCTATCGGCGGCGGGGTCGTGTTTAGGGTGGTCATAGCCTCACCGCCGTCGACAGAGGACCGCGGCGCCAGTCCGACGCCGAAGCAAGCCGCCGGAACGATGTCGCCCGCTCCTTCGGCGCAAAAGCGATGCGGTCCTACGATTTCAGCGTCAATGTCGCCGAATGCGGCGGGCGGTCGCCGTTGGTCACGGCTCTTAGTTGACGCACCGCCAGTACCGGCCGGATTTCCCTGTGAAAAAAGCGGAAATAGGAGGAAATCTGCGCCCGCGCATTCGAATTCACGTCGAACTGGATGCCGATGCGGCCATTGTGCTTCCAGCGGATGATGCCTTCGAGCAGTCCAAGGTTTTCGGCTTCGATGCGCACCTTGCTGCCGGAAGCGGCATGGAGCGGCGTCTTCGTCTCCAGGGCGGCGCCGGTCACCGACAGGTTGAGAATTCGCACATCCACTTCGCTGTTCAGATATTTGACGCTGCCGAAGACGCGGCAATTCTTCCGATCGGCCTTCCGCGCCGTGATTTTCAAGTTGCTGCTCATGCTGTCTCCCTATGAAACGCGAGGGGAGTATAGCGCCGGAAAATTGAAATGGTTTTAGGGTCTTGGCTAAAATTGCAGTGAAACTTCAGTTGGCGGCCGCCGCCCTGCGCCCCACCACATGTTCGCGCCAGATGGTGAAGATGCCGGCGGCAACGACGATGACCGAGCCGATGATCGTGTTGAGACTGAGCGTTTCGTCATAGATCGTCACACCGATGATCGAGGCGTAGACCAGGGATAGATAGGTCAGCGGCTGGACGGCGGCGGCATCGAGAAGATCGTAGGCGCGGATCAGGAAATAGTGGCTGGAAATGCTGGTCATGCAGACGAGCGCCATCCAGCCCCAGTCGCCCGGCGACATCCAGCTCCAGTAGAACGGGCCGACGAGCGTCATCGTGATGCCGCCGATAACGCCAGTATAGAAGAAGCTGGTCATCGACGAATCGTCGCGGCTGACGAAACGGGTGGCGATGACGTAGAAGGCGAAGTTGAAGCAGGAAAGAATGGCGAGAAGCAATTTCACGTCGAAAAACTCGCCTTCCGGCTTCAGGATCAGCAGCACCCCGCAAAGCCCGACGCCGATCGCCGTCCACCGTCGCCATCCGACCCGCTCGCCGAGGATCGGCATCGACAACAGCGCGATCAGGATCGGCGTCGCGGAAAAGATCGCTTGCGAGCGGGCAAGGCCGATCACGGCAAAGCAGGTGATGGCCAGAACCACCTGGACGGCCAGCAGCACGCCGCGCAACACCTGAAGAAGCGGGCGTTTTGTGCGGGCCGTCGCCTGGAGGCCGCCCCGCATTTTCGAAGCGAGCACGATCGTGAACAGCGCGAAGGCCCAGTAGCGGATCATCGTCACGAAGATCGGCGGATAAGTCGACGCCAGATGTTTCGAGATGGCATCCTGCAAAGAGAAGATGGTGGTTGCCAGCAGGACAAAAATATAACCGTGGGTCTTCGATGTCATGATATGCCGTAAAGGGGAGAACGTCCGCGCCCTCCGAAAGTCTGGGCAGCGTTTCGGCAAATAAGCAAGGCCTCAAAGTCCCACATTCGGCCTGTCGATGATTTCTCTGAGCGCGAAGCTCGAATTGATCTTGACCACGTGGGGAAGCGCCGAAAGCCAGTCGCGATGGATGCGCTCGTAATCCTCGAGATCGCGGGCGGCGACCCTGAGGATATAGTCGTATTCGCCCGACATCAGGTAACAGACGAGCACGTTCGGGCAGAGCTTCACAGCGGCTTCGAATTCCGCCAGCGTTTTGGCGAACTGGCCGGAGAGCGAGATATGCACGATGGCGATCATCTTGTAATCGAGCGCCTTGTGCGAAAGCCGCGCATGATAGCCGCCGATGACACCGCTTCTTTCGAGGATGTCGAGCCGGCGCGAACAGGCCGAAGGCGACAGGCCGATCTTTTCGGCAAGTTCGGCGTTGGTGATGCGGGCATTGGCCTGCAGGACCTTGAGAATCGCAAGATCGATGGTGTCGAGATCAGTCATTCGAAGAACTTTCGAAAAATAATGATGATGACGCAATAATCCGTGAAAAATCGCCTCTTCGCAAATCGTCTTTGCAAGGACATTTCGCTGTCTTGGTGGTTGGATTCATCGTGCGAGGAGATCCCCGGCTGCGGAAACAAAATGAGAGGAACGCCAATGCGTGTCGGTTGCCCGAAGGAAATCAAGAACCATGAATATCGTGTCGGTCTGACTCCGGCCTCGGTGCGCGAATACGTCGCCCACGGCCACGAGATCTGGGTAGAGACCAAGGCGGGCGCCGGTATCGGCGCCGATGACGCCACCTACGCCGCGGCTGGCGCGAAGATCGCCGCCTCCGCCAAGGATATCTTCGAAAAGTGCGACATGATCGTCAAGGTGAAGGAGCCGCAGCCCGCCGAATGGGCGCAGCTTCGCGACGGTCAGCTTCTCTACACCTACTTGCATCTGGCGCCCGACCCCGAACAGACCAAGGGCCTGATCGCCTCCGGCGTCACCGCGGTCGCCTATGAGACGGTGACCGACGAACGCGGTGGCTTGCCGCTGCTGGCGCCGATGTCGGAAGTGGCAGGACGCCTGTCGATCCAGGCGGGAGCGACCGCGCTGCAGAAGGCCAATGGCGGCCTCGGCGTCCTGCTCGGCGGCGTACCCGGCGTGCTGCCGGCCAAGGTCGCGGTGATCGGCGGCGGCGTTGTCGGCCTGCACGCCGCCAGGATGGCCGCCGGGCTCGGCGCCGATGTCAGCATTCTCGACAAGTCGCTGCCGCGCCTTCGCCAGCTCGACGACATTTTTGCCGGCCGTGTGCACACCCGTTATTCCAGCATCCAGGCATTGGAGGAGGAGGTCTTTTCGGCCGATCTCATCATCGGCGCCGTGCTCATTCCGGGGGCGGCTGCCCCGAAGCTCGTCACGCGCGAAATGCTGTCCGGCATGAAGAAGGGCTCCGTCATCGTCGACGTCGCCATCGACCAGGGCGGTTGCTTCGAGACCTCGCATCCGACCACCCATTCCGATCCGACCTATGAAGTCGACGGCGTGGTGCATTATTGCGTCGCCAACATGCCGGGCGCTGTGCCCGTCACGTCGGCGCACGCGCTGAACAACGCCACACTGGTCCATGGCCTGGCGCTCGCCGATCGCGGCCTGCGCGCCATTGCCGAAGACAAGCACTTGAGAAACGGCCTCAATGTGCATAAGGGCCGCATCACCAACAAGCCGGTCGCCGAAGCGCTCGGCTATGAGGTCTTCGCGCCGGAGAGTGTGCTGAACGTAGCATAAGTTATCTGACCCAGGTTTAGGCGAGGGCGCCGGTCTCCACAAGGGCCGGCGCCTTTACCTTGTCGATCCGGCATTGAAAGCAGTTGTTGCGGGCCGAGCGCACATGCACGTAGGCAATTTCGGGCCGCGCCAGCAATGTCTGCGCATAGGCCGGAATATCGGGGGTATCGGTCACCGCGCCGGTGCCGTAGACGATGCGGTTGTTTTCGCCGTAGCCGCGCACGATGAAGTCACGGCTGGTCGTCAGCACCGGCGGTAGGATTTCCTCGGCGGCATAACGTGGGCAAGGCTGCTTGTGCAGGAAAATCGGCCCGGTTTCGGCATAGGGCTGCAGCTCCGGAAAGGGCCGGTAGGCGAAGACCAGCAATTCCTCGCCTTCGTCGATATTCCTCAGGCAATGGCGGCAGGGATGACCCGGGCCATCGGAAACCATTGTCTCGGGCAGCCTGTCATAGGCATCGCGGCCGCCGCTCCAGAGGGCTCTAGCATCGGTAGTCGGCATGGCGGCAAAACGAATGGCGGTCATGGCAGATCTCCTTTGTAATTGCCATGAAATGCGCCCGAACGAGCGCGCAAGCCACCCGATTCTTGCGCATGCTGTTGCCTGTCGAGATCACCGCGGCACGCCAGGCATGCTAGTTCATCAACGTTTGAGGGAAATTCCACCTCTCCTCACTCATTCCTGTGCCTGTCACAGGAATGAGTGAAGCAAGTCCTTGGGCGCATAGACTCTTCCTTGAGATATTGCTTCATTCACCGCGCAGACGCGCCGTGGCTGGATTCCTGTGACAGGCACAGGAATGAGGAGGAGAGGCGGGCATTTCACCGCATAGCTGTGTACCTGAGATGGTTGACAGGCACATGCACCGGAAAAGCAAACCAACCCCTCAGCCTTTCCGCGCGATCTCCAGTAGTTCCTTGTCGCTCAGCGGCCGGACGATGCCGGTGCCGGTCGAGACCGGGGAGAAGCCGTACATCTGGTAGAGCTGCAGCGCCCGCGGATGGTCGAGATTGTTGGTGGTGGTGGTGACCCGCTTCGGATTGAGCGACCAGATGGCATAGAGCGCCTGCAGCAGGAACCATTTGCCGATGCCGAGGCCGAGCGCATGTTCGATCAGGCCGAAATGGCAGAGTTCGATCGTATCCTCGTCCTCGCAGAAATATTCATAGAAGCCGGCAGGGGCGCCGTTCACATAGAGGACGCTGATATTGTTGCGCTTGTCGTTCAGCGTCTGGGTAAGCTGCTCGTCGCTCATGCGCAACCGGTCCACCCATTGCCAGCGCGCGCCCACCTGCCGGTAGAGATAGCGGTAGAAGGGCAGCGGTATGCCGGGCGCACGCATGATCGCCGTCTGGATATTGACCGGCACCGGCATGCTGGTTTTCGGCGCCGCCGTCATTTCGAGACGGGTGATGTGAGCTTTCAGCGAAGCGGGTGTTTTCCCCATGGCGGTCAGGCTTTGACCGGTGTTGGCGGACCGGTGACAACGGGCGTATCGTCACGGCTGCCCCATTCGCTCCATGAACCGTCATACAGCTTGTTGTCGTGATGACCGAGCGATTCCAGCGCCAGCGTGATGATGGCCGCCGTGATTCCCGAGCCGCAGGAGGTGACGACCGGCTTCGAAAGATCGATGCCTGCCTCCTCGATCGTCTGGCGGAGTTCTGGCAATGATTTGAACCGGCCCTGGTTGGCAAAGACGCCGGATGGCAGGCTGCGGGCGCCGGGCATATGGCCGGCGCGCATGCCGGCCCGCGGCTCAGGCTCGGTGGCGGCGAAGCGGCCGGCGCTGCGGGCATCGGCGATCTGCATCGCGCCGCTCGAGACGATGTCGCGCATGGCATCGAGCCTCACCACGCGGCTCGCATCGAAGTTCGGCGTGAAGGCCGCCGGCGCATGGCCGGGCACCGTGGTTTCAAGCGGACGACCCTCGGCCTTCCAGCCATCGAGACCGCCGTCGAGCACAAAAACGTTCTTCGCCCCCATCACCCGGAACAGCCACCAGACGCGCGGCGAGGCGAACACGCCGATGCCGTCATAGACGACGATGCGATCGTTCTCGTTGATGCCGAGCCGGCCGGCCTCAGTGGCGAAATAATCGGGCGAGGGGATCGTGTGCGGCAGCGACGTCGAATGGTCGGCGATCTTGTCCTGGTCGAAACGGATGGCGCCGGGAATATGGCCGGCCGCATATTCGGCATCGGCATCGCGTTTCTGCGCCGGCAGATAGAAGGAGGCGTCCAGCACACGCAGATCCAGTTTGCCGAGCTCGGCCTGCAGCCAGTCGGCGGAGACGACGAAACGGCTCTTGCTCTCAGTCATTTGGATCTCCCTTGTCAGGCTTCTTCGCCGGGCGCACCGAAGCGGATGCGGAAGCGCCGGTTCTCCTTGCCCTTCTTTTCGATCTTGGCGATATGGATCTGACCGACTTCCTGCGTCTCCGAGACATGTGTGCCGCCGCAGGGCTGGCTGTCAATCGAGGAGTTTTCGCCGATGCAGACGAGGCTGACACGACCGAGGCCGATCGGCGGGCGCACGTTCTTCGATTTGACGATATCGGGATTGGCCGCAAGCTCGTCGTCGGTGATCCATTGCAGGTAGACCGGATGGTTCTGGCCGACCAGTTCCATCAGCCTGGCGGTGACCTCGTCCTTGTCGATCGTCTCGCTCATGTCGAAGTCGATGCGGCTTTCCTCCTCGCCGACCGCGGCCCCGGTGATCGGATAGGAGCAGACGACGGAAAGCAGGTGGCAAGCCGTGTGCATGCGCATCAGCCTGTAGCGGCGCGGCCAATCGACATGCAGCACCAGCGTCTCGCCGATCTCAGGCTGTGGCGCATTGTCGAGCGGCACATGGATGATGATATCCTTGCTCGCGCCATGTTTCGTCTGGCCGAGCGCGATCTTGCTGCCGTCGGCCCGTTCAAGCTGACCGGTGTCACCGGGCTGGCCGCCCGATGCCGCATAGAAGCAGGTCTGGTCGAGTTCGATGCCCCCGTCGTCGTGAACGGCGGTGACGACCGCCTCGCATGTCGAGAGATAGAAGTCGTCACGGTAGAGGGCATTGACGGGCATGGGTCTCACACGGGTTCATAGGGAACGTGTATGTCGGACGACCTAGCCATCCAGCCCGGAACGGGCAGTCCCTTCGACCTCAGGAAATCCGGATTGAAGAGCTTCGACTGATAGCGGTTGCCGTAGTCGCAGAGGATTGTCACCACCGTGTGACCGGGCCCGAGATCCCGGGCGAGATTGACGGCGCCGGCAATGTTGATCGCCGTCGAGCCGCCGAGGCACAGGCCCTCGTTTTCGACGAGATCGAAAAGATAGGGAAGGGCTTCGGCATCGGAGATCCGATAGGAAAAGTCCGGCGTGAAGCCCTCGAGGTTGGCGGTGATGCGGCCCTGGCCGATGCCCTCGGTGATCGATGAACCTTCGGATTTCAGCGTGCCGTTCTGGTAGAATTCATAGAGAGCGGCACCATCGGGATCGGCGATGCCGATCTTGACGTCGGCCTTGAAAGCTTTGAGGCCGGCAGCGACACCTGCCAGCGTGCCGCCGGAACCGACGGAGCAAATAAAGCCGTCGATCTTGCCGTCGGTGTCGTTCCAGATTTCCGGCGCGGTCGTTTCGACATGCGCCTGCCGGTTGGCGACGTTGTCGAACTGGTTCGCCCAGATCGCCCCGTTCGGCTCGCTCTTTGCCATCTGCTCGGCGAGCCGCCCGGACACCTTCACATAGTTGTTCGGGTTCTTGTAGGGAACGGCGGGCACTTCGACGAGTTCGGCGCCGAGCAGTTTCAGCGCGTCCTTCTTTTCCTGGCTCTGCGTTTCCGGGATGACGATCACGGTTCGGTAGCCGAGCGCCTTGGCGACCAGCGTTAGCCCGATGCCGGTATTGCCGGCCGTGCCTTCGACGATGACGCCGCCGGGCCGGAGCAGCCCCTTCCGTTCGGCGTCGCGGATGATGTAGAGCGCGGCACGGTCCTTGACCGACTGGCCGGGGTTCAGGAACTCCGCCTTGCCGAGAATGGTGCAGCCGGTTGCCGCCGAGGCGCCCTTGAGTTTGATCAGGGGCGTATTGCCGATGGCTTCGAGGACGGAGGGGTGCAAGGTCATGGAATCTGCCTCTTTCGAACTCTTACTTTAAGAACGGTCTTTTCCCTTCACAAGGCTGTGTTGGCAAGAAATGCTATTCCATGCCTCTGTCGGCCACGACAAAATTTCGCTTTCCCTGCCCGAAAAGGCGCATCGCCCGCCATCCGGCGGTTGCGTGGTGATCCGAAGATTGACTTTACCCGTACGGATGACGACAAAACGAAACGGAGCGTAGCAACAGGGCGTGACCAAAACCGACATGGTTCACGAGCAGATCGATACGATCGACGCATTGATGGCCCATTACGTCGCCGGTTCTTTGCCCGAGCCGGCGCGGGTGCTCGTACGATCACATCTGCAAATGAAGCCAGATAATCGAAGCCTGGTGAGAAGCCTCGAGCTTTTGGCCGGGGAAGCCCTGGAAAGCACACCGGAAGCCGCCATTGCCGATCGCGACCTGCGGCTTGCTGCGATCTTTGCCTCTGCCCCTCCTGCCTCCGAATCTCATGTTTCCACGAGGCCAGAAAGGGCGCTGTTTCCGCAGGCTTTGCGCGATCTCCTCGGCTTCGAAGCCGAGGACGTGCCCTGGCGCAGGCGCTTGCCCGGCTTCAAGGAATATTCGTTCGGTATGGAGGGCTGCGAGGTCAGCCTGATGTGGATCCGTCCGGGCCGGGCCTTACCGGCCCATAGCCATAAAGGCATGGAACTGATCCTGATCCTCGACGGCGCGTTCAACGATGAACGCGGCCGTTTCGGTGCCGGCGACATCTCCATTGCCGACGAGACGGTCGAGCATCGGCCGGTCGCCGAAAAGGACAGGCCCTGCATCGCCTTTGCCGTTTCCGACGGGCCGATCAAGCTCGTCGGATCCCTTCGTCAGATGATCGGGGACCTGATCGGCTGAAAGCAGCCACAATGGTGTGATAGAGCCATAAATCCGGGAGGAGATGTGAACTTCCGGACCTGTTTTCGTGCTGGTCAGGCTGAGCCGGAGGAACATGTCATGCGTGATTTCATCGCCCGTCCCGAACATGGAATCGTCTGGATATCGGGCGCGAGTTCCGGCGTCGGCCGGGCGCTTGCGCTGAAGCTCGCCGGCGAGGGATACAAGGTCGCCGTCACCGCCAGAAGCCATGAAAAATTGGTCGAACTGCAGACCGAGGCCAGCGGCCTTGACGGCAGCATCGTCGTTCTCGACGGCGATGTCACCGATGCCGAGGACATGGAACATGTCATGGCCTCCATCGAATACGAGCACGGCACGCTCGCCATGGCGATTCTCAACGCCGGCATCTATCTGCCTGTTCATGCCGAGGACCTGCACCGCGCCGATTTCGAAAAGAGCTTCGCCGTCAATCTTTCCGGCGTCGTCAACTGTCTCTTGCCGGCGATCCGCCATATGAAGGCGAAAGGGCAGGGGCAGATCGCCATCGTCTCCTCCGTTACCGGCTATGGCGGCCTGCCGATGGGCGCTGCCTATGGCGCCACCAAGGCGGCGCTGATCAACATGGCCGAAAGCCTGAAATTCGATCTCGACAAGATGGGCATCCGCATCCAGCTCGTCAGCCCGGGCTTCATCGATACCCCCGCGACAGGCAAGAGCGCCTTGCCGATGACGGCGCTGGTGTCGCCCGAGGAGGCTGCCCGGCAGATCGCAGCCGGACTGAAATCGCAGGCGTTCGAGATCACTTTCCCCGGGCGCTTCACCACGATGCTGAAGCTTGCGCGTCTGCTACCCTACGGCGCTTATTTCCCGCTGGTGAACCGCTTGACCGGCTGGCGCGAACCGTCATCGGCAGGTCGCCATCCGGCGACACCGCATCCGGCGGAATGATCAGCTGCGCGAGAACACCACTTGGCGCACATCGATATTGCCGGCCCGAAAGCCGGCTTCGCAATAGAACAGATAGAATTCCCAGAGCCGCTTGAAACGCTCGTCGAAGCCCATCGGACGGATGCGTTCCCAGACCGACCGGAAGCGCTCGCGCCATTCGGCAAGCGTACGGGCGTAATCGAGCCCGAAGCTGAAGTCCCTGACCAGTGACAAATCGACCTTGCCGGCGAGCTCGGCCAGGTGGTTGCGCGTCGGCAGCATGCCGCCGGGAAAGACGTATTTCTGAATGAAGTCGGGATTGCTGCGATACTGGTCGAAGGCTTCGGGCCGGATGGTGATGATCTGCAGGCCGGCCTTGCCGCCCGGCTTCAAGCATTGCCGAAGCTTGGAGAAATAGGACGGCCAATATTTCTCGCCGACCGCCTCGAACATCTCGATCGAGACGATCCGGTCGTAGAGCCCGGCTTCATCGCGGTAATCCTGAAACCGGAATTCGACGCGATCGCCAAGCCCGGCCTTTTCGATGCGCGCTTCGGCATAGGCGAGCTGCTCCCGGCTGATCGTCAGCCCGGTGACCTTGCAGTTCAGCTCGCCGGCTGCGAATTCGGCAAAACCGCCCCAGCCGCAGCCGATCTCAAGCACGTGATCCCCGGCCCTGATGCCGGTCGCCTCGGCAAGCGCGCGGTATTTGGCATTCTGCGCCGATTGCAGGTCGTTGGCGCCGGTGGAATAGAGAGCGGAGGAGTAGGTCATGCTCGGGTCGAGCCATTCCCTGTAGAATTCGTTGCCGAGGTCGTAATGGGCGGCGATGTTGCGCTTCGAGCCCGCTTTGGTATTGGCGTTCATCCAATGGCGGACACGCTCGACCAGGCGCCCGACGCCGCTTTTGCCATGCGCGTAGCTGTGCGCCGCCTCGCCATTGACGAGGAAGAGCTCGAGGAAGGCCGCGATGTCGGGGCTGTCCCAATCGCCGTCCATATAAGTCTCTGCGATCCCGATCGTGCCGCTTGTCAGCGCCCGGTAGGCAAGGTTCCAGTTGTGGAGGCTGAGGGCCGCCTTCGGCCCGGCCTGCTTGCCCTCGATCAGCAGCCTGCGGCCATCGGGCAGGGTGACGGCAAGCGAGCCGTGCTGCATGCGCAGAAGTCCGCGCAGCGCCAGCTTGGCCTTGAATGGCAGACCCTTCACCAGACGGGATATGTTGTCGGCCGTCAGCGTTACCGCATCGCGGGCCAGCAGATTCCAATCCTGCGCCTTGCTCATCTCTCCTCCTCCAGCATTTTTTCGCCGGTTAGGGACGACGATACATCCATGACGAAGTGCTCGGGCGGCCTCCGGCCATTATCCTTGAAAGCTAGCGCATCGGCCCGAAAATCGGAATCGATTTTCAGGCTGCAGCGAATCTACGGAATGGTCGGATCAAGAAGCTTCATGCGAAGAGAGAGGCTTTTGGTTATCGCCGCGACATGAAAAAGGCCGGCGTGAACCGGCCTTTTCTCAAAGCGGGCGAAGGCCTGCTCAGTTGTCGTATTCGCGGCAGGCTTCGCTGATCGAAGCGCCGCTCTGACCGCCACGGGTGTCGACGCCCGACATCTGCTGCGGCATGCCGGGGCATTCCATCGTTTGCGGCCGGCCGATGCTCTGCGTCGTGGTCGGATCGACCGGCGCGACCTGCACCGGATACATGCCATTGTCGCTGTTGGTGTAATCCGACGAATAGTTACCCGATCTCGGATCGGTCGAGCCGCCATTCGTCGGCCCGATTGGATCGGGGTTCGTCTGGGCAAAGGCCGACGATGCCATGCCGATCGCGAGCAGCGAAGCGGCGATAAGGGATTTGGTCATGAGGATATCCTCCTTTGATTTTCATCTTGGATGACCCTGGTGAAACTGCGTCACGGAATCATTGTTCCGAAATTTGCGAAAAACCTGCACGCTCGCCTTGCATGGTTACGCACAAACCTTAACGGGCGAAGCCGCTGGATCGCTGCCACTGCCTGTCTTAGGGCATGACGAAACGCCAATCCGCAGCATGAGGCCACTATGTTCGTTTCTCCCCGCGAGGCCGCAGATATCGGTCTGCAGATTGCGCTTTCAATTGCTTTGACGACAGGTGGCATGGCGATCGCTTCCGCGGCCATGGGCGGCGAAAGAGCCGGTATTTCCGCGATCGACGTCGGCCGTCCCCCGCTGTGGACCGCCGTTCCGACGCGCGTGGTCCGTCTGCGGGCCGACGCGCCGGCCGAATTGGAGCTTGCCGCCCGCACCGGCGACCTCTGCCATGACCGGATCGGCCTTCGCCTCTCCTGCGACCTGATCGCGGCTTCGGGCGCCGCCGCTTTTTAGGGCAGATTTGCGACATCGTCGCCGCCACGATCGAAAGCTTGCAAAACAGGGCGATTTGCCGTTTCATCGCGTCCAGCGATCGCCACCCGACTCTATTCTCCCGAAGGATTCAGCCTTTTGTCCCAGCCGATGCCCCGTGGCTTCGAGAAGCCTTATGCCGCTTTCCTGTTCGATATGGACGGCACCATCCTCAATTCGATCCGTGCGGCCGAACGTGTATGGAGCGATTGGGCAAGGCGTCAAGGGCTCGATGTCGCCGACTTTCTGCCGAAGATGCATGGATCGCGCGGCATCGACACGATCGCCCGGCTGAACCTGCCGGGCGTCGATCCCGAACATGAAGCCAAATTGGTGACCGAGGCCGAAATCGCCGATGTCAGCGACGTTGTTGCCATTTCCGGTGCGGCGGCATTCCTGAGTTCGCTGCCGCCGGATCGCTGGGCGATCGTCACCTCTTCGCCCTTGCGTCTTGCTCGCCGGCGGCTGGAAGCTGCAGGCCTGTCGCTGCCGAAATTCATGGTGACGGCGGAGGACGTCGAGGTCGGAAAGCCCGATCCGCAATGCTATATCCTCGGCGCCGAACGCCTCGGCGTCAGCACCCAGGACTGCCTGGTGTTCGAGGATGTCGCAGCCGGCATCATCGCCGGCGAGGCGGCGGGCGCCGATATCATGGTGGTGACGGCAACCCATCACCAGAAGATGGAGACGCCGCATCCGACCTTGTCATCCTACGATGAGATCTCGGTGCGCATCTCGGCCGACCATAAGATGCTCATCGTCCCGAATGCGGCCTGATCTCGGGCCGCGTAACGTTTCTGCCTTTCACTCCGCAGCTGCGGCAAGACAGCGATCGACGATCCTGCCGATTTCGCCGCGGCAGGAGCCGCAATTGGTTCCGGCACTGGTTTCCTTGCCGACCGCCTCGACGCTGTGGCATCCCTCGCGCACGGCAGCGGCGATCTGGTTGACACCGACGCTGAAGCAGGAGCAGACGGTAGCGCCCGGATCCGGTCTGCCGGCCCCGGGACGACCTGCGACGAGCGCGAAGCGTTTCCTCAAATCACCATGCGCGGCGGAGAGCTGCGAGATCGCCCAGTTGCGCGCCACGGCGACCGGCTCGCGGGCGAGGAACAGCGCAGCGAGCAGGGTCTCGCCGTCGAAGAAGGCGAGCCGGAGGTCGCCGGTCTGCCGGTCGGCATAACCGAGCGGTTCGATTTCGTCGGGAATGGCGAAAACCGCGCGACACCAGGCCGTCCAGTCCTCGACGGTTCCTTCGAAGGCAAGCTCCAGCCGCCAGCCGCCCTCGGCTTTTGCCAGTGCCCAATAGGCCGCCTCCGGCGTGGCCGGTTTGACGGCCGAGACCGCGAAGCCGTAATGCGCGGCGCGGAAGGGCCGCACGGCGACGGCAACATTCTTTGACGCCGGCTGACCGGAAACGGGATCGGTAATCGGCGCGACCACGGCGTCGATCCGCGCTTTTGCAGCGAACTGGTCGTTCCAGTGCATCGGCGCGAAAATGCCGCCGCGCGCCTGGCGATCGGTCACCAGCGCCCGCACGATCGCCTTGCCATGCGGGCTGTCGATCTCGACGAGGCCGGCGCTCGATATACCGGTCTCGATCGCGTCGCGCGGATGGATCTCCGCAAAGGGTTCGGCGATATGGGCGGAAAGCCGCGCGCTCTTTCCGGTTCGCGTCATCGTGTGCCACTGGTCGCGGATGCGCCCGGTATTCAGCGTAAAGGGGAAATCGGCATTGGTGCGATCGGTTGCCGGCGCTTCCACCGCAACGAAGCGCGCCTTGCCATCGGCATTGTAGAAACCGCCATCGGCGAAGAAGCGGGTGACGCCTGGCGCGCTGCCTGCCGGCTGCGGCCACTGGAACGGTGACAGTTCGTCATAGGCGGTGCCGGTCATGCCGGCGCGGGCGCCGATGTCGAAGTCGCGGCTGCCGTTGTTTTCGAAGGCGGACAGGGCGGCGTGTTCGGCGAAGATTTCGGCCGGCGCATCGAAATCGAAGGCGGCGGCAAATCCCATGCGGCGTCCGACCTCCGCAAGCTGCCACCAGTCGGCCTTGGCATCGCCGGGAATGCCGAGAAACGGCCGCTGCCTGGAAATGCGCCGTTCGGAATTGGTGACGGTGCCGTCCTTCTCGCCCCAGCCGAGCGAGGGCAGAAGCACCTGTGCGTGCCGGGCCGTATCCGTCTCTCTCAGTATGTCGGAGACGACGACGAACGGACAGGCGGCGATCGCGCTTTCGACGCTATCGGCATCCGGCATCGAGACGACAGGATTTGTGGCCATGATCCAGAGCGCCTTGATGCGCCCTTCGGCCACTGCGCGGAACATGTCGACCGCTTTCAAACCGGGTTTTGCGGCGATGACCGGCGATTCCCAAAAGCGCTGAACGCGGTCGCGGTCTTCAGGATTTTCGATTGCCATATGGGCGGCAAGCATGTTGGCGAGACCGCCGACCTCGCGCCCGCCCATGGCGTTCGGCTGGCCGGTCAGCGAGAACGGTCCCATGCCCGGGCGGCCGATGCGGCCGGTCGCCAGATGGCAGTTGAGGATGGTATTGACCTTGTCGGTGCCGGAGGAGGATTGGTTGACGCCCTGGCTGTAGCAGGTGACGACCTTCGACGTCGTCTCGAACAGGCGGAAGAATTCCCGGATCTGCATGGCCGGCAGGCCGGTACGCTCCAGCAGATCGTTGATATCAAGTGCTGCGGCGGCCGCAAAGGCGCCGGCGAAGCCTTCCGTATGGGAGGCGATATAATTCTGGTCGATCGCTGGGCTTGTCGAAAGATGGGCGAGCAGCCCCATGAACAGCGCGACGTCCCCGTCCGGGCGGATGGCCAGATGCAGGTCGGCGATATCGCATGTCATCGTCCGGCGCGGATCGATGACGACGATCCGCATGTTCGGCCGCGCCGCTTTTGCGGCGGCCAGCCGCTGGTAGATGACGGGATGACACCAGGCGAGGTTGGAGCCGGTGAGCACCACGAGATCCGCAAGCTCGATATCCTCATAGGTCCCTGGCACGGTATCGGCGCCGAAGGCGCGGCGATGCCCGGCCACCGACGAGGACATGCAGAGCCTGGAATTGGTGTCGATATTGGCCGAACCGATGAAGCCCTTCATCAGCTTGTTGGCGAGGTAATAATCTTCAGTCAGCAATTGCCCCGAGACGTAGAAGGCGACGGAATCAGGTCCGTGCTCGGCGATCGTTTCGGAGAAACGCCGGGCGACCAGATCGAGCGCCTCGTCCCAGCCGCTGCGTGCGCCTGCGATTTCGGGATAAAGAAGCCGGCCGTCGAGATCGATGGTTTCGGCAAGCGCCGAACCCTTCGAGCAGAGCCGGCCGAAATTCGCCGGATGCTCGGGATCTCCCTTGACGCTGACGGCGCCGGCTTCGTCGACCGTAGCGATAACGCCGCAGCCGACGCCGCAATAGGGGCAGGTGGTCTTGACCTCAGCCGCCATTATTCAGCCGCCATCAACAGGCTTTCGAGCGCGATGAACAGGGCGCCGTCCTCGTTGCGGACCGGTATGGTCCGCACCGCGCCCTCGTCGGCGCCGAGCGCCTTGCCGGTTTCCAGCGAGATCACCCAGTTGTGCAGCGGGCAGGTGACGGCCTTGGCATGCACGATGCCCTGGGAGAGCGGGCCGCCCTTATGCGGGCAGTGATCCTCGATGGCGAAGACCTCGTTTTCGGCCGTGCGGAAGACGGCGATCTTGCCCTGCGGCGTCTTCACGCAGCGCGCGCCCCGCAGCGGAATATCGGAGATGTCACCGATTGCGATCCAATTCATGTCCATCTCCTTACTCGGCAGCCTGCGGATAGCCGATCGTCGCCATCGGCTTGAACTCGTGTTTGTCCTTGCCGGAAACACGCTCCGACCAGGGATCGACCTGGGCAAATTTCTGGGAGAAGACGAAGCGGTCGTAATAGGCCTTGCGCTTTTCACCATCGTCCATGATCTGGCGGCGGATTTCGTCCAGGCCGATGCGCTTGGCCCATTTGTAGATGCGCTCGAGATAGCGGGCCTGCTCGCGATACATCTGCGTCAGCGCCACGATATGCTCCAGCGCTTCGTCCTCGGTCTTCACCAGGCCGAGCACCTCGGTGCCCTTGATGTCGAGACCGGCAGCGCCGGCGAAATGGATCTCGAAACCGGAATCCACGCAGATCACGCCGATATCCTTGCAGGTCGCTTCGGCGCAATTGCGCGGGCAGCCGGACACGGCCATTTTCAGCTTGGCCGGCGTCCATGAGCCCCACATGAATTTCTCGATGCGGATGCCGAGACCGGTGGAATCCTGGGTGCCGAAACGGCACCAGTCCGAGCCGACACAGGTTTTCACCGTACGCAGGCCCTTGGCATAGGCCTGGCCGGAGACGAAGCCGGCCTTGCCGAGATCGGCCCAGACGGCAGGCAGGTCTTCCTTCTCGATGCCGAGCAGGTCGATGCGCTGGCCGCCCGTCACCTTCACCATCGGGATCTCGAACTTGTCGACGACATCGGCGATGGCACGCAACTCGTTCGAATTGGTGACGCCGCCCCACATGCGCGGCACGACGGAATAGGTGCCGTCCTTCTGGATGTTGGCGTGGACGCGCTCATTGATGAAACGCGACTGGTAGTCGTCGGCATATTCGTCCGGCCAGTCGCAGACGAGATAATAATTGAGCGCCGGGCGACACTTGGCGCAGCCGCAGGAGGTCTTCCATTCCAATTCCTGCATGACGGCGGGAATGCTCTTCAGACCTTTCGCCTTGATCAGGCGGCGAACATCGTCATGGCCGAGTTCGGTGCAGGTGCACATCGGTTGCACGGCGGCCGGATTGTAGCCTTCGCCGAGCGTCAGCGCCATCAGTTGTTCGACGAGGCCGGTGCAGGAGCCGCAGGAGGCGGACGCCTTGGTATGGGCGCGCACATCGTCCAGTGACGTCAGTCCTTTGCTCGTGATCGTCGAGGTGATCTTGCCCTTGCATACGCCGTTGCAGCCACAGATTTCCGCGTCATCCGGCAAGGCTGCAACGGCCGCCATAGGGTCCAGCGGCGACCCTCCCTGATAGGCCTGACCGAAGATCAGCGTCTCGCGCATCTCCGAAATATCGGTCGCCTTCTTCTTCAGATCGTTGAACCACGCGCCGTCGGCGGTCTCGCCGTAAAGCACGGTGCCGATAATCTTGTTGTCCTTCAGCACCAGGCGCTTGTAGACGCCGGCGCTGGCATCGCGCAGCACGATCTCCTCGCGGTCGTCACCGTCGGCGAAATCGCCGAGCGAATAGAGTTCGATGCCGGTGACCTTCAGCTTGGTCGGCGTGTCCGCATGCACGAAAGCCGGCGAACGGTCGTCCGAGAGATGTGCTGCGGCAATGCGAGCCATCTCGTAAAGCGGCGCGACGAGGCCGTAGACCATGCCGCCGACCTCGGCGCATTCGCCGAGCGCGAAAATGTCGCCGTCCGAGGTCTGCATGCCCGCATCGACGACGATGCCGCGATTGACCGCAAGGCCGGCCTCTTTCGCCAGGCCGACGCTTGGGCGAATGCCGACGGCCATGACGACGAGCGTTGCCGGGATGATGCGGCCGTCGTCGAGCTCGATGCCTTCGACCCTGCCGTTGCCGAGGATCGCCTTGGTGTTGGCCTTGCAGATGACCTTGATGCCGCGTTCCTCGACCGCTTTCTGCAAGAGATAGCCGGCGGCGGGATCGAGCTGGCGCTCCATCAGCGTCGGCATGACGTGCAGCACGGTGACGTCCATGCCGCGCTGGGCGAGGCCGGCCGCCGCTTCGAGACCGAGCAGACCGCCGCCGATGACGACCGCCTTTTCGCGCGACTGAGCGGCAAGCAGCATGGCCTGCACGTCGTCGAGATCGCGATAGGTGATGACGCCGGGCAGATCCTTGCCGGGAACCGGAATGATGAAGGGCACGGAACCGGTGGCGATCACCAGCTTGTCGTAGCTTTCGGTGACGCCGTGGTCGGAGGTGACCGTCTTGGCGGCACGATCGATGTTGACGATCTTGTGGCCCTTGTAGAGCATGATGCCGTGCTTGATGTACCAGCCGTCACCGTGAATGATGATCTGCTCGTAGTCCTTCTCTCCCGAGAGAACCGGCGACAGCATGATGCGGTCGTAATTGACGCGCGGCTCGGCGTTGAAGATCGTGACGTCATAGCGTCCGGGCGACCGTTCGAAGAGGTGCTCCAGCATGCGCCCGGGCGCCATGCCATTGCCGATGATGACGAGTTTTTCGGTCATATTTCCAAATCCTTAGATCAGGTTGCAGCCATGGGGGCGGAGTGCCCCTGGCGCGACAGTTGCTTGACGGACAGGTGCATCCAGATCAGCGAAATCGCCACGATTGCGAAGAGCAGCAGGAAGCAGCTGGACCAGAGGCCGGTCATGTCCTTGAGGAGGCCGAAGGCGATCGGCAGGATGAAGCCGCCGAGACCGCCCATCATGCCGACGACGCCGCCGACGGCGCCGACGCTGTCGGCATAGTAGGCCGGGATGTGCTTGTAGACGGCAGCCTTGCCGAGGCTCATGAAGAAACCGAGCACGAAGATGACGACGATGAAGATGACGGGCGTGATGGTCGCAGCCGGCAGCGATAGAATGAGCGTGGCCACGGCCGACACGGCAAACATTGCGTACATCACGCTGCGTGCACCCTTCTTATCCGACAGCACGCCGCCGAAGGCGCGGAAGACGCTGCCCGGGATCGAGTAGGCCGCCGCGATCATGCCGGCAGTTTCGAGGCTGAAGCCGTAGACGCCGACCAGATAGCGCGGCAGCCACAGCGACAGGGCGACGAAGCCGCCGAAGGCGAAGAAATAATAGAGCGAGAAGCGCCAGACCTGGACGTTCTGCAGTGGCGCGAATTCCTGGGCAAGGCTCTTGGAGGCGACGCCGCGCTCGCGGCGAAGACGGAAGGCCGGATCGTCGGTGGTGGTGAACCAGAAGACGACGGCCATCAGCGCCAGACAGACGGCCCAGATTTCCGCAACCGCCTGCCAACCCCAGGCGAGCAGCACGAAGGGAGCGGCGAATTTGGTCACGGCCGCGCCGACATTGCCGGCGCCGAAGATGCCGAGCGCGGTGCCCTGCTTTTCCGCCGGGAAGAAGGGCGAGACATAAGCGACGCCGACTGCGAAGGAGCCGCCGGCAAGCCCGACGCCGAGGCCGGCGATCAGCATCTGCGTATAGGTGTGGGCGTAGGAGAGCAGAAAAGTCGCCACCGCGGCGGCAAGCATCGTCAGCGTATAAACGAGACGGCCGCCGTAACGCCCCGTCCAGATGCCGAGGACGATGCGCACGAGCGAACCGGTAAGAACCGGGGTGCCGATCAGCAATCCGAACTCGGCCTCGTTGAGGTTGAGTTCCTGCTTGATGCGGACGCCGATGATCGCAAAGATCGTCCAGACGGCAAAACAGAGGGTGAAGGCGACCGTGGAGATCCACAGTGCCTTGGCTGGTTCGCCGGCGGACATGGGCTGCGCTTTCTCGATGACAGACATGGCTTCTCCGTGGCCCGACAAGGTCGCGCCAATCCATCGCTGGGGGTTAAAACAAAAAAGCCGCTGGTCAGGCTGCGCTGCACGAGGTGCGCGAAATATCCTGATCAGCAGCTTTGCTGGTGGCGCCCGCCGTTGGACGCCGAATTCTTGGTCTTCTGCGAGCGCCTAATGCGCTCTCATACTGCTCTGATCGCCATTGACCTGTGCGCTGATAGCCTTGCAAACTGCGTGCCAGTTTGGCTGTTCTGCTTTAAGTTATTGAATGGAAACGGAATTTGTAAGGGGTATCCGTCTGCACGTTTTTGTGGCTGTCGAAAAACGTGCAAATCTTTTGTGCGTTGCGGTGATGGCGGGCATCGAACTTTGCTGGCGTTTTGTGCAGGTCGGCATGGATCAGGTCTCATCGCTGTGGGGAGCGAAGGGCAGGGCGCTTTTGACGGCGAAGCTCGCCACATAGTTCGGCAGTTCCGTCGGATCGAAGACGTGGCCGTCCATGAAGCGGTCGCCTTCGTCATTGCCTTCGATGCGGATATCGGCGTCGTCAGGTGCGTTGGACTCGCCAAGAGCCGTGCGATAAAGGTCCGGGCGGTAGGCGGAGGCGGCGGCCCGCGCCTTGTTGAGGCTGGCCTCGGCCTGCCCCCAGCGCATCATCTGGCTATAGATCCACAGCGCATGGCTCGGGCGGGGATAATTGGCGAAGCCGGAATGAAACTGGAAATAATCGGCGATGATGCGCCTGTTTCCCCAGCCATCGAGGCTGAATTCGCCGGCGAGAACGCGGCGAATGATATCGACGGGGGCGGCAATATAGCGCGGATCGGCGAGGGCGGCGGCCAGCGCATCGTGATTGTCCGGCCGGTCGCACCAGCGGGCTGCCGCGTCGAGCGCCACGATCAGCCGGGAAACGGTCTCCGGACGGCTTTCCGCCCAATCCGGCCGCATGCCGATCACCTTTTCCGGCGCCGACGGCCAGATATCCTGTTTGGCGGCGACGATGCGTCCGAGGCCGCGCTCCGAGGCGACCATGTTCCACGGCGCGCCGACGCAGAAACCGTCGATCGCGCCGGCTGCCAGTGCGTCCGATGTCAGTGGCGGCGGCACGACGACGAGCTTGACGTGCCTGTCGGGATCGATGCCGCCGGCAGCCAGCCAGTAGCGGAATTCGTAATTGTGCGAGGAGAATGGATAGGTGACCCCGAAGGTCGGCAACGGCTCGCCGCGCGCCTTCATCGCTGCGATCGTCTTGGCCAGAGCATGGGCGTTATCCAGCGCGCTTGCCGTTTCCGGTAATCCGGCGTCATCCCGCATCCTGTCGAAGAGCCGCGTCGACAGCGTGATCGCATTGCCGCCGCGCCCGAGGGAAAACGGCGTGATCGTCGGCGAGGGATTGGAGCCGAGGCCGAGCATGGAGGCGACCGGCATCGGCGACAGCATATGGGCGATATCGAATTGGCGGAATGCCAGGCGGTCACGGACATTCGCCCAGGAGACGTCCTTGACGAGATCGAGCGTCAGGCCCTCCTTCTGCGCGAAACCGAATTCCGCCGCCGCGATCAGCACCGACGCATCGACGAGCGGAATGAAACCGGCCCGCAGCACTTTCGGCCCTTCATTGTCGATGCGCGCGGGCGAGGGCAGCCCGCCGCTGGAACTGACGGTCTTCGTCATCATATCCACTCCGGTTTCCTCCGGAAATTTAGGCGGCCCGCCATCACATCAAAAGTCCCGCGGCGGTGACCACACTCTGGGCGATTTCCGACATCTTCTTCTTTTCGTTCATCGCCGTCTGGCGCAGCAGGGCGAAGGCCTCTTCCTCGGAGAGACCGCGCATCTTCATCAATATCCCCTTGGCGCGCTCGATGAGCTTGCGTTCCTCCAGCGCCGAGCGGGCATCGGCAAGCTCCCGCCGCAGCCGGCTGAAGGCATTGAAGCGGCTGACGGCCATGTCGAGGATCGGTTTGACGCGTTCCTTCTTCAATCCGTCGACGATATAGGCGGAGACCCCGGCATCGACCGCCGCCTCGATCGAGGCCGTGTCGGAGCGATCGACGAACATGGCGATCGGACGGCTGACCGTGCGCGTCAGCTGGAACAGATGCTCCATCATGTCGCGGTTGGGATTTTCGATATCGATGATGATCACATCGGGCATCAGCGTTTCGATGGTTCGCGCGATGCCGTTGACCTCATGCACCACGGTGACGCGCTTATGCCCTGCCTCGCGCAGCCCTTCTTCGATAATGGAGGCGCGAATGGCATTTTCGTCGATCACCAGAATCGTCAGATCGAGATGCGTCATGCTTCTATTTATGACGCAGTGCAACAATTTTGGCAAGGTATACGCCCGAAAACTGTGCACAAATATATGCGCACAAAAATTAATCAATGTGCCTCACTTTCGAGCGCCGGCTCCTTCGTCTCTCCTCCGCTCTGTTAATAGCAGATCAAAAAACGCGGTCTTTTCGTTGCGTCGATCCGCGGGGAAAAATAATGCCGGCGCAGGCTGCAAATCGAAAGAGCATGCCTTCGGTTCTCGTGGTATATATTTTAAAGAAATGCAGCGAAAACCTTGGGATGGGAGAGTTTTTTGCTCGCAGCTGGTGCGCCCCTGGCGATCGCAATTTTATCACGACTGCGGCAGGCAGTTCCCATGGCCGCCATTTGAGATAACGAAACCCAACAACGGCTTTGGAGGGCCGACCATGAGCTTACGTATCAACGACATCGCTCCCGACTTTACTGCCGACACCACGCAGGGGCCGGTCAGCTTCCATGACTGGATCGGCAACGGCTGGGCCGTTCTGTTCTCGCATCCGAAGAATTTCACGCCTGTCTGCACAACCGAGCTCGGCGTCATGGCCGGCCTCGCGGGCGAATTTGCCAAGCGCGGCGTCAAGATTATCGGGATCTCAGTCGATCCGGTCGAAAGCCATGCCAAGTGGAAGGGCGACATCAAGACCGCGACCGGCTTCGACGTCGATTATCCGCTGATCGGCGACAAGGATCTCAAGGTTGCCAAACTCTACGACATGCTGCCGGCCGGCGCCGGCGAGAGCTCCGAAGGCCGCACGCCTGCCGACAATGCGACGGTGCGTTCGGTCTTCATCATCGGCCCGGATAAGAAGATCAAGCTGATCCTGACCTATCCAATGACGACCGGCCGCAATTTTAACGAGATCCTGCGCGCCATCGATTCCATCCAGCTGACGGCAAAGCACCAGGTGGCGACGCCGGCAAACTGGAACCAGGGCGAGGACGTCATCATTACCGCCGCGGTGTCCAACGAAGACGCGATCACACGTTTCGGCTCCTTCGATACGGTTCTGCCCTATCTCAGGAAGACGAAGCAGCCGACGGCCTGATCGCTGTCTTTTTCAAGCTGTTTGCAGGCCGCCGCGGCCATATAGCCCGGCGGCTTTTTTCGTGCCGCCATTGCGCAAAATGGGGAAGCTTCGCGCCTCGATTGATGTTATCTAGGGTCAGCGTCGCGATGGAAGTCGAACCTGCCGAGATCCGATGATAGGGCGAAAACGTCAGTCCGACATGGGGAGGAGATTGGCGAAGGTCCTGCTTTCGCTCTGCTTCCTGTTCTCCACGGCGGAGACGCCAAAGGCCGAGCCGGAAGGAAGCGATATGCCAGCTGCCTGCCTCTATTCCGGGCCTGCTGCCTCGGGCTCAGGCGAGACGCTCTGCATCCGCCAGGACAGTTTCAATCGCGACCTCTGCGCTGCGATCGAGCATTTCGCCGAGGCCAATCGGTTGCCGCCGGCTTATTTCGCCCGTCTCATCTGGCGCGAAAGCACCTTTCGTCCTGACGCTGTGAGTTTCAAGGGAGCGCAGGGCATTGCGCAGTTCATGCCCGGAACGGCGAAACTGCGCGGTCTCGAAGACAGCTACCAGGTGCTGGAAGCCCTGCGGAAATCGGCGCAATATCTCGACGAATTGCGCAATCGTTTCGGCAATCTGGGCCTTGCCGCCGCGGCTTATAATGCCGGCGAAAGCGGCCTTGCCGCTTATCTTGCGTCAGGAAGATTACCTTACGAGACGCGCGGCTATGTGATGGCGATCACCGCCCATACGGTCGAGGAATGGAAGGATAATCCACCGGAAAATGCGGCAGCCCCGCTCGACAAGGACAAGCCCTTTCTCGATGGCTGCGTGGCGCTCGCCGAAAGGCGGAGGTTGAAGGACACGCCCTGGCATCAGGAGGGCAACTGGGCCCCCTGGGGCGTTCAGCTGGCGGCGAATGCGGATGTCGCGGTGGCCCGGCGTCTTTTTCTCGATGCCGTGCAGGATCTGCCTTCACCTTTGGACGCCGAACAGCCGCTGATCCTGCGCCAGCGCGACCGCAGCTTCGGTTTCCGCCCGCGTTATGTCGCCCGCATCGCCCGGCAGACGCGTGTGGAAGCCAACGAGGTCTGCAACCAAATCCGAAAGCACGGCCGCACCTGCCTTGTCTTCAAAAATCGATAGCCGGGCGGCTTCCGCATTCTGAGACGAAAAGTCCGCTTGCGGGATCGCCGGATGGAGCAGCATAGTCTCGCGGGGTCACGGCTAAGGAGGAACGACTATGCGGGTTTTGGTCATCGGGGCGACGGGCCATGTCGGAACCTATCTCGTTCCCCGTCTGGTGGAGGCGGGTCACGACGTCGTCACCATCAGCCGCGGTGCGGCAAAGCCCTATACGGCAAGCCGCGCCTGGGCCTTCGTCGATCAGCGGCAGATGGACAGGGCGGCCATGGAGCGGACGGGTGATTTCGGCCCGGCCGTACGCGCATTGAAAGCCGATATCGTCATCGACATGATCTGCTTCACGCTGGAAAGTGCCGAGCAGCTGGTGACGGCCCTGTCCGGGCATGTCGGCCACTTCCTGCACACCGGCACGATCTGGACACATGGGTACCCCACGACGGTGCCGACACGCGAGGAAGCCCCGAAGTCCCCGTTCGGTGACTATGGTATCCAGAAGGCGGCGATCGAAACCTATCTGCTGCAGCAGGCAAGGCTGCAAGGCTTCCCGGCAACCATCATCCATCCCGGCCATATTGTCGGCACCGGATGGGCGCCGCTCAATCCGGCCGGCAATTTCAACCTGCAGGTCTTCGCGACCCTTGCCCGGGGCGAAGCCCTGGCGCTGCCCAATTTCGGCTTGGAGACCGTTCATCACGTCCACGCCGATGACGTGGCGGCGATGTTCATGAATGCAATCGCCCACTGGAACGCGTCGCTCGGTGAGAGTTTCCACGCAGTTTCCGAGCAGGCCCTGACCCTTCGCGGTTATGCGGAAGCCATGTCGCGCTGGTTCGGGCGGGAGCCGAACCTCACCTTCGCGCCGTTCGACGCCTGGGCCGAAGGCCAGACGGCCGAGGATGCGGAGGCGACATGGGAGCATATCGCCCGCAGTCCGAATTGCTCGATCGCCAAAGCCGCACACCGGCTCGGCTACACGCCGCGATATACGTCGCTGCAGGCGGTGCAGGAATCGGTCGGCTGGCTGGTCGGGCAGGGGCGGATCAAGACCTGATCGCCGGGTTTCAAGCGATCAGGATAGCTCTGAAATCATTGACGTTGGTTCCGGTCGGGCCGGTTTCGAAGAGATCGCCGACGGCGGCAAAGCCCGAATAGCTGTCATTGCCGTCGAGCAGCCGGCGCGCATCGAGACCGGCGGCGCGAAGGCGCTTGATCGTTCCGCCATCGGCAAAGGCGCCGGCATTGTCCTCCGAACCGTCGATGCCGTCCGTGTCGGCGGCAAGGACATGAATGCCCTGCTGTCCATCGATCGCGAGCGCCATGGCGAGGGTGAATTCGCCGTTGCGCCCGCCCTTGCCGCCCTTGGCCCGCAGCGTCACCGTCGTCTCGCCGCCGGACAGGATGACGACCGGCTTCGCAAAAGGCCTGTTCCGGCCGAGCACCTCGCGGGCGATCGCAGCATGCACCAGCGCCACATCGCGCGATTCACCTTCGATCGCATCCGAAAGGATCGCCGATTCGATCCCTTGCGATTTGGCCAGGGCGGCAGCAGCCTCCAGCGATACGCCGGCCGAGGCAATGATGTGGTGCTCGTGCCGTGAAAACACCGGATCATCCGGCCGCGGCGCATCGGCCTTCGGCGAGTTCAGATGATCAAGGGCGGCCTGCGGCAGCTGCAAACCGTATTGCCTGATGATCTCGAGGGCCTCGTGCCGTGTCGAACCGTCGGGCACCGTCGGCCCGGAGGCGACATGGGCGGGATTGTCGCCCGGAATGTCCGAAACGATCAGGCTGACGACCCTCGCCTTCGTCGCCGCTGCCAGTCTCCCGCCCTTGATGGTGGAGAGATGCTTGCGCACGACATTCATCGCCGAGATCGGCGCGCCCGAAGCCAGCAACATCTCGTTGAGTGCGATCTCGTCTTCAAGGGTCAGCCCCTCCGGCGGGGCGGGGAGCAGCGCCGAGCCGCCGCCGCAGATCAGGGCTATCAGCAGATCGTCTTCCGTCAGCCGGTTCACGGTTTCCATCAACCGCCTTGCGGCAGCAAGTCCCGCGGCATCGGGCACCGGGTGGGCCGCCTCGATGATCTCGGTGTGGCGGGTGTCGCAGCCATAGCCATATCGGGTGACCACCAGTCCCTCGAGCGGTCCGTCCCAGACGCTTTCGAGCGCCTGCGCCATCTGCGCCGCGCCCTTGCCGGCGCCGATCACCACGGTTCTGCCTTTCGGCTTCTCCGGCAGGCGGGCCTTTATGCCGGTCAGCGGATCGGCGGCGCGAACCGCCGCGTCGAACAGGCTTTTCAGGAAATCGCGGGGGGCGGCGGTTATTGTCATCCTTGGTCTCTGCTGGCTGAGGTGTCGATCACGGCGGGGACTGTCGGCGCATCGGTGGGCTGCCGTCAAGGTCGAAGACGAGGCGATTTGACCCGTGCGGCGCCAAGTCTTGCCGTCGAACCAGGCGAACGAATAGAAAGCATTAACCATCGTCCCGTAGACAACACATAGGATCAAAGGAAACCTGTGTTCGATGGCCACTGAAATGACCCGCCGCCCTGCCGCCTCTCATGAAGGCAAGGTTATTGCCTTTCCCTCCGGAACCGGAATTGCCAATATCGAGCGCTGCGCCCGCGAACTCGGCCGGCGTCATGGTGCGGACGCGATCGAATTCTGGAAGGCCGAATGCCGCAGGCTGGCCGACCAGCTGTTGGCCGCGGGCATCGCGGAGAGCGACGTCGGTCAGCAAGTGCTGGAGTTTCAGCAAGATGTACAGATCGAGCTCGTCCTTAGCCATCAAAAGCGGGCGGTTGCCAAATCTCAGAAACGCTGATGCATGCCGCCCGAAAACCGCAGTGCGCCTGAACGGCGATCCGGCGGCTTGAGGCTGCCCTCGCCGTCTGGATCGACCGCGAGGGCATAAGGAACTTCCGCGCAGATGTGGAGTTGATGTTGTCGATTGACAGCATTGACGCCGCGGGAGCCTTCGCAAATGTCCAACAAATCCAACTTCTTCTCTTCCTTCGCAACCACCGTCGCCGAGCTGTCGGGAAGGCCGTTCACCTTTGTCGCAGCCCTGATGCTGGTGCTTGTCTGGGCGGTTTCCGGACCCTTTTTCGACTATTCCGAAACCTGGCAGCTGGTGATCAACACGACGACCACGATCATTACCTTCCTCATGGTGTTTGTGTTGCAGAACAGCCAGAACCGCGACGGAAAGGCTCTGCAGGCTAAGCTTGATGAGCTTATTCTGACGAGCCAGGCCGCCAATAAGTTTGTCGGCATCGAAAAGCTGGACGAGGGCGAGCTCAGGGAAATGAGCAAGACCCTTGCTGAAAAGGCCGAACACGTCGAGGAGAAGGCGGAAGAAAAATCCGCTTCAGAGACATCATTTTAAACGCATCGCTGTTCAGGCCCGCTCCTGCGAAATCTGGTCTTGGTGTTGCTCGCGCATGTCTTCAATGGCGTCGGTGTCTTTCTTTTCGGCCGCAATCCAGTGATTTCCCGCCTCGCTCGAGCGGATCAATTCGTCGAGCTTGGTGTGAAGTGCCTTCACGTCCCGATTCTGAGAGTGTTGCAGCAGCAGCAAAAGAAAGAACGTGATCAGTGTTGCGACCATGTTGGTCAGCAAAAACCACTGTCGTGGAAACGAAAAGCTCAGGCCGACGGACGTCCATGTGACAACCAGTGCGATCAGCGCGACCGGGATCGCACGATGCCCTGTCCAGGAGAGGTCAGAAATCTGTCGAAAGCGCCAGCGCATACGGCTTCTCCACAGCCCCTGCAGGAGAAGATGGCGCAGATCGGAGCAGTGTCCATTGCTTCTAAAGGGTCGTTTTTTGCAGGCGTTACGAAAAGCCGCTGCACACTTTTGTCCTACAAGGTCGAAACCAATCGGCCATATGCCAACACAGTGCGAAATCGAGCCGCTTCATGAAGGCGATCGCCCCGATCGCCGCCGCCAGTCGGTGTCGGCCGGTGTGCCATAAACGGGGGCGTGGCGTTGTGCTCGCGCCCCCGTTCGATTCGATCTCTAGACCCGGGACTTGACGATGAGATCTTCCTCCTCGTCGCGTTGCGATCCCCCGAGAGCCGCAGCCGCAGCGGCGATGAAAGCACCAACCAGAAGGGACAAGGATCCGAGCAAGGCCGTGGTGGAGGCGGCCTTGCGTGCCTCATCGGCAGCTTTCTGCGTGGCGACCTTGGCGTCGTCGATACGCTTCAGCACAGTGTCGACGCGGGCGCGCGCATCGGCTTCGGGAAGACCGGTCCGCGCAGCGACGATGGTGGCAAGATAGGCCTTGTCGTCATCGGGAATTTGCCCCTCGGCGGCGCCGTTGAGGAGGATGCGGGAGACCTCCGATGTTGCCGCAGCATCGTTCGCTGGCGCCGCCGCACGCGCCTGATCAGGACGCAGCAAGGCGTCGGTAAAATAGGCGGTGGAGAGATCCAGGGGCGATGTTGCCGATGACGCCGCTGCCGTGCCGGCGGCCGCGGCAGTCGAGCCGACGGCTTGCGCGGCCGATCCTACCGCCTGCGCGCCGGCACCGGCGAGCGATGTCAGCGACGAGGCAAGGAATCCGGCGACAAAGATCGTCGCCAGAGCCCAGCTGATGAAGCCATGGGCGGTGTCACGGAAGAAAACCTCATCGGTGTGGACGGCCGCCCATTTTGTGCGCAGGCGGCCGGTAACGTAGCCCCCGAGTGCGGAGGAGAGCCATTGCACGACCACGAGCCAGATCGCCGCCGTTATGCCAAGTGTGCCGAGCGAACTGCTTTGCCCTGACCAGGGCGACACCATCGTCAAGCCAAGCCCGGATCCCAGAAGCAGAAGGATGAGGGTCACCCCGATGGCGGCGGCCGCGCCGCCAAAGATAGGTCCCCATGTCATGGCGGATTTGGAAGATTCGACCGGAGTAGCAACCTCTCCGGAACCTGTCATTGAGACCGACATGATCCGCTCCTATCGCATAAACAAAGCGAGAAGAATGATGATAGGCAGTGGGACACCGAGCAGCCAAAGTAGAATACCGCGACCCATGAGAGACCTCCTG
Source organism: Rhizobium croatiense (assembly GCF_019793465.1). GTDB lineage: Bacteria > Pseudomonadota > Alphaproteobacteria > Rhizobiales > Rhizobiaceae > Rhizobium > Rhizobium croatiense. Next base: position 215,062 of record NZ_JAILYJ010000007.1, on the reverse strand, counting down.
TCAAAGTCGACGTTACGTGGTTGATGCCACACAACTTTTCTGCACGGTGTTTGTTCCCGGCCGAGGTCGGAGTCGCTTCGAAACACGCGGGCTCTTCAATCGGGGGGCAGCATTTGAAAGAACAGCAGATTGCCGGAACGGTTGTCGCATCGCTGGCATTTGAGGCGCTTGGCGAGCTCCGCGAGAGACAGGTCCTGGCCACAGCGCCGGGCAACGTCCCGCCGCTCGATAAGCGTTTGGCGCCGGCATGCGCGGCAACGGGCGTAAATGACGAACCACTGCGGTAAGGTTCTCAGCGTTACCTTGTCGATTTCGACGGCATGGTGATCAGGGGTGCCAGCCCGATGCCGCGACGATGTTTCATAGCCCTTCGACATCGGTTGTCCGCTCAGCTGTCATGCCGCGGCTCATTCCCTTGTCGCCAAGGGCAAGCAGAAGTCGCAGATGACGGCAATCCAGCAGTAGCGTCGTCATGGCGGCACGAATGTCCCCATCGTGAAAAGCGACGACTGCGTCGACTTCTCCTCTCAGCGCTTCTTCTGCCAGTTTCTCGGCTGTCTGCGGACGCGCGACCTCGATCTCCTTCAGAATTCCAACCAGGTTTTATCTGCTGCCGAACTGATGTTCCTATTATGTTCTGGCTGTCCTTCGAGTCAAGCAGGACTCGCGATGCAGCAGCCAATAGCGGCTGCTCGCACGCAATGTCTAACGGACGGAGACAATCTGCGCGGCTGGAACTAACGTCGGTTGAGAGAGCGCCTATATCTTTAGGCGCAGGATGATTTGGACGCGGCGATGAGTTCTGGAAAACTCTCCCGATATTCCTGGGGGAAAGCTCTCGCGGTTGGGTCACAGCGGAAATGGGAGAAACATCGATGAACAGATTTCGGGCATTTGCAGTCGCCGGAGCAATCACTCTTGCCGCCATTGCCTCCGGCTGCTCGACGCCGCCGAATTCCTATGGCTCGGCGTCCGGATATCAACCGGGAGACTCGATGAACCCGGCCTGTGCCGACGGCTTCCGACCTGGCGACGGCCGTTCGTGCAGCTATTAGCGGCAGTACCGGTTCCAAATCTGATGCCGGTCCTGACCCCGTGTGGACGAATGTCGATCCTGCAATGGTTGGCAGCCCGACGAAGCGGAACACTTATCGTTCGCCTCCGTTCCTCTATTCCGACGATAGGAGGAAATAACCATGGATTGGAACCGCGTTGAAGGTAACTGGAAACAGATGAAAGGAAAGGTCAAGGAGCAGTGGGGCAAGCTGACCGACGATGACCTTGACGTCATCGATGGTAAGCGCGATCAGCTCGAAGGCAAGATCCAAGAGCGCTACGGCTACGAGAAAGACCGTGCCAAGAAAGATATCGATGACTGGTATAGTCGCCAGACTTGGTAATCGGCATGCACCGGGCAGGGGACTCCGTCGGTCTTCGGTCCGGTGATTTGCCGCGCCTATCCAAAAGCTTTCGACGTTCAAACTTGCTGGGACCTGCCCCGTTCCGAGAGCGCGGTGAGCGTCGAAGCCAAAAAAAGCCCCGCCGAGACGGGGCAAGTTCTGACAAACGAATCACACGGAGGAACACCGTGCAATCCTACTGTTTTAACGAAAGAGCGCCTGCAAGGTTCCGGTCTCGGACTGAGGATCTTCGCTACTCGCACCAGTGATAGTTAGGACCTGCATCGCGCCGGCCGATCTCTTTCTGGAAAGTCCCCGGGCGGAAGCCGTTCATGCTAGGTTAATGCCTATTAACCCAGACTCGCGGGCTGAAAGGATGCGCCGATGAACAAGCTTTTCCCCGCAGTCGCAGCGACAGTCTTGGCTGCATGTTTCGCTCTGCCGCTAAACGCCACTCCGATCGCAGTGCCAAAAGCGGTAGCTATGCACACCGCCGACGTCGAGCAGGTCAAACACCGTCGTCATGGTAATGGACATGCCTACGGCCACTGGAAGAAACGCCGGTACGCTCACCGCGACTGCCGGTACTACGATTCTTGCTACCGTCCGCGGTATCGCGACTATTACGGTTATCGCGACTATTACCCCCGCCGTCGGTCAGGTGTGAGTGTGTATTTCAATTTTTAGTTGGCAGTGCCCGGGCCACTTGAGCCGTCGGCGCGCATGCCGGCGGTCTGAAACGGATGGAAAGTGGGGAAAAAGCGCCTGCTTTCGGATTTGTCAACAAAAACGCGCTTACTTGAAAAATGGCTCCCCGGGCCGGATTCGAACCGGCGACCTGTCGATTAACAGTCGAATGCTCTACCGCTGAGCTACCAGGGATCACTGCTTGGCGCGGTGTGAGTGGGCTAATACAAATGCTTGCCCGATTTGCCAAGCGGTTTTTTCAAAAAAATGAAATGAACTTGTATTTGGGTGGCCTATGCCCATCTCTGGGAAATGACAAATAGGGATGATCTCCGGGACCGCAAGGGCAGCGAGAAGCGCAGGGTGCAGGCACGGCGCTTCGGCATCGATCACGCAAGCCACAAGCTTATGCTCGGCTCCTTCAGCATCGGTATGCCGCGTTCGCGCATCGGGCGGATGGCAATCGGCATGGCCCTCGTCTTGTGCGGCTTGCTGGGCTTTCTTCCGATCCTCGGTTTTTGGATGCTGCCGCTCGGCCTCCTGGTGCTCTCGCATGATCTTCCCATAGCGCGTCGGCTTCGGCGCCGGCTGGCCGTCTGGTGGCACAGGCGGCGAGGGCCGGCCGGGTGACGGCGGTCGCCGCCGAGCTCCGCGGAACTGTGGATCGCTTTTTGTATTCGTGATTTATGGAGTTCCAAACGCGCCACGATCGTCCGGGGTTAGGTAATGAAGGTGTTCTTGATTGTCGTCCTGTCAGCGGCGGCGATTCTTTCGGCAAGCTCCGCCGGAGCCCAGGCCGTCGACAGCCGCGGATTTGATGCCAGCGGTATCTGCCGCCGTCCGGAAGGCTGCGTCATCGACCAAGGCCAGGGCGGCGGCTATAGCGGGCCCCGCAACTATCGCAATTTTAACGGCCGCAATGAGCGCGACGGCGAGAACGACCGTGGCCGGGATGATCGCCGCTACCGCTCCCGGAGCAGAACTTCGCTTGCGACGGTCAGCATCGTTGCCTGATTGCGCCCTGCCGGCCGTCGGGATCGAGACGCATGGATCCAGGCGCATGCGGTTTTAATTCGATCTCAGTTGGCTTTCCTCGAAAATCACGTCATGGCCGGGATCGAGGTCGGTTGCCATCAACAGGCTGCAGGTGGCCAGCAGCAGAACGAGCTTCAGTCCGTAGGAGATCATTGAGATCGGCCCTCTACGAGCCGGCGAGACGCGCGACGGCGCGATATAGTACTGGTAATAGAAATGGGGATCGTTCGTTTCCAGCAGATTCTGGTAGACATGCGGGGGAATGTCGGCATGTCGTACCGCCGCGGAACCGGAGAACTTCACGCGGAGATCGCCGGTTTCGGCATTATACGCCGCACGTCCCTGATTTGACTTGAGGGCAGCCCATTCCATACAGCAGCTCCTATCCCCTCCCGGGGCGGAAGATGGCGAGCAGGCGTTCCAAGTCAAGTTAAGAGTTGGTTCAAATGCTGTGGTTGGTTTGAAACAGGGCGTGATCGCCGAGAGGAAGTTCACCCTGGGCCGGGGCCTGTCTCGGGATGGAAAAATGGTCTTCTCGGCTGTCGCGGAATGGCGTTTTTCCAAAATGCCCTCTTGCGATTTCCTTACGATCATTCTAAACGCTCGCCACGGCTCAGCTGATGAGCGCGTGAGGCCTCGTGGCGGAGTGGTGACGCAGAGGACTGCAAATCCTTGTACCCCGGTTCAATTCCGGGCGAGGCCTCCAATATCTCCTCACCGCTGGTAAATGATTGTGAAACCTCGATAATTTCGAGACGATCGCGCGCCGCTCGCTCCAGCTTTTATTTGAAGCGGTGTGCGCAGCCCGCCTCCGCCGGCATGAGATTGTGGCCGGCGCCGTCAGAGCCATGCCGGAGCGCGTGCGCCTCAGGTCGTTTCACCGTCCAGCAGCCCGCAGCAGAAGATGCCGATGAGCGCTGCGAGGATGAAGAAATCGAACAGCGTGAGATATTCGAAAATCGCAGACATGGCCTGCTCCTCCTATTTCCTCCGCTGCAGATCATACCATGAAGGGGCAAGGGATTCCACGTTTGGGCTGCAGCGTCTTGCCCCTCCCGTGGCGCGAAAGAGCGTCCGCCGGATTCTTTTCGCCGACGGCTGCCAAGCCTTGAAAGCATCCGTGTCGGAGATTAAGAGACAGGGGACAGGAACCGCTTTTCAAGAGCGAGAGGACATGATGGATTTCGAAGCAGCGCGCGCAAAGATGGTCGACAACCAAGTTCGCACGACGGACGTTACCTCGCATTCCGTGCTGACGGCGTTTCTCACGGTGCCGCGTGAGGCTTTCGTGCCGGAGAAGGCAAAGCTCCTGGCCTATGTCGACAACGATGTCGAGATCTCCGCTGCCGCACCGGGCAAGCCGGCCCGCTTTCTGATGGAAGCTTCGCCGCTCGCCAAGCTGCTGCAACTGGCGGCCATCAGCAAGGATGATTTCGTACTCGAAGTCGGTTGCGGCACCGGTTACACATCGGCGCTTCTGTCGATCATCGCCGGCTCCGTCATCGCGCTCGAATGCGACGAGGCGCTGGCCGCCGAGGCGAAGGCAAAGCTTGCCGGCTACAGCAAGGTGGAAGTTGTGACCGGCCCGCTCGAAAATGGCTATGCTGCCGGCGCTCCCTATGACCTGATCTTCATCAATGGCGCGGTCGAGGAAGTTCCGGCCGCTCTTCTCGGCCAATTGCGCGATGGCGGCCGTCTGGTGACCGTCGAAGGTCATGGCAATGCAGCCCGCGCCAAGGTCTTCGTCGCCGAGCGCGGCGCCATTTCGGAGAATGTCTTCTTCAACGCTTCGGTCAAGCCGCTGCCGGGCTTTGCCAAGGCGCGCGAATTCGTTTTCTGACGCTGTTCTCCGCGGTCAATTTCAGCGACGGGCGCCGATGGCGCCCGTTTTTATTGCAGCGCCGCGTGTCTCTTCAGGCGTGCAATGGACGCTGTGACAGTTTGAATCGACGCCTCCGCCCTCAGGATCGATTCCGATTTCCGGGCGGATTCGTTCGCGCTGCCGGAAACCCTTCACAAACATCATCTATCCTGACGCCTCGGCCGCGAATTGCCGACGGCAATCATCGGGTAACAAAACTGTGCATGGCCGCATTCATTTGATTCGCGATGATTTTTTTCACGTCTGGGGTATTCTAAGGTCGTGGTGATTCGGATGAACGCTCCACACCATCCGGTCGTTGTTTTGGGATAACGGGGATAGATATGGCTCAGCCAAGTGTAGCGCGTGAACCGTCCATGGAAGAAATTCTGGCGTCCATCCGCCAGATCATCGAAAGCAATGAACCCGGCGCCGGCAAGGCGATTTCCGCATCCCTGCCGCCGGTTTACGGCGCCGATGAGGACGTAAACGGCTCCGAGATCCATCTGACGGTCGATGACACCTATGCCGGCGTAGAGTTTCCCGAACCGGCCATGCGCTCTTCCGATCCGCGTTTTGTCGCCGCCAATTCGGCCGGCACTGCCCCCGAGACAGAAGCGCCGGCACGCGCGCTGTCGCTTGCCGATGTCGCCGCCCGTGTGCGTGCCGCTTCCGAGCGCAGCGCCGTGCAGGCCGGCCAGGCCCTGCGCGAAATTCCGAGCGGCTTCCGCCAGCCCGAACCGCAGCCCACCGTGATGCCGGAACCGCCGCGCGCCGCAGTCCCGCAGCCGCAGCCGGCACAGTCTGTTTTCCCGGCCGCCGCCGCACCCGTTCCCCCTGTTGCTCCCCAGCAGCCAACCGAGCCGGCGTTTGTCGAAACGCCGCGGGTCGCCGTCGCCGAGCCGGCCGCCGCCGTTGAACCGGCGCCACCGGCTTTGGAACCCGCTGGTTCCTCGACCGAGCGTTTCCTGCCGAGCGTCGTCGAGGAGGTCCAGCCGACGCTGCTTTCGGAAGATGCCGGCCTGCAGATCAGCCGCTCCTTCGAGGAGCTTGCCGCGGCAATCGACGGTGCGGAACGCCGCTCGCTGGACGAAATCGCCGAAGATATGCTGCGCCCGATGCTGCGCGAATGGCTCGATGATAATCTGCCGACGCTGGTCGAGCGCTTGGTGCGCGAGGAAATCGAACGCGTGGCGCGCGGCCCGCGCCGCTGATCGGATTGCTTTTTCCTGGAAAAGCCGCTCCGGTCTCCGGGGCGGCTTTTTTATTGACTTGGCCGTGGCCATCCTATTTACAAACGCCCATCCTCGAACCTCGAAATTGGTCAGAAAATGCTCGACAAGACCTATGATTCCGCTGCCGTCGAACCGAAAATCGCCGCCAAATGGGATGAAGCGGATGCCTTCCGCGCCGGCACGAACGCCAAGCCCGGGGCCGAGACCTTCAGTATCGTAATCCCGCCGCCGAACGTCACCGGTTCGCTGCACATGGGGCACGCACTGAACAACACGCTGCAGGACATCCTGGTGCGCTTCGAGCGCATGCGCGGCAAGGACGTGCTCTGGCAGCCGGGCATGGATCACGCCGGCATCGCCACCCAGATGGTCGTCGAGCGCAAGCTGATGGAACAGCAGCTGCCGGGCCGCCGCGAAATGGGCCGCGAAGCCTTCATCGACAAGATCTGGGAGTGGAAGGCGGAATCGGGCGGCCTGATCTTCAACCAGCTGAAACGCCTGGGCGCGTCCTGCGACTGGTCCCGCGAACGCTTCACCATGGATGAAGGACTGTCACAGGCGGTTCTCGAGGTTTTCGTTACGCTCTATAAGGAAGGCCTGATCTACAAGGACAAGCGCCTCGTCAATTGGGACCCCAAGCTGCTGACGGCGATTTCCGACATGGAGGTCGAGCAGCACGAGGTGAAGGGCCATCTCTGGCATCTGCGTTATCCCCTCGAGCCGGGTGTCACTTATCAATACCCGATTGCTTTCGACGACGAAGGCAAGCCGACCGAATTCGAGACGCGTGACTATATCGTCGTCGCGACGACGCGGCCGGAGACGATGCTCGGCGATACCGGCGTTGCCGTGAACCCCGAAGACGAACGGTACAAGCCGATCGTCGGCAAACATGTCATCCTGCCGATTGTCGGCCGCAAGATTCCGATCGTCACCGATTCCTATGCGGATCCGACGGCCGGCACGGGCGCGGTGAAGGTCACACCGGCCCATGATTTCAATGACTTCGACGTCGGCAAGCGCGCCAAACTGCGCGCCATCAACGTCATGAACGTCGACGGAACCATTGCAATCAAGGACAATGAGGATTTCCTCGAGGGCCTCGACAATCCGGCCGCCCTCCACGGCGCCTGGGACCGCCTGGAAGGGCAGGACCGTTTCTATGCGCGCAAGGTCATCGTCGAGATCTTCGAAGAGGCCGGCCTGCTCGACAAGATCGAACCGCATAAGCATATGGTCCCGCATGGTGACCGAGGCGGCGTGCCGATCGAGCCGCGGCTGACGGAACAATGGTTTGTCGACAACAAGACATTGGGGCAGCCCGCCCTGGATTCCGTTCGCGAGGGAAGAACCCGGTTTATTCCCAGGAACTGGGAAAACACCTATTTCAACTGGCTGGAGAACATCGAGCCGTGGTGCATTTCCCGCCAGCTCTGGTGGGGCCATCAGATTCCCGCATGGTATGGTCCCGACGGTCAGGTCTTTGTCGAAAAGACCGAGGAAGAGGCACTGCAGGCGGCGATCCAGCATTACCTCTCGCATGAAGGGCCGATGAAGGCCTATGTCGAGGACCTGCTCGAAAACTTCAAGCCCGGCGAAATCCTGACGCGTGACGAGGACGTGCTCGACACCTGGTTCTCTTCTGCGCTCTGGCCTTTCTCGACGCTCGGCTGGCCCGAGGAGACGCCGGAACTTGCACGCTATTATCCGACCAATGTTCTGGTCACTGGATTCGACATTATCCCGTTCTGGGTGGTTCGCATGATGCAGATGGGTCTGCATTTCATGAAGGACGATAATGGCGATCCCGTCGAACCCTTCCATACCGTCTACATTCACGCGCTGGTGCGCGACAAGAACGGGCAGAAGATGTCGAAGTCGAAAGGCAACGTCATCGACCCCCTGGAACTGATCGACGAATACGGCGCCGACGCGCTGCGCTTTACCCTGGCGATAATGGCTGCACAGGGCCGCGACGTGAAGCTCGATCCGGCCCGCATCGCCGGCTACCGCAATTTCGGCACCAAGCTCTGGAACGCCACGCGTTTTGCCGAGATGAACGGCGCCAGGAGCGATCCGCATTTCGTGCCGGAGGCGGCCGAACTCACCATCAACCGCTGGATCCTGACGGAACTTGCCCGTACGGAACGTGACGTTACGGAAGCGCTCGAAGCCTTCCGCTTCAACGATGCCGCCGGCGCGCTGTACCGCTTCGTCTGGAACGAGGTCTGCGACTGGTATCTCGAGCTTCTGAAGCCGGTCTTCAACGGCGAGGATGCGGGCGCCAAGGCCGAAGCCCAGGCCTGCAGCGCCTATATTCTTGAAGAGATCTACAAGCTGCTGCATCCTTTCATGCCCTTCATGACGGAAGAGCTCTGGGCGCATACGGCAGGCGAGGGCAAAGAGCGCGACACGTTGGTCTGCCATGCCGAATGGCCGGCGCCCTCCTATGCCGACGACGCCGCGGCCGACGAGATCAACTGGCTGATCGACCTCGTCTCCGGCATCCGCTCGGTGCGCGCCGAAATGAACGTGCCGCCGTCGGCGACAGCGCCGCTCGTCGTCGTCAAGGCCAACAACCTGACCCGCGAACGGCTGTTCCGCCACGACGCCGCCATCAAGCGGCTCGCGCGTGTCGAGGCGATATCGCTGGCCGACGATGCGCCGAAGGGAGCAGCCCAGATCGTCGTCGCCGAGGCCACCATCTGCCTGCCGCTCGGCAATCTGATCGATCTTTCCGCCGAAAAGGCGCGTCTCGAAAAGGCGATTGCCAAGATGGAAGGCGAGATGTCGCGCATCGACGGCAAGCTCTCCAACGAGAAGTTCGTCGCCAATGCCAATCCCGAAGTGGTCGAGGCTGAGCGCGAGCGTTTAGAGGAACTGAAGGGGCAGATGGCGAGCCTGAAGATCGCCCTTTCCAGGGTGAGCGAAGCCGGATAAGTTTCACCGCCCATTTTGGTAAGTTATTTCAAAGACGCGCCCGGCCTCGGTCGCGTCTTTTGTCGTTCCGGGCGCCTACGTGATTCGGTCCTGAAAGGGGCTGATTTCAGGCGCTCAGCCTGTGGATTGTGGCTCCACGGGCATCCTGCGGGCGAAAACTGCTACTGTTGTCGGATTGATACAGCTTCCGCAATGTTTGGAATGAAAACCCAAAAGCTCCGCGAAAAAGCAATAACGCTGGAATAAAATTTTATTAACCAGATTTTTTGACGTGTCCGTCAATTTCTTTACGTAAGTTGGCCACTGCAATGCCCGGGAGCGCTGCCGTGGGCCGCGTTGCCATGTCAGGCGAACACTTACTAGAGTGGCGTCACATCAATTGCTGGAGTGGGGGAGACACAATGGCATCGCGTAGGTTTTCCAAGGGCGTAACGTCGCTCGTTCTTCTTTCGTCGTTTGCAGCGCCGTCCTTCGCCGGCGGTCTGGAGCGCGGCGGATACAACATTGACCAACTGTTCGATACGTCGCCTTTTTCGTTCCAGTCGGGCGTTACCTACGTCACCCCGCAGCGCAAGCTGAAGGACGTCCGTGACACGAATACGTCGATATTTACGGGCGGTGGCAATCTAAACAGCCGCCCGAACAGTGCCGACGAGACCTCGAATTACACTATCCCCTATATTGGCTTTAAGGCTGGTTTCGGCGACGCAATCGACTGCCTTGTCGATTATTCCGAACCCTTTGGCGGCCATTCCGATCCGGGTTTGAACTGGGCTGGCGCCAACGACAACATCGAAACGGAAATCAAGACCCGCAACTACGGCGGCACTTGCTCCTATCGTTTTGACGTCGGTCCCGGGCAGCTTCGCTTTATCGGCGGCGCCTTCTATCAGGAAGTCGAGGGCTTCAAGGAACGTCTGGTTTCAACGCTTCCGCTTCTGCTCGGCACCGGCACCGGCGTCGGTCGCCTTGACCTCGAAGACAGCGGCTGGGGCTGGCGCGCTGGTCTTGCTTACGAGATCCCGGAATATGCTATGCGTGCGAGCCTGGTTTATAACAGCCGCGTCAAGTACGACGACTTGACCGGAACTGTTGATCTGCGTCAGGTTCCGGTTGTGCCTATATATGGCGGCCTAATCACGCCCGTGTCCGGTTCCGCAGAGGCTCCGGACTCTCTGGAGCTGAAGGTTCAGACCGGTATAGCTCCGGATTGGCTTGCATTCGGATCGGTTAAATGGACGAATTGGAGCGTCCTGCAGTCGGTAGCATTCTGCCCGACCAACGGCCTGTCGTGCCCCGCGGGTGGTCTGACCTCGCTCGATCTTCTTTATCGTGATGGCTGGACGATCTCCGGTGGTGTCGGCCACAAGTTCACCGATCAATGGGCCGGTGCGGTCAGCCTGACCTGGGACCGCGGCACCAGCCATGGCTACGGTGCGCAGACAGACAGCTGGACGCTGGGTGTCGGTGCAGCCTACACGCCGACCGAACATATCGAATGGCGCATCGCCGGCGCCGTGGGTCTGTTGACGAGCGGTTCGTCCGGCGTTCTGACCCAGGACGGCGTCACCTATGGAGATAAGGTCTCCTATTCCTTTGGCAACGATCTGGTCACTGCACTGTCGACGAGCCTAAAGGTTAAGTTCTAATACTCCGATTTGAAGAATTGAAAGCCCGGCCCTGCCGGGCTCTTCTATTTTTACGCCCGTTAATCATACTTATTCATACTATTCCCGCGCTGAATTTGTGACGATTCAGCAACACTTTTTTACGACGGTTGGCATATGGTGGCGGCGGGGCGGTTTTGTCTATTTCCCGCCACAAAGAGGGCGCAGCGCTATTGGCAGGCGACGAGACGGCAGACTGAAGGTGCGTGTAAAGAGTAGCATGGGTCGATTTTTTTCCGGCAACAACAGATCATGCGACGCGATTGGCGACAGTCGTTCGATTGCGGCCGTTTCGCTTTTTGAACAAGGCTGTTCCGGCCGCAGATCCGACCTTGCAATGAGGTTGTCGATTCATCCAATGCCGGTTTTTTCGACCCGCGCGCCTGAGCGGCGCTGCGTTGGCGGAGAAGCCGATACTGGTTTCGTCACATTTGCTGTTTACGAAAGCAATAAGGGCAGGAAGGCGGATGCCGCGCCTGCCAAAGGAATGCCAGGCAGATTGCAGTCGGGCCATGCCGGGAGCCGGGTGGTTCTATATGACAAGCTGAAAATTCGGCCGGGAAAAGGCCAATGGGCTGGATGCGACGCGGGCAAAGGAGCCATAGAGCTCGCCGCGGGATCGCTCGCCTCGAATGAATACATCCACGGTCTGCCCGGCGCCGGCGCCGGCTGCCTGCGATGAACGAAAGAAATCGGTTGAAATGGTAACGTCCGAGTTCAAATTGTTCAAATTCATGCTGATGGGCTTAGGGATCGCGTTGGCAATGTCCGGCCCGGTTCGTGCTTTCGACATCAAAAGCGACGTCAGCAAGGAGTCCGGTCCCTTCGACCTCTTCAAGTTCGGCTTCAAGGCCTACAAAAACGGAAAGAAGGAGGAGGCGGTCGAAGCTTACAAATACGCCGCCGAAAAAGGCCATACCGGTTCGCGCTGGGCGCTCGCCAATATGTATGCCGACGGCGACGGCGTGACCCAGGATGATTTCGAAGCCTTCAAGATCTACAGCGAGATTGCCCAGCAGGGTGTCGAACCCGGCTCGGAAGACACCGGCTTCTTCGTCAACGCGCTTCTCTCGCTCGCCAATTACTACAAGCACGGCATATCGGGCAGCCCGGTCAAGATCGATCTCACCCAGGCCCGCCAGCTTTATTTCCAGGTGGCCTCCACCTTTGGCGTTCCCGAGGCGCAGTTCCAGCTGGCGCAGATGATGCTGGCCGGCGAGGGCGGCAATGCCAGCCCGCAGCAGGCGAAGAAGTGGTTGAACCAGGCGCGCAAGAGTGGCCATCCCGGCGCCATGGCGGTTTTCGGAAATATTCTCTTCGACGAAGGCCAGACGGCCCGCGGTCTCGCGCTGATGACCGCTGCTCTCGACCGCTGCAAACCGAAAGACTGCGGCTGGATGGAAGCGCTGCAGGAGCAGGCTTTCTCGGTTGCGAACGAGGCCGACCGGCGCACAGCGGTATCGCTCTCGCACTCCATCGCGAGCGGCTCCGACGACTGAAGCCTCGCGCGTTTGCAATGACGCGGTGCTATGGGCTGCGGATGTCAGGCCGCAAAATCGAAATAGGCGACGACAGGCACGTGGTCGGACGGCTTTTCCCAGGCCCGCACATGTTTTTCGATCGCCGCCGACGTCATTCGGTCGGCAGCCTCCGGCGATAGCAGCAAGTGGTCGATGCGGATTCCGTTATTCTTCGGCCACGCACCCGCCTGATAGTCCCAGAATGAATAGAGCCGCGTCGCATCCGTCGTCGCGCGCACCGCATCGGTCAGCCCGAGATTTTCGAGCCTGCGGAATGCCTCCCGCGTCTGCGGCAGAAACAGCGCATCGCTTTCCCAGACCTTGGGGTCGAAGCAGTCGTGCGGCTCGGGGATGACGTTGTAATCGCCGGCGAGCACCAGAATCTCCTCATAGGCGAGGCGCTCGGCCGCAAACATCCACAGACGCTCCATCCAGGCGAGCTTGTAGGGATATTTCTCCGTGTCGACTGGATTGCCATTCGGGAGATAGATGCAGCAGACGCGCAGAATGCGCGTGTCCGGCAGTGTGAACACCGCCTCGAGGAAACGGGACTGTTCGTCCAGCGCATCACCGGGCAGGCCGCGGTTGACTTCGGAAGGCGAAGTCTTGGAGAGGATCGCTACACCGTTGAAGCCCTTCTGGCCGTGCGTCTCGACGTGATAGCCGAGCGCCTCGATCTCCAGCCTGGGAAAACCTTCGTCGATCGTCTTGATCTCCTGCAGGCAGACGATATCGGGATCGGAATCCTTGAGCCATTGCGTCAGATTGTCGATGCGCGCCTTGACGCCGTTGATGTTCCAAGTCGCGATCTTCATCTCTTCGTCCTGTTTCGCTGCGTGCGCTTCTTTTATCGTGGTCTTTCACAACAGGACAAGACGATAAACCGGCCGGAAGCGCTTCTTCGGCCGGTTCGTTCGCACAGCGAAATGTTTCTGGATGGTCAGATCGAGAAGCTGGTGCCGCAGCCGCAGCTTGCCACCGCATTCGGGTTCTTGATCTGGAAAGATTGACCAAGCAGATTGTCGACGAAGTCGATCTCCGAGCCCGCCATATAGACGAGCGACAGACTGTCGATCAGCACTTTCGCGTCGTTCTTTTCGACGACGATGTCATCGTCGCCCGCGCTGTCGGCAAGGTCGAACTTATAGGAAAAGCCCGAACAGCCGCCGCCTTCGACGGAAACGCGCAGCGCGCTCTTGCCGGACTCTGCGCCGATGATCGCAGCGATACGCTTTGCCGCGGCATCTGAAAGGGTTACACTCGTATCCGTCATGTTTCCTCCTGCCGGGGTCAAGATCCGGAGAGAATGGGTTTTGGCACTGAAATGTTCAAATGCCTGATATCAAAAGAACTTACCATGATCTTCGCAAAAAGGCCATGATGTGCGAAACGGTCGGCGGGCGCCTCTTTGTCGTTTCGTCGGGCTATAGGTATGAACAGGGCAAAGCGGCGTCAATGGGCAGATGCGGCAACAGGCAGAATGACGGTGAAGAATGACGGTTGACAGGCGGGCTTTGGGTTTCGGCAACAGCGAAAGGGCGATCTATGCGGCGGACCCCTGGACGACGCGCGGGCGCCTCTACCAGGAGGATGAAAGTCCGACGCGATCCGATTTTCAGCGCGACCGCGACCGCATCGTCCACACGACGGCCTTCCGCCGGCTGAAGCACAAGACCCAGGTCTTCATCGCCCAGGATGGCGATCACTACCGCACCCGGCTGACGCATACGATCGAGGTAGCGCAGATCGCCCGCGCGCTCGCCCGCGCTCTGAAACTCGACGAGGACCTAGCCGAGGGCGTGGCGCTCGTGCACGACTTCGGCCACACGCCGTTCGGCCATACCGGCGAGGACGCATTGCACGAGGTGCTGCTGCCCTATGGCGGCTTCGACCACAATGCGCAATCGCTGCGCATCGTGACCAAGCTGGAGCGCCGTTATGCCGAATTCGACGGCATCAACCTGACATGGGAAAGTCTCGAAGGCCTCGTCAAGCACAATGGACCGCTGCTGACGCCGGATGGTGTCGGCACACGCGGCCCGGTTCCGCAGCCGATCCTCGATTATTGCGAACTGCACGATCTCGAGCTTGCAACCTACGCCAGCCTCGAGGCCCAGGTCGCGGCGATTGCCGACGATATCGCCTATAATACCCACGATATCGATGACGGCCTGCGCTCCGGCTACCTGACTTTCGACATGCTGGAGGAAATCCCGTTTCTGGCCGGGCTGATGGCGGAGGTGAGGGCGCGGTATCCGCATCTGGAGCCGAGCCGCTTCACCCACGAGATCATGCGCCGGCAGATCACCCGTATGGTCGAAGACGTGATCGGCGTCGCGCAGCAGCGTCTTTCACTTCTTCGCCCTGAGAGCGCAGCCGACATTCGCGCTGCCGACCGGGTTATCGCCACCTTCTCCGACGCGATGGCCGAAACGGACAGGCAAATCAAGGCGATGCTCTTCAAGCGCATCTACCGCAATCCCGATATCATGCGCATCCGCGCGGGTGCTGCCCAGATCGTCACCGATCTTTTCGGCGCCTACATGGCCAGCCCCAAGGAGATGCAAAGCCATTATTGGGTCGATCATATCGCCGGCCTCGCCGATGCGCCGAAGGCTCGCCACGTCGGCGACTATTTGGCCGGCATGACCGACACCTATGCAATCAGCGCCCACAGGCGATTGTTTGACCACACTCCGGATTTGCGATAGGCAGCGGTCGCCCGCCGAAGGCCGATTTGCGCCTTTGGCACAGCCTATGCATGGAAGAGTGCGATGAACCTTTTTACCGACTTCGAAGCCAGGATCAAAACCGCCCTTGAACAGATCGATCTGGTCAGGGAAAAGCGATCCGAGCTCGATTTCGGCCGCATCACCGTCGAGCCGCCGCGCGATGCGAGCCATGGCGATGTTGCGACCAACGCCGCGATGGTGCTGGCAAAGCCGCTCGGGTCCAACCCTCGCGCGCTTGCCGACGTCATCATCGCCAAGCTCAAAGAGGATGCCGACGTCGCCGATGTCTCAGTCGCCGGTCCCGGCTTCATCAACATTCGTCTCGCCGTCGGCTACTGGCAACGGCTGCTGGCCTCGATGATCGCCTCCGGCACCGACTACGGTCGCTCGACCCTCGGTGCAGGCCGCAAGGTCAATGTCGAATATGTCTCGGCCAATCCGACCGGCCCGATGCATGTCGGCCATTGCCGCGGCGCCGTTGTCGGCGACGCGCTCGCCAACCTGCTCGCCTTTGCCGGTTACGGTGTCGAGAAGGAATATTACATCAACGACGCCGGCTCGCAGATCGACGTGCTCGCCCGCTCGGTCTTCCTGCGTTATCGCGAAGCGCTCGGTGAACGGATCGGCGAAATCCCCTCGGGTCTCTATCCCGGCGATTATCTCGTGCCCGTCGGCCAGGCGCTTGCCGCCGATTACGGCGTGCGGCTGCACAACATGCCGGAAGAGCAATGGATGCCGATCGTCAAGGACCGCACCATCAGCGCGATGATGGTGATGATCCGGGAGGATCTGGCGGCGCTGAACGTCCATCACGATATCTTCTTCTCCGAACGCACCTTGCACGCCAATGGTGCAGCCGCGATCCGCACGGCGATCAACGACCTGACCTTCAAGGGTTACGTCTACAAGGGCACTCTGCCGCCGCCGAAGGGCCAGTTGCCTGAGGATTGGGAAGATCGCGAACAGACGCTGTTCCGCTCGACCGAGGTGGGCGACGACATGGACCGGCCGCTGATCAAGTCGGACGGCTCATACACCTATTTCGCCGCCGACGTCGCCTACTTCAAGAACAAGTTCGACCGCGGTTTCGACGAGATGATCTATGTGCTCGGCGCCGACCATGGTGGCTATGTCAAGCGCCTGGAGGCGGTGGCGCGCGGCGTTTCGGATGGCAAGGCGAAGCTGACGGTGCTGCTCTGCCAGCTCGTCAAGCTCTATCGCAACGGCGAACCGGTGAAGATGTCGAAACGCTCCGGCGATTTTGTCACGCTTCGGGACGTCGTCGAGGAAGTCGGCCGTGATTCGGTCCGCTTCATGATGCTTTACCGCAAGAATTCCGAACCGCTGGACTTCGATTTCGCCAAAGTGACGGAGCAATCGAAGGACAATCCTGTTTTTTACGTGCAGTATGCGCACGCCCGCTGCATGTCGGTCTTCCGGCAGGCGAGGGAGGCTTTCCCCGGCCTCGATGTTTCGTCTGACGATCTTGCGAAAGCCGTTGCTGGCATTGGCGATCCGGCCGAATTGCAGCTCGTCGCCAAGCTTGCCGAATTCCCGCGTATCGTCGAAGCAGCGGCCCAGTCGCAGGAGCCGCATCGCATCGCTTTTTACCTCTACGACCTCGCCAGTTCCTTCCACGCGCACTGGAACAAAGGTAAAGATCAGACGGAATTACGATTTGTTAATGATAAAAACCGAGAATCAAGTATTGCCAGACTTGGGCTGGTGTACGCCGTCGCGTCGGTTTTGAAGTCGGGACTTGCCATTACAGGCACTGCCGCACCTGACGAAATGCGATAACGTCACCATTTCCCCACAATGCGCTGGCATTTGAGCGTTGGCGTTTGCGAGTGGGATAGGCATGGCTGAGAAACAACTTGCGTATGATACGCGCGGAAAAGACGATCTGTTTGCTGACGACGATCCGTTGGCCGAGCTTGCTCGTATCGTCGGCTTCGAACCGCGTGTTGCAGCGAATACGGTGAGCGAAGCCGCACGGCGCGAGCCCGCCTTCAATCTTGAGGACGAGCTTGGCCGCGAGTTCGACCGTTACGACTCTCCGCGTCCGCTCGCAGAGCTCGATCATCCGGCCGAGTCGATTTCCGATGGCATTGCGCCCGAAGATTATGTCGAGCCCGTTCTCGACGTCGCCCCTGCCGTCGAAAGCCCGCAGGCTCCGGAACCTGTCTCCGTTGCTCCTGCCGCCGCTGAAGAAGCAGCGCAGCCTGCAGCAGGAAATTGGGACGTTGCCGCTGCCGACTGGCCGGCCGGCCCGCAGCAGCTTTCCATTGATCCCGTTTCCGAGGCGCCCGTCCAAGCCGCCTTCGGTGGCGCCCGCGATCTGATCGAAGAGCTCGAATTGTCGATCGGTGCGGCGCCTGTCTCTTCCGTACCGCAGTCCGCCAAAGCCCCGCAATGGTCGGCTGCCAGCATCCGGCTGCCGCTTGCCAATTTCCACGCGCCGAAACGCGAGGAGCCGGTTGCTCCGCCGGCGGATGTGGTCGAGCCGGCGGCCGAAACCGTCGCCGCGCCGGTGGCAGAGGTAGCCGACGAACCGGTGGCTGAATCATCGCTCGCCGATCCTGTGGCGGTAGAGCCGCAGCCTGCGGTCGAGCAGTCGGCGCCCGTCGCCGCTGTCGAGCCTGCCGAGGAATTCGTCTCCGCTTCGCCGTCATTTGGGTTTCCCGCCGAACTCGATCGTCACGATGAGGCAATTGCGCCGCAAGAGACTGCCGAAGCCGAAGAGTTCTCTGACGTCGAGGAAGGTCCGGAGGAGTTCAGCTCCGACGTCGGTTTCGATCTCGCTGCCGCTGTGGAAGGCGAGATCCAGGCTGATGCCGCCCTGACCGAAGTCGTACCGGAAGTTCCGCACACCGCCGGCACTTTCGATCTCGACGATCTGCTGGCCGACGTCTCGCGCTATCCGGTGCCGCATCCGGTATTGCAGCGCGCCAATCTGGCGCCTGTCGCGCCGCAGCCCGCCGCCGAGGCTGCCCCGATAGCCGCCGCACCGGTTCAGCCTGCGCCGGTCGTCGCTGCACCGGTCCTGTCCGCTCCCGTCGAAATCGTTCCTGCCCATGTCGCCGAAGTGGCAAAGCCGGTTGCGCCCCAGCCTGCAGAGGTCACCGCGCCCCAGCCTGCCGCAACGGCATATGCCCGGGCGCCGCAGCCCGCGCCGGAGGCTGACGATCCTTTCGCCGGCCACGATTTCGAACTGGATCTTGCCGGCATCGAGCTGGAACTCGCCGATCTCGATTTTTCCGAGGCGTCCGAGCCTGCACCGCAGCCAAAGCCGCAGCCGGCACCCGCTGCGCCCCAGCAGGCGACTGCGCCCACGCGGTCCGCACCGGTCTTTGCTGCCGAACCGCCGGTCGTAGCTCCTGCGCCTGTTTTCAACTGGACACCCGCCCCAGAAGCGCCCGCCCCAGAAGTGCCCGTCGCAGAATCGACCGAAGACCTGCCTTTCGATCCGGCGATGATCTCTGATCCGGAGGAACGTCCCGAGACCGTCGACGACATGCACGTGCCGGCGTTGCCGCCGGTCGAGCAGCCCGCGCCGGTGGCGAAAACGGCGGATTTCGATTTCGATCTCGACGCAGAGATCGCGAGCTTCTTTGAACCGGCCAAGCCGCGGGAAATGCCGGCGCCGCCCCGTGATACCGCTGCCACGGCCAAGCCGGTCAAGCCGACCATTGCCGACGGCCTCGATGATTTCGAACGGGCGCTGGAGGAGGATTTCCGCCGCAGCGTGCGCGAGCCGGTCGAGCGCCGCCAGACCTCCGAGGTCCACATCGAATCGGCAAGCCAGGCCGCCGATTTCAGCCGCGCCCGCTCGATGCGCCGGCTGCTTGCCGGGGCTGTCGTGCTGGTAGTCTTCGCCGGCGTCGGTTATGGCGTCTATTCCTCCGTCTGGAACGGCGAGGGGCTTGGCATTGTCGCATCCGGCGAGCCGCGCGTGATCACCGCCGACAAGGAGCCGGTCAAGGTCGTTCCGGAAAATCCCGGCGGCAAGACCGTGCCCAACCAGGACAAGGCCGTCTATGACCGCGTAGCGGGTTCCGCCGAGGAACCGAAGCAGAAGGCGCTCGTGTCGTCCGACGAGGCGCCCGTCGATGTCGTCCAGCGCACACTGACACCGGAAGCGCTGCCCGAGGACGACGAGAACGCCGGCGCCGACAATCAGGTCACGCCGACCGCGGTCGGTGAGACGGAAGATCCGCGTCTGCTGCCGAACCAGGCAAACGCCGAGGACGCGCCCGCAAGCGGCGCCGACAAGACGCCGTCCGTTTCGCCGCGCAAGGTCCGCACGATGATCGTCAAGCCTGACGGCACCCTGGTCGCCCGCGAGGAGGCTGCGCCCGTCGATCAGCCGGAGCCGCCGGTACAGTCTGCCCAGACAACGCCGTCCGCCCAGCCGGTGCCGTCCGCCCAGCCGCCGGTCACGGCCCAGTCCGCGCCGTCGACCCCGACCGTGCCGCCGGTTAGCGGAACGGCTGCAAGCTTCCCGGCAAGCGCCGAGGTTGCTTCCGCCGATACGCGTTCCGCAGCACCGGTCGAACCCGCCCCGGCACAGGGATCGCCTGCCGTAACTGCCGATGCGCAGACGGCAAATCCCGCCTCGGCCGATGCGCCGGTACGGCCGGTTAAGACGACGACGATCGCCGATACGGCCCCGGTTCCGATTGCCCGCCCGGCCGATCAGCCCGTCAATGTCGTCGGCACCGTCACTGAAAAGGGTAATGTCCGCACGCCGGCGCAGCAGCCGAAGCCGACGCAGGTTGCTTCTGCTGCCCAGCCGCAGCAGGCCGCATCCCCCGGCGGCTACGGCCTCCAAATCGCGTCACTGCCGTCGGAGGACGAGGCCAACAGGTCCTATGCCAACCTCTCGAAGAAATTCGCCGGGGTGCTGGGTGGCCGCGCTCATGAGATCCGCAGGGCCGATATCGCCGGCAAGGGTACTTTCTACCGTGTTCGCATCCCGGTCGGCTCTAAGGATGAGGCCGCAGCACTTTGCGAACAGTATCGCGCAGCCGGCGGAAGCTGCCTGATCTCCAAGTAAAATCAGGTCACGGAATTATGAGAGCGGCGGGCCGATCGGCCCGCCGCTCTTTTTTGTGCATCGCGCCCGCGCTTGCTCGCATTTGCCCCGGGGCGGTCTATGATTCCTATATGACCGAATCAAAAGCGATGATCCTTGGCTGCAGCGGCCTTGCCCTCACATCCGAAGAGACGGCCTTCTTTCGGGGCGAACGGCCCTGGGGCTTCATCCTCTTCGGGCGCAACATTTCCGAAGCCTCGCAGATTGCCGAGCTCGTCGCCGAACTGCGCGACAGCGTCGGCTGGCATGCGCCGGTGCTGATCGACCAGGAGGGCGGCCGCGTCCAGCGCATCCGTCCCCCCGTCCTCTCACGCTATCCCTCCGGCCAGGCGCTCGGTGATCTCTATCGCCGCGACCCGGCGCTCGGGCTGCGCGCCGCCTGGGCGATGTCGCGGCTGCATGCCTTCGACCTTTCGAGGCTTGGCATCGATGTCGATTGCCTGCCGGTGCTCGACGTGCCGGTCGAAGGCAGCAGCAATGTCATCGGCGACCGCGCCTATGGCGGCGATCCCGAGACCGTCATCGCCATGGGCCGGGCGGCTGCCGAAGGGCTGAAGGCCGGCGGCCTGCTGCCTGTGATGAAGCATGTGCCCGGCCACGGCCGCGGTTTTGCAGATTCCCATCTGGAGCTGCCTGTCGTCACCGTCTCGCGCGATGAGCTCGAAACCCATGATTTCAGGCCCTTCGTCGCGATGAAGGACGAGCTGATGGCGATGACCTGCCACGTCGTCTTCACCGCCATCGACCCGGACAATCCGGCGACGACCTCGCGCAAGGTGATCGACGGCGTCATCCGCGAGCATATCGGCTTTAGCGGTCTGCTGCTTTCCGACGATAGCTCGATGAACGCTCTTTCGGGCACGATCGGCGAACGTGCGGCGAATATCATTGCAGGCGGATGCGATATCGTGCTGCATTGCAATGGCAAGATGGACGAGATGGTGGATGTCGTGGCAAATGTTCCACCGCTCGCCGGCGCGTCGCTTGCCCGCGCCAAGGCGGTGGAAGCAGGCTTCGCCGCGCCGGATGGCGCCGATGAGGCGGAGTTGAGAGCGGAATTCGAAGCGATGTTTGCGATCGTGTGATCGCGAAGGAGCAGGGTTAGTGAACACGGTCAAGGGCACGGAACGTCCGCAGGCGGCAACGCCGATGGACAAGCTGTGGCAGGACAACGGCGCCGAGCGCGCCAGCCACGAGCCGGCGCTGGTGATAGACGTCGCCGGCTTCGAAGGTCCTCTCGACCTGTTGCTCTATCTCGCCCGCAACCAGAAGGTCGACCTGTCGCGCATTTCGGTGCTGGCGCTCGCCGAGCAATATCTGCAGTTCGTCGAAAGCGCCCGCCGGATTCGCATTGAGCTCGCCGCCGATTATCTCGTCATGGCGGCCTGGCTTGCCTATTTGAAGTCACGGCTGCTCATTCCTCAGCAGGTCAAGGATGATGGGCCGTCGGGCGAGGAGATGGCGGCAACGCTTGCCTTCCGCCTGAAACGCCTCGAAGCCATGCGCCAGGCGGCCGAAGGCCTCGTCAACCGCAACCGCCTTGGCCGCGATATCTTCGCGCGCGGCGCGCCCGAGCATATTCCCGATCGGCAGCAGTCGGCTTATGCGGCGAGCCTCTACGATCTCCTGACCGCCTATGCGGCGCTGCGCCAGCGCCATGCCGTCACCCAGGTGACGATCGAGAGGCGCAATGTCTGGTCGCTGACCGACGCGCGCGAACTGCTGACCCAGATGATCGGCGAGGTTGGCGACTGGACGGCGATGGAGCACTATCTGCTGCGTTATCTCGCAGCGCCCGAGGAGCGCGTCACGGCCATCGCCAGCGCCTTTGCCGCCTCGCTGGAACTGGTGCGCGAGGGCAAGCTCGAAATCCGCCAGGACGGCGCCTTCCAGCCGATCTATATGCGCCGCGGCCCGAAACATGCGACGCTGCAAGTGGTGGAACAGGAGCGGCCGGCTTGATCGATCTGAAGAGCGAAGAGGATGACGAGGACGAAGGCCGCGACCTGCACGCCGAGATCGAGGCCGAGCGCATCGCCGAGGCCTTGGTTTTTGCCTCCTCGCAGCCGGTGTCCGAAGGTTTCCTCGCCGAGCGCCTCCCCAAGGAGGCCGACGTTCGCGCGATCATGCTACGGCTGAAGGAGCAATATGCGCCGCGCGGCGTCAATCTCGTGCAGGTGGAGGGGGCCTGGGCCTTCCGCACCGCCGCCGATCTCTCCTTCGTCATCCGCCGCGATGACAATGAGGTGAAGAAGCTGTCGCGCGCTGCGCTGGAAGTGCTGTCGATCATCGCCTATCACCAGCCGGTGACGCGCGCCGAAATCGAGGATATCCGCGGCGTGCAGACCTCGCGCGGCACGCTCGACGTGTTGATGGAAGCGGGCTGGGTGCGGTTTCGCGGCCGCCGGCGCACGCCGGGCCGGCCGGTGACACTGGGCACGACGCGGGATTTTCTCGACCATTTCGGCCTCGAGGAATTGCGCGATCTGCCAGGTCTCGAAGAGTTGAAGGGAGCAGGCCTGCTGTCGGGCCGCATCCCGGCGAATTTCAATATTCCCTCGCCATTGATAAACGACGAGCTGAGCGAGGACGAAGACCCCATTACCCAGATGGATCTCGAAGAACTTGGGTTGCTCGCCCCGCGTTCTACCTCCGAAGATTGAAGGACTTCGTCTTGCTTTTGCCATGCATGACGAAAACAATGGTGCTCACCATTTTTCGGCGGGTCTGTGGCTTGTCACAAAGGGCGATACCGTGACATTAAGCTCAGTTCGAAGGGCTTGATGTTGGAAACGGTGTGGGAAATCCTTACATCGAGGGAACATCACAACAGGGAGTAAGCGTAATGGGTTCTTTTGGCATCTGGCACTGGCTGATCGTCCTGGTCGTCGTGCTGTTGTTGTTCGGTCGCGGCAAGATCCCGGAACTGATGGGCGATGTCGCCAAGGGCATCAAGAGTTTCAAGAAGGGCATGACGGACGAAGACGCGCCGGAAACGGCAAAGACCGTCGATCACAAGGCCGACGAAACGAAGTAACCAAGTCCGGGAAAAAGCGCCGCCCCCGCGCTTCCCGTCCAGGAGCCTTGCATGTTCGATATTGGTTGGACCGAGCTTTTGGTCATCGCGGTCGTGCTGATCGTCGTTGTCGGTCCCAAGGATTTGCCGCCGATGCTGCGCGCTTTCGGCAAGATGACGCAGCGTGCCCGCAAGGTAGCAGGTGAGTTCCGCGCGCAGTTCGACGAAGCGCTGCGTGAAGCCGAGCTCGACGATGTCCGCCAGACGATCACCGACGCCCAGAGGCTCAATCCGGTCAACAGTCTGCGCGAGGCCATGAACCCGCTTCGTCAGATGGGCAACGAGATCAAGGCCGATCTGCAGAAGGCGGGCACGCCTCCTGAGAACAAGACCGAGGTGCCGCCGGCTGCCGTATCGGCCCCGACGCCGTCGATGAGCCTGCCGGAAACGCCGCCGCTAATGCCGGCACCCGTACCGGCGCCGGAACCCGTCGCCGCCGCGGCCGTCCAGGCCGACACGATTGCCGCCAAGCCGAAGGCTCCGCGCAAGCCGCGCGTCAAGGCCGCTGATAAGGCCGATGCCGTCGCCGCCATTGCCGCGCCGGTGGAAAAGCCGAAGCGCGCGACGGCAGCCAGGAAGCCCGCAACGCCGAAGAAGCCGGCGCAGACTGAGAAGAAGGACGAGGCATGAGCGGTGATATCGAAGACAAGCCGCAGCCGTTGATCGAGCACCTGATGGAGCTCCGCACGCGGCTGATGTGGTCGATCGGCGCGTTCTTCATCGCCTTCGTCGTGTGCTTCTTTTTCGCCAAGCACATCTTCAACTACCTGGTCTATCCCTATAAGCTCGCCGTCAGCTGGGCCAACCTCGATGTCGAGAAGGCGCAGCTCATCTACACCGCGCCGCAGGAATTCTTCTTCACGCAGGTCAAGGTCGCCATGTTCGGTGGCCTTGTCATCGCTTTTCCGATCATCGCCGCCCAGATCTACAAGTTTGTCGCTCCAGGCCTCTATAAGAATGAACGGGCGGCCTTTCTTCCGTTCCTGATCGCTTCCCCACTTCTGTTCCTCTTGGGCGCCGCGCTGGTCTATTTTTTCTTCACGCCGATGGTCATGTGGTTCTTCCTGTCGATGCAGCAGGCGCCGGGCCACGACGAGGTAGCAATCTCACTTCTGCCGAAGGTTTCGGAATATCTGAGTCTGATCATGACGCTGGTCTTCTCCTTCGGCCTCGTCTTCCAGCTGCCTGTTGTCACGACACTGCTTGCCCGTGTCGGCCTGCTGACGTCGGAATGGCTCGCCGAAAAGCGTAAATTCGCCATCGTGCTGGCCTTTGTCGTCGCTGCCGTGCTGACGCCGCCGGACCCCTTATCCCAGATCGGCCTTGCGATACCGGCGATCCTTCTCTACGAGATTGCCATCTATGCGGCGCGACTCGTGGAGCGCCAGCGTGCCCGGCAGGCGGTCGAGAAGGAAACCGGATCCGCAGACGTTGCCAAGACGGACAGCGTCTGAGCGGCAATCCGGCAATCCCTTCATGAGCGCCGTCCCATCCGGTCGAAGCCCGATCAGGCTTTGGCCGGGTCACTTCTGTTGCAACGACCTGGAACGACGATGCTCGATATCAAATGGATCCGTGAGAATCCCGAAGCGCTCGATGCCGCCCTTGCTAAGCGCGGTGCGGAGCCTCTTGCCCAAAGCCTCATTGCCCTCGATGAAAAGCGCCGCTCCGCCGTGCAGAAGGCGCAGGACCTGCTGTCCCGCCGCAATCTCGCCTCCAAGGAGATAGGTGCGGCGCTGTCCCAGAAGAACGCCGAACTCGCCGAGAAGCTGAAGGCCGAGGTCGCCGAACTGAAGACGTTGCTGCCGATGGTCGAGGAAGAGGACCGGCAGCTGACGGCCGAGCTCAACGACGCGCTCTCGCGCATCCCGAACGTCCCTTTCGACGATGTCCCGGTCGGCAAGGACGAGCATGACAATGTCGTCACCCGCACCGTCGGCGAAAAGCCGCGATGGAACCACACGCCGAAGGAGCACTTCGAAATCGGCGAGGCGCTCGGCTATATGGATTTCGAGCGCGCCGCCAAGCTCTCCGGCTCGCGCTTCACGGTGCTGACCGGGCCGCTCGCCAGGCTCGAGCGTGCGCTCGGCCAGTTCATGATCGATCTCCACACGCGCGAGCACGGTTATACCGAAGTCAGCTCTCCGCTGATGGTTCGGGCTGAAGCGGTGTTCGGCACCGGCAGCCTTCCGAAGTTCGAAGAGGATCTCTTCAAGACGACGGATGGCCGCTATCTCATCCCGACGGCCGAGGTGACGCTGACCAATCTGGTGCGCGAGGAAATCCTCGACCAGGAAAAGCTGCCGCTTCGATTTACCGCGTTGACGCCGTCCTTCCGTTCGGAAGCGGGCTCGGCCGGCCGCGACACCCGCGGCATGCTGCGCCAGCACCAGTTCTGGAAATGCGAGCTCGTCTCGATCACCGATGCCGAGAGCGCCATTGCCGAGCATGAAAGGATGACCGCCTGCGCCGAAGAAGTGCTGAAGCGGCTCGGCCTGCATTTTCGCACGATGACGCTTTGCACCGGCGATATGGGCTTCGGTTCGCGCAAGACCTACGATCTCGAAGTCTGGCTGCCGGGACAGAACGCCTTCCGCGAAATCTCCTCCTGCTCGGTCTGCGGCGATTTCCAGGCCCGCCGGATGAATGCGCGCTACCGCGGCAAGGACGATAAGAGCAACAGGTTCGTCCACACGCTGAACGGCTCCGGCACCGCCGTCGGACGCTGCCTGATCGCCGTCCTTGAAAATTATTTGAACGAGGATGGTTCCGTCACGATTCCGGACGTTTTGCTGCCTTATATGGGCGGATTGACGAAGATCGAACGGGCGGCCTGAGGCGATGCGCATCCTGCTTACGAATGACGACGGCATTCACGCGGAAGGCTTGGCCGCGCTGGAGCGGATTGCCCGCACGCTGTCGGACGATGTCTGGATCGTGGCGCCCGAGACAGACCAGAGCGGTCTTGCCCATTCGCTGAGCCTCTCCGAACCCCTGCGGCTGCGCAAGATTTCCGACAAGCATTTCGCCTTGCGCGGCACGCCGACCGATTGCGTCATCATGGGCATCCGGCAGGTGATGGACATCAAGCCCGACCTCGTTCTCTCCGGCGTCAACTCCGGCTCGAACGTCGCCGACGATGTGACCTATTCCGGTACGATCGCCGGCGCCATCGAAGGCACAATGCAAGGCGTGTGCTCCTTCGCGCTGAGCCAGGCCTATCTCTATGAGGATGGCGCGCGCATCGTGCCCTGGGAGGTCTGCGAGACGCATGCGCCGGCTCTTCTGGAAAAGCTGATGGTTCTGGACCTGCCGGAAGGTACGTTCCTCAATCTCAACTTCCCGAACTGCCGTCCCGACGAGGTCGATGGCGCGGAGGTGACCATGCAGGGCAAGCTCGCCTTCAATCTGCAGGTCGATGCCCGCTCCGATGGTCGAGGCTTTCCCTATTACTGGCTGAAGTTCGGCGAGCGCGCCGGCGCCTTCATCGAAGGCACCGATATTCACGCCCTCAAGCAT
This sequence comes from Rhizobium croatiense, assembly GCF_019793465.1. Classification (GTDB taxonomy): domain Bacteria; phylum Pseudomonadota; class Alphaproteobacteria; order Rhizobiales; family Rhizobiaceae; genus Rhizobium; species Rhizobium croatiense. The sequence continues at coordinate 188,292 of NZ_JAILYJ010000007.1, read as the reverse complement.
AACAAGATTTCGGTAACGCCTTTGAAACTGGATCTGACCGATTATTCCGTAACGGACCGCGTGGCGCGGGCCCTGGGATACGGAGCACAGGTTTGACGGCAAGACTGGCGGAGAAGGAGGGCTTTGCGGCGCTCGTCCTTAGACTGCGTGCCGAAGGCATCTCCGATCTGGATCTGCTGACGGCGGTCGAGCAGACGCAGCGCTCGCTGTTCGTGCCGGCGCAATTTGCCGACGACGCCTATTCGAGCCGCACGATTCCGATCGAATGCGGTTCCTTTCTCGAAGGCATCGATTTTGTCGTCCGCATCCTCCATCACCTCAAGCTCAAACCGGGACAGCGTGTTCTCGAAATCGGCACCGGCAGCGGCTTCACTGCCGCCGTCATGGGCCGCCTGGCCGAACGCGTTCTGTCGATCGATCGCTACAAGACGCTGACGACGGCTGCACAGCGGCGCATGGAATCGCTGGGCCTGCGCAACGTCGTCATCCGCCAGGCCGACGGCAGCGCCGGCATGCAGGGCGAGGGCACGTTCGATCGTATCCTGGTGACGGCGGCCTTCAATGCGATGCCGCGTTTTTATACAGACCAGCTCGTTTCAGGCGGCTCGATGATCGCGCCGCTGATGATTTCCGAGAACGAGTGTCGCATGGTGCGGCTGACGAAAACCGGCAGTCGTTTCGAACGCGAGGAACTGTTCGAAGCCCCTTATCTGCCGATCGTTCCGCGACTTGCCTCGCTGCTGTAGGCACTGCGATTTTTCACCCGTAAGCTATGGTTATCAACTTCTCAAAAATATCGCACTGATTCCAGCATCTTAACCGCGTGGTAATACTAACGCGCTTTAATAGACTCACAAATGGTTGCGTTCTCAGTGGGTCGAGTCAATGCGTTTCAGTCTTTCGCCGAAGTTCGGTAAGTCGGCCGGTAATCTTCTGGTTGTGGGCCTGCTGGCGAGTGCCGCAACGGGCTGCAGTTCCGATGTGACACGGTTTGGCGGTTTGTTTTCCTCCTCCGGGCAGGATCAGATCACCACAAGTTCCATTCCGCGCAGGGGCGGTGCTCAGGGCGATCCGGTGCCGCGCGCCGATCTCGGCGGTACGGCCGTCGCCAGCCAGTCCGGTTACGGCGGAAACAATGCGCTGAACCAGCCCTATCCGGCAAACCCGGGCTACGAGCCGGTCCGTCCATCGAGTGCACGCCTGGCTTCCTCGCCGGTCGCGATACAGCGTTCCGAGCTTGCGGCGCCGACGGCAGCCGCTCCGTCCCGGCAGCGGGAAAAGGAAGTGGCGCTCGCCCAGCCGTTCCCAGCTTCGCCGCAGGCTGAAAAGCCGCGGCTCGTGGCGCCGGCAGCACCCAAGGCGACGCCCGATTCGCTGACGACCGGCACGACGCCGAAGGTTTCTGGCTGGTCGGCAACCAATGCGCCTTCTGTGACGCTGCGTCCGGGCGAAAACATCGCTACGCTGTCCAGACGTTTCGGCGTTCCGGAAAAGGAAATCCTGCGCGTCAATAATCTGAAGACGGCCTCTGCCGCCCAACCTGGTCAGGCGATCCTGATCCCGACGTTCAATGGCGGCAATGCCGCCAAGGCAGCGTCGCAGGCAGCCGATCTTTCCAAGCCCGGCAATATGCCGGGACCGGCCAAGGCGCCGGAACAGAAGGTCGCGGTCGTCCCGGGCGCCAATTCCGCCCGCGACAAGACGATGGCGAGCGATCCGACCGGCAAGCTTCCGGCCGGCGCCGGCAAGGACCCGAAGGCGCCAGCCGGCACCTATGTCGTCAAGCAGGGCGATTCGCTGGCAAAGATCGCCAAGGCAACCGGCGCCAATATCGACGATCTCAAGGCGGCCAACAATCTTTCGGAGAGCACGCTGCGTGTGGGCCAGGCCCTGAAGGTCCCGAACGGCAGAGCCGACACGATCAAGACCGCCTCGATTCCGGCTGAAAAGGTCGAGTCGAAGCCGGTTGATCCGGCGCCTGCCCAGCAGACGGCTTCCGTCCAGCCCGCGCCCTATAAGGCGCCGGCCGCCACGCAGACCGTCGACGAGGTCGAGAAGAAGGCCGACGTCAGCTCCGACGCGCCGGAATCGACCGGCATTGGCAAATACCGCTGGCCGGTGCGCGGCCAGGTCATTGCTGCCTATGGCGCCAACGTCAACGGCAACCGCAACGACGGCATCGATATCTCGGTCCCGCAGGGCACGCCGATCAAGGCCGCCGAAAACGGCGTCGTCATCTATGCCGGCAACGGCCTGAAGGAACTGGGCAATACGGTACTCGTCCGCCACGACGACGGCACCGTCACCGTATACGGCAATGCCGATACGCTGAGCGTCGCCCGCGGCCAGAAGATCCAGCGCGGCCAGACCGTTGCCGTTTCCGGCATGAGCGGCGACGTCAAGCAGCCACAGGTCCACTTCGAGGTGCGCAAAGATGCGTCCCCGGTCAATCCGATGACTTTCCTGGAATAGGTACAGCGTACCAGGAAGCGCAAAAGCCCGGCCATCAGCCGGGCTTTTGTCATTTAAAGTGCATGTATAATGCGTTTCAGGCCCGGTCGATGTGAACGCGCATGCGTCCCGCCAGATCCTGAATATACTGCCAGGCGACGCGGCCGGATCGCGCGCCGCGCGTCGTTGCCCATTCCAGCGCCTCGGTATGCATCTTGTCGCGTGCGAGCCCGAGCTGGAAGTGATCGGCATAGCCGTCGATCATGCCGAGGTAGTCCTCCTGGCTGCATTTATGGAAGCCGAGCCAGAGGCCGAAGCGGTCGGAAAGCGAAACCTTCTCCTCGACAGCTTCCGACGGATTGATTGCCGTCGACTGCTCGTTCTCCATCATGTGGCGCGGCAGGAGATGGCGCCGATTCGACGTGGCATAGAAGAGCACGTTGTCCGGCCGTCCTTCGACGCCGCCGTCAAGTGCCGCCTTCAGCGACTTGTAGGCGGTGTCGTCGTGATCAAAGGAGAGGTCGTCGCAGAAGACGATCACGCGGTACGGCGTATCCTTCAGGAGGTCGAGCAGGTTGGGCAGGCTGGCAATATCTTCGCGGTGAACTTCGACCAGCTTCAGCGCGACGCCGCTTTCGCGCCTGACGTCCTCGTGCACGGCCTTGACCAGCGACGATTTGCCCATGCCGCGCGCACCCCAGAGCAGCACATTGTTGGCCGCATAACCTGCGGCGAAACGCACCGTATTTTCGTGCAGGATGTCGCGCACGTGGTCGACGCCACGAATGAGCTTCAGCGCCACCCGGTTGGGTTTCTTAACGGGCTGCAGATGCTGGCGCAGCGGCGCCCAGACGAAACAGTCTGCCGCGTTCCAGTCGTTGACGGCGGGTGCCGGTCCGGCAAGACGCTGGACGGCATCAGCGAGCCGCTTCAGCTCGGCAAGCAAGGCGGTGTTGATTTCCTCGGTCATCGCAAGCTCCTGATTTCTTGCTGCGGCAATCCGCTTTATCTTTCGATGCGGGTAGCATGGCGTTTTGCCGCCGGAAAGGTTATGAGGCAGCGGAATCGGTACTGTTTCCGGCCGTTTCTGTTGCATTCATCGAAGCGGCAACTATAGTCCGGCAACCTGAAAAATGAGGCGGAGTTCCGCCGCCAAGCCTGAGGAGTTTAGCATGTTCATCACCCCGGCATTCGCCCAGAGTGCGACCGACACCGCAACCGGTTTCGGCGGCTCCGGTTTCGAAATGATCATTCTGTTCGTGCCGCTGATGGTCGTTTGGTACTTCCTGCTGATCCGTCCGCAGCGCGCCCAGGCCAAGAAGCGTGAGGAAACCCTGAAGGCGATCCGTCGCGGCGACCAGGTCGTGACCGGCGGCGGTCTCGTTGGCAAGGTGACGAAGGTCGTCGACGACAAGGAAGTCGAGGTCGAGATCGCCGAAGGCGTTCGCGTCCGCATCGTCCGCAGCGGCATTTCGGAAGTTCGCGTCAAGGGTGAACCTGTCAAGGCCGACGCGGCGTAACAGGCGATAACGGCAAACCGCCGGATCGGAAGATCGACGAGAGAATGTTGCATTTTTCCCGCTGGAAAACACTTCTGATTTGGCTGGTTGCGTTTGCGGCCGTCGTTATCGCTACGCCCAATCTGGTGAGCGAGGCACAGCGTGCCTACCTGCCGGATTGGCTGCGAAACGATCGCCTGATGCTCGGCCTCGATCTGCAGGGCGGTTCCCACATCGTTCTGAAGGTCGAGCGCTCCGATATCGTCAGGAACCGCCTGGAAGAGGCAGTCGCCAATGTACGCAACGCGCTGCGCGGCGCCGGTATCCGCTATACCGGGCTAACCGGCAACGACCAGACCGTCACTGTCCGGATCACCGATCCTGCCGAGACGCAGAAAGCGGTCGATCGTCTGAAATCCCTGACGACCGGCGGAGATTCCGCCCCTGGGCTCACGCTGCAGCAGGGCGGCGAAGGGCAGCTTTCGCTGCAGATTTCCGACGCCGGCATTACCGCTGACGTCGCCTCCGCCCGAACCCGGTCGCTCGACATCGTCGGCCGTCGCATCGCCGGATTCGGCTACGAGAATTTTCTCGTTCGTCCCGATGGCGACGACCGGATCACCGTGCAGGTGCTGGGATCGGTCGATGCCGAGCGGCTGAAGAACCTCCTCAACCAGCCGGCCAAGCTTTCCTTTCACCTGATCGATGAAAGCATGTCCGGGCAGGAGGCGCTGAACGGTCGCTGGCCGGCGACATCGCAGGTGCTCTATTCGCTGGACGATCCGCCGGTTCCCTATCTCGTCGACCGTACGGCATTCATCACCGGCAGCAACATGGTCGACATCCAGCCTGTCGTCGATCCGCAGACCCAGGATGTCTCGATCACCTATCGCCTGGATGCGGAAGGCACGCGGCGGCTGGCTGAGGCGACGGGGCAGAATATCGGCAAGCATCTTGCCATCGTCTTCGACGACCAGGTCATGTCGGCGCCGGCCATCGATGCAGCTATCACCGGCGGTGAGGGCCGGATATCGGCGAACTTCTCCGAGGATGGCGTCCGCGACCTTGCGCTGATGCTGCGGGCCGGGGCCTTGCCGGCAACGCTGACGAGCGTCGAGGAACGCAGCGTCAGCCCGAGCTTCGGCGCTGACTCCATCTTCTCCGGCCTCATTGCCGGCCTCGTCGCCGTCCTCCTGGTCGCAGCATTGATGATCGCGCTTTATCGGATTCTCGGCCTCGTCGCCGTCGTCTCGCTTTTCTTCAATCTGATATTGATCATTGCCGTGCTGAGCCTTGCCGGCGCGACGCTGACCTTGCCCGGTATTGCCGGCATCGTGCTCATCGTCGGCATGGCGGTCGATTCCAACGTGCTGATCTATGAGCGCATCCGCGAGGAGGAGAGAACCGGCCCCTCCTTTGCGCAGGCGGTCGGCCGTGGCTTCTCGCGCGCCTTCGCAACGATCGTCGATGCGAATGTCACGATCTTCATCGCCGCCGTCATTCTCTTTTTCCTCGGCAGCGAATCCATTCGTGGTTTCGCCGTGACGCTGGCGGTCGGCATTCTGACGACCGTCTTCACGGCATTCACGCTGACACGCTCGATCGTCGCCGTCTGGCTGGCGCGACGCCATCCCCGGCACCTGCCGAAGAGCGTCCTGACCCATCTCTTCGAGCACGCCAATATCCGGTTCATGGGCATCCGCCGCTATGTCTTCACGGCGTCGGCTGCGATCTCGCTGATCGCCATGGCGGCCTTTGCCACCGTCGGCCTGCAACTCGGCATCGACTTCACCGGCGGCTCGCTCATCGAGGTGACGGCGAAACAGGGCAATGCCGACATCGCCGATCTCAGATCGCGTCTCAACGATCTCAATCTGGGCGAGGTCGGGGTCGAACGCACCGGCGGTCCGGCGAACGCGCGGATCCGCATCGCGTCCCAGGGCGGCGGAGAGAATGCCGAGCAATCGGCAGCGACGCTGGTGCGCGGCGAGCTCGAGGCGGATTACGATTTCCGTCGCGTCGAAGTCGTCGGCCCGGCCATCTCCGGCGAATTGACGATGATGGCGACGCTCGGTGTCGTTGCCGCGCTCGCGGCAATCCTGCTCTACATCTGGATCCGCTTCGAGTGGCAGTTCGCCGTCGGCGCCATCGTCGCAACGCTGCACGACGTCATCATCATGCTGGGGCTCTTCGTGCTGACCGGCATCGAATTCAATCTGACGAGTATCGCCGCCGTGCTGACCATTGTCGGCTATTCCCTGAACGACACCGTCGTCGTCTATGACCGGATGCGCGAGAACCTGAAGCGATACACGAGGATGCCGCTGCCGATCCTGATCGATGCCTCGATCAATCAGACATTGTCGCGCACCGTCCTGACGGCGGCGACGACGCTGCTTGCCTTGCTGGCGCTCTACCTGTTCGGCGGCGACGTCATGCGCTCATTCGCCTTTGCAATGCTCTTCGGCGTCGCTCTCGGCACTTTTTCTTCGATTTATATCGCCGCTCCCGTGCTGATCGTCTTCCGGCTTCGGCCGGAGAGCCCCGACAGGGAAGAGAGCAACAAGACGGATGCCGGTGTAAACTCCGGCACGGTGGTTTGAAAACATGGCAAAAGGCATAGAAATCCGCGCCGCGCATTTTCCCGGGCGCGCTCCGATCGACACTTACGGCAATGGCGGCTTCCGTTTTGCCGACATGTCGCATCGCGGCTCGATCCTTTGCCTGCCCTCCGGCATTCATGGCTGGGACATGGACATGTCGAAGCCGCTGTCGCCTGAAAATTTTCGCCGTGTGCTGGAGGAGGCCGCCGACATAGAGGTTCTGCTCGTCGGCACGGGAACCGAGCTTCGCCGTCTGCCCGACGATTTGAAGCAGGCGCTAAAGGCGCGCGGCATCTCCTCCGATCCGATGAGCACGGGTGCCGCAGTGCGCACCTTCAATATCATGCTGTCTGAGCAGCGCGCCGTCGCGGCGGCCTTGATTGCGGTCTGACGATGGCTGACGCGAATATTGCGACGAACCAGGATATCTGCCTGGCGATGCTGCGCGACAATGATCGCGACCGCTATCTTGCCTGCCTGCTATCGCCGCAGGACAAGCGCGGCGCGCTTGCGGCGCTTTACGCATTCAATGCCGAGCTTGCCCGCATCCGCGACCTGGTGCACGAGCCGCTGCCCGGCGAGGTGCGCATGCAATATTGGCATGACCTGCTGGAGGGCAGTGCGCACGGTTCGACGGCGGCCAATCCCGTCGCCGCAGGGCTTCTGGAGGCAATCGAAACTTACCGCCTGCCGCGCAAGACGCTGGTCGACATGATCGAGGCCCGCACCTTCGACCTCTATGACGACCCGATGGAAACGCGGCTGACGCTCGAAGGTTATGCCGGCGAAACCGCCTCCGCGCTGATCCAGCTTGCAAGCCTTGTGCTTTCGCCGGAAGAAGCCCCACGATCGGCCGATGCCGCCGGCCATGCCGGCGTCGCGCAGGCGATTGCCGGCCTGCTGCTTTTGATGCCACTGCATCGCCGCCGCGGCCAGCTCTATATTCCGCTGCAGATCCTTTCGGCCACCGGCCTCGACCGCGATGCCTTCCTTGCCGGCGAAGACCGACCGCGCATCTCCGCCGCCATCGAGGCCTTCGCCGGCCTTGGCCGCGAGCATCTGGCAAAGGCGAGGGGGGCAGGGTCGATTGCGCCCGCCGTCTTTCCGGCCTTCCTGCCGGTCACGCTGGCCGAGCCGGTGCTCCGCAAGGCGCAGAGGCGGGGCGCCCTGCTGTTCGACCGGCCGCTACAGCCGCCGCAATGGCGCCGCCAGCTCGCAATGGCGCTGGCTGCATCGCGCAGGAAAATCTGATATCGGTCAAATTCGCGCAAGTCTCGCGCGCTACAAGGTCCTGACCGCTACCCTTTGAACGGAGACTCGGCGTGGGCATTATCGTCTGGTGCGTCCTTTTCGCCATCGTCATTTTCTTTGCCTTCGTGGCAACACGCATGGCTGCGCAAAACAAGGAAGACGGCCTGCACGACACCGGTCTCGCCATCATCGAATTCGGCCGCGCCTTTCCCAACGAGGCGATCCGCCAGCTGCAGGCGACCGAAAACGGTCAGGCGATCTTCGTGCGCCTCCACGACAACAAGGCTGGGCTGATGCGCAATATGGCGCGCCACTTCTCCTGCCATCTGATCGAGCCCGGCCGTGTGCGCGTGGTAAGCTCGGAGACGGGCAGGGGGCTGGCGATCGAATTTCTCGATGCGCCCAGTCACAACGGCAAGTTCGAGTTCGCGTCACCGAAGGAGGCTTCCGAAGTTGCGTTGTGGCTGCTCGGCAACTACATCGCTGAGCCGGACAAGGACCTGCCGGCCGGCCATATATCCGCGGCCAACAAGCAGTAGGGCAGCTGCTCAGGCGCTTTCGGCAAACCTCGGTGTCTGGCCGAGCCAGGCGGCGCAGTCCGCAAGCGCGCGACGCGCGATCAACTGCCGCTTCATGATCGTCTTATCCTTGCCGCGGAAGCGCTTGACGCCTTCGGGCTTGACGATCGAGCCGGGCTCAAGCTCAGGAAACAGCCCGAAATTGATGTTCATCGGCTGGAACGAGCGTTTGCCGGGCTCTTCGTCGGTGACGATGTGGCCGCCGGTGATATGACCGAGCAGCGAGCCGAGCGCGGTTGTTGCCGGTGGCAGTAAGATCGCTTCGCCCTTGCGTTCGGCGGCGGCAAAACGGCCGGCCATCAGCCCGACGCTGGCGCTTTCCACATAACCCTCGCAGCCGGTGATCTGGCCGGCGAAGCGCAGGCCGGGCCGCGACTTCAGCGTCAGCGATGGATCGAGCAGGGTCGGGGAGTTGATGTAGGTGTTGCGATGCAGGCCGCCGAGACGGGCAAATTCGGCATTTTCCAGGCCTGGGATCATCCGGAAGATTTCCGCCTGCGCGCCGTATTTCAGCTTCGTCTGGAAACCGACCATGTTGTAGAGCGTGCCGAGCGCATTGTCCTGGCGCAGTTGCACGACGGCATAGGCCTTGACTGTCGGATTATGCGCGTTCGTCAGCCCCATCGGCTTCATCGGCCCGTGGCGCAGCGTCTCGCGGCCGCGCTCGGCCATCACCTCGATCGGCAGGCAGCCGTCGAAATAAGGCGTGCCTTCCCATTCCTTGAAGCCGACAGTATCGCCAGCGATCAAAGCGTCGACGAAGGCATTGTACTGCGCCTCGTCCATCGGGCAGTTGATGTAATCCTTGCCCGTGCCGCCGGGGCCGACCTTGTCGTAGCGCGACTGATACCAGCAGATATCCATGTCGATGCTGTCGCGGTAGACGATCGGCGCGATGGCGTCGAAGAAGGCGAGCGAATCTTCGCCCGTCTGCGCCTGGATGGCGCTGGCGAGCGACGGCGCTGTCAGCGGCCCGGTGGCGACGATGGCAAGATCCCAGTCGCGCGGTGGCAGGCCGGTGATTTCCTCGCGCACGACGGTGATCAGCGGATGGTCGTGGATCGCCTTGGTCACGGCTTCGGAAAAGCCGTCGCGATCGACGGCCAGCGCACTGCCGGCAGGCACCTGGTGGCGATCGGCGGCAGCCATGATCAGGGAGCCCGCCATGCGCATCTCGGCATGGATGACTCCGACGGCATTGCTGGTCGCATCGTCGGACCGGAAGGAATTGGAGCAGACGAGTTCGGCAAGACCGTCGGTCTTATGCGCATCCGTGCCGCGCACGCCGCGCATTTCATGCAAAATGACGGGAACGCCGGAGCTGGCGATCTGCCAGGCGGCTTCCGAACCGGCAAGCCCGCCGCCGACGACGTGAATAGGAGGATAGGAGATCGTGTTCATTCCGGGCTGATATCATGTCGGCAGATGCGATCCAACACCCGGAATCAAAAACGGCGCCCTGATGGCGCCGTCTTGAAGCATCGTGCCGGTTTTCCCGCGATTAGCGGAACGAGCGGGATGCGATGTTACGGATGTCGTAACGGCTGACGCCGATGTCGGACAGGGTCTGGTTCGACAGGTTGCCGAGTTCGTTGAGTGTACGGCGGTAGCTGAGCCAGCTTTTTGCAATGCGGATCGGGTTCATTGTCATCTTCCTCGAACAAATGTCCGCTGGACGGCGGGATCGCCTGTCTCTCTGCGGTTGATGTTTATATAGGCGAAAACCCTCTCATTGTGCAGTGCAAATAAAAGGCGTCTGCCATGCAAATGTGCAATATGATGCCTGAGAATTAAGCTGTGAACATTTTTTGAGCGGGCTAAGGAACCGGGAAGATCCTGCAACCGCGCCGACCGTCGATCACCGCAAACGAAAACGCCCGCTGCGGTGCAGCGGGCGTTTAATCTTGGAGGGATCTGCTTGGGAGGAAGCAGAAACGTTTGAATTAACGCGAAGAAGCTTCGCGCGCGACGCGATGGATGTCAGAACGGTCGATGCCGAGGTCATGCAATTCGCGGTTGGTCATGCGGCCGAGTTCGGTGACCGTCTGACGATACTTGCGCCAATTGTTGAAAGAGCGGGTGATGTTCATGTTAAGCCCCTTTCCGAGGGTTTGATCTGCCAGCAGCCACCCATCGGCGCTGACCTCTATTTGATGACCGGAATATATGTTGCGGCGCGAAGGACGAAAACAGCCAAGTTTTCAGGTCACCTATGCGAGATATGCAATGCTTTACACAATCTTACCGCAGTCTGGTCAACGAATAGGCAAAGTCACTTGCGCGATACCCGAGCTTTGAAGTGGCGAAGGGGCTGCGATGAGGAAAAACCCCGCTCCAGCGGGTGGGGCGCTGGACAGGCAGTTCGTCGCCGGTTCGACAAGCCATCAGTCATTGCGATTGCCCCCGCAAAGCGGCGCGATCACGAATGCGGCGCCGCGCTTGATGCGAAGAAATATCCGCTGAACCTTGCTTTCCCGGTGGCGCAGCGCCGCCGGTATCGAATGTGCTAACGCCTTGAACTTACGCACTATGCTGTCATCAAATAAAACGCCCGCCGGGGGAGGATCCGGCGGGCGCATTATAGTGACTGGCAACTGGGAGGAGGAGTGTCGCCAGTCTATCGCAGCGCGCTTGGGAGGAGGAGTGCGCGGCTGCGAATCTCGTCACGGACAAAGCAATCCGCGGGCATCCGGCGGTGCCGGGCCGGGGCGCCATCCCCGTGCTTCGATATCTCGGTAAATAGTATGACTAATTGATATTTTGCAGTGCAATAATTACATGAGAGACATGCGACGTACGCATACCTCTTCCTTCATATGCTGATATTAGCAGTTCCGACGTTAGCGCCCGGTTAACATCTGACCCAAATTAGACCAATGAGGAATTTGCATATTTAGCGCGGGGGCGTTTGCGAAGCTGCCTGCTGCGTCTATAAATGACGGAAGCCGCAGCGCCGGAGCGAGCGTCGCGGAACTGAGGGGTGGAAGCATGTATCGCGGCAGATTGGAGCGGGATCTCTCGCTCTGGGTGGGCAAGGGTCTGCTGGCAAAGGAAACGGCCGGCGCGCTTCTCGCCGAATATGACGGCCGCCCGGCCAGCTTCAGCCTCGGCCGGGTGCTGATGGCGCTGGCGGCGGTGCTGCTTGCCGCTGCAGTTCTGCTGGTCGTCTCTTCCAATTGGGAGGCCATTCCGCGCCTCGTCCGCGTCGGCGCCATCCTCGCCCTGATCTGGGCCGTGCACATTGCCGCCGCCCTGATGCTCGCCCGCGGTGCGACAGCCGCCGCAAGCGGCCTGCTGATCATCGGCGCGATGAGCTTCGGGGGCGCCATTTCGCTGGTCGGGCAGATGTATCATCTCTCCGGCGACCAGCAGACGGTGATGTATCTCTGGTTTGCCATCGCGACGATCTCGGCGATCCTGTTCCGTTCGGGCGCGGTGGTGGTTGTTGCGGGCTTTCTCTCCTGGGCGTCCTTCGCCGTTTATCTCGAGAATAACGACAACCATTGGATTGGCCTCGATCCCTGGATGGCGCCGGTCATGGCGGTGATTGTGATTGCGTTGGTGCGTTACACCGGCGCTGCGCGGGTGCGCCATCTCGCCTATCTGCTGGTGATCGGCTGGCTCGCCTGGCTCTACACGCTTTATGAGCAGATGGCGGTGGCGCTCGCCTTCGCCGCCGGCGGCATGGCGGCCTTCGTGCTGACAGCGCTGCCGCATCCCCGTATCGCACCCCTGGCCAGGAGTGCCGGCGCAGCGCCGGCATTCTACAGCTTCCTCGTCGCGGCAATCGGCTTCCTGCTCCTGCATATCGAGATCGAGCAGGGATGGCGGCTGGTGGTGCTCGGCCTGGCGACACTTGCCGCCGCCGTGCTGGCGATCGCGCTGCAAGGCAGGAACAACGGCGCCGTGCGTTACCTCGCCTATACGACCTTTGCCGCAGAGATGCTCTATCTCGCTTCCGTCACCGTCGGTTCGATCCTCGGCACGTCGAGCCTTTTCCTGTTTTCCGGTCTTGTGGTTGCGCTGGTCGCCTGGATCGTCATTCGGCTCGAGCGGCGCTTTTCGCGGGAGGCGCGCGCATGAGTTCGTGGATGGCAAGGCTGCAGTCTGGCAAGGGCTACCTGCTTTCGGCGGTCATCGTCGCCGGCCTGCAGACCATAATCCTCGGCACGATCATCCAGAGCCGGGCGTCGATTCTCAGCAATGGCGCCGAAGTGCTGCTGAAGACGGCCCCGGTCGATCCGCGCGATTTCCTGCGCGGCGATTATGTCGTCCTGAACTATGACATTTCCACCGTGCCGGTGCAGACGGTTTCCGGCGGCATTCCGGCCGAGCCGGGCGAACGCACGCTGTGGGTCCGGTTGAAGAAGCAGGCGGACGGTTTCTGGACGGTGACCGAATCGTCCTTCCACGCGCTGCCGCCGCAGCCGGAGACGGTGATCCTGCGTAGCCAGCCATTCTATAGTGGCGGACTGGCTGCGGGCGACAGCCTCCGCGTCGAATACGGCATCGAGCGCTATTACGTCCCCGAAGGTCAGGGTAAACCACTGGAGGAGGCGCGCAATGATGGCAGCGTCGCCATAGCGGTGCGCGTTTCGGCGGACGGAAGGGCGCAGATCCGCAGCCTGCTCGTCGATGGCAAGCCGGTTTACGACGAGCCGCTTTACTGATCCCGCAAGCCTTCGGGGCAGGGGCGCTTTTAAGGCGCAAATCCCCTGTCATTTGCCGTTCATTTTTCCTTTGCCTCGACCAAATCGGGTGATATAGAGACGCCGCGCTCCGGAAGGCCTCATGCGCAGGCATAGGCATGCGGTTCTGTGGACGCGGGTATGGTGAAATTGGTAGACACGCCAGATTTAGGTTCTGGTGCCGCAAGGCGTGGGAGTTCAAGTCTCTCTACCCGCACCAGGCTGTTTGCAGGGGGAGGCCAAGAACTTGGTTGTCCCCGAATGACCGAAGGTTGTTCCGAATACTCGGAAGTGAGTGCCGTTCCCCTTTTGGCGGAATGATACAGGAATTGGGAAAAGCCACGCGCGGCACGCAGCCGGCGTCGTGCTCATCGAAACGAACGGCGTCTGGGCACGGCCGCCACGACATGAAGGTAGGAAGACATGCAGGTTATCGAAACGCTCGCTGAAGGGCTGAAGCGCGAAATCAAGGTCGTTATCCCGGCCAAGGACATGGAAGACAAGATGAATGAGCGTCTTGCCGATGTGAAGGACAAGATCCGCATCAACGGCTTCCGTCCGGGCAAGGTCCCCGCAGCTCACCTGAAGAAGGTCTATGGCAAGTCGATCATGGCCGAGCTCGTCAACGAGATCGTCCGCGAACAGCCGACCGCCATCCTGTCCAGCCGCGGCGAAAAGTCGGCCACGCAGCCGGAAATCGCCATGACGGAAGACAAGGACGAAGCCGACAAGATCCTCTCCGCCCAGCAGGATTTCGAATTCACGCTTTCCTACGAAGTGCTGCCGCCGATCGAGCTGAAGTCGGTCAAGGGCATCAAGGTCACGCGCGAAGTTATCGACATCTCGGATGACGAAGTCAACGAGCAGGTCCTGAAGGTTGCCGAAAGCGCCCGTTCCTACGAGAGCAAGACCGGCAAGGCCGCCAACGGCGACCGCATTACCATGGATTATGTCGGCAAGGTCGACGGCGAAGCCTTCGAAGGCGGCACCGACCAGGGCGCCGAACTGGTAATCGGTTCCGGCCGCTTCATCCCGGGCTTCGAAGACCAGCTCATCGGCGTCAAGGCAGGCGAAGAGAAGACCATCACCGTGACTTTCCCGGCCGACTATCCGGCCAAGAACCTCGCTGGCAAGGAAGCGACCTTCGACGTCACGGTCAAGGACGTTGCAGCGCCCGGCAAGGTTGAGATCAACGACGAACTGGCCTCCAAGCTCGGCATCGAATCCGCCGATCGCCTGAAGGAGATCGTCCGCGGTCAGATCGAATCGCAGTACGGTTCGCTGACCCGTCAGAAGCTGAAGCGCCAGATCCTCGACCAGCTCGACGAGATGTACAAGTTCGACACTCCGTCTTCGCTCGTCGACGCCGAATACAACGGCATCTGGAGCCAGGTGAACAACGACCTCGCTCAGTCCGGCAAGACCTTCGAGGACGAAGACACGACCGAAGAGAAGGCGCGTGAGGAATACAAGACGCTCGCCGAGCGTCGCGTCCGCCTCGGCCTCGTTCTCTCCGAAATCGGCGAAAAGGCCGGCGTCGAAGTCACTGAAGACGAAATGCAGCGCGCCATCTACGATCAGCTGCGCCAGTATCCCGGTCAGGAAAAGCAGATCCTCGAATTCTTCCGCAGCCAGCCGGGTGCAGCCGCTTCGATCCGCGCGCCGATCTTCGAAGAGAAGGTCATTGATCACCTGCTGACCGAAATCGATGTCACCGACAAGAAGGTGACGAAGGAAGAGCTGCTCGCCGAGGAAGAAGGTGAAGCCAAGGCCGAGACCAAGAAGGCCGCTCCGAAGAAGAAGGCTGCCGCCAAGACCGAAGCCGCCGAGGCTGGTGAAGGCGAGGAAGCCGCTCCGAAAAAGAAGGCTGCTCCGAAGAAGAAGGCTTCCGAGGACAGCGCCGAATAATCGCTTCCCGGTTCTGAAATTTGCAAGGCCCCGCCATCGTGCGGGGCCTTTTCTTTTTTTGGCGTCCGGCGGCTCAGGTTTATCCGCAGCAACAAATAGTTGATATAAAGTATAATTCGATGCAGATTTGTTTATTGTGGGAGGGACCTTAAAATGACTGCAAAACACGACATGAAGAAATTGGTGGAGGAAATCTATGCTGTGCGCGACCGCGGCGATATCGAGGGCACGCTGGCGCTGATCGGCGATGATTGTACCTTTCGGATGGCTGGCAATACACGGCTGGCGCCTTTTTCGACTGAATTGGGCGGCCATGCCTTTCGCCAGGTGATAGCGCAGCTCATCACGGCGTGGGATCTATCCAAGATCAGTACGACCGGCATCCATGTGGACGAGGATGAGCAGATCGTCTTCGCCCACCGCGAAGGGGAGGTCACACATATCCCATCCGGCGTGAGCTTCCATACGGAATTCGTCGACAAGATCCATTTCAGGGACGGGAAACCGGTCAAGATCGTCGAATTTGTCGACACGCTACAGGTGGCCGAGACAACCCGGATAATCCAGGTCGCTTAAGCTGCCACCACAGCGCCTCGCACCAACCTTGCTTCAAGCGAGGCGCTTGGGCGGGAGCTGTGGCTCAATGCCGTGTCAGCTCCGCGACTTTCCGGACATGGCTGACGGCCGCGGCTCCACCGGCGGTTTTGGTGAAGAGGCTGAGCGTCTCTTCCTCGTCGTCCGCGACGGGCGTCAGGGCCTGATCCATATAGGTCTTCGACTTCGCATCCCGTGAAATCAGGAATGCCGAAATCGTCAGGCCGATGATCGTGCCGGCGAGCGAAACATGTTTGCTCAAGGTTTCCCAGGCAAAGCGCGGCCAGAAGACCAGCGGGTTTTCACGCGGCAGTTCGGGGCGCCGCTCCGACGGCGTCTTCAGGCGCATGAGGCCGCTTTGCAGCGGATGTACGTTTTCCAGCGGTACGGTGGTCGCGAAGGAGACGAGAACCTTGACGAGCCTTGCCAGCGGCACGCCGGTCGCCACGGCCCGGCGCAGCAGCGTCTTCATATGGTCAGGCGAATAATAGAGCGACCAGGCCTCGTGGTAGATCTCTTCCCATTGCTGCTTGCTCATCTTGGGGTGTGCAGTGCAGACATGTTCGACATCGTAAATGTTGAGATCGCCGTCCATCTCGACGCCCTTCTTCCACAGGACCTGATGGTCCTCGGAACCCGGCAGCGGTGTCAGGATGAAGAATTCGATGACGTCGAGCGGCAGCTCTTCCTGGATGATCGCGATATCGCGGCGGATCGATTCCGGCGTGTCGGCCGGGAAGCCGAGAATATAGCCGGCCAGCGTCATGATGCCCTGCGCCTTCCAGGCGAGCAGCATCTTGCGGTATTCGGTGATCTTGTTCTGGTTTTTCTTGGCGGCGGTCAGATTGTCCGGATTGACGTTTTCGAGGCCGATGAAGACGCGGGTGACGCCGGCACGCCGGGATTTCTCGATGAAGTTCGGGATCTTGTGGCAGAGCGTGTCGACCTGGATCATCAGGCCGAGCGGAATGCCGTCCCGCTCCTTGAGCTCGATCAGCCGATCGAAGATCGCCTCCCAATCCTTGTTGCGGGCGAAATTATCGTCGGTGATGAAGAATTTATGGATGCCCTGCGCCCAGTTCATCCGCACCAGCTTTTCGACATCGTCGGCCGAGCGGAAGCGCGACTTGCGCCCCTGCACGTTGATGATGGTGCAGAACGAGCACTGGTAGGGACAGCCGCGCCCGGCATCGAAGCTGGTGCTGAGGCCGAGCGTGCGCTGGATATTGTCCTTCGGCAGGAAGGGAACCGGCGTACCGCCGATGCCGGGAAGGTCGTTCATGAAGTTATAGAGCGGCTTCAGTTCGCCGCTAGCGACGTCACGCAGCACCATGTCCAGCCGCCCCTCGGCCTCGCCGGCGAACATCGAGATGCCCATGTCGCGGCAGGCGTCGAGCCCGACCGCCTTGCCGTCGAGCATCGACAAGCAACCGGAGACATGAAAGCCGCCCATCGAAACCGGCAGGCCGGCATCACGGAAGGGGCGGGCGATATCGAGCGCGCGCGGATATTGGTTCGACTGGACGCCGACCAGTGCGACCATGCCGAAATTGCCGTGGCGCTTGAACTGGGCGAGCAGCCGGGGGAAGTCGATGCGCGTATTGGTCTCGTCGATCACGGTGATGTCGATCGCCGTATCGGGCCCGAGCACCTGGCGCTCGGCGCATTCGGCGGCGATGCCGTAGAGAGCCGCAAGCGAATTCGAGGGGATCATTGCCCGCCACCAGCGGATGACGTAACCGTCATCGTCATAATGCGACGGCTTGATCAGGATCAGCTGAAAACGTCTGCGAGCGGCTTCCAAAGCATGGGACAAGAGTATCTATCTTTCTCTAGAAACGTCTGCCCGGAGGCAAAATGGAGTTGAGAGCACAAATCAGGCACGGCGTATCGATGCGATTGATCAGGGTTTAAACTAAGGCGTAAAAATCGGGGGTGCGCGCAAAAGTTTCGCGCAGCCCATCCTTCCTCAATATACTACCCGACATCGAGCAGCAATGCGCGGTGGTCGGAGACCTCGGGCGCCTCGACCACCTCGAACCTGCCAACCTTGACCCCCGGCGTGACCAGCATGTAGTCGGCAAAGCGGCCCTCCTTCAGATAGTAGGAGGTTCGCGTGTCGACAAGGCCGTTTCCTGTGACTAGATCGGAAAGGCCCAATCGGGCGAGGATCTTGAAGGTCGTGCTGTCGGGCAGGACGTTGAAATCGCCGCAGACCACGAGCCCTTCGTCGCCGGGCCAGACCCGTTCGATGAGCCCGGCCAGCGCCAGAGCCTGCTCTTCGCGCGCTACCGTATCGCCCTTGCCGGCTGGGTCGCGCAGGCCATGCATATGGGCGATAGTAATCGCGGAAGCGTTCCCATGGCTGAAGAGACGGATGCAATGCGCGTTTCGCGGGCGGGGATGTTCGCCCCAGCCGCCGGCGGAAAAACCGCCGTGCACGAAGTCTATCGCCTGGGCGATGACGGAATGCGATTTGCGCACGAAGGTCGCCAGACCGAATTCGGCGACAATGGCGGCATCGCCGTCGAAGAGCACGCCTCTCGATGTCGGCAGAAGAAGCCGTCATGGCCGGACAGGGCGGCGCTGATTTCCGCAAACAAATTGGCGCGCTGCGGCAGTTCCAACCCGGCATCGCGATAGACCGACCATCCAGGGCTCGCACCCGGCGCCCGCAGCACTTCCTGCAGGCATAGCACATCAGGATCAGCCTGCCTGACATAATCGATCAGCGCCTCATGCAGCCTGCCGCCCCATGCGTTCAGCGAAATAATGCGCAATGCCTTCGGCTCCCTTGGGTGGCCGGATGGAGATGGCTGCCCTGTCGCTGTGCGCCTACAATTCCGACTTGATGTCGCCCATCCGGTTCCAGGCGTCGAGGCCGGCGATCTTGTAGGCTTCGGCGAGCGTCGGATAGTTGAAGGTGTTTTCGACGAAATATTCGACCGTGCCTTTGAGGTTGAGCACCGCCTGGCCGATATGCACCAGCTCGGTGGCGCCTTCGCCGACGATATGCACGCCGAGCAGGCGGCGCGTCTTCAGCGAGAAGATCAGCTTCAAAAGCCCGGTGTCGAGGCCCATGATATGGCCGCGCGAGGTCTCGCGAAAGCGGGCGATGCCGCATTCATAGGGAATGCCGCGCTCCTTCATCTCTTCTTCGGTAAGGCCGCAGGTCGAAATCTCCGGCACGGCATAGATGCCGTACGGGAAATATTTTGGCGGCTCCTTGGCGACTGCGCCGATCGCCACGCGGGCGGCAATACGGCCCTGTTCCATCGAGGTCGAGGCGAGGCTCGGAAAGCCGACGACGTCGCCGGCGGCGTAAACGTTCGGAACCGACGTCTGGAACGTCTCGGGGTTGACCTTGAGACGGCCGCGGCTGTCGGCTACGAGGCCGATGGCCTCAAGGTTCAGCGTGTCCGTCGCCCCCATGCGGCCGGCCGCAAAGAGCACCATGTCGGTCGTCAGACGCCGGCCGCTGTCGAGAGTCAGTTCGACCTTGCCGTTATCGAGCGTCTCGACCTTGTCGGCCTTCTGGCCGAGCAGCAGTTTCATGTTGCGGTCGCGCAGCTGGTAGGTGAAGTCCTCGATGATTTCCTTGTCGATGAAGTCGAGCATCGTCGCCTTCGGGTCGATCACGGTGACGGCCGTGTCGAGTGCGCTGAAGATCGTTGCATATTCGATGCCGATGACGCCCGCACCGATGACGATCATCGAGCGCGGCAGCTCCTGGATGTCGAGCAGCTCATCGCTGTCGAGAACGGTCTTGCCGTCGAAAGGAATGTAGTCCGGGCGGAACGGCTTGGTGCCGACGGCGAGCAGCACGCTGGCGGCGCTGACCTGCGTGACCTCGCCGTCATCCTTGATCACCTGCAGCGTTGAAGCATCGACGAAGCTCGCCTTGCCGCGAATATGGTGCACGCGGTTGCGGGCAAACTGGTGCTCGAGCACCTCGACCTCGTGGTCGAGGGTAATCAGCAGGCGGCGGCGCAGGTCTTCGGCGCTGATCTCCTGCTTCACGCGGTAGGATCGGCCGTAAAAGCCGCGTTCCCGCCAGCCGGAGAGATTGAGGGCGGTCTCGCGCAGCGTCTTCGAGGGAATGGTGCCGGTATGAACGGACACACCGCCGACGCGCTTACCCTGCTCGATGACGAGCACTTTCTTGCCGAGTTTCGCAGCCTGGATCGCGCCGCGGCGCCCCGCGGGACCGCTACCCACCACAACGAGATCGTACTGAAACATCCTCTAGCCCCGGATTGGAATGGAATCATTTGCGACAAAAATGTCGCTCCTCATCGGTAGCCGGTCAACGTTACAGATTGTTTTACGACCGCCGATTCAGCCGGACCTGTGTTTTTCAGATCGCTTCAGCCCTTTCAACCTCACATGGCCGCCCTTGCCGATGATGATGTGGTCGTGGACGATGATATCAAGTGCATTCGCCGCGCCGATGATCACTTTCGTCATATCGATGTCAGCGCGCGACGGCTTTTCATGCGCGGGTGATGTAGTCCGCGGAAATATCGGTCACCCTGGTAACGCCGAGCAACGCCATGTTGCTATGCAGTTCAGCCTTCAGGATATCTGCCGCCTTCAGCACGCCCGGTAGTCCCGCGACGGCTGCGGCATAAAGGAACGGCCTGCCTACGAACACGAAACGGGCCCCGAGGGCGAGGGCTTTCATGATATCCGTTCCGCGCCTGATGCCGCCGTCGATCATGACGGCAATGCTGTCTCCGACACGTGCCGCAATTTCCGGAAGGACCTGAAGGGGCGATGTGGTGCCGTCAAGCTGGCGGCCGCCATGATTGGAGACGATCACGCCATCCGCCCCCGTATCGGCCGCCCGTGCCGCGTCTTCAGGATGCATGATCCCCTTGACCACGAGCCTGCCGGACCACCTCTTGCGGATCTGCTCCAAATGGGTCCAGTTGAGATGGTCGCGCCTGCCGAAATCGCGCATGACGTTGGAGGAGATGATCGGCGCGCCTCTTGTGGCATAGGAATTTTCAAAATGCGGAATGCCGTGGCGGGCGATCGTGCGCAGGAATGTGCCGGTGGTCCAGCTGGGATGCGAGATGCCTTGCCATGCCAAGCGGAGACCGGGACGCAAGGGCGTCGAAAATCCAGCCCTGACATTGTTTTCGCGGTTGGGCAGCGTGGCCGTGTCCACGGTCAGCAGGAGCGTGCCGATGCCGGCCGCAGCGACGCGATCGATGAGAGCATCGATACGATCGGGTTCGCCGGGCAAATAGGCCTGAAACCATGCTTGTGGCGAAGCCGCAGCTATCTCTTCCAAGGGGATGAGTGACGAACCGCTTATGATCATCGGAATTCCCGACTGATCCGCTCCTTGCGCAAGCACGATGTCCCCGCGATAGGCCATCAGCGCGCTGATCCCCATCGGCGCGATGCCGAACGGTGCGGCGTGGGTCTTGCCAAAGAGGCTCGTCTCGGTGCTGCGCGTCGAGACGTCCCGAAGGACACGAGGCCGGAAAGCATAGGCCTGGAAGGCCTCCGCATTATGCCGCAGCGACGCATTGGTCTCGGTCGCGCCGGCGATATAACCGAACAGCGGCTTCGGCAGATGTCGCCGTGCCTTCATTTCAAAGTCATCGAGACAGAGCACGCCACGGCAGAGCCGGGTCGATCGATCAATGTTGCCGCTGCGGATGGTCATGGAGCTTCATCTTCTCGGTATCCCCAGCGGGCATTGTTCAGCGAATGGAGCGCAGATTGCATACAATCGCGCACCACCGACTGCTGTCAACTCCAGCCTTGCTTATCAGATCAGCTTCAGTCCCTTGAGGCTGACATGGCCGTCCTTGCCGATGATGATGTGGTCGTGGACGGTGATGTCGAGCGCCTTGGCCGCCTCGATGATCACCTTCGTCATGTCGATGTCGGCGCGTGAGGGCGTCGGGTCACCGGATGGGTGGTTGTGGACGAGGATGATCGCTGTTGCCGAAAGCTCGAGCGCGCGCTTGACCACTTCGCGCGGATAGACCGGCGTATGGTCGACCGTGCCGCGGCCCTGCACCTCGTCGGCGATCAGCACGTTGCGCTTGTCGAGGAAGAGGATGCGGAACTGTTCGCGGGTCTCGTGCGCCATGGCGGCGTGGCAATACTGAATGACCGAGGACCAGGAGGAGAGCACCTGCTTGCTTCTGATCTCGCTTTTCAGCGTCCGGTGGGCGACGGTCGAGATCAGTTTCAGGTCGAGGGCTACATTCTCGCCGACGCCCTTCACCTCGGTCAGCAGCGCCGCCGGCGCGCCAAAAACGCCTGAAAGCGAGCCGAACCGGTCAATCAGCGCCTTGGCGATCGGTTTGGTGTCGCGCCGCGGGATCAGGCGGAAAAGCAGGAGCTCGAGGATTTCATAATCGGCAAGCGCCGTGTCGCCCTGCTCGCGGAAGCGGTCACGCAGCCGCTCGCGATGACCGTGGTAATGTTCCGGTGCGGAGAGCGAGGCGGGCAGCGCGGTCCGGGCATTCGGTGGTTTATGCGGCCGGTCGCCGAAGAATAAACGTTCGTCGGCAACAGGCTCTTCGGTCGCGAAAGGCAGCTCGTCGTCAGAAGATGTCGCTGCAGGCCCCTTCGCCATCGGATCGTCACCTGGCAAGCGACGGCAGTCCGGGCCGGTCGAGCCCAGCAGGTGACAGCGTGAAGATTTCGCAGCCGTCGGCGGTGACGCCGACGGTATGTTCGTATTGCGCCGAAAGCGAGCGGTCGCGCGTGACCGCCGTCCAGCCGTCGGCCAGCACCTTCACATGCGGCCGCCCGAGATTGATCATCGGCTCGATGGTGAAGATCATGCCCTCGCGCAGCTCCGGCCCCTCGTTGGCGCGGCCGTAATGCAGGATATTCGGCGAATCGTGGAACAGCCGGCCGACGCCGTGGCCGCAGAAATCGCGCACCACCGAACAGCGCTCGGCCTCCGCATAGGTCTGGATCGCTTCGCCGATCGCGCCTGTGCGGGCGCCGGGCCTGACCGCGGCAATGCCGCGCATCAGCGATTCATAGGTCACTTCGAGCAGTCGCTCGGCGGCGCGCTTGACCGTACCGACGGGGTACATCCGGCTGGAATCGCCGTGCCAGCCGTCGAGCACGAAGGTGACGTCGATATTGACGATATCGCCCTCGCGCAGCGGCTTGTCGTTCGGAATGCCGTGGCAGACCACATGATTGATCGAGGTGCAGGTCGACTTGGTGTAGCCGCGATAGTTCAGCGTCGCCGGATAGGCGCCGTGGTCCATGCCGAAATCGAAGACGAACCGATCAATCTCATCGGTCAACAGACCAGGCTTGACGATATCGGCCAGCGCATCGAGGCAGCGGGCGGTCAGCTGGCATGCCTTGCGCATGCCTGCGAATGCTTGCGTGTCGTAAAGCCGGATGGCGCCGGTATTCTTCGGCGGCGCGGAAGAGGCTTCGATATAGTTCACCATTGCAGGGCCTTAGCGGAGAATATTAGCTTTGTTCATAATGCAGCTATGACGGGTTCGTCCATCGCGATCAACCGTCGGGGCGAGATTTCTGAAGGGATTTGGCCGCCTCCCGCAGCCATTGCCCGCCGAATTATTCGTGCCGAACGAAATATCCACAATCTTCCCAAAGGGATAGGATTGATTGGATGAAACCTCCCCGCTACTCACCGATTGGTGACAGCGGGGAAGGGTCGGTCATGCTGAATGAAGCGGTAAATCTTGAGAGTTCGCCCGGCGCCGAGGCGGCGTCAGAACGGCGGGTGCGCGATCGCGGCGCCACCGAGCGCGCCATCCTTGCCGCCGCCAAGGGCCTGCTGGCGGAGGAAGGCTTCCAGAATTTCGGCATCAATGCCGTCGCCCGCCGCGCCGGTTGCGACAAGCAGTTGATCTACCGCTATTATGGCGGCCTTGACGGTCTAGTCGAGGCGATCGGCTCCGATCTGGGCACATGGGTGAGGGATCGCATTCCGGAAGATGCCGGCGGCATGTTCCTGCTCACCTACGGCGATCTGATGGAGCGGCTGGCGCTGCTTCTGCTCGACGCCTTGAAAAATGATCCCCTGATGCGCCGCATCCTCGCCTGGGAGGTCTCGGAAAATACCGAGCAGGTGAGGCGGCTTTCTGAAGCGCGTTCGAAGGCTCTCGCCCTGTGGCTGGATCGCATGCGCGGCTCGCTGGCGCCGCCGAAAGGTGTGGATGCGGCCGCCGTCAACGCCGTCGTCATCGCTGCCATCCAGCATCTCGTGCTTGCCGGGGCCGCCGGCGGCCAATGCGCCGGCCTGTCGCTCAAGACATCAAAGGACTGGGAGAAGGCGGCGACGGCGCTGAAGCGTCTCGTGCGCGGCGTCTATGGCTGACATTCGCGTTATCCACAGGAGGCGGATGCGGCGTTAACCTTAACAAATGGTTTACGTTGCGTGAGGCGGGTTAAGCCGACACTGTGCCATCAGCAGAGATGGTACGAGTGAGAGTCCTGAGTTGACATCCATGGGAAGCAAGATCGCCAAAGCCGCATTTCTGGTGACGGCAATGATGTTCTTCGCAATCCTGGCGCTGGATATTGCAATTCCGACGCTGGTGCTTTGCACCATGGCATTGTCGACGTGGTTGGTCTCCCTCGATCTGCCCGTCGCGCGCAAGCATGGAGGAGAGGCCGCATGAAGTGGTTTCTGATCTTCTGGGCCGGCCCCATCGTCTTTCTGGGCGGATGGTACTGGCTCTCCTATTACGACATCAATTTTGGCGTGCTGATGCTGACGCGGCAGGTCCATGACCTGACGTTCCAGCTCTACGGCGAGGCGCTCGGCATGCCGCCGGAGGCTATCCCGCCGCTCGTTGCCCGGACAATCGCCGTCGACAGTCTCATCGTCTTCGCCCTACTCGGCTTCAGAAAGCGCAAGTCGATCATAGCCTGGTGGCAGGCGCGTCAGGCGCTGAATTCCTCTCCTGCAGATCTTGCCAACAAGGAAAGTCTGTCGAGCGCACCCTGAAGAATGAAGCTGGCCGCGGCCGAATCGATCCGTTCGGCCCGCTTGCTCCGCGAGACGTCCATTTCGATTAGGGTTCGTTCCGCCGCAACCGTCGAAAGCCGCTCATCCCAATAGACGAAGGGCAGCGCCGTCTTCTGCTCCATGTTGCGCACGAAGGCGCGCGTCGCCTGCACGCGTGGGCCCGCCGATCCGTCCATGTTCATCGGCAGGCCGATCACGAAGCCCGCGACCTTTTCCGTTGCCGCGAAATCCAGCAGCGCCTGCGCATCGATGGTGAATTTGACACGGCGTATCACCGGCCGCGGCGTGGCGAACCGCCGT
Organism: Rhizobium croatiense; assembly: GCF_019793465.1. Lineage (GTDB taxonomy): Bacteria > Pseudomonadota > Alphaproteobacteria > Rhizobiales > Rhizobiaceae > Rhizobium > Rhizobium croatiense. The sequence goes on along the minus strand of NZ_JAILYJ010000007.1, from coordinate 163,422 downwards.
CCGAGGTCGGACATCGAAAGCCCGATGGTCTTGGTGCCGAGATCGAGGCCGGCGATGGCCTGCCCGGGGGCAAGAATCTGGGCCATATCCTCGATGGTCAGCACCGTCATTGCCGTTTCATCCTGTCAAAAGAAATTGAAGCCGCCGCCGCTTTCCTTCGCCGGCGCATGAGATATGTCCTTACCATCGAAATCAGATTTTGCATCACGTAAGGAGAGATTTTATGAAGATCACCTGGCTTGGCCATTCCGCCTTTCGCATCGAGACCGGAAAGGCGAAGATCCTGCTCGACCCGTTCCTCAATCATAACGCTTCCTTTGCCGGCCAGGACATCAAGGATGTTTCTTCAGGCATCACCCATATCCTGCTGACGCACGGCCATGGCGACCATGTCGGCGATACGGTCGCGCTGGCCAAGGAAACTGGCGCCGTCGTGCTCGCCAATGCCGATCTCGCCGCCTGGCTGGGTTCCAAGGGCGTCGAGAGGATCGAAATGGGCAATACCGGCGGCACGATCACCTTCGGCGGCTTCTCCGCGACCTTCACCAATGCGCTGCATTCCTCCGCCCAGATCACCGAGGACGGCGTCTCGCATGCGCTTGGCAATGCCAACGGCATGATGCTGCATTTCGACGACGAAGCCTCGATTTTCGCCATGGGCGACACCGACATCTTCTCCGACATGGGGCTCATCAATGAACTGCACCAGCCCGATATCGGCTTCGTGCCGGTCGGCGACCGCTTCACCATGGGTGGCGCGGTGGCGGCACTCGCCTGCCAGCGTTATTTCAGCTTCAAAACCGCGATCCCCTGCCACTTCGGCACCTTCCCGATCATCGATCAGACCGCCGATAAGTTCATTGACGGCATGGAGGGATCGAAGACGCAGGTGAAGGCGCTGAAGCCTGCCGAGAGCCTGTCGATCTGACGAAACCCCGTTGCACCGGGCCGACATGGCCTTTATAGCGGGTAGGAAAAATCCTATCCGGAGAATGCCATGTCCGTCGATCTTGCCACCGTGAAGCGCGTCGCCAAACTTGCCCGTATTGCCGTCTCCGAGGACGAGGCAAATCGGATGGTCGGCGAGCTGAACGGCATCTTGGGCTTCGTCGAACAGCTCTCCGAAGTCAATGTCGACGGCGTCGAGGCGATGACGTCGGTCACCCCGATGGCGATGAAGAAGCGGACCGATGCGGTGACCGATGGCAACAAGGCGGCCGATATCGTCGCCAACGCGCCGGTCACCGACCACAATTTCTTCCTGGTGCCGAAAGTCGTCGAATAGGGCTCGAACGCCTCTTTCCGACCTGTTGCCCATTTTAGAGATCTGAAGCGAAAACACGATGAGCGAACTCACCAGCCTGACCATTGCCGAAGCCCGCCGGAAGCTGCGCGCCAAGGAAATAACCGCACTCGAACTCACCGACGCTTATATCTCGGCGATCGATGCGGCCAATGAGCGGCTGAACGCCTATGTGAAGGTCACGCCGGATCTGGCCCGCGTCATGGCCAGGAAATCGGACGAGCGCATCGCCGCCGGCACGGCCGGCGAGCTGGAAGGCATTCCGCTCGGCATCAAGGATCTCTTCGCCACCGTCGGTGTCCACACCCAGGCCTGCAGCCATATCCTCGACGGGTTCGAGCCGCGTTATGAATCAACCGTCACGCAGAACCTTTGGGATGACGGCGCCGTCATGCTCGGCAAGCTGAACATGGACGAATTCGCCATGGGCTCGTCCAACGAGACCTCCTATTACGGCCCGGTGATCAATCCCTGGCGGGCTGAGGGCTCCAACCAGCAGCTCGTTCCGGGCGGGTCCTCCGGCGGCTCGGCCGCCGCCGTCGCCGCGCATCTTTGCGCCGGCGCCACCGCGACCGATACCGGCGGCTCGATCCGCCAGCCCGCCGCCTTCACCGGTACCGTCGGCATCAAGCCGACCTATGGCCGCTGCTCGCGCTGGGGCACCGTGGCTTTTGCCTCCTCGCTCGATCAGGCCGGTCCGATCGCCCGCGACGTGCGCGATGCCGCGATCCTTTTGAAGTCGATGGCAAGCGTCGACGCCAAAGACACGACCTCGGTCGATCTGCCCGTGCCGGATTACGAGGCCGTCCTCGGCCAGTCGCTGAAGGGCATGAAAATCGGCATCCCGAACGAATATCGCGTCGACGGCATGCCCGAGGAGATCGAGACCCTGTGGCGCCAGGGCATTGCCTGGCTGAAGGATGCCGGCGCCGAGATCGTCGATATTTCGCTGCCGCACACCAAATATGCGCTTCCGGCCTATTACATCGTCGCCCCCGCCGAGGCATCCTCGAATCTGGCGCGCTACGACGGCGTGCGCTACGGCCTGCGCGTCGACGGCAAGGATATCGTCGACATGTACGAGAAGACGCGCGCCGCCGGCTTCGGCCAGGAGGTCAAGCGCCGCATCATGATCGGCACCTATGTGCTGTCGGCCGGCTATTACGATGCCTATTACATCCGCGCCCAGAAGGTCCGCACGCTGATCAAGCGCGATTTCGAACTCGCCTTCGACGCCGGTGTCGACGCCATCCTGACGCCGGCCACCCCATCTTCCGCCTTCGGCGTCGCCGACGAGAACCTCGCCGCTGATCCGGTCAAGATGTATCTGAACGACATCTTCACGGTGACGGTCAACATGGCCGGCCTGCCGGGCATCGCCGTGCCCGCCGGTCTCGACCAGAAGGGCCTGCCGCTCGGCCTGCAGCTGATCGGCAAGGCTTTCGACGAGGAAACCCTCTTCAAGACCGCTTACGTCATCGAGCAGGCTGCCGGCAAGTTTACGCCGGCCAAGTGGTGGTAACGGACCTTAGGATCCGAATAATAGTGCCCGCCGACCACGAAGCGGTCGGCGCCATCGGCTTTGCCGCATGGGCCGCGGGCGAGGCGTTCGAGGATTGCTATCGCGATACTCATGTGATCGCCAAGGTACAGCAAGAGTTCGCCGCCTTTCCAGATGAGACGAAGGGCGAAATTTTCGTTGCCGAACTGGCGGGCGTGATCGTCGGCTGGGGTGCGCGGGAAGGCGAACGGAATTATGTGTCCGATCTCTGGGTGCATCCGGATTGTCAGGGCAAGGGTGTCGGCCGGGCTCTGCTGTTGCATTTATGTGAGCTGATGGCGACCGAAGGGCTGGCGACGGTCCGGCTCGAGACACATGCGAGGAATGAGCGGGCGATCCGTCTCTACGAACGCTGCGGCTTTAGCACCATCTGGCATGGTGTCGAATTTTCCAAGAGCATGGGCGTGCCGCTCGAAATGGTGCATATGGAGAAACCATTGGCTGATCGATAGCCAAACCGGAGATGAGGTCTTATGGCGAATAATGATCTTGTGCGACTGATCGAGGCAATCGGTCGTCTTGCGGCCGGCGGTTTCGTCATGGGCGCGGATTGGCAGGTGGTTCACGATATCTGTCAGCGCCACGAAGGCGAACAGCCGTTCGACTGGGGCCATGCCCTCTGTCATCGCATCGAGGGCGACGACTGGAATGCCGATTACTGGTATCGCCGCGCCGGCAAGTCGCGCGGGACCGGCACGATTGCCGACGAATGGTCGGCGATGCGAGCGATATTGTCTCAGAAGGCTTGAGGCCGAGCCCTGACCGCGCCGGTTTGAGGCGCGATCAGGTTGATTGCCCGATTATCTGTTGTCCAGCTGCGATCTGACCAACTTCAACCCTCTTTCGGTAATCCGATAGGGCTGGCCGCCTGACGATTTGATCGCCTTTAGCCGCTTCAGCCTGCGGAAGAGATCAAGGTCGACGCCGGGATAGAGCCAGCCGTCGCGGGTAAAGCAACTGACGTTCTCGATCTTCCTGTCGTCGTCGCGGATGATTTCGATGCGGCCGCCTTGGGCCATGAGATGCAGGATGCGCTGCTCCGTGCGGGAAATGTCCATGTGTTGAGATCCGGTACCGCGCCCGGCAGGGCGCACAAAAACGGTCCGACGCTCATTCGAACGTCAGGGCTTCGTTTTTTCGGGCCCATGCGCGCAAGAAAACTTGCGGGCAGGGCCTTTACCGGGTCTCAGACAGGTTCAACATAAAACACCTCGATGGGGTTTTGTATTGGGGTCGCAAAAGGCGGTCAAGAGCGCCTTTGCCGTTCAAAAACGGTCGAAAACCATGGTTTCGATCCGTCATCCCTTTGGGGGCACTGGTAAAATCCGCGACTCAATGGTCTAGTTACGGGGTAACGCGGAGGTGTCGTTGATCCACATTCGCAATGCCCGCGACGGGGAAGCGGAACTTTTGAGTGAGATCGGGCTGAGGGCCTGGCAAAAGGCGATGGCGTCGATTGGCGAATCGGACGCGATGATCGATGCAGCGCGCAGCGCCTTTCGCAACTTCGTGGAAAACGACTGGCTGACCATCACCGTCGTCGAACAGAACGGTCAGGTCGCCGGCTGGGCGGCGCGCGAGGGCCTGGATGAAACCATCTCGGATTTCTGGATCGACCCCGTCTTCACTCGCCAGGGGCTGGGTTCGGCGCTCCTCGAGCGCATCGAAACGGAGATCGCCGATCAGGGCTTCGCAAAGGCGGCGATGCAGACCCATTCCGGCAACAGCGAGGCGATCGGCTTTTTCCGGAAACACGGCTACAGCATCCACTGGCTCTCGGTCGCCTATAATCCGAAGCTCGACCGCGACGTGCCTTCCGTCGGGCTGACGAAGCACCTCGTCTCCGACGGCGGCGGATACGGACAGGAATTCTGAGGTTTCAAAGGCCCCGCAGAAGGCGGATGATTGCTTGCGGCGCGCATCTGCAAATGCCGCCGGGCGCCGTTCGCGAGGCTATTCCGAGGTGACGCAGAAGTTATTGCCCTCGGGATCATTCAAGACCGTGTAGGCATCCGTCTCACGCACGAAAGTCGCGCCGAGGGATAAGAGCCGTTCCACTTCTTGTCTGCGATCCGAAGCGGCGATATCGAGGTGGACACGGTTGCGGGCGGGACGCTCTCCCTGGCGAAGGTGGAAGCAAAGGCGTGTTCCGGGACCCTCGACCATCACGGTCGGGTCCGTTTCAGGTGTCAGCCCCATCGCGGCAAGGCGGGCCAGTTCCGCATCGTCATACGGCATCACTTCGTAGCCATCGAGCGCCGCCGCCCAGAAACGGGCAATATGCCAGGGAAAGTCGCAGTCGATGACGATTTCCTTCAGCCTTCCCATGGCGCTTCTACGACTTGTCGGATCGGCGCTGGGAAAAGCGCTCGACGATAGCGCCACCAATGGCTGGCAGCAGTGCGAAAAGCATGAGCTGGGGTGTTCCCTGCAGCGTCAACAAGGCGGAAATGATGAGCGCGACCAGCACCCCCGTGAGGGTTCCGACCAGATAGGGCAGATAATCCTTCAATTGAGCCTCCTATTGTGAGGGCCTCAGTCCGAGCGGTATTTTTTGGACAAAGATAGAGAGGACTGCGGTATCGACAATCGGGGACGATCGAAGCTCGTTTCGATCGCTTCGCATATGGGAACATACTCCGCTCCGGTGCAAAGCAGCTTCTCGGCCATTAGCGACCATCGGCAGCTGCTAACGCCGCGAAAGCCTTGCACCGGCACGCCATTTCCTTTACCTCACCAGTGGAAAAGAACAGCCTGCAAAGAGTATCAGATGACCCTTGTCGACGTCCGCACGCCCGATCCGAAACGCTTCATCCCCGGCGCCACCGGCGACTGGGAAGTCATCGTCGGCATGGAAGTCCATGCCCAGGTGCTGTCCAATTCGAAGCTCTTCTCCGGCGCCTCGACGGAATTCGGGAAGCCGCAGAATTCGAACGTGTCGCTGGTCGATGCCGCCATGCCCGGCATGCTGCCCGTCATCAACGAGGAATGCGTGAAGCAGGCGGTGCGCACCGGTCTCGGCCTCAAGGCTCAGATCAACAAGCGCTCGCTCTTCGACCGCAAGAACTATTTCTACCCCGACCTGCCGCAGGGCTATCAGATCTCGCAGTTCAAGGATCCGATCGTCGGCGAGGGCAAGATCGTCATTTCGCTCGGGCCGGACCGCCAGGGCCAGTTCGAGGATATCGAGATCGGCATCGAGCGCCTGCATCTGGAACAGGATGCCGGCAAGTCGATGCATGACCAGCATGCGACCATGTCCTATGTCGATCTGAACCGGTCCGGCGTGGCGCTGATGGAAATCGTTTCCAAGCCCGACATGCGTTCATCCGACGAAGCCAAGGCCTATATGACCAAGCTGCGTTCAATCGTCCGTTATCTCGGCACTTGCGACGGCAACATGGACGAGGGCTCGATGCGCGCCGACGTCAACGTCTCCGTCCGCCGCCCGGGCGAGGCTTTCGGCACACGTTGCGAGATCAAGAACGTCAACTCCATCCGCTTCATCGGCCAGGCGATCGAATATGAAGCCCGCCGCCAGATCGGCATTCTCGAGGATGGCGGCGAGATCGAGCAGGAGACGCGCCTCTTCGATCCGAACAAGGGCGAGACGCGCTCCATGCGCTCCAAGGAGGATGCGCACGACTATCGTTACTTCCCCGATCCGGACCTGCTGCCGCTCGAATTCGACGATGCCTTCGTCACGGCGCTGGCAGCCGATCTGCCGGAACTGCCTGACGACAAGAAGGAGCGCTTCGTGCGCGAGCTCGGCCTGTCGGTCTACGATGCTTCCGTGCTCGTCTCCGAAAAGGCGATCGCCGATTACTTCGAGGCCGTGGCCGCCGGCCGCGACGGCAAGACGGCGGCAAACTGGGTGATCAACGACCTGCTCGGCGCGCTGAACCGCACCGGCAAGGACATCGAACAGACGCCGGTTTCTCCGGCCCAGCTCGGCGCCATCATCGACCTTATCAAGGCTGGAACCATATCAGGCAAGATCGCCAAGGACCTCTTCGAGATCGTGCTGACCGAAGGCGGCGACCCCGCCGAAATCGTCGAAGCGCGCGGCATGAAGCAGGTGACGGATACCGGCGCGATCGAAAAGGCCGTCGACGAGATCATCGCTGCCAATCCCGATCAGGTGGAAAAGGTCAAGGCGAAGCCGACCATGGCCGCATGGTTTGTCGGCCAGGTGATGAAGGCGACCGGCGGCAAAGCCAATCCGCAGGCCGTCCAGGCGCTGGTCAAGGCAAAGCTCGGCATCGAGGAATAAGCGGTGTATTTCGTCCGTACCGCCGGCGAGGGCGACCTGGAGAAGGTCCGCGCCTTGCTGGTGGAGAGCTTTCACGCCACCTATGACGACCTGCATGGCAAGACCAAGGTCGATGAGCTGATCGCCCATCTCTTCCCGCCGTCGGCGCTGAAGGCACGCCTGGCGCGCAAAGATGCCGAATTTCTCGTCGCCGACGACGGCCGCAAGATCGGCGGCGTGGGTTATGCGGCGATGTCGCAGGCGTTGACGAAAACGGTCATGCTGCACCTCCTCTATGTCAGCCCGGCGCTGCAGCGACAGGGCATCGGCCGCGATATCTTCGCCGAGCTCGAAACCTGCTTTCCCGATGCCGAAATCATGCGTCTCGAAGTCGAGCCGCAGAATGCGGCGGCGATCGCCTTCTACCAGGCGCACGGCTTCACCGAGGTTGGCCGCAATGAGTATAGCGGCCCCGGGCAATCCGGCATTCCGGCGCTGATTTTCGAAAAACCGCTCGAGGGGCACTGAGCCATGCAGGTCGGGGTGCCCGATATTCTCGTTCGTCAGGCGCGGAAGGACGATCTACCGGCCCTCGTGGCAATCTTTGCCGCCGATGCGCTCGGCGGTCACGGCGATACGACGGATCCTGAGGCCTTTGTCGATTATGTCAAGGCTTTCACAGCCATCGAGGCCTCGCCCGACCAGACACTCTATGTCGCCGAGCACGGCGGCGAGGTCGTCGGTACGTTCCAGACGACGCTGACGACGACGCTGACCGGCCGCGGCTCCTCGGCGATGATCATCGAGGCGGTGCAGACGCGCTCCGATATGCGCGGGCAGGGGATCGGCGCCCGGATGATCGAATTCGCCATCGCCGAGGCAAAAGGCCGCGGTGTGCGCCTTGTGCAATTGACCTCGAATGCGATACGCAAAGACGCCCATCGTTTCTATGAAAGGCTCGGCTTCAAACCTTCGCATTTGGGCTTCAAGATGGCCTTGAAATGACCCTTGGCTCTCGTGGAATCGCTGGACAATTCGGCTTGGCGACGGCATAAGCGAGAAAACGAATTCTGGTTTGGTCCGCACTGGCGGGCACAAGGAAAAGACATGTGGAATCTTCTGGTTCAGACCTTCACCTGGTGGAACAGTCAGACGATGGGCACGCGTTTTGCGACCTGGCGTTTCGGCAAGCGCGTCGGCGAGGATGAATTCGGCAACGTCTATTATGAAGGCGGCATGTCCTCCTACGGTCTGCCGAAGCGCTGGGTAATCTACAAGGGTTATGCCGAAGCCTCGGCCATTCCGCCGGGCTGGCACGGCTGGATGCATCATCGCACCGATGTTCCTCCGTCCAAGGAAAGCTACGTCGCCAAGGAATGGCAGAAGACGCACCGCCCCAACCTCACCGGATCGCCACAGGCTTACCGCCCGCCGGGCTCTCTTGCGGTTCCCGGCGAGCGTCCGCGCGTCACCGGCGATTACGACGCCTGGACGCCCGGCAACTGAGACGGCTGACCGGGCGAACCCCAAGCCCGGCTTTTGGCCACAATTGACCTTTACCCGCAGGTTGGCCGCGCTTGACCGCGGATGAAACTGAAAAATTATCTGGAGACGGGTACATGAAGCTCTTCACGCGGAACATGGTCCTGCGTGCCGCCGGATCGCTGCTGGCGCTCTCGGCTCTGCTTCCGACCGGTGCGGCACATGCCGCCCGCATTGAAAACCCGGTTGCCGTCTTCTCCGGCCTCGACAAGATCACCGGCCGTATCACCACCTTCGATGTTTATGTCAACGAAACGGTGCAGTTCGGCGCATTGCAGGTGACGCCAAAGGCTTGCTATTCGCGCGATCAGGCCGAAGCGCAGAAGATCGACGGTTTTGTCGAGGTCGACGAGATCACCCTCGACCGCAAGATCCGCCGCATCTTCACCGGCTGGATGTTTGCCGCCAGCCCCGGCCTCAACGCCGTCGAGCACCCGATCTACGACGTCTGGCTGAAGGACTGCAAGACGAGCTCGGACGTCCCGGCTCCTGACGGCACCAAGGCGACTGCCCGTTAACACGTGTCGCGCGGCGGCACCGCAGCATCAGCGCGCTTCTCTTTGAGACGCGCAAGAGACGCCGCAACGCTTTGATGGACGTATCGCGCCCCTACACGGTCGGTGTTTTGTTCCTGTTGAAAAGGCTTTTGGCAAAGCGAAGCGCAACGCCGGCCAGGACGACGACAAGGATGCCGGCCTTTTTGAAGAAGGCAAGGGCAAGGGCCAGCAGTCCTACCTTTGCGGCAATCTTGGCGCCAGCGCCTGCGGCGATCATTCCTGCCATGCCGTAGGCCGCGACCTTGTCGCCGTCGACATAGTCGCCATAGGTCATCCCCTTGTCGAACTGCACGAGCTTCGTGACCGTCGGAATGACCGCCTCGATCTCCTTCAACTGTCCGAGTCCGGCAACGAAGTCGAATTCAAAGACACCCTCGCGCCCGAACACGCGCACGGAATAATTCAGCGTGTGCTCGGATTGCGTGTCGTTGCCGAAAATCAGATCGCGCGCCCAGTGCATTGCATGCGCCGGCTTGTCATAGCGCGGCGCCGAAGCCCAGCCGACAAGGGTGATCTTCGGGAAGCCTTGCTTTTCGCGCTCAGGATTCCTTTCGCTGATCGCATCCTTGATGTTCTGCAGCAGTTCGTCGTAATTCGTCGTGGCGGCATCGCTGTCTGAGACATAACCGTCCGCGCTGTATTCCACGATCGATCCCCATGATTGCGGGTCGGTCGGCGCGTATTTCGCCGGGAAGATCATTCCCAGCGTTCCATCGGCCGCCGCCGGCGGATTTCCCCAGATATCGACAAGCACCGTCTTCGTGTCGGCCGGGCTGAGATAGTAGAAGTCGGCGGGTACCTTGAGCGTCGCCTTCGCTTCGGGCAGCTTGATCACACCCTGCTGAAAATCAAGTTTTTCCAGTAACGGTTTTTCCGTCTCGGAAAAATCGGTCCTGCCAGAAAACATCTCTTGATAGGGACGTGCCTCGGCCTGAGCTGCAAGTAAGGTGAAAAGCATCGCCGCCGCAAAATATCGTCTCAAAATTCTATCCCCCATTGTATTTTCCGGAAGCTACTGAAATCGGCCGGAAAATCAACGCAGGGATGAAACGATAGCGCTTAAAACTTCAGGTGTGGCGATTCCATCGCGGCGGCAAGCAGCGCGGCATAATCGGCCTTCGGAACGTCGATCGCTCCGAACGTCTTCAGATGCTCGGTGGTGAACTGGGTGTCGAGCAGGGTAAAGCCCCTTTCTCTCAGCCGGTCGACCAGATGCACGAGGCAGATCTTCGAAGCGTTCGTGCGGCGTGAAAACATGCTTTCGCCGAAGAAGGCCGAACCGAGCGAGACGCCGTAGAGACCGCCGACCAGTTCATCGCCGTGCCACGCTTCAACGGTATGGGCGTGGCCCATGTCGAACAGCGTCGAATAGAGCGATCGGATTGTCTGGTTGATCCAGGTGCTGGGGCGACCCGATGTCTCCTCGGCGCAAGCGGCGATCACCGATTCGAAGGCGTGGTCGAAACGGATCTCGAAGGGATGTCGGCGCACCGTCTTGGCGAGGCTCTTCGATACATGGAAACGATCGAGCGGCAACACGCCGCGCATTTCCGGCTCGACCCAGAAAATCTCCGGGTCGTCTGCGGATTCGGCCATCGGGAAGAGGCCGATGGAATAGGCGCGCAGGAGAATGTCAGGGGTGATGCCTGGTGACTTCCTGCGCGATCCTGCCATTCCTGTCCTATGCCGCCGGTGTGTTGGCGAGGTGGTGTTCCAGCCAGTGGATGTCGTAGTCGCCGTTGGCGATATCCTGATTGGAGACGAGTTCCTGGAACAACGGCAGCGTCGTCTTGATGCCGTCGACGACGAATTCATCGAGCGCGCGGCGCAACCGCATCATGCACTCGACGCGGGTGCGGCCGTGCACGATCAGCTTGCCGATCAGGCTGTCGTAATAGGGCGGGATCTTGTAGCCCTGATAGGCGCCGGAATCGATGCGCACGCCAAGGCCGCCCGGCGCATGGAAATGCGTGATCGTGCCGGGCGAGGGCACGAAGGTGCGCGCATCCTCGGCATTGATGCGGCATTCGATGGCGTGGCCGGAAAAATGCACTTCGTCCTGCGTCACCGACAGGCCGCCGCCGGAAGCGACACGGATCTGCTCGTGCACGAGGTCGATACCGGTGATCGCTTCGGTAATCGGATGTTCCACCTGCAGGCGGGTATTCATTTCGATGAAATAGAACTCGCCATTCTCGTAGAGGAATTCGATCGTGCCGGCGCCGCGATATTTCAGCTTTTTCATGGCGTCGGCGCAGACCTGGCCAATCTTCATGCGCTGCTCGACGTTGAGCGCCGGCGAATTCGCCTCTTCCCAGACCTTCTGATGGCGGCGCTGCAGCGAGCAGTCGCGCTCGCCAAGATGGATGGCATTGCCTTCGCCGTCGCCGAACACCTGGATTTCGATGTGGCGCGGCTTGCCGAGATATTTTTCCATGTAGACGGCATCGTTGCCGAAGGCGGCTGCCGCTTCGGTGCGCGCCGTCGACCAGGCTTCGATCAGGTCGGCCTCGCTCTTGGCGACCTTCATGCCGCGTCCGCCGCCGCCGGCCGTTGCCTTGATCAGCACGGGATAACCGATTTCGGCGGCCGTCCGCAGCGCATCCTCTTCGGTCTTCACTTCACCGTCCGAGCCTGGAACGACAGGGATGCCGAGTTCCAGCGCCGTCGTCTTGGCGGTGATCTTGTCGCCCATGATGCGGATATGATCCGCCGTCGGCCCGATGAAGGTGATGCCATGGGCTTCGAGAATATCGGCGAACTTGGCGTTCTCGGAGAGGAAGCCGTAGCCCGGATGCACGGCGTCTGCGCCGGTGATCTCGCAGGCCGCGACGATCTGGTGGATATTGAGGTAGCTCTCGCGCGAGGAGGGCGGGCCGATGCAGACGCTTTCGTCGGCAAGGCGCACATGCATGGCATCGGCGTCGGCGGTGGAATGCACCACGACGCAGGCAATGCCGAGCTCCTTGCAGGCCCGGAGCACCCGAAGGGCGATTTCCCCGCGATTGGCGATGAGGATTTTCGAAATCATGGGCATGGGCCTATTCGATGACGACGAGGGCTTGGCCGTATTCGACGGGATGTCCGTCATCGACGAGAATTTCGGTCACCTTGCCCGACTTCGGCGAGGGGATCTGGTTCATCGTCTTCATCGCTTCGATGATGATCAGCGTCTGGCCTTCCTTGACGGTGGCGCCGATCTCGATGAAGGGGCGCGCGCCCGGAGCCGGCGCCATGTAGACGGTGCCGACCATCGGCGCATTGACGACATTGGCAGGATTGCGGGTGGGGGCAGCAGCCGGCGCGGCACCTGCCGCTGCCGGAGCGGCTGCGGGCGCAGCAAAGGCCGGTGCTGCGATCGGCGCCTGCACATATTGCGTCGCGCCGTTGCGCGAAACGCGGATGCGCAGGTCATCCTGCTCGACCTCGATCTCCGTCAGATCCGTCTCGTTGAGAATGTTGGCGAGATCGCGGATCAGTGCCTGATCGATACCCGATTTCTTTTCAGCCATGGTGTTGCCCTGTCTTCTTCTTATGCCGTGATGTTCTTCAGCGCATGCAGCGCCAGGATGTAGCTGTGAGGCCCGAAACCGCAGATCACGCCCTTGCATGCCGGCGCGATCATCGATTTGTGGCGGAATTCTTCCCGTGCATGGACGTTGGATATGTGGAGTTCGACGACGGGAATGGAAATAGCGCGGATCGCATCATGCAGCGCGACCGAGGTGTGCGTATATGCGCCTGCATTGATGGCGACGCCGACGGCCTTTTCGTCGGCCTCGTGAAACCAATCCACAAGCGTACCTTCGTGATTGCTCTGGCGGAAATCGATATCGAAGCCGAGTTCACGGCCGGCGGCCTTGCAGTCCGCCTCGATGTCCTTCAACGTCTTGCCGCCATAAATGCCGGGTTCTCTTTTACCCAGCATGTTCAGGTTGGGGCCGTTCAGGACAAAAATCGTTTGCGTCATCGAATGTTCCGTAAAATGCACGACGGCAACCTATAGACTCCGCGAAGGCTGAATGAAAGCCCTTACGGATTGCCCGGCAGGAATCGCGCCACATTTGTCCACATGGCTGAAACGCTTCGATTTTGGCGATGAGATGGCCGCTTTGCTCAGCAGGCGGTCTTGCCGCAGCTACGCATATTCTTGACCTTGGCTTCGAGATCGTCGAGCCCGACGGCGCCCGGCACCATTTCATTGCCGATTACGTAGGAGGGTGTGCCGCTGATGCCGAGGCTGGAGGCGAGCTGGTAGGTCGCCTGGACGATGCCGTCATTCGGGCTCTTCGCCATCTCGGCGCGGATCTTGTCTTCGCTGACGCCGAGCGAGGCGGCAACCGCGATCGCGCTTTCGTCCGAGGCGCGGCCCTCGCTGCTGAGCAGGGCGACATGGAAATCGGCGTATTTTTCAGGCGCCAGCTTGCGGAAGGCGTCCGCCACCTTGTGGGCGGCGACCGAATCCGGCCCGAGGATCGGAAATTCCTTCAGCACGAATCGGACGTTCTTGTCCTTCTTCAGCATCGCCTGCATGTCGGGAAGCGCATGACGGCAGTAGCTGCAATTATAATCGAAGAACTCGACGACGGTAACGTCGCCCTTCGGATTGCCGAGCGTGACGTCGTTCTTCGAATCGAAGATGTCGGTCGTGTTCTCTTCGATCGCCATGTTGGCTTTCGCCAGCCGCTGGGCTTCCTGCTTCTTCTGCAAGGCCTCCTGGACATCGAGCATGATCTCGGGATTCTCGATCAGATATTGCTTGATGAACTCGCCGAACTCCTTCTTCTGCTGGTCGTCGAGCGCTGCCGCCGGAAACGGAAGGGCGATCGATGCGGCAAGCGCCAGTGCGGTGAAGATTTTCGGGAAGAAGGCCATGATATCCTCGTCAACGGCGATGGGTGGTCTCCTTATCGAGAAGACTGTCGCCGGGTTAATGGACTTGAATGCGTCGCGTCAAGGTAGAGGGCGTTCGGTTCCGCTCAAACAGGAATTTTTCATCCCCGCGTAACGCTCGCGGGATTGTGATGAGCCGATTAATGCGGCAATTGTCGGGCCGTCATTGAAGAAGCCGAGCGAGAAACGATCTTGTTTTCCATATCCAAACGCAGCGAAGTCGAGCCTTTTCACGCCATGGACGTGCTGGCGGAGGCGACGAAGCGGCGTGCGGCCGGACATCCCGTCATCTCGATGGCGGTCGGCCAGCCTTCGCATCCGGCGCCACGGGCGGCGCTCGAAGCAGCCCGCGAAGCCCTCGCCGAAGGCCGGATCGGTTATACCGACGCGCTGGGAACGGCGCGGCTGAAATCGGCGCTTGCCTGGCATTACCGGGATCGCCACGGCCTGGAGATCGATCCGGCGCGCATCGCCGTCACCACAGGTTCCTCGGCCGGCTTCAATCTCGCCTTTCTCTCCCTCTTCGACACCGGCGATGCGGTGGCGATCGCCAGACCGGGTTATCCCGCCTATCGCAATATTCTCGGCGCGCTGGGTCTGAAGGTCGTCGAGGTGCCGGTAACGGCCGAGACCCACTTCACGCTCACCCCCGAGAGCCTCGAGGCGGTGCAGAAGGAAAGCGGCGTGAGACTGAAGGGCGTGCTGCTTGCAAGCCCCGCCAACCCGACCGGCACGGTGACCGGCCGCGAGGGGCTGAAGGCGCTTTCGGATTATTGCGCGGCCCATTCCATCGCTTTCATTTCCGATGAAATCTACCACGGGCTGACCTTTGCCGGCGAGGAGGCGAGCGCGCTGGAACTGACCGACGAGGCGATCGTCATCAACTCCTTCTCCAAATATTATTGCATGACCGGCTGGCGAATCGGCTGGATGGTGCTGCCCGAGCGCCTGGTGCGGCCGATCGAGCGGGTGGCGCAGAGCCTCTATATCTCCCCGCCCGAACTCTCCCAGATCGCCGCCACGGCCGCCCTCGGCGCAGCCGAAGAGCTCGACAAAGTCAAAGCAAGTTATGCCGCCAACCGCGACCTGCTACTCGATCGCCTGCCGAAGATCGGCCTCGGACCGGCTTCGCCAATGGACGGCGCCTTCTACGCCTATCTCGATGTCTCGCGCTTCACCAATGACAGCATGGGCTTTGCCAAGCGGATGCTCTCCGAAATCAACGTCGCCGCAACCCCCGGCATGGACTTCGATCCGCTGGAGGGACATCGCACACTGCGTTTGTCTTACGCGGGTTCGCAGGCAGAGATCGCCGAGGCGGTGAAGCGAATCGCTGGCTGGTTGAAGTAGCGTTTACGGGCGGGCAATCGGCTGCTTGCCTGCTTATCCATCAACTGCGCGATGAAAACAGCGAGGCAAGCGTCGAAGCCGGCTTGTTGTTCAGCCGCGGCACGACCACAAGCTGCTTGATCTCGCCGCGCTTGTAGGCGGCCAGGAAGCGCTTGTAATCCTTGAAGGAGACGCAACCGTTGGAATCGCCGTTCTTGCCGAGCATGTAGGTGTGGGCGAGCAGGCCGACCCGGTCATAGATGGCATCCGAACCCTCGACCGGCGTCAGTCGGATCGCCGCGACGCCGTGGAACAGGGCCTCGCGCATGGTGAGGACATAGGTGTGCGGCGGCGTCGGTCCGCGCATCTTCTTGTTGGCGTAACGCGGATTGTCGCGCATCTTGCCGAGGCCGGAATGAGCTTCCAGCCGCTCGCCGTTCGGCAGATAGACGGTGCTGTTTTCGATATCGTAGATAGCGACGCCTGCGCGCAGCTTCGGCGAGAAGACCGGCTTGTCGTAACGCGGGACTGCGTCGTCCTCATCGTCTTCGATCAGCGCGTTCGGCTTGGCATAGGCAAGGACCGGCTCGGCGGAACGCTGCGCCTCCTTGGAGCCTGGGGCCGGTTTGCCGATCAGTCCGTCCGGGCGCGCCATCGGCAGCGGCACGGAACCGGCATCTGGGGCCAGCACGAGATCGAAGGGCTGCTGCTCTTCGGCCTCGACAACTTGTTCCGTCGCAGGTTTTTCCTGCGGCAGCGACGCCGTCTTGAGGGCGGGTGCGGCCGGCTCGACCGGGGTTGGCGCAATCTGCTGCGGCCCGGCATCAGCAACGGCGAGCAGGGCAGGGAGTTCGACGGCTGCGACGGCTTCCTTGGAAGGAATGATGATCCGGTCGCCCTCGTTCTCTTCCGCCTCCGCGCGGGCGAGCTCGACCGGCGGCGTGACGATATCGTCCTTGACGAATTTCGCGGTGTCGGAAGGTGTTGCTGCGGCAACGGCGACCGGCGGTTCGGCAGGGGTGACAAGACGATTCTTTGCAAGCGCCAGCGATGCCGCTGCGGCAGCATCCGTCTTTTGCGCATGCGATTGGATGAGATGAGCCGTCAGGGCAACGACCGGCTTGGCATTGAAGGCGGCCAGTCGATCGGCTTTGCCGACATGGATCAGTCGTTCGTAAGACGTCGCCGGCTTGGACTTCGGCGCCGACGCGACGTGCGTGAAGCTCTCGGACGGGGAAACGGGTGCGCCGATCGAATGCATTGTCGCGAAGGTCGCGATCAGCCATGTCGAGGTCAGAAATCCTGCGCCGACGACGCCGTAAAGAAAGCCGCGAGATCTGCGCGAACGAACAGCAGATCCGCCAAGAGAGGTGACGCCATCAAACGCCCCGACCGCAAACGCCATACCAAACTCGTCTTTCAAACTCGCTACGCAGGCCGGCGGGCACTGACTGACTACACTTCGCCGGGGCCGGTAATGGCGCAAATGGGCCGAATTTAGACCGCTTGCGACATCCGACTGTTTCGCAAGGATGACGAATTATGGTTTCTAATTTGTTTACGCGGCGCCGGACTTTCTCATGACGGCCCAAAAAGAGATGCGTCCGGCGTTTGTCAGACGCGTTCCATCACGTAACTTCCCGGCGCTTCCTCGATCGCATTCAGCGCATCGCCGCCGGGTTTACGCGCCGCAACGCGTCTGCCGTCATGCGTCTCGATCCAGGCCTGCCAATGCGGCCACCACGATCCCGGCGTCTCGGTCGCCTGTTCGAGCCAGGTTTCGTACTCGCCCTTGGCCGGGCCGCCCGTCCAGAATTGATATTTCTTCTTGTCGGGCGGGTTGACGACGCCGGCGATATGTCCCGAACCGGTGACGACGAATTCCACCTTGCCGCCGAAGAACCGGCTGCCGAGGAAGACGGATTTGGCAGGCGCGATGTGGTCCTCGCGGGTGGCGAGATTATAGATCGGGATCTTCACGTCCTTCAGCGACACGGGTTTGCCGTCGAGGATCATCTCGTTCTGCGTCAGCGTATTGCGGAGATAGCAGTTGCGCAGATAGAAGGCATGATTTGCCGCCGCCATGCGGGTCGAATCGGCGTTCCAGAACAACAGGTCGAAGGGCAGGGGCTCCTGGCCCTTGAGGTAGCTGTTGACGAAATAAGGCCAGATCAGCTCGGAAGCGCGCAGCATGTTGAAGGCCATCGACATCTTCGAGCCGTCGAGATAGCCGGCCGACTTCATATGCTCTTCGAGCGCGGCAAGCTGCTCCTCGTCGACGAAGACCTTCAGGTCGCCGGCATGGGTGAAGTCGACCTGGGTGGTGAAGAGTGTCGCGGTCTTGATGCGTTTGTTCTTTTCCTTGGCGTGCAGCGCCAGCGTTGCCGCCAGCAGTGTGCCGCCGACGCAGTAGCCGACGGCATTGACCTCCTTCTCGCCGGTCGCCTTCTCGATTATCTCGAGCGCGAAATCGATGCCTTCGCGGGCATAGGCCGCCCAGTCCTTTTCGGCGTGGCGCGCATCCGGGTTGACCCAGGAAATGACGAAGACGGTCTGACCCTGGTCGACGCACCATTTGATGAAGGATTTCTGCGGATTGAGGTCGAGAATATAGAATTTGTTGATCCAGGGCGGGCAGATCAGCAGCGGCCGCTTCAGCACCGTCTCGGTCGACGCCTCGTACTGGATGATCTGGCAGATGTCGTTCTGGGCGATCACCTTGCCCGGCGTCAGCGCCATATCGCGGCCGACGGCGAATTTCGTCATGTCGGTCTGGCGAAGGCGAAGCTCGCCGTGGCCGGCGGCGATATCCTCGGCGAGCATCTTCATCCCCCGCACCAGGTTTTCGCCGTTGCTGGCGATCGTCTCGCGATAGAGCTGCGGATTGGTGGGGATGAAATTGCTCGGCGAAAGCGCTGCCGTGATCTGCTTCACGTAGAAGCCGGCCTTGTGCTTGGTGTGCTCGTCAAGGCCGTCGGTCTCCGACACCAGCTTCTCCACCCAGTCGGTCGTGACGAAATAGACCTGGCGCAGAAAATCGAAGAACGGATTCTTGTCCCAGTCCTCGTCGGAGAAGCGCTTGTCCTTGCGGGTGTCGGGCTCGGGCGGCGGGGGCTCGCCCTGCAGTCCGCTCATGCTTTGCATGCGCTGCATCGAGCGCATCCAGATGCCGAAGAACGAGGACATCAGCTGCGTCTGCGCCTCGAAGGTGCGGCGGGGATCGGAAATCCAGTATTCGCTGACTTTCGACAGCGTCTTGACCATGTCGGCCATCGGATCGATGGCGGTTTCGCTGATCTCGCCGCGTTCGCGCGGCGCAAGCCAGGCCGAAGCGGCTTGCCCGAGATTTTCGAGCGCCCGGGCGAAATTCATCGCCATGGTCTCGGGATCCTTCAGCACATAGGGATCGAGATCGGTTGCGTCGAAACCGGTCTTGCCGCCATTCTTCTGGCTGCCACTCTCCTGCTTGCTGTCGGTCACCATTTCCTCCGGCGGCAGCACCCTTTTTATCTCTTCGTTGTACATCGTGACCGAACGAGAAAACAAGTTCCACCCGCATCGGCTCGTGCTATTGCTTTGTGGCTGCGACAAATTTAACAGTCGAAGCAGTCAGAACTGGATTTTGAGGCATGACGAAGAACGGCATCCGGCGCATCGCAACCTTCAACCGCACCGCATTGATTTGCGCCGCGGCGGCGATGGCCCTTGCCGGATGCAATCTGACGGCGGAGGAGAAGGCCGCGGCCGCTGCCAAGCGAGCGGCGCCGACCGCCGTCGTCATGCCGGCCACCAAGGGCGAGGCGGTCGAAGGCGGCCTTGCGAAGTCGCCGGACGGCTATCCGAATTTCGGCGCGCCGCTGACGGCCGCCAATGTCCAGATGAGCGACGAGCAGGCGGCCGAACTGCAGCATCAGCTGACCGCGCTTGCCGCCCGACGCAAGGCCGGCACGATCTCGGAAGCCGAATATCAGGCCAAGGTCGCCGAAATGCGCCGCCTGGCCGCCGAGCACGGCGAGCAGACGCTCTCCGAAATCTCCAAATAGACCTTGCCTTTCAGGCAATTTGGACGCAAAGCCTTCGGCAAGGATCGGAAGATGCAATTTTCCTGATAATGCGCTTTGCGCGGCCTTTTCGTCAAAGATTTGCCGCGCGGCTTGGGTCTGATGAATACGGCGCTGCGATTCTGAAGTTCGTGTCGCAGCCGCCGGGAGACGGAACGAACTTCGACCGCGGCCCGAAATGCCGCCTTTCCATGGGGAATGAAATGGAAGAGTTTCACAAAGTCCGGCGTTTGCCGCCTTATGTTTTCGAACAGGTCAACCGTTTGAAAGCAAGCGCGCGAGCGGGCGGTGCCGATATCATCGATCTCGGCATGGGAAACCCTGACCTTCCCACCCCCCAGGCGATCGTCGACAAGCTGTGCGAGGTCGTGCAGGACCCGCGCACCCACCGTTATTCCTCCTCCAAAGGCATTCCGGGCCTGCGCCGCGCCCAGGCCGCCTATTATGCCCGCCGTTTCGGCGTCAAGCTCAACCCGGATACGCAGGTGGTCGCCACCTTGGGCTCCAAGGAAGGCTTCGCCAACATGGCGCAGGCGATCACCGCGCCCGGCGACGTCATCCTCTGCCCGAACCCGACCTATCCGATCCACGCCTTCGGCTTCCTGATGGCGGGCGGGGTGATCCGCTCGATGTCGGTTGAGCCGGATGAGAGCTTTTTCCCGCCGCTCGAGCGCGCCGTCCGGCATTCGATCCCGAAACCCCTGGCGCTGATCCTCAACTACCCCTCGAACCCGACCGCCCTCGTCGCGACGCTCGATTTCTACAAGGACGTCATCGCTTTCGCCAAGAAGCACGACATCATCGTGCTCTCCGACCTTGCCTATTCGGAGATCTACTTCGACGGCGCGCCGCCGCCGTCGGTTCTCGAAGTGCCGGGCGCGATGGATGTGACCGTCGAGTTCACCTCGATGTCGAAGACCTTCTCCATGCCCGGCTGGCGCATGGGCTTTGCCGTCGGCAACGAGCGGCTGATCGCGGCGCTCACCCGCGTCAAATCCTATCTCGACTACGGCGCCTTCACGCCGATTCAGGTCGCCGCGACCCATGCGCTGAATGGCGATGGTTCCGACATTGCCGAAGTCCGCAACGTCTATAAACGCCGCCGCGACGTCATGGTCGAAAGTTTCGGCAAGGCCGGCTTCGACGTGCCGCCGCCGGCTGCGACGATGTTTGCCTGGGCGAAAATCCCGGAAAAGTTCCGTCATCTCGGTTCGCTGGAATTTTCCAAGCTCTTGGTCGAGAAGGCCGACGTCGCCGTTGCCCCGGGCATCGGCTTCGGCGAAATGGGCGACGACTACGTCCGTCTGGCGCTTGTCGAGAACGAACACCGCATCCGTCAGGCTGCGCGCAACATCAAGAAGTTCATGTCGACGGCGGATGAGACGATGCATAACGTCATTTCGCTGAACGCACACCGTTAATCTCAACTCTCGGCAGCCGCTTTCGCGGCTGCCGCCACACAGACATTTCAGGATCGATCCATGGCAGATGCCCTCAAAATCGGCATTGCGGGCTTGGGCACCGTTGGCGCCTCGCTTGTCCGCATCATTCAGCAGAAGAGCAACGAGCTTGCCGTCACCTGCGGGCGTCCGATCATCATCACGGCGGTCTCCGCGCGTGACAAAACGAGGGACCGCGGCGTCGATCTCTCAGCCGTCACCTGGTTCGACCGGCCGGAAGAACTTGCCGAGAAGGGCGACATCGACGTCTTCGTCGAGCTGATCGGCGGCGCCGAGGGGGCGGCCAACGTCTCCGTTCGCACGGCACTGCAGCGCGGTCTCCATGTGGTGACAGCCAACAAGGCGCTGCTTGCCTATCACGGCGTCGAGCTTGCGACGATCGCGGAAGAGAAGGGCTCGCTCCTGAATTTCGAAGCGGCGGTCGCCGGCGGCATTCCCGTCATCAAGGCGCTGCGCGAATCGCTGACGGGCAATGCCGTCTCGCGCATCTACGGCATCATGAACGGCACCTGCAATTACATCCTGACCAAGATGGAGAAGGAAGGGCTTTCCTTCACCGAGTGCCTCAAGGAAGCGCAGCGGCTGGGTTATGCCGAGGCCGATCCCGCCTTCGATATCGAAGGCAACGATACCGCCCACAAGCTTGCCATCCTGACGACGCTCGCCTTCGGCAACCGCATCGCGGCCGACGACATCTATCTCGAAGGCATCACCAACATCTCGATCGAGGATATCCACGCCGCCGCCGAACTCGGTTATCGCATCAAGCTCTTGGGCGTTGCCCAGCGCACCGATACCGGCATCGAGCAGCGCGTCCACCCGACCATGGTGCCGGTCGATTCGGTCATTGCCCAGGTCGACGGCGTCACCAATGCGGTGGCGATCGAATCCGATGTGCTTGGCGAGTTGCTGATGGTCGGTCCCGGCGCCGGCGGCAATGCCACCGCCTCGTCGGTGCTCGGTGACATCGCCGATATCGCCAAGAGCCAGCCGGGCGCCCAGCGCGTGCCGGTGCTCGGCCATCCGGCAAAGGCGCTGGAGCCCTATCGCAAGGCGCAGATGCAGAGCCACGAGGGTGGCTATTTCATCCGCCTGACCGTGCTCGATCGCACCGGCGTCTTTGCAAGCGTCGCAACCCGCATGGCCGAAAACCACATCTCGCTCGAATCGATCGTCCAGCGCTCCAAGCAGCATCTGGCGCCCTCGCATCACCAGACGATCATTCTGGTTACCCATGCGACAATGGAGGAGTCGGTGCGCAAGGCCGTCGCCTCGATCAAGTCGGAAGGTTATCTCTTCGGCGAGCCGCAGGTCATCCGCATCGAGCGGCCGAAAGAAGAAGCTTGATCCTTTCCCGTCCGGGAACATGAGCCGCCCTGTCTTACCGAACTGACCGCGAAAGTTGGACTTCAACCTTCGCGGGCAGTTTACGATGGCAGGGCGGTTTTTCTGTTGATCGTGTAACCGCCCGTATTGGAAGTTTATATTAACAAATGCGCAAATATTGATATAAATAAAACCATAGATGGTGAGTCGTCGGCGTGGAGAATTTCATGAGCAAGGACAGCCACGCCGGGAAGGGATATGGCTGCCCGAGCGGGGTGCCGCCAACCCGTCCTGATGTGCCTGAGGAAATTCTCGAGCCGGTCCATCGCGACATTCGCGAGGAAATACCCGATGACGTTGACGGCGAAGAAAACACCGAAGGCCGCAACTGGGCCATTCTGCTGACGCTCTTTTCGTTCCTGCTGGTGCAAATCGGCGGCATCGCCATGATCGTTTGGGCGATCTTCTGGTAAAAATCCGTGTCTGCAAGGCCATCGCTATGTTATCTCGGCTGCTCCTGTAGAAAGAACAGATGACATCAGCGGAGTTTGGCATGGCAGATCTCGTCGATCCGGTACAGCGCGCGTTTCTCGGCGTGGAGAAATCCGCGCTCGACAATCGCTGGGTTGCGCGGCTCGACCAGGCCGGTCAGAATCGGGCGCTCGCCATGTCGCAGGTTCACGGGCTGCCGGATCTGATCGCTCGCGTTCTCGCCGGGCGCGGCGTCCCGGTGGACGAGGCGATCGAATTTCTCGATCCGACGATCCGCAGCCTGATGCCCGATCCCCACACGCTGACCGACTGCGAGAAGGCGGCGACCCGCCTCATGCGCGCGATCGAGAGCGGCGAGAGCGTGGCGATTTTCGGCGACTACGACGTCGACGGCGCGGCTTCATCGGCGCTGATGTTCCGCTTTCTCAGCCATTTCGGCGTCAAGGCGAACATCTACATTCCCGATCGGATTTTTGAAGGTTACGGCCCCAATCCGGCGGCGATCAACCAGTTGATCGACAATGGCGCCCGGCTGATCGTCACCGTCGATTGCGGCTCCACCAGTCACGAGGCGCTTGCGGCTGCTGCCGCGCGCAATATCGATGTCGTGGTTATCGATCACCACCAGGTGACACACGAGCTGCCGCCTTGCCATGCACTGGTCAACCCGAACCGCGAAGACGATCTCTCGGGGCAGGGGCATCTGTGCGCGGCCGGCGTCGTCTTCATGGTGCTGGTGGCGACGCTGAGGCTGCTGCGCGCGGCCGGCAACAAGCGCATCCTGGCCATCGACCTGTTGCAATGGCTGGATATCGTCGCGCTTGCCACCGTCTGTGATGTCGTGCCGCTGAAGGGGCTCAACCGCGCCTATGTGGTGAAGGGGCTGGTCGCCGCCCGCCACCAGAGCAATGCCGGCCTTGCCGCACTCTTCCGCAAGGCCGGGCTCGCCGGCCCGGTGACACCCTATCATTTCGGCTTCCTGATCGGCCCGCGCATCAATGCCGGCGGACGAATCGGCGATGCCGCCCTCGGAAGCCGCCTGTTGACGCTCGACGATGCCGGCGAAGCTGAAATGATCGCCCAGCGCCTCGACGAGCTCAATCGCGAGCGCCAGGCGATGGAGGCCATGATGCTGCAGGAGGCGGAAGCCGAGGCGCTCGCCGAATATGGCGACGGCGAGGGCGCCTCCGTCATCGTCACCGCCCATGAGAAGTGGCATCCCGGCATCGTCGGGCTGATCGCGGCGCGGCTGAAGGAAAAGTTCAAACGGCCGGCCTTCGCGATCGCCTTCGATCCCTCCGGCCGCGGCACCGGCTCGGGCCGCTCCATCAACGGCTTCGACATGGGCAGAATGGTGCGGGCGGCGGTCGACGAGGGGCTGCTCGTCAAGGGCGGCGGCCACGCCATGGCTGCGGGGCTGACCGTCGAGCGCGCCGATCTCGGCAGGCTCAGAACCTTCTTCACCGAAAAGGCGGCAAGGACGGTGGCGAACCTCGTCGCGAACGAGACGCTGAAGATCGACGGGGCGATCGGCGCCAGCGGCGCCACGCTCGAACTCATCGACCGCCTGGAGGCGGCCGGCCCCTATGGCTCCGGCCACGCCCAGCCGCTCTTTGCGGTGCCGGCGCACCGCGTGCGCGACGCGCGCCTGGTCGGTGAGAAACATGTGAAGGTGACGCTGGAGGCAATGGACGGGTCGCGGCTCGATGGAATCGCCTTCCGCGCCGCCGATACGGCGCTCGGCAATCTTCTCGTCAATTCACGCGGCGCCAGCCTGCATGTGGCGGGTACGCTCGGCGCCGAGCATTACCAGGGCGCCCGCCGTATCCAGCTGCGCGTCTGCGATGCCGCGCCGGCAATATAGACGACCGCACAAAAGGGCTGATGATGAGGAATTCGAAGGGGAGAAAGTGGCACGCCCTAGGGGAGTCGAACCCCTCTTCCCAGAATGAAAATCTGGTGTCCTAACCGATAGACGAAGGGCGCTTCCTTCGTGGTGGCGCCCTTATAGTCAGCACCTTCAAAAGCCGCAAGCGCCAAGGCGCGAAAAAATCATCGTTTTCGCCGATTTTTTTGTGGCTGTGGAAAATCGTGGCGAACGGTATGGCCGATCGGAAGAATTCAAGCCTGGCGGATCGTTTTGCGGCACTACGCGCCCACGACGAGAGCTCTTCGCGACGCCTAGTGACATATGCCACCTCGATGACAGATCGGCGCGAGCCGCTTCCTCGATGAATCAGATTTGGTGCGGCACGCTTTCGCCATGGGGAAGGCTCTAGCCCGAATGTGGTACGCCCTAGGGGAGTCGAACCCCTCTTTACAGAATGAGAATCTGTCGTCCTAACCGATAGACGAAGGGCGCAGGCCGGCTTTGCTAAAATAGGAGCACACGCCGGCTTCTGCAAGCGGATGCGATGGCTTCAATGTGGAAGAGAATGGCACGCCCTAGGGGAGTCGAACCCCTCTTCCCAGAATGAAAATCTGGTGTCCTAACCGATAGACGAAGGGCGCTTCCTTCGTGGTGGCGCCCTTATAGTCAGCGCCTTCAAAAGCCGCAAGCGGCAAATTCGATTTTTTTCAAAAAAATGACAGATATTTTCGCCGGGCCAGCATTGGAGATTACCGCTGCCGAATCAACGGCTTGTATGGCTTGTCGAAAGCGCGGCAAACCAGGCTGACGTAACGTGATGCCGTTCCATGCTGGTGGTATCAGATCGCTCTGGCGGACGTCATGGGGGCGCGTTTGCCGCCGCAGCCCCAGTTCCAGTCGCGGCTCTTGCCGGTGTCGAGATGGACGGAATCCGTGTGGCAATAGGTGCCGACGCCGCCGCGATCCGGCAGGGAGCGGATATAGGCGGCGATATCCCATTTCGACACGCCGTCGATCTGGATGTCGGCGGCCTCGCAGCTCTTGTGCATCGATTCTTCAGCGCCGCCGACCAGGCGGTTATGTTCTTCGTCGCGATGGCCTGAGGTGACGATGACGGGCCGGCCGAAATGGTTTTCGACCGTTTTGATCACTTTCAAGAGGTCGGGCTTGAAGCAGCCGACCTCGACATGATCGTTCTGGACATGCAGCCCGTTCGGCGCGACACGCGTCATGCCGGGCAGGGCGGCGTTGTGCAGGAGGCCGGAAAGGCTGCCGAGCAGGTTCTGCTTCGGCGCGCTGTAGAGCGCGTTCGTCGTTGCTGCCGGAATGCCGCCTGTCGCCAGCGAGGCGGTTTGAATGGGCGCAGGCTGCGTGCCGGAGTTCTCCGAGGATTGCTGCGGCAGCACCGGCGTCGCCGGCTGTGCGGGCATCGCAGGCTGGCTGTAGACGCTGCTTCTTGTCGGTGCCACGCCTTCCGTCGGCGCATAGGCTTGCGGCTGGATGATGGTGGACGTGCTGTTGTTTTGTGGCAGCGGCTGGTGATCCGAAAAGATGCTCATCGCCTGCGCGTTGATCCGTGTCGACTGCATGACCAGCCCGCCGATATTGGCAGGCGCTGCCATTGCCGGATCGGCCGGCGGGACGGCCGCATTCGGATCCGCTGCCACGCCCTGGGGCGCGGTCTGGGCGCCGGAGACATTGACGAGCCGGGGGTCGGTATAGACCGAGCGCGGCGCAGATTTCGCGGGCGTTGTCGCGGCAAGCTGGGGCGCTGCGGCCGCTGTTGCCGGAACCGCCGGAACGGCCGCGGCTGAATCGAGCGCCTTCTTGTCCGACGCGCAGCCAGACAGCGCCAGCATCGAGGTGGCGATCAGCAAAGCGCCCGTTACAGGCATCCGCATCTCATTGTTACGCAAGCAACCAGTCTCCAGTTGATGCGGAAAACGGCCGAAAATCGCCATCTTCCGCGTCGAGTCAGCTGGAGCTTGCCTGCGGGGCCGGGTCGCGGCAAGCGCCAAGGCGCCGGCCGGATCCGAAATCGCAAAAGCCGCAAGCTTCGCAAAAGCCTTGCGGCGAAAACCCTTACCAGGCGCCGGTATTGCCCATGGAAGCCCAGGGCTCAGTGGCTGGAAGCGGGCTTCCCTTCTGCAGGATTTCGATCGAGATGCCGTCGGGCGAGCGCACGAAGGCCATGTTGCCGTCGCGCGGCGGCCGGTTGATGGTGATGCCGTTGTCCATCAGCTTCTGGCAGATTGCATAGATGTCGTCGACTTCATAGGCGAGATGGCCGAAGTTGCGTCCGCCGCTGTAATCCTCTGTATCCCAGTTGTAGGTAAGCTCGAGGCAGGGCGCTTTTTCGCTCCGAGCACGCTCGAGATCGTCGCGGGCAGCCAGGAAAACCAGGGTAAAACGGCCCTTTTCGTTTTCGTGGCGGCGAATCTCTTCCAGCCCGAACAGGGTGGTATAAAAGGCGAGCGAAGCGTCCAGGTCTCTGACTCGAACCATCGTATGAAGATAACGCATTCTATCTACTCCTTTATTGGGGCTGGCCCTTAACGGCAAGCCGTGGTCAGCTTCGGGCAAGTCAACATGATAAAATGTGCAGCTGGGAATAACCGAAAACTAGGACTTGCGCTTATCCGTTACCAAGATGTTAATCTTGATTTCAAGAATCAGTTAACCGTAACAGTGTGACGCGTATTCGAGGGGCTGGCGACTATGGCTGATAGGATTTCATCGAACGAATACACCGATCTCGACGAGCTGTCGTCAGAGACGGTCGATCTTGTTGAAATCACCGGGGTCGTCAAGTGGTTCGACGTCGCCAAGGGCTTCGGCTTCATCGTGCCGGACAATGGCATGCAGGATGTTCTCCTGCACGTGACCTGCTTGCGCCGCGACGGTTACCAGACGATCCTCGAGGGAACGCGCATCGTTGCCCTCATCCAGCGCCGCGAGCGCGGCTACCAGGCTTTCAAGATCCTTTCGATGGATCAATCGACCGCGGTTCATCCCTCGCTGCTGCCACCGGTCCGCACCCATGTGCAGGTCACCGCCACCAGCGGGCTCGAGCGTGCGCTCGTCAAGTGGTTCAACCGCACCAAGGGCTTCGGCTTCCTGACGCGCGGCGAGGGCACGGAAGACATTTTCGTGCATATGGAAACGCTTCGCCGTTTCGGCCTCACCGAGCTGCGCCCCGGCCAGGTGGTTCTCGTCCGCTTCGGCGACGGCGAAAAGGGCCTGATGGCCGCAGAGATCCACCCCGATATTCCGAGCCCGGCCAGCCGGTCGCACTAAGATGCGGGGTCTCGTCCTTCATGCGATCAGAAGCGCCATCACGGCGCTTTTTTTCTTGGTCGCCCTGCCGGCTCTGGCTGAGGAGCCGATGCGGTTCGACAAGGAGCCGCTACTCATCCAGACGGCCGCCGGCAAGACGCTGCATTTCACCGTCGAGGTCGCGACGACCGCCGACCAGCGCGCTCATGGACTGATGTTCCGCAAGACGATGGCCGAGGACGCCGGCATGATCTTCGATTTCGGCGAACCGCGGCGCGTGGCCATGTGGATGGAAAACACCATTCTGCCGCTCGATATGCTCTTTGCCGACAATACCGGCACGATCCGCCACATCAAGGAAAACGCAACGCCCTATTCGCGCGACATCATCGATTCGACGAGCCCGGTGAAATACGTCGTTGAACTCAATGCCGGCATCGTCGGCAAATTGGGAATCAAGGTGGGCGACAGGATCATGAGCGCCACGACGACAAAGGCGAAGTGACGGTGCGCAAGCTCGTGTGCCCGCAGGCTGCGGCGCGACTATCAGAAAGCTCAAGAATATCGGGATATTAAATGGTCGGAGTGGAGAGATTCGAACTCCCGACCCTCTGGTCCCAAACCAGATGCGCTACCAGACTGCGCTACACTCCGTGCCGTGATTGGCAGGGGGAATACACGGTTCACTTCGCCCTCGCAACCCATAAATCCGGCTCTGCGCGGAGATTTCTCACCGGGCCTGTGGACGCAATACGGAAAATCTCGAAACGCCGTCAATTTGCCTGCAAGGCGCAATTGGACGTCGGCACGGTTCCGCCTTAGCCGCGGCCGAGCAGGCCGATATATTGGGCGTAGCTGATGGCGACATAGAAGAACGCGGTAATGCCGGCTCCTATCACAATGGCGTTGAACTCTGCCGAACGTCTCATCATGCGCGCAAATCCATGAAATTAATTGAGCCGTAAATAATGCCGGGGGCCGGCCGCGGCAATCGGGTTGTGATCACAACATGAGACGTTCGGTAATATTGCGCAACTCGGCCGGAATTCCTGCGCTTCGAGCGGCGGCTGAACACCTGGCGGAATATCCGTGGCTGCGGCGCCGCCGATATCCCTGTTTCCGTATGATTGCCTCATCATCGGGCGGGAGGGCAGGGCGTCGCGCGCTGCCTTTTTTCTTGAAAAACCGGGGATTCGCGGATAAGCAAAATTCATCTCTTCGCGTTATCCCTGGCACGAAGCGAGGCCCGGCGACGGGATTGAGACCATGAAAGGCGGGCGCAGTCCCCGCATATTCGGAGATGCCGCAGTCATGCCTGCCAAGATCTATCGTCCTGCGAAGACCGCCATGCAGTCCGGCAAGGCCAAGACCCATCTCTGGGTGCTTGAATTCGATCAGGAGTCACCCCGCAAGATCGATCCGATCATGGGCTACACCTCCTCGGGCGATATGCGCCAGCAGGTAAAACTCACCTTCGAAACGCAGGCGCTTGCCGAAGCCTATGCCCAGCGCAACGGTATCGAATATCGCGTCATCGCCCCGAAGGACCCGGCGCGCCAGGTCGTGGCCTATCCGGATAATTTCCGCTATACCCGCACGCAGCCCTGGACGCATTGAGATTTCTCGTCCACATATGCCGAATCCGGTCGCGCTTCGTAAACGCGGCCAGCAGACGGCCCCTTAGCTCAGCTGGATAGAGCACCTGCCTTCTAAGCAGGTTGTCGCAGGTTCGATTCCTGCAGGGGTCGCCATCGATTTTTCAAGTATCTGTTTTCGCTTTGGGCTTCGACGCGGATGGCAGCGTCAGAGATTGAAAATCCTGGTTCACGAGGATCCACGCCGAAACACTTCTCAATCAATTGCGAGCGGAATTTCCGGCCGTTATTCCGACGTTTGGAGAAGCCGCGGTAAGCGTGTCGGCTGCAGCAGCGAACTGACGATGTTGGCCACAATCGGTCCATCCGTCTCGCTCTTCGCCTTTGCTTCCTTCGATTCACGATCGGCGATGCTGGCTAATCTCCATGCCCTCGCGCAAGGCACTGGCGTTCAATGCTCCCTGCCGCCAGCTTCTCAAAGATCGCACGGCGGGTCGGGTCTGACAAAGCAGCTTTCTGTTGCTGCGGAAATCCTAAGTTCAACGACTGACCTCTCAGCATCAAGAAATGAGAGGAATTCCTGTCGCAAAACCCGTGTGCAAGCGACGGAGTTTTGCAATCGTCCGCGCAGCGTCTTGTCATCCGCTCGGATCAATCTCCTGAAACCAGCGTGTCGATTTCGACTGATCCTGTTCGATTAAGACGGAGCCTTGAGCCAGTCAAAGGAGAGACAAGTATGGCTGCCACTAAGCATTCCGAACAAGTCGAATTACAATTGCTGCACCTCAGTGTCGTGGGCACCTTGCAAGCCGTTTGGATGCTGCTGAAGCATCAGCGAAAGTACCGCCGAAGCTTGAGCGAGTTCTCGCGGTTTGACTCTCGCCTTCTCCGTGACATCGGCTTGGGAGCCTCCCAGAGATCATTTCCACTGGAAAGATCGGAGAGCAGCAAGCAACTCTCACCGGATAAGCTGAACTGGCAGCATTCTTTTGCTCTTTGTCGAGCCGCGGTGTTCAACTGCGACTAACAGCGACAGCACCATGGAGGAACCGGATGCGCTACCTTTGTCTCTTCTACATCGATCAAACACTTGTTGATGCCGCCAGCAAGGAGGAATGGGCCGAGATCGACCGGGAGTCCTTAGCTTCCAATGAAGACCTCCAACGTTCAGGCCACTATCTCGCCTCCAACGCTCTTGCCGACCCAAAGACCGCAAAGACATTGCGCGTTCGCGCCGGCAAGGCGAGTTGGACCGACGGGCCCTTCGCAGAGACCAAGGAGCATCTGGGTGGCTTCCTGCTCATCGAAGCGAAGAACCTTGCAGAGGCAATGGAGATCGCGGAGCGGGACTCGCTCGCTAGGATGGGGGCGATCGAAGTGCGCGAGACCGCCGGCTTCTAAATGTTTGATCCCAGGCTTTGATGGGGCATCCTTGTCTCCAGAATCAAAGGATGCGTTATGGGCCGTCCTGCGGACCCTCATGGGAGCGCCACGACGACAGAGGCAGTCCGTCGGGCTATACAACATAGTCAAGAGAGCCTGAGGACGCTTTCGAAGCGTTACGGGATCAATCAGAAGACCGTCGCCAAGTGGCGGAAGCGGTCCTCTGTCGCGGACCTTCCAACCGGTCCAAAGGAGGTGCGGAATTATTGTTCGAACTGATCTCGCAACACTTCGAACGAGGGGGCACTTTGATCACAAGCAACCTTCCGTTTGACGAATGGACGGAGACCCGGGGATCCGAGCGCTTGACCAGTCCGCTGTTGGGCCGCATCACCCACCACGTCAACCTCCTGGAGGTGACCGCTCGCCCGAAGGGCCGGCTGACACCTGCCGAAAAATCGTAGCGCGCGGATGGGATCGCCGCTCGGGCTATGCCCTCCCAGCTTGCTCATCCGCGCGCTGAAGTAACCGAAGTTTGCGCGCC
Source organism: Rhizobium croatiense (assembly GCF_019793465.1). Taxonomy (GTDB): domain Bacteria; phylum Pseudomonadota; class Alphaproteobacteria; order Rhizobiales; family Rhizobiaceae; genus Rhizobium; species Rhizobium croatiense. The sequence continues at coordinate 131,978 of NZ_JAILYJ010000007.1, read as the reverse complement.
GTGTAGCGGATTTTATTCCGCCGTCGACATATTTCCGGATTGTTGGCACGATTGTTGCGGCGGTCGGACGACCGCCGCAACGGGTATCGTTACAGGAGAAAATCGCCTGCCCCCAGCTGGACGTGGCCCTTCAGCTGAATCTCGAAGTCATGAACACCGTCGCCGTTCAAATCGGCCTGGATAACGGTAGCATCGTCCTGGTAGTGCCACGCGAGCGCGCCAGCCTTCCTATCGAACAAGGCATTTTCCTGCGCCTGGAAATGGAAGGCTGCATCGCCCAGCGCAGAGCCATTCGCATCGATCGTCGAGAGGTCGATCTTATCGGTGCCATGCTGGAAGTCGGTGATGACGTCGCGGCTCCAGCCGGACCCGGTCTCCGTCGGTGCCTTGAAGGCAAAGGTATCCGAGCTGGTGCCACCGCTCATGATGTCCCTTCCGGCACCACCGATGAGGACGTCCGAGCCGGCGCCGCCCTTCAACACGTCATTACCGCCGAGACCCTTGTAGGTTTCGTTGCCGCCGTTGGACTGACCGGTGTGTGGCAGGTAGTCGTTACCATCGGTGCCGGTGTATACCTTCGTCGATGTGGTCGGTTGCGTCGGCGTGGTTGGCGCTGTCGGCGTGGTTGGCGCTGTCGGCGTGGTTGGAGCTGTCGGCGCGGTTGGAGCTGTCGGCGTGGTGGGAGCTGTCGGTTCCGTCGGCGTGGTTGGCGCTGCCGGCTGCGTCGGCGTGGTTGGCGTTCCCGATACCGGCGAGGAGCCCGATTCATAGGCACCCATATCGACGGTTCCAACAACGCGAGCGTCGCCGTCCAGATCGACCGAATTGACGCCGTACTTGGTGGTTCCGCTGTCGATTGCCGCCGAGCCAGAGGCGAGGTGGAAGTCGCCGTTCGCTGCACTCACGAAATGCGGGTCGACGCCGAGCTTGTTGCCGTTCGCCGTGCTCGGCATCGCGTTGCCGCCGTCGGTCTTGACCGATGCCTGGCCGGCCGTGCCGTTGTAGGTGATGTTGTTGGCCCAGACGACGTTCTGGTTGCTGTAGCCGCCGTACGACGTGTTATCGACCGCAGTGTTGTTCTTGTTGACCGATGGGTCCGCTACGGCCACGTTGTTGACCCAGGTGTTGTTGCTCGACTGCGCGTTGCTGAGCTCGCCGCGCCAGGTGCCGTCGTTCAGCAGGTCCTGATTGTTGTGGTATGCGGTGTTGTTTTTCACCGTGACGGAGTCGCTCCAGGTAACTTGGATGCCTTTGCTACCGTTCTCATAGACGAGGTTGTTGTCGACAAGGGTCTTAAACGTGTAGTTCGGATGACCGCTCGTCTGCGTGCTCTGGAAATCGTCGATGATGATGCCGTTGCCATCGGTGTGCGCACCCGACTTCGTGACGTTGTCGTGCGAGATGTTGTTCCGGATGATGTTGCGGAAGCCGCCATCGTCCGGCGCCCCGGTGATATTCCGGTTCTGGTAGAGAGAGATGCCTGAAAACCAGCCGGCACTCGCATTTTTGTAAGTCTCGTTCCCTTCGATCGTGATGAAGTCGGATCCGGCGAAGGCGATGCCGGACGCACCGTTGTCGTGGGAAACGTTATTGGCGATATTCACATGGTGGACGCCATCACCAACAATGCCGTGCGAATCGCTCCCGTAGACCTCGAAGCCCTTGACCGCCACATAGTTAGCAGTGATGTTGATACCATTTGCGCCGCCCGATGCTGAGTGTATCACCGCTCCACCCGGTACCTCCGACCGCAAGGTAATGTAGCCGGCGGCGGAACCATCCTTGTACATGTTCACCGACTCATTATAGACGCCGGCGCGCACCACAACCTCGTCGCCTGGCTTAAGGTCCGCCGCCATCGCCTGACCGATCGTGCGAAAGGGAGAAGCGGCACTGCCGTTTCCGCCGCTGCTGGTCGTCGATACGTAGTATGTTGTCATAGTCCTGTTCCTCAACTCTGACGTTGCGTTTGTCAGTTAATATTTTCTAGCTAATCAGCCCTTACGGCGGGGGTTATAGGACGTCATCCTGGGAAAGTGCAACAGCATCGCGACAGTAAGTACTTGAGAAGTATGGCCATATTGCTGCCATAATGTCCCGTTCACTCCGGAGTTACATTTTGAAATATTTGCGGAATTTTGAGTCGCTCAAAATGTGGCAGTATTTCTATCTCGCACGCCGCGAATTATTCTTTATGCAACTATAGCGACGTGCACGGATTGAAAACATTACAGAAACTTGATGGGCATGAGCGGATTTCTCCGGCCAAAGGCGGAATCTGCATTTTTTGTGAATCCAGCGCTTTTTGGGCAGATTTGCCTTCAAAAGTGATACTTATCGACATGGTAAGGGAGGGCATGATCGTAGAATCGCCCACACCTCAAACGTCAAAATGAGCCCCGATCAAGGGAATTGGCGGTAAGGCAATGCTCTCGTGATGAGCCCGATACAACGATCGAGGTACTCGGAAAGCTGCTGCAGGCATGCCGCAAAGGAACCGCGCCAATCACTCTCTCGAGCGAGGCTGAACCAATTCCCAGTTATCTGCAGAGCAGGCGATCGCTTTGGATCGACCGTCAACATTCAGCACGAACCGCAGCACTCGCATCGCTCGGTCAATTGCTCGCCGCGCACGCGTTGCCGACTGATGTCACAGGAGAAGCGCCCCAGGACAGGCTAAGAGTTGGGACAAAGTCGAGAAGCAAAGATCCCCTCAAAGGACCGCTGCGGCAGTTGGTCTGTCGTCAGCAGGCCGACCCGGACGGAAACGTCACGCTCACTTTCTTCGCGCGGTTGAAACCATCCAGCCCGTAACAGGGTCGGAGCTCGATTTCGATGTCCCGGTCCTTTTGAGTAGCCAGCTCGACCGCGATCTGTTGCGTAGCGGAGGACGAGAGTCGGTTTCTGTCCGAACCAGGCCAGCAGTTCCGGACCTACTGTTATCTTCTCGTAAATCATCTCTCATCCCACACGTCAGATTGGTGATGCCGCACGATAGCAATCTCAGACAGTGTGACAATCGGCCCTGAGTGCACCGTGTTCCGTCGCTTTGTGGGCGGCGGCTTCGCTCCGGCCGAGTTGTCGACGGCTTGCGAGCTCGAAGCCGCAAGCCGTCGCGCGATCTTGGTTTAGCGACCCTGGAAAATTTTGATGATCTTCGGAGTAAAGCGGCGTTGTTTGACGTCGATGACATCGTCATAGGTAATGCGGCCGGAAACAACGGCGGCAACAAATCGCTCGCATGCAACCCGCGGAGCGTCTTTGTCCGAAACGTTTGTCACAAGCCCGGCGCCGCGACGTCCGTTTGCATCGAATCCCTTCGCGCAGTCTTTCACCGCTTCACTTCTTGCCCTTGCGCTGCCCTGCAGCAGTGTGACGTAGGCATCGTAGTCCTGACGCGTAGGGACGCAGGCGGTCAGAAGTCCCATGGCAATCATCATAGTTACGGTACGAGCGCGCATTTAAATATTATCCCTTTAATTGCCCACTGATAGGCGTCCGATATCTATTTCGATTCGTGCGACGCGCGAAAGACTACAGCTGAAATCCTATGGGTCTCGCCGAAAGATGGAACAAATTGCTGCTAGCCGAAAATTCTTCTCAGCGATCCAGGAAATGATCGAAGTAAACCTTGGGAATGGGGTAGGCGTAGACGCCGCGGTCGACGAAGCCGCGCCTGTAAAGGCAGTTTCTGAGCGCCGCATTGTAGTGCAGGCTCTGTGGATCCGGCGAGCCGCGTCGCCACGAGCCGGCCTCCGGTAGGCACCAGCAGAGTGCCTTGTCGTATCGGGTCAGAAGGACCGGGTCGGTGTCGACCCGAACGCCGCTATAGGATTGATAGTTTGAAGGAGATTCTGCGGCCGAAATACAGCCCAGGCCAAGTGCAACGCCAATGACTGCCATCAATCTCATTGGATTTAATTCTCCCTTGATCGATTATCGAAGTAATCGAACGGGAGGTTATTTGTTTCAACGCCTGCGGGCAAGAGGGGCGCACTGCTGGAGCATGATGCCGAAAAGTGTGAGCGATTTTCGCACGACATCATGCTCTAACTCTTTAATTTAGAACAGGATACAGCCGCCGCAGCGTCGCGGCAGTCATCCCGCCTTCCGTGGCTCAATCCAGGAGATCGGCCGGCACCTTGCCGCCATTTTCCGAAAGCCGCTTCATCAGCGCCTTGTGCAGCCACATATTCATTTTTGCGGAATCGTTCGTGTCGCCGGTATAGCCGAGTTCGGCGGCAAGTTCCTTGCGCTCGGTCAGGCTCGCATCCATCCCGACGGCTTTCATCAGATCGACGATCGAGTGGCGCCAATCGAGTTTCTGGCCGCTCTTTTTGACAGCGCCGTCGAGGATAGGGACGATATCGACGGCGGCGGCTGTGGCTGGGGCGGTGGCCGGTTTGCTCTGAGCGGGGGAGGCCGTGGGCGCCGGACTGGGCGCTGCCGACGGCGAAACGGGAGCCTGGGCGGGCGGCGTCTTTGGCGCGCCGGCTGCGGCCGGTTCGGCTGCTTTCGCTTCTCCGAAGATTGCATGTTTGATCTTGTCGAAAATGCCCATCCTTGAATCTCCAGTTTCATTAAATGAGAACATGCTGAAACATGGAATTCCGGGCGGACTTATCCAGACGAAAGAGAAGCTATTTTTCGCAGGTTCAATCGTCGGCAGAAAAACAAATTCCCCGGATAGCTGTGCTCGATTTTTTTGAAGAGGTTCTGCGACCGGATGAAGATATGAAGTGCAACCGGAAGCTATAGTTTCCGTCGCCGCTGCAAATGTCTCAGGGTATTCTCCGTTTTGGCGCAATCGGTCAGGCAATTCGTATTTCGATAACCGTAAAGATCATTGCCGGCCACTAAATCGGCCTGCTGTGCGACATGCTGAAACATTCCGCATCCCGCGGATCGCCTGCAGACAGCAGGCGTCCAAATGATCGAAGGTACGCGCGTCCCTCGATTTTCAACCGCCGGTCAGATTGCCGGCGAATGAAAACGGAGGAAGAAACATGACTCATAACCATCATAACCTATCGCTTGCGGTGCTTGCGTCGACTTGCGCCCTCCTTGCCATGCCGGCAGGCATGGCGCACGCGGTCGATGTCGGAGTGTCGGTGACTACGGGCAATGCCGTGAGCGCCGAGGCCGGCGCGTCGCTCGGCGCAGGAAGCGGCATCGCCGCAGACGCCGACGCCTCCGTCGGCGGCTCAGACGGCATCAATGCCGATGTGAGTACCGATGCCGGTGGCGGCAGTGGTCTCGACGCAGGCGCCAATGCCCGGCTCGGCGGTTCCGATGGAATTGACGCCAATGCCACGGCTTCGATCGGACGCAGTAGCCGGGTCGATGCCAATCTCGCTCTCGGCGGGGCGGAGGAGCAAGGCGGCAACAGGTCCGCGGCTTACGGCACCCCCAACGCCTCCGAGGCGCGTATCGTGGAACTCTTCCGCAGCAGGCCCGTCGAAGAACAGCGCAAGATGCTCGTTCGTTGCGTCGATCTCTCCGCGTCAGGCGGTGGCGATTCCGGCCTTGCCGGTCTCTGCAGTCTGTTGCAGGCGACGGCCTCCCGCTGAACATGAAAGACCCGCCGAACCCAAAGGGCGCGGCGGGTCCTAAACAAGTTAGCGTTCCGGTCAGTGCAGGATCTGGCTCAGGAACAGCTTGGTGCGTTCGTGCTGCGGATTGTCGAAGAATTCGGCGGGCGAATTCTGCTCGACGATCTGGCCCTGATCCATGAAGATGACACGGTTGGCGACCTGGCGGGCAAAGCCCATTTCATGCGTGACGCAGAGCATGGTCATGCCTTCCTCGGCAAGCCCCACCATGGTGTCGAGCACTTCCTTGATCATCTCGGGGTCGAGTGCCGAGGTCGGCTCGTCGAACAGCATGATCTTCGGGTTCATGCACAAAGACCGGGCAATCGCCACGCGCTGCTGCTGGCCGCCGGAAAGCTGACCGGGATATTTGTGGGCCTGTTCCGGAATCTTGACGCGCTTCAGGAAGTGCATGGCGATCTCTTCCGCCTGCTTCTTCGGCATTTTGCGGACCCAGATCGGCGCCAGCGTGCAGTTTTCGAGGATCGTCAGGTGCGGGAAGAGGTTGAAGTGCTGGAACACCATGCCGACTTCGCGCCTGACTTCATCAATCTTCTTCAGATCGTTGGTGAGCTCGGTGCCATCGACGATGATCTGGCCCTTCTGATGCTCTTCCAGGCGGTTGATGCAGCGGATCATGGTCGATTTGCCCGAGCCGGATGGGCCGGCGATGACGATGCGCTCGCCACGCATGACCTTCAGGTTGATGTCGCGCAACACGTGGAAATCGCCGTACCACTTGTTCATGTTGATGATTTCGATCGCCACTTCCGTTGCGGAAACGGTGAGCTTTTTAGCTGGAGCTTCAGCCATGATTGTTTTCCCTCATTCTTATCGTTTGTGGCCGGTGTCGAGGTGACGTTCGACGAATGCTGAATAGCGCGACATGCCGAAGCAGAAAAGCCAGAAGGCGAAGCCGGCAAATATCAGTCCCGTCAGCGGCGTTACTGCGGTCGCCCAGTTCGGATCGACGAAGTTGAGGCGGACGATGCCGAGAAGGTCGAACATGCTGATGATCGATACCAGCGAGGTATCCTTGAACATCCCGATGAAGGTGTTGACGATGCCCGGGATCACCAGCTTGATCGCTTGCGGCATGATGACCAACCGCATCTTCTGCCAGTAGCCCAGCCCCAGCGAATCCGCTCCCTCGAACTGCCCCTTGGGAATGGCCTGCAAGCCGCCGCGTATGACTTCCGCCATATAGGCGGAGGCGAAAATCGATACCCCGATGATCGCGCGCAAGAGCTTGTCCACCGTCCAGCCGGCCGGCAGGAAAAGCGGCAGCATGACACTCGCCATGAACAGCACCGTAATCAGCGGTACGCCGCGGACGACTTCGATGAAGACGATGCAAATCATGCGGATGACCGGCATCTGTGAGCGCCTTCCGAGCGCCAGGATGATGCCGAGCGGGAAGGAGACGGCGATGCCGACGAAGGATAGGACCAGCGTCACCAGCAGGCCGCCCCAGAGCGGGGTCTCGACGATTTCCAGGCCAAATCCACCATAAAGCACAAAGAAGGAAATGACCGGCAGCACGCCGAAGAGCAGGAGGGCGTTGAGGCCTTTGCGTGGTGCCGAAGGGATGAGCATCGGCACCAGCAGGAGCACGAAAAGAATGCCGACCAGCGTCGGGCGCCAGCGCTCGTCAAGCGGATAACGACCAAAAATGAATTGGTCGAATTTGGCGTTGACGAAGGCCCAGCACGCACCGTTCCAGCTATCCGGCTGGATGCCGCCCTGTACGGCAGTGGCACAGAAGGTGCGGTCTGGGCCGCTCCAGACAGCTTGCATGAAGAGCCAGTCGATCGCATGGAGCATCGCCCAGGAGATAAAGACTAACGCCACCATGGTAAGAACGATGTCTTTCGGCGTGGCAAGCAGGTTGCGGCGAATCCAGGCGACCGCCCCCTTTTCTCCCGGTGGAGGCGGCTCCGGCGCGAGTATGGCGGTTCTGACGAAACTGTTGCTCATCTTACCTCTCCACCAGCGCCATCTTGGCATTGAACCAGTTCATGAACAGCGAAGTCACGATACTGAGCGCGAGGTAAATGACCATCCAGATGAGGATCACCTCGACGGCCTGACCGGTCTGGTTCAGCGTCGTGCTGCCGACGGCGACGAGATCGGCAAAACCGATGGCGATCGCCAGCGATGAGTTCTTGGTCAGATTGAGATATTGGCTGCTCAGCGGCGGAATGATGATGCGGAAGGCCTGCGGAATGACGACCAGCCGGGTGATCGACGAGGGATGAAGCCCAAGTGCGCCTGCCGCTTCCGTTTGTCCCTTCGCCACGCCGCGAATGCCCGCGCGCACGATCTCGGCGATGAAGGCTGCGGTGTAGAAGGAAAGCGCCAGGAAGAGCGACATGAACTCAGGCCCGACGACGGAGCCGCCGGTGAGGTTGAATTTACCCACGATCGGATAATCGAAGGAAAGCGGCGCGCCTGCGATCAGGAAGGCAATCAGCGGCAGGCCGATCAGCAGGCCGATCGAAGCCCAGATCGTGTGGAACGGCTGACCTGTGGCCGCCTGCCGGCGATGCGCCCATCGCGCCGTCGCGATGACGGCGATGATCGCGATGACGAAGGCGACGCCGACGAGCCAGAAACCCTCACCGAAAATCGGCTTGGGGAAGGCAAGGCCGCGATTGTTCAGATAGGATCCGAGCGGCAGATGCAGCGACTCGCGCGCATTCGGCAGAACCGCCAGAACGCCCGAATACCAGAAGAAGATCACCAGCAGCGGCGGAATATTGCGGAAAATTTCCACATAGACCGTGCACAGCTTGGCAATCAGCCAGTTCCGCGACAAACGGCCGATGCCGATGATGAAGCCGATGATGGTGGCGGTGATGATACCGGTAACAGCGATCAGCAGCGTGTTCAGAAGGCCGACGAGCAGCGCGCGGCCGTAGGTCGAATCGCTTGAATAGGCGATCAGCGACTGACCGACCTCGAAGCCGGCGCGGCCGTTCAGAAAGCCGAATCCCGATGCGATGTTGGCGCGCGCCAGATTGACGGCAGTGTTATGTGCAACCCACCAGACGAAGGCCACCAGCAATACGATGGTGAGAATCTGGAAGAAAATGCCCCGAATTCTCGGGTCGTAGAGGGCAGTCTGGAAGCTCCAGCCGCTCTTGGGTAAATGTGTCGAATCCACAGCCTGATGCGTCATGCCTGGCCAATTCCCCATTACGCTCCTTTTCGGAGCTTTTTATTGGAGGAGGAAAGGCGGTCGCCCGCCTTTCCGGCTTTCCTGCGTGATACCCCTCAGCGAACCGGCGGGGCGTACTGGATGCCGCCCTTGCTCCACAGGGCGTTGAGGCCGCGAGCGATCTTCAGCGGGCTGCCCTGGCCGATATTGCGCTCGAAGACTTCGCCGTAATTGCCCACGTTCTTGACGATGTTGTAGGCCCAATCGTTGGTCAGCCCGAGATCGGTGCCGATCTTGGTGTCTGCTTCCACGCCGAGGAAGCGCTTGATGTCAGGGTTCGGCGAATTTTTCATGTCGTCGACATTCGCCTGAGTGATGCCGACCTCTTCAGCATTGATCATGGCGTAGCCAACCCAGCTGACGATGTCGAACCACTGGTCGTCACCCTGGCGAACAGCTGGCGCCAGCGGCTCCTTGGAGATGATTTCCGGAAGGATCGCGTGCTCGTCGGGGTTCTTCAGCGTCAGACGCAGCGAATAGAGGCCGGACTGGTCGGTCGTGTAGACGTCGCAGCGGCCGGCATCATAGGCGGCGTTAACCTCGTCCAGCTTTTCGAAGACGACAGGATTGTACTGGAGGTTGTTTGCCTTGAAGTAGTCGGCGAGGTTGAGCTCGGTGGTGGTGCCCGACTGTACGCAGACGGACGCGCCAGAAAGCTCGAGCGCCGACTTCACGTTCAGGCTCTTGCGGACCATGAAGCCCTGGCCGTCATAATAGTTGACGAAACGGAAGTTCAGGCCGAGAGCGGTGTCGCGGTTGATCGACCAGGTCGTGTTGCGGGCCAGAAGATCGACTTCGCCGGACTGAAGCGCCGGGAAACGGTTGGCGGCGCTGAGCGGGGTGAACTTCACCTTCGTGGGGTCGCCGAAGACGGCTGAAGCGACGGCCTTGCAGAAATCGACGTCGAAGCCGGCCCAATTGCCGGAAGCGTCGGGTGCAGCAAAGCCGGCCAGGCCGGTATTGACGCCGCATTGTACGAAACCCTTCGCCTTGACGTCACCGAGAGTGGTGGCCGAGGCTGCCGATGCGCCAAGTGCCAAAACCGCTGCGCCGATGGCGGCGGACAGGAGCATATTCTTCATTTTCCCAACCTTTTTCCGTTGTCTTATCTTTATCTTGTGGGGAGTGCGCCTAAACGTTGCGTCGGCCTCCCCAATCGTCTCGACACCCTCCCGGCGCGAGTGGGTCTATCACAGTCGCAAATGTCACTATGGTCAAGTGTCGCCATCAATAATTGCGGCAAAATTCAGAAATTTGGTCAACTGCGCCGCATTCATGGGCGGCTGGTCAGGAAATGGGCGTCCGATTGCGGAAAAATAACGCGAAAATCATACTTTTCGATGGGATCCGCTCCAGGGCCCCAAGGGGTTGACCGGAGGCGGCAGGGCGTCCAAAAGTCTGGTTTTCGCGTCCCTTGCCAAAGGCTATTCCCGACATGAAAGACAAAGACAGCTTGCTGCAGAATGCCGGCATCAACACCCGCCTGAGCCATATCGGCAACGATCCCTTCGACTATCACGGTTTCGTCAATCCGCCGGTCGTGCATGCCTCGACGGTGCTGTTTCCGAATGCCCGGACGATGGAGACGCGTTCGCAGAAATACACCTACGGGACCCGCGGCACGCCGACGACGGATGCGCTCTGCGAGGCGATCGACGCGCTCGAAGGTTCGGCCGGCACCATCCTCGTTCCCTCGGGGCTTGCGGCCGTCACCATTCCATTCCTGGGTTTCGTCGCCGCCGGCGACCATGCTCTCGTCGTCGATTCGGTTTACGGTCCGACCCGCCATTTCTGCGACACGATGCTGAAGCGGCTCGGCGTCGAGGTGGAATATTACGACCCGTCGATCGGCGCCGGCATCGAGGCGCTGTTCCGGCCGAACACGAAGATCGTGCACACCGAGGCTCCCGGCTCCAACACCTTCGAGATGCAGGATATTCCGGCGATTACGGCGGTTGCCCATCGCCACGGCGCCGTCGTCATGATGGACAATACCTGGGCGACACCGCTTTATTTCCGGCCGCTCGATCATGGCGTCGACATCTCCATCCACGCGGCGACGAAATATCCGTCCGGCCATTCCGACATTCTGCTTGGGACGGTGTCGGCCAATGCCGAGCATTGGGAGCGCCTGAAGGAGGCGAACGGCGTGCTCGGCATCTGCGGCGCACCCGATGATGCCTACCAGATCCTGCGCGGATTGCGCACCATGGGGCTGCGCCTCGAGCGTCATTATGAAAGCGCGCTTGCTATCGCCGAATGGCTGGAGGGCAGGGAGGATGTCGCGCGGGTGCTGCATCCGGCGCTGCCGAGCTTCCCCTCCCATCATCTCTGGAAGCGCGATTTCAAGGGGGCGAGCGGCATCTTTTCCTTCGTGCTTGCAGCCGATGGTCCGGAGCAGTCCAGGGCAAAGGCGCATGCCTTCCTCGATGCGCTGCGGATCTTCGGCCTCGGCTATTCCTGGGGCGGCTTCGAAAGCCTCGCTTTGCACGCCTATCTCAACGACCGCAGGGTCGCCAAGGCGCCGACCGACGGCGCGGTCATCCGGCTGCAGATCGGGATCGAAGATGTGGCCGACCTCAAGGCCGATATCGAACGCGGGTTTGCGGCGGCAAGCGCCGTCTGAGGGCAGGCGTGGAGCGCTGCCGTCGCTTGCGGCGCTCTATGGCCGCGTGGCGCGATAGCCGTAGATCCAGTCGAGATCCGCCGCCAGGCTTTGCGGCGGCTTCAGCCCGAGCACGAGGTCGCGGCCGATCCGGATCGGCCCTCTCGCATGATAGGCAAACCGGTTGAAGGCGCCGCGCTGGCGAAGCTTGGCGATGCGCGGCGCGCGATGCCTTTCGAAGAGCGCCAGCGCTTCGGCGACGGGACGATCCGAAAGAAACGCGGCAAGTTCGTAGGCATCTTCGATTGCCATCGCCGCTCCCTGGGCGGCAAAGGGCATCATCGCGTGAGCGGCGTCGCCGATCAGAACCGCCCTGCCGTCCTGCCACGCACCTGATGTGGTTTCGAACAGCGGCCAGAAGGTCAGCTTCCGCTGCCTTTCGAGCAGCGAGACGATGGCCGCGTTCCAGCCGGCAAGACGCGATCGCAGCTGCGCGCGCTGCGCTGCCGTCGGCTCGCTTTGCCAGGCCTGCGGCGCACTGTTGCCGGCGGTAATTGCCACCATGTTGAAGCTGCCGGTCTCCTTCAGCGGATAGCTGACCAGATGCGCCGACCCGCCGAGGAAAGCGGAAACGCTTGTCCGATCGAGGAAGCCGGGGGCTTCATCCTCGGCAATGGTGAAGCGGTAGGCGATATTGCCGGAAAAACGCGGCGAGGGGCTGCCCGCAATCGATTGCCGCAGCTTCGACCAGACGCCGTCGGCGCCGATCACGACATCCGCCGGCCGTTCGGAAGGCGGCGGACCCGCTTCCATGCGCATGCCGAGACAAAGCCGGCAGAGCGGATCGGCTTCGACCGCGGCGAGCAGCGCTTTCTGCAAAGTGGTGCGGTGCAGGACGCCATAAGGTGCGCCCCAGCGCTGCCGCGCGAATTTGCCTGCCGGCACCGCCGCAAGCTGGCGCAGCGAACTGCCCGAAATCAGCCGGATGCTCTCCGGTTCGAGCCAGATCTTTGAAAGCCCGTCGAGGATGCCGAGGTCGGCAAGAATGCGCGAGGCATTCGGCGAAAGTTGCAATCCGGCGCCGACTTCGGTGAGTTCGTCCGCCTGTTCGAAAATCTCCGAGCTGATGCCCCGGAGCGAAAGCGACAGAGCAGCGGTCAGCCCCGCAATTCCGGCGCCGATGATGGCGACATGTTCGACCGGCATTGCCTGTCCGATCCGGGCTCTGGTCGGGTTACGCCGCCTTCACATGGAAAACGCAGCCAGCCGGATTGGTCTGGCTGGGCTTGAGGGAAGAATTGAAGCGATAGAGCGTCGAGCAGTAGGAGCAGACCTTCTCGTTGTCGTCGCCCATGTCGATGAAGATGTGCGGGTGATCGAAGGGAACCGAAGCGCCCGTGCACATGAATTCCTTGACGCCGACTTCGATGACGCGATGACCGCCGTCGTTCTGGAAGTGAGGAATGTTGTGGCCGGCCATGTCGCTCTCCGAATGCTATGAAATTTGCGCGAACCTTATAAGCCTTCGCCGCAAATGTGTCGAGCCAAAGCGCCGCGGCAAGCACAGTTTTCGGCCACGGTTTTTGGCTTCACGCTGGCAGGCGGCTCGATTATGGTCGCGCCAAAAAGGGAAGACCCGATGAACCTGAACACTCCAGTTTTTTCAAGCTTCACCCATGACGGATTGCGGCTCGCCTTTTTCGACGAAGGCGATCCCTCCGGTGTACCTGTCCTGTTGATTCACGGTTTTGCCTCGACGGCAAACGTCAACTGGGTGCATCCGGCCTGGCTGAAGACGCTCGGCGATGCCGGCTACCGGGTGATCGCCATCGACAATCGCGGCCATGGCGCGAGCGACAAGCCGCATGATGCCGAAGCCTATCGTCCATGGGTAATGGCCGCCGATGCGATCGCCTTGCTCGACCATCTCGGCGTCGCCGAAGCCAATCTCATGGGGTATTCGATGGGTGCGCGCATTTCCGTCTTTGCCGCACTCGCCAATCCGCATCGCGTCCGCTCGCTGGTGCTCGGCGGCCTCGGCATCGGCATGACCGACGGGGTCGGCGACTGGGACCCGATTGCCGATGCGCTGCTGGCTCCGTCGCTGGACGTCGTGACGCATGACCGCGGCCGCATGTTCCGCGCCTTCGCCGAACAGACGAAGAGCGATCGTACCGCGCTCGCCGCCTGCATTCGCGGCTCGCGCGATCTCGTCGCCCGCTCCGATATGGCCAAACTCGACATGCCAGCGCTGATCGGCGTCGGCACCCGGGACGATATCGCCGGCTCGCCGCAGCAGCTGGCGGCGCTGATGCCCGAGGCCGAGGCGCTCGATATTCCCGGCCGCGATCATATGCTCGCCGTCGGCGACAAGGTTTTCAAGCAGGCGGTGCTGGCCTTCTACGCAAGGGTCGCCGAGGGCTGACATCATCGTGATGCCGAAAAACCGTTCTAAAAAACCATGGTGACGGCACCCATTTATGTTATGGGCGTTTTCCACTATATACTGGCATTGCGAAAACAGCATTCCTGTTGGTAACGAGGAGAGCGGCGATGGTCGCCAAGACAGACATTCGTGCTTTTGAAACAGGCCATCCATTGAAAGTGATGGATCCCATCTGGGACAGCCTGCGCGAGGAAGCCCGCACTGCCGCCGAAACGGACCCTGTTCTCGCCGCCTTTCTCTATTCGACGGTGATCAACCACCGTTCGCTCGAAGAATGCGTCATTCACCGCATCTGCGAACGCCTCGATCACCCCGACATGCAGGCGATCCTCCTGCGCCAGACCTTCGAGGAAATGCTCGCCGATTGGCCGGAATGGAGCTCGATCCTGCGCGTCGATATCCAGGCGGTCTATGACCGCGATCCGGCTTGCCTGCGCTTTATGGAGGCGGTGCTCTATTTCAAGGGTTTCCATGCGCTGCAGACGCATCGTCTGGCCCATTGGCTGCTGAACCGCGGCAGGCGTGACTTCGCCCTCTATCTGCAAAGCCGCTCCTCCAGCGTCTTCCAGACCGACATCAATCCGGCCGCCCGTATCGGCAAGGGCATCTTCCTCGATCATGCCACCGGCCTCGTGATCGGCGAAACGGCGGTTGTCGGCGACAATGTCTCGATCCTGCATGGCGTCACGCTCGGCGGCACCGGCAAGGAGGGCGCCGACCGCCATCCGAAGATCGGCAGCGGCGTCATGATCGGCGCCGGCGCCAAGATCCTCGGCAACATCGAGATCGGCTTCTGCTCGCGCGTCGCCGCCGGTTCCGTCGTCCTCAAGGCGGTGCCGCCGAAGAAGACGGTCGCCGGCGTGCCGGCCAAGGTCGTCGGCGAGGCCGGTTGTTCCGAACCGTCGCGCAACATGGACCAGGTAATCGGCGCCGACATCTGAGCGCTTGTTGGAAAAAGGATAGGAAAAGCCGGGCAGAACCGAGCGGGGACAGCCACTGCCCAAGCGGCAGCCCGCCTTTACACCGCTGCTTTTCCTGTGCAAGAAGCGGCCAATCAAGACCGCTTACGGAGATGACAGAGTGAAGCCTGAAGAAATCAAGAAGCTCGACGCCTATTTCAAGCGCATGTTCAACCCGCAGATGATCGTCAAGGCGCGTCCGCGCAAGAATGATTCTGCGGAAGTCTATCTCGGCGAAGAATTTCTGGGCGTCGTCTATATCGATGACGAGGACGGCGATCGCTCCTACAACTTTTCGATGGCGATTCTCGACGTCGATCTTTGATCGCGCTCGCAAGTTTCAAGAGGACCGGGCGGCGCGATCCGCCCGGTTTTTTTGTTTTTTTGCTTCTCAATCAATTTTTTTTTGAAATCTCCGGTTGTGGCCATCTGATATATATTAGCAAAATCAGTTAAAGACGCACGTGCCCCGGCGCGCGGCCTTTGTTTTATTGCTGTCATACAACCCCTGGGTTGTTTTGCGTCGCACAAGACTACTTGACTATTTGTGCGTCGCAGCTACCCTGCCGCCATCCCACAGCCCAACGGAGGACGGTCATGTTCAACTTTGACGATGCAAACAGGAAGAGCAAGGAAGCCGTAGATACGGCGCTGAGAACCTATTCCGATACGGCGAGGGGCTTTCAGGCAATCGCCGCCGAAGCTGCTGAATATTCGAAGAAGTCCTTTCAGGATGCGGTGACGCATTTCGAAACGCTGGCCGGCGCGAAGAGCTTCGAGGCCGTGTTCGAACTGCAGACCAGCTACGTCAAGTCCAGCTATGAGAACTTCGTTTCCGAAGCCACCAAGCTCGGCGAAATGTACGCCGATCTCGCCAAATTCGCCTACAAGCCTTACGAGGCTCCGATCGCCGCTGCCGTCGCCAAGACGGGCAGGCAGGCGCCGCCGGCAACGCCTGCCGCCGCATGAGTTGATTGCCACGGCGCAACCTGCGCGACATATTGAAATACCGGGGCCGGCTACGCATCTGTAGCCGGTCTTTTTTGTTTCCACTTTCGCCACAGCGTCCGCTTGGATCGGCCCGGGGACTTTTTTAGTCTTTCCCGTGCATGCCGGCATTTCTTGATTGCAGTGTCTGACAGGGGGCTTAAAATCGGCCTATTATGAACTAAGTTAGTGTTTCAGATATTCGGCGGGAAAAGCACCCTCCCATGCTCCGCCGGATTGATCGAGGAATGAATGACAATGATCGCAAAGCCGATCCGGATGCAGAACGACAGCGAAAGGAACGGGGACAACGGAAATCGCGGAACCTCGGTCATCACGCGCACCAAGCCGAAGACCAAGAAGCCCAACCTCTACCGCGTACTGCTTCTGAATGACGACTACACACCGATGGAATTCGTCATTCACATTCTGGAGCGTTTTTTTCAGAAGGATCGTGAAAGTGCCACCCGCATCATGCTCCATGTCCACAATCACGGCGTCGGCGAATGCGGAATATTCACATACGAGGTAGCGGAAACGAAGGTCAGCCAGGTGATGGACTTCGCCCGGCAGCACCAGCATCCGCTGCAATGCGTCATGGAAAAGAAGTGAGGATCTGAACGTGCCAACATTTTCGCCTAGTTTAGAGAAGGCGCTCCATCAGGCACTGACCTTTGCCAACGAGCGGCATCACGAATATGCGACGCTCGAGCATCTGCTGCTCGCCCTGATCGACGATGCCGATGCGGCCGCGGTCATGGGTGCCTGCAACGTCGATCTCGACGCGCTGCGCAAGACGCTCGTCGAATATGTCGATAATGAACTTTCCAATCTGATCACCGGATATGACGAGGATTCGAAGCCGACCTCCGGCTTCCAGCGCGTCATCCAGCGCGCCGTCATCCATGTGCAGTCTTCCGGGCGCGAGGAGGTGACCGGCGCCAATGTGCTCGTCGCGATTTTCGCCGAGCGCGAAAGCCATGCCGCCTATTTCCTGCAGGAGCAGGAGATGACCCGCTACGATGCCGTCAACTACATCTCTCATGGCATTGGCAAGCGGCCGGGCGCGTCTGAGGCGCGCCCTCCGCGCGGCGCCGAAGAGGAAGCCGAGAGCAAGCCGACGGCACGCGGCGGCGAGGAAGAGGGCGGCCCCAAGAAGCAGCAGGATGCGCTGAAAGCCTATTGCGTCAATCTCAACGAGAAGGCCAAAGGCGGCAAGATTGATCCGCTGATCGGCCGTCACGCCGAGGTGAGCCGTACCATCCAGATCCTGTGCCGCCGTTCGAAGAACAATCCGCTCTATGTCGGTGATCCCGGCGTCGGCAAGACGGCGATTGCCGAAGGCCTTGCCAAGCGGATCGTCGAGGGCAAGGTTCCCGAGGCGCTCGCCGATGCGACGATCTTCTCGCTCGACATGGGCACGCTGCTCGCCGGCACGCGCTACCGCGGCGATTTCGAGGAGCGCCTGAAGCAGGTCGTCAAGGAGCTGGAAGAATATCCGGGTGCGGTGCTGTTCATCGACGAGATCCATACGGTGATCGGCGCCGGCGCCACCTCGGGCGGGGCGATGGATGCATCGAACCTTTTGAAGCCGGCGCTGTCATCCGGCGCGATCCGCTGCATCGGTTCGACCACCTACAAGGAATATCGCCAGTTCTTCGAGAAGGACCGGGCGCTGGTGCGTCGTTTCCAGAAGATCGACGTCAGCGAGCCGTCGATCAACGATGCAATCGAGATCATGAAGGGTTTGAAGCCCTATTTCGAAGAGTATCATCACCTGCGTTATTCGAACGATGCGATTAAATCGGCCGTCGAACTCTCGGCCCGCTACATCTCCGACCGCAAGCTGCCGGACAAGGCGATCGACGTGATCGACGAAACCGGTGCGGCCCAGATGCTGCTGCCGCCGTCGAAGCGCCGCAAGCTGATCACCGAAAAGGAAATTGAGGCAACGATCGCGACGATGGCGCGCATTCCGCCGAAGACCGTCTCCAAGGATGACGAAGCGGTGCTCGCCAATCTCGAGCAGGAACTGCGCTCGGTCGTCTACGGCCAGGATATCGCCATCGAAGCCCTTTCGACCTCGATCAAGCTGGCGCGTGCCGGCCTTCGCGAGCCGAACAAGCCGATCGGCTCCTATGTTTTCTCCGGTCCGACCGGCGTCGGCAAGACCGAGGTCGCAAAGCAGCTGGCGTCGTCGCTCGGCGTCGAGCTTCTGCGCTTCGACATGTCGGAATATATGGAGCGGCATACGGTCTCGCGTCTGCTCGGTGCACCTCCCGGCTATGTCGGCTTCGATCAGGGCGGTCTTCTCACAGATGGCGTCGACCAGCATCCGCATTGCGTGGTCCTGCTCGACGAAATCGAAAAGGCGCATCCTGACATCTACAACATCCTGCTGCAGGTCATGGACCATGGCACGCTGACCGACCATAACGGCAAGAAGATCGACTTCCGCAACGTCATCCTGATCATGACGACCAATGCGGGCGCGTCCGAAATGGCCAAGGCCGCGATCGGCTTCGGCTCGTCCAAGCGCACCGGCGAGGACGAGGAGGCGCTGACCCGTCTGTTCACGCCGGAGTTCCGCAACCGTCTCGACGCGATCATTCCCTTCGCGGCGCTGCCGACGGCTGTCATTCACAAGGTCGTGCAGAAGTTCATCATGCAGCTGGAGGCCCAGCTTTCCGAACGGAACGTCACCTTCGACCTGCATGAGGACGCGATCGCCTGGCTGGCGGAAAAGGGTTACGACGAAAAGATGGGCGCCCGCCCGCTTGCCCGCGTCATCCAGGACACCATCAAGAAGCCGCTTGCCAACGAAATCCTCTTCGGCAAGCTGAAGAAGGGCGGCGTCGTCAACGTCACCGTCGGTCCGAAGGAAGACGGCAAGCCCGGCATCGTGCTGGAAGCAATACCGGATACGGCGCCGATCAAGCCGAAGCCGGAAGCTGAAGTCGTGCATCCCGAGGCCGACGGCGAGGGCGATGGCGAGCTGAAGACGAAGGCGGCCCCCAAGACCCGCGCCAAGACGGTCCCGCAGGCAGAGCCTGAAGTTCGCGACGCCCCGAAGAAGGGAAGCACGGTCCCCAAGGTTCCGCGCAAGAAGTGAGATCTTGCCACTGAATTGGGAAAGGCCGCGTCATCCGCGGCCTTTTTGATTTTCCGCTTTGTATTGCTAGCTAAGGGCGCACTGTAAAATCGCGGACGAAATCTGCGAAAAAGGCTGAGGCATGAACGGATCTTTTATGCACGGCGATCGTCTGGGGGATCTCGGAGAATGTTCCTTCCACGAGCCGGAAGCCTGAAATTCTTTCCGAAGTTTGGATGAGATATTCGGTCAGTCCAGCAGCCGCAGTGCACTGCGATTGGACAAGCAGATTGATGGCCGTTGCAGGGCTATCAGTGTGGGAGACTGAAGCTCTTTGAAGGATTCGTTCGAGCTGCTTCGTATAGGCTGCACTCCTTGCAGAGGCGATCTGGACTCCTTCGACGTCAACATCTTGGACACGCCGGAAGGACGAACTGGCAGGCACGAGATAGGTCGCTTTGACGGAGATGTATGGAGGTGAGAAGGAGAAGCGGTCGGCTCTTGATGGATCCGAGGCAATGAAAGCGATGTCCCATTCGTCGCCGTCGGCATTGGCAAGTATGTCGGCAGCCGAGCCGTACTGAATTAGAGAGAGGCCGCAATCCAATTGTTCGGCAATCTTGTGGGTTATCTGGGCGCTCGGACCGACCAAGGCGCCCGCCTCATCGTCCCATCGGACCAACGCCGCATTTGACATATTGATGGCGGCCCTGATAGCGCCGGTCGGCGCTATCTCAGCCAAAATCTGCTTCCGCGTCGACATCTTCGAACTCCCTAAGATGCGAACCTGGCCGCGAGCGCTTCGGATCCTCTTGCGAGTAGGGCGACATCTACACCGACTGCGGTAAACAGCGTCCCCAGCGAAATGCAGCGGGCTGCGAACTTCTCGTCGGGGGTGAGTATGCCCGTCGGCTTTCCAAGCGCCTTCAAGCGCCTTATCGCGTCCTCGATCGCCAAAACCACTTCAGGGTGGCCCGGTTGACCAGGATGGCCAAAGCTCGCCGCGAGATCAGCCGGGCCGATGAAGGTGCCGTCCACTCCTTCGACAGCGGCGATGGATTCGAGATGATCGAGCGCTTCCCGGGTCTCGATTTGAAGAAGCAAGCATATCTCCTGCTCCGCGAGCTGTGCGTAGTTCGAAACGCGCCCGAAGCGTGTGGCACGCGTCAAGGCGGAGACACCGCGAATCCCGCGCGGCGGATACCGTATGGCTGCTACGGCGGCCATCGCCTCCTCTTCATTCTGCACATACGGAACGAGCAGCGTCTGCACGCCGATGTCCAGGAACCGCTTGATCAGCACAGGGTCGTTGAAGGCAGGGCGTACGACGGGAGAAACGCTGTAGGGCGCGACCGCCTGCAATTGGGGCAGGACGGTGAGGACGTCGCTGGGAGAGTGCTCGGTGTCGAACAGTAACCAGTCGAAGCCCGCCGGCGCCACGATTTCCGCTGCGTAGCTTCCCGGAAGGCCGCACCATAGACCGATCTGGCTTTGCCCAGCCATAAGCTTCCGCTTAAAGTGATTGACGGGGAGTTCCATCGCCACCTCACACGAACGAAACGCCGATGGAGCCGACCGGCCCGTAATCAGCCTGGATGACATCGCCCTTGGCGATATCCACGGGGCGGGTGAACGAGCCGGCAAGAACGATCTGGCCCTTCTTCAAGCCGCCTCCGACAGCATGGAGCTTGTTCACGAGCCATGCGATTCCGGCGGCTGGATGCCCCATGATGGCTGCGGAAACGCCCGACTCCTCGATGATGCCATTTTTCGAAAGCGTCGCGCCGACCCAGCGGATATCGACATCCATCGGCCGAACGATACGACCACCCACGACGATCGCTCCGAAAGCCGCGTTGTCGGCGATCGTGTCGGTGATCGCTCTTGGCACTTCGGTTCGATAGTCGATGATTTCGAGAGCGGGAACGACAAATTCGGTCGCCCTCATGACGTCATAGATACGGGTGCTTGATCCTTCAAGATCCTCACCCATTACGAATGCGAGTTCGACTTCGAGACGAGGCTTTATGAACAGATCCGCTTTGATCTGCGCTCCATCATTGAAGAGAGCGTCGTCGAGAATGACGCCGTAATCGGGCTCCGTCATCTTCGAGGCCATCTGCATTGCCCGCGACGTCAGTCCGATCTTGTGGCCGACGATCCGTGCACCTTTCGCAATCCGCGCCTGCGCCCAGAGCGCTTGTATATTGTAGGCGTCTTCGAGTTCCAGGTCCGGATATGTCTTGCTTGGCTGGATGATTGGCTTGCGTTCGATTTCGGCCCTCAGCAGCGCGTCGGCTGCCTCCTGGCGTTCCTTTTCCGTGATCATGATTTGGCTCTGCTGGTTTCGTTATTTGATCGGAGGGCGCGGCAGGGCTGCCTCACCCGGTTCCATGACATAGGTGTAGTCGAGCGAGAACCACGGTCCTGCGACGTCCGCGTCGGACGGGTGCGGTTCTTCATGCCGGACGAAGTTGCCCGTCAACGCCGCGGTCACGCCAAACTGCACGTCGGAGTCGATATTTGGATCGCTCGGGTCGAAGACCTGGGAGATGAGTGTCTTGTACCCGCGCTTAAAGATGAGTGCGTGCAGATGGGCGGGGCGATAGGGGTGACGGCCTTGCGCCTTGAGAAGGCGACCCACGACCCCGTCCACCGGGATCGGATAACCAACCATCTTGACCGTTCTGAACCAGAAGCGGCCTTCTTCGTTCGTGGTGAGCTTCCCACGGAGATTCATTTCTGCCTGATCGGGATCCTGGTTTTCGTAAAGTCCGACAGGCGACGCATGCCACACGTCGACCTCGGCGCCTGCTACAGGCTTGCCGTCCCGATCGATCACCTTCGCATGGACGAACAAAGGCGTGCCTGGAGTCTCGGACCGGATGATGGTTCCACCGTTCTCCACTCGCGGAGAGTTAAGCCGCCAGAATGGTCCGAGCAACGATTGCGACGTCTCCGTCTGCCCCTTGTCACCGTTATTGAGCAGGCAGACGAGCGAAGAGACGCCGAGCGATCCTGCCATCAGCACGAACTCGTTGTGACTATCAGTCTGCAATTGGCCAATTTCGTTGAGGACCGCTGTGGCCTCGCGGAATTCAGCTTCCGAAAGCCTGACCTCCCGTACGAACGCGTGGAGATGCTTCACCATTGCGACGAGTATTTCACGCAGCCTAGGATCCGCGGTGCGGTTCATCACGGCGAGGACGGCAGGCGTCAACTCGCTCTCGGTTCTGATTGGCATGCTGCCCACCTCCTCATGGGTTCAAATATGAGAATAATCGATTATCTGTCAAGCTGAGTGGACGTGTCAAAAACGCTATGTTTTCCTTCTACCTAGAGATTCTTGGGTTAATGTGTTGAATTTAAAGGTAAAATTTCTTTGATTTAATGCATTTGGGAGAAATTCAGCCGCTTTTTCAGTGGAGGCTTGACGAAAATAATCGTTTATTATATCGATCATCGAAAGTTTGATTGCGTGGGAGGAGAGATGGACGCGAGCGACGACGGCGCCCGTGGCGCACTGACGGAAGAAGACGCGCCGTCCGCTGCTTTTGCCGACGATGGAAAAAACACCATCGGCAGCCAGCTCGCATCGCGTCTTCGAGAGGCCATCATTTCCGGTGAACTGGAGGCGGGCAGCAAGATCAATCTCGACAGGGCGCGAAAGACGTTCAACGTCAGCCTGAGCCCGTTGCGCGAAGGCCTGGCCCGACTCATTTCCGACGGCTTGGTTGAGTTTCAGGACAATCGAGGCTATCGCGTCGCCCCGATCTCGATTGGCAATCTCGAAGAAGTTACGACCCTTCGGGAGGAGCTCGAGGTCTTTGCGCTACGCGAATCTATTCGCGTCGGTGACGTCGAGTGGGAGGGCAACATCATGCGTGCGCTCCATCGTCTGAACCGCACTGAGCGCGATGCCGCCCGTCCCGAGACGCTGGAATACTGGGAAACGCTGCACCGCGAATTCCACCTCACCTTAATCTCGGGCTGTGGCAAGCCCCTGCTTCTTCACTTCTGCAATCTTCTGCTGAATCTGAACGACCGATACCGCCGCGCCTTCCTTGTCCGCACATCCGGGGACCGCAATGTCGGTCAGGAACACAGCGAGATTGCGCAGGGCGCCGTGGCACGCGACGTTGAATATGCTTGCGAGAAGCTGCGACAGCACATCCACCGCACCGGAACCAATCTTCGCAACCATCTTGCGACGAAAGGTGTCGTATGATGGCCGCCTCAAGACCAAAATCGGCGCTCCCGATCGGCGTCGCGCACTTCTCGTCTATAATGCTGCCCCCCGCGGAGTTCGCGAAGAGTGCCGGACGCGCAGGTTTCTCCAGGATCGGCATCAGGCTCCATCCAGCCTTTCCCGGTGCGCCGTACTATGAACTGCCTGTCGGCAGCGCAGCAGCCGGAGAGTTGAAGGCTGTGCTTGCCGGTGAAGAAGTAGAGGTCTTCGATATCGAGTTCTTCGTAATCGATCCCTCTTTCGACGCATCGTCGGTGGAGGCGACCCTCGCCGCTGCTGCGAACATTGGAGCGCGTCGGCTCAGCGTCTGTGGTGACGATCAGGATCATGCCAGACTGTTATCGAACTTTTCGGATTTCTGCGTCCTCGCGGGACGGTACGGCTTGGCGGTCGACATCGAAAACATGGGCTGGCGGGTGGTCAAAGCCTTTGAAGACAGCGTCGACCTGGTGACAGGGGCAGGGATGGAGAATGCCGGAGTTCTCGTCGATGGCATTCATTTCTTCAGGAACGGCGCGGCTCTGGCAGACTTGCGGGCGAACCTCGACAAAGTGAAACATGTTCAACTATGCGACGTAGCCGGTCCGGCGCCGACAAAGCCGGAGGAAATGATCGCGGAAGCAAGAAGCGGCCGACTGCCTCCAGGCGAGGGGGAGCTGCCGTTGGGCGATTTGGTTGCAGTGGTCGGTACCGCCGCTTCCATCTCGGTGGAGGTGCCTCTGGTCGGATCCATGGCGCCGGAGGTCCACCTTAAACATCTTTTCAACTGTGCGGAAAGAATGGTCAGACCGGATCGATAGTCCGGCGCGGGTGCAAATTATCCGCACCGGGAGGAGGAAAATCATACATGGGTTATACGTTCGATTTTGGTGCGGTCTTTGACCGCGCCCCGGAGTTGCTTTGGGGTTCGCTCGGTACGATCGGGCTGGCGCTGGCCGGAATGGTCCTCGCGCTGGTAATCGGTATTATCGGCGTTGCCGCCAGAACGTCCAAGATCCGGCTCGTTCGAGCTCCCGTTATCGGGTTCGTGGAAATCGTCCGGAATACGCCCTTCCTCGTACAGATTTTCTTCATCTACTTCGCGCTTCCCCTGATGGGGATACGCCTCAACCCGACCGTCACCGCGATTATCGCACTGGGCATCAACGGCGGGGCATACGCAATCGAGATCATCCGCGGCGGCGTCGAGAGCGTCAGCAAGGGTCAAATCGAGGCAGGCTTCGCACTTGGCCTCCACAAGGCCGACGTCTTCCGGTTGATCGTGCTGAAGCCGGCTCTCCGGGCAATCTACCCGTCGCTCACCAGTCAGTTCGTCATACTGACCCTCACCACCTCCGTCTGCACCTCGATCGCCGCCTACGAGCTGACGTCAGCGGCGCAGAGAATCGAATCCGACACGTTCCGCAGCTTCGAGGTCTACTTCTCCGTAACTACCATCTACCTCGTTATTTCGACCCTGCTGATGGGCCTTTTCGCCCTCATTTCCCGCCACTACTTCAACTACCCGACGCGATAGGAGGCACTCATGGGTCCCATCGGCGAAAACGAATTTCTCTTCATCTTGCAGGGCCTGAAATGGACTGTACTGCTCGCGATCATCGGCTTTGTAGGTGGAGGCGTGTTCGGGATATTGATCGCCCTGGCGCGCACATCGAAAAATCGGACCGCGCGCATCGCGACTTCGGGCTACATCGCACTCTTCCAGGGCACACCGCTTCTGATGCAGCTTTTCGTCGTCTATTACGGCGTGGCGCTGCTCGGGGTTGATGTCAATGCCTGGATCGCGGTGGCTATCGCCTTCACTCTTCATGCGAGCGCCTTTCTCGCCGAGATCTGGCGCGGCTCCATCGAAGCCATTCCGAAGGGTCAGAGCGAAGCCGCCAACGCACTGGGCCTGCACTACGTATCGCGGATGAAAGACGTCATCCTTCCACAAGCTCTGAAAATCTCCATGCCTGCGACCATCGGCTTCCTTGTCCAACTCATCAAAGGAACGTCGCTCGCCGCGATCGTCGGCTTCATCGAGCTGACCCGAGCTGGACAGATTATCTCGAACCACACCTACCGGCCGCTCCTCGTCTTCGGGATCGTCGGCGTGATCTATTTTATCATTTGCTGGCCGCTGTCGCACCTTGGAAGCGGCCTCGAAAAACGGATGGCGAAAGCAGTCCGCTAACCGCTTCGTTCGAAGCAAAACCAAGAGGAGGAGTAAGCAATGCAGATCAACCGTAGGAAATTTCTGGGAGTCGCTTTTGCGACGGCCGCTTTCGCCACCATCGGCGCCGCCGCCGCATCGGCCGCCACGGTCGAAGAGATCAAAGCCAAGGGCACTCTCGTCGTCGGCATTCAGGGCGACAACGCACCATGGGGCTTTGTGAATACGAGCGGCAAACAGGACGGCTTCGACGCCGACATCGCGACGCTGTTCGCCAAGGAACTCGGCGTGAAGGTCGAGTTCCAGCCGCTCGCGGTCGCCAACCGAATTCCGGCGCTGACGACGGGGAAGGTGGATATCCTGTTCGCCACAATGGCCATGACCGAGGAGCGTGCCAAATCGATCCAGTACAGCAAGCCGTATGCGGCGAACACAATCTCGCTCTATGCCGCCAAGGCCGATGCCGCAAAGGCGCCGGCCGATGTAGCTGGCTGGGAGATCGGTGTGCCGAAGTCGAGCTCGCAGGATAAGGCTGTCACGGACGCCGTAGGATCGACTGCAACGATCCGCCGCTTCGACGATGACGCCGCCACTATCCAGGCTCTCATTTCGGGACAGGTAAAGGCTGTCGGCGGCAACCAGTTCTACGGACAGAGGCTCGATGCGGCCAGCGCCGGGACTTACGAGCGGAAGATCGACTTCCTGAAGACCTATAACGGCGTCGGAACTCGCCTTGGCGAGAAGGACTGGAACGAAGCCGCCAACAGCTTCATCGACAAGATCAAGGCAAGCGGGGAGCTGGCGGCCATCACCAAGAAGTGGATGGGCATCGACCTTCCGACATTCCCTGAATCCATCCCCAACATCCCGTTCACCGTCAAGTAAAGCATACATGGAGGGCGCCGTGCTCAATTCTTCAAGCGAACAGTCGACGTTGATTTCACTCGAGAAGCTGGAGAAATGGTACGGCTCCTTCCATGCTCTGAAAAACATCAGCCTGTCGGTTCGCAAAGGCGAGAAGATCGTCCTTTGCGGCCCGTCGGGTTCTGGCAAATCTACTTTGATCCGCTGCATCAACGCGCTTGAGACGATTCAGGACGGGAAGGTCGTCGTCGAGGGACAGTTGCTGGATGGCAGCACCAAGGCTGTGGACACGATCCGACGCGAAGTGGGCATGGTGTTCCAGAGTTTCAATTTGTTCCCTCACATGACCGTACTTCAGAACTGCACGCTAGCCCCCATGCGCGTTCGCGGCACCAGCCGCGCCGACGCCGAACGACTGGCACGAAAATATCTGGAGCGTGTCCGTATTCTTGATCAGGCGGAAAAATATCCCGCCCAGCTTTCCGGAGGCCAGCAGCAGCGCGTCGCGATCGCGCGTGCGCTCTGCATGGAGCCGAAAGTGATGCTGTTCGATGAGCCCACGAGCGCGCTAGACCCTGAGATGGTCAAGGAAGTGCTAGATACAATGATTGGGCTCGCACGCGACGGCATGACCATGATCTGTGTCACCCATGAAATGGGCTTCGCCCGCCAGGTAGCAGACAGGGTCATCTTCATGGCCTCCGGTGAGATCATCGAAGAGGCTGAACCCGAGATTTTCTTCAAGTCTCCTCAGCACGAGCGCACCAAGGCGTTTCTCGGCGAAATACTTGCCCATCACTGATTTGGTAGAGCTATCAAAATGGACAACAGGAAATTTCATGTCGGGCTGATCGGAGCGGACATTCAGATGTCGAAGTCGCCGGCTCTCCACGAGACCGAAGCATATCAGCTTGGACTGGAATATCGGTACGAGCTTCTCGATCTGGCCGAGCGTGGTCTCCCTGCATCTGCGCTGCCAGACCTTCTCGACGAGATCGAACGCCGGGGCTTTGCGGGAAGCAACGTCACTCACCCGTGCAAGCAGACCGTTATCGCTCACCTTACTGATCTGTCGGAAGATGCCCGGATGCTCGGTGCAGTCAACACGGTCGTGCTTCGCAATGGAAAGCGGATTGGGCACAACACCGATTGGTATGGCTTTTATAAGAATTTCGAGCGCGGATTGCCCGATGTTGCCAAAACACATGCGGTCCTGCTCGGCGCTGGCGGCGCGGGGGTCGCGGTCGCGCACGCAGCCATCAAGCTCGGAATCGAGCTGCTTTCGATCTTCGACCAGGACGCAAATCGCGCCGCCACGCTTGCCGATCAGCTCAATCAGCGCTTCTCAAAAAGGTGCGCGCAGCCGATCAGGGATGTCAGCGCCACGCTCGCTTCGGCCGACGGGCTGATCCACGCCACGCCGACGGGTATGCGAAGCCATCCTGGCATTCCGATCGACCCGGAAGCGCTTCAGTCGCGTCACTGGGTCGCTGATATTGTCTACATGCCCGTCGTGACCGAACTTTTGGCTTTGGCCGAGAAGAAGGGCTGCAGAACGCTGCCTGGTGGTGGAATGACGGTATTCCAGGCCGCCGCGGCGTTCGAATTGTTCACTAGCGTGCAGCCGGACGCGGAACGAATGTCGCGTCATTTCGAAGAGTTGTGCTGAGTTGGAGGACATGCGGTGCCGCATATCATTATTGACTATAGCCGGGGCGCTGCCGAGCGCGTCGTTATTGACGAGCTGACCAGAGCAGTGCATCGCCGAGTCCGCGACGGGGGACTGGTAAAGCCTACTATAGTTCGCACATTCGCCAGGGAAGCGACTTTCTCCTGCGTCGGTGACGAACATGCCGACAATCACTTCATTCAAATAATTGTGCGTGTGGCTCCCGGACGGCCGACGGAGACCAAACGAGAACTACTGAAAGCGGTCCTCGACGCTGCCCAGAATGTCGCAGCACCGGCACTGCAGGAAGGGCGGCTTGGGCTTCGCGCCGATCTCTACGAATCCGATCCGAATTTCGCATTCCAGGAAATAGCACTCGCCTGACCTCGTCGGTGCTTTCACAAGGGTAATTGCAATGAGCCTGATCTATGTTCTTAACGGCCCAAACCTCAACCTACTGGGCAAGCGCCAGCCCCACATCTACGGCCACGAGACACTGGCCGACGTCGAGGCCTCCTGCCGCAGGCTGGCATCGGAACTCGGACACGAGCTCCGCTTCCACCAGAGCAACCGCGAATACGAAATCATCGACTGGATCCATGAAGCGCGTGAGAATGGAGCCGGTATCGTGATCAATCCAGCTGCATTCACGCACACGTCGCTTGCCATTCTCGACGCTCTGAATACGTTCGAAGGTCCCGTCATCGAGATCCATATCTCCAACGTGCATAAGCGCGAAAGCTTCCGCCATCACTCCTTTGTCTCCCACCGGGCAGACGGCGTAATCGCCGGCCTTGGGACGGAAGGCTATCAGCTCGGTATCCGCCGCGTCGCGACAATGCTAAAGACCCCGAAGAACGACTAGCGCAATATGGTCGACCGGGTCAAACTAGCGGTCCTCGGCGCGGGGCTGATTGGAAAGCGTCATATTTGACAAGTCTTGGAAGAACCCGCGGGGCTTTGATTGAGAAGCCGGCGGAACACACGGATTACTCGCCGTTCCTTCACTCGACATCTGGCGCAACCCGGCGGAGCGGAGCTGTCTGGAGCCCTTCGACCGCAAGCGCATCGACGTCGAGACCCAGGATCCGCTCGTCCTTCGAGGTCACGAAGAGCTTCTGGCCAGCGCTGCCCTGATCTTTTCGGCATTGGCGGCAAGCACCGCGCCGTCCTCCATCTTGCCGGAATGCGGCTTCAGCGCCACGCCTTCATGACGGGGAATGACGTGGAAATGCAGATGGAACACCGTCTGCCCGGCGGCCGGTTCGTTGAACTGGGCGATAAACACACCATCGGCATCGAAGACCTCTTCGAGCGCTTTGGCGACCTTCTGCACGACGGTGATGGCGTGGGCGAGGGTAGCGGGATCTGCATCGAGGATATTGCGGGAAGGCGCCTTCGGAACGACGAGCACATGGCCCGGCGCCTGCGGCATCACATCCATGAAGGCGACCGTATGCTGATCCTCATAGATACGGTGCGAGGGGATCTCGCCGCGCAGGATCTTGGCGAAGATGTTGTTGTCGTCATAAGCGGCCGGCTTGGTCATCGCGAAATCTCCTCACGTTCAATTTGATCGGGTAGCGCGCTCGGCAGGGCGGCGTCAATCCTCCTGCTGGCGCTCGCCCTTGCGGAAGGGGCTGTGCTCGGCCAGCAGCTCGCCCATCTGTTCAACATCGGCGCGCTCGCGGGCGAGATAATCGCCGATCGCCCGACGAAGGCCGGCGTGGGCGACATAATGGGCCGAATGCGTCGTCACCGGCAGGTAGCCGCGGGCGAGCTTGTGTTCGCCCTGGGCGCCGGCCTCGACCCGCTTCAGCCCTTTCGAAAGGGCAAAATCGATCGCCTGGTGATAGCAGACCTCGAAATGCAGGAAGGGGTGATCCTCGATGCAGCCCCAGTGACGGCCGTAGAGCGTCTCGCCGCCGATGAAGTTGATCGCGCCGGCGACATAGCGTCCGTCGCGCTTGGCCATGACGAGCAGGATGTCGTCAGCCATGCGCTCGCCGATCAGCGAGTAGAATTTGCGGGTGAGGTAGGGCCGACCCCATTTGCGCCCGCCGGTATCCATGTAGAATTTGAAGAACTGGTCCCAGATGCGTTCCGTCAGGTCGCTGCCGGTCAGCCAGTCGATGCTGATGCCGTTTTCGAGTGCGGCCCGGCGCTCCTTGCGCAATGCCTTGCGTTTGCGCGAAGTGAGCGTTTCGAGGAATTCCTCGTGATTGGCGTAGCCGTCATTGATGAAATGGAACTGCTGGTCGGTGCGGTGCAGATAGCCGTCCATCTCGAAGACGCCGATCTCTTCATCGGGCACGAAGGTGACATGGGCGGAGGAGATGCCGAGCCGGCGCACGACCTCCTTCAGGCTTTCGGCGATCGCGCTCTGGATCGGCAGCCGCTGCAGCCCCTCGGTGACGAGAAGCCGCGGACCCGTCGCCGGAGTGAATGGGATAGAGCATTGAAGTTTGGGATAATAGCGCCCGCCGGCCCGCTCGAAGGCATCGGCCCAGCCATGGTCGAAGACATATTCGCCCTGGCTGTGGTTCTTGAGGTAGCCGGGCAGGGCGCCGATCAGGTCGCCGCGATCGGTCTCGAGCAGCAGGTGATGGCCGAGCCAGCCGGTCTCGGCGGTGGCCGACCCGGATTCTTCCAGCGACGACAAAAAGGCGTGCGAGACGAAGGGATTGTAAGCGATCGTGGTGCCGCTCTTCGATGCCCCGGAAAGCCTGGACCAGCTCTCCGGGGAAATCGCGGTGAAGGAGCGTTCTACGCGAATGGATAATTCATCGGTCATGGAGCAGATGCGAAGCCTGTGGGAAGACGGTCTCGGCTTTGCTTCAGTCTGCGCATGATCTTGGCCAAAAAGCGAGCGTCAAACCGCCACACGCGGGTCGAAGCCTTCGAAGGTCATCTGGTCTGCGTTGGCGAAGGTCCGCCGGCGCGCCTCTTCGTCGCGCACTGTCCAGGTGATGACGGGAATACCCTTTTCGCGTTGGCCGGATATGAAGGCATTCGGCAGGTCGTCGTAATAATAGGAGATGAAATCGAGACCGATCTCCATCGCCTTGGCATGCGTCGCGAATTCCTCCGGCGTGTTGCCGTTGGCGGTCAGCCCGAGCGGGTAGGGTGCCTCAAGCGCCTTCAGATCGCGCAGCAGCCAGTGGTCGAAGCTCATCAGCGCCACCTTGCCGTCATAACCCTGAAGCACTTCGAGAACAGATTCGGCAAACCCTTCGTCATCGGCCTCGCGGCCCTTCAGCTCCAGTACCAGCGGCACTTTGCTCCTGACGAGATCGAGAAGCTGGCTCAGCGTCGGCACCTTGTCGCTGGTGCCGCCGACGGCGATCAGTCCGAGTTCCCTGGAGGTGCGCTCCCTGATGTCGCCGGTGAGACTGCACAGGCGCTGCAGGTCCTCGTCATGAAAGATGATCGGTACGCCGTCGGAGGCGTAATGCAGATCGCATTCGATCGCAAAGCCCGCTTCGACGGCGCGCGAAAAGGCCGAAAGCGTGTTTTCCCAGACGAGCTTATTGAGATCGTGAAAGCCGCGATGGGCGACCGCCACGTCCTTGATCCAGGCCGCATTCGTCATTCTGCGATTTCCATGATAGCATCGATCTCGACGGCGGCGTTCAGCGGCAGGGCGGCCATGCCGACGGCGGCACGCGCATGTTTGCCGGCCTCGCCGAGCACGCCGGCAATCAGGTTCGACGCGCCATTCATGACGAGATGCTGCTCGACAAAGTCGGGCGCCGAGGCGACGAAGCCATTGAGCTTGATGACGCGCCGGATGCGGCCGAGATTGCCGCCAAGTGCGGCCTTCGCCTGGGCGAGGATATTGATGGCGCAGAGTTCGGCGCCGCGCTGGCCGCTTGCAACATCGACCGTCTTGCCGAGATGGCCGGCGACGGCGACCTTGCCGCCTTCGAGCGGCAGCTGGCCGGAAATGTAGAGAAGATTGCCGCTGATGACATAGGGAACGTAATTTGCGGCTGGGGCCGCGGCTTCGGGCAGGGTTATCCCCATCTCAGTCAGGCGCGCTGCAATTTCATCGGACATTTTCGTCTCCGCTTTTGTTGTCAATGTTTCAAAAATTATGCATCAAGACTAGAATCTTTAATATGACAGCTTCGAGCCTCGATTTGGCCGAAAGAGTTCATATAACATCGCGGCCGAGTCCAACAGGAGTGAATGAATGTTCCGATCGAGTCTTGCCGCTCTGCTTCTTGCCAGCGTCTCCGCCAATGCATGGGCGGGTGCGCCTGCGGCAAGCGCTGCGGCCGCGACCGGCCTCATCGCCCATCGCGCCGTCTACGATCTCGAATTGAAAGACGCTTCGGACCGCTCCGGTATCGCCGGCATGTACGGCCGCATGGTCTATGAGTTCGACGGCAGCTATTGCCAGGGCTTCACCACCAATTTCCGCTTCGTGACACAGATCGACACCGGCGACAGCGTGCGCGTCAGCGACCAGCAGACGAAGACCTTCGAGAACCTGAAGGACGGCAAGTTCACCTTCGACACCAAATCCTTCACCGACGATCAGCTCGACAAGGAGGTCAACGGTGCCGCTCAGGATCAGCCTGATGGCGTCAAGGTCGATCTCAAGCAGCCGGCGAGCCGGGAGCTGCAGCTGGCCGAAAGCCGCTTTCCCACGGAACACATGCTTGATGTGATTCAGAACGCCAAGGACGGCAAGCGCTTCTTCGAGGCGCGCGTTTTCGACGGTTCCGATGACGGCGACAAGGCGCTGGCGACGACGACGATCGTCGGCAAGCAGCAGACGCCGGTTGCCGAGGAGGCCGATGCCGGCAATGCCGGCGCCTTCTCCAAGACCGCGTTTTGGCCGGTGACGATCGCCTATTTCAACGAGAATGCGAAATCCGATTCGCTGCCGGTCTATCGCATGTCCTTCAAGCTCTATGAGAACGGCATCACCCGCGACCTGACGATGGATTACGGTGATTTCGTTCTGACGGGCAAGCTTGCCAAGCTGGAACTGCTCGAGCGCAAGGCCGAGGTCTGCAAGTAAACGCGGCTTTCTCGGCCGTCATAAAACAGTATCATAAAACTCACTATGGTTTGACGACCAGCGATGGTTGCGTTGCTTACGCTTCGTCCTGCTCTTCAGGCCGCGCGATCTTTGCAGCCAAACCATTGCGATAAGGCCTGTTTATTGCAAAGATAGGTTTTACAAAACATTGACGCGCTGCAAGCCCGGAAAGCCCTCACCATGGCCGAGACCGATCTCGCGACTGCTCAGAATGCCGCCCTGCCGGTTGTTGTCGCCGATCCGGCGGAAATTGCCCGCATTTCCGATGGCATCGATATCTCCGACCGCGCCGGCATTTCGGTCTATGGCGACCGCGCCCAGCAGTCGGTCAGCGACTATGCCGACAGAATTCTGCGCGAGGTCCGCAACAAGGATCTCGGCGAGATCGGCCGCCTGCTGACCGACATCATCATCAAGTCGAAGAACCTCGATCCGGCATCCCTGAAGGACAAGGGTTTTCTCAGCCGTATGTTCCTTTCGGCGAAAGCGCGGCTCGAACGGTTCAAAGAGGAGTTCGAGGACGTGGCCGGCCAGATCGACCGGATCGGCCTGGAACTCGACAGACACAAGGATACGCTGCGGCGCGACATCGCGTTGCTCGATGATCTGCATGAGGAAACCAAGCAATCGATCAGGCGGCTCGATGCCTATGTGCAGGCCGGCAAGACGTTCGCCGAGCGTTTCCGCAGCGTCGAGGTGCCGAAGCTGAAGGCGCAAGCCGAAGCGGCGGCGACCGGTCCCGGCGGCGGCATGCTGGAGGCGCAGACCTATCAGGACAGCCTGCAGGCGCTCGACCGGCTGGAAAAGCGGGTCTTCTACCTGCAGCAGGCGCGCCAGCTCGGCATCCAGCAATTGCCGCAGATCCGCATCGTCCAGTCGGGCGACGAGACACTGATCGAGAACCTGCAGGCAACCTCCGCGCTGACCGTCCCGGCCTGGAAGCAGAAGATGGTTATCCTGCTCGGCCTGACGCGGCAAAAATCGGCGCTCGACCTGCAGAAGGCGGTGACGGACGCCACCAATGACATGATCCGCCAGGCATCCGAGATGATGAAGGACCAGGCGATATCAATCGAGCAGCAGTCGCAGCGCGGCATCGTCGATATCGACACGCTCGCCAAGGCGAACAAGGATCTGATCGATACGATATCAGGGGTGCTTCGGGTTCAGGAGGAGGGACGCCGCAAGCGGGCGCTCGCCGAACAGCAGATGGAGCAGATGACGATCGAGCTCAAGAAAGCGATGACTCAGGCGTGATCGACAGGACGACGATGCGAGCGCTGCTTTCAGGCCTGGCACTTCTTACCGCTCTGGGCCTTACCGGCTGCAATCCCTTCGGCCAGGGGCCGGAGTTCTCAATCGTGTCGGGCTCGGAAAATACCGTCCTGCAGCCGATCGTCGAAGAGTTCTGCAAGCAGAAGAACGCCACCTGCACCTTCAAATATGAAGGCACGCTCGATATCGGCCTGGCGCTGCAGAGCGACCAGGGTGTTACGCAGGATGCGGTCTGGCCGGCCTCCAGCGTCTGGGTCGACATGTTCGACACCCGGCGCCGGGTTAAGAACCTGACCTCGATCGCGCAGACGCCGGTCGTATTGGGGGTGCGCAGGTCGAAGGCCGAACAGCTCGGCTGGATCGGCAGGGACGTGCTCATGAAGGACATCCTGGCGGCGGTCGAGAGCGGATCGCTGAAGTTCCTCATGACCTCGGCGACACAATCCAATTCGGGCGCCAGTGCCTATCTCGCCATGCTGTCGAGCGCGCTCGGCAACAAGCCTGTGATCGAACCCGGCGATCTCGACGATAAAAACGTGCAGGAGAGCGTCCGGTCGCTGCTTTCGGGTGTTGTGCGCTCGTCGGGCTCCTCGGGCTGGCTTGCCGATCTCTACGTCGATTCCGCCGGCAAGGGCACGCTCTACGACGCGATGTGGAATTACGAGGCGGTGCTGAAGGAAACCAACGACAAGCTCGCGGCCCTGTCGCAGGAGCCGCTTTATGCGATCTATCCGGCCGATGGCGTGGCTATGGCGGATTCGCCGATCGGCTTCGTCGATCATGGCCGCGGGCCCGAAGTCCAGACCTTCTTCAACGATCTGCTCGCCTATCTCCGCTCGGGCCCCGTGCAGCAGCGCATCGCCGATACCGGCCGGCGCATCCCGTTGACCGACGTCGCCGCCAAGCCGGAGCCGAAGTGGAATTTCGATCCGACCCGGCTGGTGACGGCGATCCGTATGCCCGAGCCGGGCGTCATCCGCCAGGCGCTCACCCTTTATCAGGCGGCGTTGCGCAAACCGTCGCTGACGGCCCTCTGCCTAGATTTTTCCGGTTCGATGCAGGGTGACGGCGAGGACCAGCTGCAGAAGGCGATGCGTTTCCTCTTGACCCCCGACGAGGCGAGCAAGGTGCTGGTGCAATGGTCGCCGGCCGACCAGATCATCGTCATTCCCTTCGACAGCAGCGTGCGCAACATGTTCATGGCGAGCGGAAACCCGCTTGAGCAGGAGGGACTGCTGAACGAGATTTCCAGACAGAAGGCGGACGGCGGCACCAACATGTATGCCTGCGCCCAACGGGCTTTGCAGCAGATCGCCAGAACCGACAGGCTCTCGACTTATCTGCCGGCCATCGTCATCATGACCGACGGCAGGTCCGATGATCAAAGCCGAGCCTTCATGAGTGCGTGGAACGCGATCGAGCCGCGTGTACCGATCTTCGGTATCACATTCGGCGACGCCGACAAGACTCAGCTCGACGCTCTTGCCAAGCAGACCACGGCGCGCGTATTCGATGGCGGTTCAGATCTTGCCACCGCCTTCCGCACCGCGCGCGGCTATAATTAGGACGAGCATGCGCAACTGGCTCGGCGATGACGGCAACTGGATCGTGGCGGGACTGGCCGCCGCAATCACCGTGCCGCTGTTGAGTTTTGCCGCCGGCATGCCCTTCTGGATTGCCGCCATTATCGCCCTTCTGGTCTTTGCCGGGCTTGTCATTCTGCTGGCGCCGCGCCGGCTGTTCGAAAGTCTCGATTTCAAGCGCATCGGCAGCGGGCGCGTCGCCTTTGCCCGCGACCTCTTGGAGGCGGCGGTTCCCTTTGCTGAAAGGCTGGAGACCGCCGGCGATGCGATCGCCGACAAGCCAGCGGCGGCGGCTGTCCGGCACCTTGCCGAAATCGCCGCCGATGTCTTTCGCAAGGTCGAGGCCAAGCCCGAAAGCGCCAATGCGGTTCGCCGGTTTCTTTCCTATTATCTGCCGCGTGCGGCCGAGGTGGCGGAGGGTTTTGCCGTGATCGAAGCCAAGCGCGTTCCCGACCCGAAGCAGTTGGGGGAGGTGCGCGGAGTTCTGGTGAAGCTCGAAGAGGCCTTCGTTCATTATGCCGACAGCCTTGTCGACGAGGAACTCGGCACGCTCGACACCGATCTGCGCCTCATCCAGGCATCGCTCAAAGAGGATATTGGACGCTGATGGCTCTTTCTCGTCGCGCCTTTGGAGTGGGATTGCTCGGAGCCGGTGTTGCCGGCACCGGCGGTTATTTCGCCGTGCGGGACCGGCCGGAATTGCAGGGTCTGCTGGGCAGCCGCACGACGCTGTTCGGTTTCGTCGGCGGCGAGAAAGAGCCTTTCCTGGCCGACCCCGACGTCATCAAGGCGCTTGGCTCATATGGGTTGACGATAGACAGTCGCGTTGCCGGCTCCGTCGAGATGGTGCGCGAACAGGCGCTGCTGTCGCAGCATCCGCAATTCCTCTGGCCGTCCTCCTCGATCATGGTCGATATCGCCAGGCAGAACGGGATCGGTATCCGCAACGACCGCGTCGTGCTGAATACGCCCGTCGTCGTCTATTCCTGGCAGCCGGTGGTCGACGGCCTGATGAAGGCCGGATTGGTGACGCTGACCAAGGAGGGCCATCATCAGCTCGATCTGAAGGCGCTGCTCGATGCGATCCTTGCCGGCGCCGACTGGTCGAAGCTCGGCGTCAATTCGCTCTACGGCCGCGCCCGTATCGTCTCGACCGATCCCAACCGCTCAAACTCAGGCTTCATGTTCGCGGGCCTGGTGCTCAGCCTTTTCAGCGGCAATGTCGCGACATCGGCTGATCTCGCTGCGTTCGGCGGCAAGGTGCAGGCGATCTTCCGCAATATGGGCTTCAAATCCCCGTCATCAGGCAAGCTTTTCGACCAGTATCTGGCCGGCGGCCTCGGCGGCGAGCCGATGATCGTCGGTTACGAGAATCAACTGGTCGAATGGATCCTCGCCGATCCCACACGCTGGGAGCGCATCAGGTCGAGCGCGGGCGCAAAGCCGGCGGTGCTCTATCCGCGCCCGACCGTCTATTCCGCGCATCCGCTGATCGTCGTCGACGAAAATGCCAATCGGATGATCGAGGCGCTGACCAGCCCGCGGCTGCAGGAACTTGCCTGGACGAGACACGGCTTCCGCGGTCCCTTGGGCACCGCGACCGGCAATGCCGACAGCGCGATCGGCAGCCTGCTGCCGGCTGAGGTCGACGCCATTCTGCCGATGCCGGACGCCGGCGTCATGCTGTCGCTGCTGCCGACGCTGGCCAGCTGAGCGGCGGCATTTATAGGGCAGGGCAGCCGGCCGGATGGTCGGCAGAATCCGTGTTTTTATGCCGAATGGAATGTTTTCCTTGCTTTTATGCCGAAGCGAATGTATGGGCACCGGCATTCCACACGTAAGGCATGGGATCGTCCGGGAGAAATCCGGGCTGTTCCGCCGGTGGCATCCTTGAAGAGGGTGCTGTTCGTCTTGCGGAGGTTCAACCGGAAAAGGAGTAACAAGGCATGGCATTGCCTGATTTTTCTATGCGCCAGCTTCTTGAAGCAGGCGTCCACTTCGGCCACCAGACCCATCGCTGGAACCCGAAGATGAAGCCGTATATCTTCGGCGACCGCAACAACATCCACATCATCGATCTGGCCCAAACCGTTCCGATGCTGTCGCGCGCCCTCCAGGTCGTCAGCGACACCGTTGCCCGCGGCGGCCGCGTTCTCTTCGTCGGCACCAAGCGCCAGGCGTCCGAGATCATCGCCGACAGCGCCAAGCGCTCGGCCCAGTACTACGTCAACTCGCGCTGGCTCGGCGGCATGATGACGAACTGGAAGACGATCTCCAACTCGATCCAGCGCCTGCGCAAGCTCGATGAGATCCTCGGCGGCGAAGCCCAGGGCTTCACCAAGAAGGAACGCCTGAACCTCGAGCGCGAGCGTGAAAAGCTCGACAAGGCTCTCGGCGGTATCCGCGATATGGGCGGCACCCCCGATCTGATGTTCATCATCGACACCAACAAGGAAAAGATCGCGATCGACGAAGCCAAGCGCCTCGGCATCCCGGTTGTCGCCATCATCGACTCGAACTGCGATCCCGACCTGATCGACTATCCGATCCCGGGCAACGACGACGCATCGCGCGCAATCGCTCTTTACTGCGAGCTGATCTCCCGCGCTGCCATCGACGGCATCGCTCGCCAGCAGAGCTCTTCCGGCCGCGATCTCGGCGCATCCTCCGAAGTTCCGGTCGAGCCGGCTCTCGAAGAAGCAGCCGAAGGCTGATGAAAGCGGGCGGATCGGAAGTTCCGCCAAAGCTTGCATGGACTGGGGAAGGCCGCTCGCGACTCATCGAAGTTCGGCGGCCTTGCCTGTTTCAGGGCGAAGGCGTCAGATGCCTCGCCAGATAAGTTTCGTTATGGCGCGTCTTCATCACGCTGTCATACATACAGGTACATTTCGTGCCTCAATCCGGTGCCGCGCCGCGCTTTGCGGCCCACCGTTTGAACCGACAAGAGGAAGATAATGAGCGAGATTACGGCTGCAATGGTGAAGGAACTGCGCGAAAAGACCGGCGCAGGCATGATGGACTGCAAGAAGGCGCTTGCCGAAACCAATGGCGACATGGAAGCGGCGATCGACTGGCTGCGCGCCAAGGGCATCGCCAAGGCCGACAAGAAGTCCGGCCGTACCGCTGCCGAAGGCCTCATCGGCGTTTCGAGCGAAGGCACCAAGGCCGTCGTCGTCGAAGTCAACTCCGAAACCGACTTCGTCGCCCGTAACGACGCCTTCCAGGATCTCGTCCGTGGCATCGCCAAGGTCGCCGTCTCCACGAACGGCAGCGTCGAGGCCGTTGCGGCCGCGACCTACCCGGCATCCGGCAAGTCGGTCTCCGACACGATCAAGGATGCGATCGCAACGATCGGCGAGAACATGAACCTGCGCCGCTCGGTCGCTCTCTCCGTCGAGGACGGCGTTGTTGCCACCTATATCCACAATGCCGTTTCCGACGGTCTCGGCAAGCTCGGCGTTCTCGTCGCGCTGAAGTCGACCGGCGACAAGGAAGCCCTGAACGCAATCGGCCGCCAGGTCGCCATGCACATTGCCGCGACCGCGCCGCTGGCGATCCGCCCCGAGGAAGTCGATGCCGCCGTCGCCGAGCGCGAGCGCAACGTCTTCATCGAGCAGTCCCGCGCCTCCGGCAAGCCGGACAATATCATCGAGAAGATGGTGGAAGGCCGCATGCGCAAGTTCTTCGAGGAAGTCGCCCTTCTCTCGCAGGCTTTCGTCATCAATCCTGATCTGACCGTCGCAGCCGCCATCAAGGAAGCTGAAAAGGCCGTCGGCGCTCCGATCGAAGTTGCCGGCATGGCCCGTCTTCTGCTCGGCGAAGGCGTCGAGAAGGAAGAAACCGATTTCGCAGCCGAAGTCGCGGCTGCCGTCAAGGGTTGATCTTCCAGCCATAATTCTGAAAACACGAAGGGCATCGCGTGACAACGCGGTGCCCTTCGTGTATCGGGCATTCACGGCAATTTACGAGGAGCCAAGATGTCTTTAGAGCCTGTCTATAAACGCGTTCTGCTCAAGGCTTCCGGCGAAGCGCTCATGGGTGCCCAGGGTTTCGGGATCGATGTCGCGGTGGCGGACCGCATTGCATCCGATATCGCCGACGCAAGGCATATGGGCGTGGAAGTCGGCGTCGTCGTCGGTGGCGGCAATATTTTCCGCGGCGTCGCGGTGGCATCCAAGGGTGGCGACCGAGTGACCGGCGACCATATGGGCATGCTCGGCACCATCATCAACGCGCTGGCGCTGGCGACCTCGCTGCGCAAGCTCAACATCGACACGGTGGTACTTTCGGCCATCTCCATGCCGGAGATCTGCGAGAGCTTTTCGCAGCGTGCGACCCTCTATCATCTATCGATGGGACGCGTGGTGATCTTTGCCGGCGGCACCGGCAACCCCTTCTTCACCACCGATTCTGCCGCCGCGCTGCGCGCTGCCGAAATGGGTGCGCAAGCGATCTTCAAGGGAACGCAGGTCGACGGCATCTATACCGCCGATCCAAAGAAATATCCCGACGCGACCCGCTTCGACCGGCTGACGCACCAGGAAGTACTGGACAGGGGGCTTGCGGTGATGGACGTTGCCGCCGTGGCGCTCGCCAGGGAGAATTCCATTCCGATCATCGTCTTCTCGATCCACGAGAAGGGCGGTTTTACCGAAATCTTGGCGGGCGGTGGCCTCAAGACCATCGTCTCCGACAACTGATACATGCTGCGCCTTTTGGGGTGCAGGTCTCGCTAGAACATGATGATGTCGGCCCCGGTTGGCCTCAGATCTGAATTATGTTCTATATTAGATAGTTAGAGCAGGATGTCGTCACCGCTGACACATTTGGGCATCATGCTTTCGACGGGAGCATCGACATGAGTGAAGGTATCGATATCAAGGAACTGAAGCGCCGCATGGATGGCGCAGTTTCCGCATTCAAGAGCGACATCGCATCGCTGCGCACCGGCCGTGCCTCGGCCAACATCCTCGATCCGGTGACGATCGAGGCCTATGGTTCGCGCGTGCCGCTGAACCAGGTCGCCAACATCACCGTGCCCGAGCCGCGCATGCTGACTGTTTCCGTCTGGGACAAGTCGATGGTCAGCGCCGTCGAGCGCGGCATCCGCGAATCCAACCTCGGCCTCAACCCGATCGTCGACGGCCAGAGCCTGCGCATCCCGCTGCCGGAGTTGAACGAGGAGCGTCGCAAATCGCTCGTCAAGGTGGCTCACGACTATGCCGAAAAGAGCAAAGTCGCGATTCGCCATGTCCGCCGCGACGGCATGGACGGTCTCAAGAAAGCCGAAAAGGATGGCGTAATCGGCCAGGACGAGAGCCGTGCACAGTCGGAACGTGTACAGAAGATGACGGACGAGACGATTTCCGAAATCGACCGCTTGCTTGGCGAGAAGGAAAAGGAAATCATGCAGGTCTAGTGGATCTGTGCCTTTGCCTGGAAAGACCGGACGGGAAATGTCGGAATCTGTATTTTTGACTGTGCCAGAGCATGTTGCCATCATCATGGATGGCAATGGCCGCTGGGCCAAGCAGCGTGGCCTGCCGCGCACGATGGGCCATCGCAAGGGCGTCGAGGCTGTGCGCGAGACAGTGCGCGCCGCCGGCGCGACCGGCATAAAATATTTGACCCTGTTTGCCTTCTCCTCGGAGAACTGGCGCCGGCCCGAAGCCGAAGTCTCCGATCTGCTGGGTCTGCTCAAGGCTTTCATCCGCCGTGACCTGGCCGAGCTTCACCGCCAGAATGTGCGCATCAGGGTGATCGGCGATCGCCACAGCCTGCGCAGCGATATCCTCGGCCTGCTGCTCGAGGCGGAGGAGACGACCAAGGACAATACGGCGCTGACGCTGGTCATCGCCTTCAATTACGGCTCGCGCGATGAAATTTCCCGCGCCGTGGCGAGCCTGGCCAAGGACGTCGAGGCCGGTCGCCTGAGGGCGCAGGACATCACGCCCGCGCTGATCGATGCCCGTCTCGACACGGCGGGTATCCCCGATCCGGATCTCATCATCCGCACCAGCGGCGAGGAGCGGCTTTCCAATTTCCTGCTGTGGCAGGCCGCCTATTCGGAATTCATCTTCGTTCCGGAATATTGGCCGGATTTCAGCGCTGAAATCTTCCGGTCGGCGCTTGAAAAATTCGCCTCCCGTGACCGGCGCTTCGGCGGCCTGTCGTCGCAGGCAGCCGCGGTTGGCACCTGATGCAGCAGGAACTGAAACTGCGCATCGCTTCAGGGCTGATTCTCGCAGTCATCGTTCTTGCCGCCACCTGGTATGGCGGCCTTGCCTTCCGCATCCTGGCGGCCGCGATCGGCCTGCTGATCTATTATGAATGGTCGAAAATATCAGGCGTCGCGCGTGACTGGGTCGCCAACGTCGTCGGCTGGATCGGCGAGGCGGCGATCGCTTTCCTGGTGCTCGTCGGCAATTTCGAATTCGCCGCCGGCATGCTGGCCGGTGTCACCGCCGTCGGCATTGCCCTGATCATCCTGCACGGCACGAGCCGCTGGCTCCCGGCGGGCCTGTTTTATGCCGGCGCCACCGGCGTGGTGCTCGCCGGGATCAGAGGCGACGATCGGCTGGGCCTTTATGCCATGCTCTTCGTCTTTGCCGTCGTCTGGGCAACCGATATCCTCGCTTATTTCGTCGGCAGGGCTCTTCGCGGACCGAAGCTTGCCCCGTCGATCTCGCCCGGAAAGACGTGGTCCGGCGCCATCGGCGGCGCCGTTTCGGCAGTCGCAGCCGGCGTGGTCCTCATGCATTTTCTTCTGCCGGGCGCGGAAGTTGCCGCCGCCGTCGTGGCGCTCGTTCTGTCGGTTTGCAGTCAGGCCGGCGACCTGTTCGAATCTTTCATCAAGCGAAAATTCGGGGTCAAGGATTCAAGCCACCTCATCCCGGGTCATGGCGGCGTCATGGATCGTGTCGACGGACTGATTTTCGCCTGTTTTTCGGCGTTCTTGCTTGCTGGGCTTTTTTCCCTGATAAAGGGGGGCGGGATGACGTCGCTCGGCGCGGCATTGTTCGGCCTTTGATGACGCGGCAGCCTGACGGAAGGAACTCATGGACGTGATGACAGGCCTATATGCATTTGTGATGGGGAACATCGTCACCTTCATCCTGGTGCTCTCGCTGCTCGTCTTTGTTCATGAGATGGGCCATTACCTCGTCGGGCGCTGGAGCGGCATCCGCATTCTTGCCTTTTCGGTCGGCTTCGGCCCGGAGATATTCGGCTTCACCGACCGCCATGGCACGCGCTGGAAGCTCTCGGTGATCCCGCTTGGCGGTTACGTCCGATTCTTCGGCGACGAGGATGTTTCGAGCAAGCCGGACAGCGACAGGCTTGCCGCCATGTCGGAGGAG
Source organism: Rhizobium croatiense (assembly GCF_019793465.1). Taxonomy (GTDB): domain Bacteria; phylum Pseudomonadota; class Alphaproteobacteria; order Rhizobiales; family Rhizobiaceae; genus Rhizobium; species Rhizobium croatiense. Next base: position 88,873 of record NZ_JAILYJ010000007.1, on the reverse strand, counting down.
GACAGGGAGCGCTCCTTTGCGGGAGCCAAGCTTTGGAAACGGGCGGCGACCGTTGCGGCAGGTCCGATCGCCAATTTCCTGTTGGCGATTGTGATCTTCGCTGTTCTCTTCACCGTCTATGGCCGCATGATCGCTGACCCGGTCGTTGCCGAGGTCAAGCCGGAGAGCTCGGCCGCCGTCGCCGGGATTCTTCCCGGCGATCTCTTGATTGCCATCGACGGCGACAAGGTCGAGACCTTCGATGAGGTGCGCCGCTATGTCGCCATGCGTCCGAGCCAAAGGATCGTCGTCACGATCGAGCGCGGCGGCCAAAAGCTCGATGTGCCGATGGTGCCGCAACGCACCGACACGACCGACCAGTTCGGCAATAAGATTGAACTCGGCCAGATCGGCATCATCACCAACAAGGAGGCCGGTAATTTCCGCCTGCGGACCTACGCCCCGCTTGAGGCGGTGCGGGAAGGGGTGATCGAAAGCGCAGGCATCGTCACCGGCACCTTCAAATATATCGGAAATATCTTCGCGGGATCGATGCGGGCCGATCAATTGGGCGGTCCGATCCGTGTGGCGCAAGCTTCCGGACAGATGGCAAGCCTTGGTCTCGGCGCGGTGCTGCAGCTTGCTGCGACACTTTCAGTTTCGATAGGATTGCTTAACCTGATGCCGGTTCCGGTACTTGATGGCGGCCACCTGATGTTCTATGCGGTGGAGGCGGTGAGGGGCAGACCCCTGGGCTCCAAGGCTCAGGAAGTTGCGTTTCGCATCGGCTTGGCAATGATACTGACATTGATGGTTTTTACGACCTGGAACGACATAAGCCTGAGTTCAGGGTAAACGCGCAAGGTAAGGGAATTACTATTTATTTACGATGTTTCAAGGCTGTAGTGGCGAATGGGTCACGCTTCGAAATGAAGTAAACAGAAATTAACGCCCTCCCTTGCTTGTATGTCAAAAGCGGGTAAAACGACACACGTGACCGGAATCGGGTTCTCCCGGGGACGGGGACGAGGGAAAAAAGGTAATAGGTGAAATGAAGGCTGGTTCAAAGTTTTTGAACGCAGTATCGGCGGTTGCGCTGTCTGCTAGTATTGTTGCTTCGGGCGCAGGCGCTTTGACGTTCGTTTCCGCTACGGCCGCCGAGGCCGCGGTTATCCAGCGCATCGATGTGCGCGGCGCCAGCCGCGTCGGCGCGGAAGCTGTCCGGTCGAACCTGACCATCACGCCCGGCAAGAGTTTTTCGAACACTGACATCGATGACTCGGTCAAGCAGCTCTACGGCACCGGTTACTTCTCCGACGTCAAGATTTCGGTCTCCGGCGGCACGCTTGTCGTCAATGTCCAGGAGGCCCAGCTCGTTAATCAGGTTGTCTTCAACGGCAACCGCAAGATCAAGGACGACAAGCTCGCGACGATCGTGCAGACCCATGCTGCCGGTCCTTACAGCGACACTCAGATCCAGTCCGACATCCAGGCGATCAAGGATGCCTACGCCGCCACCGGCCGCAGCGAAGTCGAAGTGACGACGCAGGTGGTGCCGCTCGGCGAAGGTCGCGTCAATCTCGCCTTCGTCATCAACGAAGGCGATCGCACCAAGATCGATTCGATCAATTTCGTCGGCAACAATGCCTACAGCGCCGGCCGTCTGGCTGCCGTCATCAATACCAAGCGTTCGAACTTCCTTTCGTTCCTGACCCGCAAGGACGTCTATAACGAAGACAAGCTTCACGCCGACGAAGAAGCGCTGCGCCAGTTCTATTACAACCGCGGCTATGCCGATATGCGCATCGTCTCTTCCGATGCGAGCTTCGACGAGGCAACCAACAAGTACACGCTCACCTTCAATATCGAGGAAGGTCAGCGTTACGACTTCGGACCGGTGACCGTCCAGTCGACCGTCGAAGGCGTCGGCTCGGATCAGCTTCTGCCGCTGGTGCGTACGAAGGAAGGCCAGGTCTACAGCGCCAAGGAGGTGCAGAAGTCGATCGAGGCGATCTCAGATCAGGTGGCCTCTGCCGGTTATCCCTTTGCGCGCGTCACGCCGCGCGGTAACCGCGACCTCAACAACAATACGATCGGTGTCGAATATCTGGTCGACCAGGGCGAGCGCGCCTATGTCGAGCGCATCGAAATCCGCGGCAACAGCCGCACGCGCGATTACGTCATCCGCCGCGAATTCGACATGAGCGAAGGCGACGCCTTCAATCAGCAGATGATCACCAAGGCCAAGCGCCGCCTCGAAGCGCTCGGCTATTTCTCCTCCGTCAATATCTCCACCCAGCCGGGCAGCTCGCCGGATCGCGTCGTGGTGGTCGTCGATGTGCAGGATCAGTCCACCGGTTCGTTCGGCGTCGGTGCGGGTTATGCCGCCGGCGGTGACGGCCTGCTGCTCGAAGCGTCGATCGAAGAGAAGAACTTCCTCGGTCGCGGCCAGTACATCCGCATCTCGGCCGGCGGCGGTCAGGAAGGTTCGCGCGCCTACGGCGTCAGCTTCACCGAGCCCTATTTCCTCGGCTATCGTCTGGCGGCGGGCTTCGACGTCAACCACAGCGAGACGTCGAGCAATGACAACTACGATTACGAGGAAACCAGCGTCGTCCTGCGCGTCACCGCGCCGATCACCGAGGATCTGGCGACGACCTTCCGTTATAACTACAAGCAGATGAAGTATGACGCTGATAACAGCGATCTTTCCGATCTGTCGGCTCCGTATCAGCACCTCGTCGAGGACAGCCCGTGGACGCGGTCTTCCATCTCGCAGACGCTGACCTACAACACGCTCGACGACACTGTCTTGCCGCGCGAAGGCATCTACGCGACGGCGACGCAGGAAATTGCCGGTCTCGGCGGCGACTCGCAGTTCTACAAGATCTACGGCAAGGCCCGTTACTACCACCTGCTCGCTGACGATGCCGATATCATCGGCTCGGTTTCGGCCTCGGCTGGTTACGTCGTCGGCTTCGGCGAGCACCTGAACGTCTTCGACCAGTTCACGCTGACCAACAGCGACATTCGCGGTTTCGAAAACAAGGGCATCGGCCCGCGCGTTGCCGGCACCAACGACGATCCGCTGGGCGGTACGACGTATTTCACGGCGTCGGCCGAAGCAACCTTCCCGATGCCGGGCTTCCCGCGTGACTTCAATCTGCGCGGCGCGGTCTTCGCCGACGCGGGCACGTTGTTCGGCAACGACGTCGACCTCAGGGGTGACGGCATCGAAGGCGAAGACGCCTCGCTGCGTGCTTCCGTCGGTGTCGGCGTCGTCTGGCAGTCTCCTTTCGGTTCGTTGCGTCTGGATTACGCAATTCCGGTCCTCAAGGAAGACTTCGACAAGACGCAGAACTTCAAGTTTGGCATCAACAACCAATTCTGATATCGGCAGTCCGGAACTGTAAGACTCAATTCCGTTCTGGAGCATTGCCGATGGAGCAAAACGTTTTTTTTCTGCCCCATGAAGGTCTGAAGCTCGCTGAGCTGGCAGAGTTTCTTGGGGCGGAACTCGCCAATACCGATCATGCCGACATCATCGTCCGCTCCGTCGCTCCCATCAACCGGGCGCGGGCGGGCGACGTCTGTTATATCCTGTCGCGCCGCAGCCGGGATGAGCTGCTGACCTGCCAGGCCTCGGCGGTGATCTGCGACAAGGCGCTCGCCGACCTCGTACCTCAGCATATCCCGATCATCCTGTCGTCCAATCCGCATGCGGCTTTCGCCATGGCAGGCGGCCTGTTCTACCCGGCAGCACTGCGTCCGGTCACCATTTCGCCGGGTGACAGTGAGATCGCCCCGAGCGCGGTGATCGATCCGAGCGCCAAGCTGGAAAAGGGCGTGATCGTCGAGCCGCTGGCGGTTATCGGCGCGCATGCCGAGATCGGCGAGGGCACCCGCATCGGCGCGCACAGCATCATCGGCCCAGGCGTCAAGATCGGCCGGGATTGTTCGATTGCAGCCGGCGCCAGCATTCTCTGCGCGCTGATCGGCAACGGCGTCATCATCCACAACGGCGTTCGCATCGGCCAGGATGGTTTCGGCTATGCGCCCGGTCCGCGCGGCATGATCAAGATCGTCCAGATCGGCCGGGTGATCATCCAGGATAATGTCGAGATCGGCGCCAATACCACGATCGACCGCGGCGCCATGGACGATACGGTGATCGGCGAGGGCACCAAGATCGACAACCAGGTCCAGATCGGCCACAACGTCCAGATGGGCCGTCATTGCGCCATTGTCGCACAGGTCGGCATCGCCGGCAGCACGAAGATCGGCAACGGTGTGCAGATCGGCGGCCAGGCCGGCATCAAGGGCCATGTGACGATCGGCGACGGCGTGCAGATCGCCGCCAAAAGCGGTATCATGACCGATCTTGCCGCTGGCGGGCAATATGGCGGCATACCGGCTCGTCCGCTGAAAGACTATCTGAGAGAGGCGGCGCAACAAGTGTCGAAGTCCAAGTTGCGCGGGCGGAACCCTGGAGGCAAGGAAAATGACTGAGGAAGCCACGACGACGCTTTCTTCGGCTGACATCATCGAGATCATGAAGCTGTTGCCGCATCGCTATCCGTTTCTGATGGTCGACAAGATCATCGAGATCGATGGCGACAACGCGGCGATCGGCATCAAGAATGTCACGGTGAACGAGCCGCATTTCACCGGCCATTTTCCGGAATCACCGATCATGCCGGGTGTGCTGCTGATCGAGGGCATGGCGCAGACAGCGGGGGCGATTTGCGCCAAGAAGGAAGGCCAGCCGGGCAACCTTGTCTACTTCATGACCATTGAGAATGCGCGTTTCCGCAAGCCGGTTGTGCCCGGCGATCGCGTCGAATTCCACGTCAAGAAGCACAAGCAGCGCGGCAATATCTGGAAATTTCACTGCGACGCCAAGGTGGACGGCGCGCTCGTCGCCGAGGCCGATATCGGCGCGATGATCGTTCGTAAGGATCAGGCATGAGCACGATTGCCGAAAGCGCCCGCATTCACCCGATGGCTGTCGTCGAAGACGGAGCCACGATCGGTGAGGGCGTGAAGATCGGTCCCTTCTGCCATGTCGGGCCGCACGTCGTCCTGCACGACAATGTCGAGCTCCTGACCCATGCGATCGTCACCGGCCGGACCGTGATCGGCAAGGGCACGCGCATCTTTCCGATGGCAGTCGTCGGCGGCGATCCGCAGAGCGTGCATCACGCCGGTGAAGAGACGACGCTTTCGGTCGGCGCCAACTGCACGATCCGTGAAGGCGTGACGATGAACACCGGCACCGCCGATTTCGGCGGCCAGACGATCGTCGGCGACAACAATCTGTTCCTGGCCAATTCGCATGTGGCGCATGACTGCCGCGTCGGCAACCACGTGATCATGTCGAACAACGTCATGCTCGCCGGCCACGTCGTCATCGAGGATCGCGTCATTCTCGGCGGCGGCTCGGCCGTTCATCAGTTCACCCGCGTCGGCCGCCAGGCCTTCGTCGGCGGCCTGTCGGCAGTCAGTTACGACGTCATTCCCTACGGCATGCTGAACGGCAATCCCGGTCTGCTGGGCGGTCTCAATGTCGTCGGCATGACGCGCGCCGGCATCGACCGCGCCGTCATCCACAGGGTGCGCCGCGCCTACAAGGCAATCTTCGAGGGAACGGCCTCCGTGCGCGAGAACGCCGCGGCCATCCGCGAGGAATATGCCGATTGCGCAGAGGTGATGCAGATCCTGGATTTCATCGCCGCCGATAGCGACCGCGCCCTGTCCTCGCCGACCCGAGGTCAGAAGGGCTAGCCCGTGGCTTTATCAGGCGACACCGCGGCGGGCCGGCTGGCGATCATCGCCGGCGGCGGCCTTCTGCCTTCCTATGTCGCGGAAGCCGCACGCGCCGCTGGCGAAAATCCTGTTATCGTCGCCCTGAAGGACGAAAGCGACCGGCGTTGGGAAGGCTACGACCACGCCATTATCGGCATCGGCGATTTCGCCGCCCTCGATAGTCTTCTCAACCGTTATAGCATCGGCCGCGTGGTGATGTCTGGCAGCGTGCGCCGCCGGCCGGAATGGCGCGAGGTGCGCCCGACGCTGCGCATTCTGATGAAGGTGCCGGCCGCGATCCGCACCCTGCTCTCCGGCGGCGACGATACGGTCCTGCAGATGGTGATCCGGCTGATCGAGGGAAACGGCCGGCGCGTCGTCGGCGCCCATGAGATCGCCCCCGACCTGCTGGCTTCCGTCGGTCCGCTTGGCGCCGTGGCACCCGGTGATGAAGATCGGCGCGATATCAGCCGTGCTGCCGAAGCCGCCGAGACGCTCGGCCGGCTGGATGTCGGGCAGGGCGCCGTCAGCATCGGCGGGCGGGTTGTCGCGCTGGAAGGCCTTGAGGGCACCGATGACATGCTTGATCGTGTCGCCGGTCTCAGAGCCGCCGGGCGAATTTCGACGCGCCGCCGCGGCGTGCTCGTCAAGCTCTGCAAGCCGCAGCAGGATATTCGCGCCGACCTGCCGGCGATCGGCGTTTCCACGGTGCTGAACGCCGGTAAAGCCGGCCTTGCCGGTATCGCCGTTGAAGCCGGCCGCTCGCTGGTGCTCGATCGTGCTGCCGTCATCCGCGCCGCCGACGAGGCGGGGCTTTTCGTCTGCGGCATCGATCGCGGCCTGCCGGAATGGGGGCTGGAATGACCGGCGCGCCGCTGAAGATTGCCGTCATTGCCGGTGAGGTGTCGGGCGATCTCCTCGGCGCCGATCTCATCGCCGCGCTGAAGCGCATCCATGACGGACCGGTGGAACTAGTCGGCGTCGGCGGGGAGGGACTGCAGGCGGAGGGCCTGCGATCCCTGTTCGATTTTTCCGAACTGTCGATCATGGGCATCACCCAGGTACTGAGCCGGCTGCCGAAGCTGTTTGGCCTGATCCGCCGGACAACGGCGGAGATCATCGCCGCAGGGCCTGACATTCTGCTCATCATCGACAGCCCGGATTTCACCCATCGCGTGGCAAAGCGCGTCCGCACGGCGCTGCCGGACTTGCCGGTCGTCGATTATGTCTGTCCGAGCGTCTGGGCCTGGAAGGAATATCGCGCCGAGCGCATGCTTGCCTATGTCGATCACGTGCTCGCCGTTCTGCCTTTCGAACCGGCGACGATGCAGCGCCTCAACGGCCCGGCAACGACCTATGTGGGGCATCGCCTGACCGCCGACGCTGCGCTCCTGGAGACCCGACGCCTGCGCGCCGGAAGACGGCCAGGCAGCGGCACAATCCTGCTTCTGCCCGGCTCGCGCTCCTCGGAAATCCAGAAGCTCCTGCCGCATTTCGAGGTGGCGGTGAGCGAACTTGTCGCCCGCAATGGGCCGATGCGCTTTGTCCTGCCCACGATGAGACACAAGGAAGGACTTGTGCGCGAATTGACGGCGAAATGGGCAGTAACGCCGGAGATCGTTGTCGGCGCAGAAGCAAAGTGGAAGGCTTTCGTCGAGGCCGATGCGGCGATGGCGGCATCCGGAACCGTTATTCTCGAGCTGGCGCTTGCCGACGTTCCCGTCGTCTCAGCCTACAAGGTCGACTGGATCATGCGGTTGCTGACATCGGGCATCAAGACCTGGACAGGAGCGCTGCCGAACCTGATCGCCGATTACGCGGTCGTGCCGGAATATCTGAACGATGTCGTTCGCGGGGCAAGCCTCGCACGCTGGATGGAAAGGCTGTCGGCCGACACTCTCCAACTCAAGGCGATGAAGGAAGGCTATGAGCTGATCTGGCAGCGCATGCAGACCGAAAAGCCGCCCGGCGAACACGCTGCCGAAGTCCTTCTCGAGGTGCTGAAAAAGAAAAAACCCGGTCGTTTCTGACCGGGTTTTCTTTTGAGTTCAAAAGCGATCAGCGCTTCGAAACCGGAATGTAGTCGCGCTTCGGTTCGCCGACATAGAGCTGGCGCGGACGGCCGATGCGCTGTTCCGGATCCTCGATCATCTCGTTCCACTGCGCGATCCAGCCGACGGTGCGGGCAAGCGCGAAGAGCACGGTGAACATGGTCGTGGGGAAGCCCAGCGCCTTCAGCGTGATGCCGGAATAGAAGTCGATGTTCGGATAGAGCTTCTTCTCGATGAAATATTCGTCGGTGAGCGCGATGCGCTCCAGCTCCATCGCCACTTCGAGCAGCGGATCGTCCTTGATGCCGAGTTCGCCGAGCACTTCATGCGTCGTCTTCTGCATGATCTTGGCGCGCGGATCGTAGTTCTTGTAGACGCGGTGGCCGAAGCCCATCAGGCGGAACGGATCGTTCTTGTCCTTGGCGCGGGCGATATATTCCGGAATATGATCGACGGTGCCGATCTCGTTCAGCATGTTGAGTGCTGCTTCGTTGGCGCCGCCATGCGCGGGGCCCCACAGGCAGGCGATGCCGGCAGCGATGCAGGCAAAGGGGTTGGCGCCCGACGAACCGGCGAGACGGACGGTCGAGGTCGAGGCGTTCTGCTCGTGATCGGCATGCAGGATGAAGATGCGGTCCATGGCGCGGGCAAGCACCGGGTTGACCACATATTCCTCGCACGGAACGGCAAAGCACATGCGCAGGAAGTTCGACGCATAGTCGAGGTCGTTCTTCGGGTAAACGAAGGGCTGGCCGATATGGTACTTATAGGCCATGGCGGCAAGCGTCGGCATCTTGGCGATCATGCGCAGGCTGGCGACCATGCGCTGGTGCGGATCGGTGATGTCGGTCGAGTCGTGATAGAAGGCCGACAGTGCGCCGACGCAGCCGCACATGACGGCCATCGGATGCGCATCGCGGCGGAAGCCGGTGAAGAAGCGGCTCATCTGCTCATGCACCATGGTGTGATGCGTGACCCGATAGTCGAAGTCCTTCTTCTGCGCTGCCGTCGGCAGTTCGCCGTAAAGCAGGAGGTAGCAGACCTCGAGGAAGTCGCCATGTTCGGCGAGCTGCTCGATCGGATAGCCGCGGTGCAGCAGCACACCTTCGTCGCCATCGATATAGGTGATTTTCGATTCACAGGATGCGGTCGAGGTGAAGCCCGGATCGTAGGTGAAGGAAGCGGTGTTCTTGTAGAGAGCACCGATATCGATGACGCTTGGACCGATCGTGCCGCTTTTGACGGCGAGGTCGACTGATTTATCACCGATTTTTATTGTTGCGCTTTGATCCGTCATGCTGATCCTCCGAAATGTCGGCGGCGCCACAAAAGCGCCATAGGGGTTAAGCGTCCTTTGCGATAGCTATATGATCGCGAGGCTAATGCCAAGTTACCGTGACGCCATTTTGTGCATTGCGGCATCACCTTTTAGGCACTGCAGCGATGAGCGGCACGCATATCAGAAGCCGATGATTCAACTGATCTTTTCGCGCTCGCAATTTTCGCCCGTATTTCAATCGATTATTCTTGCCGGATGAGATTAGAGGTTGCATTCTGGACCAAGGGCAAGGTCATTTTGGGCGGCGCATGCAGAAATTGACGACAGTCGAATTGCGGCCGCAAGCAGGCGTCGGCCTTGCCGATCCTGTCGCGTTTCCGGCTCCTGCCGTGGGATCGCGGCCGGCAACAACGCAGTCTGCGATGCCATTGCACCACCGGCTGACGACCGCGGTCGCACAATTGCTGCGCGCTGGCGGCCGTTTGCTCAGCGAGGAGGCCGATCACGGCCGCCTGCTCCTGTTCTCGCCGGTCTTCCTCGGCGCCGGGGCGGCATACTGGTTTCTTGCTGCAACGGATTTTCCGCTCCTTCCATCGTTGCTCTGCCTGTCGGTGCTGATGCTTGCGGTGCTCGTCGCCGGCCGCAGCCGGCCGGCCTTGCGGGCAACCCTTATGGCGCTTGCCCTCGTGGTATGCGGCATGCTCTGCGCGCAGCTCGAAAGCTGGCGGGCCTCGACTGTCATCCTCGATTCATCCGTGACGACGACGGTGACGGGCCGGGTCGAGCGGCGCGAAGGCGATGATCGCGGGCGGTGGCGCTATGTCCTTGCTGTCACCGGCACCGAGGCTCCGCAGGTGAAGCGGCCGCCGAGGCGCATAACCGTGATCGCCCGCGGCGCCGATGCGCCTTTCGAGATCGGTGACATCATCACCGGTCGAGCACGGTTGACGCCGCCGGCGGGGCCGGCGCTTCCCGCCCTCAACGACTTTTCCTTCGGTGCCTATTTCGATGGTATCGGCGCCAACGGTTTCTTCTACGGTGCGCCTGAGAAAGTCGATTCGCAGACAGGCCCGCAGCCTGCGAGATCGACGTCCGAAGCTCTGCTCGAATGGCTATACCAGTTGCGCAGCGGCATCGGCGATCGCATACGCTCGATTCTGCCCGGCGATACGGGCGCTTTTGCCGCTGCTCTGGTGACCGACGAGCGGCGCGCCATCTCGAAGGAGACCACGGAGGCGCTGCGCCAGTCCGGCCTTGCGCATATCGTGGCGATCTCGGGCCTTAACATGGCGTTGTCAGCCGGCATCTTCTTCGTCGGTTTCCGAATGCTGCTCAGCCTCGTTCCGGGTGTCGCTCAAGCTTATCCGACAAAGAAGATCGCCGCTGCCGGCGCACTCGTCGCCGTCACAGCCTACTTCCTGATCTCGGGATTCGGGGTTTCGGCCGAACGCGCCTTCATCATGATGGCGATCATGCTGATTGCCGTCTTCTTCGACCGGCCGTCGATCAGCCTGCGCAATGTCGTTCTCTCGGCGCTCATCATCATCGCCATTTCACCCTCCGAAGTCTTGGGTCCGAGCTTCCAGATGTCCTTCGCCGCGACTTTGGCACTGGTATCGGGCTATCAGCTGTGGAAGGACCGGCGCGTCCGGGAGAACGCGTTGCTCAAGCTGCCGGTCCTGCGGCCGGTCGTGGCGGTCGCCGGTTTCTTCGGCGGCGTCTTCCTGACCTCGCTGATCGGCGGCTTTTCCACGGCGCTGTTTGCGGTCGAGCATTTTCATCGCCTGACCGCTTATGGCCTGCCGGCGAACCTTGCGACGATGCCGATCATTTCCTTCATCGTCATGCCGGCCGGACTGCTGGCGATGTTGCTCATGCCGTTCGGTCTGGACGCTCCGCTCTGGAAGGTGGTCGGCTTCGGCCTCGATCTGGTGATTGCGGTCGCCAAGACGGTGTCCGGCTGGGGCGGCGATATCGGCCTCGGCCGCTTGCCCGCCTGGTATTTCGCCGTCGCCGTGGCAGGTTTTCTTCTGCTGACGCTGCTTCGCACCCGCTTGCGCCATGTCGGCACATCGATCATCGCGGTCTCGACGCTCAGCCTGTTGCTTTTACCGGTTCCCCGGCCGCCGGATCTGGTGATTTCGGAGGATGGCAGTCTCGTCGCAGTCGTCGAGGCGGCAGCAATGGCTTCCAACCGTGAAAGGCCGCCGGACTTCATCTTCGACCAGTGGCAGAGAGCCCTGGTCCTGCCGAGGCACGATCCGCCGAGGATGCTGGATGGTCCTGCCATCCCGCCTGAGGGAGAAGACCGCCGCGTTAGGCTTTCTCGCGATCAGCAGAACGAAGCAAGGAGCGCGATGCGGGCGGCCGCAGCGGGCGCTGACGCAAACCGCTTTTCCTGCGTCAAGAAGGCCTGGTGCACATCAAGGCTTGGCAATGGTCAGGTGGTAACCGTCATCGAGAATGCCGCCTATCTCGGCCCGGCATGCGACGCGGCCAATATCGTCGTGACGTCGGTCCGCCTTCGCTTCAACAGCTGCCGCTCAGGCGCGACGCTCTTCACCGGTGAGACGCTGCGCAGAACCGGTTCCATCGAGTTGCGCTTCACGGACGCCGGCCTCGAGGTCGCAACCGCATTCGATGCATTGTCGCGGCCATGGATGCGGCATCGCGCCTATGACTGGCGCAGCAATAGTTTTACCGAAACGGGCCTGGCCAATGTCAGTGATAGCGGCGAATGAGACCGACGAGTTTGCCCTGAACCTTGACACGGTCCGGCCCGAAAATCCGGGTCTCGTAAGCCGGGTTGGCGGCCTCCAGCGCGATCGAGGCGCCCTTGCGGCGGAAGCGCTTCAGTGTCGCTTCCTCGTCGTCGACGAGAGCAACGACGATGTCGCCGGGACTTGCGGTGCTGCCGTTGCGGATGATCACGGTGTCGCCGTCGAAGATGCCGGCCTCGATCATCGAATCGCCTTTGACCTCCAGCGCATAATGTTCACCGGAACCGAGCATGTCGGCCGGAACGACGATGTCGTGGGTGTTGTTTTGGATCGCCGAGATCGGAACACCGGCAGCGATTCGGCCCATGACAGGCACGGAGACCGAGTTGCCGTTGTCGGCGACGGGTTTTGCGGGAGCAGGGGCGGCGACCGGCTGTGGCTTGCCGAGGCTGCCCTCGATGACGCTCGGTGAAAAGCCGCGCCGGGGCTGGATGCTGGGGCTGTAGGCCTCCGGAAGCTTGATGACCTCGAGCGCGCGGGCCCGGTTCGGTAGGCGGCGAATGAAGCCACGCTCCTCCAGCGCCGTAATTAGGCGATGAATTCCGGATTTCGAGGCGAGGTCCAGCGCATCCTTCATTTCATCGAAAGAGGGCGGAACGCCGGATTCCTTCATGCGCTCATGAATGAAAAGGAGAAGCTCCTGTTGTTTGCGCGTGAGCATCGACGTTGTGACCTCGTGATTGAAACAAATCCAGAACAGACACTATATGTTCCATATGTGTTCCGCAAGTAGCTAAATTTCCGTAAAACTTCGCGCCAACTCGTCGAGATTTTTATTTTCATTCGCCGGATTGGCGCACATGTCTTGCATTGGGGGTGGTGCTGTCGCACATCTCTGGCGTGTCAGGAGGGATATCATGATCGCACATTCCGCCAAACCGCACCCGCTGGATCATGTCGTACTGCCCGTCGTCAATATCGACCTGGCGCGCGAAAGGCTCGGCAAGCTCGGCTTTACCGTCGCCGCCGATGCGCGCCATCCGTTCGGAACGGAAAATGCCTGCGTTTTTTTCGCCGACAAGACCTATATCGAGCCGCTCGGCGTGGCGAGTGTCGAGGAGAGCGAGACAGCGGCCCGCCAGGGCAATGTCTTCATCGCCCGCAATCGCGCCTTCCGTTTCCGCTGCGGCGAGGAGGGACTTTCGGCGTTGGCCTTCCTCACCGAGGATGCCGGCTTCGATCATCGGCGATTCGTGGGCAACGGCGTGAGTGCCGGCGAGATGTTGCAGTTCAGCCGGCCGATGCGTATGCCGGACGGTTCGGAAAGCGTCGGCAGCTTCAAACTGGCGTTTTCAGGAGATCTGCGCGCGCCCGACTTGTTTCTCTTCACCTGTCAGCGCATCAATTCGTTCCCGGCCGGTCGTGCCGCCCTGGAGACGCATGCCAATGGCGTGACCGGCATTGCCGAGATCGCGCTTTGTTCGCCGGAGCCGGCTGCGTTTGCCGCCTTCGTTGGTCTTGCAGTCGGGCAGACGGTGGTGGAGAAAACCGGTTTCGGCATGAAGATTGCGGCATCCAATGCCAAGATCAGCCTGATGACGCCGGAAGGGCTGGAGGCCTATTTCGAGCTTGTCGTTTCCGCCGCCGACCGTGGCCTGCGCGGTCAGGCAATCCTCTTCACCGTCACCGATCTTGCCGTGACAGAAGCGCATTTGGCTGCTAACGGAGTGACATACACACGCAAGAACAATCGCATTCTGGTGAAGCCCACGCCCGGGCAGGGCGCGCTTTTTGCCTTCGAGGAACCACGATGAGCACTGATACCAATTCCGAGGTCAAGATCGGCGAAGGCGAAGGCCAGGTCACCTTTTCCAATACCGGCCGCCTGTCGCTGATTGCCGGCCCCTGCCAGATGGAGAGCCGCGACCACGCCTTCATGGTCGCCGGCACGCTGAAGGAACTCTGCGCAAAGCTCGGCATCGGCCTCGTCTACAAGAGTTCCTTCGACAAGGCGAACCGCACCTCGCTCTCGGCCGAGCGCGGCATCGGCCTTGAAAAGGGCATGGAGGTCTTCGCCGACCTGAAGAAGGAATTCGGCTTTCCCGTCCTGACCGACGTTCACACCGCCGAGCAATGCGCCGAGGTGGCGGAGGTGATCGACGTTCTGCAGATCCCCGCCTTCCTCTGCCGCCAGACCGATCTTCTGATCGCCGCCGCTCGGACCGGCCGCGTCGTCAACGTCAAGAAAGGCCAGTTCCTCGCCCCCTGGGATATGAAGAACGTCCTGAAGAAGCTCAATGCCAGCGGCAATCCGAACGTGCTGCTGTGCGAGCGCGGCGCTTCCTTCGGCTACAATACGCTGGTTTCCGACATGCGCTCGCTGCCGATCATGGTGGCGATGGGCGCGCCCGTCATTTTCGATGCGACCCATTCCGTCGCCCAGCCGGGCGGGCAGGGCGAATCCTCGGGCGGTCAGCGCGAATTCGTTGAAACGCTGGCGCGCGCAGCCGTGGCGACGGGAATTGCCGGCGTCTTCCTCGAAACCCACCAGGACCCTGACAACGCGCCGTCCGACGGCCCGAACATGGTTTATCTCAAGGATATGCCGGGCTTGCTTGAGAAGCTGCTTGCCTTCGACGCGGTCGCCAAGGCTTGATGTTCAACAGGCTGACATGATCGTGGTTTAGGCCACGTCAGAACGCTGCTTCGCAGGCGGGAATTGCGGCATTGTAATTTGCCCGCCTTCGATTATGACAGGCTTCGAACGATTGATCACCCACCGAGCAGGAAGAACCCATGACTGCAATCACCGATATCATCGCCCGCGAGATTCTCGATAGCCGTGGCAATCCCACCGTCGAAGTCGACGTCTACCTCGAAGACGGCAGCATGGGCCGCGCGGCCGTTCCCTCTGGCGCCTCGACGGGTGCCCATGAGGCGGTCGAGCTGCGCGACGGCGGCAAGCGCTACCTCGGCAAGGGCGTCGAAAAGGCGGTCGAGGCCGCCAACACCGAGATCTTCGACGCCATCGGCGGTATCGACGCCGAAAACCAGATCCAGATCGACAACATTATGATCGAACTGGACGGCACGCCGAACAAGTCGCGTCTCGGCGCCAACGCCATCCTCGGCGTGTCGCTCGCCGTCGCCAAGGCTGCCGCCCAGGCTTCCGGCCTGCCGCTCTATCGTTATGTCGGCGGCGCTTCGGCGAGCCTGCTGCCGGTGCCGATGATGAACATCATCAACGGCGGCGCCCACGCCGACAATCCGATCGACTTCCAGGAATTCATGATCCTGCCGGTCGGCGCCGATACGATCGCCGAAGCCGTGCGCATGGGTTCGGAAGTCTTCCATACGCTGCGCAAGGAGCTTGCCGCCCAGGGCCACAACACCAATGTCGGCGATGAAGGCGGTTTCGCACCGGGCCTGAAGAGCGCCCCTGAGGCTCTCGACTTCATCATGAAGTCGATCGAGAAAGCCGGCTACAAGCCGGGCGACGACATGTGCCTCGGCCTCGACTGCGCCTCGACCGAATTCTTCAAGGACGGCAAATACGTTCTCGAAGGTGAAGGCCGCACGCTCGAATCGGGCGCCATGGCCGAATATCTGGCCGAACTCGCCGGCAAGTACCCGATCATCTCGATCGAAGACGGCATGGCCGAAGACGACTGGGACGGCTGGAAGGCGCTGACCGACCTGATCGGCAATAAGACGCAGCTCGTCGGCGACGATCTCTTCGTCACCAACTCCGCCCGCCTTCGCGACGGCATTCGCATGGGTGTCGCCAACTCGATCCTCGTCAAGGTCAACCAGATCGGTTCGCTGACGGAAACCCTCGATGCGGTCAATACGGCGCACAAGGCGGCCTACACCGCCGTCATGTCCCACCGCTCCGGCGAAACCGAGGATTCGACCATTGCCGATCTCGCGGTTGCCACCAACTGCGGCCAGATCAAGACGGGCTCGCTGTCGCGTTCCGACCGCCTTGCCAAATACAATCAGCTGATCCGCATCGAGGAAGGCCTCGGCCCGCAGGCGCAGTATGCCGGCCGCTCGATCATCCGCGGCTGATCGAATCTGAACGTCAATGGCTTAACCCGCGCCCTCCCGGCGCGGGTTTTTTATTGCTCATATTTACGGTCAACGAACGGTTAATCTCTGCGCGTTATGCTGAACGAATTGGTAATGCGTTCAAGAGCATACGTGTATGTGGACAAAGCATCATAAGAAGAGAAAGTTCGGCAGGTTCGTCATCCCGGCCATGACGGTCGCCTTCCTCTCCTATTTCGGTTATCATTGCGTTCATGGCGATTACGGCCTGCGGGCGACGGAGACGTTCGAGCGTCAGCGTGTCGCGCGCGAAAAAGAGCTTGCGGTGTTGAAGGCGAGGCGCGAACATCTTGAAGGTCAGGTCGCGCTCCTCAGTGACGGTTCGCTCGACAAGGACATGTTGGATGAAAAGGCGCGATATCAGCTGAATATGTCGCGTGCGGACGAGATCGTCATATTCAACCACTATTCCAATTAACCGGAATTCGGTTAATTCAAATTTATTTTTTATTTCCAATAGTTTAGTGTCGAATACGAGCCATGCAATTATGGCATTGCTGTGGTCAAATTTCTTCCCTATGGTACGCGCCACCGAGAAACGACAAACCCATAGGGAGGGTTGAATGGCGCCGCGAAAGACCGCGACCGTTTCCAGCCGCAAAACTGCAGCAAAACCAGCAGCCAAAGCATCGAATGGAGGCCCGGTAGCCGACTTCGATCGGGATGAGGAACTCAAGGCCTATCGCGAGATGCTACTGATCCGCCGCTTCGAGGAGAAGGCCGGTCAGCTTTACGGCATGGGCTTCATCGGCGGCTTTTGCCATCTCTACATCGGTCAGGAAGCTGTCGTCGTCGGCATGCAGATGGCGCAGAAGGAAGGCGACCAGGTCATCACCGCCTATCGCGACCACGGCCATATGCTCGCAACCGGCATGGAAGCGCGCGGCGTCATGGCCGAGCTGACCGGGCGCCGCAGCGGCTATTCCCACGGGAAGGGCGGCTCGATGCACATGTTCTCGAAAGAAAAGCATTTCTACGGCGGTCACGGCATCGTCGGCGCCCAGGTTTCGCTCGGAACCGGCCTTGCCTTTGCCAACAATTACCGCGGCAACGGCAATGTCGCGATCGCCTATTTCGGCGACGGCGCCGCCAACCAGGGCCAGGTCTACGAGAGCTTCAACATGGCCGCTCTCTGGAAGCTGCCGATCGTCTATATCGTCGAGAACAACCGCTACGCCATGGGCACGTCGACGGCCCGCGCCACCGCGCAGTCGAACTACTCGCTGCGCGGCTCCGGCTTCGGCATCCCCGGCATCCAGGTCGACGGCATGGACGTCCGCGCCGTCAAGGCGGCGGCCGACGAGGCGCTCGAACATTGCCGCTCCGGCAAGGGCCCGATCATTCTCGAAATGCTGACCTATCGTTACCGCGGCCACTCCATGTCGGACCCGGCGAAATATCGTTCCAAGGAAGAAGTGCAGAAGATGCGCTCCGAGCAGGATCCGATCGAGCAGGTCAAGGCGCGCCTCATCGAAAAGGGCTGGGCCTCGGAAGACGATCTGAAGGCGATCGACAAGGATGTCCGCGACATCGTCGCCGACAGCGCCGATTTCGCCCAGGCCGATCCGGAGCCGGATGCATCCGAGCTCTACACCGACATTCTGCTCTAATCGGGGGAGGGAACCCATGCCTATCGATATCCTCATGCCCGCCCTCTCTCCGACGATGGAAGAAGGCACGCTGTCCAAATGGCTGAAGCAGGAAGGTGACAAGGTCACCTCCGGCGACGTGATTGCTGAAATCGAAACCGACAAGGCGACGATGGAAGTCGAAGCCGTCGACGAGGGCGTCATCGGCAAGCTGCTCGTCGATGCCGGCACAGAAGGCGTCAAGGTCAACACCAAGATCGCCGTGCTGCTGCAGGATGGCGAATCGGCCGACGCGATTTCCACCGCTCCTGCTGCTGCTCAGCCGGCGCCGGTCGCTGCTCCCCAGGTTGCCCAGGAAGAAAAGCCGACCAATAGCGGTTCGGCTGCTGCTCCCGTTCCCGCAGAGCCCAAGGCTGCCGTTCCGAACGACCCGGAAATCCCTGCCGGCACCGAAATGGTGTCGATGACCGTGCGCGAAGCGCTCCGCGACGCCATGGCCGAAGAGATGCGCGCCAGTGAGGACGTCTTCGTCATGGGCGAGGAAGTCGCCGAATATCAGGGCGCCTACAAGGTCACTCAAGGCTTGCTGCAGGAATTCGGCCCCCGCCGCGTCATCGACACGCCGATCACCGAACACGGCTTTGCCGGCGTCGGCGTCGGCGCCGCCATGGCCGGCCTTCGCCCGATCGTCGAATTCATGACCTTCAACTTCGCCATGCAGGCGATCGACCACATCATCAACTCGGCTGCCAAGACGCTCTATATGTCCGGCGGCCAGATGGGCGCTCCGATCGTCTTCCGCGGCCCGAACGGTGCGGCCGCCCGCGTCGGCGCCCAGCACAGCCAGGATTACGCGGCCTGGTACAGCGCAATCCCCGGCCTGAAGGTCGTCATGCCCTACACGGCATCCGACGCCAAGGGCCTGCTGAAGGCGGCCATCCGCGATCCGAACCCGGTCATCTTCCTCGAAAATGAAATTCTCTACGGCCAGCACTTCGAGGTGCCGAAGCTCGATAATTTCGTCCTGCCGATCGGCAAGGCCCGTATCCATCGTTCGGGCAAGGACGCCACGGTCGTCTCCTTCGGCATCGGCATGACCTATGCGACGAAGGCGGTTGCCGAACTCGAAAAGATCGGCATCGACGTCGAACTGATCGACCTTCGCACCATCCGCCCGATGGACCTTCCGACGGTCATCGAATCGGTCAAGAAGACCGGCCGCCTGGTCACCGTCGAGGAAGGTTATCCGCAGTCCTCCGTCGGCACCGAAATCGCCACCCGCGTCATGCAGCAGGCCTTCGATTATCTCGATGCGCCGATCCTGACGATTGCGGGTAAGGACGTGCCGATGCCTTACGCCGCCAATCTCGAAAAGCTGGCGCTTCCGAACGTCGGCGAAGTCGTCGATGCGGTGAAGGCTGTTTGCTACAAATAAGGGGAGGGTATCTCGATGCCGATCAATATCACGATGCCCGCCCTCTCTCCGACCATGGAGGAAGGCAATCTTTCCAAGTGGCTGGTCAAGGAAGGCGACAAGGTCAAGTCAGGCGATGTGATCGCCGAGATCCAGACCGACAAGGCGACGATGGAAGTCGAAGCCGTCGATGAAGGCACGGTCGCCAAGCTCGTCGTTGCCGCCGGCACCGAAGGTGTCAAGGTCAATGCGCTGATCGCCGTTCTTGCCGCCGATGGCGAAGATGTCGCCGCTGCCGCAAGCGGCGCCGGCTCCGCCGCTCCGGCGAAGGCTGAAGCCGCTCCGGCTGCGAAGGCCGAGGCTGCACCGGCGAAGGCTGAGCCCGCTCCGGCTGCTGCGCCCGCCGCGGCAGTCTCAGCCGGCGGCAACCGCACCTTTTCTTCGCCGCTCGCTCGCAGGCTCGCGAGGGAAGCCGGCATCGACCTTTCGGCGGTCGCCGGCTCCGGTCCGCATGGCCGTGTCGTCAAGAGCGACGTCGAAGCCGCCGTTGCCGGCGGTGGCGCCAAACCTGTCGCCGCACCGGCTGCTGCTGCTCCGCAGGCTGCCGCAGCTGCTGCGCCGGCCGCCGCAGCGCCGAAGGGCGCTTCCGATGACGCCGTGCTCAAGCTCTTCGAGCCGGGCTCCTACGAGCTCGTGCCGCATGACGGCATGCGCAAGACGATCGCCCGGCGCCTGGTCGAATCCAAGCAGACGATCCCGCATTTCTACGTCAGCGTCGATTGCGAGCTCGATGCGCTGATGGCGCTGCGCGCCCAGCTCAACGATGCGGCTCCCCGCAAGGACAACGCTCCGGCCTATAAGCTCTCGGTCAACGACATGGTCATCAAGGCCATGGCATTGGCGCTGCGCGATGTTCCGGATGCCAACGTCTCCTGGACCGACAGCAACATGGTCAAGCACAAGCACGCCGATGTCGGCGTCGCCGTCTCGATCCCCGGCGGCCTGATCACCCCGATCATCCGCAAGGCCGAGCAGAAGACGCTGTCTGTCATCTCCAACGAGATGCGCGATCTCGGCAAGCGGGCCAAGGACCGCAAGCTGAAGCCCGAGGAATATCAGGGCGGCACCAGCTCGGTCTCCAACATGGGCATGATGGGCGTCAAGAACTTTGCAGCCGTCGTCAACCCGCCGCATGCGACGATCCTCGCGGTCGGTGCCGGCGAACAGCGGGTCGTCGTCAAGAACGGCGAAATGGCCATCGCCACGGTCATGAGCGTCACGCTCTCGACCGACCATCGCTGCGTCGACGGTGCGCTCGGCGCCGAGCTGCTCCAGGCCTTCAAGGGCTACATCGAGAACCCGATGGGCATGCTCGTCTGATAGGTGGGCGGAGGCGGAAATGACCAAGACCGTTCTTTGCTATGGCGATTCGCTGACCTGGGGTTATGACGCCGAGACGATCGGCCGCCATGAGTACAAGAATCGCTGGCCGAGCGTGCTTCAGGCAGCGCTCGGCAGCGAGGCGCGCATCATCGCCGAAGGGCTGAACGGTCGCACCACCGCCTTTGACGACCATCTCGCCGATTGCGACCGCAACGGTGCGCGCGTCCTGCCGACGATCCTGCAGACGCATGCGCCGCTCGATCTCGTCATCCTCCTGCTCGGCACCAACGACATGAAGCCGGTTGTGGCGGGTTCGGCCTTTGCGGCCTGCCAGGGCATCAGCCGCCTCGTGCGGCTGATCCGCAATCATGCCTGGCCCTTCGAATTCGACGGACCGGAGATCCTGATCGTGGCGCCGCCGGCGATCTGCGCGACGGGCAACGTGCCCTTCGCCGCATCCTTTCCCGGCGGCATCGAGGAATCGGCCAAGCTTGCGACGCTCTATCGTGATCTCGCCGACGAACTCGGCTGCGGCTTTTTCGACGGCAATTCCGTCGCCAGGACCACGCCGATCGACGGCATTCATCTCGATGCGGAAAACACCCGTGCGCTCGGACGCGGGCTGGAATCGATCGTGCGGATGATGCTGGGGATCTGAGGATATGACCGCCTTCATCGCGCTGCGGCAGGCCTCACGGCGGGATGCCTCGGAGCTGGCGATTCTGGCGGATATCGCCTCGCATGGGTTTGCCTCCTGGCTCTGGTTCGCCGATGTGGCGAGCGGCATAAGCGACACGCCTTTGGAGCGGGGGCGGCTGAAAATGAGTGAGGAGGAAGCCCTCGGCGGCTGGCGGGATGCCGTCATCGCCGAGGCCTATGGCGAGATTGCCGGTGTGGCGATCGGCCATGCGCTGGATGAAGGCATAGGCGATATCGAGGCGACGATCCCGGCGACCGCGCCGATGCTTGCCTTGCAGAAGACGGTTGTGGGAAGCTGGTTCATCGGCAGCCTCGGCGTCTATCGCCATCTGCGTGGCATCGGCATCGGGCGAACGTTGCTGGAGGATCAGATCGACAGGGCCGATCGCCGGCCCGTCAGTCTCATTACCGCAAGTGATAACGAGGCGGCTCTGTCGCTTTATGGAAGAAACGGATTCTCGGAGGCTGCGCGCGCTGATGCCGTGCCTCTCTTCGAAAACAGCAAGAGACACGCGTGGGTGCTCATGACCCGCGGCGCAGCGTAAACAAAGGGCAGGACACACATGGCTGAATCCTACGACGTCATCATCATCGGCTCCGGTCCCGGCGGCTATGTCGCCGCCATCCGCGCGGCCCAGCTCGGCCTGAAGACGGCGATCGTCGAGCGTGAGCATATGGGCGGCATCTGCCTGAACTGGGGTTGCATCCCGACCAAGGCGCTGCTGCGCTCGGCAGAAGTGCTCGATCACGCCAACCACTTCAAGGATTTCGGTCTCGTTCTCGAAGGCTCGGTCAAGCCGGACGCCAAGGCCGTTGTCGGCCGCTCGCGCGCCGTCTCAGCCCGTCTCAATGCCGGCGTCGGTTTCCTGATGAAGAAGAACAAGATCGACATCATCTGGGGTGAGGCAAAGATCACGAAGCCCGGTGAGATCGTCGTCGGCAAGTCGTCGAAGCCGGTTGTCGAGCCGCAGCATCCGCTGCCGAAGAACGCCAAGGGCGAGGGCACCTATAACGCCAAGCACATCATCATCGCGACCGGCGCCCGCCCGCGCGCGCTCCCCGGCATCGAGCCCGATGGCAAGCTGATCTGGACCTATTTCGAGGCGCTGAAGCCCCACGCGCTGCCGAAATCGCTGATCGTCATGGGTTCGGGTGCAATCGGCATCGAATTCGCCAGCTTCTACCGCTCGATGGGCGTCGACGTGACGGTTGTCGAAGTAATGCCGACCATCATGCCGGTCGAGGATGCCGAAATCACCGCGATTGCCCGCAAGCAGCTGGAGAAGCGCGGCCTGAAGATCTTCACCAGCGCAAAGGTCACCAAGGTCGAGAAGGGTGCCGGCAGCATCACCGCCCATGTCGAGACGTCAGACGGCAAGGTGCAGCAGATCACTGCCGACCGGATGATTTCGGCCGTCGGCGTTCAGGGCAATATCGAAAATCTCGGCCTGGAAGCGCTCGGCATCAAGACCGACCGCGGCTGCGTCGTCGCCGACGGTTACGGCAAGACCAACATCGCCGGCATCTATGCCATCGGCGACGTCGCCGGCCCGCCGATGCTGGCGCACAAGGCCGAGCATGAGGGTGTCGTCTGCGTCGAAAAGATCGCCGGCCTACCGAATGTCCATCCGACCGACAAGGGCAAGGTTCCGGGCTGCACCTATTGCAATCCGCAGGTCGCTTCCGTCGGCCTCACCGAAGCCAAGGCCAAGGAGCTGGGCCGCGATATCCGCGTCGGCCGCTTCTCCTTCGCCGCCAACGGCAAGGCGATCGCGCTTGGCGAAGACCAGGGCATGGTGAAGGTGATTTTCGACAAGAAGACCGGCGAACTGCTCGGCGCCCACATGGTCGGCGCCGAAGTGACCGAACTCATTCAAGGCTTCGTCGTCGCGATGAACCTCGAGACGACAGAGGAAGAGCTGATGCACACGATCTTCCCGCATCCCACAGTCTCCGAGACGATGAAGGAAGCGGTGCTCGATGCCTATGGCCGCGTGCTGAACGCTTGATAATTTCCGGGGCCGCCCTCTTTGTCCGGGGTGGAAATTTACTCCAGGAGTGGAAAGCCACTCCGGGAGTGGAAAAAGCGAAAGGAAATCCTCATGTCTATGGAGACGCAGGCGTTGCTGGTGTTTTTGCTGATCGGTCTGGTGGCGGGCTTCCTCGCAAGCCTGGTCGTTGGTGGCGGCGGGCTGATCAGGTGTCTTCTCAGCGGCATCATCGGCGCCTTCGTCGGCGGCTATCTGTTCAGCGCGCTTGGCATTTCGCTGGGCATTGAAAACGCGCTGGTCGTGCAGATCATCCACGCCACCGTCGGCGCGATCATCGTGGTGCTGGTTGCCAGGGCAGTCGCTTAGGGGGAAGGGAAGGCATGGAAGACGTGGGCTGGATTTCGGCAATCATCATCGGCGGGCTTGCAGGCTGGCTCGCCGGCAAGCTGATGGAGGCGCGATATGGGATTTTCCTGAACATCGTGCTCGGCATCGTCGGCTCGGTCGTCGCCACCGCCATCCTCGCCCAATTCCACCTCCAGCTCGCCGGCGGACGGCTCGGTTATTTCGTGACGGGTTTCCTTGGCGCCTGCCTGCTGATATTCCTCGCGCGGCTGGTGCGGCGCTAGATCAAGAGATGATGCCGCTTTAAGGGCGACGGAAAGCTGAAACTGCAATGGTAACCATTCTCGATACGATCAATCCCGACGCCAAGCGCGTGCGCCATCCCGAGAAGGCGCATCGGCCGGATACGGAAGTCATGCGCAAGCCGGACTGGATCCGCGTCAAGGCGCCGACCTCCAACGGTTATGCCGAGACGCGGGCGATCGTGAAGGAGCATAAGCTCGTCACCGTCTGCGAGGAGGCCGGCTGCCCGAATATCGGCGAGTGCTGGGACAAGAAGCACGCCACCTTTATGATCATGGGCGAGATCTGCACCCGCGCCTGCGCCTTCTGCAATGTCGCCACCGGCAAGCCGAACGCGCTCGACATGGCAGAGCCGGAAAATGTTGCCAAGGCCGTCAAGGAGATGGGCCTTTCCCACGTCGTCATCACCTCGGTCGACCGCGACGACCTCGAGGACGGCGGCGCCGAACACTTCGAAAAGGTGATCTGGGCGATTCGCGCCGCCTCGCCGGCAACGACGATCGAGATCCTGACGCCCGACTTTCTGAAGAAGCCGGGTGCGCTGGAACGTGTCGTCGCCGCCAAGCCCGATGTCTTCAATCACAACATGGAAACGGTTGCCGGCAACTATCTGACGGTTCGCCCCGGCGCCCGCTACTTCCACTCCATCCGCCTGCTGCAGCGGGTGAAGGAACTCGATCCGACCATGTTCACCAAGTCGGGCATCATGGTCGGCCTCGGCGAGGAGCGCAACGAGGTGCTGCAGCTGATGGACGACCTGCGCACCGCCGATGTCGATTTCCTGACCATCGGCCAGTACCTGCAGCCGACCCGCAAGCACCACAAGGTCGAAAGCTTCGTCACCCCTGAGGAATTCAAATCCTACGAGACGGTCGCCTACAGCAAGGGGTTCCTGATGGTCGCCTCCAGCCCGCTGACCCGCTCCTCGCACCATGCCGGCGACGACTTTGCAAGGCTGAGAGCGGCGCGCGAGAAGAAGCTGTTGATGGCGGCCGAGTAACATCTGGTACTTGCTTTTTGATTGAACCGCGGCGATTTTTGCCGCGGTTTTTCTTTGGGCGACCGACGATGAACATCACTTCCGGATTGACATCGACACTGGCCGAAGCCGACCGTATCCTGGTGATCGGTTGCCCTGGCAGCGGCAAAAGCACGCTCGCCAAGCGGCTGTCGCGCGCGCACGACCTTGATTACATCTCCATGGACCGAGACTTCTACTGGCTGCCGGGCTGGCGAAAGAGACCGCGCGAAGAGATCGACCGCCTGATCGCCAAGGCGGTTGCGGAAGAACGCTGGATCATGGATGGAACCGGCCTCAAACTCTTCCATCTTCGCCTGCCGCGCGCCGACGCCGTCATTTGGCTTCGGCTGTCCAAATATGCATGCCTGTACGGCGCGGTCTCGAGAGCATTCCGTTATTTTAGGCGCAACCGCCCCGAACTGCCTGCCGGCTGCCCCGAACGCCTTTCGCTGGAATTGCTTGTCTATATCTGGAATTTCGAGCGCAATGTCGCACCTCTGATCGAGGCAGCACTTCGCGATCACGGCCTTGCAAATTCCACCGTCATCATAAGATCGCACAAAGCAGCTAGCCGGTTCGCCGCTCTTGGCGCTTGAGTCGCGCCGGCGAAACGCACGTCTGGCTCGAGGGAGTTGCATGATGGATCGCATCAGCAGATCACCGATCTTAAACAGGCGGCAGAGCATATCCGTACGGCCCGCCGCATCCTTGTCATCGGCTGCTCGGGCGGCGGCAAATCGACGCTGTCGCTGGAGATCGCCAGGCGCTTCGGGCTTTCCTACATTTCGCTCGACCGCGACGTCTATTGGCTTCCCGGCTGGGTCACGCGCGACAGGGTCGAGCAGAGAATGATCATCGCCACCCGGATCCTCGAAGAACGTTGGATCATGGACGGCACGAATCCGTCTTCCTTGGACATTCGGTTGCCGCGCACCGATTTCGTCGTGTGGGTCCGCATGCAGCGGCTCGTCTGCATGTGGGGCGCAATCAGCCGGTGGCCGAAATGGATCGGCCGTACTCGCCCCGAAATGGCGCCGGGCTGTATCGAGAAGATCGATTTGGAATTCCTCCGCTTCATCTGGACCTTCGAGGAGAAATTAGCGCCCCGCCTCGTCGCCGGCATCGCCGAGCACGGCCCCGACGTGCCGGTTCTTGAGCTAAAATCCCGGGCCCAGATGCGCGAGCTTCTTGATCTTCTCGGCCCGCCCGATTAAGTGCCGCCTATGCCGCACTTCGAAACGCACCGTTCCGTAACGCATACGCCCGACCAGATGTTCGATCTCGTTGCCGATGTCGAACGTTATCCCGAGTTCCTGCCGCTTTGCGAGGCGCTGTCGGTCAGAAGCCGCAAGGAGCGTGACGGCAAGATCCTGCTCGTGGCCGATATGACCGTCGGCTACAAGGCGATCCGCGAGACCTTCACGACCCAGGTGCTCTTGAACCGGGCCGAGCGCGTCATCGAGGTCAAATATATCGACGGCCCGTTCAAATATCTCGACAATCGCTGGCATTTCGCCGAGACGCCGGCGGGCGGCTGCACCATCAATTTCTTCATCGATTACGAATTCAAAAGCCGCATCCTCGGCGCGTTGATGGGCTCGATGTTCGACCGCGCCTTCCGCATGTTCACCGAAGCCTTCGAAACGCGCGCGAGCAAGATCTACGCTCCAGCCTGACGGCCGGTTGCAGGCACATCAGTGCGTGAGGAGCAAACGAAGCATCTCGAGTGCCGTCCTGACCGTTGCCAGCCGAACCTCGCTGCGGCCGATGTCGCCATAGAGCATTTTGCGGTGGATGAGCGCGCCGCTGCGCGATTTCGCGGCAAGATGCACGAGGCCAATCGGTTTTTCGGCCGAACCGCCGCCGGGGCCGGCAATGCCGGTGACGGCGACGGCGATGTCGGCGCGCGAGCGGAAGAGGGCGCCGTGCGCCATCTGCCGGGCGGTCTCCTCGGAGACTGCGCCGAAACGCAGCAATGTTCGCGCCTGCACCCCGAGCAGCTCGGTCTTGGCGCTATTCGTATAGGTAACGAAGCCACGGTCGACGACGGCGGATGAGCCGGATATCTCCGTCAGCGCGCCTGATATCAGCCCGCCGGTGCAGGATTCTGCCGCCGACACCATTAGTCGGGCGGCGGCGAAGTCGCGGATAATTGCCGCTGCCGCCGAATGGATATCCTCGGGAAAGAGGCTCATCATTTCCTCCCACGATAAACGACGGTCGCCGTGGCGATTGCCGCGATGCCTTCGCGCCGGCCGACGAAGCCGATCGTCTCGTTGGTCGTCGCCTTGACCGAGCAGCGCTCGAGATCGATGCCGAGATATTCCGACAGGTTCGCCCGCATGGCCTCCCGATGCGGGCCGACCTTCGGCGCCTCGGCGATCAGCGAGACATCGGCATTCATGATCGTGCCGCCGCGTTCGCGCACGATCCGCGCGGCATGCTCGATGAAGATCCGCGAAGCCGCTCCCTTCCATTGCGGGTCGGATGGCGGGAAATGATCGCCGATATCGCCGGCGCCGCAGGTGGCGAGCAGCGCGTCCGTCAACGCATGCAGCGCGACATCGGCATCGGAATGGCCCTTGAGCTTCTGATCGTGCGGAATGAATACGCCGCACAGGGTCACGCCGTCGCCCGCTTCGAGCTGGTGCACATCGTAGCCATTGCCGGTGCGCACATCGGGAAGCAGCGACGACGACAGCTTGTCGTCGGCCATGGCAATATCCCTCTTGACCGTCAGCTTGACGTTGTCGGCCGTGCCCTCGACGATCGTCACCGGAATGCCCAGCCATTCGGCGATCGACGCGTCGTCGGTGAAATCGCTCCGCCCGCTCGCCGCCGCCTTCTCATGCGCATCGAGAATCGTTTCGAAGGCGAAGGATTGCGGCGTCTGCGCCGCGTAAAGCTGCTCGCGCGAAACCGTTGCCAGCACCGTGCCGGCGCCATCTGCACGTTTCAGCGTATCGGCTACCGGCATGGCCGGCAGCACCGCCGCCGCGCCGCTTCCAAGCGTTTCGGCAATGCGGTCGAGAAGCGCGTGGTCGAAGAAGGGTCGCACCGCATCGTGAATCAGCACGTGGCTGACATGCTTGTCCCTGAGGTATCGAAGACCGGCCAGCACCGATTGCTGCCGCGTCGGGCCGCCATGCACCATTTCGATCGGCGTTGCCGAAATGATATGGCGGAACGCCTTGGCAAACAGCGCCTCGTCATCGGGATGAATGACGACGACGATCTCGGTCGCCGGCCCCCATGTCATGAAGTTTTCAAGCGTATGGACGATAACCGGCTTGCCGCCGATCAGGCGATATTGCTTGGGACCTTCCTTGGAGGATCCGGCACGCTCGCCGCGGCCGGCGGCAACGATGACAATTCCAGCCGATATCGGTTGCTTGGACGGCATTTGCAGCATAAATCCCCTAAAATATGCGGAATTGACCGGAGTGCTCTAACCTCTTGCTTTGGCCTTTTCCAGCATCTGCCCAAAAAATATCGATTCCGATCCGAGCCCCCTTGGCAAAGCCATGGATCTATGGCTAAAAATAATGCAGCCCCATGGTATGCCTGAAAGATAATCATTTGATTTCCAACGACCTCGCAGCGCCTTTCCGAATCGGAGATGTATCCGTGCGGAATCGCGTGGTGCTGGCGCCGATGTCCGGAGTCACGGACATGCCCTTCCGCGAGCTGGCCTGGCGCTTCGGCGCCGGCCTCGTCGTCACCGAAATGGTGGCGAGCCGCGAACTGATCAACGACACATCCGAATCCTGGGCGCGGCTCAGGGCGGCGGGATTTCGGCCGCACATGGTGCAGCTTGCCGGCCGGGACGCGCACTGGATGGCGGAGGCGGCTAAGATCGCCGCCGATCATGGCGCCGATATCATCGACATCAATATGGGCTGTCCGGCAAAGAAAGTGATCGGCGGCTACTCCGGCTCGGCGCTGATGCGCGATCCCGATCACGCGCTCGGCCTGATCGAAGCGACGGTCAAGGCCGTCGACATTCCGGTGACGCTGAAGATGCGCCTCGGCTGGGACGAGAATTCCATCAACGCGCCCGACATTGCGCGCCGCGCCGAAGCCGCCGGCATTCAGCTCGTCACCATTCATGGGCGCACCCGCATGCAGTTTTACGAAGGTCGCGCCGATTGGGATGCGATCCGTTCCGTTCGCGACGTCATCTCCATTCCGCTGATCGCCAATGGCGATGTCGAAACCGCCGCGGATGCGCAGGAAATATTGCGCCGCTCCGGCGCCGATGCCGTCATGATCGGCAGGGGGTGCCAGGGCAGGCCGTGGCATGCCGGCGTGCTTGCCGGTGCGGCGGAGCCGCGACGCGAAGACATTGCCGATATCGCCGTCGAGCATTACCGGATGATGCTCGATTTCTACGGCGAGGCGGTGGCGATCCGCCATGCCCGCAAGCATCTCGGCTGGTATCTCGAGCGTTTTGCGCCCGCACTGGCCGGCGGCGAGAAGGCCGTGATCATGACCTCGCGCGATCCGGGCGAGGTGGCCGCACGCCTTTACGATGCGCTTGATGCAGCTCTTGTCGACAGCCGGGAGGCGGCATGACGAAGGATACGATATCTCCGCCCGATCAGACCGGCGGAACCGTCGCCATGGCCGTGCTGAACGCCATCCAGAACCCGGTCGTCATGGTGGACGAATCCGGCTTCGTCGCTTTCGCCAATTGGGAGGCGGAGGCCTTTTTCGGCGCCAGCGCCTCGCATCTGGCGCGATACCGGATCTCGACCTTCATCCCCTTCGGCAGTCCGCTGCTTGCCCTGATCGATCAGGTGCGCGAGCGCAAGGCGCCGGTCAATGAATATCGCGTCGATCTGAGCTCGCCACGGCTCGGTCAGGACAAGCTCGTTGACCTCTATGTCGCCCCCGTGATCAGCGAGCCCGGCGCCGTCGTCATCGTCTTCCAGGAACGATCGATGGCCGACAAAATCGACCGGCAGTTGACGCATCGCGCCGCTGCCCGCTCGGTGACCGGCCTCGCTTCGATGCTGGCGCATGAGATCAAGAATCCGCTCTCCGGCATCCGCGGCGCCGCCCAGCTGCTCGAACAGTCCGCGGTCGACGACGACCGGGCGTTGACCCGGCTGATCTGCGACGAAACCGACCGCATCGTCTCGCTGGTCGACCGCATGGAAGTCTTTTCCGACGAACGCCCGGTCGACCGCATGCCGGTCAATATCCATTCCGTGCTCGATCACGTGAAGGCCGTCGCCAAGGCCGGTTTTGCCCGCAACATCCGCGTGACCGAGAGTTATGATCCGTCGCTGCCGGCCGTCTATGCCAATCGCGACCAGCTCGTCCAGGTCTTCCTCAATCTGGTGAAGAACGCCGCCGAAGCGGTCGGCGACCGGCCGGACGGCGAGATCATGCTGACGACCGCCTATCGCCCCGGCATCCGCCTTTCCGTCGCCGGCACGCGCGAAAAGATCTCGCTGCCGTTGGAGTTCTGCGTCCACGACAACGGCCCCGGCGTTCCCGCCGATCTGCTGCCGCATCTCTTCGATCCCTTCATCACCACCAAGACGAACGGCAGCGGTCTCGGCCTGGCGCTGGTCGCCAAGATCATCGGTGATCACGGCGGCATCATCGAATGCGACAGCCAGAACAGCCGCACGACTTTCCGCGTTCTCATGCCGGCGTCGAAGGACGTTTCGCTCGAGGATGCTTCTTCCGTAAGCTCGACAGGACCTTCTCGATGACAGCCACGATCCTCGTTGCAGATGATGATGCGGCCATCCGGACCGTGCTCAACCAGGCTTTGAGCCGCGCCGGCTATGATGTGCGCATCACCTCCAACGCCGCTACCCTCTGGCGCTGGATTTCGGCGGGCGAGGGCGATCTTGTCGTCACCGACGTGGTGATGCCTGACGAAAACGCCTTCGACCTGTTGCCGCGCATCAAGAAGGCGCGTCCGGATCTTCCGGTGCTCGTCATGAGCGCGCAGAACACCTTCATGACGGCGATCAAAGCTTCCGAGAAGGGGGCGTACGACTATCTGCCGAAGCCCTTCGACCTGACCGAGCTGATCGGCATTATCGGTCGGGCGCTCGCCGAGCCGAAGCGCAAGCCCGCCAAGCTCGAAGAGGATATGCAAGACGGCATGCCGCTCGTCGGCCGCTCGGCGGCAATGCAGGAAATCTACCGCGTGCTCGCCCGCCTGATGCAGACGGACCTGACGCTGATGATCACCGGCGAATCCGGCACCGGCAAGGAGCTTGTCGCCCGCGCGCTGCATGATTACGGCAAGCGCCGCAACGGCCCCTTCGTCGCGATCAACATGGCGGCCATCCCGCGCGACCTGATCGAATCCGAGCTCTTCGGCCATGAGAAAGGCGCCTTCACCGGCGCGCAGACCCGCTCGACCGGACGTTTCGAACAGGCAGAAGGCGGCACGCTGTTTCTCGATGAAATCGGCGACATGCCAATGGATGCGCAGACCCGGCTCCTGCGCGTGCTGCAGCAGGGCGAATACACCACCGTCGGCGGCCGCACGCCGATCCGCACCGATGTGCGCATCGTCGCCGCCACCAACAAGGATCTGAAGCAGGCGATCAACCAGGGCCTCTTCCGCGAGGATCTTTACTACCGCCTGAATGTCGTGCCGCTGCGCCTGCCGCCGCTGCGCGACCGCGCCGAGGACATTCCCGATCTCGTGCGGCATTTCATCCAGCAGGCCGAAAAGGAAGGCCTCGGCTCCAAACGCTTCGATCAGGAGGCGCTGGAACTGATGAAGGCCTATGCCTGGCCGGGCAATGTGCGCGAGCTGGAAAATCTCATCCGCCGCCTGATGGCGCTCTATCCGCAGGATGTCATCAGCCGCGAGATCATCGATGCCGAACTGCGCTCCGACGTACCCGACAGCCCGATCGACAAGGGGCCGATCCGCAACGGCTCGATGACGATCGCCCAGGCCGTCGAGGAGAACATGCGCACCTATTTCGCCAGCTTCGGCGAAAACCTGCCGCCGCCGGGTCTCTATGACCGGGTGCTGACCGAAATGGAATATCCGCTGATCCTCGCGGCGCTCACGGCAACGCGCGGCAATCAGATCAAGGCGGCCGATCTTCTCGGCCTCAACCGCAACACGTTGCGCAAGAAAATCAGGGAATTGGGCGTCTCTGTTTACAGAAGCTCCCGCACCGCCTGAGCGTGTTCGGGCTTGCACGGTGCTGCGGAGGGACGTCGAAGGCGCATCCTTCCGGTCGCGATAACGCTCATGAATGGCTCATCAGGGCACGCGCCGGCTGATGAGCTGGCCAAGCGCTTCATGAGCATGGTGACCTTGCAACTCAGGTTTCAAAACGACTGAGCGCAAGACTGACAGAAAGGTGTGTGGGGGACGGCGTCAAGCCTCTTCTCGCCGATCGGCTTGCCGCATTTCACACATGTGCCAAAAGTTCCGGCTTCAATCCGGTCCAATGCCGCTTGGACGGCGAGGAGCTCCTTTTGTCCAGCCTCGCCGAGTTCTTCCAGGACTTCATCGTTATTTCGCTCTGTGGCACGATCATCATCGTCAGGGTTCCGAGGCTCTTCGAAATCATCCTCGATCGCTTGCAGGCGGGTTTCCAGCTCGCGCCGGCGTTGGTCAAGGATCGCCTTGTACTTTTCGATATGCTGCCTCGTTTGCGAGGAGGATTGCTTCTGCATGATCGCTCTCCAGCCGGCCTTATGTTCGCGACCGACACCGTGTTCTACTGGGAATTTCGACCCTGACGGGAAGCGGCAAAGCTAGGCGTGTCGGGCGTCCGTCGCATTGATCCGAATCAAGGTAGCTTTCGATCCGCGAGTGTCCAGGCTTCCTTGTCCGAAGAGCCAACTGCAGGATACTGTTTTAGCGTGGCGTCGCCGGCGGCTATGACTCGGAAACGGGCGGAAACAGGTCACAGACCCATGCGGGCAGTTTCCTTCAATGTGACATGAGCACCGGGAGCAGAGGCTTTTCCAAGACGCCATCGGTTGCTCCACCCAGAACGAAATCTCGCAATCTCGAGTGTCCAAATCCTCCCATGACCAGCATATCGGCGCTCAGTTCCAGTGCTGTTTGTTGAATGCTCTGACCGATCGATGACGACGTAAAGCGAGCGACCGTTGCGCTTGCATTGACGCCGGTCGAAACCAAGATCTCAGCGAGATGCGCCCCGGTTGTTTCCGGCACCGGTTTTTCGCCCGTCAGGGATAGGACCGAAACCCGCTTGGCCTTGTGAATGAATGGGTTTGCATCGCTGACGGCCCGAGCTGCGGCACGGCTTCCGTCCCAGGCGATGACCAGATGGTCGATTGGGCCTGCAAGGGTCTTGTTGGGCAAGATGACGGCCGGCCGGCCGGAGCCGAATAGGACCGCTTCGGCGACAATACGGGTGTCTGGAACGTCCGCGACACATTCGAGAATGGCCAGATCGAAGAAGCGTGCTTCCGTGGCTGCCGTCTCGTGCAATAGAGGCAAGGTGGTCTTGACCGTTCGGGAAGATAATTCAACCTTGGCGTTCGCTGCGAGGTTGGTCGCTGCTGCAATCAGCGTTTCGGCACGATCACGGCTCAGAGTCTCGGCATGCTCGATCATCTTTGGAGTATCGAGCAGCAACGACGACCAGGCGTTGGGAATATGCGGAATCCCGACCCTTAGCGCGCAGGCGTGAAGAGTTGCACGATAGTGCCCAGCAAACGCTACAGCGTTCGAAATGATCAGTCCTGAACTTGAATCGGGATATGTTGATAGCGGGAGAAAATATTGTGCCGTCATGTCCTGCTCCATGTCTCGCGGACCGCCGCGATCGCAATGATCTATCTCCATTCGTCGCAAGTCGGCATTGATATAACGCAATTGCCGGCGCTCCGGTTTCTCTGGCCTCGGCACGGCGCCGCCGCGTAAGGCAAGCCCCGAAGGAGCTGCGCACCTGGAGTTGGTGGTGGCTGCTCACATGGGGTGGCAAATGCCGAGCCTGCCGGTCACATGTTCTGCATAAACGCCTGCATTTCTTCAGGTGTGACTTTGCGGTGATCGTTTGCGTCGACCGCCTCGAAGACGCGTTTGTGGATTGCGGTCAACTCTTGGAAAGAAATTGCGCCGTCCCCATCAGTATCGGCGACGACGAACATGATCTTCATCATATGACCGCGCATTGGCCCCATCATGCGCATTCCTTCATTCATGTCCGATGACATCATGTTGCGGCCCATCATGCCGGGCATCATTTCCGATCCTTCGGCCGCGGGCTTAGCCTCCGAATGAGCCGAGTCTGGACTTTTCGTCTGGGCGGACGCGATGCCCATGGCACCGGCGGCACCGAGCAAGGCCAGCAGAGCGATAGTTGGCAGTCTGAACATGGACATTCTGCATCTCCTCTTTGAGCCATTATCCTCCATGACTATGGAGCTGCTCTTAGGGATACGCTGAATACCGGGTTCAAGCGTTGCGTTGGATCAAACTGCCTGTGCTACTTCGCAGGCTTCGGGGACAATCTGCCGCCGCCCGGCCTCTATGACCGCGTGCTGACCGAGATGGAATATCCGCTGATTCTCGCTGCGCTCACAGCAACGCGCGGCAATCAGATCAAGGCGGCCGATCTTCTCGGCCTCAACCGCAACACGTTGCGCAAGAAAATCAGGGAATTGGGCGTCTCTGTTTATAGAAGCTCCCTCACCGCCTGAAAAAGGCGGTGAGCCCCTCGTTGGCCCACCGCCTCCTCCTCCCGGTATCCGCCGCCACGGTCGGGAACAGAGTAAATCTATCCGAGCCGGATCGCGGTTTGTATCTGCGCCCGCAAACAAAAGCGCAGTGTCATTCGATGGTCACATAGTATTTGCGAGCTATTGTTTGCCGCCGGGCAAATGTCTTTGAAGTTGCTGCGGTCGTCGCCGCCGCGCCTGTGGATAAGCTGTGGATAACAGGTGGATGACATGGGCCGATCGACCGGCCACAACCTCCTTAATTTCGCTTCCATGTTGCCTATCCGTTCCGAATCTCTTCATCTGCCGTTGCTGCTGTCGATTTCCGCCGCAACTGTCCTCGACCGCATGCCATGGGCGCCCCGACTTAAGTCGCGGAGCGCCCTTTTTCTTTACGAGCCGGGCTGACGCGAGCTGCGACATTGTGTTTCATGCCGGTCGATTTGGGGGCTAAGCCTCGTATATCTTTGTTCATGCCATAGATTACGCGGATCGCTCGTGCGCCGTCGACGCCGGTTGCCCCGCACATGTCATAACGTCTGGGAGTTGGATGATGGAATATCGTCGTTTGGGAAAGTCGGGCCTGCAGGTGAGCGAGTTCTCCTTCGGCTCATGGGTCACGTTCGGCAAGCAGGTGAACGGCGGTGACGCCGTCGAGCTGATGAAGCTTGCCTACGACAACGGGGTGAACTTCTTCGACAATGCCGAAGGATACGAAAGCGGCAAGTCCGAGCTCGTCATGGGCGAGGCGCTGAAGTCGCTCGGTTGGAGCCGCGACAGCTTCGTCGTCTCCAGCAAGGTCTTCTGGGGAGGGGAGAAACCGACGCAGCGCGGCCTGTCGCGCAAGCATGTGACCGACGCCTGCCATGCGGCGCTCAAGCGGCTTCAGGTCGACTATCTCGACCTCTACTTCTGCCATCGCCCGGACATCGATACGCCGATCGAGGAAACGGTCCGGGCGATGCACGATCTCGTCGCCCAGGGCAAGGTGCTCTATTGGGGGACGTCGGAATGGTCGGCGCAGCAGCTGACGGAAGCCTACGCCGTGGCCCGGGACCTGCGCATCACGCCGCCGACGATGGAGCAGCCGCAGTACAACATCTTCGAGCGCCAGAAGGTCGAATCCGATTATCTGCCGCTCTATGACCTTATCGGCCTCGGCACCACCATCTGGTCGCCGCTCGCCTCGGGCGTCCTGACCGGCAAATACAATAATGGCCTACCGGCCGACAGCCGCATGAACCTGCCCGGCTATGAATGGCTGAAGGAGAAGTGGTCGAGCGACGCCGGCCGTGCCCAGCTCCAACAGGTCGGCCAGCTCGCAAAACTCGCCGATGAGATCGGCTTGTCGATCACCCATCTCGCCCTTCTTTGGTGCCTCACCAATCCGAACGTCTCCACAGTCATTCTCGGCGCCTCACGTGCCAGCCAGCTGCAGGACAACCTCGCGGCCCTCTCGCACCGGCACAAGATGACACCTGAGGTGATGGAGCGGATCGATGCGATTGTTGGAAACAAGCCGGAAGGTCCACGTCGATTCTGACGCGTGTCGCGCAAAAGTGTCCGAGGCGGGGCTCCACCGGAGCTTGACAACGTGACAAGGCGCGTTGCATTTTCGCCACAATGCGTTGCTTAAAGGTCACGCAAGGGTTTTGGACATTTCGCTCCCGATCGAGTCGTTCCGACGCTGGCTTTCTTAAGCCGGCGTTGTTTGGTTTCGATTGAGGGCAGGGCGGCGGGTGCCGCCTGAAGAGAGGCCGAATGACGCAGGATGGGGTAGCGCCGGCGGCGGCGGGCGAGGCGGTGACGACGGTGACCGATCGCCGCGCCCTCTTTGCCGTGCCCGGCCTCGTGCTCGCCGGCGGCGCGCTTCTCTGCGCCACGATCACACTTTTCATACTGCTGGGCCTGACGCCGATTGCGCCGACCTCGCATGTCGTCATCACCTCGGTCATCGTCAATTCCTTCTTCGTGCTGACGCTGCTGGCGCTGATCGGCCGCGAGGTGGCAAGGCTGCTCAAGGCGCGCACACGTGGTCGCGCGGCCGCACGCCTGCATATCCGCATCGTCGTGCTCTTCTCGATCGTCGCGATCACGCCGGCGATCCTCGTCGCCATCTTCGCCAGTATTACGCTGAATGCCGGCCTCGACCGCTGGTTTGCGCTGCGCACCCAGTCGATCGTCAGCTCATCGCGCAATATCGGCCAGGCCTACATGATGGAGAACGCCAGCTACCTGCAGGGGCAGACGGTTTCCATGGCCAACGACCTGGAGCGCAACCGCGCCCTCTACAGTCTCGACAGGACGGGCTTCGCCGAGTTGATGACGCGACAGGCGAGGGGGCGCGGCCTGCTCGGCGCCTTCCTGGTCGAAAGCGACGGTTCGGTGGTCGTCCAAGCCGATATCACCACGGAAAAACCGTTGCCGGCCATTCCGCAGGACGCGCTGCAAAAGGCGGCGGCGGGCCAGCCGACGCTGATCCCGCCCGGCGTCACCAACCTTGTCGGCGCCATCATCAAGCTCGATGCCATCCAGGGCACCTTCCTCTATACGGTGCGCGCGGTCGATCCCAAGGTCATGGGCGCCATGCGCATGATGGAGGAGAACGCCACCGAATACCGCTCGATGGAGGCCAATCGTTTCTCGCTGCAGGTCGCCTTCGCGGTTCTATACATCGGCTTCGCCCTCATCGTGCTCTTGGCAGCGATCTGGACGGCAATCGCCGTCGCCGACCGCATCGTCCGGCCGATCCGGCTGCTGATCACCGCCGCCGACAGCGTCGCCTCGGGCAATATGGATATCGTCGTGCCGGTGCATGCCGTCGATGGCGACGTCGCCAATCTGTCGCGCACCTTCAACAAGATGATCTCGGAAATCCGCACCCAGCGCGACGAGATCCTCGAGGCCAAGGATGAGGTCGACGACCGCCGGCGCTTCATCGAGGCGGTGCTCTCGGGTGTTACCGCCGCCGTCATCGGCGTCGAGCAGGACCGACGCATCGCCATCGTCAACAGTTCGGCCGAGACGCTGATGTCATTGTCGGCCGACGCGATGCTCGGCAAGCAGCTGGGAGACATTGCGCCGGAGGTCGATCAGGTGCTGACCGAGGCGGCGGTGCGCCATCGCGGCGATTTCCGCAAGCAGATCGCGCTGGTGCGCGGCGGCACGGTCAGGACGCTGAGCGTCCAGGTCACCCGCGAGGAAGTGCGCGACATGAGCGAATCCTACGTGATTACGCTCGATGACATCACCGACCTCGTCATCGCCCAGCGTTCGACCGCCTGGGGCGACGTCGCACGGCGTATCGCCCATGAGATCAAGAACCCGCTGACGCCGATCCAGCTTTCCGCCGAGCGCATCCAGCGACGCTATGGCAAGCAGATCGACCAGGACGACCGGACCGTTTTCGACCAGTGCACCGATACGATCATCCGCCAGGTCGGCGATATCGGCCGCATGGTCGACGAATTCTCCGCCTTCGCCCGCATGCCAAAGCCGACCAAGGAGCCGAGCGATCTGCGCGAGATTCTGCGCGACGCGATCTTCCTGCGCGAGATGGGCAACCAGCATGTCGCCTTCCAGCAGGATTTCGGTGATCAGCCGTTGGAGGGCCTGTTCGACAGCCGTATGCTTGGCCAGGCCTTCGGCAATCTCATCAAGAATGCGGTGGAAGCGATTGAAGCCGTCCCGAGCGGCGAACGGGACGAGCGCAAGATTCTCGTGCGCGCCGCCCTCGACGCCGGCCGCGACCGCTTCACCGTCGACGTGATCGACAATGGCCGCGGCCTGCCGGTGGAGAACCGCCACAGCATTCTGGAGCCCTATATGACGATGCGCGAGAAGGGCACAGGCCTTGGCCTCGCCATCGTCAAGAAGATCATCGAGGAACATGGCGGGCAGCTCGAGCTGCACGATGCGCCCGCCGATTTTGACCGGGGAAGAGGGGCCATGATCCGCGTGCATCTGCCACGCCGGGATCCGACGCCTGCTGCTCCCGCAGCCAATGACAAGGAAAGTGTTTATGGCCTCTGATATTCTCGTCGTCGATGACGAGCACGATATTCGCGAGATCGTTTCCGGCATTCTCTCCGACGAGGGACACGAAACACGCACCGCCCATGACAGCGACAGCGCGCTGGCGGCGATCTCCGACCGCGTGCCACGGCTGATCTTCCTCGATATCTGGATGCAGGGCAGCAAGCTCGACGGTCTGTCGCTGCTCGACGAGATCAAGACCCGCCATCCCGATCTGCCCGTTGTGATGATCTCGGGCCACGGCAACATCGAGACCGCCGTCTCGGCGATCAAACGCGGCGCCTTCGATTTCATCGAGAAGCCATTCAAGGCCGACAGGCTGATCCTGATCGCCGAACGGGCGCTCGAAAATTCCAAACTCAAGCGCGAGGTTTCCGAGCTGAAGCGGCGCACCGGCGACGCCCTGGAGCTGATCGGCACCTCGGTCGCTGTCTCGCAGCTGCGCCAGACGATCGAGAAGGTCTCACCGACCAACAGCCGCATCATGATCCTCGGCGCCTCCGGCTCCGGCAAGGAGCTGGTAGCGCGGATGATCCATAAGAAATCGGCCCGCGCCAACGGCCCCTTCGTGGCGATCAATGCCGCCAACATCACGCCCGATCGCATGGAAGTGGCGCTGTTCGGAACCGAGGGCACGCCCGGCCAGGCGCGCAAGATCGGCGCGCTCGAGGAAGCCCATCGCGGCATCCTCTATCTCGACGAGGTCGGCGAAATGCCGCGCGAGACGCAGAACAAGATCCTGCGCGTGCTGGTCGATCAGCAGTTCGAACGGGTCGGCGGTTCCAAGCGCGTCAAGGTCGATGTCCGCATCATTTCCTCGACCGCTTATAATCTCGAGAGCCGCATCGCTGAAGGCTGGTTCCGCGAGGATCTCTATCATCGCCTCGCCGTCGTGCCGGTGCGCGTGCCGGCGCTGGCCGAGCGGCGCGAGGACATTCCCTTCCTCGTCGACCAGCTGATGCGGCAGATTTCCGAACAGGCCGGCATTCGTCCGCGCCGCATCGGCGACGACGCCATGGCGGTGCTGCAAGCCCATGACTGGCCGGGCAATATCCGCCAGCTGCGCAACAATATCGAGCGGCTGATGATTCTTGCCCGCACCGACGGGCCGGATGCGCCGATCACCGCCGACATGCTGCCGACCGATCTGGGCGACATGCTGCCCAAGGTTTCGGCCAAGAACGACTATCACATCATGACGCTGCCGCTGCGCGAAGCCCGCGAGATGTTCGAGAAGGATTATCTGATCGCCCAGATCAACCGCTTCGGAGGCAATATCTCGCGCACCGCCGAATTCGTCGGCATGGAGCGTTCGGCGCTGCACCGCAAGCTGAAGTCGCTCGGCGTCTAGAGCATGATGCCGAAAAGTGCCCGCGGTTTTCGGGCAACATCATGCTCCACTTTTTGATCTACCAGGCGCGGCGGGGGCCGCGCCGTATCCCTTTATCGCTTCCCGGAAGACCAGGTTTCCCATGCCGAGAATTGCCTATGTGAACGGCCGTTACGTCAAGCATTCCGATGCAAGCGTCCATATCGAGGATCGCGGCTATCAGTTCGCCGACGGGGTCTACGAGGTCTGCGAGGTGCGCCACGGCTATATCGTCGACCTCACGCGCCATCTGAACCGTCTCGACCGGTCGCTCGGAGAATTGCGGATCGCATGGCCGATGAGCCGCGCGGCGCTGACGCAGGTCATTCGCGAGACCTTGCGCCGCAACCATGTCCGCAACGGGCTTTTCTACCTGCAGGTGACACGCGGCGTCGCGCGGCGCGATCATGTCTTCCCGGTCGAGGGCACGCCGCCGTCGCTCGTCATCACCGCCAAGAGCACCGATCCCAAGATCATCGCGGCCAAGAATGCCAACGGCATCAAGGCGATCACCGTCACCGACAACCGCTGGGACCGCGTCGACATCAAGTCCGTCGGCCTGCTGCCGAACGCCATGGCCCGCCAGCAGGCCAAGGAGGCCGGCGCCCAGGAGGCGATCTATGTCGACGGCGACGGCATGGTGAAGGAAGGGGCGGCAACCAATGTCTGGATCGTCGATAAGGACGGGACGCTAGTGACGCGGCCGGCCGAACACGGCATTCTGCGCGGCATTACCCGTACCACCTTGATCGATGTCGCAGCGAAGCTGGGCCTGAAGATCGCCGAGCGGAATTTCTCCGTTTCAGAGATGCTCGCAGCCCGCGAGGTTTTCCTGACGGCAGCCACAAGTATTTGTTTTCCGGTCGTTTCCGTCGATGGCCAGGCCATTGCCAACGGCCATCCCGGCAGCGTCTCGCAGAAAGTCCGCGAAGCCTTTTTCGACGTTGCGGAAAAGATTGCGATTTGATACCAAGATTTGCTGGACAGGTGGAATGAGGGTGCCGCCGGTCTTGCATGGAGAGGTTGATTAATATTCAACCGGCCAGATCAGGTCGGCAATAAAGAAAGAAGCGGCGCGATGGCGGAACGTTCTCAGAATCTGCAGGACTTATTTCTCAATACTGTTCGCAAGCAAAAGATTTCCCTGACAATCTTTTTGATCAACGGCGTGAAACTCACGGGCGTTGTTACCTCTTTCGACAATTTCTGTGTTCTTCTTCGCCGTGACGGCCACTCGCAGCTGGTGTATAAGCATGCGATCTCGACGATCATGCCGGGTCAGCCGATGCAGATGTTCGAGAGTGAAGAAGCCGCGTCCTAACAGGATCAGCCGTCATTTCGACACGCGATACCAAGAACGATTCGATCATCCCTGAGGCAGCCAAGCACAGGGATGACATGCGCGCGACCGTCGTCGTGCCGGTTCTGAAATCCCGCAGCCGCGGCGGCCAGACCGAATCGGCCTCGACCCGCACGCCGGAAAGCCGGCTGGAGGAGGCGACCGGCCTTGCCCAGGCGATCGACCTCGATGTCGTCAACGGCCAGGTCGTGCCGGTCAATGATCCCCGACCGGCGACGCTGCTCGGCACCGGCAAGATCGAGGAGATCAAGGCGCTGCTCGACGAGCGCGATTCCGGTCTCGTCATCGTCGATCATCCGCTGACCCCGGTGCAGCAGCGCAATCTCGAAAAGGAATGGAATGCCAAGGTCATCGACCGGACGGGCCTCATCCTCGAAATCTTCGGCCGCCGCGCCTCCACCAAGGAGGGCACGCTGCAGGTCGATCTGGCGCATCTCAATTATCAGAAGGGCCGGCTGGTCCGCAGCTGGACCCACCTTGAACGCCAGCGCGGCGGCGGCGGCTTCATGGGCGGTCCCGGCGAAACCCAGATCGAAGCCGACCGGCGGCTCTTGCAGGACCGCATCATCAAGCTCGAACGCGAGCTGGAGCAGGTCGTGCGCACTCGCCAGCTCCACCGCGCCAAGCGCCGCAAGGTGCCGCATCCGATCGTGGCGCTCGTCGGCTACACCAATGCCGGCAAGTCGACGCTGTTCAACCGCATCACCGGCGCCGGCGTGCTGGCCGAAGACATGCTCTTTGCGACGCTCGACCCGACGCTTCGCCGCATGAAGCTGCCGCATGGCCGCACCGTCATCCTGTCCGACACCGTCGGTTTCATCTCCGACCTGCCGACCCATCTCGTCGCCGCCTTCCGGGCGACGCTGGAAGAGGTGCTGGAGGCCGATCTCATCCTGCATGTCCGCGATATGTCGGATGACGACAATCAGGCGCAGAGCTCCGATGTGATGCGCATCCTCGGCGATCTCGGTATCGACGAAGCCGAAGCGGAGAAGCGGCTGATCGAGGTCTGGAACAAGATCGACCGGCTGGAGCCCGAGGTGCATGACGCCATGGTGCAAAAATCGGCCGGTGCGAGCAACGTCGTCGCGGTTTCCGCTGTCAGCGGCGAGGGCGTTGACACGCTGATGGACGAGATCAGCCGCCGGCTTTCGGGCGTGATGACCGTGGCGACGATCCGTCTCCCGGTCGACAAGCTGGCGCTGCTGCCCTGGCTTTACGACCACGCGATCGTCGACGGCCGCGAGGACAATGAAGACGGGACGATCACCCTCGATCTGCGCCTGTCGGAAACCGAAGCCGCCGAACTCGAGCGCCGCATCGGCAATGGCCAGAAGTCTTCAAAGGAAGATTGGGAGCGGTAAGCAGGGCTTCTTGCTCTTTCTTCTCCCCAGCGGGGAGAAGGGAGGTGTGGCAACGTTCCGCTCACTCAGCCCCCGACGTCACAGCTTTTTCAATCGCCTTCGCCGCCTGCCAGATCTCCTCCATCCGCTCCAGGCTGGCCGCTTCCAGCGTCTCACCTTCCGCTTCAAGAACATTCTCGATGTGACTGAATCGACGCCGGAATTTCGTATTGGTTCCGCGCAGCGCCTGTTCCGGATCGGCTTTCACATGCCGGCCGATATTGACGACGGCGAAGATCAGGTCGCCGAGTTCGTCGCTGACCTTCGCCCGGTCGCCGTCTCGGAGCGCCGTCCGCAATTCGCCGATCTCTTCCTCGATCTTGTCGAGGATGGGCTCCGGCGCCGACCAGTCGAAGCCGACCTTGGCGGCGCGTTCCTGCAGCTTCAGCGCTTCCGTCAGAGCCGGGAAGCTGCGCTGCACGGAACCGAGGAAGCCGCCCTTGAAATCCTCGGTAATCCCCCGCCTTGACCGGCGCTCGGCGCGTTCGCGTTTTTCCGCCTGCTTGATCTCGTCCCACTGGACCTTCACCGCGTCGGGTGTATCCGCTTCCGAGCGCGCAAAGACGTGCGGGTGGCGGCGGATCATCTTGGTGGTGATGGCGTTGACGACGTCGCCGAAGGAAAATTCGCCGGCCTCCTCGGCCATGCGGGCATGGAAGACCACCTGCAGCAGCAGGTCGCCGAGCTCATCGCAGAGATCGTCCATATCGCCGCGCTCGATCGCGTCGGAAACCTCATAGGCCTCCTCGATCGTATAGGGCTTGATCGTCTGAAAATTCTGCTCGATGTCCCAGGGGCAACCAGTTTCGGGATGGCGCAATGCCGCCATGATCTCGATCAGCCGCGAAATGTCTTTTGAAGGTTCCATGGTGCCTCGGTTCAGCATCCTCAGTTGAGGGGAATATCGTTGGCGCTCTTCGACGATTGGTAGCTAGTGGAAAGCGCGTCGTAGCGCGCCTTGATACGGACGGTCTGCGCCTTCAGCGCCTCTCTCAGCCGAGCCTCTTCGGTCTCGACCAGATCGGCGACGGCAAAGCTGTTCCAGAAGGCGTTCGCCCTGCGATAGCCGCCGGGTTCAAGCCCGAAGACCTCCTTCAGGATCTTCAGATCGTGCGGAATGGCGAAGGCATCGCGCGAATCCTCATGACTGAAGAAATAGTAGAAATTGTCGAAGCCGGCCCAGGTGATCGCCGACATGCACATCGTGCAGGGTTCGTGCGTGGACAGGAAGATCAGATCCTTGGTCGCCGGCTTGTCGCCGAGTTCGTAGAAGCGCTTCAGCGTGTGCACCTCGCCGTGCCAGAGCGGATTCTCCAACTCGTTATTGGTCTCGGCGACGACGAGCGACAGATCGGATTTGCGCAGGATCGCCGCGCCGAACACCTTGTTGCCAAGCGAAACGCCGTGTTCGGTGAGCGGCAGGATATCGTCCTCGATCACCGAAAGCAGGCGGGCAGCGATGGTCTTGTCAGGCATTGGCGTCTCCGGTTTTCCCCAGTCTATCGCCTTGGAGGCGCGAGCGAAATGCGCCAAACGCCGATGGACGCCGTTTATCACAGGCTTTATACTGCACCGCAACAAAGAGAGTGGGAACAGGTGGTTTTCGTCGGCACGGTTGACTTTTCTCAAATCGCCGGTGGCGCGAGCAAAAGAATACGCGCTTGCTGGGGCTTTCGAATTTCTGTTCCTTCAATCCCTTGTCGATCACGGGCATATTCTGGCAACTTCGAAGTGGATTGATGATGTCTCCCAAGACTGAGCAGCTTTCGGTATTTCCAGCCTTCTTTCGCGTGGAGGGCCAGAAAACGGCTGTCTTCGGCAATGGCGACGAAGCCTTCGCCAAGGTGCGGCTGCTGCTCAACACGCGGGCGCGGATTATCGCCTATGCCGAGCGGCCGGAAGCCGATTATCATGCCTTCCTGATCGCCAACCGCATCGAAACCGTGCGCGCCGGGTTTTCCGCCGAGCAGGTCGAGGGGGCGGCCCTGGTCTTCGCCGCAACCGGCAATGAAGCCGACGACCGCGAAATCGTCGATTCCGCTCGCGCCGCCAGCATTCCGGCCAATGCCGTCGATCAGCCCGATTACTGCGATTTCTTCACGCCGGCGCTGGTCAATCGCGCCC
Organism: Rhizobium croatiense; assembly: GCF_019793465.1. Taxonomy (GTDB): domain Bacteria; phylum Pseudomonadota; class Alphaproteobacteria; order Rhizobiales; family Rhizobiaceae; genus Rhizobium; species Rhizobium croatiense. The sequence continues at coordinate 44,200 of NZ_JAILYJ010000007.1, read as the reverse complement.
CGGTCGCTGTTGCGATCGGCACCGAAGGGGCGGGGCCGGTTCTGGCGCAGATGATCCGCGCGCAGATCGACCAGCTTCTTTCGCCCTCGCTCGGGCGCCTCGCCGGATTGGCGACGAGCTATCGCAAGGCCGTCGAACAGCTGGTGCCCCGCGGCGTTTCCCGCCGGGTCTTCTGGCGCCGCTTCTTCTCCGGCGCCGTTGCCGATGCGGTCGCAAACGGCAACCTGCCGCAGGCCCGCCAGGCTGCCGACCGGCTGCTTAGCGCGATGGATAAGGTCGCTGGCCACGTCTGGCTCGTCGGCGCCGGTCCGGGGGCTGAGGATCTGCTGACGCTGCGCGCCCAGCGCGTGATGATGGAGGCTGATGTCATCGTCTTTGACGCGCTCGTGCCGCAGGCGATCGTCGATATGGGCCGCCGCGACGCCGAGCGGCTTTCCGTCGGCAAGCGCAAGGGCTGCCATTCGAAATCGCAGGAAGAGATCAACGAGCTCCTGGTCGAGCTCGGCCGCCAGGGCAAACGCGTCGTCCGCCTCAAGTCAGGCGATCCGCTGGTCTATGGCCGGGCAGGGGAAGAAATGGCCGCATTGCGCGCTGCCGGCGTCACCTATGAGGTCGTGCCCGGCATCACCTCGGCTTTCGCCGCCGCCGCCGATTTCGAACTGCCTTTGACGCTGCGCGGCGTCGCCTCCTCACTGGTCTTCACCACCGGCCATGATCTCACCGGCGACGTGCTGCCCGATTGGGCAAGCCTTGCCGTCTCCGGCGCGACGATCGCCGTCTATATGGGCCGCACGGTTGCCGCCTCCGTCGCCGAACGGCTGATGCAGGCCGGCATTCCCGCCGAAACGACAGTCGCCGTCATCGAAAATGCCAGCCGCGCGGACCGCCGTCTGCTGCACGGCACGCTCGCCGATCTGCCCGATCTGCAGCATCGCGACGAATTGTCGGGGCCGGTCATGGTCATTATCGGCGATGCGGTCGCCGGCGCCAATTTCGAACTGTCCGAGCCGCTGGTGCGTGCGAACGCCCGGCTCGAGGAACTTGCAAGGAGCTGAATATGGTAGACAAGGTTCTGACGGCCAACCGGCTGACGGACGGCATTGCCGTCTGGCTGGATGCGAACGGGAAATGGTCCACCTCGCTGCAGGAGGCGCTTGTCGCCCGCCATAACGAAGCCGTCGACGCGCTGGAAGCGATCGGCAAGAAATCCTACTCCGACAACGAGGTGGTTGACGTCGCCGTCGTCGACGTTCAGGAAACCAACGGCATTCTCTGGCCGCTTCGCCTTCGCGAGCGCATCCGCGCCCAGGGCCCGACCATGGAATATGCCCCGGGCTACGCTCCTGCCGATCCCGAATTCATTGCAGTCTGAGGAAGACGATGTACCGTTACGACGAATTTGATCATGCCTTTGTCAGCGAGCGCGTCGAGCAGTTTCGCGATCAGGTCCAGCGCCGCCTTTCCGGCGAGCTTGCCGAGGATGCGTTCAAGCCGCTGCGCCTGATGAACGGCGTCTACCTGCAGCTTCATGCCTATATGCTGCGCATCGCCATTCCCTATGGCACGCTGAGCGCGCGCCAGCTGCGCATGCTCGCCCATATCGCCCGCACCTATGACCGCGGCTACGGCCACTTCACCACGCGCCAGAACCTACAGTTCAACTGGCCGAAGCTGTCGGAAATCCCCGATGCGCTCGCCGATCTGGCAAGCGTCGAGATGCATGCGTTGCAGACCTCGGGCAACTGCATCAGAAACGTGACGGCCGATCACTTCGCCGGTGCAGCCGCCGACGAGATCGCCGATCCCAGGCCTTATGCCGAAATCCTGCGCCAATGGTCGTCGGTCCATCCGGAATTCTCCTTCCTGCCGCGCAAGTTCAAGATCGCCGTCACCGGCGCCGAGCGCGACCGCGCCGCCATCCAGGTTCATGATATCGGCCTGCACGTGAAGAAGAACGACAAGGGCGAGATCGGCTTTGCCGTCTATGTCGGCGGTGGCCAGGGCCGCACGCCGATGATCGCCAAGCTGATCCGCGACTTCCTGCCCGAGGAGGATCTGCTCTCCTACACCACGGCAATCGTCCGCGTGTACAATCTGCACGGCCGCCGCGACAACAAGTACAAGGCCCGCATCAAAATCCTGGTGCACGAAACCGGCACCGAGGAGCTGACGCGCCAGGTGGAGGCCGAATTCGCGGCGCTCAAGAATAGCGAACTGAAGCTGCCGGAACAGGATGTCGAGGCGATCGCCGCCTATTTCGCGCTGCCTGATCTGCCGCAGCGCGCCGAGGGCTGGGAAAACCTCGCCCGCTGGAAGAAGGCCGATCCGGCTTTCGCCCGCTGGGTCCAGCAGAATGTGCAGCCGCACAAGAACCCCGATTACGGCATGGTGACGATCTCGCTGAAGCCGATCGGCGGCATTCCGGGCGACGCCACCGACGCGCAGATGGATGCGATCGCCGATCTCGCCGAGGAATATGCTTTCGACGAAATCCGCGTCAGCCACGAACAGAACCTGATCCTGCCGCATGTGGCGCTGGCCGATCTCGAAGCCGTCTATCGCGGCCTCGTCGCCATCGATCTCGCTGAAGCCAATGCCGGGCTGATCACCGATATCATTGCCTGTCCGGGGTTGGACTACTGCGCGCTCGCCAATGCGCGCTCCATCCCGCTGGCGCAGGAAATCTCCCGCCGCTTCGGCAATGCCGAACGCCAGGCCGAGATCGGCGAATTGAAGATCAAGATCTCCGGCTGCATCAATGCTTGCGGCCATCACCATGTCGGCCATATCGGCCTGCTCGGTGTGGAGAAGAAGGGCGCCGAACTCTACCAGATCACGCTCGGCGGCTCCGGCGACGAACATACCTCGATCGGCGAAATCATCGGCCGCGGCTTCGAGCCGGACCGGGTGACGGACGCGATCGAGACGATCGTCGATACCTATCTCGGCCTGCGCCTCGATCCGTCCGAAACCTTCCTCGCCGCCTACCGCCGCGTCGGGCCGCAGCCCTTCAAGACTGCGCTCTACGGCTCGGCCGCCGAAGCGGCATAAGGAGGGGATGATGACGAAGATCTGGAGAGAAACCGGTTTTGTCGAAAACGATCCCTGGGTGATCGAGACCGACGAGGCGAAGGCGACCGGCGAGCAGAAGCCGCTGCTCGGCCTCGACGAGCTGATCGCCAAGGCCGACGAAAGCAATGAGGTCGGCCTCGGCGTGCTGATCAAGCCGGCTGATGACGTGCGCCGGCTGGAGCCCTATCTCCCTCGCCTTGATATCATCGCCGTCGCCTTCCCGGCCTTCAACGACGGCCGCGCCTTCAGCCATGCCTCGCTGCTGCGCCAGCGCCTGGGCTACACCAACGAGCTGCGCGCCGTCGGCGACGTGCTGATCGACCAGGTGCCGCTGATGCTGCGCGTCGGCATCGACAGTTTCTCGGTCAGCAACGCCACGGCACTGAAGCGGCTTGCCGAAAACCGGCTTCCCGCCATTCCCCATCATTATCAGCCGGCGGTGCGTGACGCCGAAGCCGGCAAGGGCTATAGTTGGCGCCGTCAGGCGAAGCCGGCCGCATAAGCGACCGATCCGCCGTTTTATGATGAGCGGAACGGTAGCATGAAGACATTCGAAATCGCGGTGATCGGTGGCGGGCTCGCCGGCATGATCGCCGCAATTGCGCTCGCCCGCGGTGGTCGCAGCGTGGCGCTGGTTGCATCCGTTGCCGCGAAAGAGGACCGGCGCACCACGGCGCTGATGGATCAATCCATCCGCTTCCTCGACCGGCTGACGCTCTGGGACAAGCTGCGTTCGGCGGCAGCACCGCTGACCAGCATGCGCATCATCGACGGCACCGACCGGCTGCTGCGTGCGCCGACCACGACCTTCCGCGCTGCCGAGGTCGGCCTCGATGCCTTCGGCTATAATTTCCCGAACAAGGCGCTGACCGACATCCTTGAAGCGGCCACGGCCGGCGAGGGCAATATCAGCCGCTTCACCGATATGGCCGAATCGATCGAGATCTCTGCCGAGAGAGTGTCGATCACGCTTGCCGGCGGCGAGACCTTCGCGGCCGATTTTGCCGTCGGCGCCGACGGCCGCGGCTCGAAGCTGCGCGAAACATCAGGGATCGGCGTGCGCAACTGGTCCTATCCGCAATCCGCCATGGTGCTGAATTTCGCCCATTCCCTGCCGCATCAGAACATCTCGAGCGAATTCCACACCAAACACGGCCCCTTCACCCAGGTGCCGCTGCCGGGCAGCCGCTCGAGCCTCGTCTGGGTGCAGGATCCCGCGGAGGCGGCCGCCCGCATGGAATTGCCGCTGGCCGAACTCGGCCGCCTTGTCGAGGCGCAGATGCAGTCCATGCTCGGCAAGGTCGATGTGGAGGAGGGCGTCCAGCTCTGGCCGCTGTCGGGCATGATGGCCCATCGTTTCGGCAAGGGGCGCATCGCGCTGATCGGCGAGGCCGCCCACGTCTTCCCGCCGATCGGGGCGCAGGGGCTGAACCTCAGCTTGCGCGATATCATGGCGCTCGTCGACATCCTCTGTGACAGGGCTGAATTGCCGGTGCCGGCCGATGCCGGCGACAGCTTCGACCGCAAACGCCGCGCCGATATCATGACGCGCACCGCCAGCGTCGATCTTCTCAACCGCTCGCTGCTATCCGATTTCCTGCCGGTGCAGATGCTGCGGGCCGCCGGCCTGCATATCCTCTCGGCCATTCCGCCGCTGCGCAACCTCGTCATGCGCGAGGGCATCGAGCCCGGCCGTGGCTTCCGCGACATTCCGGATTCCCTAAAGGAAAAGCTGAAGCGAAAGAAGGCCTGAGCGGATCGCGATCAGCCAGAGCGAAACGCTCGGCACCGAAAGCACCGTCGTGATCAGGATCGTCGCCGAGGCGCGCTCCTGCCACACCCCATATTGCTGGCCGATGACGAAGACGTTGGTCGCCGTGGGCAGCGAGGCGAGCAGCACGGCGGCCTGGATCCAGACCGGCTCGAAACCGCCGACAGCCGTCAGCGCGATGAAAACCGCGATGGGGTGCAGGATCAACTTGGCCGGCACGATATAGCCGATCTCGGCCGGCACCCGCTTGAGCGGCCGCAGCGCCAGGGTCACGCCCATGGCAAAGAGCGCGCAGGGCGCGGCCGCCTGGGCGAGGTAGTCGACCAGGCGCTGAAACGCCACTGGCTGGTCGACGTGGAGGGCGGCCACGGCAAAGCCTGCCGCCGTCGACAGGATGAAGGGATGCAGCGCCACCTTCCGGGCGATAACGGCGGCAAGTCGGCCGGGCGAACGCTTGTCGTCGCCGGCCGCCGCCATCAGCGCCGGCGCGACGATGAAATGCAGCGCATTCTCGAAGCAGATGATCAGCGCCACCGGCACGGCCGCATCTTCGCCGAGCGCCAGCAGCGCCAGGCCGGGCCCCATGTAACCGATATTGCCATAGGCGCCGGCAAAGGACTGGATGGTGCAGTCATCAAGCGCATTGCCGCGCACGAACCGGCCGATGGCAAAGAGCAGGATGAAAACTGCATAGGTCGCGGCAATATCGGTGATGATGAAATCGACCCGCGTCAGCTCTTCGATCGGCGTGCGCGAGACGAGCTTGAAAAACAAGGCGGGCAGGGCGGCATAGATGATGAAGGTGTTCAGCCAGCCGAGCGCCTCGGCCGGCTGCTTCGTCGCCTTGGCGGCGGCATAGCCGATCAGGATCAGGCCGAAGAACGGCAGGAGCAGGCTGACGATATCGGCCAAGAGGTCTTCCAGTGCGCGGGAATGATCGGCGGTTAGGGAAGGCCGGTTTAGCCGATTTGCATCAGGATCGGAAAGGTCTGCTGGAACCAGATCGCCACATCGCTGACCCAGCCGAACAGGAAGGCGAGGCCGGTGAGGATGAGGAAGGCGCCCATCACCTTTTCCACCGTGCCGAGATGGCGGCGGAAGCGCGACAGGAAGCGCATGAAGGCGCCGGAAAAACCGGCGGCGATCCAGAAGGGAATCGCAAGGCCCAGCGAATAGATGGCAAGCAGCCCGGCGCCGGAGCCGACCGTCTCGCGCGAGGCGGCGACACCGAGAATCGCGCCGAGCACCGGGCCGATGCAGGGCGTCCAGCCAAAGGCGAAGGCCAGGCCCATGACATAGGCGCCCGTCAAGGTCGCCGGCTTGCCGCCGCCTTGGAAGCGCGCCTCGCGGCCCAGAATTCCGATTCGGAAGAGACCGAGGAAATTCAACCCCATGACGATGATGATCAGCCCGCCGATCTTGGAGAGCAGGTCGAGATGCTGGCGCAGCGCCATGCCGATGCTGGACGCGCCGGCACCGAGCGCCACGAAGACGGTGGCAAAGCCGAGCGTGAAGAGCAGCGCGGAGAACAGCACACCACGCCTGATATCGGGCGCCACGGCAACCGCCGAGCCGCCGCGGAACTGCTCGACTGATATACCGGCCATATAGCAGAGATAGGGCGGAACGAGGGGAAGCACGCAGGGCGAGAGGAAGGAAAGCGCCCCGGCTATCAAAGCGCTCCACAGGGAAATATCGGCAATCGACACGCATTCTCTCCGGCTGCAATCTGCGCCCTGTTCCTAGCTTTGCGAGGCCGCGATTGCCAATCACCTTTTTGCGTGCGCAAGAATTCAAGTTGTCGCACACACAGGTGATAAGCCTTGCACGCGCAAAGGGATATCCCTTGAACGCGCAAGGGATAACCCTTGCGCCCGCAAGAAATGTGCCGATCGCAGGAAAAAGCCGAACTTTTCGGTTGACCGCAATGGGTCGCCTGCCTATGTTCCGCCCACTTCCAGCCGGGGTGCTTCACACCCGCGGAGAGGGAGAGCGTAGCTCAGCCGGTAGAGCAACTGACTTTTAATCAGTAGGTCTCGGGTTCGAACCCCGACGCTCTCACCATCAAACCCTTCGAAATCAGTCGCTTGTAAGACCTACTAATAGCGCGTTAGCGGCTGCTTCGGTCAGGCTAACGGGACGCGAACGTTTCGGCGCGGCTCGCGGCTAAATCGAACGTGAAGCCGTTGTTCTTCTTCTTCCGAATCCCTTCCGCGTTATCTACGCTGCCTCCCCGAAAGGACGATTCCATGCTTCGCATTCTCGTCGACACGTGCGTTTGGTTGGATCTCGCCAAGGACTACCGGCACCAGCCGATTATCGCCGCTCTTGAGGACCTTTTGGGTCACGGAGATTTCGGGCTGATTGTGCCGCAGGTGGTCCTGGACGAGTTCGCCCGAAACAAGGAACGCGTCGCGGCCGATGCCAGGCGCAGTCTCCAGTCGCACTTCAGCCTAGTCCGGGACGCGGTTCGGCGATTCGGGGAGGAGAAGGATGTGGAGGCCACTATTAAGGCACTCAACGAGGCCGATCACTCGGCCGTCTATAAAGGCGAGGCGGTCAACGAATCCATCGAGCGGATCGAGCGACTGCTCTTCGCTGCCAAGGCGGTCCCCGCCACGGAGGCCATCAAGGCCCGCGCGGCTGACCGGGCGCTAAACGGTGTCGCTCCGTTCCACCGACCGAAGAACAGCATCGGAGACGCCATAATCATTGAGACTTACGCTAACGAAATCGAGCAAGCAGGCAGCGCGGGCGACGAGTTCGCCTTGATAACTCACAATAAGGCCGACTTCAGCCAAGAGGGAGGCGACCACCGGCAGCCCCATGTCGACCTCGTGCCGTTATTCGACGGTGTGCGTTCTCGCTTTTGGATTTCGTTGGCTGACCTGCTTAACGACCTCAATGAGGATCTTCTGGCGAACTACGATCTTCAGCTCTACGGCGCAACGCAAGTGCGCGGATTCTCCGAAATCCTCGAAGCTGGGCACCTGCTGTACAGGCAAGTTTGGTACAACCGCCACCAGAATCTCAGGATCAACATAGAGCGCGGTCGAGAGAAAGTGGTCAGTGATGAAGAGTGGCGCGCCGCCAAGCCGGTCCAGCGCAGGCGCATGACTACCGAGGGCACTTGGAAGTTGGCTCAGGCGGCGGCGCGGCGAACGGAAGCCGAAATCGGGATCGAGAACTGCGGGCCGTGGGACGATTTCGAATGGGGTATGATAAACGGCAAGTTGAGCGCTCTGCGATGGGTGGTGGGCGAGGAATGGGACATGCTCGATACCTGATCACTTCTCAGATAAGCCGCCTAACGGCATCTGCTGCCTTGTCCCACACACGCGCAGCGCGGCGCCGTGGTCGTCCTGGATGGAGAAAACGCGCGGTGGGGTAGGGCTTCGGCAATAGCCTTCCAATTCATCCCTGCCGCCCGGCGCAAGACCACGTCCCTGAGCGGCTGCAGTAGCGCCTCCACCACAGCAACAATCTCCTCGGCGGCGTCTTCCATGTGGCGGCGCTCCATCCGGCGGGCGTTTGCATCGTTCTTGTCGGCGTCGCGGACGAGCTTCATCCAGTCCTCACCCAGTTCGGCCGCGAGTTGTTGAAATACCGCATGGTTCAAGAAGAACTGCTTCTGCCAGCTTGCCCGCGCCATGCCCGGACCAACAATCCGCTCGCTGTGAATCCGGGGGAGGACGACGCCATAGACCAGCCGCAGCGCCTTCTCGGTGCGGCGCAGTGGATCGTCGGGCGTGACCCTGGGTGCGCGGTCAGCGGCGCGGTCTGCCCTTATGCTACCCGGAGGGCCGCCCCTCTGCCACCGGTCAGTGCAGGTTCTTCAGGCGGGCCACCTCGGCCGCAAAGCCCCCCGGCCTCGGCGCACTCCGGTGCGGCGTAGGACTCTCCCTCTTCCGCGATCCAGTTAATGGCGGCCATCTCGGCCTCCTCGCGTCCGCGCCGCCCTACGACGACGACCTTACCGTCCCTGAGGCCGAACTTGTACTGCGGGACGAACAGCGCCACTGCACCGGCCATAAGCGCGGGTCTAACGAACCGCTCTAGCTGCTCCCGCTCCGTCTCGACCACCAGCCGGCGGTTGCCTTCATCCTTCAGCCTGGTGTTTTCGCTGCGCAGTTGGTGATCCTCCAGAGCCCTGAAGACGTTCGCCATCAGCGCCTCACGCTGGACGTGATCCAGCGTGCAGGTTCTCTTTCGTCGCGCGAGATGATTGACCCGTCATCTGATGACAGGAATGGCGGGAGTCTATCTAGCCAGAATCGGACGCGTAAGCCTACGGAGAAAACGAGTGACTGCACTTTTGGCTGAGAGCTGAACTGGGGGCGTAACTACGCCTGTTCCAAGGTACTGCCGGCCTTTATTCGTCAGGGAGAGTGTTTCGGTGAAACCAAAACCGCCGCCATTAGTCTCTCTTTTGATCAAGCCAAGCAACTCTGCCTCTGCATCACAAGGGCAATAGTGGTCTTCCAAGACCTCGACACTGCCACCTTTGTCAGCGATCTCGCCAAGCATAGTCTTGATATCCACGCGAAGCCCTTACCCAAATAGACCGCCAGCCGAACGTGAGAGCATTATCCCATCGCTTCTAAGAGTGAATAGTACAATTTCTCGGCATGAAAATTTACACCTGTATCAAGCTGCTTTCGCAATAGTTCGGGATCGATGACGCCTGGCGATCTCAGGCGAGACATGCGGCAACTAGCGCAGAGGGCTGATCGGCCGGTGCGAGCAAAATACCGGCGCTTTGATCGCGCCGTGTCGAAGTGGCGCCGCTCCGCCTGCGGTTGTGATGGGTGCGGCAGAGATTCTTCTTATGTCGGTGGTGTTGGAAGCGCTGTCCTGCGCGTCTAGAACGACGAGATCAGCAGGCTAGCGACCGGCAAGGCTGAAGACGCCACCGAGAATCGATGCGCGAGAAGTCCGGCGAAATCGGATCTGCGAGTGGCGCCGAGCGCGATAGTCGCCTCAGAGTAGCGGCAGGTGATTGAGAGTAATCATTTCTTTTCGCTCGGCGCGCGGCTCGCCGATAAACGGCTGCGCCGGCCTATGCAGCGAAACGCGGTGCGAATTTTGGTAGAAGCAGGGATTGACGCTTTCATCGATATCGACGGGGACGGCGCGGCGTTTTCAACAATTCGACGACCAGCGAAGATGTCCGGTCGGCCGCATGCTCAGATCGTATTCTCAGTGAAGAGGTTCCAATACCCAGCGGCGTCTGGGCGCCGTCTTTTTATTGAGGCGCCGCCGATCCGCGGACGTTTGAGACTCTGAATTCGCCGGGGCAGCCTCACACCCACCGGATACGATAGCAGACATCAAGCCATTGCTAATGCTACCCATCACGCTGCGCCTGGCATCGTGCTCTGCGGCCAGAGCAGCGGCGCGCTGTTGCGTTGTGGATGGTGCAGTCGAGCCGCAGATCTTTTTCTCAACGGAAGCCAAAGAAGCTCAGGATAGCGAGCACGATGACTACGGCGCCGACGATCCAAATAATCTGGTTCATGTGAAATCTCCTTCGAAATGGAATGAGCCAAGTTGCAAGCAGGTAATGCGTCGCGGTAGCTCTGGTTCCAATTTCGCATTACCATGCGCGTCTCCTCGCAATGACGCCCGCGATCTCAGGCGAGACATGCGGCAACTGGGGCCGAGGGCTGATCGGCCAGTGCGAGCAAAAATAAGCGGCGGTTTGATCGCCGTGTCGAAGCGCCGCCGCTCCGCTTGCCGTTTTGATAGGGCGGCAAAGACCGCCACACCGAGAATCGACGCGCGAGAAAATTGGCGAAATTGGATCTGCAAGTGGCGCCGAGCGGGATCGTCGCTCAGGGCAGCGGCAGGGAAACTAATAATTTCGTTTCGATTGCCGCGCGGCTCACCGCTAAACGGTCTGGCCCCATATGCCGCGCGTGAACCGCGACGTGATCCGGAGGAATGAAAAAGCCCCGCCGAAACACGGCGAGGCTCTGATGCTACCGATCCGAGGAATTCTTATTAGAACTTCACACCGATACCGAACTTCAGTTCGTGCTGATCGAGGTCGACGTCAACGCCCAGGATATCTTGTTCGCCATAGTCATTGTAGCGGTATTCGCCGCGGGCGAAGATGTTGTTGGTGATGGCAAAGTCGACACCTGCTCCAACCGTGTAACCGTTGAACGTCTCGGTTTCCTTATCGAAGCCGGGCGCATCGACGTAACCGCGCGTGGCGGCCCAGCCGGCTGCGCCGTAGATCAGAGCCTTGTCAAAGGCGTAGCCAACACGACCGCGAACGGCCCCAGCCCAATCCGTCCCGACTTCTGCTCCGAGCGCGTCCTCTTCATTCCAATTGTGTTCGAGGTTTCCTTCGATGCCCACGACAAAGTTATCGAACTGGAAATTGTAACCAGCGAACCCGCCGAAGACGCCGCCGTTAAAATCCTCAGAGGCAGAGGCACCGCCGGCGCTGAAATCACCGTTCAACCAAGCGGCGCCGCCATCGATACCGAAATACGGACCCGACCAGGTGAAAACAGGCGCTGCCGCAACCGGCGCGGTCGGGACCTCCTGAACGACATCGGCCGCGAACGCAGTGGTAGCGACGAGTGCGAGAAAGGTAGTGGCGATAGTTAACTTCATTTTCGTACCCCGTGGATTACATTAGAACCAAAGGATATACAGCTGTTCAACAGAAGGCTGTAGCAATAAGGACACACTCGCGGAATTGTAAGCTGTCGTAAAAGTTGTTATATCGCCGGGCGAGAGGGCGAGCCGAAGCCGGCGTCGTCAGAAACTGTCCTGATGCGCGACGATTTGCCTTTTCAAGATGCTCAACCCCGGAACCAAACGCGCTCGCATTCACTTTGACGGCTGAGCAATTTTGGAGATCCCATATGGAAGAGACACCCAAAACCGCAATCCGCGGAATGATGTTGTACGTGATCGCTCTCATCGTCCTGGGCGTTCTGGCGGGTGCTGTCTACACGATCTACGGCCATCCCGCCGATCCTTCGGAGCGGCCGGCGGCTGAAACGATTCCACAAAAAGCCACGGCTCCGCAGTGAGCGGCAACCAATCCCAGTGATTCCTGGTCGCCCTTCGAGAACGAATGGTGAAATTGAAGGCGTTTTGCCAAATCCGGCGCTCACCCGGTTTGGTCGTGTTGAAGCGCCTGGGTCTAAGCCAAGAAGCCGTACAAGCGGCAACGAAAAGGGCTTTGGAAGGCAAGGCGGAAATCCTGTCGCAAGTCCTTCCCACCAGTAGAGAGCTTATATTTATAGGGGGAACAACCTGCGACAGCGGAATTCGGCACCTGAGAGAGCCGGTCAGCTGCAGGAGCGCCACCCGGGCCGGTATCGGCGCGGAATGCTGAGACGTTATCCGGACAGTCGGAGCAGAGGAGTTTGCGGATGAGGGAACATGCGGTCGTGATTGCCGGGGGAGGGCCGACGGGGCTGATGCTGGCGGGCGAGCTTGCCTTGGCGGGCGTCGATGTCGCCATTGTCGAGCGTCGATTGAACCAGGAGATCGTCGGTTCGCGTGCCGGCGGCCTGAGTGCGCGCACGCTCGAGGTTTTCGATCAGCGGGGCATCGTCGAGCGGTTCCTGGCCGAGGGGCAGGTCGCCCAGGTAACCGGATTTGCAGTCACGCGGCTTGATATCAGCGATTTTCCGACGCGGCATAATTACGGGCTGGCGCTGCGGCAGAAGCATATCGAGCGCATCCTGGCCGGCTGGGTCGGCGAGCTGCCGGTCGTGATCTATCGCGGTTGCGAGCTGACGGGCTTCGTGCAGCACGCTTCCGGTGTGACCATCGAACTCTCCGACGCTTCGCAAATCCGGGCAGCCTATCTCGTCGGCTGCGATGGCGGCCGCAGCCTGGTTCGCAAGCTGGCCGGCATTGAATTTCCCGGATGGGACGCGACGACCAGCAATATTCTCGCCGAGGCGGAGGTGGAGGAGGAGCCGCCGCTCGGCGTCCATCGCACATCACTCGGCATGCATGCCTTCGGCCGCGAGGATTATGAAATCCGCGACGGCAAGGTCGTCTTTGCCAGCGAAGGTCCGGTCAACATCATGGTGACGGAAAGCAATGCCGGCGCAGTAGGCGAGCCGACGCTCGTCGATCTCAGGCAAGCGCTGATCGCCGCCTGCGGGACGGATTACGGAGTTCATGGTCTCAAGTGGATTTCCAGATTCACCGACATGTCGCGGCAGGCGGCGGCCTACCGCAAGGGCAGGGTTCTCCTGGCGGGGGACGCCGCGCATGTGCATTCGCCGGTGGGCGGGCAGGGCCTCAATACCGGCGTTCAGGATGCCGTCAATCTCGGCTGGAAGCTTGCCCAAGTGGTGAAGGGACTATCGCCTGAGTCCCTGCTCGATACCTATCATGCCGAGCGGCATCCGGTCGCCGCCCGCGTGTTGCGCACGACAATGGCCCAGGTCGCCCTGCAGCGCAGCGATGACCGCACCGAAGCCCTCCGAGATATCGTGCTGGAGCTGCTTGGGCTGGAGGAGGCCCGCAAGACGATCGCCGGCGAAATGTCCGGACTTGCCCTCCGCTACGATCTCGGCGAGGGACACCCGCTGCTCGGCCGCCGCATGCCCGACTTCGACCTCGCCACGTCCGATGGGACTGTCCGTGTCTTTGCGCTCCTGAGAGACGCGCGGCCGGTGCTGTTGAATCTCGGCGCAGCCGGCAGCCTCGACATCGCGCCGTGGTCAGGCCGCGTCCGGCTGGTTCAGGCGAGCTATGGCGGTCCATGGGAACTGCCGACGCTCGGGGCGGTTTCGGCGCCGAGCGCGGTGCTGATTCGGCCCGACGGATATGTGGCATGGGTCGGCGAGGGGACGCAGGATGGGCTTCACGACGCGATGATCACCTGGTTCGGACCACCCGGCTGAGAGCCGCAGCGCCGGTTAAGCGGCGAGCGGGATCGAGCCACCCTCCGGTATCGCCTCGAGTTCCGGCGTCGGCCGGCCGCGGCGTTCCCACGTCCGGCGGCTGATGCCGAGGGCCTCCCAGGGCCGGGACTGGCTGAGGGAGTTGGCGAGATAGTCGGCTCTGGGAACAGCGCCGGCGGCGCGGCGTTGCTTCTCTTTCCGGCTCTGCTCGCGCTGGCGCCGCTTTGCCTTTTGCAGCCTTGCCCTTTTCGCCTTCGGCACGTCGAAGGCGCCGACGGTGCGGATATCGAGGGCGCAGCGTTCGGCATAGCTCAGATGCAGGGCATGGCCGAGCGCGTCGGCGGAAAGCGGGGAAAAGCGCACCTTCGTCCGCTCATAGATGATTTCCTCGATCGCGGCCTTCCCAGCCCAGGGGACCCACCGCGCCGCCCAGCCAAGCACCACCTCGACAAACCCTTCCTTGAATTCGACGAAAGCGAGGCTGGCGATCACCTCGACATAGATCAGGGCGTCATCCGCCTCCGGCACGATCTCTCCATGGCGGTGCCGGATCAATTTCTCGATCTCGCGCATGCGGCCGCGGAAATGGTTCCAGCGACCGCCCCGCATCCGGCGCTGCAGGGCCTTGTAGCCCAGCAGACAATCGCCGATTTTGATCGCCGTGATATCCCGCGCGAGCGCGTCCGCATGAGCGGCTTTTTCCGCCGGCTTTGCCGATCGAGCCCCTTTCTCCTCAAGACGATCCATCGCTTCTCCTTCGTCGATCGGCCGGAGCCGAACCGATCGATTGTAAAGGAGGGCGAGGGGGTGATGCTCGCACTTTTCTCCGTTGTCCTGCAAATTGTTGAAGCCGCGATGCAACGGGGTGACGGGCGGCCCGACGGCGATTTCGGCCGGGGAACTCTGTCGATCGGTAAGCAAGCCGCATCCGAGCCCATCGATTTCTATTGGCAGGTTGCCGTGTTATGATCGCTGCATTGACGTTGTCTGTCCTGTCATGCGCGTAGAGACTATCCAAATGAGTGAAATGGACGTGCTTTTTGCCACCCTGCGACAGGCGGCTGACCCGCAGACGGTCGAGTGCATCGAAAACGTCGTCAGGCATGGCGCCGATCGCGATCTCAATCGCATCAATGCGCTCGCTTTCGCCGAAAAACACCATCTCGATGAAGAGAAAACCATCGCCGCCTTTCTCCACGCCGCCCGCATAGGCGCGTTCGAGATGACCTGGAATGTGCTTTGCCCGGGATGCGGCGGCGTCCTTGACAGCGGCGCAACGCTCAAAGGCGTCGTTCAGGACACCTATCATTGCGCGCTTTGTGCGGCCGGATACGAACCGACCCTCGACGAGATGGTCGAGGTCACCTTCACGGTCAGTCCGCGCGTGCGCAGGATTGCCGCCCACGAACCCGACCGGCTGCCGCCGCTCGAATATTACCGCCAGATCTTCTTCAGCTCCGGCGTGGACCTGCCGGAGGATCTGGAAGCGAAGTTTCAACGCATTCTGCTGGAGATGATCGAGCTGGCGCCGGGCGAGAAGGCATTCGTGTCGCTGCAGCTGCCGGCGCAATTCGTCATCATCTTCGACGCGGTCACGCATTCCGCGCAGTTCATCGATGTGCAGGGCGAGCCCACCAATGAACGCCAGAACCTCTCCATGGTCATCAGCCGCGGACATGCGCTGAACGAAACCGTGACGCTGCGTCCGGGTCTGTTGCGGCTCACCCTCGAGAACCACACCGATCGCCGGGTGGTGCCGAATGTCTGCATCGCCGGAGATGACCTGCATGACCTCTTGGGCCGCCGGCGGGCTTTTCTGACGGCCAAGCGCCTGCTGACGAACCAGAGCTTCCGCGACATCTACAGGACCGATACGCTCGACGTCGACCAGCGCCTGAAGATCACCAGCCTGACGTTCCTGTTCACCGATCTCAGGGGCTCGACCGCGCTTTACGAGCGTGTCGGGGATCTTGCCGCTTTCGACCTGGTGCGGGCGCATTTCCGCGTCCTTCACGAGATCGTCGCCACCGAGGCCGGTGCGGTCGTCAAGACGATCGGCGATGCAGTCATGGCGACCTTCCCGAGCCCGGATCGCGCGGTGGCGGCCGCACTCAGAATGCGCGAGGCGATGCGCCGGTTGAATGCCGAACACGGCAGCGAAGACCTGCTCCTGAAAATCGGCATCCACGAAGGACCCTGCCTTGCCGTCAACCTGAACGACCGGCAGGACTATTTCGGCCAGACCGTCAATATCGCCTCCCGCGTCCAGGGCCTTGCCGATCCCAACGTAATCATGACGACGGAAGCGATCGTCGAAAATGCCCATGTCTCGGAGATCCTGCGTGACAGCGGCGTAACATCAGCTTCCCGGATGGCGGAACTTCAAGGCATCGGCAGAGAGGTCAGGATCTTCGCCTTGTCGTGAGCGTCGTTCCGCTGAACGCAGGTATCGAGGCGGAAGCGCGTTCGACCTGAACGCGGCGCATCGGCGTCACCTCGTCTCTTTTGCTGATCACGGCCGCGAACTGACGGCGCGATCATTCTAACAGAGGCGCCACCAGCGAGTGTTTTTGCAGGTGGAGGCGGACGCGGCCGGAATATCTGAATTTCCCCAAGATCCCACATCTTCTGCCGTCTTGTCGATGCAATGATGATCGCACGCAGATCCCGGCAATTAGATTCCGGAGGAGTGCATGAACAAGAGCATCCATAGCCGGCCGTCTCGCCTGAATATGCTCGGTGCGACATTCGAACGAGCGGCGCCGTGGATCCTGTCTGGCGGGTGTGGGGACGCGCCTGTGCCTGAAACTTGAGAACGGGGAGGCAATGGATGCAAACGCTGCTGCTTAATAAGGAGGACGTAGGAAGGCTGATCTGCATGCGCGACGTCATCGCTGCAGTGGAAGAAGCCTACAAAGCCTTCAACAGCGATCAGGTGGTGCAGCCCGATTATATAGGGATACATCTCCCGTCACCTCGTGGGGAAGTGGATTTCAAGCTTGGCTACAACAAAGCCAATGAAGTGATTTCCATGAAGGCATCGTCTGGAGGTTTTATCGATAACCCGGCGGCGCATGGGGTGCCGAGCGGCATGGGCACGATCCTCCTGTTCGATGCGAGAAGCTGCGCGCTGACCTGCGTCATGGACGGAAGCCTGATCACCGGCCTCAGAACCGGAGCCGCCGGAGCTGTCTCGGTGAAAGCACTGGCGCGGAAAGATGCCAGGAAAGTCGCTTCGATTGGGACGGGAAACCAGGCGAGAATGCAGATCCGCGCGATCAACGAGATCATGACGATCGAAGAGATCCATGCCTGGGACAGCCATCCGGAGACGCTTGCGAGGTACAAGGCGGATATCGAGGGCGAGTTCGGCATTTCCGTCGTCACGGCGAATTCCAAACGGGCAGCCGTTGAGCAGGCCGACATCCTGGTTACGACCACCCGTGGGAAGGGGTCGGTTGTGGAAGCGGATTGGGTCAAGGCCGGCACGCACATCGTTGCCATCGGCACCGATCAGAGGGGTAAACAAGAACTGGATCCTGAAATATTCAGGAACGCCAAGGTGGTGGTCGATTCAATGGCGCAGTGTGCCGAGAAGGGTGAGACCTGGCATCCGTTGGACAGAAATATCATCGCCAGAGACGATATTCATGGAGAGATCGGCGAGATTTTGCTGGGTCGAAAGCCCGGCAGAGAAAATGATGACGAGGTCACCATTTTCGACTCCACGGGAATGGCTATCCAAGACAATGTTACAGCGAACAGAATGTACCGGAACGCAATAGACAGGGGCGCCGGAACGTTCTTTGAATTCTTCAAATCCTGACGAGGCCGTGCGCTCTTCCGACCGGCTTGCGAGAAAATCCAAGGCTTGGCCTCAAAATCAAAACAACCGTCGATGAGCGCTCTCCGCCAATATTCGCAAGAATGTCGGCCTGAAGCGGAAGGCAAGGAGCATCATGCGCAACTACCCGACTATTCAGGACATACGCGAAGCCCGAGAAAGGCTTAAGCCCCACATCAGGCACACGCCGCTGCTACGTGCGGAAAAAATAGAGAAAGACGTTGGCTGCCAGCTCTATCTCAAGCCTGAGACGCTGCAGATCACCGGTGCATTCAAAATCCGCGGCGCTCTCAACAAGGCGCTTTCGCTTACGCGACAGGAGCTTGCAAACGGCGTCATCGCCAGTTCGTCGGGCAACCACGCCCAGGGGCTTTCCTACGCGGCGAGGATGCTCGGCGTAAAAGTGATCCTGGTGCTCCCGGTTACCACGCCGGCAATCAAGATCGCCAACACGCGGGCTCTCGGCGCCGAAGTCATTCTGTTCGACGGTGATACTGCTGCCAGATGGAAAAAGGTCTATGAAATCGCCGAGCAAAACAACTACGCGACCATTCACGGGTTTGAGGATCCCGTTGTCATGGCAGGGCAGGGCACGATCGGATGTGAGATACTGGAAGATTTGGACGATGTGGATACGGTCATCGTGCCCGTCGGTGGCGGAGGGCTTATCTCAGGCATTGCCACCGCCATCAAGGAAACAAAACCCTCGGTGCGGGTCATAGGCGCTGAGCCCGCTTTGACGCCGAAGTATTTTCACAGCCGAATCAATAAGGAACGCACCTCGTTTCCGCTGAAGAACACCATCGCGGACGGCTTGAGGATAAGCGTTCCGGGGCAGAACCCGTATCCGATCATCGAAAAATATGTCGACGAGATCGTCCTTGTTGATGATGAACATATCATCGCAGGCATGCGTAGCCTGGCGAGGGATGCGAAGCTGATCGCTGAACCGGCCGCATCGATCGGTATCGGAGCTCTGCTCGCCGGCTCGATAGAAGTCAGGCCGGATGAAAAGGTCTGTGCGGTTTTGACTGGCGGTAACTGGGATTTGTGCGACCTGGCCGAGATATACCGGGCTGCCGAGCAGTAGGGCGCAGGGTTGCCGTGGGAGAACGAAATCGCGCCAGCCGACGCCCACCGCGGCCTCAGCCTGGAGAAGCTCGACTGCAGCGCCATTGTCGTTATCAAAAGCCGGGGCTTCAGCCCCGGCATTCCAGTTTAGGCCACCAAGCCCTTGGTGAGTTCCAGCGCCTGCCGTTCGAACAGCCGCCGGTAGATGCCGCCGTTTAGCCGGATCAGCGCCTGGTGGTCGCCCTCTTCGACGATCTTCCCCTTGTCGAAGACCAGCAGCCGGTCGAGGGCGCGCACCGTCGACAGTCGGTGGGCGATCACCAGCGTCGTTCGGCCGTCCATCAGCCGTTCCATGGCCTGCTGGATCTGCACTTCGCTCTCGCTGTCGAGGCTCGACGTCGCCTCGTCCAGGATCAGCACCGGCGCATCGGCGAGGAACGCGCGGGCGAGGGCGACGCGCTGCCGCTCACCGCCCGACAGCTTGACGCCGCGTTCGCCGACCATCGTTTCATAGCCCTTGGGAAGGCTTATGATGAAGCCGTGCGCATTGGCCTGTTTCGCCGCCTGCTCGATCTCGCGCCGCGAGGCGTTCGGCCGGCCATAGGAGATGTTTTCCGCCAGCGTGCGATGGAACAGGATCGGCTCCTGCTGCACGATG
Source organism: Rhizobium croatiense (assembly GCF_019793465.1). Classification (GTDB taxonomy): domain Bacteria; phylum Pseudomonadota; class Alphaproteobacteria; order Rhizobiales; family Rhizobiaceae; genus Rhizobium; species Rhizobium croatiense. The sequence goes on along the minus strand of NZ_JAILYJ010000007.1, from coordinate 24,893 downwards.
GCGATCTGGCCGCGCAGGTCTGATTGCCTGACGTCGGCGATATCCTGTCCGTCAATGCGGATGGCGCCCGAATTGACGTCATAGAGGCGCTGGATGAGCTTGACGAAGGTCGTCTTGCCCGAGCCCGAATGCCCCACCAGGCCGACGCGCTCGCCCGGCTTGATGGTGACGGAAAAGTCCTCATAGAGCGGATCGGGATGTGCGCCATATTGGAAGGTGACGCGGTCGAAGACGATCTCGCCCGTATCGATCGCGATCGGCCTGGCGTCCGGCTTGTCCTCGACACCAAGCGGCATCTTGTCGAGCAGCACCAGCTCTTCCATGTCGTTGACGGCGCGCTGCAGGTTGCGAATGTCCTGGCCGACATTGCGCAGATACCCCTGCAGAACGAAGAACATCGCCAGCACGAAGGTGATGTCGCCCGGCGTCGCCAGCCCCTGCCGCCACATGATGAGGCCCGTTCCCAGAATGCCCGCCTGCATGGAAACCATCATGAAGCCCTGGATCGTACCGCTGAATGTGCCGCGCTTCCATGTGCGCCGGGTGCGCCTGTCCCATTTGGCCAGCACGTGGTGCAGGCGCAGCTCTTCGCGGTTTTCGGCGCCGAAGGCCTTGACCACCGAATTGCAGCTGATGGCATCGGCGAGCGCTCCGCCAAGCTTGGTATCCCAGGCATTGGCGAGCCGCGCTGCCGGCGACACGAAGCCCATGGAAAGCGCCACGGTCACGCCGATATAGATCAGCGACCCCAGAGCGACGAACAGGCCCATGACCGGCCAGTAGCTGCCGAGCACGAGACTGGCGCCGACGAGCATGACGATGGATGGCAGCAGCGCGACCAGCAACAGGTCGTTGAGCGAGTCGAGCGCCCACATGCCGCGGGTGATCTTGCGCACGGTCGACCCGGCAAAGCTGTTGGCGTGCCAGTCGGTGGAGAAGCGCTGCACCTTGTGGAAGCCGTTATTGACCACATCCGCCATGATGCGCAGCGTCAGCCGGATGATGCCGTTGAAAATGAACCAGCGCAGCACCACGCTGGCAAGGCCCAGAACCACGACCATGACAAAGGCGCTGAGCGCGCCATCGGCCGCATTGCCGCCGGCAATGGCATCGACGATCCGGCCGGAAAACACCGGCACCATGACTTCGGCCAGCGTGCTTGCTACCACCAGCACGATGATGGCGCCGACCAAAACGGGCCGATGGGTCCAATGATGAAAAACAAAGCCGAGCACCTGGCGATAGGCATCGGCGCGAAAATCGAGCTTCTTGCGAGTCATCTTAACCTGCCCGGCCCGGATTTCGGCGACCGGTCCTCAAAATCGAGAGTGAGATGCCACAGCCCAGGCGGGAGACAAAATGATCCCGTCAGATCAATCGGGCTATGAAGGATGAAAAAACCGCATGTCGGGCGCGCTCGAGGCGGACCGCGAATGGAAGTGACCTAGCGTCGGCACATTCCATGCGGGAAGCTGTCGATGAATGCTGGTGTCATGCAACGCCTCCCTGTGTTCGATCTGGAGTGTTAGATCTGAGCGGTGAGCGTTATGTAGCGGAGCAATTCGCCATTGCCAAGCGGATTTTTACAACCCTGCAGACAGTGATGCGGAAACGACACAGCTTATGAGCTTGCATCGTGCGGTATCCGTTTGTCTGTGGCTGCGCGTAGACACTGCCAAGCCCTGCGCCCGTCAATAGCTGCACGAGCGAGCGTTGCCGGGTCTGAATCCACCGGCGCAAGCCGGGTTCCTGGATGTATCCAGCTGATATTGAAAATCCTCCCTGTGGTGCCGCGCAGGCGAGGTGCAGGAAGACGCGATGGCGGAGAGGCCGATCAGCACTCCGGCTACGGCCAATCTCATAAATCGGCTCATCTGCATCTCCCTCGGGTTGATCCGCGCGCGCAATCTATCATGGCGGCGCATGCAATTGCGAGGAGAGCTGGACGCGATGACGTGCGCCTGATGACACGCGATTGCACATTTTATGTCCGGCCGATCCGGCTGTGCTATTCTGTCGTTATGGAAGTAGTTGCACTGTGTTTGCTGGCGAACCAAACCTGATTTGTCTTGAATTACTCAAGCTTTTTCAGTAATATAATCCCATAAAAAAGTAATATAAATGGGAGGATACTATGCCAGAAGCTCGGTTCGAGCCGGTTTTTCTTCGTCGCCAGCATTTCGTCGCTGAGATCACGAGTCTCGACGAAATCTTCGATTTTCTGGAGGAGTGGCCGCAGGACAAACGAGGTTTGGCATATGAAACGCTGCTGAAGGCATGCAGGGATACGGCGAGCGGCCGTTTCCCGCTGAACGCGGCGCGGGAGAATTTCCGGCGGTTTCTGAAGATGTCGGGCGTGCTGGCAAAGGCCGAGGGCGCGACGAAATTCGAGCCGCTGATGAGCGATCATCCGATCGGCAATGCCTGATCATAAGCGCACAGCCGCGGCCGAAACGAGACGGGTTCGGCCGCCGCGAGATAATCGGCGGTGCGCTGATGCATGTCGCCCGGAAATGTGCAGCTGTTCCGGGCGACATGCATAAAAACAAAGGGCTAATGCATATCGCCCGGAAGTGTGAAGCGGTTCCGGGACAACGATATGCATAAAAACAAAGGGCTAATGCATATCGCCCGGAAGTGTGAAGCGGTTCCGGGACAACGATATGCATAAAACATAGAGCTAAAGCGCGTCGCATGAATCAAATTGGATGCGACGCGCTTTAGCTCAGGTGCCGGCCGGCGTTGCTCCAGTCGCATCGGAAAACCAGCATCGGCTTGGAAAATCCCTTGAGCCGGCGGCGCGTCGCGTGGGCGAAGACATCGGTCGCGCCATATTCCCGGAAAATATTCTCCGACACCAGGATCTGGTCGCTGGCGGCTGCCGCGCAGAGGCGGGCCGCCAGTTGCACGGTCGAGCCGAAGAGGTCGTTGCTGTCCTCGACCGGCTCGCCGCAATCGAGCCCGATGCGGATATGGATCGGCTGGGCATTGTTGCCGCCGTTGTAATGTTGGAACTCCTGCTGGATCGCCATGGCGCATTCGACAGCTGCCGTTGTCACCGCGAAAGCCGCCATGATGCCGTCGCCGGTGTGCTTGACTTCGCGGCCTGAATTCTTGCCGAGGCATCGGCGCACGATTGCGTCATGGGCCCGGACCAGCTCTGTCCCCATACGATCGCCGAGGCGCGCCGTCATCTCGGTCGAGCCGACGATATCGGTAAAGAGGATCGCCCGGTGGCCGGGATCCATTTGCGGCGACGACTGGCCGGGCGCCGGATCAGGGTCATTGATGCGGCCGAGAAAGGCCTCGACCGCCGACAGAGCCACTTCGACGATCTCATTGGCGACAAAGCCGTGCGCCTCGCGATGCACACATTGGACGGTTTCCATATCGGGCGCATCCACCAGGCAGAAGGCCGTCCCGCGCCGCTCGTCGAACCAGTAGGTGAGGAACTTGACGCCGTATCGATCCTGAATGTCGATATCCATGCGATGCGCCTGGGCAACCTCGGCGGGCGAGGTACCTTCGAGATAGTGCCGGTCCATGAAGATGGGCATCGCGCGTCCTCCCAGATCCGCCGCGTGCAAGAAACGGTATTGTACGATCCGAATGCCTCCCCGTCCACCTTCGGGACAATCAACGATGCGTTCGTGGCGCTGCGTTGCTTCCGGAAAGGGAGTGCGTTGCTGCATCTTCGGCAGAATATGCAAGAAAATAGCCAGTTTTAACGAGTAGGCCCGGTGCGCTAAGTCTGATATTTACCATAATCTGTCATTTAATGACTGATTGCAGGGTTTCCGGACCCCCTCGAGAGGCTTCAGGCGTTTTCCCGTTCTCAGGCCTCACCCGCCGGATCCTGGTTGGAGAGACATGTCTGTCGCGGTTATGATTGGCCAAGATCGAAAAGCCGCCGCCAACGGCACGCAACTTGCATATTATCGATTAGCTCGCCGAAATCAGGAAAAGCTGTAGCAAAGTGAGACAGAGGGCACATTTTCGACCGGTCGGCCTGGCCTCGATGGGGCTCGGGCACTATGCCGTTATCAACTCTGTGTGGGATGCCGCGCGCACGCTCCTCCATGACTGGCCGGTCGACGACGGCGAGGAATATTTCGAAGCCGTCAAAGCCTGCCTGGATGCGATCATCGGTGATCTGCCGCCGGATCATGTGCGGGCAGCCTTCGTCAGGGCTGCGCAGGAGGCGGGCATCGCCGTCATAGAAGCCGCCGACTGAACAGCGGCCGCATCTCCATCTCCGTTTTCTCCCGTTTCCACGTGAAGGTCCCGCGGCGCTTGACTTCTGCGGGCAAGGGTCTAAATTAGAACAGAACAGGAACACTGGAGATGGTCATGACACATACGGAACAGGTGATCGCCAACGCCCTGGCCCTCGTCGAAGCCTCCCGCGCGGCCCGCGAGCGGGATCAACAGCGTCGCGCCGCCTGGCAGAAAAAGGTCGAACTCAGCCGGCCGCTGCCGCCCTTGCCGCGGCCGGTCCAATTGCCGCTGGCGTTGAACTGATGCAGCCGGCAAAGTCATTCAGCCCCGATCCGGCTTGCTCCAACCCGGCTTGGCCCGATCCCGCATGGGAAGTGGAAGCCGTGCTTGCCTGGCATGACGACGATGCCAAGGCGGCGATCCGCACTCTGCTCGACGACTGCAGGCATCTGCGCCGGCAACTGGCGCTGGCAGAAAGCGTGATGAGCCGCGGAATGGCCCGCGGCTGGACACCGCGATACGAACGCGACGCACTCTGAAACGGGCCTGCCCGTGATATCAGTGACGATATCGGTAATGGCGCCGAGGAAGCGAAAAAGGGCGGCTGATCGAACCCGCAGAGAAGGCGGCGGGCATCCGAGGGTGTAGAATGTCCGCCGCGCCACCTTGGAACTGCAAGTTTGGTTCTGACCTGGAAGACTCTAGTCGACCGGCGTCACACGCGTCCAAAAGGCGTTGAACACGATCGAATCGAAGAAGGCCGAGGCACGGACGATTCGGCCGTCGCGCATGTCGAGAAACCAGGCATAGGTGTTTGCGTAGGGCTCTCCGTCGCGGGCGACGCCACGGGCGTCGAAAAAGACGATCACAGTGTCGCCGTCGACATATACGTTGCGCATCGCCGGCTTCAGCGGTGCCTTCATTCGGGCGTTAAACGGGCGGATCACCTCACGCAGGAATGCCTCGCGGCTGGGATAGGTCTTCGATGCCAGCGAATAGCCCTCGATTGTCCAGCGGGCGTCGTCGGCGAGGAGATCATAAGGACTGCCTGTACCGGCCGCCCAGGCTTCGAATCCAGCCTCGACGGCTACCTTGTTGCGGCGTTCGGTTTCAGTCAGAGACTGCGCTGCGGCGCGCGCTTCGAGCCCGCCCAGAGCAAGGATGGCGACAGCGATGCCGAGGGTTGCGTTGAAGAGGCGCCTGGCCCGAGATTGCGGCCGGCAGACTTTTGCCGTTGCAGTGTAGGACATGGTTTTCTCCAGAGGGTAGATTAGTGGGCGACACCCGCTAGCCGGGTGCCGCTTGCGGCGCTCGCCGCCAGCAATCTGCTTAGATCTGGTTTTCCCAGGCTCTCAGCTGATGCTCCTTCAGCATGTCCTCGATGACCTTCGGAACGACGTTGCGGAACCTGCCGGTGTCGGCCGGAACGACTTCGATCATCCGATCGATCATTTCCTTCGGGTCCATCTTGCCTTCGGGCGTTGCGAAGAAATCATCGAAACCCTTCCGCAGATCTGCGCGCTTGGTGAAGTTCCTGCTGTCATCCAGCCAGCGGAACGGATTGTCCGCCATCGTCTCGTTGTAGCCGGTGTAGTAGGCGCCCGGGTTGATCGTCTGGATCTTGATGCCATAAGGGGCGAGCTCCTGCTGCAGCGCTTCGGCGATCGATTCCAACGCGTGCTTGGTGGAGACATAGGTGCCCCAGTTGGCCGGAGTGAAGAGGCCTCCCATCGAGGATGTGAAGACCACTTTGCCCTTCTTGCCTTCGCGCACCCATCTCTGGACGACGCCCTGAGTCAGTACCAGCGGCAGGAAGACGTTGATTTCGTAATTCTTGCGAACAAGCTCGATCGGGATTTCCCAAACCGGGCCGGCTTCGCCCATGCCGGCATTGTTCCAAAGAACGTCGAAATCCCAGCCCAGCGCCTGCTTGACGTCGTAGGGATCGGTGAGGTCGAGACGCTCGACACGGACGTTCTTGAGGCCGAGGGCGGCGACCTCCTCACGCAGCGGCGTAACCTGCGAGGAAACCTGCGTGGTCGCAATGATGCTGTGGCCGTTCCTGGCCATGCCGATGGCGGCGCCCTTGCCGAAGCCGGAGCCTGCGCCAGTGATCAAAATGGTCTTGGTCATGAGACATTCCTTTCGATGGTTCGGGTTGGTCGAAATCAAGTCTTGGCACAGCATCACGCGACGGCCGCAGCCGCTGCCTGCGCGATTTCGAGATCCTGTGGAACCGCTCCGCCGGAAACGCCAACGGCGCCGATCACCGTGCCGTCGCCGGCAAAGAGCGAGATGCCGCCGGCAAAGGGAGTTAGGCCGCCATTGGACAGTTCGAGGGCATGGGCGGGAGCGCCTGGCTTGCAATATTCCCAGACGGCCTCGCTTGTCGTTTGAAACAATACGGCCGTCCGGGCTTTGCCCATAGCGAGGTCGATCGAGCCGAGCACTGCGCCGTCCATTCGGCCAAACGCCTTGAGATGCGCTCCGGCGTCCAAGACCGCGATATTGACCGGCACACCGATCTCATTAGCCCGCGCCTCACCTGCGGCGATGACCCTGCGAGCTTCGTCAATGGTAATCATCTCCTGTCTCCTCCTTTCAGTTCGGGGGCTAGCGCTCCCCGCTCGATGAGACAGGTGTATGGGCGGAACCGGTTGGCAGTATTTTCAGTTCTTGCTGCGCTATGCGCAAATCTTGCGCTCCGGCGTGCCGGCATGCGCGAACCGAGAACTATCTCCGATAGGCGGAACCCGCTAACCGGTGAAGAGCGCGCGGTATTGGCCGGGCGTCAAACCGGTCATCTTCCGGAAGACCCGGGTGAAATTCGCCTGCGAGCCGAAGCCGGTATCGAGCGCGATCTCCACGAGCGAGGACCGTGCGAGCCGCAGCTTTTCCTTGGCCGCTTCGATCCGTCGCTCGGTGACGTAGCGATGCGGCGTCAGGCCGGTAGCCTTGCGAAACATGCGGGCAAAATGAAACGGGCTGAGGCAAGCCTCCGCGGCAAGGTCATCCAGCGAGATTTCCGCTGCGATGCGGGCTTCAATGAAATCGAAGACGCGTTGCAGCCTTTTTGGGTCCACGGTCGGCGCCCGTGCGGCGGGTTGCCAGCAAACAGACGAATAGGTGCCGAGCAGGTGCGCCGCCAGCGCCATCTGAAGGCCGTCGAGAAAGAGTCGGTCAGTAGGCTCGAGGCGTCTGTTCAACAAGCCCCGAAAGAGCTGACCGATCTGCAGCACCGTGGGGTCGGGGACGCCTCCGGCATAGGCGAGCTGCACCTTGGCCGGTTCGATGTCGAAATTTGAAAGCGCGCTCTCACCGACGAGCGACGGCGGTAGGAAGATGTGCAGGGACTCGGGCATGGTACCCACAATCTCTACGCCGCTCTCATGGACACCCGCCGGACATATCCAAGCGACACCGGGGCGAGCAATCGCCTCCCGCCTGTGGCCGTCGCCGGTCCACCTGATCTTCGACTGACCCGAGAGCAGCACGGCTATTTCCGTGCATTCCAGTGTAAGGTCGACCTGCCAGCCCGGATCGAAATGCCTGAGTTCGACCTGCAGCGATGAGCAATCAACAAGACCGCCCACTCGCTCGCTGGTCCGATACTTTCTGTCCCCTTGCGATTCCACGAAAGTCATGTCGCATCCACGCCGTGACGATAGGAGAAAAATTCGAATTGTTCAGTCTCGGCGGGCCGGTTACGCTGCCGTCAATCTGCAATCATCTTTGATCTATTAAATGAATAGCCAGGCGCGCCGCATTGCTGTGGCCGGTATTACGATAAGGATTTTTGGCTAAATTTCAGGGGAGCGCAAGTCTCATGACACGACGCGATACCGCATCCCTTATGCGGCTTTCGGACGTCGGACGAAAGTCCGCCAAAGTCGCAGGTGTTCAAGCGAAGTTGAGGCAATGAATCGCGGCAGCCTTGCGCCGGCGTGTCCGCAATGGTTTGGTAGCGTCCTGCATTCGCAACACTTTCCGGTGATTCCCGATGTTCGATATTCTATTGCGTGGCCTGGCGATCGGCGCCGGCGCAACCATCCTCATGGACTTGTGGGCAATTGTGCTCGCCAAGGTCTTCGGCCAGCCGCCGGCCAACTGGGCGCCGGTCGGCCGCTGGTTCTGGCATCTTCCCCGCGGCAAGGTCTTTCACGAAAACATCGCCGATGCCGAGCCCTATGCCCGGGAATTGGCGCTCGGCTGGATCAGCCACTACGCCGTCGGCATTCTCTATGGCGTGATCTTCGCGATCATCATGGGGCAGGGTTGGCTTGCTACACCGACATTTCTCCCCGCCTGGATCTTCGGCATCATCACCGTCGGGGCAGGGTGGTTCCTGCTGCAGCCCGGCCTCGGTCTCGGCTGGGCGGCTTCCAGACATCCGAAGCCGATGAAGGTCCGGTGCTTTAATCTGCTTGCGCATACTGTGTTTGCGCTGGGGCTATTTGGGACGGCGTTGATCATTCGCTAAGCCAAAAACCCCTCCCCAAAAGGGGGAGGGACTATGCTGTGGCGTCCGGCGGCGACCGAAAGCAGAGGCCTTGCTGGCTGTGACCGTTCGACGGATTGATACGGTAGAGTTTATGTGAAGCGGTGCGGCGTCTTAGTCCCTCCCCCTTGTGGGGAGGGGTTGGGGAGGGGTCTTTTGGTTCTCCGCGAAAGGCCCTATCTCACCGCGCCGCCCAGTTCGCGCCGCGGCGGAAGATCGTCTTCATCTCCGGCACGTCGAACTCCTTGGCCTGATGGCCGAGCGAGGAATAGAAGACGCGGCCCTTGCCGTATTTGCGCTTCCAGACGACAGGCATGACGACGCCGTCGATCCAGTAGGCGTGCTCGCCGGTGAACTTCGTTGTCGCCAGAACCTCGTTCGAGGGGTCGACATGCATGTAATATTGCTCCGACCTATAGGGGAAATCGGAAATCCCCTCCATCAGCGGATCGTCCGGCCGGGTGATGTTGACGGTATAGTCGATGATGTTGCCGGGATGGGCAACCCACTGGCCGCCGATGATGAACTGGTAGTCGACGGAGTCGCGGAAGGCGTCGCCCGCACCGCCGTGATAGCCGGCAATGCCGACGCCGCTCTCGATCGCCGCGGCGAGGTTCTTGACCTCCTCCTTCTCGATCTTCGACATCGTCATGATCGGCACGACCAGGCTGAGATCATGGACCGAAGGGTCGGCAAGCGCCTCGGTGCCATGTTCGAGATAGACCTTGAAGCCGTCCTCCTCGAGCATGGTCTTGATGATTTCGGCGCATTCCTGCGGCTCGTGGCCGCTCCAGCCGCCCCAGACGATCAGTGCTTCACGCATAGTCATTCCTCCTGAAATTATTTCGCCAGCCGTCCGTCGACGATCGAATCCGACAAGGGGGCAGGGCGCTCCGTCGCCGTGGTGATGGTGACCGTCCGGCCGGTTTCGGCGGCGGTATGGAAGGCCTCCATGACTTCGAGCACATGCAGCGCCAGATCGCCATTGGCCCGGTGCGGCCGGTTGGAGCGGATCGCATGCGCCATATCGGCGACACCGAGCGACCGGTAATTGCCCTCGGCATAGGGGGATGTGACCGGCTGGTCCTCGAAAGCGCCGCCCTTCTTCAGATATTCCACCGGGCCGCCGAATTTGTTCGGATCGGGCACGATCAGCGTGCCCTCGGTGCCGTAGACTTCGAGCGGCACATGCTTGTGACCGGCGACATCGAAGCTCATGGCGATCTGGACGACGGCGCCGCCCGCAAAGGCCATCATGCCGGCGACATGGGTCGGCACATGCACGGGAATACGCTCACCGTTGCGCGGCTCGCTGGTGATCAGCCGTTCGGCCCGCGGCGTCGTCGCAAAGCCGGCAACCTGCGCGACCGGCCCGAGAAGATTGACGAGATCGGTGATGTAATAGGGACCCATGTCGAGCATCGGCCCGCCGCCGACCTCGTAATAGAAGGCCGGGTTCGGATGCCAGCGCTCATGGCCGGGGCACATGAAGGTGGCCGAACCGCCGACCGGCTGGCCGATGACGCCCTGGTCGATCAGGGCACGCGCCGTCTGATGGCCGCCGCCGAGGAAGGTGTCGGGCGCCGCGCCGATGCGCAGATTGCGGGCACGCGCCGCTTCGGCCAATTTTTTCCCTTCAGCGAAATTAATCCCGAGCGGCTTTTCCGAATAGGTATGTTTGCCGGCTTCGAGCGCCTGCAGCGCAACAGCGACATGGGCTTTCGGGATCGTCAGATTGACGATGATCTCGACCTTGGGGTCGGCAAACAGCTCCTCGACGGTTTTTGCTGGGACGTTGAATTCGGCCGCCTTGGCTTCCGCCAGTTCCCGGTTCAGGTCGGCGACGCCGCGGATGTCGAGAATGGGAAAGGAAGCCATCGCCGTGAGATAGGCGCCCGAAATATTGCCGCATCCGATGATGCCGATACCGACTTTGTCCATGAATTCCTCCATCTGATGGTGATTGTGCGCCCGTCAGAGGGCCGGCCCCGTGGTGCTCCAGGGCGATTCGTAGAGTTCGTAGAGCGCCACGGCGGCGGCACCTTGCGCCCAGAAATCATCGCTCGAATCGTCGAAGACGAGTTCGCTCACCCCCTTCAGCGAGGGCGGAATGGCGAGCGCGTAGGCGTCACGCAGGCTGTTCAAAAAGGGTTCGCCGAGCGCAAGGCTCGAGCCGACAAGGATGACGCGCGGCGGCGCAAATAGCGTGACGATATTGGCGATGGTCAGCCCCACCGCTTCGCCGGCACGGATGGCAGCGCCGATCAGCCGATCGTCATCGGCCTTGATCAACGCCTGGGCATGGGTCATGCCGCGTCCGAGCCGGATCGCTTCGGCAAAACGCCCGTCGGCCTGCTGTTCGCCGAGGATGGCGGTTTCGCCGGCCTGGCTGAAGAGCCGCACCACGCCATGCGGCCCCATGCCGAGCACGAGGTCGCCGAGATTGTGGCTGAGGCCGCCGGCGCCGCGAAACAGGCTGTTGCCGTGCAGCACGCCGAGACCCAGCGTCTGCTCCAATGAAATCAACACCATATCCTCGAGATCGCGCGCTTTGCCGAACCAGTGATGACCAAGAGTGATGGCATGCGCGTCGCTTTCGACGATGGTCGGCGTTGCGAGCCGCGTCGACATCTCGGCGGCGAAATCGACATTGGTGTCGCGGAAGATCGGGCTGCTTCTGATGTAACCCGTGCGGTGCTCGATGACGCCGGGAAAGCCGAGGCAGATGCTGTCGACATCTTCGAGTGACAGTCCGGCATCGACGACGCAGCGCCGCACACCGTCCTCGACGAGATCGGCGATGACGCCGATCGGCTGCCGGTCGATCCGGATCGGCAAAGCGAGCTTCGACAGCACGTCACCGCGGAAATTGGTGACGACGAAGACCATCCGATTGGCGGCGATCTTGCCGCCGACGACGCGGGCGGCATCGGGATTGAGTTCCAGCGCCACACGCGGCCTGCCGCGCACCGCCTCATTGCGGATGTCGCCTTCGTGGCGCGGCAGGATCAGCCCATCGTCGAGCAGCGAGGCGGTAATGGCGGAAACGGTGGTGGTGGAAAGCTCGGTGCGTTCGCTGATCTCGATGCGCGAGATCGGACCATGGCGGCGGATGGTATCGAGCACGTTCAAGCGGTTGATCGCGCGCATCAATTCTGGGTCTGCAGTCTTCATGAAAATTAGCCGGCGGTCGTTTCGTTGGGCGGAAGTCAATATTTTTAACGGGTTACGAAATAAATAGCAGGCAATTCCTGGGGCCTGTCAAGCGCATTTGATAAAAGTAGAGGCAGTCGGGTTGACATCGGGCCAAAGCTCCGTTGAATTATTCCGCATAGGGGAAAAATTGTGAGGATAGGTCCCCTGGGAGGAAAATCATGAATTTTATGCTGAAGAACGCCGCTTTCGGCGGCAGGCGCACCGTATCCATGGCCGCTGCGGCCGGCCTGTTGCTGGCGGGAGCGGGTGCTGCCTCGGCGACGACGGTGGTCAAATGGCTGCATCTCGAGCTCGATCCGAAAAACGTCGCGGCTTGGGAGGACATCGTCAAGAAATACGAAGCCCAGCATCCCGACGTCGACATTCAGATGCAGTTTCTCGAAAACGAAGCCTTCAAGGCCAAGCTTCCGACGCTGTTGCAGTCCGACGACGTGCCGGATTTCTTTTATAGCTGGGGCGGCGGGGTGTTGAAGCAGCAGTCCGAGACCGGCGCGTTGCAGGATGTGACAGCGGCGCTTGATGCCGATGGCGGCAAACTGCGCAACGCCTATACGCCGGCATCGGTCAACGGCCTGACTTTCGACGGCAAGACCTGGGCTATCCCCTATAAGGTCGGCCTGGTCAGCTTCTTCTACAACAAGGCGCTGTTTGCCAAGGCAGGCGTCAAAGCCGAGGATATCAAGAGCTGGGCTGATTTTCTCGATACGGTGAAGAAGATCAAGGCGGCCGGCATCGTGCCGATTGCGGGCGGCGGCGGTGAGAAATGGCCGATCCATTTCTACTGGAGCTATCTCGTCATGCGCGAGGGCGGCCAGAAGGTCTTCGAAGCAGCCAAGAACGGCGAGGGCGAAGGCTTCCTCGATCCTGCCATCATCAAGGCCGGTGACGATCTCGCCGAACTCGGCAAGCTCGAACCGTTCCAGCCCGGCTATCTCGGCGCCACATGGCCGCAGACGCTCGGCGTCTTTGGTGACGGCAAGGCTGCAATGATCCTCGGCTTCGAAAACACCGAAGCCAACCAGCGCAAGAATGCCGGTGACGGCAAGGGGCTGGCGACCGACAATATCGGCCGTTTCGCCTTCCCGGCGGTCGAGGGTGGCGCCGGCAAGCCGACCGATACGCTCGGCGGTTTGAACGGCTGGGCCGTCACCAAGAAGGCCTCCAAGGAAGCGATTGACTTCCTCGCCTTCCTGACGAACGCGGAGAATGAGCGGGCAATGGCCAAGGCCGGCATGCTTCTGCCCGTTGCCGTCGGCGCCGGCGATGGCGTCACAAGTCCGCTGCTTGCCGAATCGGCCAAGCAGCTTGCGGGTTCGACCTGGCACCAGAACTTCTTTGACCAGGACCTCGGCGCTGCCGTCGGCCGTGTCGTCAACGACGTGTCGGTGGAAATCGTCTCCGGCCAGATGAATTCCAAGGACGGCGCCCAGATGATCCAGGACGCTTTCGAGCTGGAACAATAACCAGCGCCCGCAGAGCCTTCCCGGCGCTCCTGCCAAAACGGAGCGCCGGCATTGCTGCCGACGAACGAAAGCAGGATCCATGGCCAATATTTCAGTCCCCTCGATGACATCGGCTGCAAGGCCGGCCCGACGAGCCGCAAACCGGAAAAGCTCGGTCGCTCACGACCGGCTGGCCGTGCTGTTGCTCTTCCTGCCGCCGGCACTGCTGCTGTTCACGCTCTTCGTCATCATGCCGATGGGCGAGGCGGCCTGGTACAGCCTCTATAAATGGAACGGCTACGGCACGCCGACCGAGTTCATCGGCCTGCGCAATTTCCAGGTACTGTTCCGAAATGCGGCTTTCACCCAGGCGCTGGTCAATAACGGGCTGATCATTGTCATCTCGATCTGCATCCAGGTGCCGCTCGCCATCTGGCTTGCCACGATGCTCGCCCACCGCATTCCCGGCGTCGTCGGCTATCGCCTGATCTTCTTCCTGCCCTATGTGCTGGCAGACGTAGCCGCCGGCCTGATCTGGCGCTTCGTCTATGACGGCGATTACGGCCTGTTTGCCGCCATTTCCAACTTCTTCGGCTTCGCCAATCCTTATGTGCTCGCCGACAAGGACGTGGCGATCTACGCCGTGCTCGGCGTCGTCGTCTGGAAATATTTCGGCTTTCACATGATGCTCTTCATCGCCGGCCTGCAATCGGTCGACAAGAGCGTGCTGGAAGCGGCCGAAATCGACGGCGCCACCGGCTGGCAGAAATTCCGCTATGTCACCCTGCCGCTGCTCGGCTCGACCTTGCGCCTGTCGATCTTCTTCGCCGTCGTCGGCTCGCTGCAGCTCTTCGACATGATCATGCCGCTGACCGGCGGCGGCCCGTCCAACTCCACCCAGACGATGGTCACCTTTCTCTACACCTATGGCGTCATGCGCATGCAGGTCGGCTTGGGTAGCGCCGTCGGCGTCGTGCTCTTCATCATCTGCGTGACGCTCGCCTTCGGTTACAAAAGGATCTTCATGCGCCATGACTGATATGAGCTCTTCCATCCGCATGCGCACATCGACCCGCATCTATCTCTATGTGTCGCTTAGCCTGATTGCCGCCATCGTACTGATCCCGCTGTTGACGACGGCGCTCGGCGGCTTCAAGACGCTGGGCGATTTGCGCACCAACCCCTTCGGCCTGCCGACGGAATGGCAGTGGACGAATTACACCGATATCCTCTTCGGCGAGCGTTACTGGCTGCAGATCGGCAATTCGCTTGTCATCGCAGCACTCACCGTGCTGCTGACCCTGATCGTCTCGTCGATGGCGGCCTTCGCCTTTGCCCATGTCCGCTTCTTCGGCTCGTCCTTCCTGCTCAATTATTTTCTGCTCGGCCTGATGTTTCCGGCGGCAACCGCGATCCTGCCGCTATTCATCCGCATTCGCGATCTCGGCTTGCTGAACACCTATTGGGGCGTGGTGCTGCCGCAAGTGGCCTTCGGGCTCGGCATGAGCATCCTGTTGTTCCGGAACTATTTCCGCAACCTTCCGGAAGAATTGTTTCAGGCGGCCTTCGTCGACGGCTGCGGTTATCTCCGCTTCTTCTGGCATATCTCGCTGCCGCTATCCCGGCCGATCGTTGCCACCGTCAGCATCATCTCCTTCGTCGGCAGTTGGAACAGCTACATCCTGCCGCTGATCATGCTGAACTCGGAATCGAAATATCCCTGGCCGCTCGGCATCATGGTCTATCGCGGCGAATACGGCACGGAGTGGCAGCTGGTGCTGGCCTTCATCACCCTGACCATCCTTCCGACAATCATCGTCTTTTTCGTCGCCCAGCGGCACATCATCGCCGGCCTGACCGCCGGCGCCGTCAAGTCCTGAGCCGAACTATTGGAGCTGCAATCATGGCATCCGTTTCACTGCACGATGTAAGCAAGGCCTATGGCGCCGTCGACGTCATCCACGGCATTTCGCTTCATATCGAGGATGGCGAATTCGTCGCCCTGGTCGGCCCGTCCGGCTGCGGAAAATCGACGCTGCTGCGGATGATCGCCGGCTTGGAGGAGATCACCGACGGTGAGATCGCGATCGGCGGCAATGTCGTCAACGGCATGACGCCGCGCGAGCGGAATATCGCCATGGTTTTCCAGTCCTACGCGCTTTATCCGCATATGACGGTCGCCGAAAACATGGGCTTCAACCTCAAACTCGCCGGCGTTCAGAAGCCTGAGATCGAGGCCCGCGTCACGGAGGCCGCCCGTATGCTCGATCTCGCCCAGCTGCTCGACCGCAAGCCGGCCCAGCTTTCCGGCGGCCAGCGCCAGCGTGTCGCCATGGGCCGCGCCATCGTGCGCAATCCTGCTGTCTTCCTGTTCGACGAGCCGCTTTCCAACCTCGATGCTAAACTCCGCGTGCAGATGCGTTCGGAGATCAAGACGCTGCACCAGAAGGTGAAGACCACCTCGATCTATGTCACCCACGACCAGATCGAGGCGATGACGCTCGCTGACCGCATCGTCGTGCTCAATCAGGGCAGGGTGGAGCAGTCGGGCACCCCGCTCGAACTTTACAAGAAGCCGGCCAACCTCTTCGTCGCCGCATTCATCGGCTCGCCGGCGATGAACATGCTCGACGGTATCGTCGACGGTGAAAACGGCGCGCC
This sequence comes from Rhizobium croatiense, assembly GCF_019793465.1. GTDB lineage: Bacteria > Pseudomonadota > Alphaproteobacteria > Rhizobiales > Rhizobiaceae > Rhizobium > Rhizobium croatiense. Next base: position 8,858 of record NZ_JAILYJ010000007.1, on the reverse strand, counting down.
CGCCGCCCGCCTCGAAGACGGCACGGCGATCCGCCTTGCCCCCGACCGCAGGGTCAGACCCGGCCAGGCCATCACCATCGGCCTGCGCCCGGAACATCTCGTTCCCGGCATATCGGCCGGCACACCGCTCGCCGGCCGCACCATGCTGGTGGAGCCGACCGGCGCCCAGACCCATGTGGTCTTCGATCTCGCCGGCCAGCAGGTCACGGCAATCGTCGACGGCGAATATCCCGCCCGCTACGGCGCCGTCTTCGAGGCAAGCATCGCCAGCGACCAGGTGCATGTCTTCGACCGCGGCAGCGGGGTGGCGCTGTAGGCGAGGAGTAGTCTGCGGGGATCGGAGAGGGTGCGGCAATTCCTCTTCTCCTCTCGGGGGGGAAGGTGCCGGCAGGCGGATGAGGGGGCGGAACGGCACCCCCTCACGCAAATTCGATTCCGGCACGCCGACGGAAATGTTGGGCCCAGCACCCCGCGCATGGTCGAGATGAGCCGGAGGAGAGACCGGCATCGCCGGCCCCCTCATCCGCCCTACGGGCACCTTCTCCCCGGGGGGAGAAGAGGGAATCGAGGGGGCGCGGCAGATACTCCCGCCGTCCTCCGTCGGCGATTACTCCGCCGCAATCCGAGAGACGCCGTTGGCCTGCACGATCTTCTCCAGCAGCGCCAGTTCCTCCTGGGTCAGATCCGTCAAGGGCGGCCGCACGGGGCCCGGGTTCTGGCCAAGGACGCGAAGCCCCGCCTTGATGATTGAGACGGCATAGCCCTTCTTGCGGTTGCGCAGGGCGACGAAGGGGAAGAAGAAGCTCTTGAGGATCTCGTCGACCGTCGCCTGGTCGCCGGTGCGCAAGGCGCCGTAAAAGCGCTGGGCGAGGGCGGGGACGAAGTTGAAGACGGCGGAGGAATAGGTGGTCACGCCGGCGGCGAAATACGCTTGCGCATAAACCTCATGGGTCGGCATGCCGCCGACATAGACCAGGCGGTCGCCAAGCAGGGTGGTGATCTCGATGACCTTGTCGACATCGCCGACGCCGTCCTTGAAGCCGATCAGGTTCGGGCATTCCTCGGCAAGCCGGGCGATGCTGTCGGCCGTCAGCACGGCGTTGTCGCGGTTATAGACGATGACGCCGATGCCGACCGATTGGCAAACCGCCTTGACATGGGCGATCAGGCCGGCCTGTTCGGCAAACATCAGATAGGGCGGCAGCAGCAGCAGCCCGTCGGCCCCGGCCTTTTCGGCCGTCTGTGCGATCTCGATGGCGAGCGACGTGCCGTAGCCGGTTCCCGAGATGATCGGCGTCTTGCCGGCCGAGGCCTTGGCGGCGCGGACGACCTGAGGGATTTCGGCGGGGTTGAGGGAGAAGAACTCGCCAGTGCCGCCGGCGGCAAACAAAGCGGCGGCGTCATAACCGGCAAGCCACTCGACATGACGGCGATATTTCGCCTCGTCGAATTTCAGCTGGTCGTCGAAATGGGTGACCGGAAACGAGAGCAGACCACTGCCGACAGCCTTCTTCAATTCAATGGGGTTCATCATCAAGTCCTATTCCTTACGTGTTGAAAAATTGGCCGCCTCAGGCGCTCTCGAGCACTTGCAGAAGTGCGGCGATATAGCCGTAGCAGAAGGCGAATGCGGTGGCGGACGGATCCTTACCGCTGACGGTTGGCACATGGTCGGGCATCAGCATGTATTTGAAACCGACTTCCTTGTAGATCCGGGCCGAGCGGACCATGTCCATGTCGCCTTCGTCGGGGAAGGTCTCCATGAAGGAAAGCTTGCCGCCGCGAATATTGCGGAAGTGGACGTTGAAGATCTTGTCGCGCTGACCAAACCAGCGAATGACGTCATCGATCTCCTCGCCGGGATTTTCGAGCATCTCGCCGATCGATCCCTGGCAGAAATTCAGGCCGTGATAGGGATTTTCGCGCATCAGCACGAACTTCTTCAGGCCTTCCACCGTGCCGAGCACGCGAGTGACGCCGCGATAGCCGGGCGGCGTATAGGGATCGTGCGGATGGCAGGCGAGCCGGACGCGATTGCTTTCGGCGACCGGCACGACCCGTTCGAGGAAATAATCGATCCGTTCCCAGTTGTCGTCCTCGGAGAGTACGCCGGCAAGACCGGGTGCGGCCTGCTGGTCGGTCTTTTCCCAGCGGAAGCTGGCATTCATCGAGCCGCCGCGCCCCGGCTCATCCGGGGTGCGGGGAATGCCGATCAGGTTGAGATTGTATTTCACCGCCGGAATGCCCGCCTTCGCGACATTTTCGATCGTTGTGCAGACGGCATCGATCTGCCGATCGCGCTCGGGACCGGCGAGCAGAATATCGGGATAAGACGCCTTCTCGATCGGCTGCGAGGGCAGGGGCAGCTGGATCATGTCGAGGATCAGGCCGAAGCTTTCGACCTTGTCGCGGTGACGCTCGATGTCGGCAAGCGTCCAGCTGCTCGGCCTGCCCGGCGGATCGGCGCTGATATGCTTCACGCCCAATTGCGCGAAGATCCGATAGTCGTCATCGTCGCGCGCCGCCACCTGTGTTCCCAGATACATCAGAGACCTCTCAAAATTCAGCAATGTCATATGACATAATATGAATTTTGGAGTGTGTCGAGCCCTATTGCTGCTCCGCAAGCATTCGATAGCGCCTTTGGCTCGCCATCAGATGAGCCCGCATCGCCTGGCGGGCACGGTCCGGATCCTGATCGGCAATCGCCGAGAGGATTTCCACATGTTCGGCATAGACCTTTTGCAGATAGTCGCGGTCATTGGCTTCGGGAAGCGTCGGGAATTGGCCGCGGGGGATGGCGCGGGGGCCGAAATGGCGCAGCACGTCGACATAAAATCGGTTGTTGGTGGCCGCGGCGATCGCCATGTGGAAAGCATAATCCGCCTCGACGGTATGCTGCCCGCTCTCGATCAGCTGCGCCATTTTGCGGTTGGCCTCGCGGATCGCGGCCTCCTGCTCGGCGGTGCGGCGATAGGCGGCAATTGCCGCCGCTTCGCCCTCTGTCGCCATGCGAAACTCCAGCAATTCAAGGGTTTCCGGAATGCTTTTGATTTCCACCGGCGTCAACGACATCGCCGAATGAACCTTCGGATCCGCGACGAAAACGCCTTTGCCCTGGATCGGCCGGACGAAACCCGCAGCCCTCAGATCGGCGATCGCCTCGCGCACCACGGTGCGGCTGACGCCGAAGCTCGATTCGAGCTGCGGCTCGGTCGGCAACTGGTCGCCGACGCGTAATTTTCCCGTTTCGATTTGTGCGCGCAGCTGATCGATGACCTGCTGCGCCAGTCTTTGCCGCCCACGGCCGAGTGTCGTCATTCCTTATTCCCCAGTTCCTTCGCCTCAAGTCTTCCGCACGGCTCTTGCAAATCGTTTTGGACTTCGGTAAATCATAATACGACATACGGACGACATAATATGTCTATTATAGTAATCTAGGGAGGAGTGACAATGAAGCATTTTTCTAAAGGCCTGTTCGTCGGCGCCGTCATCGGCGCGCTGACGATCGCTGCGCCGCTCTCGCACGCCGCCACGCCGAGGGATCAGCTGGTGATCGGCACATCGCTGGCCCAGGTCCTGTCGCTCGATCCGCATCAGGCGACCGAGGGCAAGGCGGTCGAGATCATGTCGAATCTCTACGACCGGCTGGTCAACAGCACGCCTGATGGCAAGATCGCGCCGCAGCTGGCCGAAAGCTGGAAGGTCGATGACAAGGGCATCACCTTCACCCTGCGTCAGGCCAATTTCGCCTCCGGCAATCCGGTGACCTCGAAGGATGTCGTCTATTCGCTGGGACGGCTTTTGAAGCTCGACCAGGCGGCCGCCGCCAACCTCAAGCGCATCGGCTACGATAAGACCAATGTCGACAAGCTCGTCACATCAGTCGACGACAAGACCGTGCGCATCGATTTTTCCGGCCAGGTGACGGCCGAAATGCTGCTCTACCGCTTGACGACCTCGACCACCAGCGTTGTCGACAGCGTCGAGGTTGAGAAGCACGTCACCGACAATGATTACGGTAATGCCTGGATGCGCACGCATTCGGCCGGTTCAGGTCCGTTCACCCTCAATCGCTGGTCGCCGAACGAACTCGTCATCCTCGATGCCAACAAGGATTACGTCACCGGCGCACCGAAGATGAAGCGCGTTATCGTCCGGCATGTTCCCGAAAGCCAGGTCGAGCGGCTGATGCTCGAGCGCGGCGACATCGATATCGCCAGCGCGCTGACCGCAGCCGATCTCGCGACCTTTAAGGACAAAAAGGGCTTTACCATCCAGCGCATCCCGACAGGCGGATTCTACGTGTTGTCGATGAATGCCGGCAACCAGTACCTGTCCAACCCGAAGGTCCGCGAGGCGATCGCCTACGGCATCGATTACAAGGGCATCGAGAAGACCATCATGGGTCCTTACGGGCGGGCGAGAACCGTTCCCGTGCCGGAGAACTTCGAATATGCGATCCCGAGCCCCGATTGGCATCTCGATGTCGAGAAGTCCAAGCAGCTGCTGGCTGAAGCAGGCTACAAGGACGGCTTCTCGCTGACGCTGAAGACGATCGCGCAGACGCCGCGCATCGATCTTGCCACCGCCATCCAGGCATCGCTTGCCCAGGTCGGCATCAAGGTCGATATCCAGCAGGGCAACGGTTCGGAAATCATCGCCGCCCACCGCGCGCGGGATTTCGATCTGCTGATCCCGCAGACCAGCGCCTATATGCCGAATGTGCTCGGCTCGATGGAGCAGTTCTCATCGAACCCGGACAATTCGAAGGAAGCCAACAATGCCGGCAACTTCGTCTGGCGTTCGGCCTGGGACATTCCGGAACTGACGTCTTTGACGGCCAAGGCCTCGATGGAGCCGGACCCGAAGAAGCGCGGCGAACTCTATGTTCAGATGCAGAACATGTTCGTCGAACAGAAGCCGGCGGTGCTGCCGATGTTCGAGCGCTTCGAGCCGATCGTTCTGTCGAGCAAGGTTGAGGGTTATATCGGCCATCCGACGCAGCTGACGCGCCTCGAGAACGTCACGAAGTCTGAAACCCAGTAATACTCCCGAGGCAGCCGATCATGAAGGAACTCTCCGTAGCCGAATTTGGCCGACGCCTCGCGCATCTGCTGGTCAGCCTGTTCATCCTCTTGTGTGTGACCTTCGTGATCGGCCGCGTCCTGCCCACGGATCCCGTCGGCGCCGTCGTCGGCGAACTCGCCGATCCCGCCGCCTATGCGGCGATGCGGACGCGCCTGGGGCTGGATCTGCCGATCTATCAGCAGTTCTTCCTCTATCTGAACGGGCTCGCCCATGGTGATTTCGGCACGGCTGTGCTCACCGGCAATCCCGTCTCTTCGGACCTCGCTCAGGCCTTTCCCGCGACATTCGAACTTGCGACGCTGGCGGTGATCATTTCGACCTTCGTCGGCGTGCCGCTCGGCCTGGTCGCAGCGCTGTTTCGCGACAGCCCGATCGACAAGATCGTCCGGGTTGTCGCCCTCGTCGGCCATTCGATCCCGGTCTTCTGGTTCGGCATCGTGGGGCTGGTCATCTTCTATGCCGGCCTGAACTGGGTCGGCGGGCCGGGCAGGGTCGATGTCTTCTACGAGGGGCTGGTCACACCGCAGACCGGCCTGCTGCTGGTCGACAGCCTGCTGCAAGGCGAGACGGAAATCTTCTGGAATGCGCTCGGTCATATCATCCTGCCGGCCTTCATCCTGGCTTACGCCGCCATAGCCTACATCACCCGCATGACCCGCAGCTTCACCCTGGAGCAGCTGAGCCAGGATTATGTCATTGCCGCCCGTGCCAAGGGCGTCAGCCCGACCGGCACGGTTCTGCGCCATGTCCTGCCGAATATCGCAGTGCAGCTGATCACCATCCTTGCCATTTCTTATGGCGGGCTGCTCGAAGGCGCCGTCGTCACCGAGATCGTCTTCTCCTGGCCGGGCATCGGCCAATATATGACGAACGCGCTGATGATCGGCGACATGAACGCCATTGTCGCAGCCACCATCATCGTGGGATTCATCTTCATGTTCCTGAACTTCCTGGCCGACGTCGCCTACGCCCTGCTCGATCCGCGCATGCGGGAGGCGACCCGATGAGCGACGCCGTCCACAGCGAGATCCGAATCCGCCCGCCGAGCATGCCGAACCGCGTTGCCGCCTCCTTCGGGCGCGCCGGCCGCAAACTGGCCGACGAGCCGCTCGGTCTTGCCGGCTTCGTCATTCTCGGCCTGCTCTGCATCGTCGCGATCTTCGCGCCGCTTCTGGCGCCCTACGATCCGACGATCCAGGCGCTTGGCGATGCCTTGCAGCCTCCGAGCCTTGCGCATCTGGCCGGCACCGACGAATTCGGCCGCGATATCCTGAGCCGCCTGATCTTCGGCACGCGCATCACGATCCAGACGGTGCTGTCGGTGTCCTTGATCGTCGGCCCGATCGGCCTGCTGATCGGCATCGTCGCCGGTTTCTTCGGCGGCAACACCGATGCCTTCCTGATGCGCGCCACCGATATCGTGCTCTCTTTCCCCTCGCTGATCCTGGCGCTTGCCTTTGCCGCCGCGCTCGGCGCCGGTCTCGGCACGGCAATCATCGCAATCTCGCTGACGGCCTGGCCGCCGATCGCAAGGCTTGCCCGCGCCGAAGCGCTGGTCGTCAGAAATGCAGATTATGTGGTCGCCGCCCGCCTTTACGGCGCTTCGCCGCTGCGCATCCTGCTGCTCTATATCGCGCCCATGTGCATTCCATCGGTGATCGTCCGCCTGACCCTCAATATGGCGGGCATCATCCTGACAGCGGCCTCGCTCGGCTTTCTCGGCCTCGGTGCACAGCCGCCGGCGCCCGAATGGGGCGCGATGATCTCCAACGGCCGCAAGTTCATGCTCGATTACTGGTGGGTCGCGGTCATGCCGGGCATCGCCATCCTGCTGACCAGCCTTGCCTTCAACATCGCCGGAGATGCTCTGCGCGACATTCTGGATCCCCGCCATGCAAGGTCGTGAAATGAAAGATCGTGATCTTCACCCCGTTCTGTCGGTCAAGGACCTGAGCGTCCGCTTCGGACGGGGCGCCGTGCCCGCCGTCTCCAATGTCAGTTTCGACGTCGGACGCGAACGCGTCGGCATCGTCGGCGAATCCGGTTCCGGCAAGTCGACGACGGGGCGCGCCGTCATGCGCCTGCTGCCCCCGGCCGCGGTGGTCGCCGCTGAGCGCCTCGATCTTGCCGGCAGTTCGCTGCTTGCCAAGACCGAACGTCAGATGGGTGCGCTCCGCGGCAAGGATATCGCGCTGATCATGCAGGATCCGCGTTATTCACTGAACCCGGTCTTGTCGATCGGCAAGCAGATCGCCGAAGCCGCCCGTCTTCATCTCGGCCTTCGCGGCAACCGGGCGCAGGATGCTGTCCGCGCCATGCTCGAGCGCGTGCGCATCACCGATCCCGACCGGGTCATGGCGCTTTATCCCCACCAGATCTCCGGCGGCATGGGCCAGCGCGTTATGATCGCCATGATGCTGCTGGCGCGGCCGAAACTCGTCATCGCTGACGAGCCGACCTCGGCGCTCGATGTCAGCGTGCGAAAGGATGTGCTGCTGCTGCTCGATGAACTGGTGCGCGAGAACAATTCCGGCCTGCTTTTGATCAGCCACGACATCCGCATGGTCGCGGCCTTCTGCGAGCGCATCATCGTCATGTATGCCGGACGCATCGTCGAGACGCTGACCAGTCTCGAAGCGGCACGCCATCCCTATACGCGCGGGCTGATATCGGCGCTGCCCGACCCGAAAAACCCCGTCCGCCGGCTTGCGGTTCTCGACCGGGCGAAACTCGATTTGGAGGCGGCGCAATGATCAATGTGCGTGATCTCGATGTCGTCTTTTCCTCCGGCAAATCAAGCAACCATGTCGTCAGGGGCATCAGCTTTCAGGTCAGCCCGGGCGAGACGCTGGGCATCGTCGGCGAATCCGGCTGCGGCAAATCGACGGTGCTGCGTTGCCTCGCCGGCATGGAGGCCGGTTGGACCGGTCAGATCGAGCTTGGCGGCAAACCGATCGGCAAGAAGCGCTCCCGCGAGGAACTGACGTCGGCCCAGATGGTGTTTCAGGATCCTTACGGCTCGCTGCATCCCCGCCATCGCATCGGCACCGCGCTTGCCGAGCCGCTGCGTGCCATGCGCCATTCCGATATCTGGTCGAAGGTCGAAAGGGCCCTGATCCAGGTGGGACTGCCGGCAAGCTTTGCAAACCGGTTTCCACATGAGCTTTCCGGCGGCCAGCGGCAGCGCGTAGCGATCGCCCGGGCGCTGATCCTGTCACCGCCCATCCTGCTGCTGGACGAGCCGACATCGGCGCTCGACGTTTCCGTCCAGGCCGAAATCCTCAACCTGCTTGCCGATCAGCGCGAGGAAAAGGGACTGACCTATCTGCTCGTCAGCCACGACCTCGCGGTGATCGCCCATATGTGCGACCGGGTGCTGATCATGAAGAATGGCGGCTTCGTCGACGAACTCACCAAGGCGGATCTGCAGGCCGGCACCACCCACGATGCCTATGCGCGCGAGCTGTTCGAGGCGAGCTTCATCGAGGCCTGATAACCTCTGCCTCTTGCCGTTGCTGTCCGGTTCGCACTGATGGCTCTTGCCCCTCACTCTCCCCGTTAAAACGGGGCGAGGGGGACGTGCCATGCGAGAGGTGGACGAGGGACGGAGAGGTCGCGGCATGTCCCTTCGCCCCGTTTACGGGGAGAGCGACTGTCTTTTTTGTCAAGCGTTTTGCCATGGTCGTCCGTCCCTGATGATGGCATTGAGGATAGTGAGCAGCTTGCGCATGGTGGCGACGGTTGCGACGATCTTGGGCTTGCCGGCC
>NZ_JAILYJ010000069.1 GCF_019793465.1 Rhizobium croatiense | reverse complement strand
CCGCCAATCATGGCGCCCTGGTCGACAACAATGACGGCACCTGGACCTTCACGCCTGATGCCAACTACAACGGCCCGGTCAACCTCAGCTACACCGTCACCGACGGCAATGGCGGCAGCGTGCCGGCAAGCCAGAGCTTCACGCTTGATGCGGTCAATGATGCACCCGTCCTCAGCGGCAATGCGGCGACGCTTTCGGCGGGCAGCGAGGACACACCCTACACCTTCAGCACCGCTGACCTGCTTGCCGGCTTCACCGATGTCGACGGCGACCAGCTGTCGGTCGCCGGCCTTACCGCCAATCATGGCGCGCTGATCGACAACAATGACGGCACCTGGACCTTCACGCCTGATGCCAACTACAACGGCCCGGTCAGCCTCAGCTACACCGTCACCGACGGCAATGGCGGCAGCGTTCCGGCAAGTCAGAGCTTCACGCTGGC
>NZ_JAILYJ010000068.1 GCF_019793465.1 Rhizobium croatiense | reverse complement strand
CTGTTTCTGTCGTCTCGCCGCTGCGGGACAGCGCGACGACGTGCGTGTTGCGCCACTCCGGCCAGAAGGCCGAGGGGCGGTTTTGCCATTCGGCGCCGGGGACCGCGATTGCCTTTCGCCCCGCCAAATTGGCATAGGCTGCCAGCGAAAGTGCAAGATTGAAAGACGTGCCACAGCCGACGAAGACGAGCAGCTCCGCCCTATCGGCAGCTGAATTCGAGCCGATCGCCTTCTCCCAGTAGGGAAATTGCTCGAAAATAACTTTTTCGGTCGTGTTCATGAAGTCTCCGATTATTTGACTGAACCAGCCAACAGGCCGCTGACGAGGTAACGGTTGAGGAAAATGACGACGAGGGCGGGAATGACGATGGCGATCGAGCCGCTCGCCGTGATGAGGCCGTAGTCGATGAAGTTCTTGGTTACGAATTCCGGGATCAGAACGGTCAAGGGCTTCGTTGCC
>NZ_JAILYJ010000067.1 GCF_019793465.1 Rhizobium croatiense | reverse complement strand
GCTGGGCGGACATCCTGGTGCTGCAGCGTGTGTTCAACCGCCGCATCCCCATGCTCAAGTTCTTCATCAAGCACGAGCTGATCTACGTGCCCATCCTGGGCCTGGCCTGGTGGGCGCTGGACTTCCCCTTCATGCGGCGCAAGGGCGGCGCCAGCGTGGCGCAGGATCTGGCCGTGGCCCGCAAGGCCTGCGAGAAGTTCCGCGTGATCCCGACCTCGGTGATCAGCTTCCTGGAAGGCACGCGCTACACCCAGGACAAGCACGACAAGCAGAAATCGCCCTACCAGCACCTGCTGCGCCCCAAGACGGGCGGCATCGCGATGGCGCTGGAGACGCTGGGCGACCAGTTCGATGCGCTGCTGGACGTGACCATCGTCTACCCCAAGGGCGTGCCCGAGTTCCACCACCTGCTGCTCGGTCAGGTCGATGACGTGATCGTGACCTTCCGGGAGGTGCCTATCC
>NZ_JAILYJ010000066.1 GCF_019793465.1 Rhizobium croatiense | reverse complement strand
CCAAAAGCCCGCACGAAGCGGGCTTTTTGGCTATTGCCTATTGAAGAGTTTGGTTGCGGGGGCAGGATTTGAACCTGCGGCCTTCAGGTTATGAGCCTGACGAGCTACCGGGCTGCTCCACCCCGCGCCATTCTGAGCTGTCTGGGCATGCCCGGACTTTTTGTTTGCCGGTCCTCGAAGGCTCTGCCTTCTGCGGTTCGGCGGGGGCTGCTCCACCCCGCGTCCAGGTTTTTGCCGAGGCAAAATACCGGCTGCGTAAATCGCGTTGCGATTTACGGATTGCTGCCGAGCAAATTGCTTCAGCAATTTGTCTCGTGTTCCTGTGGCAGCTTTATTCTAACACGAAAGGCCGCTTGATGGGCGGCCTTTTGACGGCGATTGCCGTAGAGTTTGTTCAGAGAAGATTTTAGTTGCGCTTTGCAGACCTGGCAGCGACCTACTCTCCCGCGTCTTAAGACGAAGTA
>NZ_JAILYJ010000065.1 GCF_019793465.1 Rhizobium croatiense | reverse complement strand
CCTACATCTACCTGAACTCCGGCACGGTGCGGCTCCGGCAATCTCTGGGCCTGCCCAAAGGCCTGGAACGGGTTACCGCGATCCATGTGTTCGAGGCCGGCCGGGTTCATGGCGCCGAGAGCCTCCGCGCCGGGCAGATCGCGCGCGTCAGCGGCCTTGCCGGCGCCCGCATCGGTGATGCTGTAGGCGGAAATCCTTTGGGCGAGTGGGCTCACTTCGCGCCGCCCGCGCTCGAAACCCGCGTTCTTGCCCATCGGCCTTCCGACAAGGCGGCGCTCTGGCTGGCGCTTAACCAGATGGCCGAACAGGATCCCTTGATCAATCTGCGCCGGAACGAGGAGGCGGACGAAGTCTACGTGTCGCTTTACGGCGAGGTGCAGAAGGAGGTTATCCAATCGACCCTGCTGACGGATTTCGGCCTCGAGGCAAGGTTCGAGGAGAGCACGGTCATCCTGGTCGAGAGGCCATTAGGG
>NZ_JAILYJ010000064.1 GCF_019793465.1 Rhizobium croatiense | reverse complement strand
ATCCCGAAGCGCGCAAGATCTTCGAGCGCCTTCTCCCGGTGACGCGTGCCGTCTATCACCGCGGCTCCCACATGGAAGGCACCGTGGCCTTGAAACTCGGCCTTGTGCACCGCGGTATCCTTGATCACGCGACGATCCGCGAGCCGCTGAAAAATCTTGGGGAAAAGGCCGAAGCGGAGATCTTTGCTGCCTTCGGCGCCGCCGGTATTGGTCGCGTTGACCAACTCCTGGCTGCCGAGTGACCGATTTGCCGCCCCTGCACATGTCGCAGGGGCGCATTCAGATGGGGAGCAGGGAACCCATGGGAGCCCGCAGATGCCGGCACGGCAGCGGGCAAGCTTGAACGTCTGTGAGGCACCGGCGTCAGCGGCCCTGGAGCCCATTGCCCTGATAGGACGAACCGACACGCAGCAGTAACCATCAAGCAGGAGCGCGCCTGGCCGGGAGAGTGGTAGGCTACGGGGCGAGAAGGAGGAACC
>NZ_JAILYJ010000063.1 GCF_019793465.1 Rhizobium croatiense | reverse complement strand
TGAATTTTGCAACACCGGTCACCATCGCCGCCAACACCACTTATGTCGCCTCCTACCACACGACAGGAGCCTATGTGGCGACCAACAATTTCTTTACGACCGCCGTCACTAATGGTCCGCTGACGGCGACAGCCAGCGGCAATGGCGTCTACCGCTATGGGGGTTCCGCCAGTGCAGGCATTTTCCCGAATGCCACCTTCAATTCAGCGAATTATTGGGCCGATGTGGTCTTCCGTCCGGGATCGGGCACGCCCGGCAATACGCCGCCGACGGCGGTTGCCGATGCGGGTGACGCGACCGAGAAGGGCGGGGTGGCCAATGGTTCGGGCGGCGTGGTTGCGAGCGGCAACGTGCTGACCAACGACACCGATCCGGATGCCGGTGACACCAAGACCGTCACGGCGGTAGTCTTCGGTGCGACGTCGGGCACGCTCGGCTCGGCGCTGAACGGCAGCTATGGCAGCCTCGTGCTCAACGCATCGGGCGCCTACAGCTATGCGATCAACGAGAGCA
>NZ_JAILYJ010000062.1 GCF_019793465.1 Rhizobium croatiense | reverse complement strand
TGAATAGGCGGCTGACGGCAAATCCTGCCGGAAGGGCGCTGTATTCCAGCTATCGGGAAGCTGGCCGGGTTGAGCCACTCCATGCCAAAACTCTGCGGGATCGGCGATCTGTGTGGAGGACTCCGGTTCAGCCGCCGCAGCCCTCGCTCGAGCACTGTTGGGCGCGGTGCTCAGACGTCGTTGGAGTTGCTCCCGATCGGCGACGAGGTTGTCGAGGTGCAGCACGGCTGGCCGGTCTCTTCGCGCCAGACGTCTAACGAGCGCCCGCGTGCCGTCAACCACGAAGACTCCGCAATCATAGCCGTTGCGCTGTTGGGTCATGCGGACGGGCTCCAGACGGGTACCCAACCTTTGTGCGAGCATTGCTGCAAACTCGTCGTTCTGGCCCCGGAAGGAGTCATAGTGATAGGCAGCCGGCTCCTCGCGGTTGCGACGGTCAACGAGTAGCAGCGACCAATGGGTGCCCCGGTGATCAGGATCCGAAGCACTGGCATCGCTCACTGGAAGGAACAGGAAGTCGGCTGTATCTCTTCCATCCTGATCATTAACGATGCGCTGGAAAGCGCTCAGCGCGGTGCTCTCATCGCCCAGGC
>NZ_JAILYJ010000061.1 GCF_019793465.1 Rhizobium croatiense | reverse complement strand
CGACGTTGACATCGTAAGGGCCGGTCTCAAACTCGACTTCGTTCTTGTCGAAAACCCAGTCACGGATGGCGTCGTTGGCGATGTGGTGGCCGAGCGATTGCGAGACGCCGCGGAAGCCCTCGCAGCGTACCGGCACGATCGTCTTTTCGTGCTCCTTGGCCTTCTTGCGCGACACCGCCTCAATGTCGTCGCCAATCAGCCCGATCGGGCATTCCGACTGCACGCTGATGCCGTTGTTGAGGGGGAAAAGCTCCTCGATCTCGTCGATGACCTGTTCAAGCTTCTTGTCGCCGCCGAACACGATGTCCTTTTCCTGGAAGTCTGAGGTGAACTGCAGCGTCACGAACGTGTCGATGCCCGTCAGGCCGACGTAGTAGTTGCGGCGTTGCGACCAGGAATAATGACCGCAACCGACCGGCCCGTGCGAGATGTGGACCATGTCCTTGACCGGCCCCCATACCACGCCTTTGGAACCGGCATAGGCGCAGCCGCGGATCGTCATCACGCCCGGAATGGACTTGATGTTCGATTTGACGTCGCATTCGGAAAGGGCCTTCGGCTCATCGCCAGGCTCGTCGCCGCTCGTTGCGACGCTGAGGTGCTTCTTGCGGCGCTTCGCCGCCTTGTCT
>NZ_JAILYJ010000060.1 GCF_019793465.1 Rhizobium croatiense | reverse complement strand
AAGCGCTGCGAGCGTATTTTGGGAGGTGGTGGACTTGCCGATCCCCCCTTTGCCGTAAAATGCGATTTGACGCAAATCTGACATATCGCCTTCCTTCTTTCGTTCCATCCATCGCTGAGTAAAAGGCCGGCAGCTCGCGCCGCCTCGCATGGCAATCTTCAAAACCCGTGCCATGTGGGCCGATCGAGCCAAAGGAAAGATCTTTTTGTTGGGTTTCAGAAAGTTACTCCGAACCACCACAGGAAACTGCCAAACAAACCTAATGTCGCCGATCAGACAAAGCCGACAGACGGTGTCGTGATGGCATCACTTGCACCGCTAGGTCGACCGCGACTATCAGCAGGACAACGGATCCGAAAACTGGAGACAATCGCACCCAGCTCCCAATCGAAAAATGTTGAAGCTTTCGATCCTGACCTGCCGCTGACGGCGATTAGAGCCTCGGCGGTCTTGAACCGCTCCCAAACGTTGGACCACCGGATGCTAGAGTTTTCCGGCTTATTCAGGGAGGCGGGCTGGTTGCGCCTCCCGAATTCACCAACGAGATCGGCGCCTTGTTGCCGATCGCACCATGAGGTCTTTCCTCATTGTAGTATCTACGCCAATCCTCCATCTTTTCGCGGGCATCCGCAAGGGTCAGGAACCAATGCTGGTTCAGGCATTCTGCACGGAAGCGGCC
>NZ_JAILYJ010000006.1 GCF_019793465.1 Rhizobium croatiense | reverse complement strand
GTCCGGATCGATGATGCGAATAGCGAATAGGGAGTAGCGAATAGTTGCTCCCAAATCGCTCCAAAGACGTGTTCAAAACCAGCGAAAGAGAACCAAATAGCCCTATTCGCTATTCGCTACTCCCTATCGCTCAAAACCAAATCCAGCTTCTCAAATCAAAAAGTTGCGCTTTGCCGACCTGGTGGTTATGGCGGGGTGGCTGCACCCGTTCCCTTTCCGAACACGGCCGTGAAACGCCCCTGCGCCCATGGTACTTCGTCTTAAGACGCGGGAGAGTAGGTCGCTGCCAGGTCTGCAAAGCGCAACTAAAATCTTCTCTGAACAAACTCTACGGCAATCGCCGTCAAAAGGCCGCCCATCAAGCGGCCTTTCGTGTTACTATATCACGCGGGGTGGAGCAGCCCGGTAGCTCGTCAGGCTCATAACCTGAAGGCCGCAGGTTCAAATCCTGCCCCCGCAACCAAACTCTTCAATAGGCAATAGCCAAAAAGCCCGCTTCGTGCGGGCTTTTGGCGTTTCTGCGCGACAGAACAGACAGGCAATGAACTCCTGCGCGTCCTGATCGATTTCCAAACACGGCTATCCCGGCCGGTTATGCCGCCTCTGATTGACGCCTTCGATCTGGCCCCGCCAGGGTATTTGGAGACTGCGATATAGCCAAGCAGTCGTTCTGTCGGCAGACCGCTTTCGACGATGTGTGCCGGCGCCAGGGGCCCGGACCACGCCGTCGCGGCCTCGGAAGGCGTATTTTGGGGCGGCGCGTTAGCCGGTGATTATCGGCGAAAAAGATAGCTTCTCGCAGAATCCTATGAGCTTCCGCACAGCATCGGAACCCGGCTCCGTCACTGCGGGGTCCGTGCCTATGAGGGTGATCACGCATTGGGCTCTACCCTGCCAATCGAGGATGGGTGCGGCAATCGCAACGAGGCCGGGAATGAAGCGTCCTTCCACTGATGAGAATCCACGCATTCGGAACGTCTCGGTCATTCTCTCGATGTCCTGCTCCGTTCGCAATTGGCTGTTTACGGTGGATGATGCCTTGCGTGCGGCGCGTAGTTCCGCTTCGCGGATCGCCTGAAGCGGCGCCGGCGGCGCCCAGGTGAGAAAGGCCCGTCCGGTCGCGGAGTTAAGAAGCGGCAGGATGGTGCCGAGGCCCATCGACGTGACCGTGGGCGTGGCGGCGCGCTCCCAGCGGACGACGGTCGCACCATGCGTGCCCCAGACCGACAGAAGCACGGTTAGGCCGGATTCGAGGCAGAGCTCCGGAAGAGCGTCGGACGCACGATTGACGAAGTCATGCCGGGCGAGCGCCGCAAGACCGAGCGCGATCGCGCCTTCACCGAGGTCGTATTTGCCGGACTTGCCAGCCTGAACGACCAGGCCCGCGTTTAGGAATGACGTCAGATAGCGGTGCACCTTGCTCGGTGGCATGCCGCAGTCGCGCGCGAGTTCCGACAGCGACATCGGACGCAGATAGCCGCCCATCGCGCTCAAGAGCTTCAACGCCGCGTCCAGCGACTGGATGCCGCCGGACTGGCGATCGCTTTCGTCGTCCTTATCCATCTTCACCCAGCAATTTGCGCAATACCTCTATTTCGCTGGCGACAATAGCATCGCCCGCCGGCTTGAACAGGCCCCGGAGCTCGCCGCCCACAGCCGCGACCTCGCCGGCTACTGTGATCTCATAGCCGAGCCGCAGGGTTTTGCGGCCCCACTCCTCGATCGAAAGCGCGATGCGAAGCCGGTCGCCGTCGCGCATAGGCCTGCGGAACTGTGCCTTTGCTTCCAGGAGGCCGATGCCGACCGCGCCGAGGGTTTGGCAGATTTTTCCATGGCCCCCAAAGTTACGCAACCAGTCGTGGAAGGCGCGGTCAAACCAAGCGTAGGTCCGGGGGTAGAAAACGATCCCCGCCGGATCGCAGTCGCCAAAACTCACCGAATATTCAAGCACATGTGCGTTTCTCATTTTTCCACAATATGAAACTAGTTGCGCGGTGTGGAAAAATATTTATCATCAGGATCGGGAACTGTCGAGTGACTTTGGGAGGAAACATGTCGCAACTGTCCAGCGTGGAGATACTGGGGGGAGGCCCTGCGGGGCTCTACACCGCAATCCTCTTGCGGCGTGCCATGCCGCATCTGCGCCTCCGCGTGACGGAACAGAATCCCAAAGGTGCGACCTTCGGATTCGGTGTAGTCTTTTCCGATCAGGCGCTGGATTTCCTGAAGGCGGATGATCCGGAAACGCATGATCTCATCACGCCCGCCATGGAGCGCTGGCGCAACATGACCTTGAACCTTCCCGGTGGGCAGGCCGTCCTCGATGGCGTCGGTTTCTCGGCCATCGGGCGGCTGGAACTGATCGAGGTCCTGCGCAAGCGCGCAGAAGCCCTCGGCGTCGAAATCCGTTTTTCACATCTGATCGAATCGCTGGACGAAGTGCAGGCCGACCTGATCATCGGCGCCGACGGGCTCAACTCGCTCGTGCGGCGGTCCAACCAGGCGGACTTTGCGCCGACGATCGAGCATTTCAGCAATCATTTTGCCTGGTTCGGCACGGAACGGCCTTTCGACACCCTGACCCAGACTTTCGTGAAAATGCAGAGGGGTGCGTTCAATGCGCATCACTACCGCTATCAGCCCGATCGCAGTACTTTCATCGTCGAATGCGACGACGCCACATTCCAGGCCTATGGCTTTGCGGCCATGGACGAGGCCGAGAGCGCGCGGGCCTGCGAGTCGATCTTCGCCGATCTTCTTGATGGCGCGCCGCTGATCACCAATAAGTCCACGTGGCGGCAGTTTCCTCGTCTCTGGTGCGAAAACTGGGTAGTCGGCCGTCACCTGCTTCTCGGGGATGCCGCTCATACCGCCCACTTCTCCATCGGCTCCGGCACGCGGCTTGCGATGGAGGATGCCATCGCGCTTGTCCGGGCACTCTCGTCTCACGACGATGTCGAACAGGCATTGGCTGCCTATCAGGCGGAGCGCCAGCCGATCGCCAGGAAGATCGTCGATGCCGCCAACACGTCCGCCACATGGTATGAGAATTTTGCCGCCAAGATGGATCTGTCGCCGGTCGATTTCGGGCTCGACTATCTGATGCGCTCGGGCCGTGTCGATACGGACAGGCTGCGCCGGATGGCTCCCGGCTTCATGGCAAGATACGATGCGGAGAAGGGCGGTGGCAATATCGCCGATCCCGTCGGCCACGATAATGCGGGTGCTGCGGAGGTCGGCTTCAGGCGGGAGGACCATCCGAATTGTTCTTCAATCCTCTGGGACAATCTCTTCCGCAATCCGGACAAGCTTGCGCTGATCGGCCCGGCGGGATCGCTGACCTATGCCGAGTTGGTGACCGAGGCGGCACGCTGGGGGAATGCCTTCATCGCCGCTGGGCTTAAGCGTGGCGACCGGATTCCGTTCTTCCTCGACGACACGCCTGTCTATCCGGCTGCCTTCTTCGGAGCAGTCCGTGCCGGCTTCGTGCCGGTCCTGCTCAACACCCAGACCACGGCCGATGTGCTGAATTTCTTCCTTCAGGACACGGGCGCGAAGATCGCGCTGTGCGAAGCAGCGCTTGCGAGGCGCTTTGAGGGCGAGGCGCTACACGGCACGACGCTCGAGCGGGTGGTGATCGTCAATGGCGCGGCGGATGGTGAAGGGCGCATCGCGGCGGCGGACTTTCTTGCTGGGCAACCCGACACGCTCGATTGCGCCGATACCGGGCCAGAGGACATGGCCTTCTGGATGTATTCCTCGGGTTCGACGGGGCGGCCCAAGGGGATCGTCCACCTCCACCATGACATGGCCTATACGCAGACTTCCTTTGGCAAGCACGCGCTCAAGCTGGCCGAGGATGACATTTGCTTCTCCGTCCCGAAGATCTTCTTTGCCTATGGTTTCGGCAACGCTCTCACGTTCCCGTTTTCCATCGGCGCGACTACGCTTCTGATGCCGGGCCAGCCGAGGCCCGACGCAGTGCTAGACATGATCGAAAAATACCGGCCGACGGTGCTCTTCGGATTGCCGACGCTTTATACGGCGCTGGCGCGGACGGAAAATGTCGGGACGCGCGATCTGAGTTCGCTCCGGCAATCGATGTCGGCGGCGGAAATCCTGTCGCAGGATATTTACGACGCCTGGAAAAGTCTGACCGGCCATGGTCCGACCGAGGGACTGGGGTCGACCGAACTGCTTCACATCTACCTCTCGAACAGCCTTTCCGATCACCGCATCGGTTCGGCCGGCGCGCGGGTGCCGGGTTACGAAATCCGGCTGGAGACGCCGGATGGCAGGGTGCCGGAGCCCGGAGAGGAAGGTGTCATGTTCGTGCGAGGCGATTCTTCCGCTCCGTCTTACTGGAATCGGTCCGACAAGACGAAGGAGACGATGCGGGGCGACTGGATCTATACCGGCGACCGCTTCATCGAGGTGGACGGTTACTATTATTTCCAAGGCCGCGCCGACGAGCTTATCAAGGTTTCGGGCCAATGGGTCTGGCCGCTTGAGGTTGAACGCTGTCTCAACGAGCATCCCGATGTCCATGAATGCGCGGTCATGGCCCATCAACTCGAGGACCGCCGAATGACGCTGCGGGCCGTGATCAGGCTGAGGGAGGGGCGCGCCGCGACTGACGTGCAGTCCGATGCGTTGCGCGCCTATGTGAAGACGCGGCTGCAGCCCTACAAATATCCGCGCATCGTGGATTATGTCGCCGACCTGCCGAAGACCGGAACGGGGAAGATCGATCGCCAGGCACTGGCTGCGATGCCGGTGCGGCAAGATGCTGCAATCGGACTTTGAAGCGGATGACCAGAGGAGGGGAAACCATGGGTAACGGCGCCCGGGCTGCTGGGCGAGAAGATCATGGAAGCCGGGCGGGATTGAAGCCGCAAACATAGGCGAAAGCCCAAACGCTCCGCGGATCACCGCGGAGCCAGAACTGCAACCAACAAGGAAAGATAGATGAGCCTGGTCCTACCCGCTCCTGCCACCCCCACCGTCGCCGTCGCCGGATCGGATGCCAGATTTCCGGTACGCAGGATATTCTGCGTCGGCCGCAATTATGCGGCGCATGCGCGCGAAATGGGCAAGGACCCTGACCGGGAGCCGCCATTCTTCTTCAGCAAGCCGGCGGATGCCGTGGTCGATTCCGGTGAAACCGTGGCCTATCCGCCCCAGACCGAGAATTTCCACTACGAGGCCGAGCTGGTCGTGGCGATCGGCAAGGGTGGATGCACCATAGCGGAGGCGGACGCGCTCGATCACATCTGGGGCTATGCTGTCGGCAATGATCTGACGCGGCGCGACCTACAATTGGCCGCGCGTGACGTGGGCCGGCCCTGGGATTTCGGCAAGGCGTTCGACCGCTCCGCCATTATTGGCCCGGTGCATGCGGTATCGGAGACGGGGCATCCCACGAAGGGGTCGATCCGGCTTGCGGTCAATGGCGTGGTCAAGCAGGATGCGGATCTGGCCGAACTGATATGGTCGGTTCCGGAAGTCATTTCCTATCTCTCGCATTCGATCGCGCTTGCGCCCGGCGACCTCATCATGACGGGAACGCCGGCCGGGGTTGGTCCGCTGGTGCCGGGTGATGTTTGCACCGTGAGCATCAAGGGTCTGGGCGAGATTTCCACCACGATCGGGCCGAGGGACTGAAAATGGTCCTCAAGCTCCACAATTTCTTCCGCTCCTCGACATCGACGCGGCTCCGCGCAGCGCTCAATCTCAAGGGGTTGGCCTATGATTATGTCCCCTATGTCCTGCGCCGTGGCGATACGCGAAAGCCCGAATATTTGGCGATGAACCCCCAGGGTCTCGTGCCTGTTCTGGAGCGGGAAGGCGGAAGCTATCTGACGCAATCGCTCGCCATCATCGAATGGTTGGAGGAGACGCATCCCACGCCCGCGTTGCTCCCCACCGATCCGGATGGGCGGGCACGGGTGCGTGCGCTTGCCTATATGATCGCCTGCGAAATCCACCCGCTGAACAATCTGCGCGTGCTCGGCTATCTCGCCGACCGCTTCGGCGCGAGCGAGGATGGCCAGAAGGAATGGTTCACCCATTGGGTGGCGACGACGTTCGACGCGCTTGAGACGATGCTGGCTTGCCATCCGCGCACCGGCGCCTTCTGCCACGGCGACGTGCCGGGCCTCGCCGACATCTGCCTTTATGCGCAGGTCTGGAACAATCAGCGCTTCGGGATCGCCACGTCGGCCTGGCCGACCATCCAACGGATTTTCGCGCGCATCGACACAATACCGGCGTTCAGCAACGCCGCGCCGCCCCGGCAACCGGATGCGGCCTGAGACCGTGAAACGGAGGATATGCCATGCATGATGAGATCCACGGCAAGCCGGCCAATGCGATGCAGCCTGATGATACGCCGGAATTGCGCGCGCTGTATGAGGGCTTCGAGGCGATGCATCTGATGCCGCTCTGGACACAGCTCGGCGATCTCATGCCGCGTCATCCGAAGCCCAAGGCTGTCCCGCATGTGTGGAAATGGGCCGATCTGCTGCCGCTCGCCCAGACATCGGGGGACCTGGTGCCCGTGGGCCGTGGCGGCGAACGGCGGGCCATCGGCCTTGCCAATCCGGGCCTTGGTGGACATGCTTATGTCAGCCCCACGCTCTGGGCCGCGATCCAGTATCTCGGCCCGCGTGAGACGGCGCCTGAGCATCGCCATGCGCAAAACGCCTTCCGCTTCGTGGTCGAAGGCGAAGGCGTGTGGACGGTCGTGAACGGCGATCCCGTACGCATGAGCCGGGGCGACCTGCTTCTGACGCCCGGTTGGCATTTTCACGGCCATCACAACGATACCGACAAGCCGATGGCCTGGATCGACGGGCTCGATATTCCGTTTGCGCAACAGAACGATGTCGGCTTCTTCGAATTCGGTTCCGACCGGGTGACGGACTATGCGACCCCGCGCTTCTCGCGGGGAGAGCGGCTCTGGTGCCATCCGGGCCTTCGCCCGCTGTCGGGCCTGCGGGATACGGTTGCTTCGCCGATTGGCGCCTATCGCTGGGAACATACGGACCGCGCGCTGACAGAGCAGCTGCTTCTTGAGGAAGAAGGCCAGCCCGCGACCGTCGAGCAAGGTCATGCTGCCATCCGCTACGTCAATCCCACGACTGGAGGCGATGTCATGTCGACCATCCGGTGCGAATTCCACCGCTTGCGGGCGGGCACCGACACTCCGCCGCGTCGCGATGTGGGCTCGACCGTGTTCCAGGTCTTCGACGGTAAGGGCGCGGCCGTAATTGGCGGAGTTACGCATAAGCTGGATATCGGAGATATTTTCGTGATCCCGTCCTGGATTCCCTGGTCGCTTCAAGCCGAAACCCAATTCGACCTGTTCCGCTTTTCCGATGCGCCGATCATGGAGCGACTCAATTTCATGCGTAGCCATGTCGAAATGGCCGAAACATGAGCCAGACGCTGGAGGAGGCCCGAATCGCATTGCGCGAAAGGCAGGGCAGGGGCGCGCGCCATGACGCAGCGCTCGCGCCCTCGCAAGCGCTGGACTGGGCTCGACTCGGCACGGCCTATTTCGCCCGCTTGCTCAACGATCTCTCCGATCGCGCTCTTGATGAACCTAGCGCCGTGGAAGGGTTCAGCCGGCGGCGGCTTGTCGCTTATGCCGGTTACCATGCGCGTCTGCTGAGCGAATTCGTGGCTTGGGGAAGGGTCGGCGTGGCCGGACCTTTTCCGCGCAATCTCGACGTTGCCGCCGACGATCTCGAATTCGGCATCACCCAGCCCTCGCGGGCATTGCGTCATCTCTTCGACCATTCTGCGGTTCATCTCAATGTCGAATGGCGCGATCTGAGCAATGAAGGCTGGGGCCGCTCGGTGGCCGACACCACAGGACGAAAGACCCATCTGCGCGATACGCCACTGACGCGGGCTCGCAAGCTCTGGCTTCTTGCCATCGATCTGAATTCTGGCGGCCGGTTTGCGGATATGCCGGCGGATTTCGTCGATTTCCTGATCCTCGACCAGGCCGCGCGACGGCTTCCGACCGGGAGGTTCGCGCTCGTCGCGACCGATCGGGCCGCCCCACTGATCATGGGCCAGGCGCCAGCAATAATCGTCAGAGGGACTGCCCGCGACCTCGTGGGTTGGCTCAGCGGAAAGGGCGTAGGCAAACTAAGCGCCGAAGGTGGTGCCCTGCCTGCCCTCGCGCCGCCTCCCGCCATCGGACCGGCCTAGGATAGTTTCCACCTCGACACATCAGCGTGCTTCGAGCTTGTCCAGGTTGGTATGGATGATCTTCAGCGCCGATTTCAGCCAAGCCACTTCAGCCTCGCTGAATGTCTCGACGCCGACCGCCTCGAACTCTGCTGCGAGCGGCATCAACTTCTGCACGAGCGCATCGCCCGAGGGCGTAAGCATGATCGAGACCGTGCGCCCGTCGTCGGGCCGGGTGCGCGACACCAGTCCTTTCTTCTTCATCACTGTGACCAGACGCGACAGGGTGGAGATTTCGACCGTAACCATGGGGCTCAGATCTGTCAGCCTTTGCGGGCCCTCCTGCTTCAGGATGGCCAGGACGCGGTACATGGGCAAGGTAACATCAAAATCGTGCAGCCGTTCCAAAAAAAGCTCGCCCATGCGCACGCCGACGCGATTTAGAAGATAGGGAAGGGATCCGGTAAATCGATAGGACATTTTCGCTCGCAATTATTGCATCTGCACTGAATAGCCGTAGCCGAGGGCATGTGCAATCAAATGTCGCGTTCGTCCGGGCAAATGAAAGCCGGCCTCATCGAGGCCGGCTATGATGGCGGGTATTCCTGCCGTTCAGTGCGCGATGACACTTCCCTTCTCGGTCGTCGCATGCAGGAAGGTGAGGGCCGTCAAAACGCAGCCAACCACTGCCGTTATCGAGAAGATGTAGAAGTTCCACTCCGGTGCGAGCCCTCGCTGCAGCACGGCGCCACCGATCAGTGGTCCGGCGATACCACCCAGCCGGCCGACCGCGAGCGAAAAGCCAAGGCCCGTTCCGCGGATCTGGACAGGATAGAAGCGGCCGACCAGAACATTCGAGAGGATTTGGGTTCCGATCGTACCGGCGCCGGCAAGAGCGACAAGTGCGTACATGAGAACGCCCTGCTTCAGCGTAAGCATGTAGATCGTTGCGGCGCCGATCGCGAACAATACGGCGACAGTCATCTTCACATGGCCCCTGTCGGCAATCCGGCCGGCAATGACGATACCGATGGCGGCGCCGACATTGAGCATGATCGCAAACAGCAGCGCCGAACTGATGTCGTAACCCATCTTGTTCATGATGGTTGGCAGCCAGTTCACCATGCCGAAGGTCAGCAGCAGGGAGCAGAAATGAATCCCCCAGGCGTTCAGCGTCAGCGCAAGCCGCCCTTCCGCAAACAGCGTCAGGATACCCTGCTTTCCAGAAGTGGTCGGCTGGTGCAGAACCCGTTCCAGGCCGAAAGTATCGCAGATTGCGTCAGCCTCGGCACGGCGGCCTTTGGCGGCGAGCCAGTCGGGCGACTCAGGCAGTGACTTGATCAGGAACGGCAGTGCCAGCAAAGGCGCGCCGCCGATGATCATCAGGGGACGCCAGCCGTAATGCTGCAGGATCAGCATGCCAAGAATACCCGAGAGAATGCCGCCCAGCAGATAGCCCATAAAGGACAGCGAGTTGGCCAGCGCCTTTCGTTTGGTGGGCGAGAATTCGAGAATGAGTGCGGTCACCGTCGGCAGAAGTGCGCCAAGCCCGAGCCCGCTCAGGAAGCGCGTGCCTGCGAAGACCGGGAAGTTCGGAGCAAGCCCGCTTGCGATCATCATGACGGAAAAGCTGGCGAGGCTACCGAGAACGACTTTCTTCCGGCCAATGCGATCGGCGAGGGTGCCGGCGATTGCAGCACCGAGCAGCATGCCGAACAGGGTCAAGGCGGCGGCGCGGCCGACGAGAGACGGATCCAGGGCCCATTCCACCTGCTTGAGCAGCGCGGGTGCAATGACACCGAAGACCACTAAGTCATAGCCGTCGAACATTATCATGAAGCCGCACATGGCAATGACACTTGCCGTACTTTTGGTTTGCGCCACCATGGCGCTCATTTCCTGCGAAGACATGGCTCCTCCTCCGTGATTTCGCTTTGAAAAAAGGCCGAAGCCCAAAAATCAAAGACTCCCCTTCCGTCATCGGGTTTGTGAACGGCGCGCAAGGCACGCTTGTCCGACAGTCCTCTCCCGCCCGATGCCCACCAATAAAAGATTGCAAATGCAAATATTGCAAGAGAAAATCTAATACCGATTAAAATTATCTTCGGCGGGGACCTCAAATGGGTCGACCGGTAGTTGGATTGCGGTCTCGTCCATTACGGCTAAGAAAATATTTGCATTGACAATAATTGCAAACGCAAATATTTGGTAAAAATCGGAATGGGAGAGAGATCATGCAGATTTTATCCGATGGAATGGTCGGCGCAAATTTTCGTGCCGCGATGCGAAAATTTCCAGCGACAGTCACCGTGATCACGGCGGTAAAGGACGGTATCGACCATGGCATGACAGTCACGGCGGTCACCTCCGTTTCCATGGATCCACCGTCGCTGGTGATCTGCCTCAACAGCAAGACCCTCCTGCACGAAATGCTGCTGTGTCAGCCGGATTTCGCGGTGAATGTGCTCAGTCACGCTCAGCGGCCGCTGTCTGAGGCATTCGCCGGCAAAGTCGAGCCGCATGCGCGCTTCGGACTGGCGAACTGGCGGCGGCACGAGGCCGGCATGCAGCTTCTCGACGATGCGAACGCCAATGTCGTCTGCCGCCGCATGGCTGCCGTGCCTTATGGCACCCACACGCTTTTCATTGGTCAGGTCGTTCACGCGACCGTGGCCCCCAGCACCATACCGCTGATCTACGAGGACGCCCGCTACTGCGTTTCGCAGCCGGCAGCCTGATCGCGGAAGACGAAGGAGGAGATCATGAAACTCGAATTCATCGAAAGCGGCGGGGAAAACCTGGCCCGCATCATGCGCGACGGTTCCCTGAAGGACCGGGTCCTGCCGCTTCTGCCGACATTTAGGGACCGGGCATTGGCGACCGAAAGGGCGCGCCGGGTGCCGGCGGAAAATATCGCTGCGCTACGCCAGGCCGGCTATTTCGATGCGGTCAAGCCGGCCGCCTATGGCGGCGTGCCGAAGCCCTTTTCAGAGCTTGTCGACGCCAATATCGAACTTGCCTCGGCCTGCGCTTCGACTGGGTGGGTCGCGGGCCTTCTGTCGGCACATCAATGGCTGCTCGCCATGTTTCCCAAGGCCGCGCAGGATGATGTCTGGGGCGAAAATCCGGATGCGCTTCTCTGCGGTTCCTATGCGCCGACCTCCATGGCTGAGGCCGCCGAAGACGGTTATCGGCTGAACGGCCGCTGGGCTTTTGCCAGCGGCTGCGAGAATGCCGACTGGTCGCTCTGCGCCGCCATCCTCCCCGCCGAGGGCGAGCGGAAACCGGTTCCCGCCTTCCTGCTCGTGCCCGCGACGCAATATGAAATCGAGGACACCTGGGATGTGGCGGGGCTGGCGGGAACGGGGTCCAAGACCCTGATCCTCAGCAATGTCACCGTGCCGAAATATCGCGTGCTCACATTTCCGGATGCCACAAGCGGTCGCACGCCGGGCGCCATGTTCTATGCCCAAACCGGTCTTTTCAACATGCCGCTTCTGACCGGCATTCCGTCCTGCCTCGCCTCCGCCGCTGTCGGCGCGGCGAAGGGCGCACTGGAGAGCTATGTCGCGTCTACCGGCACCCGAGTCACTCGCGGGGCGGTCGCCGGCGGTAACAGCCGCATGGCGGAATTTGCGACGATACAGCTGCGGGTGGCAGAAGCTGCGGCCAGCGTCGATGCGGCACGCGAGATCCTGCTGCGTGACGTGGCGCGGGCCGAGGAACTGGCAAGTTCAGGCAGCGAATTCATGATCGAGGACAGATTGCTGAGCCGCCGCGGCCAATCCTTTGCCGTCAACTTGGCGCTGCGAGCCGTGGAGGCGCTTAACGCGTCCACCGGCGGACTTGGCCTCAACATGGACAATCCGGTGCAACGGGCCTGGCGGGATGCCAATGCCGTCGGCCGCCATATCAGCATGAACTGGGATGCCGTCGGCACAATGGTCGGCCAGCATATGCTCGGCCTCGAGCCGAAGGGCCAATACTGAAACAAGAACGGGAGAGAGACATGCAAGGCAAAATCGCGCTCGAGGAACATTTCGCCATTCCGGAAACGCTGATGGATTCGGCCGGGTTCGTACCGGGCGATTACTGGACCGAGCTTCAGTCCCGATTGCTCGACATTCAGGACAAGCGGCTGAAACTGATGGATGCGCATGGGATCGAAACCATGATCCTGTCGCTCAACGCGCCGGCCGTTCAGGCCATCGCCGAGACAGGACGCGCCATCGATATCGCCCGCCGCGCAAATGATGCGCTAGCCGAAGAATGTGCCAAGCGTCCCGACCGCTTTCGTGCCTTTGCTGCCCTGCCGCTACAGGACCCCGAGGCGGCCGCCCGGGAACTGGAGCGCTGCGTCAAGGAACTGGGCTTCGTCGGCGCGCTGGTCAACGGCTTCAGCCAGCGTGCGGATACCGATGCGCTTCTCTATTACGACCTCCCGCAATATCGCGGCTTCTGGGCGACGGTCGCCGCCCTCAACGTGCCGTTCTACCTGCATCCGCGCAATCCCCTGCCGCAGGACAGCCGGATCTATGAGGGCCACCCCTGGCTGATGGGCCCGACCTGGGCCTTTGCCCAGGAAACGGCGGTCCATGCATTGCGCCTGATGGGATCGGGCCTGTTCGACGAGCATCCCAATCTCAGGATCATCCTCGGCCATATGGGCGAAGGCCTTCCCTACATGATGTGGCGCATCGACCACCGCAATGCCTGGGTCAAGGTGCCGCCGAAATACCCGGCCAAGCGCCGCATCGCCGATTATTTCAACGAGAATTTCTACATCACGACATCGGGGAATTTCCGTACCCAGACGCTCATCGATGCAATGCTGGAAATCGGCGCCGACCGGATCCTCTTCTCGACCGACTGGCCCTTCGAGAACATCGATCACGCCGCCGATTGGTTCGATACCACGACGATTTCGGAGGCCGATCGGGCGAAAATCGGCCGGACCAATGCCAAGCTACTCTTCGGGATATGAGGGAGGGCAAGATGGTCGCGAACTATCCGCTTTTCACCGAGGAAAATTCGGTCGAGGCCGTCAATATGCGCATGGGCGGGGATATCGATCCCCGCCTGCGTGAGATCATGTCGTCCATCGTGCGTCATCTTCATGCCGCCGTGAAGGAGATCGAGCCGACGCATGAGGAATGGCTGGCGGCGATCGAGTTCCTCACCAGGACCGGTCAGATGTGCGATGAGTGGCGGCAGGAGTTCATCCTGCTCTCGGATGTGCTCGGTGTGTCCATGCTGGTCGATGCGATCAACCATCGACGCCCCTCGGGCGCGACGGAGAACACCATTCTCGGTCCGTTCTACGTGCCGGAGGCACCGCGTTATGCGCGGGGGACGAACGTCTGTCTCGACGGCAAAGGTGAGCCGCTCGTGGTCGGCGGCTTTGTCAGGGACACCGATGGAAATCCGATCGAAGGCGCGTTGATCGACGTCTGGCAGACCAACGACGACGGCTTCTACGACGTCCAGCAGAAAGGCACGCAGCCGGATTGGAATCTGCGCGGCGTCTTCACTACGGACGGGGAGGGCGGCTATCGGTTTCGTTCCGTCAAACCGCGCAATTATCCGATCCCAGACGACGGGCCGGTGGGTAAGCTGCTGGGGCGCCTCGGCCGGCATCCGAACCGCGCGGCACATATCCATTTCATCGTCAGCGCCGAGGGTTACGATCCCGTTGTCACCCACATCTTCCCCCCGGATTGCCAATATCTGGATCAGGATGCAGTGTTCGGGGTGAAGGACAGTCTCATTGCCGATTTCCGGACACGGCAGGAGGACGGCGTGGGTGAGGACGAGGGCCTTAATGCGCCCTATTGGCAGGTCGACTGGGACTTCGTGCTGACAAAAAGGGCTGGGACCTGAGATGAAGGACTTCGTCTACAACGGATTGGCAACGCGCGTGATTTTCGGTACCGACACGCTCAAACAGCTTGCCGATGAGGTGAAGCGGCTCGGCATTTCCCGGCCGCTTGTCCTTTCCACGCCTCATCAGAACAGCGAGGCAGAAAGGGTAGCGGACCTGATCGGGAGAGAGGCGGCCGTGATCTTTTCGGGCGCGGTCATGCATACGCCTGTCGAGGTTACGCAGGAGGCAATGAAGGTTGTCGAGAAAACCGGTGCCGATGGTCTGATCGCAATCGGCGGCGGCTCGACGACCGGCCTTTCGAAGGCAATCGCGCTTCGTACGGATCTGCCGCAGCTCATCGTGCCGACGACTTATGCGGGGTCGGAAATGACGCCCATTCTCGGGCAGACCGAAGATGGCCGCAAAGTCACGCTCCGTGACATGCGCGTACTGCCGGAAACGGTTATCTACGACGTCTCGCTCACACTGGAACTTCCGGTGCATTTATCAGCGGTTAGCGGCCTCAACGCGATTGCACATGCGGTCGAGGCACTCTACGCCCGCGACCGCAACCCGGTGACCAATCTGATGGCAGAGGACGGGATCCGCGCGCTGGCGCGGGCGCTGCCGCAGATTGTCCGTAATAGCCTGAATGTTGAGGCCCGCTCAGATGCTCTCTATGGTGCATGGCTCTGCGGCATCTGCCTGGGTTGCGTCGGAATGGCGCTTCATCACAAGCTTTGCCACACGCTGGGCGGCATGTTCGACCTGCCGCATGCCGAAACCCACAGCGTGATCCTGCCTTACGCGATGCGTTACAACATGAAAGCTGCACCCGAAGCGGCCGAAAAAGTGGCGCGGGCGCTGAGTGTGGACAATGCCGCAACCGGACTCCGGAACCTCACCCGGGAGATCGGTGCGCCGCTGTCTCTTGCTGCAATCGGCATGCCGGGCGAGCGTATAGGCGAAGCCGCCGTCCAGGCGGTGTCCAATCCCTATTGGAATCCGGCGCCTGTCACCGAACCGGCCATTCGCGCGCTGTTGACGGATGCATTCGACGGCGGTTGGCGCGACTAAACTGTTTCGATCTGCGCGCCACAGTAATGGCCAGCTTCAGATGGTTCACAAACAACCACCGTTTTGTCCTGAAGTAGCGCAATACACAGACGTGCGCATCGAACCAGGCGTCTCGAACGTCCTGAACTCGGAGACATCATCGCCAGCGACGGCATAGCTGTAATGGCGTTGTAAGAGCTGCGTCACCGTTATACTATGTAGCCTGACAAAGTGCACAAGTGCTCAGCGTATAGCCGGAGCCAAAGTCCGGTTGCGCGTTTCAACCCGATGAATAAGTAGCCGCGGATCATGGAACTTATCGTCGCCCTTGGCCTGATCGTTTTCAAGGTCGCGTTTCTGATTGCGATCTTGCTGCTGCTGCCCTTGCCGCTGACCTGGCTGGAACGCAAGATCGCAGGGCACATGCAGCAGCGGATGGGGCCGATGCGCGTGGGGTGGCACGGGCTCCTGCAGCCGGTGGCGGACGGAATCAAGCTCTTAACCAAAGAGGACCACATCCCGGCCGAGGCCGATCGCTTCCTGTTCAAACTGGCGCCAATACTGGCGCTCGCCCCTCCCTTTGTGGTGTTCGTCGCAATCCCCTTCGGCGAAAGCATCTCGGTCCTCGGTGCCGAGATCACGCTCTACGTCTCCAACATGAATGTGGCACTACTCTTCGTCTTTGCGGTGATCGGGATCGAGGTCTATGGCGTCATCTTCGGTGGCTGGGCCGCTAACAGCAAATACGCGGTCCTCGGCAGCCTCAGGACCTGCGCGCAGATGATCAGCTACGAGATTCCGATGGGGTTCGCGGTGATCGGGGTGGTCATGTTGGCGCAATCCATGAGCCTGCTCGACATCGTGCGGGCCCAAACCGATGTCTGGAACATCGTCTACCAACCGGTCGGCTTCTTCGTGTTCTTCGTCGCCGGATTGGCCGAAGCGCAGCGTATTCCTTTCGATCTTTCGGAAGCGGAAGGCGATCTGGGCGCCGGCTTCCATACAGAATACAGCGGTATCCGCTTTGCGTTTTTCATGGTCAGCGAATATGCCATCGTGTTGCTGGTGTCGGTCCTGGTGGTCATCCTGTTTTTCGGCGGCTGGAACGGTATCCTAATCCCCTTGCCACCACTGCTCTGGTTTGTGCTCAAGGTCGCATTCTTCGTCTATGTGTTTATCTGGTTCCGCTTCACTTTCCCCCGCTACCGCTACGACCAACTGATGGCGATCGGATGGAAAGTCTTGCTTCCTCTGTCGATGGCGAACATAATTATAACCGGTGTACTTTTAGGGGCCATGGCGGCTCCGTAGCGAGGCGGCGATGTCGCGCGCGCAGGACAAAGTTGGAACATGGATTGGTTGGGCGTTCTTCGCCGATCTGGCGAATGCGTTGGTTCTGACCTTCGGCTACTTGTTCTCTAGAACCGTAACCATGCAATATCCGGACAAGGAAAAATGGCTCCCGTACTCACGCTATCGCGGGCATCACTTCCTGACGCGCGATGAAGAGGGCGAGATCAAGTGCGTGGCCTGCGAACTCTGTGCGCGGATCTGTCCCTGCGACTGTATCGAAGTCGTCCCCTACGAGGACGAAAAGGGCAACCGGCACCCGGCCAAATTCGAGATCGACACGGCTCGCTGCCTGTTCTGCGGGCTGTGCGAGGACGCCTGCCCAGCGGATGCAATCGCGCTTGGCCAGCAGTACGAATTTTCGAGTTTTTCCTCGCGTGACCTGGTGATCGGGCGCGATGACCTGCTCGCCAAGCCGGGCAAGGCGGCAACCGGCGGCGGCGTGGTTACCGCACGCCTGAATACCAAGAAGGACGTGCTCGTCGAGACGAAAGAGATGCAGGGCTACAACTGGTGGCGGAATATCCGGCGAACGTGAACGCGCGCCATCCGTCAAGCCGGAGCGCGCAGACAGGAGGCTCAGATGCTTGTCGGCGAAATCATGAAGAACAAGGGTGTCGGTGTCATCGCGGTCGCTCCCGATCAGACGATGTTGGAAGTCTTGAGGCTGTTTCGCGACAACAATATCGGCTTCGTCGTCGTCAGCCAATCGAACGACGAATACCT
Organism: Rhizobium croatiense; assembly: GCF_019793465.1. Lineage (GTDB taxonomy): Bacteria > Pseudomonadota > Alphaproteobacteria > Rhizobiales > Rhizobiaceae > Rhizobium > Rhizobium croatiense. The sequence continues at coordinate 313,286 of NZ_JAILYJ010000006.1, read as the reverse complement.
GGGTTCGCTATCGGAGCGGGATTGCTGCAATGCGGTGGCGGAATACGGGGCCGAGGCGGCGATGATGCGGGTAGCGGATGTCATGAACCGCAATGTGGCGACCTGTTCGACAGGGGATTTGCTCCCCTCCGTGATGGGGATCATGACCCAGCGGCGTACGCGTCATGTGCTGGTCCTGGATGGAGGCGACGTTGTCGGCGTGGTCAGTATCGGCGACGTGGTCAAACATAGGCTCGACGAAGCGCAGCGCACAGAGCAGGATCTGCAGGATTACATCTGCGGGACCAGGTATCACTGACGTCGCCAGCTTGATGTGAGGACGCTGGGGCAGGGCAGCTTGCGGGAGGCGCGGCGGCCCGGCCCCAAATCTTCAGACCCCACGCCAGATCCGGCTCGTGCGGTCGACCTCAAGAGTGGCATGCACCTTCTGGACCTCCACCGGGCATGGGTATTCACCCCGCCGCATCAAGCCGTTGAGACGCAAGGCTCTATAGTTTTCCGGAACGAAGACGAGGCCCTTGGGAAACCGCCCGTCGACCTTAAGCTGCGCCGTCAGTTCGCCCTGGGCGGAACGCACAATGACCTGATCGCCATCCGAAAGGCCAAGCTGTGCGGTATCCTGCGCGCTCATCGCGACATAGGGATCATTGGCGACCGTGTTCAGCATGTCCGACCGTTCGGAAAGATATCCATTGTGGAACAGGCAGTCGCCGGTGATCAGCATGAGCCGGTCGGCTGCTGGCGGGACGGGCGGCGGCGCAAAGAACCTGGCGACAGGTGCCGTCGGCACCGCCTTGGTGAATGCGCCGTCGGCGCCAAGTCCATCCTGCGTCAATTTCTGGTAGGCGGGAACAAGCCGTGCTATCTCGTCGAAAATTTCGCCTTGCGTCGACGGCCGCACTGCTTGGTTGCGAAGCGCCGCGACGAAGTCGAAGATCGCCAGATTGCTCCGCGCCTCGAAGGCGGGGTCGCGGAATTTGCGGACCTTCTGGATCCGGCCCTCGTTGTTGGTGAACGTGCCGGTTTCCTCGCCGTAACCTGCCGCGGGTAGGACGACCTCGGCAAGGCCCGCCGTTTCCGTGAGGAAGGCGTCCTGCACGATCAGGAGATCGGCGGCGCCAAGCGCCCGCGTCACGAAATCCCTGTCGGGATAGGCAATCAGGGGGTCGCTTGCGACGATGTAGAGAGCGCCCATCCGCCCGCCGACGCAGAGCTCCAGAATGGCGTCGAGATCCGCGCCGGGTTCAGACGGGATTTCGGCGCCCCAGTTCCGCGCAAGAGTTGTGCGCGCTACATCGTCGGTTACCGCCTGCAGCCCCGGTAGAGCCGCCGGCAGAACTCCCATGTCCCAGGCGCCCATCTGATTGGCACGGTCGAAGAGGAACTGCATCGCCAGGCCCTTGCCGAGCAGGCGCAGAGCCTGCAGCAGGTTATTGATCTGCTGCAGCGTCGCGCTCGCTTCGGGTGATCTCAGGAGGTCGACGCTGACAAGCACGGTGACGCTGCGGCCTTCCTTGAGCACCGCGGCCAGACGATCCGGCCCGTCAATGCCGGTTTCCGCCGCTGGCTTGCCGATTGTCGCGCCGATGCCCGCAAGAACGTTGCCCGGCAAGGCCTCACCAACTGCCGCTACGAGACGGGCCACCACCGCCGCAAGGCTCGCCGCTTCTCCGCCCGGCCGGACGCGAACCACCACCCCGGCATCGGCATCCAGACGGGATGGCCGCGCCGAGAGCATGAGCAATCCGGTCTGCCGCCGCCGCACGCCATCCCGCAGCAGGTATTCGGTGACCGGGTTCTCCTCGGTGACGTTGCCGCCGACGACGAGCACGCAGTCGTTGCCGATCACTTCGTCCAGCGGTGCGCGGCTGTTGAAGGCTGCCATTAGCGGGGCGAGCGTATCGAAGGGCGTGGACCAGCGTGACGAGCAATCAATGCTGTTGGTCCGGAATGCCGTCCGCATCAGCTTCTGAAACTGATAGAGTATCTCGTTGGGCAGGCGAGGCGAGGCGAGCCCGCCGGCAGCCTTGCCCTCGACGGCCGACAGCCGCTGGCGCAGATAGTCCCCCGCTTCGTCCCAGGAAACGGGAACCAGGGTGCCATCACGACGGATCATCGGCCTCTTGATCCGGTCCCGGCTCTCGACGAAATCGAGGCCGAAGCGTCCTCGTACGCAGAGCACTTCGCGGTTAAGCCCCTCGTCCCACTTCGAGCGTACCCGCATGAACTCGCCCTTGCGCGTGCCCACCGTCAACTGACAACCGGTGCCACAATGCGGGCAGACCGTATCGGTCTCGACCAGATCCCAGGGCCGCGCCTTGTAGCGATAGGGAAAGCTCATCAGAGCGCCGACCGGGCAGACCTCGACGCAATTGCCGCACTGGTCGCAGCTTGCGAGACTGCCCTCGAAGCCGGTGACGGCGGTATCCATGCCTTTTTCGACGGTACCCAGGGCGACCGCGCCGACGACCTCCTCACACATCCGGACACAGCGCTGGCACTGGATGCAGCGGTTGACGTTCATGATGATGACCGGGCTAAGACGGATGTCCTCGGAATGGAATACACGTTTGGGATCGTGAAACTCGCTTCTGCGAGGCCCGTAGGCCATCACCATGTTCTGAAGCTCGCATTCGCCGCCCTTGTCGCAGATCGGACAGTCGAGGGGGTGGTTGGCGAGCAGCATATCGAGCATGGAAGCGCGCGTTTCCTCGATCAGAGCTGTGTTCGCCCGCACCACCATAGCCTCGGTGACGGCGGTGGCGCAGGACGGCTGCAGCCGCCGCTGCCCCTCGATCTCCACCAGGCACATGCGGCAGGAGGCCAGCGGCGGCAGACGCTTCAGATAGCAGAAGGTTGGGATATCGATGCCCAAACGCCGGGCGGCCTGCAGCACTGTCGAGCCAGCCTCAACTTCCAGCGTTTGTCCATCGATCGTAATGCTAACCATACTTCCTCGCAGTCCTGTCGCGGTGCAGGCCTTCAGTGAAAGGGGCACCTGTGCTCCTCGATATGGGCAACGAACTCAGCGCGAAAGTGCGCGAGTGCCGCCCGCAACCCCATCGCCGCCCCGTCACCCAAAGCACAAAACGTATTGCCGAAAATGCCCTTGCAGAGCATCTCCAGCTGCTCCAGATCGCCGGCAGCACCTTCGCCGGCCTCGACCCGGCGCAGAACCTTCACGACCCAGTTCAATCCTTCCCGGCATGGCGTGCACTTGCCGCAGGACTCATGATGGAAGAATTCGATGATCCGGGTCGCGACCTTGACCATGCAGGTCGAGTCGTCGATCACGATAACGCCAGCCGAACCGAGCATCGAGCCGGCGGCAGCCAGCGAGTCGAAATCCATCCCGACCTCCAGTCCGTGCTCCGGTATGACCGGCGCTGAGACCCCGCCCGGGATCACCGCCTTGATTCTGCGTCCCGGCAGCACGCCGCCGGCGTGGTTCTCGACCAGTTCGCGCAGCGGTATGCCCATCGGCAACTCATAGAGGCCAGGTTTGCGCACCTGCCCGCTGAGGCAGTAGAGCTTCGGGCCGGGGCTCTTGTCCGGGCCGATGCCCCGAAACCAGTCCGACCCCCGCATAACGATATGCGGCACGCAAGCGAGCGTCTCGACATTGTTGATCACTGTCGGGCTGGCGTAGAGCCCAGCCACGGCCGGAAATGGCGGCTTCAATCGCGGCTGCGCCCGTTTGCCCTCGAGCGACTCGAGCATCGCAGTCTCTTCGCCGCAGATATAGGCGCCGGCGCCGCAGTGGATGTGTACGGCGAAATTGAAATCCGAGCCCAGAATCCGCTTTCCGAGATAACCCTTTGCGTGGGCCTCGGCGATCGCCTGCTCCAGACGACGGATCGCCGTCACATATTCTCCGCGAATGTAGACATAGGCGGTTTCGGCCCCAATCGCGTATGCACTTACCGCCAACCCCTCGATCAGTTGATGCGGGTCGCGCTCCATGATGATCCGGTCCTTGAACGTGCCCGGCTCGCCCTCATCGGCGTTGCAGCACAGATATGTCGGCTTGCCGGTCTGCTTCGGCACGAAACCCCATTTCATGCCCGTCGGGAATCCGGCACCGCCGCGACCGCGCAGGTTGGACCGTTTGACGAGGTCGATAACCTCGTCAGGCGTGTTTTCGCGCAGCACCTTGGCCAGAGCCTGGTAGCCTCCGCCAGCCTCGAAGGTGGAGAGCAGATGGCCATCCCGAACATCGACATTCTTGAGGAGGATCGGTTCGAACATGACGCTATTCCCCCGGCGGTGCTGCTGAGGCGAGATCGGCACCAGTCGCTTGCCCCGCCTCCGTTCGCAACCTGTCGAGAAGCGCGTCGATTCGCGCGATGTCGAGGTCGCCGTGATAGTCGTCGCCGACCTGCATCACTGGAGCCATCTCGCAGGCGCCGAGGCATTCGACGGTCGAAAGCGTGAACAGCAGGTCCGGGGTGGTTTCACCCTTTTTGATCCCGAGGACCTCCTCCAGATGCCTGAGCAGGTCCTCGGATCTGCACAGCATGCAGGAGACGTTGTCGCAAAGCTGCAGGTGGAACATGCCCACCGGTTCGGTATGGAAGAGCGTGTAGAAGGTCGCCAGCTCGTAGATCCAGATCCGCTCGACTCCGAGAATATTGGCGACCTCCTCCAGCACCGGACCAGGCAGATGGCCATGCTCCCTCTGCGCGATCCGAAGCGCGGGCATGATCGCCGAGCGCTGGTCGGGATACCGCGCCGCCGCCTCTTCGATCTTTTCGCGCATGGTCATCACGTCCAAATCCTCTGCTACTTGTCCACCTCCGCCATTACGGGGTCGAGGCTGCCGAGCACGGCGATCATGTCCGCCAGATAGCGGGCGTTGGTGACCCCGAAGAGGGCCTGAAGATTGACGAACGAGGGTGCCCGCACCTTCATGCGGAACGGTTTTGGCGACCCGTCACTAATGATGTAAAAGCCAAGCTCGCCTTTTGGCGCCTCGATCGCCGAATAGACCTCGCCCTTCGGCACCTTGAAGCCGTAGGCCGACAGGTCGAAATGCTGGATCAGCGCCTCCATCGAGCAGTGCACCCGTTCCTTGTCCAGCGGGAAGGCGATTGTCGGCATATCGATCTGGAACGGCCCCTCAGGCATCTGGTCGATGCATTGTTCGATGATCCTCATGCTTTCGCGCATCTCGTCGACACGGCATCGCCAGCGTGCATAGCAATCGCCCTCGTCACGGGTGATGACGTTGAAATCGAGCCGGTCGTAGATCTCGTAGGGCTCATCGCGCCGGATGTCCCAGTCGACACCGGAAGCACGCAGGTTCGGGCCGCTGAGGCCGAGATCGACACCATCCTCGGCGGAGATCACGCCGATCCCCTTGGTGCGATTGAGAAAAACCCGGTTATCTTCGAGCAGTCGCTCATAGTCGCGGATCCGGTTCGGAAAGATGTCGCAGAACTCCCGGATCTTGGGGAAGAATCCGTCAGGCAGGTCCTCGCGCACCCCGCCGACCCGGCAGAAGGAGGTGTGCATGCGCGCACCGGTAATCATTTCCAGGAGGTCCATGATCATTTCACGTTCGCGCATAACGTAAAGCAGCGCGGTCATGGCGCCGAGATCCATCGGCAGCGCGCCCGTGATCAGGAGGTGACCGGAGATCCGCGCCAGCTCGGCCATCATCACGCGGATATATTGCGCCCGAATCGGTGCTTCTATGCCGAGGAGTTTCTCCACCGCCAGCGCGAAGGCGAGGTTGTTCGAGGGCGGGCAGAGATAGTCGAGCCGGTCCGTCAGCGGGAAAATCTGGGTATAGGTGAAGCTCTCCGCCAGTTTTTCGGTGCCGCGATGGAGGTAGCCGATATGCGGATCGACGCGCTCGACGAACTCGCCGTCCAGTTCGAGGACGAGCCGAAGAACCCCATGGGTGCTGGGGTGCTGCGGACCGAGGTTGAGAAGCACTTCCCTGGTATTGAGCGCTTCGCCCTCAGGCCTGCTGAGCTCGGTGACTTCAGTCATCTCAACGTTCCGGCGTAGAACGGCCTCCTTACGGAATGTTCCTGGTGGCAAGGTCGGGCTGCGTTGGCGGCGGACCTTCGGCACCGAAGGGGTTCAATTTGTCCTTATAGCCCCTTAAGGGGAAATCCTTGCGCTGGGGAAAGCCCTCGAAGCCTTCCCACATATAGATCCGGCGCAGATCGGGATGTCCCGTGAACCGAATGCCATACATGTCCCAGGCCTCACGCTCATGCCAGTTGGCGGTGCGCCAGACTCCCGTGACGGAAGGCACTTCAGGAGGATCGCCAAGGCGGCATTTGATGCGGACCCGCCACCTGTTGGGCAGCGAATAGAGATGGTAGACCGCCTCGAACCGCGGCGTTTCGGGATAATGATCGACTCCGCAAACGTCCGAGAGGAAATTGAATTGCAGCGCCGGATGCTCTTTCAGGAACCGGCAGAACTCGATGATCCTCTCGGGCGGAACGGCAAAGGCGTCGATACCGTGCGCAGTGCCAAGGTCCTCGATTGTTTCTCCGAAGCGCTCCATGATCGTAGCGCGATTGAGGGACGGCTCCGCACTCATGACGCTATAACCCTATCCAGAGGTGTGCCGGCGAGTGCCCGCGACCTCTTGATCTTTTCTTGAAGCAGGAGGAAGCCGTGCATCAGCGCCTCAGGCCGGGGCGGACAGCCAGGCACATGCACATCGACGGGCACGAAGGTTTCCGATCCCTGCACCACGGCGTAGGTGTTGTAGACCCCACCCGAAATAGCGCAGGTGCCCATGGCGATCACCCAGCGCGGTTCCGGCATCTGGTCATAGAGCCGCCGCACGACGGGCGCGAATTTCCGGGTCACGGTGCCGGCGATGATCATGACGTCGGATTGTCTCGGCGAAGGGCGGAAGACGACGCCGAACCGGTCGAGATCGTAGCGGGCGCAACCGGCGGAGATCATCTCGATGGCGCAGCAGGCAATGCCGAAGGTCTCCGGCCACAGCGCCGATCTCCGGCTCCAACTGATGATGCTGTCGGCCGTAGTGAACAGCACGCTGTCGCGGATCGCGTTGTTTACGCCTCCCATTCCAGCGCTCCTTTCAGCCAGGCGTAGGCGAAGCCCACGAGAAGCAGCAATATGAAGACGAACATTTCGATATAGCCGACCAGCCCGATCTCTTTCAGGACGACGGCCCAGGGAAAGAGGAACATCGCTTCGACATCGAAAACGACCAGCAGGATCGCGAGGATAAAGAACGGCACCCTGAAGCGGCCCGCCGCCGCCTCGCCCGCTGCGTCCATGCCGCATTCATAGGGCATGTTCTTGGCGGGATAAGGATTGGATGGGCGCAGCAGCGAGGAGACGAACAACGTCACCCCCGCCACCAGAACGACTCCGGCGACCATGAAAAGAACCGGCAAAAATTCCATTGCAGTCATATCACTGCACCGGTCGCCCATCGACCACGCCGCGGCGCGACTTAGGCAATCCTTCCTCTGCCCTCAAGTCTATTCCGTCGGTGTGATCATTGCAAATCCAATCGCTCACCCGCCAAAGACCGAATCTTGGGCAAGCTTTAGAAACCACGACGGAAATAGGCCGATGCCGATGGTGCCGGCAGCGGTGACGGCGAGTGTCGCGCCCACCAGAGGCGTCAGCGCCGGGGCGAACGCCCTCTTCGGCTCGCGCATGTAGATCACCATTACGATGCGGATGTAAAAATAGGCGGCGACGGCGCTGAGCAGTACTGCGATAACCGCCAGCATGACGAAACCACGCTCGACGAGGGCGACCAGCACGTAAAACTTGGCGAAGAACCCGGCCGTCGGCGGAATGCCGGCCAGCGAGAAGAGATAGAGCAGCATCAGAAGCGCCAGCCCGGGATGTGACTTGGCGAAACCCGCATAGTCGTCGATGACCTCCCCCGAGAAATCGCCGTTCCGCATCATGATGACGGTGCCGAAAATGCCGAGATTCATGAAGGCGTAGATCAGCAGATAGAGCATCACGCTGGCGATCCCATCGGCGCCGCCAGCGGCCACGCCGAAAATGGCGAAGCCGGCATGGGCGATGCTGGAATAGGCCAGGAGGCGCTTGAAATTATCCTGGACCAGCGCCACGAAGCTGCCGAGCGCCATCGTCACCACCGCAATGACGGCGACGATGATCCAGACGTCCGAGGCTGCGACCAAAGGGTTGAGGAACACCCGCAGGATGACCGCGAACCCTGCCGCCTTGGGGCCGACCGACATGAAGGCGGTGATCGTCGTCGGCGCGCCTTCGTAGACGTCCGGAACCCACATATGGAACGGCACCGCGCCGACCTTGAAGACCAGCCCCGCGACAATGAAGACTACCGCTAGCAGCAATCCGGGATCGAGCGGATCTCCGGTCACCGCTGCAGCCATCGCGTCCAGTTGCGTGGTGCCGGTCAGCCCGTAGACCAGCGAAACGCCGTAAAGGAAAATCCCGGTCGAGACCGCGCCAAGGATCACATATTTCAGCGCCGCTTCGTTCGACCGCCGCTCTCGCCGCAGGAAACCGGTCAGCACATAGGTACAGAGCACCATCAGTTCGAGGCCCACATAGATCGACATGAGATCGGTGGCCGACGCCATGATCATCATTCCCGAAAGCGCAAAGAGCAGCAGGACATAATATTCGCTGCTGCCGATCCCTTCGATATCGGCATATTTTCGCGAGAGGAGGAATGTCAGAACGGTGGCTAAATAGAACACGAACTTGAAGAAGACCGCGAAGCGGTCGGCGACGAACATGCCCGTGTAGGCCGGCCGCACCTCGCCCGCCAGCATGAGTGTCGCTAAGGCGGCAATCAGCACGATGGCAACGGAAGCCCAGACAAGGAAATGTTCCTGTCTCTTTTGTACAAACTGTCCCAGGATCAGCAGGATGCAGGCCCCCGTGATCACCACGATCTCGGGCAGGCTCGCAAGGACCGACTGGAGAAGCGCAGCGGCGGTCATTGGCCGCTCTCCTCACCGTGCACCTGCGCCAGCAGATGTTTCGCCGAGGCATCGATGATGTTGAGAAAAGGTTTTGGATAGAGCCCGACCCAGAGCACGAAGACGGTCAGCGGCAGGATCGCAGCGATCTCGCGGGCGTTTACGTCACGTCTCTTGAACCGGGCGCTGGCGCTCACCGGACCAAGCGCGACCTTCCCATACATGCCAAGCAGATAGGCCGCGCCCAGCAATGCGCCCAGAACCGCGGCCGCGCCGACGGCCAGGTTGGCTGCAAACCCGCCGGACAGCACGAGCAACTCGCCCACGAACGAATTCGTTCCCGGCAGCGCCATCGACGACAGGATGAACAAGGCAAGAAACGCGGTATAAACGGGTGCTGTCTTCATCAGCCCGCCATAATCGGCGATGCTGCGGGTGTGGGTCCGCTCGTAGATCAGGCCGACGAACAGGAACAACGCGCCCGTCGTCACGCCATGATTGAACATTTGCAGGATACCGCCCTCGAGCCCGCGGAGGTTCAGCGCGAAAATCCCCATCGTCACGAAGCCCATATGGCTGATGCTGGAATAGGCCACCAGCTTCTTGAGGTCGTCCTGCGCCAGCGCAAGCAACCCGCCATAGACGATCGCAAGTGCCGAAAGCGAAAGCATCAGGGTCGAATAATACACTGACGCCTCCGGCAGCATCGGCAGCGAGAATCGCAGGAAGCCGTAGGCGCCCATCTTCAGCAGCACTCCGGCGAGGATGATGCTGCCCGCTGTCGGCGCCTGCACATGGGCGTCCGGCAGCCAGGTGTGGACCGGGACCATCGGCACCTTGACCGCGAAGGCGACCAGGAAAGCGAAGAACAGCCACGACTGGACCCGGAACGGCAAATCCTGTGCTGTCAGAGCGAGAATGTCGAAGGTCTCGCCGCCGTTGAAATAGAGCACGATGACGCCGACGAGGAACAGGACGCTGCCTGCCAGCGTGTAAAGGAAGAACTTGAAAGCCGCATAGACCCGGCCGTCGCCGCCCCAGACGCCGATGATCAGGTACATCGGGATCAGCATCGCCTCCCAGAAGACGTAAAACAAGAACAGGTCGAGTGCGCAGAAAACCCCCAGCATCAGTGCCTCCATGGCCAGCAGACTGACCATGAATTCCTTCACCTTGCGGTCGATCGCGACCCACGAGGCGAGCACGCAGGTCGAGCCCAGCAGCGCGGTCAAGAAAACGAAGAGCGCACTGATTCCGTCGATGCCAAGCGCATAGGTGATCCCGAGCGCAGGAACCCAGGGGCGCGTCTCGGTGAATTGCATCGCGTGGGTCGTGGTGTCAAAACCGACCAACATAGCGATGCAGAGAGCGAGGTCGAGGACGGTGACACCCAGCGCCATCCACCGCACCGCAGCGTCGCTGCGCAGAAACATCAGAACCGCTGCCCCGGCGGCGGGTGTGAACACGATGAGGCTGAGTAGCGGTAACCCCATGGGACCCCCTACCGCCACGCCACGGCGAAGATGGCGGTGGCCGCGATCACACCGACGATCATCGCCAGTACGTAATGGGTCACGACGCCGGTCTGGAGTCGCCGGAGCCGCCCGCCGCCGCGCAGGATCGAGCGGGCAACGCCGTTCACGACAGCGTCTACCACGGTGAGATCGATCCGCAGTCCCGCCCGTGCCGCCCCATACAGCAGGGGCAGCGCCGCGGTTTCTGACACGTCGCTCACCGCCTTCTCGTAGCGCGCCAGCGGTCGTTCGGCGAGCCACATGAAGACCCGCCCGCCCTTGCGATAGAACCAGTCGGTGTCGATGCTGATGGTGTTTGCTGGGTCGAGCGCCCGCAGGAACAGCACGAACCCGAAGGCAGTGAACATCAGCACGCCGAGGCTCTCCGTGACATGGAGGCCGGTGTAAGGTTCGAAGTCGACCGGATAGGGCAGAAGCGCATAAAGCGGCTGCGGAAACACTCCGATCGCAATGCAAAGCACCGCCGCCATTCCCATCGCGACCAGCATGTTGCGCGGCGGCTCCCGCGCCTCCAGTTTCCGGTCGGTGCCGAAAAACATGTAATACGGCAGCTTCAAACCCGTGTGCAGGAAGGTCCCCGACGATGCCATTGTCAGCGCCAGCATCACCAGCGCCCGATGATCCTGTGCGGCGGCGGCGATCACCATCGATTTGCTGACGAAGCCCGAGAAGAAGGGAAATGCCGAGATCGCGAAGGCGCCGACCATGTAAAGCGCCACTGTCAGCGGCATGGTCTTGTAAAGCCCGCCAAGCTCGGTAAGCTTGCGACGGCCGGTGACGTAGATCACCGCCCCGGCACCCATGAACAGGAGCGCCTTGTAGAGGATATGCGCGAAGGCATGGCTGGTGGCGCCGTTGACAGCCATCTCGGTGCCGATACCGACGCCTGCCACCATATAACCCACCTGGCTGACGATGTGATAGGCCAACAGGCGCCGGCAGTCGTTCTCCAGTACTGCGTAGATGACGCCGTAAAGCGCCATCGCGGTGCCGAGCCAGACGAGAAGCTCGGTTCCCGGAAACGCGCGCGCCAGCACATAAACGGCGGTCTTGGTGGTGAAGGCGCTCATGAATACCGCCCCGGTGACGGTTGCCTCAGGGTAAGCGTCGGTCAGCCAGGCGTTGAGCGGCGGTACCGCGGCGTTCAGAAGGAACCCGGCAAGGATCAGGTAGGCGCCGGCGCCCATCCCCCCGATCGGACCGAAGAGCAGCGAGCCTGTTGAAAGCCCGTAGACAATGATGCCGCCAAGCAGCACGACGCCGCCAGTGATATGGACCATGAGATATCGGAACCCGGCGCTGATCGCCTGCCGGCCGCCCTGTGCGAAGACCAGATAGGCAGAGGCAAACGCCATGCCTTCCCAGAACAGGTACAGCGTCAGGTAGTCGCCGGCGAATACCACGCCGAGCGCGCTCCCGACGTAGACGAACGCAGCGACGTGCTGGCCGGGGCGATGCAAGTGCAGCGCGTAGACCGTTCCGATCAGGGCCATGATGGTGAAAACCGTGGCGAAGACGCTGCTCAGTTTGTCGACCTTCGCGATCTGGATTTGCTGCCCGAGGAACGACGCCGCGCCGTAGTTGCCCGGCTGCATCGTAACCACGGCGAGGATCGCCAATGCCGGGATCAGCAGCAGATAAGCCTTGCGGATCGATCCTCTGAGGAATGGGATCGGCAGAGCGCCGAGAATGAAGAGCAGGGCCGGATGGATGAAGTCAGTCATAGTTGTCCTCGCGCCGCATCAGCCCAGCCCGATGGCCGAGAAACTTGGAAACGAAGATGAGCAGCACGCAGGATCCGAAGCCGTAGGCGGCCGACCAGCCCGGCAGGCGGTCCCACAGGTATTCGGCGTGTTCGCGGGGAACGACAAAGTCGGCGATGACGATAAGAACGAGCGCCAGATAGAACAGCCGGCGCCGCTGCTGCGCATATAGTTCGGCACCAAAGAAATCGACCACGCGCTTAATCATCTGACCACTCCGTTCGCCAAAGTGAGGAAATAGCCGGGGAAGATGCCCATCAGCACCGACAGGATGGCGGTCGCGACCAGCGGGATCGTGACCATCGGAATTTCCCGAACCGTCGCGGAGCTCTCCTGTGCCTCAGTCCCGAAAAAGGCGAGATAGCTGATTGGCAGGAAATAGGCGGCGTTCAGGACCGAACTTATGAGGAGCACGATCAGGAATGGGATTTCCCCCGCCTCCACCGAACCCCGTGCCAGATACCACTTGCTGACGAAGCCCGCGGTCAGCGGCACCCCGATCATGCCGAGCGAACCGACGAAGAACGCCCCCATCGTCCAGGGCAGCCTGCGGCCGATCCCAGCCATATCGCTGATGTTGCGCTTGCCAGATGCGCAATAGATTGAACCGGCGCAGAAAAAGAGCGTGATCTTGGAGAACGCATGCGCCGCGATGTGAACGATCCCGCCGACCATCGCGACCGGCGATAACAGAACCGCGCCCAGCACGATGTAGGAGAGTTGGCTGACGGTCGAATAGGCGAGCCTCGCCTTCAGGTCGTCCCGCGTGAGGGCGTAGACCGACGCCATGAGGATCGTGAACGAAACCAGATAGGCCGTGGCGATACCGAGGCCCAGCTTCCCCACCAGCTCGACGCCGAAGACATGGAAGACCACTCGCAGCACGCAGAACACGCCCATCTTGACCACGGCCACCGCATGCAGGAGCGCGCTGACCGGTGTCGGAGCCACCATCGCGGCAGGCAGCCAGGCGTGCATCGGCATCACCGCGGCTTTGGCGAAGCCAAAGAGATAGCAGAAATAAACGACCGTCAGCAGCAGCGGGGAGGCATCAGCTCCCGCCAGCAGCCCGCCCGTTACAAAGTCGAGCGACCCCGCAATGTGGTAGGTCAGCGCCAGCGCGGCGAGCAGCACGCTTTTCGACGCGCCCATCAGATAGACGAGGTACTTGCGGCTGCCCGTCCATCCTTGCTCGTCCTCGTGGTGGTAGACGAGGGGATAGGTAACGAGACTGAGCACCTCGTAGAAGATCACCAGTGTAAACAGATTGGCGGCGAAGGCACCCCCGGCGGCGGCGGCCAGACTACTGGCGAAGCAGGCGAAGAACCGGGTCTGCGCGTGCTCGTTCAAGTGCCGCATGTAGCCGATGGAATAGATCGCAGCCACGATCCACAGCAGCGACGAGACGGTGGCAAACACCATGCCGAGCGCATCGACCCGGAAAGCGAAGTCAATCCCCGGCAGGATCTCGAACAGGCGCAAATCGATCGTCCCGCCCGCCAGCACGGTGGGTGCCATCGAGGCGACAATCGCGAACATGGCGATCGCGGCCAACGGCGAGACGACATCGCGGAGTTTCTCGCGGTTGTTCAGAAGGAGAATCGCAAGAGCCGCCAGACCTGCGACGGCAACGGCAAGCAGCGGCCGGATCGATATCACCGGGTCCAAACCGCTATCCTTTCATTATGGTCACGTCGTCGACCTTGAGGGTGGACTTGTTCCTCACGAGGGCGACCAGGATACCGAGGGCGACGGCAACCTCCGCCGCAGTGATTGCGATGACGAAGATCGCGAAGATCTGCCCGCGGAAATCGTCGTAGTAATGCCCGAAAGCGATGAAGTTGATGTTGACCGAGTTGAGCAAAAGCTCCAGCGACATGAGCACCACCAGAATATTGCGCCTGATCAGTACGCCCGCTGCTCCGATCACGAACAGGACCACTCCAAGCACAATATACCACCAGAGCGGAACCATCACTCCTGCTCCTTCCGCGCCAGCACGATGGCGCCGACCAGGGCCGCCAAAAGGATCACTGAGGCGATTTCAAACGGCAGGAGATAGTCGGCGAAAAGTGTCGTGCTGAGCTGCCTGATCTGATCGCCGCCGCGCATGGCGACAGGTTCGATGACCGAAAAGCGGTCACTCCAGAGCACCAGCACGAGCATCTCGACCCCAAGCAGGACGACCAGCACCAGAGCCGACAGGTTGCCGCCCGGCAAGAACCGCTGCAACACCGCTTCGCGCACATCGATCATCATGATCACGAACAGGAACAGGACCATGATCGCGCCGACATAGACAAAGATCTGGATGACCGCGAGGAACGGCGCCTCGAGCAAGACGAAGATGGCCGAGATATTGAGGAAACACGCCATCAACGCCAATGCGCTGTGAACCGGATTCCGCGCCAGGACCACCGTCAGGGCGGTGATCACGGACACCGCAGCGAACAGAAGAAAGAACCCCTGATCCATCGACGCCGACCCTCCGGCGCGAACTGTCACTCGGCGCGAGACGGCCGGTTTTGAGATTACGCCGCAACTTCAGATGCGTTCGCAAATTGTGCCCTAGTATCGGATTTTTCACAAGTTTATTGTCATCGGCGGAGCGAAACAGGCCAGCCCAATGTGCGGGCATCTTGATTCCAAAACACATCAAAGCAAATCGCTGGCAGACCTCATCTTCTCGAGGAAGGACGCGTCGTCCTTTATCCGCGAAGACAGCTGAGACCGGTTTGCGGATCGAAGAGATGCATCGCCTCCTCGTCTAAGGAAAGGGTGAGCGTTTCGCTGTTACGGATCGGCGTGCGCGGCGGCAGGCAGGCCATCAGTCGCTGATTTCCGGCAAGGGCGGTGACAACGAGTTCCGGGCCGGTCAGCTCCGCGATCTCCAGGGTTGCCTCGATCGACGGGCCGTCGCCGGCCGTGCGAAGCGCTTCGGGACGGATGCCGAGGATGACGTCGCGGCCATCGCCGGTCGCATCGCGAAAACGGCTGGGCAGGGGCAAGCTCATGTCGGAACCTGAAAGCGCCAGGCGGCCATCACGTATCGTCGCTTTCAACAGATTCATCGGCGGCGCGCCGACGAAGGTGGCGACATAGAGCGTTGCCGGATGATTGTAGATTTCCTCAGGCGTGCCCAGCTGTTCGATGCGGCCGTCGCGCATGACGGCAATGCGGCTTGCCAGCGTCATCGCCTCGATCTGGTCATGGGTGACATAGACGACCGTGGTCTTCAGCATCTGATGCAGCCGCTTGATCTCGGTGCGCATCTCCATGCGCAGCTTGGCGTCGAGATTGGAGAGCGGTTCGTCGAACAGGAAGACCTCGGGCTTGCGCACCAGCGCCCGGCCGATCGCCACACGCTGACGCTGGCCGCCGGAGAGCTGGCTCGGCTTGCGGTCGAGGAGGTTTTCGATCTGCAGGAGTTTGGCGGCATCGCGCACGGCCTTGTCGCGCTCGCCGGCCGGGACCTTGCGCATTTCCAAGCCGAAGCCGATGTTCCGGTGCACCGTCAGATTGGGATAGAGCGCATAGGATTGAAAGACCATGGCGATGTCGCGGTCCTTCGGGTGCACGCCAAGCACCGAACGCCCGCCGATCCTGACGTCGCCGCTCGTTGCCTCGGCAAGGCCGGCAATGATGTTGAGCAGCGTGGACTTGCCGCAGCCAGAGGAGCCGAGGAGCACGAGGAACTCGCCGCTTTCCAGCGAGATGTCGATGCCTTTCAGCGTCTCGACCTCGCCATAGGTCTTGCGGATGTTTTCAATGTCGAGCGCGCTCATGACACGGGCTCCTCAGGAGACGATGGCTCGCCATAGCTGCGGGGAAGGGTGGAAATGGCGCGCGAAGCAATCTGCGTCCCCGCCGCCAGGCAGGAAGCCAGCGGCTTGCCATCTGCCAATGCTGCCAGGAAGCCGGCGTTGAAGACATCGCCGGCGCCGATCGTATCGATGACCTTGACGACGGGTGCAGGCGCCGACGCCGGCAAGCCGTCCGGCCCGATGGCGATGGCGCCGTCCGGGCCGCGCTTGACGACGACGATCGCGCCCTCCGGCATATGCGACCTGATCTCACGGGCGGCTTCGATCGGATCGGCGATGCCGGCAAGGGTCGTCGTCTCGACCTCGTTCAGCAGTGCAATGCCGCTGCGCGAAAGCCAGGCGCGGGCGGCCGCGCAGTTTTCTTCGGTCCAGCTGTCGAGCGGCCAGCCGGTATCGAGTGCGACAGTGATATCGTGGCTGTCGGCCCAGTCGAAGAAAGCGTCATATTCGCTCGCCAGGTCGTCGGTCAGAAAGCCGCCGCAGAGAAGCGCGTAACCGCCGCGCAGCCTTTCGCCGTCGATGACGGCGAAGACGTCGGCGAGGCTGAAGCGCGGCAGGTGGCCGGTCGTCGTGAAGAAAGTGCGCTCGCCGTCCGGATGGGTGATGCCGACGGAGAGCGTGGTCTTCTCAGGGCGCACGGGCCACTTCTCGGAACGCCGGCCGAAGGCCTCGGCAAGCCAGCGGCCGAACTGGTCGCTGCCGATATTGGCGGCGATCTCGAATTCGATGCCGAGCGCCTGCCAGGCGAGTGCGGTGTTGCCAGCGGAGCCGCCGACGCGGAGCTCGTCGTGATCGACGATGATTTCCGTGCCGGCCTTCGGCCAGGGGGCGGCTGGTCCGAGGATGAGATCGACATTGACGTTGCCGATGACTGCAAGCGGCCGCATTCATTCACTCCGGGTAATCTTGGTGGAACGGACCGGCGTTCCGGCATTCTCCACGCGGGTTTCTGCAAAAGCGATCATCAGCCGCTGGGCGACCGGCAGCATCGCGAAGATCGCGGCAAGGCCCGTCGCCGGCGCAAAACCGATCGTCACCGCCCCTTTGACGGGGGCTTCGCTCGAGGCGTCGAACAGGATGACAGGCGCGCCGGTCTCGACGGCGGACACCGCCATGGCGGTGACGAGGCCGGCCGTCTCGTCGAGGCCGCGGAACAGCACGACGCCGATTTCTGGCCCCAGCATTTCCATTGGGCCATGGCGCAGCTGGCCGCCTTCGAGCGAGAAGCAGGGGCGGCGCGAAAGCTCCGTTAGCCCAAGGGCCAAAGCCTCGGCGACACCTTGCAGGCGGCGGCCTGAGGTAACGACGGTCACGACGTTTTGGAGGGCGGAAAGGGCCGCTGAGATGTCGTGATCTTCGGGCGCTTTAAGGACGGCAAGTGCTGCCGCGGGATCTTCGCCGAGGGCGGCCAAGATCGCGAGATGCAGGGCGAAGGTCACTGTCAGACTGCGGGTGGCGGCAAAGGCAAGCTCTGTGCCGCCGCTGCCGACCAGCGACGGGGCGGTTCTGGCAAGGAAGGAGCTGGCTTCGAGCGTCAGGCCGAAAGTTTCCTCCGTGCCGCCGGTCTCGTCGAACCAGCGCAAGACTTCGGCGCTTTCGCCGGATTGCGAGGTGACGACGATTGTCCTGCCGGCGATCGGCAGCGGCTGGCCGAGCTGTTCGGAGAGCGGCAAAGCGACGGCATCGATGCCAAGCGCACGGTAGAGCGGCTCGACAGCGCGGTTGACCGCATGCGAGCCGCCCATGCCGATCAAAAGCAGCCGGCCGGTCTTCTTCAGCGAGGCGGCCGCTCTTGCCGCCATCGGTGCGGCGGCTTCATAAGAGGCAATTGCATCGGCGTGCTGGCGCGCCATTTCGCGGTCGATCGCCGCAAGTCCGGCGGGCCGGTTTCTTTCTGTTGTCATGTTCATCCCTTGACGCCGCCGCTGGTGAGCCCTGAAATCAGGGCGCGTTGCATGACGAGGCCGATCAGCACCGGGGGCAGGGCGGCGAGCACGCCTGCCGTGGCGATCAGTCCGTAATCGGAAACGCGCCCGCCGGCGAGATCAGCAATCGCGACGGTCAGCGTCTTGGCGCGCTGGTCCGAGGTGAAGAGCAGCGCATAGAAGAATTCATCCCAGGCCAGCAGGAATGCGAAGAGGCTCGATGTCGCGACCACGGGGGCGGCGAGCGGCAGCGTGATGATCCTCAGCGTCTGGAACAGGCCGGCACCGTCGATCATCGCGGCGGATTCGATCTCGCGCGGGATGGAATCGAAGCCCGATTTCATCAGCCAGGTGGTGAAGGGCGCAAGGATCGTCAGATAGACCAAGGCGAGGCCGAAGACGTTGTTCAGCATGCCGAGATGGGAGAGACCCATATAGAGCGGCACGGCGAGCGCCACCGGCGGCAGCATGTAGGTGGCGATTACCATCGACAGCGACCAGCCGACCGAAGGCGTGCGCGACACCGCCCAGCCGGCCGGTATGGCAAGCGCGATGGCGGCGATGGTCGCCATGCCGGCCACCTCGATGCTGTTGCGCAGCGAAGAGGTGAAGGCGGCGCCGGCGCTGTTTTCCAGCGTCGACAGCAAGAGCTGGTATCGCGAGAAATCCGCCGCCTGCGGCCACCAGCGCAGCGGCTTTGCCGCGAGGTCGGCGGCCGGCGAGATGCTCATGATGAAGAGCCAGAGGATCGGCGCCAGGATGACGGCGGCAAGCAGCAGCGCGCAAAGATGAATGAAAGCGGAAAAGAGCGGGCTTTGACGTTCCATCAGGCGGCACTCCCCGCGGTCTTGCGCACCAGGGCGGCGTAGCCGACGGCGAGCAGGGTCACCAGCAGTGTGACGATCAAGGCCAGCGACGCGCCTGAGCCCGCCCGCTGGAAGGAGAAGGCTTCCTGGTAGACGAGGATCGACAGCGTGCGGGTGCTGTTGGCCGGGCCGCCGCGGGTCATGACCCAGATGATGTCGAATACCTTGAAGGCTTCAATTGTGCGCAGCACGAGCGCCACCATCAGCGGGCCGGCGAGATAGGGCAGGATGACGAAGCGGAAGCGGGCGAAGGGGCCGGCGCCGTCAACGAGGGAGGCGGCTGTGATATCGCGCGGCACGGCCTGGAGTGCGGCAAGCGCGATCAGCGCCACCAGCGGAAAATTCTTCCAGCAGTCGGCGACGATGAGGGAGGCGAGCGCCGTGCCGGGCTCGCCAAGCCAGGAGCGATAGGCATCGAGCACGCCGAGCTGCGTCAGCGCAGCGTTGAGCGCACCGTATTCCGGATTGTAGATCAGCCGCCAGAGCGTGGCGTTGACCACGGTCGGCAGCGCCCAGGGCAGGATCATCAGGGCGCGCAGCGCGGTGCGGCCGCGGAACTGCTGGTTCAGCAGGAGTGCTGCAAGCACGCCGATCACCATTTCGGCGGAGACCGAGACGATCGCGAACCAGGCTGTGGTGACGAGCGTGCGCTGGAAATTCGAGCCGGAGAGCATCTTCACATAATTGTCGATGCCGACGAAATTGCCTCCGGTGCCGACGAGCTTGGCATCGGTGAAGGAGAGGCCGACGGTATCGACCAGCGGCCAGCCGATGACTGAGATCATGACCACGAGAAGCGGCAGCATCAAAAGCCACGCGCGGGTTGTCAGCCATGTGCCCGACATCAAGGCGACCCTTCTTCATTCTTAAGCTTTAGAGGCCGGGCGACGGCAGGCGCCGCCCGGGGGTTTATGCCGGGCTCAAAGGCCGCTGTTTTCGGCGGCCGACTTCAGCGCGTCCTCAGGCGTGGCTTGGCCGAGCAGCGACTCCTGGATCGCCTGCTGCAGCGCGGTCGACAGCTCCTGATATTTCGGCGTCGTCGGGCGCGGATACATGGCGGCGAGGCCGATTTTTGCAGCGGAAATCAGCTCTTCCTGGCCTTTGGTGACGGCCGCATCCTCATAGGACGAGGCCCAGATCGGCAGGCTGAGCTTGGCGTAGGCGTTTTGTGTCGCCTGCGAGGTCATGAAGGTGATGTATTTCCAGGCTTCGTCGGGATGTTTGCTGGCGGAGGTGATGCCGAGGCCCATCGAGCCGTTGACGGCCGAAGCCTCGCTCTTGCCGGCGACGCCCGGCGCCGGCACGACGCCGACCTTGCCCGCGACCTTGCTGTCCTTCGGGTCGTTGGCCATGTTGTACATATAAGTCCAGTTGAGCGCGAAGGCCGCATCGCCGTTTTGGAAGACCTTGCGGACGTCCTCTTCCAGGAACTCCTTGGAGTTCGGATTGGTCAGGCCTGACGTATAGCTGGCCACCATATATTTCAGGGCGTCAAGGCCGCCGCCGCTCTGGAAGGCAGGTTTGCCGTCCTTCAGGAAATCGCCGCCATAGGCGCTGACCAGCGTGGTATAATCGCAGATTGCGGCTTCGGCCTGCGACCAGCTCCAGGCGATTGGGGTGGCAAGCAGGCCCTTATCCTTGATCGCCTTTGCCTGCTCGGCCAGTTCGTCCCAGGTCTTCGGCGGCGCCTTGATGCCGGCCTTTTCCAGGATCTCCTTGTTGTAGAACAGGTATTTGGTGTCGAGGATCCATGGCATGCCGTAATATTTGCCGTCATACTGCACGGTGGTCCAGGCGCCTGGCAGCACGCCCTTCTTCATTTCGTCGGTGATGCGGGAGGAGACGTCGACCAGCACCTTGTTGCTGGCGTATTCAGCCGGCCAGATGACGTCGAAGAGGACGACGTCGTAACCGCCACCGGAACCCTGTGCCAACACCGTCTTGTCGTGCAGTCCCTCATAGGGAACGAATTCGAGATTGACCTTGATGTCGGGGTTCGCCTTGGCGAAGGCGTCGGTCATGGCGCGCACATCGGCCTCGCTGTAAGCGGCCTGCGCCATGAATAGCGCGTTCAGCGTCGTTTCGGCGAAAGCCTGCGGGGCAAGGGATGCGCCGATCAAGGCCGCACCCAAAAGCGTCTTGTTCAAGGATTTCAGCATTGCAGCCTCCAGTTTTTGACATTTACGCATGGCCGAGGGCGGTTTTTCCGCCATCGGTTTCGAGAAGGCACGCGTGACATAAAACCGTGCCGGTCCGTTATCTCGGAGCATCGTCGGATGCCCTGTGCGGGCTCCTGCGTTCCCTGGAACTCTACGGCCCCTTATTAAGTCAAATGTCTTGACTTATTACTTCGCCAACATTCTATTGGAGTCAAGAGGCAATTGCACATGAATGACGTCAGGCCGATCCGGGCCAAGAGCGGCACCAATCACGAAGGCACCAGCGCGCATAACAGGCGTGTGATGATCGATGCCTTGAGGATCAACGGTGCG
This sequence comes from Rhizobium croatiense, assembly GCF_019793465.1. Taxonomy (GTDB): domain Bacteria; phylum Pseudomonadota; class Alphaproteobacteria; order Rhizobiales; family Rhizobiaceae; genus Rhizobium; species Rhizobium croatiense. The sequence goes on along the minus strand of NZ_JAILYJ010000006.1, from coordinate 291,942 downwards.
CTCTCGCGCGCCGATCTGGCGCGAGCGACGCGGCTGACCAAGCAGACAGTGTCCAATATCATCGAGGAGCTCGAGCGCGACGGTCTCGTCAGTTCGCAGGAGGCGGTGCGGAAGGGCAGGGGCCAGCCCTCGACGCCTTATCGGCTTGTTCCCGAGGGCGCCTTCGCGATCGGCCTGCAGATCGACCGGCATGTGACGCGGGCGGTTGCCGTCGATCTCGTCGGCAACGTTCTCGTGCGCGATGAAGCCGGCCTCCCGGCCGGAGGCCCTTCGGAAGGGACGAAGGTCATCCTCGATCTCGTTGCCGGCGTGCGTGCAGAACTTGCCGGGATCGTCCAGCAATCGGAAAAGCGGCTGGTCGGCCTCGGCGCCGCCATGCCCGGACCCTTCGGTGTCGCCGGCAGCGGCGACGATCCGTGGATGATGGGGGCCTGGCAGAAGTTTCCGCTGCTGGAAACTCTGACCGCAGGCACCGGGCTCGATGTCGGCCTGCAGAACGATGCGGCCGCGGCTGCGACTGCCGAGCGCATGGTGGGAGCCGCCCACGGCCTCGACCATGCCGTTTGCCTCTTTGTCGGTTACGGCATCGGCGCCGGCCTCATTTTAAACGGCGAGCTCTACCGCGGCAGCAACGGCAATGCCGGCGAGATCGGCATGGCGCTGCTCTTTGCCGACGGCAAATCGACGCCGCTCGAACACCGCGCCTCTCTCGCCTCGCTCTATCAGCATCTGTCGGCCGACCCCGCCGATCCCGATCTCCACGCGCGCATCGACGGCCTCGCCTTGAGGGGCGACCCGAGCATGGAAGCCTGGATCGAGGCGGCGGCAGCGGATCTGCGTTGGAGCATCCATCTGATCGAAACGATCTTCGATCCGCAGACGGTAATCCTCTGCGGCAGCGCGCCGGAAGGGCTGGTGAACAGGCTGATTGTGGCGATCGGCCCGTTGCTCCCATCGATCGCCGAACGACGCGGCCGCACCCTGCCGCGCCTGCAGCCCGGCATGGCAGATCCCTGGTCTGTGGCGCTCGGGGCTGCCGCTGGACCGATCAGCCGGGCGTTCGATCCGCATTTTGCTGCAATTTTGAAGGATTCCCGCTAATTTCGAGGCTGAAACCGGGCGTTGCACAGCAGTGCAATGGGGAAAAGCGGGACATTTTTATAAGTTTCCTCGCGCCGCGGCAGCTGAATTACGGGCTCCTGACTACAGTATAGATAAATATTACGTCTCCAGCGGAATTGTGTTTGTTCGAATATAGATGCGTACCACTCTCAATATATTTAGCATACCGCTAAATAGTCTCTAAATATTTATCCGGCATCGGCGAACAACAACCGTGTGACGATTTTGTGACGACTGGATTTCGCTTTATTTCATGTCATGTAATATTCATTGGCCGCGGCAAATTGAACCAGCTAATAGGGCGTGCGCTGAAAGTGCGCGTCCCTTTTACGTTCGAGGTTCTCATGCAAGCCAAGCTTCTCGGCGCCGTTGGCGCCCTTCTCGCTACAGCGTTTCTTGCTGGCCCCGCAGCCGCCGCCGAAAAGACCAAGATTGACTTCTGGTTCGGCAATTCCGGTGACATCGCAAAGCGTGTCCAGGAACAGTGCGATCGCTTCAACCAGTCGCAGGCCGACTACGAAGTCGTCTGCACCAGCCAGGGCAGCTACGACGCTTCCCTGCAGAACACTATTGCCGCCTTCCGCGCCGGCAAGCAGCCGACCATCGCCCAGGTTTCCGACGCCGGCACGCTCGACATCATGCTCTCCGGCGCCTACTACCCGGCAAACAAGCTGATGGCCGACATGGGCTACACCGTCGACTGGAACGATTACTTCTCGGGTATATCCGGCTACTACGCCACGTCGAAGGGCGAGATGTATTCCTTCCCCTTCAACTCCTCGACCGCTCTGCTCTACTGGAACAAGGACGCCTTCGCCAAGATCGGCAAGGATCACGCTCCGGCGACCTGGAAGGAAGCCGGTGAGGACTTCAAGGCTCTGAAGGACGCCGGCTATGCCTGCCCGCTCGCCTTCGACATCTCCAGCAACGAAGTCTGGCAGTACGTCGAACAGTTCGAAGCCGTCAACGGTGAGCCGATCGCCACAAAGAAGAACGGCTTCGAAGGCCTCGACGCCGAGCTGGTCTTCAACAAGAACCCGCTTCTCGTCAGCTACATCAAGGACCTCAAGTCCTGGTACGACAACAAGCTCGCCGTCATCAAGAACAAGGCCGTCGGCCAGACCTTCGTCGAAGCCTTCGCTGCCGGCGATTGCCAGGTCATCCTGACTTCGGTCGGCGACCACGGCAATATCGGCCGCACCGCCAAGCAGGGCATGAACTGGGGCGTTGCCATGCTTCCGACCTACGGTGATGCAACCCGTCACAGCTCCTATGTCGGCGGCGCTTCGCTCTGGGTTCTGAAGGGCCATTCGGACGCCGAGTACAAGGCTGCCGCTGCCTTCTTCAACTTCATCGCCAAGCCGGAAGAAGCTCTGACCTGGTCGACCGTTACCGGCTACATCCCGGTTCGCAACTCCGGCTTCGAGTATCTGAAGAAGCAGGGCTTCTACGACAAGGCGCCTTACGCCGGCCGTGAACTCGCCATTCAGAGCCTGACCGCTTCCCCGGCTGGCGACGCAGCCGCGAAGGGCATCCGTCTCGGCGGCCTGCTGCAGGTCCGCACCGAGATCGCCAACGGCCTGCAGGCGATCTTCGTCAACAATGCCGACGTCCAGGCCTCGCTCGACTCTGCTGCCGATCGCGGCAACCAGCTCCTGCGCCGCTTCCAGCAGACCTACAAGAACGTTCAGCTCCCCTGATCGCCTGATTGAGCCGCACCCGGCCCGCCTTGCGCGTGCCGGGTGCGTCTTTGTAAGTTCTCCCAACCAGTCGCGGATGCGCGCTGCCGCCCGCGCCTGAAGTCAAACCAGGGCGAAAACGACCACCCATGGAAAAGCGCGTCACCTTCTCCTCGACGACGATCGGCCTCCTCTTCGCATTCCCGATGCTGTTGCTGATCTTCGTCTTCTTCTATTGGCCAAGCGCGCAGGCGCTTTATTGGGCTTTCACGCTCGAGCAGCCATGGGGCGGCGGCAATGCCTGGGTCGGCTTCGACAATTTCAAACTGCTGCTCAGCGATCCGATCTATTGGGAATCGATCACCCGCAGCATGGTTTTCGGCTTCAGCTCGACGATCATCGCCATGGGGCTGGCGCTCATCCTGGCGCTTTTGACGGACCGTGAACTGCGCGGCCACAAAATCTACCGGTCGGTTTTCATCTGGCCCTACGCGATCGCCGCGCCCGCTCTCGGGCTGGCCTTCCGCTTCATCCTGGCGCCGGAGGCCGGCCTTCTCTCGGTCATCAACCATGTCTGGCCCGGCCTCTGGAATCCCGCGCTCGACGGCAAGGACGCGATGATCGCCGTCATCGTCGCCTTCTCCTGGAAATATATCGGCTATAACTTCATCTTCTTCCTCTCGGCTCTGCAGGGCATTCCCCGCTCGCTGATCGAGGCCGCGGCCATGGATGGCTCAGGACCGCTGCGCCGCATGTGGGACCTCCAGCTGCCGCTGCTGACGCCGACATTGTTCTTCCTGCTTGTCATCAACATCACCGAAAGCTTCCAGGATTCCTTCGGCATCGTCGACGTCATGACGCAGGGCGGCCCGGCCCGGGCGACGGAGCTCATGGTCTACAAGATCTATTTCGACGGCTTCCGGGGCCTCGATTATTCGGGCGCTGCGGCGCAATCGATCATCCTGATGCTGCTCGTCGTCATGCTCACCATCTTCCAGTTCCGCTTCATCGAGCGGCGCGTGCACTACAAGTGAGGTCGCGGACATGATCGAACGCACGCCGATATTCAACTTCATCTGCTATACGCTTCTGGCGCTCGGCATGGTCATCGCGCTCCTGCCTTTCGCCATCGTCATCATCGCATCGACGCTCGATCTGGAGACGGTCAATCGTGTGCCGCTGCCGCTGACGCCGGGTTCGCATTTCTGGGAAAATGCCCGGGAGGCCTGGGTGCGCGCCGATCTCGGCAACAAGCTGCTGCACAGCATCATCTTCGCGACGTCGGTCGCTGCCGGCAAGGTCATCCTGTCCGCCATGGCAGGCTTCTCGATCGTCTATTTCCGCTTCCGCGGCCGCTATGTGATTTTCTGGATCATCTTCATCACGCTGATGCTGCCGCTCGAAGTCCGCATCGTTCCGACCTATTCGATTGCGGCCAACGCACTGCAGCCTTTCCAGACGATCCTCGATGTCACCGGCATCAGCTGGCTCGTGGCCCAGATCACCGGCATCCAGATCAAGCTCGAATGGGGTCTGCTGAATTCCTATCCCGGCCTGGTTCTGCCGCTGGTTGCAACCGCGACCGGCACCTTCCTTTACCGGCAGTTCTACCTGACGGTTCCGGACGAACTAGCCGAGGCCTCGAAGATGGACGGATCGGGCCCGGTCCGGTTCTTCTGGGACATTCTGGTTCCGCTGTCGCGGCCAAACATGATCGCACTGTTCACGATCATGTTCGTCTGGGCCTGGAACCAATATCTCTGGCCGCTGCTGATCACCACCGATCCGAATTTCGGCATTGCAGTGACGCAGCTCAAAACACTGATCCCGTCCGAATTCGGCCTGCCTGACTGGAACGTCGCCATGGCGGGTACTCTGATCATCATGTCGCCACCGCTGGTGCTCGTCATCCTGATGCAGCGCTGGTTCGTGCGCGGCCTTATCTCCACCGAGAAGTGAAGGAACAGTCCTGTGGCACCGATCTCAATCCGTGATGTGAAGAAGAGCTACGGCAAACATCCCGTGGTTCACGGCGTCGATCTGGAGATTAAATCCGGTGAATTCGTCGTCATCCTCGGCCCGTCGGGCTGCGGCAAGTCCACGCTCTTACGCATGATCGCCGGCCTCGAGGAAATCAGCGGTGGCGAAATCGCCATTGACGGCCGCGTCGTCAACCAGCTGGAGCCGCGCGAGCGCGGCTGCGCGATGGTGTTCCAGAACTATGCGCTCTATCCGCATATGACCGTTGCCGAGAATATCGGTTATGCCTTGAAGGTGGCTGGCGTGGCGAAGGCGGAGCGTCAGCGACGCATTACCGAAGTCGCCAAGGCGCTCAGCCTCGAACCCTTCCTCGATCGCCGCCCGGCCGCTCTTTCCGGCGGCCAGCGCCAGCGCGTCGCCATGGGCCGCGCGATGATCCGCGAGCCGAAAGTGTTCCTCTTCGACGAGCCGCTGTCGAACCTCGACGCCAAGCTGCGCATCGCCATGCGCGCCGAAATCCGCCGCCTGCACCGCCGCCTCGGCGCCACCTCGATCTTCGTCACGCATGACCAGACGGAGGCGATGACGCTGGCCGACCGGCTGGTGGTGATGAATGGCGGCAGGGTTGAGCAGGTCGGCACGCCGGAAGAGGTCTATCATCATCCGGTCTCACGCTTCGTCGCCGGTTTCGTCGGCACGCCGGCGATGAACCTGCTCGAAGGCACGATCAACGACGAGGGGATATTCATCTACGATCAGAGCCGCAAGATCGCGCTGCCGCGCGAACGCGCCGCGAGCCTGAAGGGCAAGCGCGTCGTGCTCGGCATGCGCGCCGAGGCCGCCCGGCTGGTGGCGCCGGATGCACCCGGCGCCTTGATCGCGACGGCCGATTTCATCGAAGAGCTCGGCGCGAGCCGCGTCGTTCATGCCGATTTCGACGGGCTGCCTTTTGCCGTGGCGCTGACGGATGCCGTGAGCGTGAAATCGGGCGATCCGATCGGCATCGCGATCGACCATAACGCGATCCACCTCTATGCCGCCGATACCGGCCGGATCATCGAGAACCCTGCCATGAGCAGCGCCGGCGCCGTCCACGCCTGACGAATTCATCGCCGGTCGGCGTCAGCGATGGATCGGATCGATCCAGGGGACGTCTTCCGGTTTTTCGACCGGCTCGATATCGAGATTGACGACGACGGGCTCTTGGCCCGAGCGGACGAGCACGCATTCCAGCGTCTCGTCGCGGCTGGCGTTGATCTCCTGATGCGGCACGTAGGGCGGGACATAGATGAAATCGCCGGGGCCGGCGTCCGCGGTAAATTCCAGATGCTCGCCCCAGCGCATGCGGGCCTTGCCCTTGACGACATAGATAATGCTTTCGAGATCGCCGTGATGATGGGCACCGGTCTTGGCATTGGCGTGGATCGTCACCGTGCCGGCCCAGATTTTCTCGGCGCCGGCACGCGCATTGTTGATCGCAGTTGCGCGGTTCATGCCCGGCGTCTGCGCGGTGTTGGGATCGAGCGAATTGCCGGGAATGACCTTGACGCCATGTTCCCGCCAGTCGATGTGAGAATGTTCATGGTCGCCGCTCATGCCTTGCCTCCACCTTCGATGTAAACAATCTAGGTGGGCGCGGCGCGACGGCCAAGCGGATTATCTTCATGCATCAGGAAAGAGTTCACCCGATGAGCCACCTCCCGCAGATCGATTACGACAACGCTTCGCACGAGGTTCGCGCGGCGCATGACGAGGAAATCAGGCTGCGCGGGCGCATGACCAACATGAAGCGGACGCTCCTCCATTCGCCGGTCGCCCATCGCATCTATGCCGAGTGGTTTGCGCTGCGGGCCGAGCTCGATCCTGTGATCAGCGACCGGGAGATCTGGATTTTCTCGCATGCGATATCGAAAGCGGCGAAATCGAAGATCGCCATCACCTTCTTTCGCCGGGCGCTGATCAATAAGGGTTTCGACCCCGATGCACTGGAGCTTTCCGAAGCGGAGGCCCTGCTCGACGCATTCGGCAGGGCGATCGTCGCCGATTCCAGCGCCGTTCCGGCCGAGCTCTGGGCCAGGTTGAAAGAGCGTTACGAGACCAAGGCGCTGGTCGATCTCGTCGCCTTTGCCGGCATCATGCTGGCGACCGCCGTGTTCAACAATGTCGTCGAGGTCGAGTTCGATCCCGAACTTGAAGCCTTCGCGGAGGGCGCCGGCCCGGCCTGAAGCGAGTTGCAATCTTTCGGATCGTTCCTCTCGCTTTAGGTCTTTGTCTTACGCATGTTGTTGCCGCAAAACCGCTGCACACTTCTGCGCGACATGCTTTACCCGCCGAGCGAGGCGATCGCGGCTTTGACTGCGTCCGCGCGGGATCTGGTCGGCCGGTATTCAAGGCCGACGGCGCCGTCATAGCCATTGGCGAAGATCCAATTGAGGCGGCGGGGGAGGTCGATGCCGCCGGAGCCCGGCTCGTTGCGGCCGGGATGATCGGCGACGTGGACGTGGAAGACGCGGTCGAGACGGCCCTCCAGCACCTCTTCGGTGCGTTCGTCCATGACGGCGGAATGGTAGATGTCGTAGACGATGCCGATTTCGGGGCGGGCGACGTCATCGATGATGTCGAGGCCTTCGCGAGTGGAATCGAGGAAATAGCCGATATGGTCGATGCGGGTGTTGAGCGGCTCGACGCCGAGGCGCACGCCGCTGCCAGCGAGGACGTCGGCGCCGGCTCTGAGCGTCTCGGTCAGCGCCAAGCGCTGTTCTTCGCGGCTGAAACCCGGGAGATCGTCGCCGGCCTGGGCGATCAGCACCGGTGCGCCGAGACGTCTGGCGACGACAACGGAGTCCGCAAGCCCCTTCAGCCAGGCGTGTCTGTTGGCGGCGTCGGTCAGCGCGATCATCGGTTCGGTAACGAGGCTGGTCACCGCAAGGCCGGTTTCGTCAAGCGCCGCCTCGATCGCATCCAGGTCCTTGTTGCTCCATCGCCAAAATTCGACAGCCGTCAGGCCGACGGCATGGGCGCGGCGGATGCGATCGGGAAAACGGTCGGCCTCTTCGGCAAACAGCCACTCTATGCAGGCCGAATAACGTCGCATGAAACACCTCCCAACAACCGATGCAGACATGCGCCAGATCGGAACCTGCCGCAAGGCTTGACGCCCGGATTCACTGGCGGAACACTCGTCCCATCGGGCCGGGGTCGCCGGCGCTGCTGGAGGAAGATATGGATCTGGGATTGAAGGGAAAGACTGCGGTTATAACGGGCGCGTCGGTCGGCATCGGACTGGCGATCGCCGAAGGGCTGGCGGCCGAGGGCACGGATCTCGTGCTGGCGGCGCGCGGCGGCGAGCGGCTGGAGGCGGAGGCCACCCGTATTGCTGAGAAGCATGGCGTCAGTGCTATCGCCGTTGTCGCCGACGTCGCGACGGCAGCGGGAACGGAGGCGATCATTGCGGCGGCGGCCAAAATGGGCGGCGCCGACATCCTCATCAACAATGCCGGCACCGGATCGAACGAGACGGTGATGGAGGCCCCGGACGAGAAGTGGCAGGCCTATTGGGACCTGCACGTGATGGCCGCCGTGCGGCTTGCCCGCGGTATCGCGCCGCAGATGAAGAAGCGCGGCGGCGGGGTCATCCTGCACAATGCCTCGATCTGCGCCGTCCAGCCGCTCTGGTACGAGCCGATCTACAATGTCAGCAAATCGGCGCTGATGATGTTTTCGAAGACGCTCTCGACCGAGCTGATCCAGGACAATATCCGCGTCAACTGCATCAATGCCGGCCTGATCCTGACGCCTGACTGGATCAAGACCGCCAAGCAGCTGACGGCCGAAACCGGCGGCAACTGGGAAGGCTATCTGCAGAGCGTCGCCAATGAGCACGCTGCCTCCAAACGCTTCGGCACGCCGGAGGAACTGGCGAACGTCTTCGTCTTTCTGAGTTCGGAGCGGGCAAGCTACTGCATCGGATCGACCTATTTTGTCGATGGCGGCATGCTGAAGACGATCTGACGGCAAAGCGCGGCCGGCAGGCAGCGCGTGGCCAGCCATAAAGCGCGTCGAATCAAATTCACGCAACGCGCTTTAGCTCTTTGTTTTAATGCATGTGGTTGTCCCGGAACCGCTGCACACTTCCGGGTGACATGCATTGGTACGTCGGATGCCGCTTTGCTGCCTGCAAGCCCGCCAGTGTTGCCGAGATAAGCTATAAATAATAGCTATTTTGTTGTATCTTCACGCTTTCGACGCTATTTGCCTGCTATTGGCGGGATGATATTGCGTTTTCGACAGGACAAAGACAATGCTGACGAAAAAGGGAAAATACGGCCTGAAGGCATTGGTCGACCTGGCGCGGTTGCCGCCTGGCGAGACCGCCTTCATCAACGACGTCGCCGCCCGCAACAATATCCCGAAGAAGTTTCTCGATACGATCCTGCTGGAGCTGCGCAATGTCGGCATCCTGCGGTCGAAGAAGGGGCCTGGCGGCGGTTATTCCCTGTCGCGTCCGGCTTCCGAAATCCGCATCGGTCATGTCATCCGCACGCTCGACGGGCCCCTGGCGCCGATCCGCTGCGCCAGCCGTACGGCCTATGAGGCCTGCGACGATTGCGCCGATCCGGAAACCTGTCAGGTGCGGCGTTCGATGACCGATGTTCGGGACGCGATCGCCGCCATCCTCGACAATATGACCCTCGAACAATTCGTAGCGGCCGGCGGCCATGTCGAGGGCGCCACGGAAGAATTTCCGATCTCTGCCGCCAGCTGAGATCTCTTCGTTTCCACATCGTCCCGCACAACGACGGTGCCTTGTGGCAGTCGTTCAGGCTTGCTTCGACATATACTCGCCTGCGCTGCGCAGCATCCTATCCCGTGGCAGCGAAAGCGCGTGAATGCGGGCATTGCGCCAATGGCGGTCGAGATTGAGGCCGATGCCGGCCGATGCCTGCCCTGCGAGTTCGAACAGCGCATTGGCGGCGGCGAGCGCCGTATCGCCGGCTATGATCGCGGCCGCCGAAGCGGAAAAATGCGCGTCTGCCATCGCCGCCTCCACGGGATTGACCTGGGCAAAGTCGAGTTTTCGGCCAGCCCGTTCCAAGGCCGCCGCCGTCGCTTCGATGCCGACGGCGTGTTTGCCGAGGTGAGAGAGGACGGCGGCGCGATCGCCGATCGCTGTCATCAGGTCGGCCCACGCGGCTCGCGCGATGCCGAGGCTTACCCCGGCCTTGAGCAGCAGGCGGAGCGACATGCCTGTCGAATATCCAAATGAAGACGCCGGCGCGATGGCAGCGGTATTGACATGGAGTGCGCCGGCGATCGTCGTTGCCGATCCATTGGTGCGCTGGCCGAAGCCGTCCCAATCATCGACCACCTGCAGGTCTTCATCGCTGCCGGTGAGGTAGAGCGTCACCGGGCGGCCGGGCGGAAGTGTGAGGGCGGCGGCGATCCAGTCGGCATAGAGGATACCGGCGGCCTGCCGAGTGCGGCCGCTGAGGCGATAGCCCGGGCCTTCGTCGGTTACCTCGCACCCCTCGGCGAAAGTGGCGGAGGCGAAGCGGTCGCCGAGCAGCGCACGGGCAAACAGCGAGGCCTTCAGATCCTCTCCGGCCTGAATGCGGAGTGTTTCCAGCGCGGAAAAATGATTTTCCAGGGTCTCGCCGATCGAAGCATCGGCCTCGGCAATGATCGCAACGATTTCGGCAAGCAGGGCATTCGGCACGTCGAGCCCTTCATGGTCGGGTGGAACAGTGATTGCGGTCAGTCCCGATATCGACAGCGCGTCGAGTTCGGCAAACGGCAGAATGCGGTTGATATCGCGTTCGCTCGCCTCGCGCCGGAAGGCGGTGGCGAGGTCACGGGCCGTGGATATTGCCGCCTCTTCGCTCTCGATGCGCTGCGCTGGCGGTCTCAGGCGGTCACGAAACTGCGATATGGTTCCCATCGGTCACTCTTTCCTCGACGGACAACAGGAGTGAGGGATTTCGCTGCGGATGATAAGAACGGTTTTTCTAGAAAAAACCGATGCTTCGAATTTTCTCACCAACTTGATCGCCTTGCCCTCGGCGCTACTTATGGTTAACCGGGGCTTCCTTGATTGAGAAACATGATGAGCGACTCTCTTGCTCGCCGCAGCGAGGTTTCGAAAATGGCACGCGAGCCGAGACCGCGTCCGACGCTGGATATCGCCGATATTCCAACCTATGCCATCGGCGACATTCACGGCCGGTGCGATCTGCTCGTGAAGGCCGAACAGGCTATCCTGCGCGATGCGGCACGGCTGCCCGGGCGCAAGCTGATCGTGACGCTCGGCGATTATATCGACCGCGGCCCGGAATCGGCGCAGGTCATCGCTCACCTCATGGATCCGCCGCCGCAAGGTTTCGATCGGATCTGCCTTGCCGGCAACCACGAGATCGCCATGCTCGATTATATCGACGGCTGGCTTTCCTATGACGACTGGATGCGGATGGGATCGGCGCACTCGCTGAAATCCTATGGGCTCGATCCGGAGCATCTGCCGCTGGTCTTCCCCTCCGGCGCACAGCTCGACGCCTTCCTCCGTCATTCGCTGCCGCACACGCATATCGATTTCATGCGGGCGATGCCGATCATGCTGGACACGCCAAGCGTATTGTTCGTCCATGCCGGCATCGATCCGGCGCGGCCAATCGCGGCGCAGACCGACGAGGATCTGGTGCTCATCCGCCACCGATTTCTCGAAAGCAGGATCCCTTTGCCGAAACTCGTCGTCCATGGTCATACGCCGAACGACGAGCCAGAGGTTCGCGCGAGGCGGCTCAATCTCGATACGCGCGCCTATCGCAGCGGCAGGCTGACCGTCGCCCGTCTGTGGCAGGGCCAGGTGCATCTGTTTTCCACCTGACAGGCATTGTCACTGGAGTGATCAAACCGTCTCCCTTTCGGTCGGGACCGCTTCGACCGGCCTTTCAGCTGAGCGGTTGCGACGCCGGCCGCGCAGCACGACGTAGAAAACCGGCGTCAGGAACAGGCCGAAGAACGTCACGCCGAGCATGCCTGAGAAGACGGCAGTGCCGAGCGACTGGCGCATTTCGGCGCCGGGGCCGGTGGCGATGGCAAGCGGCAGCACGCCGAAGATGAAGGCGAAAGCCGTCATTAGGATCGGTCGCAGGCGAAGATGGCTGGCCTCGATGGCCGCGTCGACCGGCGATTTGCCTTCTTCTTCCGCCTGTCTCGCGAACTCGACGATCAGAATGGCGTTCTTGGCCGCAAGGCCGATCAGCACGATCAGGCCGATCTGCGTCAGGACATTGTTGTCCATGCCGCGGAGCGAAACCCCGATCAGCGCCGCCAGCACCGCGAGCGGCACGATGAGGATGATCGCCAGCGGCAGAACCCAGCTTTCATATTGCGCCGCCAGCGCCAGGAAGACGAAGATCACCGAGAGGGCGAAGATGTAGACGGCGGTGTTGCCGGTATGGGTCTCCTGATAGGCGAGTTCCGTCCATTCGAAGGTCGTTCCCTGCGGCAGGATCTTTGCCGCCAGCGCTTCCATCTTCGCGATGGCGTCGCCCGTTGACGTGCCTGGCGTCGGATTGCCCTGAAGCGGCACCGAGACATACATGTTGTAGCGTTGGACGAGCGCCGGGCCGCTGGCATCCTGGATATCCATCAAGGTTCCAAGCGGAACCAGCGCGCCGGTCGCCGATCGAACCTTCAGGGCGAGGATATCTTCCCTATCCATGCGATACTGCCGGTCGGCCTGGGCGCGAACCTGATAGACGCGGCCGAACGCGTTGAAATCGTTGACATAGGCGACGCCGAGATTGATGGAAAGCGCGTTGAAGATATTGGGGATCGGCACATTCAGGAAGCGTGCCTTGTCGCGGTCGATCGCCAGGAAATATTGCGGGCTTGCGTCGGAGAATGTCGTAAAGACGCCGGTCAGCCCCTCGGTCGTCGCTGCCGCACCCATCATTTGGCGGGCGAGGGCGAGCACCCGCGTCATATCCGCGTTTTCAAGATCGGAAATCTGCATCTTGAAGCCACCGGAATTGCCGACACCCCGCACGGATGGCGGCGGTATGGCGATGATGAAGGCTTCCTGGATGCTTTGCAGCTTGCCGAAAAGCTCGCCGATGATCTTGTTGGCGTTGTCTCCGCCTTCTTCGCGTTCGGCGAAGGATTTGAACGGCACGAAGACGACGCCGGCATTTGAGGCATTGGTGAATGTCGCCCCGCTGAAGCCGGCAAACTGCACGGCATTGCCGACACCCGGCACGGTGCGGGCAATGTCGCCCACCTGTTTGACGACGGCGTCGGTACGCGCAAGCGAGGCGCCGTCAGGAAGCTGTATGACGATGATCGCGTAACCCTGGTCCATGGTCGGGATGAAACCCGAGGGAACCCGCGTGCCCATGTACCAGGTTGCCCCCAGCAGGCAGACGAAGGCGAGCATGGCAGCGCTCAAGCCGACCCAGCTGCTGACCAGGTGCCGAACGGTCCATGAATAGCCGGAACTCATCCGGTCGAATCCACGGTTGAAGCCATCGGCAAGGCCGCGTCCCAGGCGTGTGGCCACATTGGTGCGCCTGGTTTCATGGTCATGAGGCTTGAGCAATATGCCTGCCAGGGCAGGCGAAAGCGTCAGCGAGTTCAACGCTGATATCGCGGTGGTCACAGCGATGGTGACGGCGAACTGCCGGTAGAACTGTCCCGAAATGCCCGGAATGAAGGCTGTCGGCACGAAGACGGCGATCAACACCAGCGAGATGGCGATGACGGCGGTTCCGACTTCGTCCATCGTGACGTGGGAGGCCTGTTTCGGCGTCATGCCGCGGGCGAGATTGCGCTCGACATTTTCCACCACCACGATCGCGTCGTCGACGACGATACCGATCGCCAGCACCAGGCCGAACAGGGTGAGCATGTTGAGCGAGAAGCCGAAGGCCAAGAGGACGGCGAAGGTGCCGATCAGCGAGACCGGGATGGCAATGATCGGAATGATCGCGGTGCGCCAGGATTGCAGGAAGACGAGGACGACGATCGCCACCAGGATCGCCGCCTCGACGATGGTTCGATACACTTCGGAGATCGAATCCGAGATGAATTCGGTGGTGTCGTAGACGATGCGATATTCTAGCCCCTGCGGGAAATTCTGCGACAGGTCCTTCATGATCGTCTGGACCTGATGGGCGGTGTCGAGGGCATTGGTCCCCGGCCGGGCGAAGATGCCGAGTGCGACCGCGGGATCGTTGTTGAGATAGCTGTTGGTGACGTAGTCCTGCGCGCCGAGCTCGATGCGGGCGACGTCCTGCAACTGCACAAGCCGGCCGCTATCCGTCGATTTGACGATGACATAGCGAAACTCGCGCACGTCGGAGAAGCGGCCGTCCGTCCGCACCGTATATTCGAACGCGTTCTTGCCGGTGACCGGCGGCGCGCCGATCTTGCCGCCCGACACCTGGACGTTCTGGTCTCTGAGGGCGGCGACGACGTCATCGGATGTCATGCCGTAGGCAGAGAGCTTTTCCGGGTCCAGCCAGACTCGCATCGAATACTGGCGCTCGCCGAACAGCTGCACGTCGCCGACGCCATCGAGGCGAACGAGAACGTCGCGGATGCGGTTGCGGGCGTAGTTCGAGACGTAAAGCTGGTCATAACGATGCGTCGGCGACAACAGGTGCACGACCATCATCAGATCCGGCGAACTTTTGTCGGTTGTCACGCCGAGCCGCTGGACTTCCTCGGGAAGGCGGGGCAGCGCGATGGAGACGCGGTTCTGGACAAGCACCTGGACCTTGTCGAGGTCGGTGCCGAGCTTGAAGGTGATCGTCAGCGACATGGCGCCGTCGGCGCTCGAGTAGGAAGACATGTAGAGCATGTCTTCGACGCCGTTGATCTGCTGCTCGAGCGGCGTCGAAACCGTATCGGCGATGGTCTGCGGATCAGCGCCCGGATAGGAGGTGCGCACGACGATCGTCGGCGGCGCGATCTCCGGATATTGCGAGACCGGCAGCTGCGTATAGGCGATGCCGCCGACGACGAGAAGAACGATCGAAATCACGGCCGCAAAGATCGGCCGGTCCACGAAAAAATGAGCGAATCTCATTGTCCGCTCTCCGCGCCGGCGGTTTCCGGCGCCGTGTCCTGCCGCTCCTTCGGCAGCTCGGTCATCTGAGGCGTGATCTTCGAGCCGGGACGGGCGCGGATCACGCCGTTGACGATGATCGTCTCGGTGCCGTCGAGACCCTCGCGTATCACGCGGTAGCCGTAGAGCCGCGGTCCAGGCCTGACGGGCTTGCTCGAAACCGTGCCGTCGTCGGCGACGACATAGACGACGCGCTCGTTCTGATCCGAGCCGATTGCCTCGTCGGGGACAAGAATGGCCTGGTAGGTGTTGGAGGCTTCGACCTGTATGCGGCCGAAGAGGCCGGGTTGCAGGACAAGGCCAGGGTTGGGGAAACGGGCTCGCAGACGAATGGTGCCACTCTGGTTGTCGACCCGGTTCTCGGCGAAATCGAGCTTTCCCTTGAAAGGTTTGGCATTGGGATCCGAGATCGTGACGGACACATCCAGTCCGCCGCCGCCCTGCTGGAGGTCTTTGCCCAATTTGCGGGCGGTGTCGGCAAAATTCAGCAGGCGGCGTTCGTCGACGTCGAAATAGAAATCGATCGGGTCGAGAGAAACGATCGTCGTGAGCACGGTCTGGTCGGTCTGCACGAGATTGCCGGCCGAAATCAGCCGGCGGTCGATACGGCCGCTGAGCGGCGCCTTGATTTCCGTATATTCCATGTCGAGCGACGCACGGTCGGCTGCGGCCTGCGCGCCGCGGACATTGGCCTCGGCTGAATCGAATTCGCGGCGGCGATCATCCAGCGTCTGCGCCGACTGACTGCCGCTGGAAGCAAGCGACTGGGCGCGCTTGTACTGCGCGTCGGCAAAGACCAGGGTGGATTGTGAGGCCTCAAGGGTCGCCTTTGCCTGGTTGAGGGCCGTTATGAAGGGTCTTTGGTCGATGACGAAGAGCAGATCGCCCTGCTTGACCAGGGCGCCGTCCTGGAAATGGATTTCCTGCAGGTAACCGCCAACGCGCGAGCGAACGGAGACTTCGTCGACCGGTTCGAAGCGACCGATGAACTCGTCGCTGTCGACGACGTCGCGAACGACCGGCTTGGCGACGGTGACGGGCGGGGGCGGCGGGGCGTTCTGGGCCAGCGCGGCCAGAGGCATCAACGCCGCCATGCAGCCAAACACCGCGATCTGTCGAAGCGCGTAAGTCATACCGGTCCTCCAATCTCGGCGCCCGCTTTTTGCTGCCGCCAAACCTAAGATGAAGTGATGTCGTTCATGTCTTGCTGCTTGAGCGGAGGCGTCCGCCTCCTTGAATTCTCCGGCGTCCAATCCCTGGAAAGGAAGGCCGGCAGGCAATGCAGATCAGAAAAATCGTAACCCTATGGAATTGGACTATAAACGGCAGCGGCGAAAAATTGCAAATGCCAATTGGCGGCGGTTCCTGAATCCATCGAGACGTCGCGGAAGGGGCGTCAGCTCTCGACGATCTCGTCCCTGCCGGGCGGAAGCGCGCCGAGCTCGGCCCAGTCAAGCTCCTGTTCCAGCATATGAAAGACATCATCGTCGATCTCATCGGAGCGGCGCATCGCTGCCAGCTTGGCGCGTTTTGCGACGATGACATTGCGGCGCTGTTTATCGAGCCTGCTGACCTCGCGCGGATGTTTGCCGTCCGCGGCGATCTTGCGCTCCGAGGTGTAGACGTCGCGCAGGATGCGGATGGAATCGTCCTCGCCGCCTGTAAGCTCGGCCAGCGCCGCATCGATCAACGCCACGCGGGCTCTGGCGAGATCGCGCTCCAGGGACGTGTCCGGATCGAATTTCAGAAAACGGATCAGCGGTCCGAGCGTCAGTCCCTGGACGATGAGCGTGCCGAGGACGACGGCGAGCGCGCTGAGCAGGATGATGTCGCGATCGGGAAAGTCGACCGGCAGGGCGAGCGCGGTCGCCAGTGTGACGAGGCCGCGCATGCCGCACCAGCCGGCAAGCAGGCTGGCCGCAAACGTCGGAGCGGCCTGTGTCGTGCGTCTGCGCGCTGCGAGAAATTTGATCGCCCGGTTGTAGAAGAGCACCCAGGCGAGACGGACGACGACGACGGTGCCGAAGACCGCGGCGGCGAAGCCGATCGCGAAACTCAGTCGGCCGGGATCGAGGTCGAGGACGATCTGGCGGGCCTGCAGGCCCATCAGCAGAAAAGCGAGCACATTGAGCAGGAAGACCGCAGCCTCCCACACAGAATAGGAGTGGATGCGGTGGCGGGCCGTCTGCCGTTCCGGCATGTAGCGGGCAATCACCATCGCGTAGACGACGATGGCCAGAATCGCCGAAAGATGCAGCCGCTCGGCGATGATCCACGTGCCGAAGGTGGCGACGAATTCGAGCAGGGTGCCGCCGAGCGTGCCGGCGAGCCTCAGGCCGACGACCATGTAGAGACGGCCCATGAGATAGCCGAAGACGAGGCCACCGGGGACGGCGAGAGCCAGTTCCGCCAGAGCGCCGGAAAAGAAGGCCGGACTGGCCGCGGCCGAAACCGCAGCGCTGAAGATCAGAAGCGCGACGGCATCGTTTAAAAGGCTCTCGCCCTTCAGGACGGCATAGGTCTGGCGCGGCAGGGCGAAGCGATCGAGCATGGCGGTGGCGGCGGCGGCATCCGGCGGCGCGACGATGGCGCCGAGCGCGACGGCCGCGGCCAACGGCAGGCCGGCCATCGTCACCCCGACGACGGCGACGGCTGCAGCTGTCAGGATCACGGCGATCGCGGCGAGCGAGAAGAGCGGCAGCCAGTTGCGCCTCAATGTCCTCGGCGGCAGATCATAAGCGGCGTCGAAGAGCACGGGCGCGACCAGCAACGCCAATGCAAGGTCGGGATCAATGGCAACCTCGGGAGCCCAGGGCACAGCCGCGACGATGACGCCGGCGATCGACAGCATTGTCGGATAGGGGATCCGAAACTTCCTGGAGAATTGCAGAAAGACGATTGCCACCAGCAGCAGGGTCAGCATGCTTTCAAAGAACGCCATCAAGCTCCCCTACATGCGCCTCCTGCGGAGGCGTTCCTGCCGCAGAATTAGGGCGGCGCAGGGCCGCGGCCACTGTCAAACGGGCTCGAGCCCAAGCTGCGGCATTTCAGCCGACCTTGCTGAATCTGCCGTCCGCGTCCTTGTGCTGGCTGCAAGCTCAATATATCTAACGATATTATAAGTATCCTTATGAACTAACGTCACAGGTTTTCATGAGCGCTACGCCCACACTCGGCTTCCTACTCCATGATGTCGCGCGGCTGCTGCGCAAGCGGTTCGAGCAGCGCGCGAAGTGCCTTGGGCTGACCCGGTCGCAATGGCAAACGCTTGCCTATCTCTCCAACAATGAAGGCATCCATCAGAGCGGCCTTGCCGAAATTCTCGAAATCGAGCCGATCACTTTGGTGCGCATTCTCGACAAGCTCGCCGAACGCGGGCTGATCGAACGCCGCCAGCACCCGACCGACCGGCGCATCTGGCTGCTCTACATGCGCGAAGAAGCCCACCCGCTGCTCGCCGAAATGCGCGAGCTCGGCGACGTAACCCGAGCCGAGGCGCTCGAAGGCGTTTCGGCCGAGCAGCGCGAGCAGCTTTACCAGATCCTATCCGCAATGAAGACGAACCTGGTGCAGGCTTGCCGAACACCGGTTGAAGAGAATGAGATGAACGATGGCTGATCAACCCAACCTCCGCGTCGTTGCCGACGCCAATGCCAAGACATCTGAAAACCAAATCAAACAGCAGGAAACGGTAGCCGAAGCGCCTTCATCCAATTCAGCGCCGGCTGCCGCCGTGGCTGCGCCTGGCGGCAACAAGGTCCGCCGCCGGCGCAGTCTCACGCGGCCGATCCTGTTTGCCCTGCTGCCTCTGGCGCTCGTCGGCGGCGGTTATTATTACGTCAATGGCGGCCAGGTGATGTCGACCGATAACGCCTATATCCAGGCCGATATGGTCGGGATTACCACCGATGTCTCGGGGATCGTCGAGCAAATCAACGTGCACGAGAACGAGGCGGTCAAGGCGGGGCAGGTGCTCTTTAGCCTGAAATCGGATTCCTTCAAGATTGCGCTCGATGGCGCCAAGGCGCAGCTTGGCGCCCAGCGCAACCAGATCATGAACCTCAAGGCGAGCTATCAGCAGTCGCTCGCCGAGATCACCCAGGCGCAGGCCGATCTGCCCTATTACCAGGATCAGTTCGACCGGCAGCAGAGCCTCGTCAACAATGGCAGTGCGACGCAATCGGCCTATGACGAGGCCAAGCACAATCTCGAGGCCGCTCGGCAGAAGGTTGCCGTCGCCAAGGCGGAAGCCGCAACGACGCTCGCCCAGCTCGGCGGTTCGGCTGACCAGCCGATCGAGGAAAACCCGCTCTACCTGCAGGCCAAGTCGAATGTCGACAATGCCCAGCGCGAGCTCGACCATAGCGTCGTCAAGGCGCCGTTCGACGGCATCGTCACCAATGTCAACGCGCTGCAGGTGGGTTCCTATCTGCAGGCTTCGCAGCAGGCCTTCTCGCTTGTCGCCACCGATCATCTGTGGATCGCCGCCAGCCCGAAGGAAACCGAGCTGACCTATATCAAGCCCGGCCAGACGGCCGAGATCCATGTCGACACCTATCCCGGCGTGGCATGGAAGGGCAAGGTCGAGAGCATCAGCCCGGCCTCCGGCTCCAGCTTCTCGCTGCTGCCGGCGCAGAACACCACCGGCAACTGGGTGAAGGTCGTTCAGCGCATTCCGATGCGCGTCAGCATCGAGGACACCGAGGGCAAGCCGCCGCTTCGCGTCGGCATGAGCACCGTCGTCGATGTCGAAACCGGCCATGCCCGCGGACTGCCCGACTTCGTCAACAAGCTTCTGGGCCGGTCTCAGGGCAAGGATGATGAGTAACCCTCCCGCATCTCCGGCGACCCCTGTTGCCAATCGCGGCGCGATCACCGCCTGCGTCATCCTTGCCGTCATCATGCAGGCGCTGGATACGACGATCGCCAATGTGGCGCTGCCTTATATTCAGGGCAGCGTGTCGGCCTCCGCCGACCAGATCAACTGGGTGCTGACCTCCTACATAGTTGCGGCGGCGATCATGACGCCTCCCTCCGGTTTCCTTGCCGCCAAGTTCGGCCGCAAGCGCGTGCTGCTCGTCGCCATATCAGGCTTCGTGGCCGCCTCGGTCCTCTGCGGCCTGGCGCAATCGCTGAACCAGATCGTCGCCTTCCGCCTGCTGCAGGGCCTGTTCGGCGCATCGCTGGTGCCGCTTTCCCAGGGCATCCTGCTCGACATCTACACGGTCGAGGAGCGCGGTTCGGCCATGGCGCTCTTCGGCGTCTCGGTCATGGTCGGGCCGGTCCTCGGCCCGGTCATCGGTGGCTGGCTGACCGACAATATCAGCTGGCGCTGGGTGTTCTACATTAACGTGCCGATCGGCGCGCTTGCCTTTGCCGGTATCGTCATCTTCGTATCGGAAACGAAGAGGGATGCGCTCGCCAAGCTCGACTGGTTCGGTTTCGGCATGATGAGCCTGTTCATCGCCTCGCTGCAGCTCTTCCTCGACCGCGGTGAGCAGCTCGACTGGTTCTCCTCCGGCGAGATCATGCTCGAAGCGATCATCTGCGCTGCCGCCTTCTATCTGCTGCTGGTGCACACGCTGACGGCGGAGAAATCCTTCGTCAATCCGAAGCTGTTCCTCGACCAGAATTTCACGATCAGCATGATCTTCATCTTCGTGATCGGCATCACCTATCTCGCCTCGCTGGCGCTGATGACGCCCTATCTGCAGACGCTGATGGGCTATCCCGTCATCACCGCCGGCATCGTGATGGGGCCGCGTGGACTCGGCACCATGCTTTGCATGTTCATCGTCGGGCGGCTGATCGGCAAGGTCGATACACGCTGGCTGCTGGTGCTCGGCCTCGGCCTCACCGCCTGGGCGATGTATGACATGACCGGCTGGACGCCCGACGTCTCGCAATGGACGATCGTGTCGGTCGGTTTCATCCAGGGCGCCGGTCTCGGTTTCCTCTTCGTGCCGCTGACGACGATCGCTTTCGCCACGCTGCCCGCCCATATGCGCGGCGACGGCACCGGCCTCTACAATCTGTCGCGCAATATCGGCTCGTCGGTGGGCATCTCGATCGTCTCGGCGCTGATCGTCGAGAACACGCAGAGCAATCATGAATCGATCGCAGCCTATGTGACGCCGTTCAATCACGCCTTCAACGCGGCGGCGGCGCAGGGGCTCAGTCCCGTGACGGCGGCCGGGCGCGCCTCGCTCAACGAGATCATCACGCTGCAATCGACGATCATCGCCTATATGGACGATTTCAAGCTGCTGATGCTGATGTCGCTTGCGGTCATTCCGCTGGTGCTCCTGCTGCGCAAGCCGAAGGCAGCGCCCGCCGTCGACCAAAGTACCGTCATGGAATAGTCAGCGAAACGGCTTGCTGAGATAACGCGATCCCTGGATGCCGAAGCGCCATGGCGTGTCGGCATTTTTCGTGATGCCGATGCGTTTTCCCGAAACGATCGGCACCGGCACGGAGGGCGTCAGCGCATAGGGCGGGCGGTCGAGCAGCCGGTCGTTGATCTCGATATCGATGCCGAGCGCCTGGCAGAGTTTGCCGGGGCCGCTGCAAAGCGCCGTCAGCATGTCGGTGCCGCGCCGCTGCATCATCAGAGGGAATCCGGTTTCCGGCTCAAGCGCCCGGATGAGCACGGCCGAACCCGGATGGCAGACGAAGTTCAGGCACCAGTACATGCCGTAAATGCGGTAGATGTAGACATTGCCGGGGCGGCCATACATGGCGCCATTGCGCCTGGTCGGGCCGCGGAAGCTGTGCGAGGCCTCGTCATCGGGGAAATAGGCTTCCGTCTCGGTGATGCGGCCGCCGACGCCGTCGATTGTGAGATGGCAGCCGAGCAGAGCCCGGGCAACAGTGATCGCATCGCGCTCGAAAAACGCCTTGAGGCTTTCGCCGGCAAGCGGGCCGGCGCCGATCGCGCCCCTTGTCATTCCACCATCGGTCATGGCCGAGGCAGATACCATTCGGCGCGCTTGGCGTCACCCCAAAACCGTTTGACGTGACAAGCGCGTGTTACCGGCCGGCATTCGGATCGCGCATCGGGATCGAGGAGACGGTGACCGAAACCGGGTCGCTTGCCGGAAAAGAATCTTCCAGGCCTTCTTCCAGTTCTTCTTCGAGCAGCGCGGGATCCTTGCTGCGCGGACCGTCGCCATGGGCGGGTTCGATGGCCGTCGCAAGCAGGGCCTTGGCGCGCGAGACGGCGTTTTCCGAGGTCAGTTCGGGCCTGCTGCGCAACGTTACGGCAATGCTGTCTTCGCCCTCGCCGCCGAATTCGACGACGAAGCCGTCTTCCGTCTGATAGACAGTGATGTCGCTGAGTGCCATGGCTCCCCCCAAAAAAGCCCTTACATTAGCAAGGCGCGGTTTAATGATGCGCGCTTTCCGGATTTTGTCGAGAGAAGACCTTCACCAGCCAGTCGATGAAGATCGCACGCGCGGTGGAAAGCTGGCGGTTGCGGGGATAGAGCAGGGACACCGGCGTACCGTCAACGCCATTGCGCCCGGTCCTGTCGCCACCGATCTTTTCCTCAACGGCAAACTACAGGAACTCGTCGTCCGCATAGCGAAGATGAACCCGCTGGAGCGCCTCGGCACGCCCGAGGACATCGCGTCGGCGGTCGCCTTCCTCCCGGCCCGGACGGCGGCTTGGATCAACGGCCAGACGTGCGCGCCAATGGCGGCATGATCTGACGAAGGCGACCTCATCGCGATTATGTGAACTTCGCTTGTGGGTTTTCCCTCTTACAATCTTATGGAGAGTGCTTATAACTGTTTTATCGCGAGAGAGTGGCGTTCCCTGACGCTCTCTTGCGAACCTCCAGAGCCTGCCGCGCCCGCTCTGCGGCGCGACAGGCCCGATGTTCAAAATATTGCGGCCCGTCGAAGGTACCACTCCTTCCGGGCCGTATCTGTTTTGCGGCTCAATAGTCGTTCAGCTTGGCCTCGACCAGAAGCTTCACCAGCCAGTCGACGAAGACGCGGACCTTGTTGCTGAGGTGGCGGTTCGGCGGATAGACGACATAGAGCGGGATCGGATCGCGGCGCCATTCCGGCAGCACGCGGACGAGTTCGCCCCGCCGCATCGGCTCGCGCGCCATGAAGGTTGGCACTTGCGCGACACCGAGCCCCGTCAGCGCCGCGGTCAGATAGGTGCGGCTGTCGTTGACGGAGGCGATATAGCGCGGGTTGGTTTCAATCGTCTCGTTGTCCCTGCGAAATTCGAAGGGCAGCGTCCGGTTGTTCTGAGCGCGGAAATAGTTGACCGAGTAATGTGCGGCCTCCAGATCCTCAGGGCGTTCGGGCATGCCGAATTTCTGAATGTAACTTGGCGAAGCACAGGTGATGAGCTCCATCTCCGAAACGCGCCGGGCGATCAGCGACTGGTCGGTGGGCGTGCCGGCCCGCAACGCGCAATCGACGTTTTCGACCAGATAATCCACCGTTCGGTCGCTGACGCCGAGGTCCAGACGGATATCGGGATAGCGCTGATAAAAGTCGCAAAGGGCCGGGACGACAATTGCGTCAGCAAAGGCGCCGCTCATTTCGACGCGCAGCCGACCGCTCGGCAGGCTCTGCGAGTTGGAGAGGCTGCCGTCGAGTTCCTCCAGTTCGGAGATAAGCTGGGCGGCGCGTTCGTAATAAAGCGCGCCGTCCGTGGTCACCATCACCCGGCGCGTGGTACGATTCAGAAGCTTGGTGCGCAGATGCGCCTCCAGGCCCTGGATAAGATTGGTCACCGTCGCCTTGGGCATGGCGAGCATGTCGGCGGCGCGGGTGAAATTGCCCGTCTCCACCACACGGATGAAGACGCGCATTGCCGAAAGCTGATCCATCGGTTTCAAGTCCGCAGTTTGCGTTGCACCATTATTCGAAAATTGGAACAGTGTAATCGCGATATCGCTTCTTATTCCCTGTTCTGAATAACAATATCTTTTTTATGCAAAATGCAAGCGACGGGCGTTGTCTGTTTGTCGCGATGCGCACAGAGGCCGGAACCATGACGGTGGAGTGGAAAGATATGATGCTGGACAAGGTGGCCATCGGCCCCGTTTCCGCACGCATCTACCAGGGCGCCGATTACGGCAAAGGACCGCCGATCGTGCTTTACCTGCATGGCGGCGCGTTTCTCGATCAGGAGACAAATGTCGACCGGCCGGTGGCGATCAGCCTCGCCAAGGCCGGCGCCATCGTCGCCGCCGTCGATTACAGCAGCCTGTCCGACAATCTGTTTCCGAAAGTGCTGGAAGTTTCCTTTTCCGTTTTCACCTATCTCGCCAACAAGCGCGCTGCCGGCCTTGGCGACCGCAAGTCGCTGCTGTTCGTGGCCGGTGAGGAGGCCGGCGGCAATGTCGCCGCCGGTGTGGCCCTGAAGGCGCGCGACCAGTTGCCCGACGCGCTCGACGGTCAGGTGCTGATTTCGCCGCTGCTCGATCCCTTCATGGGCACTTCCTCGATCCGCAAGGCGGAAGGCATCGGCATGCGGCAGCGCTGGACGGAGGGCTGGAGCCATTACTTGAGCGGCGGCGGCTGCCACCCTTACGCAGCACCTTGCCTCTGTTCGCGTCTTGCAGGCGTCGCCCCGGCGCTGATCTTCACCGCCGAGGACGATCCTCTGCACGACGAAACTATTGGTTACGGTGCCCGCCTGAAGAAGGCCGGTGTCGGTGTGCGCCAGCATGTCCTTCCCGCCGGGACGGGCTGGCCCTCGATTTATGGCGGGAAATCCGGGGAAGTGCCCGATTGGCAGGAACACGTCAGCCGCCATTTCGGAGATTTCCTTCAGGACGTAAGCGTCCAACCGCAATTGCATTGAAGAAGATCTGATATTTCGGCGGCTTGGGGCCGCAAGGAGAGTACTGATGACGTCCAGAAGCAAGCGCTGGGCCCTGGTGGGCGCCGGCATAGGCCTTATTGCGTCGGTTTCCGGCGCTGCATTGTTTTTCGAACTGCCGATGAGCACGACCGCCACGGCCGCTTCCGCCCCGGCGCAGCCTCCTGCCGTGCCGGTGACGGTTGCCGTCGTCACGGCGCGCGACGTGACGGCCTGGGAGAGTTTCTCCGGCCGCCTCGAAGCCGTCGACCGTGTCCAGGTTCGTTCCCGCGTCGCCGGCGCCATCCTGTCGGTGGCCTTCCGCGAAGGTGCGCTGGTCAAGCAGGGCGACCTGCTCTTCACCATCGACCCGGCTCCCTATCAGGCGAGCGTAGCGCAGGCGCAGGGCCAGGTCGCCTCGGCCGAAGCCAAGGTCAGCCTGGCGCAGACCGAACTCGATCGCGGCCGCAGGCTTTCCGACAACCGCACCATCTCTCAGAGCGATCTCGATCAGCGCCAGAGCGCGCTGGCCGAGGCGCAGGCAGGACTGCGTTCGGCACAGGCCGCATTGCAGTCGGCCCAGCTCGATCTCGATTATACCGAAGTGCGGGCGCCGGTGTCCGGCCGCATCGGCAAGATCGAGGTGACCGCGGGTAACCTGGTTGCTGCCGGCTCGGCTTCGCCGGCGCTGACAACGCTCGTTTCGGTCGATCCGATCTATGCGAGCTTCAATGCCAGCGAAGAGATGGTGACGCGTGCCCTTGCCCAGCTGCCGCAGACGGACAGCGCCTTGCCGCCGGTCGAACAGATCCCCGTCGAGGTCGGCACGCTGGCCGACAGCGGCACACCGATCAAGGGCAAGCTGCAGCTGATCGACAACGAGGTCGATGCGTCAAGCGGCACGATCGGCGTGCGCGCCGTCTTCGACAATCCGGGCGGGCGCCTGATCCCCGGCCAGTTCGTGCGGGTGCGCATGGGCCAGCCGAAGACCGAGAACAAGATCGTCATCAGCGATCGTGCCGTCGGCACCGACCAGGACAAGAAGTTCGTCTTCGTCGTCGACGGCGAGAACAAGGTGGCCTATCGGCAGGTGCAGCTCGGCACGCTGTCTGACGGTCAACGGGTGGTCGAAAGCGGCCTGAATGCCGGCGAAAAGATCGTCGTCAACGGTCTGCAGCGCATCCGTCCGGGCGCCGTCGTCGTGCCGCAGATCGAAGAGAAGGTCGCGACCGCTCAGTAAGACTTCGCCCTCCCCGGCGGGGCAAGACTATGCCTCGCCCGGGAGGCCCATGCTCGAATTGATATGACCCGCCGGTGGTTCCCAAGCCGCCGGAGAGGCACTTTGCATCCATGTTCACCCCGGAGAGGGCTTTGATATGAACATCTCCAGATTCTTTGTCGACCGCCCGGTTTTTGCCGGCGTTCTTTCGGTCCTCATCGTGGTTGCCGGCCTGATCGGCCTCAGGGCGCTGCCGATTTCCGAATATCCCAACGTCGTGCCGCCGTCGGTCGTCGTGCGCGCCACCTATCCCGGCGCCAATCCGAGCGTCATTGCCGAAACGGTGGCGACACCGCTCGAAGAGCAGATCAACGGCGTCGAGGACATGCTCTACATGTCGAGCCAGGCGACGTCGGACGGCGTGCTCAATGTCACCGTCACCTTTAAGCTCGGCACCGACCCAGACAAGGCGCAGCAGCTCGTGCAGAACCGCGTTTCGCAGGCCGAGCCCCGTCTGCCGGCGGAAGTCCGTGCGCTCGGCATTACGACGGTCAAGAGCTCGCCCGACTTTATCATGGTCGTCAATCTCGTCTCCGACGGCGACAATCACGACATCACCTATCTGCGCAACTACGCGACACTCAACGTCAAGGACCGGCTCGCCCGCATTCCGGGCGTCGGCCAGGTGCAGGTTTTCGGCGCCGGCGACTATTCGATGCGCGTCTGGATCGATCCGCAGAAGGCTGCGGAGCATGATCTCGCCGCCAGCGATATCAGCAACGCCATCAGCTCGCAGAACGTCCAGGCCGCCGCCGGTATCATCGGCGCATCGCCCAGCCAGCCGGGCGTCGACCTGCAGCTCAACGTCAATGCTCAGGGTCGCCTGCGCACGCCCGAAGAGTTCGGCAACATCATCGTGAAGACGGGCGCCAACGGCGAGATCACCCGCCTTCGCGATGTCGCCCGTATCGAGCTCGGCGCCGCCGATTATACGCTGCGCTCGCTGCTCGACGGCAAGCCGGCTGTTGCCGTCGCCGTTCTTCAGGCGCCCGGTTCGAACGCGATCGAAATCGCCGACAATGTGCGCTCGACCATGGACCAGCTGCAGCTGGCCATGCCCGAAGGCGTCAAATACGAAATTGTCTACGATACGACGAAGTTCGTGCGCGCCTCGATCGAGAAGGTCATCGATACGCTGCTCGAAGCCGTCGCGCTCGTCGTCCTCGTCGTCATCCTGTTCCTGCAGACGTGGCGCGCTTCGATCATTCCGCTGATCGCGGTTCCGGTCTCGATCATCGGTACCTTCGCGGTCATGTACGTCTTCGGCTTCTCGATCAACGCGCTCAGTCTGTTCGGGCTGGTGCTGGCGATCGGCATCGTCGTCGACGACGCGATCGTCGTGGTCGAAAACGTCGAGCGCAACATCGAGCACGGCTTGTCGCCGCGGGCGGCTACCTACAAGGCGATGAAGGAGGTCTCCGGTCCGATCGTGGCGATCGCGCTGGTGCTGGTCGCGGTCTTCGTGCCGCTCGCTTTCATCTCCGGCCTGTCGGGTCAGTTCTATCGCCAGTTCGCGCTGACGATCGCGATCTCTACCGTCATCTCGGCCTTCAACTCGCTCACCCTGTCTCCGGCGCTCGCAGCCCTTCTCTTGAAGGGGCACCACGCGCCGAAGGATTGGCTGACGCGGTTCATGGACGCCATCTTCGGCTGGTTCTTCCGCGGCTTCAACCGCGTCTTCGGCGCCGGCTCGAACGCCTACGGCAAGGGTGTGGGCGGGCTGGTGTCGCGCAAGAGCATCGTCATGGTGGTCTATCTGGCGCTGGTCGGCGCCACCTACAGCATGTTCACCACCGTCCCGGGCGGCTTCGTGCCGTCGCAGGACAAGCAGTATCTGATCGGCTTTGCCCAGTTGCCGGATGCCGCAAGCCTCGACCGTACGGAAGACGTCATCAAACGGATGACCGACATCGCGCTCGCCCAGCCGGGCGTCGCCAATGCGATCGCCTTCCCGGGCCTGTCGATCAACGGCTTCACCAACTCTTCGAATGCCGGCATCGTCTTCGTGACGCTGAAGGATTTCGAGGAGCGCAAGACGCCTGATCTCTCGGGCGGCGCCATCGCCATGGCGCTGAACCAGAAGTTCGGCGCCATCCAGGATGCCTTCATCGCCATGTTCCCGCCGCCGCCGGTCAACGGTCTCGGCACGACAGGCGGTTTCAAGCTGCAGATCGAGGACCGCGCCGGTCTCGGCAACCAGGCACTCGACGAGGCCACCAAGGCGGTGCTTGCCAAGGCCTATCAGACGCCTGAACTTGCCGGGCTGTTCTCGAGCTTCCAGATCAACGTGCCGCAACTCTATGCCGATCTCGACCGCGCCAAGGCCGAGCAGCTCGGAGTTTCCGTCACCGACGTCTTCCAGACGCTGCAGATCTATCTCGGTTCGCTCTATGTCAACGACTTCAACGCCTTCGGCCGCACCTACAGCGTCCGGGTGCAGGCCGATGCGAAATTCCGCGCCCAGCCGGAAGATATCGGCCAGTTGAAGGTTCGTTCGGCATCGGGTGAGATGATCCCGCTGTCGGCCCTCCTGAAGGTGGAGCCGAGCACGGGTCCGGAGCGCGCCAACCGCTATAACGGCTTCCTTGCCGCCGATATCAACGGCGGTCCGGCACCGGGCTTCTCCTCCGGCCAGGCGCAGGCGGCAATCGAGAAGATCCTTCGCGAGACACTGCCTGCGGGCATCGACTTCGAATGGACGGATCTGACCTATCAGCAGATCCTGGCCGGCAATTCGAGCGTTGTCGTCTTCCCGCTGGCGCTGCTGCTCGTCTTCCTGGTGCTCGCCGCCCAGTATGAAAGCCTGACGCTACCGCTTGCGATCATCATGATCGTGCCGATGGGTGTGCTGGCTGCTTTGACGGGCGTCTGGCTCACCGGTGGAGACAACAACATCTTCACCCAGATCGGCCTCGTCGTTCTTGTCGGTCTATCGGCGAAGAACGCGATCCTCATCGTCGAGTTCGCCCGTGAACTGGAGTTCGAAGGCAGGACGCCGCGGGAGGCCGCGGTCGAGGCCAGCCGCCTGCGTCTTCGCCCGATCCTCATGACTTCCATGGCCTTCATCATGGGCGTCGTGCCGCTCGTCGTCTCGACCGGCGCCGGTGCGGAAATGCGTGCCGCCATGGGTGTCGCGGTCTTCTCCGGCATGATCGGAGTGACGTTGTTCGGCATCTTCATGACGCCCGTCTTCTACGTGCTGCTGCGCCGGATGACGGGCAACCGCCCGCTGGTCCAGCACAAGCCGGACGAGCACAAGGAGGAAGAGGCCGAGGTCATCAGGCTCGCGGCCGAATAAACGAATTCAACCTTCCTTTGTCGAGTAAATCGGGCGGGAACTGCGGTTCTCGCCCGTATCGTTTCCGGGCGTCCGACAAAAATGCGTTACGTTCATCAAAACGGTTGCAACCATGGGCGAGGGGACTATCAAAGACGGATAGCAGCTGGGAGGATCGGCGCGGGCCTTACCTCCGCCATCTCGATACGCAATGCCGGCGAGGCCGGAGCGCTTGCGGGAGATGGTTAGACGGACTGAAGCCCCGACTTCTCGACTTCGAAGAGAAGTATGGCCGATCGGGAGGATGGTAATGACGGACAGCCAGACGAAGAAACGCCGCTTGCGTTCGCAGGATTGGTTCGACAATCCCGATCACATCGACATGGCGGCGCTCTATCTCGAGCGTTTCATGAATTACGGCATCACGCCGGAGGAGTTGCGCTCCGGCAGGCCGATCATCGGGATTGCCCAGAGCGGCAGCGATCTTACACCCTGCAATCGGGTGCATATCGAACTCGCCAATCGGGTGCGCGACGGCATTCGCGATGCCGGCGGCATTCCGATTGAATTTCCCACACATCCGATCTTCGAGAACTGCAAGCGCCCGACGGCCGCGCTCGACCGCAATCTCGCCTATCTCGGCCTCGTCGAAATCCTTTACGGTTATCCCCTCGACGGCGTGGTGCTGACCACCGGCTGCGACAAGACCACGCCTTCGGCGATCATGGCGGCTTCGACGGTCGATATTCCGGCGATCGTGCTCTCCGGCGGGCCGATGCTCGACGGCTGGCACGAGGGGGAGCTGGCGGGCTCCGGCACGGTGATCTGGCGGATGCGGCGGAAATATGCGGCGGGCGAAATCGACCGGGAGGAGTTTCTGCAGGCGGCGCTCGATTCGGCTCCTTCCGTCGGCCATTGCAACACGATGGGCACCGCTTCGACGATGAATGCGCTGGCCGAGGCGCTCGGCCTGTCGCTGACCGGGTGCGGCGCCATTCCGGCCGCTTACCGAGAGCGCGGCCAGATGGCCTACCGCACCGGACGGCGGGCCGTCGAGATCGTGTTCGAGGATCTGAAGCCGTCGGATATCCTGACGCGGGCGGCCTTTCTCAATGCGATCCGCACCAATTCGGCGATCGGCGGCTCGACCAATGCACAGCCGCATCTGGCTGCGATGGCCAAGCATGCCGGCGTCGAACTCTATCCCGACGACTGGCAGGTGCATGGCTTCGATATCCCGCTGCTGGCCAATGTCCAACCGGCCGGCGCCTATCTCGGCGAGCGTTATCACCGCGCCGGCGGGACGCCGGCAATCATGTGGGAGCTGCTGCAGGCCGGAAAACTCGACGGCAACTGTCGCACGGTGACAGGCAGGACGATTGCCGAGAACCTGAAGGGGCGGGAGGCCGGCGACCGCGAGGTCATCCGGCCGTTCGAGGACCCGCTGAAGGAGCGCGCCGGTTTCCTGGTTCTCAAGGGCAATCTCTTCGACTTCGCCATCATGAAGATGAGCGTGGTTTCAGAGGATTTCCGCCGGCGCTATCTCCAGGAGCCGGGGCGAGAAGGCGTCTTTGAGGGCAAGGCGGTCGTCTTCGACGGGTCGGAAGATTATCATCGTCGCATCAACGATCCCGCCCTCGGCATCGACGAGAATACGATCCTGGTGATCCGCGGCGCCGGGCCGCTCGGCTGGCCGGGGTCGGCCGAGGTTGTGAACATGCAGCCGCCGGATCATCTTCTGAAGCGCGGCATCCGCAGCCTGCCGACGATCGGCGACGGCCGTCAATCGGGCACGGCGGACAGCCCCTCGATCCTCAACGCTTCGCCGGAGAGCGCTGCCGGCGGCGGCCTCGCATGGCTTCGCAGCGGCGACACGATCCGCATCGACTTCAACCACGGGCGCTGCGACATGCTGGTGGATGACGTCGAGATCGAACGGCGCAAAGGCGAGGGCATTCCGCCGGTGCCGGCGGATGCCACGCCGTGGCAGCAAATCTACCGCCGTTCCGTCACACAACTGGCGGACGGCGCCGTTCTGGAAGGGGCAGCGGACTTCCGCCAGATCGCGAAAAAACCACCGAGGCATAATCACTGATCCTTTAGTTGCGGCAGATCGCAAGTCCGTTGATCCAAAAGGGGAAAGCCGTAACGAAGATTTCACCTCGTCATTTGTTCGGTACATAAGACTAGGCTTCCTTAATGCCGGCCGAAGACCATATTTGCAATTATGCAAGCTTCGAAGGCTGAGGCCGTGTTGCCAGAAAATAAAGCCACACGATCAGAACAAGAGTTTCAGGATCTTCTGCGCCGGCTCGAACTCGCTCTCGACGCATCCAGGATCGGTGTCTGGGAGCACAGCATCGCAAAGGACGGGATATTATGGGACGCACAGATGCACCGGCTCTACGAGACCGGCGAAACATGTCGGCAAGTGCCGGTATGGTTCTGGTCGAATGCGATCCATCCCGACGATCGCGAGCGGGCCGAACGTGATTTCGAGCAGGCCATCGCTGCGCGCGGCGCCTATGACTCGCAATTCCGGATCGTGCTGCCGAGCGGCGAAATCCGGCATCTTCGCTCGCGGGCGCATTTTTATGTGGATACGGAGGGCGCGCCCTCCTTCATCGGCGCCGAGTGGGATGTGACGGCCGACGTGCAGCTCAACGCCGAGCTTGCACGGCAAAAGATGATGGCAGAGGCGAGGGCGCTGGCGCTTGAGGAAAGCAACGCGCGCATCGAGCATGTCGCCGATCACGATTATCTCACCGGCTTGCCGAACCGGCGCCTTCTCGACAAGCGGCTGGCGGAGCTGCCGGCTGACAGGAGCGTTGCGACGCTTGGCGTGCTGCATCTCGATATCGACCAGTTCAAGCAGATCAACGACAGCCACGGCCATGCGGCCGGCGACGCCGTACTCAAGGCTGCGGCCCTTCGCATCGCCGCCGCCATTCCCGCAAACGGCATGGTCGCCCGCGTCGGCGGTGACGAGTTCGTCGTCGTGCTGGTCAATTTCACCGATCTGGCCGAGCTGAAACTGATTACAGAGGATGTTCAGCGGCGGCTGCGGAAAAAGATCCGTTTCGGCCAGGAGATGCTGCAATCCGGGGCTTCGATCGGCGTATCGTGGAGCGGCGATCGGCGGGCGCGCAACCTGCTGGCCGAATCCGACCTGGCGCTCTACCAAGCCAAGCAGCTCGGGCGAAACCGCATCGAATTCTTCACGCGGCAACTGCAGGAGGATCTGCGATCCAAGCGTCGACTGGTCGAAGAGCTGAAGCTCGGGCTGGAGCGCGGCGAGATCATTCCCTATTATCAGGTGCAGCTCTGCGCCACAACGCGTCAGGTTATTGGCTTCGAGGCGTTGGCGCGCTGGAAACATCCTGACAAGGGCGTGCTCGCTCCGGGCATATTTCTGAAGATTGCCGACGAGCACGGGTTTGCGGCGGAGATCGATTCGGCGATCTTGAAACGTGTTCTCGAGGACCGGCAGTTCTGGCAGTTGCACGGCCTTGCGGTTCCGCGCATCGCCGTCAACATTTCGGCGTCGCGCCTTGCCGACCCGGCGCTGCTCGGCAAGCTGAAAAAACTCGACATTCCGCCCGGCGCAATCGTATTCGAGCTGGTCGAGACGATTTTCCTCGATGACAGCGACGAGACGCTGCTCGATCATATCAATGATATCAAACAGCTGGGCATCGACATCGAAATCGACGATTTCGGATCGGGCCACGCCTCGCTCATCGGTCTCGTTAAGCTGCGGCCGAAGCGGCTGAAGATCGACCGGCAACTCGTTGCCGAGGTCGTCAGCTCGGAGGAGCAGCGGCGCGTGGTCGGTTCGATCGTCGAAATCGCCAAGGCGCTCGATGTCGAAGTGATCGCCGAGGGCATCGAGACCGAGGCCCATGCCACCGTGCTGGCGCAGCTCGGCTGCGATGGCCTGCAGGGCTATGTCTTTGGCTATCCCACGCCGGCAACCGAGACGGGCCTGCTGTTCTCGTCGGCGGTGGGCGGGGCCGGAAAGCACAAGGCAGCGATAGGCGGCTAATGTCGGTGGAATTGCTTGCTCGTCACCGGCAGGACGATAATCGGGCGGCAAGTAATTTTCTTGGGCTTGCAACGACATTGTTTCATGGTAATGCGGAAACAAAGCTTACTGCATTGCATCGAAAATGATTATACGCGTCGTCAAGACCATCAGCGCGGCTTCTCCATCATTCGCAGCCGCGATCGGGGGAGCGGTGACCTGACAATTGCTTTGCCGTTGGCGGGATGGACTTGCAGGACATTCAATCTGGGAAGGTCGCATGAATTCGGAATTTGCCGTTCGTTCGATGCGGCCCGGCGAATTGGAGCTCGTGCTCGAATGGGCGCGTCAGGAGGGATGGAATCCCGGCCTCGACGATTCGCTGGCATTCCTCGAAGCTGATCCGACGGGTTTTTTCGTCGGCGCCATCGGCGAAGTCCCTGTCGGCTCGATCTCGGTCGTCAAATATGGCGACAGCTTTGCCTTTCTCGGCCTCTACATCGTCCACCCCGATTTCCGCGGCAAGGGTTACGGCAAGGCGATCTGGCAAACGGGGATCGCCACGGCGGAAGGCCGAACGATCGGTCTCGACGGCGTCGCCGCCCAGCAGCAGAACTACCGCAGGGCCGGCTTCGAACCCGCTTATCTCACCATTCGCTATGGCGGCGTCGCCAGCGCGCTGCCGGCTTCGACGCTCGTTGCGCATCCGGTGCTGGATTCGCGCCTGGAAGGGCTGCTGCGTTATGATTCAGCGATCTTTCCGCAGCCGCGGGAAGCCTTCCTTGCCGCCTGGTGCACCGGCCGCAAGGGACGGCGTACCGCCGTCGTACGGAAGAGCCACAAAATCCGTGGCTATGGCACGATCCGCCGCTGCTACGAGGGCTACAAGATCGGCCCGCTCTTTGCCAATGATGCCGATAGCGCCGCAGCACTGCTTGCCGAACTGGCCCCCGAAGCGAAAGGAGCAACAGTCTTCATCGATATTCCCGCCGAGAACCGCGAGGCGATCGCGCTTGCCGAAGGCATGGGCCTTCAGCCGGTGTTCGAGACCATGCGCATGTATCGCGGGCCAGCGCCAGCCACGCCATTGAAGCACGTCTTCGGCGTCACGACGCTGGAGCTTGGCTAATCCACCGGTGAGGCGGGCACGGTTGGAGCCGAAGCTTTCGGACGGCCTTTTTCGGCGATGGCGATGCCGCCGAGCGTCAGGGCCAGCGCGACCATATGGAAGGACTGCAGCGTCTCGCCGACCAGGGCGACGGAGAGCAGGGTTCCGAATACCGGCACGAGGTTGATGAACAGGCCGGCCCGGTTGGCGCCGATTGCCTCGACGCCCTTGATATAAAGAATCTGCGCCAGCAGCGAGGGGAAGATCGCCGTGTAGAGAGTGATGCCCCAGCCGGCCTGATCGGGCCATTGCGCCGCACCCCGGCCTGCCTCCCAGAGGAGCAGCGGCAGCGATGTCAGCATGGCGGCAAAGGCCGGGAAGGCCATCAGCGTTCGCCAGTCGACCCGGGGTTTCCAGCGTAGGAAGATCGTGTAGAGCGAATAGGCGACGATGGCGATCAGCATCAGGCCGTCGCCCCGGTTGAGCTGCAGCTGCAGCAGCGAGGCGAGGTCGCCATGCGCCGCTGTCAGCGCCACGCCCACCAGCGTCATTCCGAAGCCGAGGCATTGCGCCAGCGAAATGCCGGTGCGGAAGAAGACGAAATTCAGCAGGAAGATCAGCATGGGAATGCCGGCCTGCTCGATGGCGACATTGATCGCCGTCGTATACTGCACCGCCGAGTAAAGCATGGCGTTGAAGAGGGTGTAGCCGATGGCGCCGTAGCACAGCAGCAGTGGCAGGTTTTTTCTGGCGACCGGCCAGTCCTTCTTGAGTTGTGGCACCGAGATCAGGGCGATCAGCGCGACGGCAAGGAACCAGCGCAGGAAGGTCAGCATCATCGGGCTGACATGGCCGACCGCGAGCTTGCCGGCGACGGAGTTGCCGCCCCAGCAGAGGGTGGCGATGACGAGGCAAATATAGGCCGTGGCTTGCAAGAGCGTTTCTTCCTCGTCTTTTGATGATCAACAAGCGGCGTTTTCCCAGGGGAAATAGCCTGCCGACTGCTGATTTGTCACGTAAAAAGCCCAATCGCCTGTGACAACAGGGTCGCTTTCCCAAAAACAAAGCTTTATAGATGCGCGGGTTTGAGCAGGTGCGCGGTTCCGCGCCGGTAACAGGAAGAGTTAGATGACGAACGTAGTCGTGGTCGGTTCGCAATGGGGTGACGAAGGCAAAGGCAAGATTGTCGACTGGCTTTCGGAACGCGCGGATATCGTCGTGCGCTATCAGGGCGGTCACAATGCCGGTCATACGCTCGTCATTGACGGCACGAGCTACAAGCTTTCGCTGCTGCCGTCCGGCGTCGTGCGCCCGGGCAAGATGGCGGTGATCGGCAACGGCGTCGTCGTCGACCCGCATGCGCTGATCGCCGAGATCGAAAAGCTCGCCGGCCAGGGTGTGACGATCACCCCCGACAATTTGCGCGTGGCCGACAACGCGACGCTCATCCTGTCGCTGCACCGGGAGCTGGACGCGATGCGCGAGGACGCGGCCTCCAACAGCGGCACCAAGATCGGTACGACGCGCCGCGGCATCGGTCCGGCCTATGAAGACAAGGTCGGCCGCCGCGCGATCCGTGTGATGGATCTTGCCGATCTCGACAGCCTTCCCGGCAAGGTCGATCGGATCCTCACCCATCACAACGCCCTTCGCCGCGGCCTCGGTGTCGCCGAAGTCAGCCACCAGACCATCATGGACGAACTGACCTCGGTCGCCGAACGGATACTGCCGTTCCGCGATACCGTCTGGCTTTTCCTCGACAAGGAGCGCCGCAGGGGCGCCCGCATCCTCTTTGAAGGTGCACAGGGCAGCCTGCTCGATATCGACCACGGCACCTATCCTTTCGTCACCTCCTCGAACACCGTGGCTGGTCAAGCGGCGGCCGGTTCCGGCATGGGGCCGGGTTCGCTGGGTTATATTCTCGGCATCACGAAGGCCTATACGACACGCGTCGGCGAAGGCCCGTTCCCGACGGAACTGAAGGATGAGATCGGAGAGTTTCTCGGCCAAAAGGGTCATGAGTTCGGCGTCGTCACAGGGCGCAAGCGCCGCTGCGGCTGGTTCGACGCCGCGCTGGTGCGCCAGTCGGTCGCCACCAACGGCATCACCGGCATCGCGCTCACCAAGCTCGACGTGCTCGACGGCCTCGAGGAACTGAAGATCTGCGTCGGCTATATGCTCGACGGCGAACAGATTGATCATCTTCCCGCAAGCCAGGGAGCGCAAGCTAGGGTCGAACCGATCTATATCACGCTGGAGGGCTGGAAGGAATCGACCGTCGGCGCCCGCAGTTGGGCAGATCTTCCGGCACAGGCGATCAAATATGTTCGCCAGGTCGAAGAGCTGATCGGGGCGCCAGTCGCGCTCCTGTCCACCAGCCCGGAGCGGGACGACACGATACTTGTGACCGATCCGTTTGAGGATTAAGGTCACCGGTCACTGCGGAGGATAGGTTCGGGAGAGTACCGGACTTCTTGAGAAAGTACTGATGGCGGATTTTATTGCAGTTATTCGGCGGGCCGTCGACGGCCTGGCCGAAAATACCCCCGAGATGCGGGTAAAGGTCTACGAACGTGCTCGCGGCGCAGTGCAGCGGCAGCTCGAGAACATGAAGCCGCGTCCGCCGGAAGCCATGCTGCAACGCCAGCTCGAAAAGCTCGAGGCCGCCATCCGCGAAGTGGAGGGTGAGCACTCCGAGGCGCTGTCACTCGATAAGGCGGCTGACGCCGTCGCTGTGCCGGAGCCCGTCGAGGAATACGCGGCTCACGGTGAAAGCGAACCGGTGCCGGTGTCAGAGCCGGCCGCCGACGAGCCGGCCGAGGAAGCCGATGCAGAACCGCCGGCGGCAGAGGCCGTCGATGAGCCCGATCAGGTCGAAGCTGCCGCGCCGCAGGAAACTCAGGAAGAGGTCGTAGCCGAGGAAGCCGAGCCTGCGGAACCCCAGCCTGCAGAGCCCGAGCTCGTGGAAACACCCGTTTCCACCGAGACGGAAGCGCCCATTGAGTCATACTGGCATCCCTCCCATGAGGAGGAGGCGCCGGCCGAGGAATGGCATGCCGGCGAGGCGCGTGAGGTCGCTGGCGAAGAGGTGGCGTCTGACCATGACGGCTTCGAACCGCCGCCTGCCGGGCATGGCTACGAGCAAGCCGACGACGATCGTGCCGATGAGCAGCCTCCCGCGGAAGCCGAAGAGGTCGCGGCCGAACCGGCGACTGTTGAAAGCCATGAGCCGAATGCCGAGACGGCTTACGAGCCCATCGAATCGTTTCAGCCGGTCACACGCGGCCTGGAGCATGCATCCAATCGGCTGGTCGAGCCGGTCGCTGATTTCGATCGTGCGCAGGAATTCGTCGAACATAGCCGCGAGGAGCCGCTGCAGGCGGATGCGGCGGCGCATTTCGACCCCGTCTGGACCGAACCCGCTGCCGAAACACCGGCTCCGGCGCCGAAGGATGCCGAGACCGAATGGGCGGAAGAGGAGCTCCGGCAATATTCGGAAACCGCTCCGGCCGCCGCCGACACCTCGGCGCGCGCCTTCGAAGAGGTGATATCGAGCCTCGAAAAGATAGCACCCGCGGCCGTCATGCCGGCTGCCAAGGAAAGTTTCTCCTGGGAAACGGCCGCCTTCGACGATCTGCCGCCGATCGAGGCCGGCAACAACAAGAAGACGCCGGTTTCCTCGCATTTCGACGATGTCGATATCTTTGCTGAAGTGCACGACGGCAAGGCCGCGCCCGCTGCCGGCGCGCCGAGCGAAGGATGGCGCGAAGCCAAGGCACTGCGTGGTTATGACCGCCGCGGCTCGGTCGCCGCTGACGATGACGACGCCAATCCGGCGATGGATATCGATCAGATCGTCGCCGCCAAGCTGCAGGGCAAGAATTTCCGCATGGAGCCGAAGCGGCGCCGCTTCGGCATCGGCACGGTGATCACCCTGATCTTCGCGCTTATCCTGATCGGCGGCGGCGTCTATGCCGGCTGGACGAACAGAGAGGCGCTGGTGGCGATGGTCGATGGGCTTGTCAGCTCGGCACCATCGCAGTCCACCAGGAACGAGGCGGCAACGACGCCGGCGGAACCCGAGACGCCTGCTCAGCCGAGCACGCCGACGCCAGCCGAGCCAGCTACCCCGGAAGCGCAGAATACGCCGCCGGCACCGGCAGAGCCGAACCAGCAAGTGGCGTCATTGAACAATGACGGTGCGGCGGCCAAT
Source organism: Rhizobium croatiense (assembly GCF_019793465.1). Classification (GTDB taxonomy): domain Bacteria; phylum Pseudomonadota; class Alphaproteobacteria; order Rhizobiales; family Rhizobiaceae; genus Rhizobium; species Rhizobium croatiense. The sequence continues at coordinate 253,305 of NZ_JAILYJ010000006.1, read as the reverse complement.
TCCAAATTCACGCAGCGGCTGCTTTCCGATGGAAGCGAAGTCGACAGCGGCCCGGCGGCTGTGCCGGGAACGCCGACCGCCGAGGGGAAATCGGTGGCCGAGCAGAATGTCGCGGCTGCGGATACGCCGGCCGCCAGCGCCCAAGGTGATACGGCCCGGCCGGAAACGCTGACGCCGAACGGTCCTGCGGCATCGCCGCAGCAGGCCGCCCCGGTTGGGTCGTCGGAAAAGATGTTCCTCTACGAGGAGCGTATCGGCCAGAGCTCGCCGACGGCGATCGAGGGAACGGTTGTCTGGAGCGTGCAGCACGAGGCCGGCCAGGGTGGCCGGCAGGAAGCGACAGTCCAGGGCAACGTCACCGTTCCCGAGCGTAATCTCTCGGCTCTCGTCACCTTCAAGCGCAACTCCGATCCGTCGCTGCCGGCAAGCCATCTTGTCGAGATCGTCTTCTCGGTGCCGCCCAATTTTGAAGGCGGCAGTATTGACAGCGTCCAGCGCATCTCGATGAAGCGCACGGAGCAGGATCGCGGCGACGCGCTGATTGCGGTTCCGGCCAAGATCACCGACGATTTCCACATGATCGCGCTCAACGATTATCCCGATGCGCGCAAGGCCAATCTCGACCTGATGTCGACCCGCAACTGGATCGATATCCCGATCACCTACCGCAACGGTCGCCGCGCGCTGCTGACGATGGACAAGGGCGGCACGGGAACGGATGACTTCAATACCGCTATCAAGGAATGGACCGCGCTCGGGGATGTCTCGACCAGCCAGTGAGGTGGTTCGTGGGCGGCGAGTGGTTTCATTTCTCTTCGCTCGCGCTCCCCTTCATCCGGTTGCCGCCACCTTTCCCGGTTGGGTGAAGAGTATGGGCAAGCGGCTTGGCCCCCTCTTCTCCACAGCGGGGAGAAGGTGGCCCGAAGGGTCGGATGAGGGGGCGACACGGCACGCCGCTCATATTGCCCTTCGCTTGCGCTCAGCGCATTCGCGGCTTTGCCGCTCACCCCCTCATCTGCCTGCCGGCATCCGCCGGGGTTGAGCCACGCGTCTCGACCCGTCCTTCGGACCCCCGCCGGGAGACAGGGAATCGTGGCAAGGTCTCGCGTCCTCCCTAAGCACTCACCTCAGACACAAAAACGCCACCTCCCGCACCGGGGAGATGGCGTTGCCAATTCTAGACTTCAGCCTTTTCAGGCTGTGGCGTCGACGACGCGGACGGCTTTGGCGCGTTCCAGGGCTTCCTTGCGGACAGCGTCCTGCACCTTCTCGAAGGCGCGAACCTCGATCTGGCGGACGCGTTCGCGGCTGATGTCGAATTCGGCCGACAGGTCTTCCAGCGTCACCGGCTCCTCGGCGAGGCGGCGGGCCTCGAAGATGCGGCGCTCGCGTTCGTTCAGCACGCTCATCGCTTTGCTCAGCATACGTCGGCGGGTTTCGAGCTCGTCCTGCTCGATCAGCACGTCTTCCTGGCTGTCGTGATCGTCCACAAGCCAGTCCTGCCATTGGCCGCTGTCGCCTTCGGCCGCCTTGATCGGCGCGTTCAGCGAGGCGTCGCCGGAAAGACGGCGGTTCATCGAAATGACCTCCTCCTCCGAGACGTTCAGCTTGGTGGCGATTTCCGATACGTGCTCCGGCTTCAAGTCGCCGTCGTCGATCGCCTGAATGCGACCCTTCAGCCGGCGCAGGTTGAAGAACAGGCGCTTCTGGTTTGCGGTCGTACCCATCTTCACCAGCGACCACGACCGCAGGATATATTCCTGTATCGAGGCCTTGATCCACCACATGGCATAGGTCGCGAGGCGGAAGCCGCGTTCCGGATCGAATTTCTTGACCGCCTGCATCAGGCCGACATTGCCTTCGGAGACGACTTCGCCGATCGGCAGGCCGTAGCCGCGATAACCCATGGCGATCTTCGCAACGAGGCGCAGATGGCTGGTGACGAGCTTGTGGGCGGCGTCGCGGTCGCCGTGCTCGGCATAACGCTTGGCCAGCATATATTCCTGCTGCGGTTCGAGCATCGGGAATTTGCGGATTTCGTCGAGATAACGATTGAGGCCGGCTTCGCCGGCGGTAATGGACGGCAAGGTATTTCGGGCCATAGTGCACCCTCCTAAAGTGAATTCCGGTTCCCAATGAAAACGCGTCCCCGCGTCGAATGGCAAACCGGGACGTGCGGCTTTCTACCAAGCCCGCACTAAGTCTATATACAGATAAGTATGGCGAAACGGCGGTTCAAGGCGCCGCTCACGCAGGTGTGAGACGGGGAAGGCTGAATTTCGCAGTCCCTTCTAACTCCGCAATGCCTCGACAAGTTCCACCATATCCTCAGGCAGCGGTACCTCGAAATGCATGAGTTCGCCGGTGCGGGGATGCTCGAATTGCAGCATGAAGGCATGCAGCGCCTGGCGGTCGAACCCGTTTACCACCTTGCGGATCTCTTCGGGCAGCAGATTGGCCTTGGTCCTGAAGCCGGCTCCGTAGACCGTGTCGCCGAGCAGCGGGTGGCCGATATGAGCCATGTGCACACGGATCTGATGGGTGCGGCCGGTTTCGAGGCGGCACTCGACCAGCGAGGCGAGCGCCGTCGCGTCCGGGGTTTCGTGAAAGCGCTCGATCACCTCGTAATGGGTGATCGCCTCGTCGGCGTCATGGCTGTCGGGGCGCTTGACGGCGCGCCGGGTGCGATCGCCGGTGGCGCGGCCGAGCGGCGCGTCGACCGTGCCTGTCAGTGACCGGGGCCGGCCCCAGACGATTGCCTGATAGGCCCGCTCCAGCGGCATGGTACGGCCATGATCGGCAAACTGGAGCGAGAGATGGCGATGGGCAATGTCGTTCTTGGCGACGACCATGACGCCCGTGGTGTCCTTGTCGAGACGGTGGACGATGCCGGGGCGGCGCACACCGCCGATGCCGGAGAGCGTATCGCCGCAATGGTGGATCAGCGCGTTGACCAGCGTTCCAGTCCAGTTGCCGGAGCCGGGGTGGACGACCAGGCCGGCCGGTTTCGATATGACGACGACGTCATCGTCCTCATAGAGGATATCGAGCGGAATATCCTCGCCCCTGGGCGTCGGATCTTCCGGCTCGGGCAGGGTAATCTCGAAACTGTCGCCGACGCGCACCTTGCGCTGCGGATCGGTGACGGGTTCGCCGCGCATCGAAACCTGGCCGTCCTTGATCAGCGCCTTGATGCGGCTGCGGGAAAAATCCTCGCCGACCTGCGCCGTCAGCCAGGCGTCGAGCCGGCCTTCCGCGGTTTCATCGGCGGTCAGGACTTTTCTAATGCCCACTGCTTGTTTAAAGGGGTCGCTCAAGACGCTTCTTCTCCGACGTATTTTTAGAACGGGACGCACAGATGACAGCAATCGAGCCAGACGACCAGGAAGAGAAGCCCCTTGATCCGGCGATGGAAAGTGTCCGGCGCAAGATGGTCCGCCTGCAGATCGTTTCCGGCGCCATCATGTTCGTGAGCCTTATGGCGGTCTTCGGTGCGGTTGTCTACAAGACGATGCGCGAGCCGAAGGACACGGCCCTCGCTGCCGCCGCCTCTGGTGTGCCCTCGGAGGCGCCGCTCGCGGCGACTGTTTCCCTGCCGCTGGGTTTCAAGGTGCAGTCGACCTCGTTTTCGGCGGGGCAGATCCTGTTTTACGGCGAGACCGTCGAGGGCAAGGGCAAGGCGCTGATCTTCGATCTCCGGAGCGGCCGCACCGTCGCTGACCTGACAGTCACGGGCAATTGAGGCCGGCATGGCCGCTCCCCCGATCGCCATCGCGAATGCCGACGATCCGCGCGTCGCGGAATTCCGCGACATCCGCGAGCGCGATCTGACCGGGCGGGAAAACCGCTTCATCGCCGAGGGTACCGTCGTGCTTAGAATGCTCGCCGAGGCGCATGCGCAAGGCCGCGGCTTTCGCGCCGAGAAGATCCTGCTGCTGCGCAATCGCGTCGAGGGCATCCTGCCGATCCTGGAGCGGTTTCCCGCCGACGTGCCGGTCTATGTCGCCGAGGCTGACGCGCTCGAGGGCATCGTCGGTTTCCATCTGCATCGCGGTGTTCTCGCGCTTGGCCGCCGGGAGGAGCGCGACCAGGCAGCGCTTCTTCACGCCCTGCCGGAACGGGCGCTGGTCCTCGTCGGCTGCGGCATTTCCAATCACGACAATGCCGGCTCGATGTTCCGCAACGCCGCCGCCTTCCGGGCAGATGCCGTGCTGCTCGACGAAACCTCCTGTGATCCGCTTTATCGCAAAGCGCTGCGTGTTTCGGTCGGGTCGGTCCTGAGCGTTCCACACCGGCGCGGCGGCAAGGCACTGGATCTGCTCCTTGCACTCGCCGAACAGGGTTTTGCCATCTGGACGCTTTCGCCGCATGGGAAAACGGACATTCGCGTCATTCCGGCTGCGGCACGCATGGCGCTCGTCGTCGGCACGGAGGGGGAGGGCTTGCCGGCGGCGCTGCTGGCCCGCTTTCAGAGCGCGCGCATCCCGCAGTCGGACGAGCTCGATAGCCTCAATGCGGCGACGGCGACGGGGATCGCGTTGTTTTCCATGGCCTCGGCCATGGGACGGATCTGACCCCCAAGGCACGTCGCGATCTTTCAGATTCGCTCCCCGCGCTTTAGGTCTTTATTTTCTCGCATGTCGTTATCGCAAAACCGCTGCACACTTTTGCGCGACATGCTTTATCGCACCGGATTGGCGATGATGGCGGCCGCCCTGTCGGCAAGGCTGACGCGGTCGTTCGGGTTCTTGGTCCCGGCATCCGCCAGCAGCGTGCGGATCGGCGAGGAAGGGCCTTCGTTGAGTGCGGTCAGCGCCACCATATTGGCGGCGATCGAGGCGATCTCCTCGCGGATCGCACCATCACGTCCGGCGACGGACTTTGCCTTCTGCAGGCGTTCGGCAAGGGCGGCGCTGCGCTTGCGGGCATCCTCGCTCATCTCAGCCGTCACCGCAGCGGTGTCGAGCATGGACACGGTTGAGTCGTCGGCCGTCAGTTCGGTCGGTAATTCCGCCGCCATTTTGGCCAGGCCGGCGTCGCGCAGCACCCGGTTGATCCTGCGGATCTCGGCGTTGGCGGCTTTCAACTGCTCCTTCAGCTTGACGATTTCCTGCTGACGGCGGGCGAGCAGGTTTTCCTTCTCGGCGGCGGATGCGCTCTCACGCGCGGCCTTGTCTTCCAGGCGGATCACCATATGCTGCTGCTGTGTCAGTTTCTGCTCGGCATCCTTGGCCCGCTTCTGCAGCAGGGTGACGTCCTGGCGCAGCGTGTCGCGTTCGTCGCGCAACGCGTTGGCGCGAAATTTCAGGCTTTCCGCCTCTGTTTCACGCGCGGCCAGATCAATCCTCAGCCCGTCGGTTTGTTCGCTGAGCTTGCTCAGCCGCGTCCGCATTGCCGCCAGTTCGCTCTCCTTGTTGGCAGCGGATTGCTCAGCGATATGCAGATTGGTCTTCAACTGACTGATGTAGTTCTCGTCCTTGCGCAGGTGCGAGCGCTGCTCGGCCGCCTCGACATGCATCTCGCCGATCTGGGCCTGCAATTCACCGATATCGGCGGCAAGCCTGCCGGCATCGACGGCAAGGGCATCGTGCCACAGTTGAAGCGAGAGGGATTTTTCGCGTTCACGCAGAAGGTCCTGGGTGGTGCGCGCGTTTTCGGCGGCATAAAGGGCGCGCACCATATCTTTCTGGGCGCGGACCTCTTGCGGGCTCAGCGGCATCGTCGCTTTCAGCCGATTTTCGGTATACCAGACGATGCGGCGGTGTACGGCCGGCGAAATCAGAAAGACGAGGAAGGCCGCGGTCAGGAAGCCCAGTCCGAACAAGAGAGCGTATTCGATCACGGCGGGGCCATCGATTCGACGTTGATACTAAAACAGGATGTCAGCCCAGTCGGCCTAAGGTCTGAATCCCGTTCTCCGTTGGCCGGAACTTGACATCCGAAAACCGATTACGCTTTCGGCGTCCTATTCCGGGTCATCCGTGATGATTAAGCACGCATGGCGCATCGGGGCAAGGCCGCCGATGCGGGTGGCGGCAGTTTCCAACGGTCCTGCGGCCTCAGAAAGGGTTCCAGGTCGGCGCCTGGGTGATCTTGAGATAGCCGACATTGACGCCGAGCCGGGCGCCGACGCCGGTGCGGATCGGCACGACCAGCACGTCGTTGTTCTTCAGCACCGTCATGCCGAAGCCCGCAATCACATAGGCGGAGCCGCTGACGCCGCCGAAGCGGGCATAGATGCCATCGATGGAGGGCAGATCATAGACGAGCATCATGACGCGCGAGCCCTGTCCGCCGTAATCGATGCCGAGGGATGGGCCCTGCCAGTAGAGCGGATGCTCGCCGGCATTCTTGGTGTTCAGCTGGCCTTCGCCATAGGTGAGGCCGGCGATGAAGGCGCCGCCGCCTTCCTGTCCGAGAATATAACCGTTCGGCAGGCCGTATTTCTGGAAGGCGCTTTCCACCACCTTGGCAAGACCGCCGCTGGCGGAGCCGAAGAAGGAGTGGCCGGTATCGATGATTTCCTGCATCGTATACTGACCGTTGTTGTTCTGAGCGGCGGCCGGCCCGGCAACCATCATCGAGGAGAAGACGAGGGCCGAGAGCAACCTGCAGAAGCCGATGATGCGGTGCGGAAATCGAGGGCGCATGGTGTCATCCGTTCGTCGTTGGTCGGGAGCGGACAACCGCTCGCGTCAATTGCTGCATTTTGCGCCGATGATCTTAACAATCGGTTTACCAAATATGGTGTCATTATGGCACCGAATACGATCGCAAACTTCGCGCAATTAAGATGACGCATATTACCGAGCGCGATGAGATTGCCGCCCCTCAGGAGACGATGATGTCCAAGAACCCGAACCTTACCCTATCCGGCCCGGATCTGGCCGCGCTCCTCTGCAGCCGCGTTTGCCACGACGTCATCTCGCCCGTCGGCGCGATTAACAACGGTTTGGAACTTCTCGATGAAGGTGGCGCCGATTCCGATGCGATGGACCTGATCCGCACCAGTGCGCTCAATGCTTCCGTCCGGCTGAAATTCGCGCGTCTCGCCTTCGGCGCGTCCGGTTCCGTTGGCGCCTCGATCGACACCGGCGAGGCCGAGCGGGCCGCCAAGGATTTTGCGCTGGCGGAGAAGAAAACCGAGGTGATCTGGAATGGGCCGCGCGCCATCGTTGCCAAGAACCGGGTCAAGCTGCTGCTTAATCTCTTCCTCGTCGCCTATTCCTCCATTCCACGCGGCGGCGTGCTCGAGGTGACGCTCGAAAACCCAGAATTCGACGCCAAGTTCACGCTCACGGCCAAGGGCAAGATGATGCGCTTGCCGCCGAAATTCGTTGAAATATCGACCGGCACGATCGAGGAGGCAATCGATGCCCATTCGATACAGCCCTATTACGCCGTGCTATTGGCTGAAGAGTGCGGAATGACGCTCGATCATAGCGCCAGCGCCGATGAATTGGTGTTCACGGCGGTGGTCGCTGCTGCTTGATTTCGGGGCCTGAACGGGTGCGGGCGCCCGTCCGGTAACGATTCCTTAGCCTGATGGACCTATCCTCCAGGGTTGTAAGAGGCCTCTTGTTGCGACGAATGCGGGGGCAAAGGAGCAGTCATGCAAAGGTTCATGATCACCGATAATTCGGACATCGTCCGCAAGGTCGGCAAGCGCATTCTCTCCGAACTCGACTTTCTCGTCAGCGAGGCTTCCAATGCCAGCGAGGCGCTGCAGCGCTGCCAGGCGGAACTGCCGGAATATCTGATCGTCGATTCCGGCATGGAAGGCGCCCTCGACCTCATTGCCGCCATCCGCGCTATGGACGGGGGCAAGGACGTCAAAATCTATTATTGCGTCATCGAAGCGGATCTGAAGAAACTGATGGCGGGCAAACGGGCCGGCGCCACGGATTTCCTGCTGAAACCCTTCGATCGCAAAATCCTGACCGCCGTTTTCGGAAACCGCGCGATCGCTGCCTGACGGCAGGCGCATTCCGCCGACATCATCCATTCCCGGAGCGTTCCGCCAAAAAAGTGCGGACGTCGGCTGATGCTGCGGCTCTCCTTCTCCTTCCCTTACCGAGATGAAGGACTTCAGGTCGATAAGGGCCTCAGGCCATCTCACTCTCATTGCCAGCCAAAAACGAAAAATCCCGCCGGAAGGGCGGGATTTCGTCATCCGATAAGGGGGATCGGAAGATTGGAGGCTTTAGGCGGTTTCCGCATATTCGGCGCCATCCGGCTCGCGAAGAACGTAACCACGGCCCCAGACGGTCTCGATATAGTTGGCGCCGCCGGCGGCGTTGGCGAGTTTCTTGCGCAACTTGCAGATGAAGACGTCGATGATCTTCAGTTCCGGCTCGTCCATGCCGCCGTAAAGGTGGTTGAGGAACATTTCCTTGGTGAGCGTGGTGCCCTTGCGGAGCGAAAGCAGCTCCAGCATCTGGTATTCCTTGCCCGTCAGATGGACGCGCTGGCCGCCGACTTCAACGGTCTTGGCATCGAGATTGACGATCAGTTCGCCGGTCATGATCACCGACTGGGCGTGGCCCTTGGAGCGGCGGACGATGGCGTGAATGCGGGCGACGAGCTCGTCCTTGTGGAACGGCTTGGTCATGTAGTCGTCAGCGCCGAAGCCGAGGCCGCGAACCTTGTCTTCGATGCCGGCCATGCCCGACAGAATGAGGATCGGTGTCTTGACCTTCGACAGCCGGAGAGTGCGGAGCACTTCATATCCGGACATGTCGGGCAGGTTCAGATCGAGAAGGATGATATCGTAATCATACAGCTTGCCCAGATCGACGCCTTCTTCACCGAGATCGGTGGTGTAAACATTAAAACTCTCTGATTTCAGCATCAACTCGATGCTCTGCGCCGTAGCGCTGTCGTCCTCGATGAGAAGTACCCGCATAATTATCCCCTTTACCGCCGCCGAAAGGTGGTCTGGCCCCCTACACGCTACCGAACAAGCTACGTGATTTGGAAGCTGCCACGAAATGGTTAACAAATTCTGATTCACTCTGGCAAGGAGTATCGAATTTATTAAATAATTTTTCCATTTCTCTGTTTTCCAATAGGAATCTCAAAAAGGCTTTCCTCAATTTTAACATTAGGAAACAGCGCTAAGTGATTCATCCGACTCGCCAATGAAAAGGTTCGAACTTCATGCCGCGGCATTTACCGACCCTTAAATCATCGGGCCTATCATTAACGATGCCCGTAAACGAAAGGTTACCAGCGGTAGGTTTTTGTTAATATCGCAGGAAATTTTTTAGCAAACCGTGTCAAAGCGGCGCGCAGGGCGGTTTCAAGTTGAGCCGGGGTCTCGCATCACGGGAGTAATGCGTATGAAGTCGCGAGAAAGTCTCGTTCGCCTGAAAGAGTTTCAGGTGAACGAAAAACGACGTCAATTGCAGCAATTGCAGATGATGATGTCCGAATTCGAACGGATGACGAAGGATCTGGAGAGCCAGATCGTCGTCGAGGAAAAGAAGTCCGGTATATCAGACCCGAATCACTTTGCTTATCCGACCTTCGCCAAGGCCGCGCGTCAGCGGGCCGACAACCTGCAGGTTTCAATCAAGGAACTGAAGATGCAGGAAGAGGCGCTGGAATTGGCGCTTGAGGAGATGCAGGCGGAATATGCAAGGGCGTCGGCGCTGGAAGAACGTGACAGCGGCGCTCGAGCGCGGGCGTAAGTGAAAACGACGGGCGCCGGCTTCGGCGCCCCGGGATCGCCACAGAGAAGCCATGTATGATGGGCGCGCTGGTCCGTCATACATGGCTTTTGGTGTTTGCCGTTTTCCATCTCCATGTCGCCCGCTTGGTGCAACGGCCCGAAAAATCGGAATCGCTTTTCGGAAGCGCGATGCACGGAAGTGCATCCTCCGCGCGTCTGAAAGACGCGCGGCGCTTTAGAAATCGCAGCCAGCTCACAGGAATCAGTTCACGACGTCGTGCCATTCCGGGTGGCGCTGCGCCTGCGCCTTGAAAAAAGGGCAGAGCGGAATGATCTTCCAGCCGCCGGTGCGAGCGGCCTCCACCGCATGCATCGCCAGTGCCTGACCGACGCCCTTGCCGCGCAGGGCGTCGGGAACGGCGGTATGATCGATGATGACGAGTTTCGGCGAAGTGCGCGAATAGGTCATCTCCGCCTCATGCCCTTCGACCTCGGCCGCATAACGGCCGCCGGAGGGACCTTCCTCGTTTCGAATGTCCATTGTCTTTCCTCGCAGAGGGATGGGGATATTGTCGCCGGCGACGGTGACACGGCGGCGCGATCATGCCAAGCCGGCGAGGCAATTCCTCGAGGAGACGGAGTGTTCATGAAAAAGATTGGATCGGTGCAAGGTTCGCGGATGAGGGCGCTTTCGATGATCCGCCCGGTACTGCTCGTGGCGGCGCCGTTCCTCCTGGCGCTCGGCCTCATCTTGCCGCTGGTCCGTTTCGAAACTTTGTATTTCTTCGATCAGACCCCGTCGCTTGTCGAAATCGTCGCCTCGCTCTGGCAGGGTGGGGATGGGCTGCTGGCGGCGATCGTCGCACTGGTGTCGATCGTGCTTCCGATTCTGAAGATGGTTGGGATCGCTGCGGAAGCGACAGGTGCCGGCGGCGGGGCCGGCAGTCTATTTTATCGTCGCGTCGTGCCGCATCTGTCCAAGTGGTCAATGATGGACGTGCTGCTGGTCGCGATCGTCATTGCGGCGGCGAAGACGACGGGGTTGGCGGATGCATTCACTCAGCCTGGCCTGTGGTGCTATGCGGCCTCGTCAATGATTTCGGGCCTTCTGCACTCCCTGACGGGAGATGCGTCCGGCCCGAAATAAATCGTCGATGCTGGCGTGCGATCAGTGGCGATACTGCTGAATGCGCGTGGTGCGCAGGCCGGCGAGGCCATGGCTGTTGATCGACGACTGCCAGGACAGGAACTCTTCGACCGTGAGCGTGTAACGCTCGCAGGCCTCTTCCAAGCTCAACAGGCCACCGCGAACAGCCGCGACAACCTCTGCCTTCCGGCGGATCACCCAGCGCCGCGTATTAGGCGGCGGAAGGTCCGCGATGGTCAGGGGGCTGCCATCGGGGCCGATGACATATTTTACTCGGGGACGTATCATTTCGGTCATTGGACTCTCTACACAACGCAAGACCACGAGCGCCACTCTAGCTTGCCACATTTAAAAATTGCCTAAGCCCAACGTAAGACTTTGATAACAAATTTAGACGCCCCGGAGTCGCCGATGAATGGGTGTCTGCCTCGCAAGACTTCGTCGCCGGTCTCCCCCTATCGGCCCAGTTCGTACGATTTGATGCCTCCTGTCCTTGCTTAGGCAGCCAATCGGTCTTCGTCGTCACTCCGGCGTGAGCTTCTCGTCGCCGGTATCGAAACCGTTGATCAGCAATCGGCAGCAAAGCCTCGTCAGCTTTTACCAGGCCCCCGACCTCTTTTATTGCTGCAGACCGGTGACGGCGATGAAGCGGACGATCCTGACGATCTTCTGTGCGGAAGGGGCGTTTGCGAGGAGGGCGGCCAATCAGGAAATCGACACGCTCTTCGAGGATGCGGTGAGAAATACCGTCGCCTTCGCATTGCATGGCGCTGACCTGAAACAATACATTTCGCCTTGTTAGGCAGTGGCCAAGCCGACAGGGAAGCAGGCAATGGATGCCTGAACTTATCCAAAGTGCGGCAGCGTCCTTTGCGCCTCAGAGAAGCGGCGCTGGGTCGGCTGACGGCAAGAGCAGGAACGAGAGGCGATTCTCGATCTCTCGTCGCATATGATCGTGGGGGTATCTGAGGAGTGCGATGGCAAGCGCGATTCGCTCAACCGCATGCGGGCAGTTGCCCGAACATTCCGGTACCGGCTGCTCCGAGCAGCCGGCCCGTTTCTCACAAAACGCTTAGAAGCCTTTTCCGCCGGCCAGTTCCGATGCGACGGTTCCGACGATGATGCGCATATCCATCCAGATCGAGAAATTCTCGACGTAATAGAGATCGCTGGCGATGCGGGCGCGCGCCTTGGCCGGACGATCGGTCGGGCCGCGCAGGCCGCGCATCTGGGCGAGACCGGTCATGCCCGGACGCATTGCGTGGCGCTGGTGGTATTCCGGCACAAGCTCTTCGTAGAGCATGCCGCCGGCGCGCATGCCGATCGCGTGGCAGCGCGGACCGACAACAGACATGTCGCCCAACAGCACGTTCAACAGCTGCGGCAACTCGTCGATGTTCGTGCGGCGCAGGATGGCGCCGATGCGGGTGACGCGCGGGTCGTTCTTCACCGTCTGAGCAACGCCCGAGACATCGCAGAGATCGGTGCGCATGGAGCGGAACTTGTAGACTTTGATGGCCTTGCAGTTCCTACCCCAACGAGTCTGCTTGAATAGCACCGGTCCGGGGCTGTCCAGCTTGATCAAGAGGGCGACGAGAAGAAGTAAGGGTGCGAGGACGAGGAGGGCGCTCAACGACGAAACAATGTCGAACGCCCGCTTCAGGACGAGATCCACCCACGGCGCTTGCGGCGCATCGCTGTGGATTACAGGGGTCTGGATCTTCAGGCTCGGCTGCTGGCGGCGGCTCGGCCGGAAGGACTCTGTCGAAATGGTGTTGTTTAGTTCCGTGATGCTCAAGGATCGTACTCTGTTGTCTTCGAGGGGCGCGGCGGCAATAGGCGATCAATGGTTTACCCTGTCACCAGGGCTGCACTCAGGTGTTGGTAACCCTACTAAAACGGAAAAATGCGACAATTGTGTAATGGTGTCCAGAGAAATATCGCATCGCAATAAATCTTTCGCACTTGCGTTAAGTTGAGGCAAACTCATGATATTTCGTTAAGAATTGGAATTTCGTCAAGGTTTTTAGGCCCTTGGCAGGGGCTTCCGGGGTGCCTCGGACGTGTCTTTTCGGCACGTACCGCATTGCCCACAAGCGCCATTTCTTAACAGAAACCGGGGCGAAATTTTTTCGCGAGAACGGTCGGCTTGTTATCTAACAGTGCCAAAATGTGACAAAACCAAGGCGGGATCGACGCGCGTTTGCAGGCAGAAGGTGTGGAGACGCGGGGCTATCCCGGAGAATCACGTCTGTCACGCGGCCATGCGAATCAGTTGATGGCCGGCCGAGCTGAGATAATCGGCATGTAGGGGAGGGGCGCCGGATGGAGAAGCGCGCCGGGCCTTTCAGCACCCTTGCGGGCGGTCAGGCGGGTTCGAGAACGCGTTTCCTGCCGCCCCAGGAAATGAAGTTCGGGTTGGCGAAATCGAAATCAGCCGCCGTTCCGGTCTTGCCGTAGGTCAGCGGCGCACCGTCGAGCGTCACGGTCGAACCGCCGGCGGCGCGAAGCACTGCGTCGCCGGCCGCCGTGTCCCATTCCATCGTGCGGGTGAAACGGGGATAGACGTCGGCCTTGCCTTCGGCCAGCAGGCAAAATTTCAGCGACGAGCCGATGTTGGTGCAGTTGGAAATCGCATGGTCGGCGAGGAAGGTTCCGGTCTCCGGGCTGTTGTGGCGAAGGCTCGCGAGCGCCAGCCTGTCGGCCGGCTGTTCGCGCACGGTGATTGCACTGCGTGCGCCGACGGTGAAATCCTCCGCAACCACGAGCCTTTCGGCGTGGCCGCGTTCTCCCGAGAAGGCAAGCCCGAGCGCCGGCGCGTAGACGATCCCGGCCGCCGGAGCGCCGTTCTCGATATAAGCGATGTTGACGGTGAATTCCTGCCGCCCGTCGACGAATTCACGCGTGCCGTCGAGAGGGTCGACCAGGAAGAAGCCCCGACCGCTGATGTCGGGCACCCTGCCGGCCGCGACCGACTCTTCCGCCACGACCGGTATTTCGGGATAGTCTCGGGCAAGATGCGCGAGGATGATCCGTTCGGCCTCCTCGTCGGCGACCGTGACCGGACTTGCGTCCGCCTTCATGGCGACGGGAAAGCCTTCGCGCAAGACCGTTATAATGGCCCTGCCGGCTTCGAGCGCCGCCTTTTCGAATGTCCTCAGCATTGTCCTTTGCCGTTCGCCGCGCGGTGAGCACCCCGTTGTCGCTCGTCCGCAAACCATCCCTGCCACCATAGTCAATCTTATATGGTGTTTCGCCCCGCGCTCCGCACCCCGATAACGCAGTTTGCGATGCTACCATAAGCTTTCGGTCTTGTCAGACGAAGATGGCAGTCATTCGCTGGAATGGGATTCGCCAAAGCGACGCGCTGCGGGTCTGAATTTGCTCCATCTTCCAATTCTGTGGAATAGGTTACGTCGCAAGAGGTTCATGAAATTGAAGGCGAAATCGCCGGATGGTTAATTCGACGCCAGTTTTTGGCTAAAAACAGGACGTGCTTCGCCGATTTTCTGTGGATTTTGGTGCAAAATGCGCCATTTAGCCCTGTTCGAACAAGAATCTGCCGGAGTAAATCCTTTTTGTCTTCACATTTGCAACGAAACCGCTATGCATGCGGTCATGAGGTTGCCTGAAACGGGTGACCGAAGAACCAAAAAGAGATGCAGCATATTCGGCTCGCATCCAGGGGAAAACGACATATGGAGTATTTCGTCCAGCAGCTCTTCAACGGGCTGACGCTCGGATCCATCTATGGCCTTGTGGCTATCGGCTATACGATGGTTTATGGCATTATCGGCATGATCAACTTCGCCCATGGCGACATTTTCATGCTCGGTGGTTTCGCCGCTCTTATCGTCTTCCTCGTCCTCACATCCATCTTCGCAGGTCTCCCGGTGGCAATTCTTCTGCTGGCGATGCTTGTCGTGGCGATGCTGATGACGAGTTTGTGGAATTGGACGATCGAGCGCGTCGCATACCGTCCTTTGCGCGGTTCATTCCGCCTGGCGCCGTTGATCACCGCGATCGGCATGTCGATCGTGCTGTCCAACTTCATTCAGGTGACGCAGGGTCCGCGCAACAAGCCGATCCCGCCGATGGTGAGCTCGGTCTATCAGTTCGGCAATATCTCGGTGTCGCTGAAGCAGATCATCATCATCGTGATCACGGCGGTGCTGCTTGCGGCCTTCTGGTATATCGTCAATCGTACCGCGCTTGGCCGCGCCCAGCGCGCCACCGAGCAGGACCGCAAGATGGCGGCGCTACTCGGCGTCAATGTCGACCAGACGATCTCGATCACCTTCGTCATGGGTGCGGCACTGGCTGCCGTCGCCGGCACGATGTATCTGATGTATTATGGCGTTGCCTCGTTCGCCGACGGCTTTACGCCGGGTGTGAAGGCATTCACCGCAGCCGTTCTCGGCGGCATCGGCTCATTGCCGGGCGCCGTTCTCGGCGGGCTGATGATCGGTCTGATCGAATCGCTGTGGTCGGCCTATTTCACCATCGCGTACAAGGATGTGGCGACCTTCGCCATCCTCGCTTTCGTGCTGATCTTCAAGCCGACGGGTATCCTCGGGCGGCCGGAAGTCGAGAAGGTATAACGTCATGGCAAACATCGAGAATTCTGCAGGCAAGCCCGATGCCGGACTTGTCCGCAAAGGCCTTACCGAAGCCCTTTTCGCCGCCGTCCTGTCACTCGGCATGTTCGTCCTCTATGTTGGTCTGAAGACCGACCAGAACATCAACAACGAGCTGATCATCGTCCAGCGCTGGGGATTGCTTGCGATCTTCGTCGCTGTCGCCGCGATCGGCCGTTTCCTCATGGTCGTTTTCATCAAGCCGAACATCGACCGCCGCAAGCTCAGAAAGGCACGGCAAGGCGATCTCGACATTTCGACCGAGAAGAACTTCTTCCATCGCCATTTCCTGAAGATCGCGCTGCTCGCGCTCGTGCTCTATCCTGTCGTAATCGTGGCACTCGTCGGTGCCCAGGGTTCGCTGAAATGGGTCGACAATTTCGGCATCCAGATCCTGATCTATGTGATGCTCGCCTGGGGGCTGAACATCGTCGTCGGTCTCGCCGGCCTGCTCGATCTCGGCTATGTCGCCTTCTACGCGGTCGGCGCCTATTCCTACGCGCTGCTGTCGAGCTATTTCGGCCTGTCCTTCTGGGTGCTGCTGCCGCTTTCCGGCATCTTGGCCGCACTCTGGGGTGTCATCCTCGGCTTCCCGGTGCTGCGCCTGCGCGGTGACTACCTTGCCATCGTCACGCTTGCCTTCGGGGAAATCATCCGTCTCGTTCTCATCAACTGGACCGAGGTGACCAAGGGGACGTTCGGTATCTCGAGCATTCCGAAGGCGACGCTGTTCGGCATCCCCTTCGATGCGACGGCCGGCGGCTTTGCCAAGCTCTTCCAACTGCCGATGTCCTCCGCCTACTACAAGATCTTCCTCTTCTATCTCATCCTGATGCTCTGCATGCTGACAGCCTATGTCACCATCCGGCTGCGCCGCATGCCAATCGGGCGTGCCTGGGAAGCGCTGCGCGAAGACGAGATCGCCTGCCGTTCGCTCGGCATCAACACGGTGACGACCAAGCTCACGGCCTTCGCGACGGGTGCAATGTTCGGCGGCTTCGCCGGTTCGTTCTTCGCAGCGCGGCAGGGTTTCGTTTCGCCGGAATCCTTCATCTTCCTGGAATCGGCGGTCGTTCTCGCCATCGTCGTTCTCGGCGGCATGGGCTCGCTGACCGGCATCGCGATCGCTGCGATCGTCATGGTCGGCGGCACCGAGGCGCTGCGCGAAATGGACTTCCTGAAAGCGGTCTTCGGGCCGGACTTCACGCCGGAACTTTACCGCATGCTGCTCTTCGGCCTTGCCATGGTCGTCGTCATGCTGTTCAAGCCGCGCGGTTTCGTCGGCTCGCGTGAACCGACCGCCTTCCTCAAGGAGCGCAAGGCAATATCCGGAAGCTTTACCAAGGAGGGCCATGGTTGATGAGCCCCGTGACCAACACGATGTCGAGCGATACGCTGCTCAAGGTCGAGCACCTGTCGATGAAGTTCGGCGGCCTGATGGCCATCAACGACTTCTCCTTCGAAGCCAAGCGCGGTGACATCACCGCGTTGATCGGGCCGAACGGCGCCGGCAAGACCACCGTCTTCAACTGCATTACCGGCTTCTATAAGCCGACGATGGGGATGATCACGCTTAATCAGAGTAACGGCAAACAGTACCTGCTGGAGCGTCTGCCGGACTTTCGCATCACCAAAGAAGCCAAGGTGGCACGCACCTTCCAGAACATCCGGCTGTTCTCCGGCCTGACCGTCCTCGAAAATCTGCTGGTTGCCCAGCACAACAAGCTGATGCAGGCATCGGGTTATACGATCCTCGGCCTCATCGGCATCGGTCCCTATCGGCGAGAGGCGACGGCTGCGGTCGAGCTTGCACGGCACTGGCTTGAGAAGGCTGATCTGATCGACCGCGCCGACGATCCGGCCGGCGATCTGCCCTATGGTGCCCAGCGGCGTCTCGAGATCGCGCGCGCCATGTGCACCGGCCCGGAGCTGCTTTGCCTGGACGAGCCGGCGGCCGGTCTCAACCCGCGGGAATCGGCAACGCTGAATGCGCTGTTGCAGAACATCCGCGCCGAAACCGGAACCTCCATTCTGCTCATCGAGCACGACATGTCGGTTGTCATGGAAATCTCCGACCACGTCGTCGTCCTCGAATACGGCCAGAAGATTTCCGATGGCACGCCGGATCATGTGAAGCACGATCCGAAGGTCATCGCGGCCTATCTGGGCGTCGAGGATGAGGAAGTGGAAGAGGTGATCGCAACCGTCGAGCAGCTCGAAGGAGGCGCAAACTGATGGGCGACGAAGTAATGACGGGCCAACCGCTCCTTCAGGTGAATGGCGTCGAAACCTATTATGGCAATATCCGGGCGCTGGCCGGCATCGATGTTCAGGTCAACAAGGGCGAGATCGTCAGCCTGATCGGCGCCAACGGCGCCGGCAAGTCGACACTGATGATGACGATCTGCGGCAGCCCGCAGGCCCGCACCGGCTCGGTCGTCTTCGAGGGCCGCAACATCACCCATATGCCGACCCATGAAATCGCCCGGCTGCGGATCGCGCAATCGCCTGAGGGGCGCCGCATCTTTCCGCGCATGACGGTCCTGGAAAACCTCCAGATGGGTGCCGGCCTCGACAATCTCAAATATTTCGCCGAGGACGTCGAGAAGATCTTTACGCTCTTCCCGCGTCTCAAGGAACGTCACGCCCAGCGCGGCGGCACGCTATCGGGCGGCGAGCAGCAGATGCTGTCGATCGGCCGCGCCCTGATGGCGCGCCCGAAGCTGCTGCTGCTCGATGAACCTTCGCTCGGCCTCGCGCCGCTGATCGTCAAGGGTATTTTCGAGGCGATCCGCAAGCTCAATGAGCAGGAAGGGCTGACCGTGTTCCTCGTCGAGCAGAATGCCTTCGCGGCGCTGAGGCTTTCGCACCGCGCTTACGTGATGGTGAACGGCAAGGTGACGATGAGCGGCTCCGGCAAGGAACTGCTCGCCAATCCCGAGGTCCGCGCCGCCTATCTCGAAGGCGGAAGACACTAGCTCGAAGGGAGAGTTGAGATGCAGGGACTTTTCTTCGAAAGCGATGACAGCGTCCGTCTTGTCATTCGCGCCCTTGTCGTGCTGATCGGCTTCTGGACCGCGTGGCGGGCCGGCAAGGCAGTCGCCGACGGCTGGAACAATTATCCGCTGGCGGTCGTCTATACCTTCCTGCTCGCCTGGGCGATGCAGTTCCTCCACCACGCCTTGTTCAATGGGCCGATGCTCAGCGCCCTCTATTATGGCATCGACTTCGTGACGCTGCTGGTCTTCTCGACCGCCGGCTTCCGCTTTCGCCGCACCAATCAGATGGTCAACAACTATTACTGGCTGTACGAAAAAACTTCCGCGTTTTCGTGGAAGGACAAACATTGACAGTCCGTTGAAACTAGGCATGAATTGCCTTCAGAGTGGAACAGCTTTCCTGGCGCAGTCAATGGTGGGTAATGCGCCGGGCCTTGGACCGGAACCCGCCCAAAAATTGGGAGTAACAATATGAAGAAGTCTCTTCTGTCGGCAGTGGCTCTGACGGCGATGGTCGCCTTCAGCGGCAACGCCTGGGCCGACGTCCTCATCGCTGTCGCTGGTCCGCTGACCGGCCCGAACGCCGCCTTCGGCGCGCAGCTTCAGAAGGGCGCCGAGCAGGCGGCCGCCGACATCAACGCTGCTGGCGGCATCAACGGCGAGCAGATCAAGATCGAGCTCGGCGACGACGTCTCCGATCCGAAGCAGGGCATTTCGGTCGCCAACAAATTCGTTGCTGACGGCGTCAAGTTCGTCATCGGCCACTTCAACTCGGGCGTTTCGATCCCGGCTTCGGAAGTTTATGCCGAAAACGGCATTCTCGAAATCACCCCGGCCGCTACCAACCCGAAGTTCACCGAGCGCGGTCTCTGGAACACCTTCCGCACCTGCGGCCGTGACGACCAGCAGGGCGCCATCGCCGGCAAGTATCTTGCCGACCACTTCAAGGACGCCAAGATCGCCGTCGTTCACGACAAGACCCCCTACGGTCAGGGCCTTGCAGACGAAACCAAGAAGGCGATGAATGCCGCCGGCGTGACCGAAGCCATGTACGAAGGCATCAACGTCGGCGACAAGGACTTTTCGGCCCTCATCGCCAAGATGAAGGAAGCCGGCGTCTCGATCATTTATTGGGGCGGCCTGCACACCGAAGCCGGCCTCATCATCCGCCAGGCTGCCGACCAGGGCCTGAAGGCAACGCTGGTTTCGGGCGATGGTATCGTTTCGAACGAACTGGCCTCAATCGCCGGTGACGCCGTTGCCGGTACGCTCAACACCTTCGGTCCTGACCCGACGCTGAACCCGGCCAACAAGGAACTCGTCGAAAAGTTCAAGGCTGCCGGTTTCAATCCTGAAGCCTATACGCTCTATTCCTACGCTGCGATGCAGGCGATCGCCGGCGCGGCCAAGGCTGCCGGTTCGGTGGATCCTGAAGCCGTCGCCACGGCCATGAAGGAAAAGGGTCCGTTCCCGACGGTTCTCGGCGACATTTCGTTCGACGAAAAGGGCGACCCGAAGATTCCTGGTTACATCATGTACGAATGGAAGAAGGGCGCGGACGGCAAGTACACCTACGTCCCGCAGGGCATGTAAGCATAACTTCCCTTTTGGGGATGTGAGATTGAAGCCCGGTTCCGACCGGGCTTCTTTGTTTATAGAAGTTCAATTTCCGTCTAGGGCAGTGCCGCTGACCTGCCGCCGAAGAGCCTGCGCGATTCCGGCCGTCGCTAAGATCCTCGGCAGTTTCGGCGGAAGCAGCGGCGATGCCGCGCCCCCCGATATCACTCACATCTCGTGCAGCACATGCGTGGCTTTTACTGCAGCCGAGGCCCGGTTTTCGACGCCGAGCTTCACGTAGATCTGTTCGAGATGCTTGTTCACCGTGCGCGCCGACAATCCCAATATTTCGCCGATGTCGCGGTTGGCCTTGCCCTTGGCGATCCAGAGCAGCACTTCGGACTCGCGCTGGGTGAGCGAGAAGCGCTGGCGCAGCGCCTCGTCGTCGCTGCGCCGATTGGCAGCGGTGAGGCGAAACAGATATTCGTCAGGGCCGATCGCGCCGAGGAAGGCGAGCTGCAGCGCCGCCTGGCCGGCATGGGCGATCGAGATGATGCCGTCGCGCGTAGCACTTGCGCGGTCGCGCATCCAGCCCGCGATATGGCGGACGACGATTTCCATGCCGCCGTCGCTTCCCATCGCGGCGTCGACAAGACGCGTTGCCTGCGGCGTCGACCAATGGATCGCGCCGTCGCCCTTGACTGCCAGCAGATGGCGCCCGGCGGCGTCGAGGGCGACGCGGGCGCTCTGGGTCGAGCGGGCATTTCTGAGATGGACGCGAATGCGGGCGCGCAGCTCGTCGATATTGATCGGTTTGCTGAGGTAATCGACACCGCCGGATTCCAGCGCATGCACGACATGTTCGGTCTCGGTCAGACCGGTCATGAAGATAACGGGCACCTGCGCCACAGCTGCATTTGCCTTCAGTCTGCGGCAGGTCTCGAAGCCATCCATGGCGGGCATGACGGCGTCGAGCAGGATGAGATCGGGCGTGATGCGCTCGACGATGCCAAGGGCTGCCGTGCCGGAGGTGGCGATCAGCACGGAGAAGCCGGATTGTTCGAGCGCATCAGTCAGGAAGCCGAGCGCTTCGGGCGAGTCATCGACAAGCAGAACGATGTCGCGGGGGAGGGCCGGCTCAGCCAATGGATTCCACCTTTTCGTCGAAGTCGTGCAGGAAGGTCATGAAGCCGGCCATATCGAAGGCGGCGACATAGGCGCGAAGCTCCTCCGTGAATGGCCGATTTGCCTCAAGCTTGGCAAGGTCCGAAAGCTTGGCTTCGATGCCTCTGATATAGCCGATCTCCCCGAGCCGCAGCAATTCCTGCACATGGGCCGGGCCAGGACTGAGCATCGGCGCTTCGGTTTTTTCCACAATGGCGTGGGCGTCGTCGGCATAGACCCATTTCAGGCCGAGATGGAGGGCGAGCTTGTCGCGCAGCTGGCGGATATCGACCGGCTTGCCGATCGCATCATTGTGGCTGTCGTCGCTGTCGCTCAGAACGGCGGCATCGCCGATATTGGCCGACAGCATTACCATCGGCGCTGTCTGGCCGGCCTCGCGCAGGCGCGAGACGAGCTGCCAGCCGTTCATGCCGGGCATCAGGATATCGACGAGGAAGAGATCCGGCATGATGCCGTCGATCAGCGTCAGGCATTCGGTGCCGCCTGCCGCGGTCAGGACGATGAAATCGAGAGGCGCCAGGATTTCGCGCATCATCTCGCGGTGATCCTCATTATCGTCGACGACAACCACGGTGCGGCGCGAACCGTCATAACCGATGATGCGCTTTTCCTGCGGCGGCGCGGCAGCGCGCATGACGGCAGACAGCATCAACCGCACGCGGAAGGTCGAACCCTCGTCCCTCACGCTCGAGACCGAAATCTCGCCGCCGAGCGTGTTGGTCAGAAGCCGGGTGATGGTGAGACCGAGCCCGAGACCCGGCATCGGCCGCACGCTTTCGGCCTCGCCGCGCTGGAAGGGTTCGTAGATGCGGGGCAGGTCCTTCTCTGTGATGCCGCGGCCGGTATCGGCAACGGTGAAGGTCGCCACCTGGCTGCGATAGCCGACATCGAAGGTTACGCTGCCTTCGTCGGTGAACTTGATGGCATTGGAGAGCAGGTTGACGAGGATCTGGCGCAGCCGTTTTTCGTCCGTGCGGACGAATTGCGGCAGGGCCGGCGAGCGCTCATGCAGGAAAGCAAGCCCCTTTGCCTGCGCTTGCGGCCGGAACATCTCGACGATCTGGTCGAGGAAATCCTGGATGTTGATCTCGTTGGAATAGACCTGCAGGCGGCCGGCCTCGATCTTGGAGATATCGAGCAGGCCGTCGATCAACCCGGAAAGATGTTCGGCGCTGCGGCGGATGACCTTGATCGAGGATTGGCGCGGCGGAGGAATGGTTTCGTCGCGCTCGAGGATCTGGGCATAGCCGAGCACGGCGTTCAACGGCGTGCGCAGTTCATGGCTGAGGCCGACGACATAGCGGCTCTTGGCGCGGTTGGCGGCTTCGGCCATTTCCTTGGCATTCTGCAGGGCGGCGTCGGTCTTCTTGTGGGCGGCGATCTCCTTGAGCAGCAGCGTGTTCTGGCGCGAGGATTCTTCCTCGGCGACGACGCGGCTGTCATGGGCGAGCACGTAGAACCAGCAGACGACGCCTGCAATCACCGAGAAGACGAAGAAGACGATGAGGATGGTGCGGTTGACGACTTCAGCCGTCTCGGGCGAGGCGGAGGCGACCTGGTGGGCGATCATCGCCAGGATCGCGCCGATGGCGGTCAAGGCCAGCGCAACGGCGATGCCGTAGCGGCCGAGGCGCGTCGTCAGTTTGCCCAACACGGTTTCCGGCAGCAGCGCCTTGGCGACGGTGCCGACCTGCGCGTTGAAACGGGCAGCCGGCTTGCACATGTCGTGGCAGCGGCTGTCGAGCGAGCAGCAGAGCGAACAGATCGGCGCGGCATAGGCCGGGCACCATGCCATATCCTCCGGCTCGAAAGGGTGGTCGCAGACGGAGCAGGTGATGTTCGTCAGGTTCTTCCAGCTCTGGCGCGGCTTGCGGGCGAGATAGAACTTGCCTTTCGTCACCCAGGCGAGTGCCGGCGAGGCGACGAGCGCGACGACAAGGCTGATATAGGGGGCAAGCGAGGCGGCGAGCGGGCCGAAGGCGCCGAAATGAGCGATCAGCGACACCGTTGCCGACAGCGTCATGGCGCCGAGGCCGACCGGGTTGATGTCGTAGAGATGAGCGCGTTTGAACTCGATTCCGGGCGGGGCGAGCCCCAGCGGCTTGTTGATGAAGAGATCGGCGGAGATCGTGCAGAGCCAAGCCATGGCGATGATCGAGAAGATGCCGAGCGTCTCCTCCAGCAGCCGGTAGATGCCGAGCTCCATCAGGAGCAGGGCGATCGCGACGTTGAAGACCAGCCAGATGACGCGGCCGGGATGGCTGTGGGTCAGCCGCGAAAAGAAGTTCGACCACGCGAGAGATCCGGCATAGGCGTTCATCACGTTGATCTTGAGCTGCGAGACGACGACGAAGGCCGCCATCAGCAGCAGCGCGGCATTGTGCCAGGGAACCATGTAGCCGAAGGCGGTGAGATACATCTGCGCGGGGTCGGCGGCGCGGTCGAGCGGTACGCCGGAGGTGAAGGTCAGCACGACGAGGAAGGAGCCGGCAAGCAGCTTCGGCGCACCAATGATGACCCAGCCGGGGCCGGCAAGGAAGACGGCCAGGCGATGGCGCCATTTGCGCTGCGGCACCGGCGGCAGGAAGCGCAGGAAATCGGCCTGCTCGCCGATCTGCGACATCAGCGCCAGGATGACGGCGGAGGCGGCGCCGAACTCCACCAGATCGAAATCGGCGATGGTGCCGGGCGGGCCGGAGGCGTGGCGGATGCCGGAAAAGGCGCGCCAGAGATCGAACTTCTCCCAGTCCATGAAAGCGATGAAGATGAAGGGCAGGATGTTCAGCACGATCCAGAAGGGCTGGGTGATCAGCTGGAACTTGCTGATCAGCCGCACGCCGTGCGTCACCAGCGGGATCACCATGACGGCGCTGACGATATAGCCGATCCAGAGGGGAATGCCGAGCGTGAGGTCCAATGCACCGGACATGATGGATGCTTCGATCGCAAACAGCATGAAGGTGAAGCTTGCATAGATCAGCGAGGTGATGGTGGAGCCGATATAGCCGAAACCGGCGCCGCGCGTCAGAAGATCGATATCGACGCCGTGACGGATGGCATAGCGGCTGATCGGCAGGCCGATCGCCAGCATGGCCAGCGAGGCGACGATGATGGCGTAGAAGGCGTTGGTGGTGCCGTAGGAGAGGGTGATCGCACCGCCAATCGCTTCGAGCGCCAGGAAGGAGATCGCACCGATGGCGGTCTGCGAAATGCGCTCGGAGGAGAAATGGCGGGCGCTCTTTGCGGTGAAGCGCAGCGCATAGTCTTCAAGCGTCTGGTTGGCGACCCAGCGATTATATTCGCGTCTCACCGGAATGATGCGTTGGCGCGCTGTCATGCCCTCTTTCCGGCACTCTCGTTGGGCTCATCTTCTGCCCGCAGTTTTGGCGGGATGGACGGGAAAGGCAAGAGGCGGAGCACCGGCAGATTCGCAGAACAGTAATATTTTTGAAACGGCACTGTCACATAAGCGCTCTAACCCTCCCGCCGTTCGTTCAACCATTTCGGGTGCATCCATGTCTGTTTTAAGCCTTTTCCGTTTGAGCACCGCTCTCGTCTGCCTGGTTTCGATCGTCCCGTCGCTTGCTGCCGCCGATCAGGCCACGGCTGCAAAGGTGCCTTACGCCGAGACCGGAAATACCAACAAGCGTGGTGACGCCTGCTTCTCGACTGCCGACACCAACGCCGCCGTTCATCTCCTCTCCGGCTTCCTGGAGGTCTGGAGGCCGCGCACGCCTTTCGTCGATGCCGGCGTCGACGCTCCTGCCAAGGACAATTGCGCGGCGGTCGCCAAGACGGATTGGGACGGTATTCCCTTCAGCAAGACCGACGGCCAGATCGTCAACAAGCTCGTCCATGACGCGAATATCGCTTATGCCGTCAAGGTGACCAAAGCGCGGACGCCCGAGCAGGCTGTGGCCGCCTATCTCGACGATCGGCGCGGCAAGAATGCCAGCATCGTCGACGGCCTCGGCCCTCTGACGGATGCCTGGAAGGCCGGTTCCAAACAGACCACCACGATTACTGAGGTGGCGGCCGATGCGACGACGGTTAAATATGACGACAAGGGCAACAATCGCGGCGCCGGCAGCAAGCCGGACACGGAAAACAAGACCGAGGCCAATCCCGATATGGGCCTTGCCATCGACTTCCTCAACGCGGCAAGCGGTGACGGATCGACGGAGCCCGCCAAGCGCTACTTCAAATATGCGCGCCCCTATCGCTGGAGCCAGGACGTCTCGGTCGTCCCGACGCTCGAGCCTGCCAAGAGCAGCAAGCCGGTCGAGGATGGCGGCTTCCCGAGCGGACATACGGCGGAAGCATGGCGCGATGCGCTCGCCATGGCCTATCTCGTGCCGCAGCGCTTCCAGGAAATGATCACGCGCGCCAGCGAACTGGGCGAAGACCGCATCCTCGCCGGCATGCATTCTCCACTCGACGTGATGGGCGGCCGCATGCTCGGCACTGCGACGGTCGTCTATAACCTGAACAAGGCCGACAATGCCGCGCTGAAGAGCGATGCCTATGCCCAGGCGCAGTCGTGGCTGATCGCAAAGTCTGGAGTTGCGGATGCGGGTGCGCTCGAAGTCGCCGCTCATGCGGCGCCACTTGCCGCAGACCGTTTTGCCGATCATGACGCCAACCGTGCCTATGTTCTGCAGCGCCTTACCTATGGCCTGCCGGCGATCCATCCGACCGATCAGCCCGCCCGCGTGCCGCAGGGCGCCGAAGCGCTTCTCGAAACGCGTCTGCCCTATCTTGATGGCGGGCAGCGCCGCGAGGTTCTGAAGACGACGGCGATCGCCTCGGGCTATCCGCTCATCGACGACGCCGAGGGTTACGGCCGCCTCAACCTGTTTGCCGCCGCCGACGGCTATGGCGCTTTCGACCAGGATGTGATTGTGACGATGGATGCGGCCAAGGGTGGCTTCAGTGCAATCGACACCTGGCGCAACGACATCGGCGGCAAGGGCAGGCTGGTGAAGAGCGGCAGCGGCATCCTCGGTCTTTCAGGCGCCAACAGCTATGCGGGCGGCACCGTTCTGGAAGAAGGCGTGCTGGTCGCCGGTTCGTCTTCGGCTTTCGGCACAGGCGGGCTGACGGTGAACGGCGGTTCGCTCGTGGTGGCGGCCGACAAGCCGTTGATCGTGGGGGGCGATTATCAGCAGATCGCTAAAGCTGTGGCGAAGCTTGCACTCGGCGCGAACGGCGCCGGCACCCTCGTTGTCGAGGGCAAGGCAGAACTCGCCGGCGATCTCGACGTGACGCTTGCCGAGGGCTTCACCCGGACGCCCGGAACGAAAATCGAGATCCTGAAAGCAGGCAACGTCACCGGCAGCTTCGGCAGGTTCACCATCTCCGGCCATAAGGCGAGCCTCTCCTACGGCTCGACATCGGTGACGTTGACGATCGACGGCTGATTTCCGTCTCACAGATGGAGGGCGTCCCCGGCTGCGGGGATGCCCTTGCTTCCGGCCTGCCCGTTTACCCCCTGCGCCTACGTCATTTTGCGTATGTGTTTTCGCGCTGCGGCACCCGATAGTCCCCTCGGCAACAGTTGATTTCCGTTTCCGGCCTGTTGCGGAACAAAGAGGGGAGTTCAATCAGATGAATCTCAGAACCACTATTACAGGCGCTGCGCTCGGCGCCATCATGGCGGCTTCGGCCACTTTCAGCGGTGCAGTTGCCGCCGACGACACGATCAAGGTCGGCGTGCTGCATTCGCTTTCCGGCACCATGGCGATTTCCGAAACCACGCTCAAAGACGCCATGCTGATGCTCATCGACGAGCAGAACAAGAAGGGCGGTCTTCTCGGCAAGAAGCTTGAGGCCGTCGTCGTCGATCCGGCTTCCGACTGGCCGCTGTTTGCCGAAAAGGCACGCGAGCTGATCGAAAAGGACAAGGTCGCAGCAGTTTTCGGTTGCTGGACGTCGTCTTCACGCAAGTCGGTGCTGCCGGTTTTCGAAGAACTGAACTCGCTGCTCTTCTACCCGGTGCAGTATGAAGGCGAAGAATCCTCGCGCAACATCTTCTACACCGGTGCTGCGCCGAACCAGCAGGCGATCCCTGCTGTCGACTACCTGATGAACACCGAAGGCGTGAAGCGCTTCGTGCTCGAAGGTACCGACTACGTCTATCCCCGCACGACCAACAAGATCCTTGAGGCCTATCTCGAATCCAAGGGCATTCCGAAGGAAGACATTCTCGTCAACTACACGCCCTTCGGCTTCTCCGACTGGCAGACGGAAGTCGCCAAGATCAAGGAATTCGGCTCGGCCGGCAAGAAGACCGCCGTCGTCTCCACCATCAACGGCGATGCCAACGTGCCCTTCTACAAGGAACTCGGCAACCAGGGCGTCAAGGCAACCGATATTCCTGTTGTCGCTTTCTCCGTCGGCGAAGAAGAGCTTGCCGGTCTCGACACCAAGCCGCTCGTCGGCCATCTTGCCGCCTGGAACTACTTCGAGTCGGTCGAAAGCCCGGCCAACAAGAAGTTCATCAAGGAATGGCATGCGTTCACCAAGAACGACAAGCGCGTGACCAACGACCCGATGGAAGCCGCCTATATCGGCTTCAACGCCTGGGTGAAGGCCGTGCAGGCGGCCGGCACCACCAACACCGATGCCGTTCTCGACAACATCATCGGCGTCACCGTTCCGAACCTCTCCGGCGGCTATGCCACCGTCATGCCGAACCACCACATCACCAAACCGGTGCTGATCGGTGAGATCCAGGCCGACGGCCAGTTCGAAATCGTCCAGCAGACGCCTGCCGTCGTCGGCGACGAATGGTCGGATTACCTGCCCGACTCCAAGGACCTGATCTCCGATTGGCGCAAGCCCCTCAACTGCGGCAACTTCAATGTTGCGACCGGCAAGTGCGGCGGCAAGGGCTCCTGAGGAAGACCTGATCCGTTGACAGCCTGAAGACTTCCGTCCGGAGCTGATCCGGGCGGAAGCTCCGTCCTTACCGCTGCGCCTCCAGGTCAGCGACAATCAAGGCGAGAGAGCCGATGTTTCGCGCCATCAAGATTTTTCTTCTGACATTGTGCCTGATTTCGGGGTTGACGCTATCGGAGGCCGGCCTTCGCGCCCAGGACGATGTGCACACCCTTGTCGATGCGCTCGGCGTCGGCGGCTTTCCCGAGCGCGATGCGGCGATCCGGGCACTCGTCGCTTCCGGGGATTCTCATGTCAGCCAGATCCTGCAGCAGCTGAGCGACGGCCAGCTCTACGTCAATTCGGAAGGCGGCCCCGTTCTCGTGCAGGGCGGCACGGAGGACGAGCCGACTTATTCCGATCCGATCACCGGCGAGGCGGTGGCTGACATCGACCCCGACATGATGTCCAAGGTCAAGATCAACAACGCGCTGCGCACCACGATTACGACCATGATGAGCCAGCTGACGCTGCTGAGCCCGGATCGCTCCGCGCGGCTCGCAGCGGCCGCGGGCATGCTCAAGGATGCCGATCCCGGCAATCTCGATCTCCTGAATTCGGCCCTGTCGGCCGAGAGGGACGGTGAGATCAAAAACACGATGGAAGCGGCGCGGGCCGTGATGGTGCTGAAGAGCGACGCCGGCATCGAGGAGAAGAAGGCCGCGATCGATACGATCGCCGCCCGCGGCGGCCGGAATGCGCTGACGATCCTGTCGATGGCGATGGCGACCGCGCCCGACGATCTGAAGCCGGCAATCCAGGCCGAGATCGACTCGATCAAGCGCGATCTGGCGCTTTGGGATGTCGTCCAGAACGTCTGGTACGGCCTGTCGCTCGGCTCGGTGCTGCTGCTTGCTGCGATCGGTCTTGCCATCACCTTCGGCGTGATGGGCGTCATCAACATGGCGCATGGCGAAATGGTGATGATCGGCGCCTATACGACCTATGTCGTGCAGGAAACGATCGCCTCGGCCTTTCCTTCGCTCGCCGATTATTCGCTGGCCTTTGCGGTGCCGGCCGCCTTCCTCTTCACCGGCCTCGTCGGCTTGGTCATCGAACGTTCGGTGATCCGCTATCTCTATGGCCGGCCGCTAGAGACGCTGCTTGCCACCTGGGGCGTTTCGCTGATCCTGCAGCAGGCAATCCGCAGCTATTTCGGCCCGACCAATCGCGAGGTCCGCAACCCGAGCTGGATGTCCGGCGCTTTCGACTTCGGCGGGCTTGTCATCACCTGGAACCGGCTTTGGATCATCGTCTTCTCGATGGTCGTGTTCCTGACGCTTCTGATGCTGCTCAAGCGCTCGGCCTTCGGTCTGCAGATGCGGGCGGTCACCCAGAACCGGCGCATGGCTTCCTCCATGGGTATCCGCACCGGCTGGGTGGACGCCTTCACCTTCGCGCTCGGCTCGGGCATTGCCGGCATGGCGGGCGTGGCGCTCTCGCAGATCGACAACGTCTCGCCGAACCTCGGCCAGAATTACATCATCGACAGCTTCATGGTCGTCGTCTTCGGCGGTGTCGGTAATCTCTGGGGCACGCTGGTCGGCGCCTTGTCGCTCGGCGTCGTCAACAAGTTCCTCGAGCCTTTCGCCGGCGCCGTGCTCGGCAAGATTCTGGTGCTCGTCCTCATCATTCTCTTCATCCAGAAGCGTCCGCGCGGGCTCTTCGCACTCAAAGGAAGGGCGGTGGAAGCATGATAACGGCCTTCCTTCTCCGGTCTCTCGATCGCAGGATCTCTGTCGCCGTCGCGCTGTTGCTGGCGGTCGCCATTCTGGTGCCGGTCCTGAACCTTGCGACCGGCCCGAGCCATCCGCTGCACATTCCGACCTATATCATGGCGCTGTTCGGCAAGTATCTGACCTATGCGCTGCTGGCGCTGGCGCTCGATCTCGTCTGGGGTTTCTGCGGCATCCTCTCGCTCGGCCACGGCGCCTTCTTCGCGCTCGGCGGTTATGCGATGGGCATGTATCTGATGCGCCAGATCGGCTCGCGCGGCGTCTATGGCGATCCAGTCCTGCCCGACTTCATGGTGTTCCTGAACTGGAAGGAGCTGCCCTGGTTCTGGTACGGTTTCGACCAGTTCTGGTTCGCGGCGCTGATGGTGCTCGCCGTGCCGGGCCTGCTCGCCTTCGTCTTCGGCTGGTTCGCCTTCCGCTCCCGCGTGAACGGCGTCTACCTCTCGATCATCACCCAGGCGATGACCTATGCGCTGCTGCTTGCCTTCTTCCGCAACGACATGGGGTTCGGCGGCAATAACGGCATGACCGACTTCAAGGATATCCTCGGCTTCAACATCCAGGCCGACGGAACGCGCGCCAGCCTCTTTGCCGCGACCGCGGTCTTCCTGGCGCTCTCGCTGACGATCGCCTCGGCAATCGTGCGCTCGAAGTTCGGCAAGGTGCTGGTCGGCGTGCGCGACGCGGAAAGCCGCACGCGCTTTCTCGGATACAGGGTCGAGCATTTCAAGCTCTTCACCTTCGTCGTCTCGGCGATGATGGCGGGCATAGCCGGCGCGCTCTACGTGCCGCAGGTCGGCATCATCAATCCCGGCGAATTCGCGCCGGCCAATTCCATCGAAGTCGTCATCTGGACGGCTGTCGGCGGGCGGGGGACACTGATCGGGCCGATAATCGGCGCGATCCTGGTCAATGGCGGCAAGACGATCTTCACCGGCCTCTTTCCGGAGTTCTGGCTGTTTGCGCTCGGCGGTCTCTTCGTCGCCGTCACGCTGTTCCTGCCGAAGGGCGTCGTCGGCACGGTCTCGCATTATTTCGCCAAGCGGAAAGTCGTCAACAAGCCTGTGCCGCCGGCGGTGCAGGAAGACGGCATCGAGCCGAAAATCCAGGCAGCGGAGTGAAGGTCATGATCCCCGACGTCAAACCCACCAGCGTGCTTTATCTCAGCGGCGTCTCGGTTTCCTTCGACGGCTTCAAGGCGCTGAATTCGCTGTCGATCGTCATCGAACCGGGCGAACTTCGCGCCATCATCGGCCCGAACGGCGCCGGCAAGACGACGATGATGGACATCATCACCGGCAAGACCAGGCCTGACGAAGGCGAGGTATTCTTCAACGGCACCATCGACCTCACCAAGAAGGACGAAGCCGATATCGCTCAGCTCGGCATCGGCCGCAAATTCCAGAAGCCGACGGTCTTCGAAAGCCATACGGTCTGGGACAATCTCGAATTGGCGCTCAACCGCCGCCGCTCGGTGTTCTCGACGCTGATCTACCGGCTTTCAGGGGAGGACAAGGCACGCATCGAGGAGATCCTCGAGACGGTGCGGCTGACGCACCGGCGCGACGAACTGGCCGCCAACCTCTCGCACGGGCAGAAGCAGTGGCTGGAGATCGGCATGCTGCTCGCGCAGGAGCCGAAGCTGCTGCTGGTCGACGAGCCGGTGGCCGGCATGACCGATGCGGAAACGGCGGAGACGGCGATCCTGCTCAAGGACATTGCCAGGACCCGCTCGGTCGTCGTCGTCGAACACGATATGGGCTTCATCCGCGACCTCGGCGTCAAGGTGACCTGCCTTGCAGAAGGCTCGGTGCTGGCGGAAGGCTCGATCGACTTCGTCAGCGCCGATCCGAAGGTGATCGAGAACTATCTGGGGCGGTGATGAATGCAACTGCAGGCTTGAACCTGACAAGAGAACACGCTCTAAAACGAGCGGGTTTTATCGTGGGGTTTCATCATGGCTTTTCTCGGTATTCTGGTCGCGTCGATCAGCGGCGCGGTCATCTGGTATTGGCGTTTTAAAATGGTGCGTGAGGCGGGAAACGAGATCATCGATTCCGTCGAGCGCATGCGGGGTGCCTATAAGCGCGGAAAGCTTCGCAAGCAGGCGGAGGCAGCGCCGCTGGCCTCGATCGCCGATCCGGTGATTGCGGCAGTGGCCTTCTTCTTCTGCCTTGGCAACGAGAAGCCGATGTATCTCGACGCGGCGAAGGATGTCGTCCGCAACCGCATGAAGGGCATCATCCGGCCGGGCGATATGGAAGAGGTGCTGGTTTTCGGCGAGTGGGCGTCCAGGAGCGTGACCAGCCCCGAAGATCCGATCCGCCGCTTCCGGGATCTCTGGCTAAAGGCGCTCGACATGCAGGAGCGTCAGCAGCTGATCGGCATTGCCGAGGACGTTGCCGCAGTTGGCGGCGAGAGAACGAAAGAACAGGAGTACGTCTTGCAGATGCTGAGGCGTACGCTGATGAACTGATGAGGAATGGGTGAACTCATGCTGACAGTCGAAAACGCGAATCTGCATTATGGCGCGGCGCAGGCGCTGCGCGGCATCTCAATCAAAGCGGAGATGGGCAAGATTACCTGCGTGCTGGGACGCAACGGCGTCGGCAAGAGTTCGCTCCTGCGCGCCGTGACCGGCCAGCATCCGCTGTCGGCCGGCACCGTCACCTTCAACGATACCAGGCTGAACGGCCTGCCGCCTTTCACCCGCGCCAAGCAAGGGATCGGCTATGTGCCGCAGGGGCGGGAGATTTTCCCGTTGCTGACGGTCAAGGAAAATCTCGAAACCGGCTTTGCTCCGCTCGGCCGCCGCGACCGCTACATCCCCGACGATATCTTCAGCCTTTTCCCGGTGCTGAAGTCGATGCTGTCGCGTCGCGGCGGCGATCTTTCCGGCGGGCAGCAGCAACAGCTGGCGATCGGCCGGGCGATGGTGACGCGGCCGAGGATCCTCGTGCTCGATGAGCCGACCGAAGGCATCCAGCCGTCGATCATCAAGGATATCGGCCGAGCGATCCGCTACCTGCGCGATTCCACCGGCATGGCGATCCTGCTCGTCGAACAATATCTCGATTTCTGCCGGGAGCTTGCCGACTACGTCTACATCATGGATCGCGGCGAGATCGTGCATGAAGGACTTGCCGAGACGCTAGATACGCCGGAGGCTCGCCGTCATCTGACCGTTTGACCGGCAGATGCCGTATTTTTCGGCAGGTGGTGTTGCGCCCTTCCAGTCTTGCAGGTCCGCTGCGGTATCGCTGGACGGCACAGGAATTGCTTGCTTTCCGTCATACGCGCGCTTGAATGAAAACGGTGGCGCGACCGAAAGGGACAATATGACCAGCGTGGCGGCGAGCACGAGACCGCAAAGAGCAGAGGGACGCGGGCATCTGGCGGCAAAGCTGTTCGCCGGCCGCACGCGTATCCGCGAGCTCTATCAGGAAGGCGCGGCGAAGATCCGCCTGCCGGATACCTTCGATGCCTCGATGGAAGCGGTCATCATCAACACATCAGGCGGGTTGACCGGCGGCGACCGGATGGAGTGGAGCGTTGACGCCGGCGCCGGCACCAAGATCGACGTCACCACCCAGGCTTGTGAGAAGATCTACAAGGCATCGGCCGGCACCGCTGAAGTGACGACCAGCATCAAGGTCGGAGCCCAAGCCCGCGTCGACTGGCTGCCGCAAGAAACGATCCTCTTCGACCGATCGGCACTTTTTCGCCGGCTGGACGTCGATCTCGACAAGAGCGCCGAATTCCTCGCCGTCGAAGCCGTGCTGCTCGGCCGCAAGGCAATGGGCGAGGCGGTGGTATCAGGGCTTTTCCGCGACCGCTGGCGCATCCGCCGCTCGGGCCGGCTGATCCATGCCGAGGAGCTCAGGCTTTCCGAGGGCGTTGCGGCGCTGGCGGCGCGCCAGGCGGTGCTCGGCGGTCAGGTTGCCTTCGCGACGCTGCTTTATGCCGGGCCGCTGGCGGAAGCCTATCTCGGCAGGGTCCGGCCGCTCATCGAGGGAATGATGGGCGGCGCAAGCGCCTGGAGCGGCAAGCTGGTCGTTCGCCTTGCGGCGGCCGACGGCTTCACGCTGAGAAAAATCCTGATCCCTGTCATTTCCGTCTTGCGCAACGGTGCGCCTGTGCCGAAAGTCTGGAATCTCTAAAGCTAAGCATCAAGCAGATGGGCAAGCAATGAACCTTACTCCGAGAGAAAAAGACAAGCTGCTGATTTCAATGGCGGCGATGGTGGCGCGGCGGCGGCTGGAGCGCGGCGTCAAGCTGAACTATCCCGAAGCGATCGCGCTGATCAGCGACTTCGTCGTCGAGGGCGCCCGTGACGGCCGTCCGGTCGCCGAGCTGATGGAGGCCGGCGCCCATGTGATTGGCCGCGACCAGGTGATGGAGGGTATTGCCGAGATGATCCATGACGTGCAGGTGGAGGCGACGTTCCCCGATGGCACCAAGCTCGTCACCGTCCACGAACCGATCCGGTGAGGAAGTAGAATGCTGGAGCTCAGGCCCAACTGCGAGTGCTGCGACAAGGATTTGCCGCCGGAGAGCGCCGAGGCGCGGATCTGCACCTATGAATGCACCTTCTGCGCCGATTGCGCAGACGATGTGCTGAAGGGCGCCTGCCCGAATTGCGGCTGCAATCTCGTTGCGAGGCCCATCAGGCCGGCTGATATGCTCGCCAAACATCCGGCGTCGACGAAACGCGTGCTGAAGGCCGAGGGCTGCGCGCCCAGGGCAGCTTGAGGGGAACGAGATGATTCCAGGCGAGATCATTGCCGCAAAGGGCGACATCGAACTCAATGCCGGCGCACCGACGGTGACGCTGGAAGTTTCCAATACGGGCGACCGGCCGGTGCAGGTCGGCAGCCACTATCATTTCGCCGAGACCAATGCCGGGCTCTCCTTCGACCGCGCGGCCGCACATGGCAAGCGGCTCGATATTCCCGCGGGAACGGCCGTGCGTTTCGAACCGGGGCAGACGCGTTCGGTGACGCTGATCCCGCTTTCCGGCAAGCGCGAGGTCTATGGTTTCCGTCAGCTGGTGATGGGCAAGCTTTAAC
Source organism: Rhizobium croatiense (assembly GCF_019793465.1). GTDB lineage: Bacteria > Pseudomonadota > Alphaproteobacteria > Rhizobiales > Rhizobiaceae > Rhizobium > Rhizobium croatiense. The sequence continues at coordinate 218,363 of NZ_JAILYJ010000006.1, read as the reverse complement.
GGGAGGGATGCATGCGTTTGAACATCTGCCTCATCGGGGCGGCGATGCAGCTGGCCGCGGGTGGTGCCTCTGCTCAGGACATCGATTGCCAGAATCCCAAGACGCAATCGGACATGACCTCCTGCGAGGCGGCGCGCCACGAGACCGCGGACAAAGCTTTGAATGCGCAATATAAGAAGACCCGGGCGGCTCTTGCGGCGATCGACAAGGATCTCGATGGCGACATGAAGGGCGCGGAGCAGGCGCTGGTCAAGGCACAGCGCGCCTGGATCGATTATCGCGACGCCGAGTGCGACGCCTTTGGCTTCCAGGCCCGTGGCGGCACGATGGAGCCGATGCTGGTCGCCGGATGTCTCGCCAACATCACTGACAAACGGACGCAAGAGCTGAAAGAGCTCGAAGACACGATGAGCAACTAAGGTGATCAGGAAGATCGTGATCGTCGGCAATGGCGAGATTGGTGAGGGAGAGGCGGGCATCATCGATGCCGCCGATTTCGTCATCCGCTTCAACGATTGCCGTTCCTATGGCGCCGGCGGCAGTCGGACGGACGCCGTGGCGGTTTGCAATACCGGCCGCCCGGCAAAGGCGATGCTCGGCCCGCGGGAGTGGCGGACCCATCCCGGCGTCGTTTCGGCTCAAGAAATCTGGAGCGTTCGCGACCCGACGAAATTCGCCGCCATGCGGGCGCCGCTTGCGGTCTCGCATCCCGATCTCGACGATTTCTGCGACGACTATACCGACGCGTTCGAAGCCTTCTGCGCGCTGACCGGCAAGACACATGTGGTGATCGAAAAGTCGGTTCACGAGGCCGTCGATGCCTCGCTTTCGGCTTTTGCGCCCGCGCCCTATGTCGTGCCGAGCAGCGGCATGATCGTCATTGCCGAGGTGCTGAGCAAATTTCCCGAAGCCGAAGTGATGTTGGCCGGTTTCGGCCACGTCGGCTGGGAATGGCATCCGTTCGCGGCCGAACGACAGTTTGTCGATAGTTATATTGCCGGCGGCCGCATCAGACGGCTCGGCGGAAAAACGCTTGTCTCTTCCTTCTACGGAGTCTGATGGATGCCCTATAAGATCTCGCGCGCCGCCTATGCCGGCATGTTCGGACCGACGACCGGCGACAAGGTGCGCCTTGCCGATACGGAGCTCTTCATCGAGATCGAGAAGGATTTCACGACCTATGGCGAGGAGGTGAAGTTCGGCGGCGGCAAGGTGATCCGTGACGGCATGGGCCAGAGCCAGGTGACACGGGCGGACGGCGCGGTCGATACGGTCATCACCAATGCGGTGATCGTCGACCATACAGGCATCTACAAGGCCGATATCGGCCTCAAGAACGGGCACATCGCGGCGATCGGCAAGGCGGGCAATCCCGATACGCAGCCCGGCGTCAATATCATCGTCGGCCCTGGCACCGAAGCGATCGCCGGCGAAGGCAAGATCGTCACGGCTGGCGGCATGGACAGCCATATCCACTTCATCGCGCCGCAGCAGATCGAAGAAGCGCTGATGTCGGGCATGACCTGCATGCTCGGCGGCGGCACGGGACCGGCGCATGGCACGCTCGCCACCACCTGCACGCCCGGCCCATGGCATATCGCGCGGATGATCGAAGCGGCCGACGCCTTCCCGATGAACCTCGCCTTTGCCGGCAAGGGCAACGCCTCGCTGCCGGGCGCGCTGACCGAGATGGTGCTGGCCGGCGCCACTTCGCTGAAGCTGCACGAAGACTGGGGCACGACGCCGGGCGCGATCGACTGCTGCCTGTCGGTCGCCGACGACTATGACGTGCAGGTGATGATCCACACCGATACGCTGAACGAAAGCGGCTTCGTCGAGGATACGATCGGCGCCATCAAGGGTCGCACCATCCATGCCTTCCACACGGAAGGGGCAGGCGGCGGGCACGCGCCCGATATCATCAAGATCTGCGGCCAGCCGAACGTCATCCCGTCGTCCACCAATCCGACGCGGCCCTATACGGTCAATACGATTGCCGAGCATCTCGACATGCTGATGGTCTGCCATCACCTGTCGCCGTCGATCCCCGAGGATATCGCTTTTGCCGAAAGCCGTATCCGCAAGGAGACGATCGCGGCCGAGGACATTCTGCACGATATCGGCGCATTCTCGATCATCTCGTCCGACAGCCAGGCCATGGGCCGCGTCGGCGAAGTGGCGATTCGCACCTGGCAGACGGCCGACAAGATGAAGCGTCAGCGCGGCCGGCTAAAGGAAGAGAAAGGCGACAACGACAATTTCCGCGTTCGCCGCTATATCGCCAAATACACGATCAATCCGGCGATCGCGCATGGTCTCAGCCATGAGATCGGCTCCGTCGAAATCGGCAAGCGCGCCGACCTCGTGCTGTGGAACCCAGCCTTCTTTGGTGTGAAGCCCGACATGGTGCTGCTCGGCGGCTCGATCGCGGCAGCGCCGATGGGCGATCCGAACGCTTCGATACCGACGCCGCAGCCGGTGCACTACCGGCCGATGTTCGCTTCCTACGGCAAGAGCCTCACCAATTCCTCCGTGACCTTCGTCAGCCAGGCCTCGCTCGATGCCGGCCTGAAAGGCAGGCTCGGCGTTGCCAAGGAGCTGGTGGCGGTGAAGAATACCCGCGGCGGCATCTCCAAGGCATCGATGATCCACAACGACCTGACGCCGGCGATCGAGGTCGATCCGGAGACCTATGAAGTCAGGGCGAACGGCGAATTGCTGACATGCGAGCCAGCGACGGTGCTGCCGATGGCGCAGCGCTATTTCCTGTTCTAGGCCCGCTCGTTCCGTGCGCGCCGGACGGTTCCGATGAAAAAAGGCATCCGCTGGCTGTTGCGGATCGTATTGCTGGTCGTTGCTCTGGCGACGGCCGGAACCTTCGTTCCCCGGCCGCTGATTGCGCCGGTCGAAGCATCGTCCGCGGCGGCGTCCCACCGGATCTTGCTTCTGTCGGGAGCGATCCATACCGATATTGCCATTCCGCTCGACGAGGAAACGCGGGCGGCCTTTTCCTTCCTCGACGATCCCGGTTTTCCGCTCGGCCATCCGAACGCGGAATGGCTCGTCATTGGCTGGGGCGGCCGCGCCTTCTATCTGGAAACGCCGACCTGGTCGGAGCTGAAGCCGCTGCCGGTGCTGCGGGCGCTGACGATCGACCGTTCGGTGCTGCACGTGGATCTCGCCGGTCATATCACCGAGCCGCAGCCGGCCGTTATGGCCTTCGATATCAGCGACGAACAATTGGCGCGGCTGCGCAGCTTCATCTCGGATAGTTTTGTCCGCGATGCGGGCGAGGTGAAGCTGATCTCAAACGCAGGTTACGGCGAGATCGACCGGTTCTTCGAGGCCAAGGGATATTTCAACGCCCTCTTCGGCTGCAACACCTGGACTGCTGCAGCACTCCGTTCGGCCGGGCTTCGAGCCGGCTTATGGAACCCGCTTCCACAATCATTGCGATTATCCGCCAGTGTCTACAATTGATGCAGCTGTGGACCGGTCCCGGTGTAAACGGAATTGTGAACGGAGATCGCCGTCTGGTTGTAAAAATCGATAGGGAGCCGTTTTCCACAGGTAACCATTCCGGAACAGGCGCGCTGGCCAACTGGAAAAAAGCGTTTAATATCAATTATCTCGGCGTCTACTCGCGCTGTCCCATTCAGGGATCGGATGTTTGCATCCCCTGCTAGAAAAAATCTGTCCGTCAAATCGTCCAAAACCGTTCGAATTTTAACGAGTCGATTAAGACACCCGCAGCAATTGGGCTCTTATCAATGCCGTGAAACGCCCGGGCAGGAAGGTCGATTCTCATGAGAAGCTGGATGTCGCTGCAGGCCGGTTTCGGCGATTTTCAATATCGCAGGAACGTCTATCTCTTTGCGTTAAGGATGAGTTTTCTTGCCGTCATTCTTTCAGGCGCCATCCTCGCACTGACGATACCGCCACTCGGTTTTTTCGGGCTGCTGCCGGTGAGCCTTTCGCATGCGATCGGCTTCGGTGCCGTTTTTTCCTGGCTTGTCGGCGGCACGGTTTGCGGCATGCTGTCGCTGACCGCTGGGTTTACCATGCATGAGTTGACAGTTTCGCGAGCGGAGTTCGAAAAGCTCAGCCGCACGGATACGCTCTCCGGCCTCTTGAACCGCCGCGCCTTCACGGAGGCGCTCGACAAAACCGAGGGCAATGCCTCGCTTGTCATTTTCGACGTCGACCGCTTCAAAGCGATCAATGACCGTTTCGGCCATGCCTGCGGCGATGCCGTCATCATCGCGGTCTCGGCCATGCTCATATCCGCCTTCGACGAAATGTCCGTCATTGCACGGCTGGGTGGGGAGGAGTTTGGCGTCATCGTCTCCGGCGAGCCGCTGGAGGCGCGGATGGAACGCATCGAAGGGGTGCGAGCACGGATCGCAAGCGGTGCCATCGCGGCCGAGGGGCACGATATCCGCATCACGGTTTCCGGCGGCGTTGCCGATCTCGCCGCCGGGCGCAGCAAGCAGGCGGTGTATGCCTCGGCGGACCGGGCGCTCTACCTCGCCAAGGCGCTCGGGCGCAATCGCGTCGTGCATGAACGGGAAGGCCTGCATCATGCCTAGCACGGGCTCGTCGAAAATGGCGTCGATGCCAAGGGCAGGGGAGCTGAGAGCGACAACGTGATGCAGGCTTACGGGATATAAACGCCCCGGTCTGAGCAAAAGGCCATTGGTGATTGCATCGGGAAAGACTATTTTGCATGTTCGTCTCAGCAAAACGGACATATCATGCAGCGCGTCACTTCCTATCTTCCCGCCGGTACCCCGTCCTCCCATCCGACCGCCCAGGTCAAGCTGCCGCACGATCTGCGCCATCTGCGCCGCAAGCTGCTGCATCTGGAAAATGGCGAGATGGTCATGCTCGATCTCAAGGATCCGGTGCTCTTCGCCAATGGCGACCTGCTGGTGCGCGAGGATGGGGAGCTGATCGAGATTCTGGCCACCGACGAGAAACTCTTCGAAATTCGCGGACGCGACCGCACGCATCTCGTCGAGCTCGCCTGGCATCTCGGCAACCGTCATCTTGCCGCCCAGATCGAGGAACACCGCATCGTCATCCTGCGCGACCATGTCATCCGCTCGATGCTGCAGGGCCTCGGCGCCACCGTGCTGGAGATCGACGAACCCTTTCAACCCGCGCGCGGAGCCTATCATTCCCATGGCGGCCATGCGCATGATCACGGCCATGCCGCTCACAGCCATGATCATGGACATGATCACGGCCACGCGCATGGCCACGACCACCAGCATGATCACAGCTGCGATCACGACCACGGTCACGGGCATCATCACGGCCACAAGCACGATTGAGGCGCGATGACAGGGGATCGCCAACTGCAGGCATTGCTGCGCCTGACGGCGTGGCTCTCGCCGGCCTTTCCCGTCGGTAGCTTCGCCTATTCGGGTGGGCTGGAGCGGGCAGTGGCCGATGGGCTCGTCGTCGATGCTGCTTCGCTTGCAAACTGGATCGGCACTCTGATTGGCCATGGTGCCGTCTGGAATGATGCGGTGCTTCTGGCCGAGAGCCACAGGCAACAGGCCGATGCCGGGCGCCTTGCCGAAACCGCCGCTCTGGCCGAGGCTCTTGCCGGATCGCGTGAGCGCCATCAGGAAACCATGCTGCTCGGTGACGCCTTCCTCGCAGCGGCGCGGGCTTGGCCGGACGAAGTATTCGAGAGGCTGCCCGGCAAGACCGCTTATCCCGTCGCGGTGGGCGCGGTTGCCGGTGCGCATGGCATAGGGTCCGAGCAGGTGCTCGCAGTCTTCCTGCACGCCTATGCCTCGCAAGCGGTTTCGTCCGGTATCCGCCTCGGCGTTGCCGGGCAGAGGGACGGTGTTGCCCTGTTGGCCGGCCTTGAAGAGCACATTGCGGAGGTTGCCCGACGGGCGGCAGCGTCGTCGCTCGACGATCTCGGATCGGCGACCGTGCAGGCCGATATCGCCAGCCTGCGCCACGAGACGCAGGCGACGCGGTTGTTCCGCTCGTGAGGATGTCAATTATTCGCAGAAACTGCGTCATTTGACGGTGGCGCGCGCCGCCGCCGTCGCTATCATCCGGTTCGATTGGAGTGAAACACATGAAATCAAGGAACGGACCTCTGCGCGTCGGGATCGGCGGGCCGGTCGGCTCGGGCAAGACGGCGCTGACGGAAAAGCTCTGCAAAGCGATGCGCGACGACTATTCCGTCGCCGTCGTCACCAACGACATCTATACGACCGAGGATGCCGAGGCGCTGGTGCGCATGCAGGCCTTGCCCTCGGAGCGGATCGTCGGCGTCGAAACCGGCGGCTGCCCGCATACAGCCATCCGCGAGGATGCGACGATCAATCTGCAGGCGATCGCCGGCCTCAACGAGCGCATACCCGATCTCGACGTCGTCTTCATCGAATCCGGCGGCGACAATCTGGCGGCGACCTTTTCGCCGGATCTTGCCGATATCACCATCTACGTGATCTCCGTCTGCCAGGGCGAGGAAATCCCGCGCAAGGGCGGGCCCGGCATCACCCGGTCCGACCTGCTTGTCATCAACAAAAAGGATCTGGCGCCCTATGTCGGCGCCGATCTCGAGGTGATGGACCGGGATGCGACGCGCATGCGCGCGAGCCGCCCGTTCGTCTTCTCGGACATGAAGCGCGGCGACGGCATCAGTTCGATCGTCAATTTCCTCAGGGAGCAGGGCGGGCTCTGAGCGGTCGGACCTGCCGCAGCAGCGAAAACGGCAAAACGAACGGGCTGGGGGTAATCTCCCGGCCCGTTTCATTGTCTGGATCTTGCTTATTCCGCTGCGAAAGGCGGCAGCCGTAGAACGTTGGTGTCGTTGCCTTTGGCACTCTTGCGCTTGCCTTCCGGCTTTTCGATCGCCGTCAGGCGCTCGTCCAGCGCATCGATGTCGCTGCGGTTCTCGCGGGTCACGCGGGTGAGATCCTCGGGCGACAGAGGCAGTTCCTCCTCGTCCTTCCTGCCGACCATGCGGCCGAACATCCATCCGAGCAGGCGGGAGAGATCGTCCATGATCAGGAAGAAGGAGGGCACGACGACGAGCGAGAGCACCGTCGAGACGATGATGCCGCCGATCACTGCGATCGCCATCGGCGCGCGGAAGGAGCCGCCTTCGCCGACGCCGAGCGCGGAAGGCAGCATGCCTGCCGACATGGCGATCGAGGTCATGATGATCGGCCGGGCGCGCTTGCGGCCGGCTTCGACCATAGCTTCGACACGGGCCATGCCCTGATGGCGCATTTCGATCGCGAAATCGACGAGCAGGATGGCGTTCTTGGTGACGATACCCATCAGCATCAGAATGCCGATCATGACGGGCATGGACAGCGGATTGCTGGTGATGATCAGAGCCGCCGCGACGCCGCCGATGGCAAGCGGCAGCGAGAACAGGATGGTGAAGGGCTGGATCACATCCTTGAAGAGCAGGATCAGCACCGTCAGCACCAGCAACAGGCCCATCAACATGGCGTTGACGAAGCTCTGCTGCATCTCTGTCTGCACCTTGGTATCGCCGCTTTCGGCAAGGCGTACGGAGGCCGGGATGTTGGCCGCCTCGACGATCTCGCGGAAGCGGGCCGAAGCCGTGTCGAGCGCCACGCCCTGCGGTAGATCGGAGCCGATAGAGACGACACGGTTGCGGTTGTTGCGCTTGATCGAGCTTACGCCTTCCGAATAGTCGATATTGGCGACGCTCGAGAGCGGAACGGTGCCGCCGCTGGCGGTCTGGATCTTCAATGCCCGGAGGGCCGCAAGATCGCGGCGCATGTCGAGTGCCGCCTGCACCCGGATCGGGATCTGGCGATCGTCGAGCGAGATCTTGGCAAGGGCCGCATCGACATCGCCGATGGTGGCGACGCGGATCGTCTCGGAGATCTGCTGCGGCGTGATGCCGAGGCGGGCGGCCTCATCCTTACGCGGGTAGACCTGCAGTTCCGGACGGGGCAGGGCGCCGTCGGCGCTGACATTGGCGAGCAGCGGGTCGGCGCGGAGCTTGGATTCCAGAATGCCGACGGCCTCGTTCAGATCCTTCTCGTTCTTGGAGAGGAAGTTGAAGGAGAGGTCGCGTTCGCCGCGGTCGTTGAGCTTCAGGATATGGACGTCGGGAATGTCGCGCACCTTCGCGAAGACTTCCTTTTCGATATCCCATTGCGGGCGTTCACGGCCGTGGACTTCCACCTTCGGCAGCATCGGACCGATGACCGGGATGTCACCGAGCACGTCGTTGACCACCTTCTTGACCAGCGACTGGTCGAGCTTGTGGAGTGCCAGCGTGATCGTCGCGCGGCGCAGTTCGAGATCACCCTTCGGCGAGGCACCGCCGAGGACGAAGACGCTTTCGACGCCGTTGATATCTTTGACCCTGTCATAGATCGCGTCCGCCGTCTTCTCGGTATCGTCAAGCCGCGCATTCGGCGGCAGTTCGACGGAGAGAACAATGCGCGAGGCGTCTTCGGGCGGCAGGAAGCTACCCGGAACCTTCATCAGCAGCATAACCGAACCAACGAGGAAGGCGACCGCCGCGAATAGTGTCAGATATCGCGAATATTTATGCCCGGTCGTGCCGCGGATCAGGCGCGTGTAGCCCTTCATCAGCAGACCGTCATTGTCGTGATGGTCGTCGACACCGTCTTCGGCGCGCATGAGATAGGCGGCCATCATTGGGGTGATGAGGCGTGCCACCATCAGCGAGAAGAAGACGGAGAAGGCGACGGTCAGGCCGAACTGGATGAAGTACTGGCCCGGAATGCCCGGCATGAAGGAAACCGGCACGAAGACGGCGATGATGGTGAAGGTGGTGGCGATGACGGCAAGGCCGATTTCATCCGCCGCCTCGATCGCCGCCCGGTAGGGTGTCTTGCCCATCTTGATGTGGCGGGCGATGTTCTCGATTTCGACGATCGCATCGTCGACAAGGATACCGGTCGCCAGCGTCAGGGCCAGGAAGCTGACGAGGTTCAGCGAGAAGCCCATCATGTCCATGACCCAAAAAGTCGGGATCGCAGACAGCGGCAGCGCGATCGCCGAAATTAGGGTCGCGCGCCAGTTCCGGAGAAAGAGCAGGACGACGATGACTGCGAGCAGCGCGCCTTCGAGCAGCGTGTGGATGGCGGCTTCGTAGTTGCCGTAGGTGAAATATACCGAATCGTCGATCATCTCGATCTTCACATTCGGGTTTTCGCTTCTGACCTTGTCGAGGCTCTGCGCTACGGTTTCGGCGACGCTGACCTCGCTGGCGCCCTTCGAACGGAAGACGCCGAAAGTGACAACAGGCGTATCGTTGAAGCGCGAGAAGGATTTCGGCTCTTCATAAGTGTCCTTGATGACGCCGAGGTCGGACAGCTTGACGAAACGGCCGTTCGGCAGCGCGATCGTCGTGTCTGCGAGTTCGGCAACATTGCGGGCATCGCCGAGAACGCGGATCGCCTGTTCGCTACCGGCCACCTGGCCGCGGCCGGAGCCGAGGTCGACGTTGGTGCCGCGCAGCTGCTGGTTGACGCTTGCCGCGGTGATGCCATGGGCATCGAGCTTGGCGGGGGTGAGTTCGATGCGCACTTCGCGCTCCGCGCCGCCGTAGCGGTCGACGCGGCCGATGCCGGCCTGGCCCTGCAGGGCGCGCTTGACCGTATCGTCGACGAACCAGGAGAGTTCTTCGAGCGACATGGCGGGCGAGGAAACGGCGAAGGTCTGGATCGCCTGGCCCTCGACGTCGACCTTGGTAACGATCGGCGTTTCGGCCGTCGCCGGCAGATCGCTGCGGATGCGATCAATCGCGTCCTTGACGTCCTGCACAGCCTGTTCCGTCGGCACTTCCATGCGGAACATGACGTTGGTCTGCGAGCTGCCGTCGGTCACCGTCGACTGGATCTCGTCGATGCCGGTGATCGAGGCGATCGCGTCTTCGATTTCCTTCGTCACCTGCATTTCGAGTTCGGCCGGCGAAGCGCCGCTCTGCGTCACGCTGATCGAAACCAGCGGCACGTCGATGTTCGGGAAGCGCGTGATCGGCAGCGTGTTGAAGGACTGGATGCCGATGAATATCAACAGGCAGAAGGCCAGCAGCGGCGCGATCGGATTTCGAATGGACCAGGCTGAAAAATTCATCGGATGGTCTCTTTAGTTGGAAGCCGAGGGCTGTTCACGCACCGGCGTGATGTGATCGCCGTCGCGGACATAGGCGCCCGCCTTGGCCACGACCTCATCGCCGCTCTTCAATCCATTGATGATCTCGACATAGGCGCCGTCCTGGATGCCGGTCTCGATCTTGGCGAATTTTACCACACCATCCTCGACCTTGCGGGCCGAGGAGCCTTCATTGCTCGTCAAGACCGCGGTCAGGGGAAGCGATACGCCTTGGGTCTCGCGCACGATGATCTCGGCACTGCCATACATGCCGGAGCGCGCCTTGCTGTCATCGTCGATGGAGATATGAACGAGCCCGAGGCGGGTGGTCGGATCGACGGTCGGTGACACCAGGCGCACTGCGCCGGAAAGCTTCTCGCGGCTGCCGGAAAGCGAAATCGTCGCCTTCTGGCCGGCCACGATCCTGACGATGTCGCTTTCGGCGACCTCGGCGACGAGCTCGATATCGCCGTCGCGGATCAGGGTGAACAGCGGGTCACCGGTGCCGGCGGCAATGGCGCCGACCTTGGCGTTCTTTGCGGCGATCGTGCCGGCGACCGGCGTCTTCACATCGGTGCGGGCGAGCTTCAGATCGGCATCGGCGATCTGGCTGTCGAAGACCTTCAGATCGGCTTCGGCGACCTCGATCGCCTGTTCGGCGGAGACGACGCGGGCATTGGCCGCGGCGGCGGTTGCATCGGCCTGTTCGACCTGGGCAGTGGAAACCGTGCCCTTCTTGCCCATTTCCTGGGAGCGGGCCTGCTGCTGCCTGGCTTGTTCGGCGTTGGCCTGGGCCTCGATGAGCTGCGCGCGCAGCTGGGCGAGGCTTGCCTCGCCCTTGGCCTTCGTCGCCATCATCTGGCTCTTCTCCAGGACCAGCGCGTCATCGTTGAGCGTCGCCAATGTGCTGTCGGCCTGAACCTTGTCGCCGACGTCGGCTTTCAGCGTGCGGATCGACAGGCCCTCGACCTGCGGCTGGATATAGACCTCCTCGACGGGCTTGACCGTTCCCGTGCCGATGACACGGTCGACGAGAGTGCGGTTCGTCGCCGTGGTAACGACGATCGCCGGCAGGTTCTGCTGCGGTTTTGCGACTGGCGCTTCCTGCGAAAATGCAGTGGATGCAGCCAGTGCCGCCGCAAAAAGGGTGGATGCGCCTAAAATTCCAATCGGCCTGCGTGCCATGCGTCGTCGTCCAATCCTGTAACAAGGTTGGCCGAACTCGCGCGTCTGTCCTTCAGCTCGCGACCAGGCCACTGCCTTTCCTGCATTCTCAAGGGTATCCGCACATCATTTGCCGTCTTCATCCCTCATCGGCAAATCGGCTTCTAATTGGTATCGATTTGCTCGATATGCAAGCCCGGCAGAAAACAATTCCCCATGAGCGATAATAGTTACCATCAGAACCTGAATCAATCACCGAAGGGTTATGCGAGCATGACGATGATTGATCCTGCCTCTACCGCAATGACGTTTGAGCCCGGACAAATGCGACAGTTGCAGGGTGATTTTTCGTGCAAGCGGGAAAAATACGAAACGCGCGGAGATCTTCCCCGCGCGTTTCCCTCGCAATGTTGCCGCGATTACTTGGACGCAGCGTCGGTAATGTCGTGCGTCCAGGCGCCCGAGGGCTCCTTGCTGATGATCTTCTGATCGAGCAACGCCTTTGCGGTGCGGGCATAGAGCGCTTCGTCCAGCTTGCCGGAGCCGTCACCGACGAGCTTGGCGACTTCGCCCATCATGCGCTTCTGGTGGTTTTCGTCCTGGCCGCCATTGTCCAGGACGATCTCGGCGGCTTCATCGGGGTTTTCGGTCGCATATTTCCAGCCCTTCATCGAGGCACGGACGAACTTGACCATCTTCTCCTTGAAGGCCGGATCCTTCAGCTTGTCTTCCATCACATAAAGGCCGTCTTCCAAGAGGTCGTTGCCCATCTCGGTATAGTTGAAAACCGTCAGTTCCTCCGGCTTGAAGCCGGCATCGATCGCCTGCCAGTATTCATTATAGGTCATGACCGAGATGCAGTCGGCCTGCTTCTGGACAAGCGGCTGCACGTCGAAGCTCTGCTTCAGCACGGTGACGCCGTTCGGGCCGCCGTCCGTGGAAAGGCCCAGCTTGTTCATCCAGGCAAAGAAGGGGTACTCGTTGCCGAAGAACCAGACGCCGAGTGTGTGACCCTTGAAATCGGCCTCGGTCTTAACAGGCCCGTCCTTACGGCAGATCATTTCCAGGCCTGACTTCTGGTAGGGCTGGGCGATATTGACCAGCGGAACGCCCTTTTCGCGGGCAACGAGAGCGCCGCCCATCCAGTCGACGATGACATCGGCGCCGCCGCCGGCGATCACCTGCTCAGGGGCGATATCGGGACCGCCCGGCTTGATCTCCACGTCGAGGCCTTCCTCCTTGTAGAAGCCCTTGTCCTTGGCGACATAATATCCGCCGAACTGGCTCTGCGTGACCCATTTCAGCTGCAGAACCACCTTGTCGGCGGCCATCGCATGGGCCGCTGCAAGCGACATGGCGCCCGCCATCATTGCAACCATCAACTTCTTCATTTTCTTGTCCTTACCCTCTGAAGTTATGCCCGGACCCCGTTTGCGAAGCCCGCGCGCGCCTAGCCACCACGGATAGACGGATGCCAGAACGTCACCGCCCGTTCCGTCAGGGCGATGACGCCATAGAAGATCGAGCCGGCCAGCGCCGCAACGGCGATTTCCGCCCAGACCATGTCGACATTCATGCGGCCGATCTCGGTGGAGATGCGGAAGCCCATGCCGACGATCGGCGTCCCGAAGAATTCGGCAACGATGGCACCAATCAGCGCCAGCGTCGAGTTGATCTTCAGTGCGTTGAAAATGAAGGGCATGGCTGCCGGAAGCTTGAGCTTGAGCAGCGTCTGCCAATCGCTCGATGCATAGGTGCGCATCAGGTCGCGCTCCATGTTGCCGGAGGCGGCAAGGCCGGCGACGGTGTTCACCAGCATCGGGAAGAAGGTCATGATGATGACGACGGCGGCCTTCGAAGGCCAGTCGAAGCCGAACCACATGACCATGACGGGAGCGACGCCGATGATCGGCAGGGCCGACACCATGTTGCCGATCGGCAGAAGGCCGCGGCGCAGGAAGGTGATGCGGTCAGCCAGTACGGCGACGGCGAAACCGGCAAGGCAGCCGACGGCATAACCGATCAGGACAGCCTTGAAGATCGTCTGCCTGACGTCGTCGCCGAGGATCGGCAGGGAGGTCATGATGCGGGCGCCGATGGCGCTCGGCGGCGGCAGGATGATGAAAGGAATGCCGGCGCCGCGCGTTGCCGCCTCCCAGAGGATAAGGATCCAGGCACCGAAGATCGCCGGGATCAGCAGTTGGAGCGTCGATTTGCCGAAGGCGGTAACGGGTTGCTGTTTCGACAGCTCGGTGACGCATCGCCAAGCCAGCAGCCAGCAGGCGAAGAGCAGCAGAAAGAATGCCCGCGTCGCCATGCCCTCGTTGCCCGAGAGCGCGGAAAGCAGCATCCAGGCGGCGCCATGTGCGCCGATGAACAGAACGGTGGCACGATAGGCCGGCGGCTGCGGCGCGAAGGACAGCAGGGCGGCGGCGATGACGATGGTGAAGACGAGGCTGGCGGTGCCGTCGGTGAAGGGCTGCGCCGCGCCGTCGGCCAGCAGCGGCAGGCTGATCAGCGCTGCAAGGCAGAGGAGGAGGGCGGTTACGCCCTGCCAGGAGAAGGTCAGATGTCTCATGCCGGCCTCCCGCCCATGGCGCGGTCGACGATCTTGGCGGCAAGGCCGACGATCGCCACCAGGATGCCGGCCAGCAGCGATCCGGCGACGAGTGCTGCCCAGATATCGATGGTCTGGCTGTAATAGGAGCCGGCAAGCAGCTTCGAGCCGATGCCGGCAACGGCCCCCGTCGGCAGTTCGCCGACGATGGCGCCGACGAGGCTTGCGGCGATCGCGACCTTCATCGACGTGAAGAGGAAGGGGATCGAGGCCGGGACGCGCAGCTTCCAGAAGGTCTGCATGGGGCTCGCATAATAGGTGCGCATCAGGTCGAGATGCATGATCTCAGGCGACCGCAATCCCTTCACCATGCCGACGGCGACGGGGAAGAAAGAGAGGTAGGTGGAGATCAGCGCCTTGGAGACGAGGCGGGAGGCGTCGGAATCGAGGTTCAGGAGATGGGCGAGCGCATTGTCGCCGGTCAGCACATTGTAGGAGATGATGACGATCATCGGCGCGATGGCGAGGATCGGTATGGTCTGGCTCGCAACCAGCCAGGGCATCAGCGAGCGGTCCATGGCGCGATTGTGCACGATCAGCACGGCAAGAAGGATGCCGAGCAGCATGCCGAAGCCGAAGCCGAGCAGAGTCGAGGAGAGCGTCACCCAGCTGTGATAGACAAGGCTGCGGTTGCTCGAAAGGCTGCGCAGCACGGTGTTCTCGTAGACATTCTGCGCCACCTGATGCGGTGCCGGCAAGATCGGCTTCGGCTGCGCCAGCGTCTTGCCGATGAATTCGATGGTCGTCGGCGTGGCGCCGGCACGGCTATCCATGTCGCGCTGGAACGGCGCGTTCATCAGGACCGCGGCGAAATACCAGATGGCGATGAGGACGAGCAGGATGGTGGTGACGGGGACGACCTTGTTTTTGAGGGTGTCGGGTTTCACGCTACGCGCTCCTTCAAAAATGGAGCGGCGTGCTTTTCGATGGTGATGAACACGTAGTCAGGGCCGTCCAACACTTGAGCGTTGTCGAAGCGCAGCACGTTGAAACCTTGATTGCGCAGGAATGCATCGCGGGCAAGGTCGTGGCGGCGGCCCTCGACCGTCTCGTGACTGTCGCCGTCGACTTCGACAATCAGTCTTGCTGAAAGCCAGGCGAAATCGGCGATATAGGGACCGATAGGCGTCTCACGCCTGAATCTCGCGCCATAAGGCCTGAGATCGCGCAGCATGTCCCACATCGCGGCCTCGGCTTTCGTCAGTTCACGACGAAGGCGTTTTGCCGTGTCGCGGGTTTTGGGGGTGATGTTTGAATGTGGCATTTAAACCCCTCCCCAACCCCTCCCCACAAGGGGGAGGGGCAAACCTGGGGCGCTCGCCGAGTTCTCCAGCGACCGGCGCGAAAGAGTATCAAGGTCGGCGGCGGGCTCGGCGCTCAAGCCCCTCCCCCTTGTGGGGAGGGGTTGGGGAGGGGTCTTTACCAACGACACGCGCCTACACCTCATGGCTATGCCCCGTCCTCAGCCCTTCGCGAACGCGATGGGCGATCTCCAGAAACTCAGGGGTGTCGCGGATGTCGAGCGGGCGTTCGGCCGGCAGCGGCGAGTCGATCACGTCGGTGACGCGGCCCGGGCGCGGCGACATCACCACGATCTTGGTCGAGAGGTAGACGGCCTCGGGGATGGAATGGGTGACGAAGCAGATCGTCTTGTTGGTGCGGGCCCAGAGTTTCAGCAGTTCTTCGTTCAGATGGTCGCGGACGATCTCGTCGAGCGCGCCGAAGGGTTCGTCCATCAGCAGCAGGTCGGCGTCGAAGGCGAGCGCACGAGCGATCGAGGCGCGCTGTTGCATGCCGCCGGAAAGCTGCCAGGGGAATTTCTTATCGAAGCCGGACAGGCTGACGAGATCGAGCGCTTCGGCGATGCGCCGCGTGCGGTCGGCGCCGGAATATCCCATGATCTCCAGCGGCAGGGCAATGTTGTTTTCGATGGTGCGCCAGGGCAGGAGCGCCGGCGCCTGGAAGACATAGCCGTAGGCGCGGGCCTTGCGGGCTTCTTCCGGCGTCATGCCGTTGATGGAAATCTCGCCCGACGTGCTCTTTTCGAGATCGGCGATGACGCGCAGGAACGTCGTCTTGCCGCAGCCCGACGGGCCGATGAAAGAGACGAAGTCGCCCTTGCGGACATCGAGATTGACATCGCTCAGCGCCTGCACCGGGCCGTCATTCGCCTGGTAGGTGAGACAGAGATCCTTGGCGGATACGACGGAGGGTGCTTGCATCAATGCGACCGTTCTTGTTTTCGCCGCGGGGAGGCGGTTTGCATGTTACCATCGCCACAGGCCCTGCCGGCGGCACATTTCATGGAGGAAGAGAATGGACGCGTCATCACAACCCACCTGCCACATCGTTCGCCCCAAGCACGCCTATGACGGCAAGCAGGGGCTCAGCTATTTTGAAGGGATCGCGGCCGAGACGGTCGGCGCCAAAGGGATCTGCATGCATCTCCTGACGATCCCGCCCGGCGTGCGCGCCAAGGCGCATCTGCACGAGGCGCACGAAACGGCGATCTACATGCTCTCCGGCGAAGCCCACACCTGGTATGGGGACCGGCTGGAGCACCATGTCGTCGTCCATGCCGGCGAGCTCTTCTATATCCCGGCCGGCGTGCCGCACATGCCGGCAAACCTCAGCAGCACGCCATGCACGGCGGTCATCGCCCGCACCGACCCGAACGAGCAGGAGAGCGTCGTTCTTCTGCCGGAACTGGACGCGCTGGTACCGGCGTGAGGTCATCCGCATGGAGGCGTCGTTCCCCGGTTGATGGCCGTCTCGTGATGCACCATGTCACACGCCCGTTGCCGGAATGCCGCTGCGCTCAACCTTGCGCGGAGAGGTGATTTCCTTCCAGGTGGAGAGTGCCTTGCTGACGGCCGTCACTGGTTCGCGCCGGACGAACTCGCCATGGCCTTCCTGGGTCTTGATGGTGCTTTCCTCGATCGCGACGACGCCGCGTGTCAGCGTGTAGCGCGGCAGGCCCGTCACTTCCTTGCCCTCGAAGACGTTGTAGTCGATCGCCGATTGCTGGCTCTTGGACGAGATGATCTTGGACCGCTTCGGATCCCAGACGACGATATCGGCATCGGCGCCGACGAGGATCGCGCCCTTTTTCGGATAGATGTTGAGGATCTTGGCGATGTTGGTCGAGGTGACGGCGACGAATTCGTTCATCGTCAGTCGGCCGGTGTTGACGCCGTGCGTCCAGAGCATCGGCATGCGGTCTTCCAGGCCGCCGGTGCCGTTCGGGATCTTGGTGAAGTCGCCGATGCCGAACCGCTTCTGCGCCGTTGTGAAGGCACAGTGGTCGGTGGCTACCACCTGCAGCGAGCCGGAGGCAAGCCCGGCCCAGAGACTGTCCTGATGCTGCTTGTTGCGGAAGGGCGGCGACATCACGCGGCGGGCGGCGTGATCCCAGTCGGGATTGGAATATTCGCTTTCGTCGAGTGTCAGATGCTGGATCAGCGGTTCGCCATAGACGCGCATGCCCTTGGCGCGGGCGCGGCGGATCGCTTCATGCGCCTGTTCGCAGGAGGTATGGACGATATAAACTGGGCAGCCGGCCATGTCGGCGATCATGATGGCGCGGTTGGTGGCCTCGCCCTCGACTTCGGCCGGGCGGGAATAGGCATGCGCCTCGGGGCCGTTATTGCCTTCGGCGAGCAGCTTTGCCGACATCGAGGCGACGACGTCGCCGTTTTCGGCGTGCACCAGCGGCAGGGCGCCGAGTTCGGCGCAGCGCTGGAAGGAGGCGAACATCTCGTCGTCATCGACCATCAGCGCGCCTTTGTAGGCCATGAAATGCTTGAAGGTGTTGATGCCCTTGTCGCGGACGATGGTCTCCATCTCCTTGAAGACCTGCTCGCTCCACCAGGTAACCGCCATGTGGAAGGAATAGTCGCAATTGGCGCGGGTCGATTTGTTGTCCCACATGGTCAGCGCTTCGAGCAGCGACTGACCCGGGGCGGGAAGAGCAAAATCGACCACCATGGTCGTGCCGCCGGAAAGGGCCGCGCGCGTGCCGCTCTCGAAATCGTCGGAGGAATAGGTGCCCATGAAGGGCATTTCCAGATGGGTATGGGGATCGATACCACCAGGCATGACGTAACAGTCGGAGGCGTCGAGGATTTCATCGCCCGAGAGGTTCGGGCCGATCTCGACGATCTTGCCGCCGTCGATCTTGACGTCAGCCTTGTAGGTGAGGTCGGCCGTGACGATGGTGCCGTTTTTGATGACTGTGGTCATGATCGTTGCCTATCCTTATTTGTGAATGCGGCTGGCGAATAGAAGCCGGGCAGTTCGGGACTGAATTCGAGCCGCCCCTGCAAGGCCGCAAGGATCGTTTCGAGTACGGAGCGCCGCTCGCGCGAGATTTCCTGATTCCAGAAGCGCAGGACCGAATAGCCATTGGTATTGAGCCATTCGGTTCGGCGTTGATCGGTCGTGCCTTCCGCGTGTTGAAAGCCGTCGACTTCGACAATCAGCCGTTCTTCGCGACACAGGAAATCGACGATGAATGGGCCGAGCGGAACTTGTCGAGTGAACTTATAACCGTTGAGGCGACGGGCGCGTAAGTCGCTCCAGAGGTGGTATTCC
Source organism: Rhizobium croatiense (assembly GCF_019793465.1). Taxonomy (GTDB): domain Bacteria; phylum Pseudomonadota; class Alphaproteobacteria; order Rhizobiales; family Rhizobiaceae; genus Rhizobium; species Rhizobium croatiense. The sequence continues at coordinate 199,843 of NZ_JAILYJ010000006.1, read as the reverse complement.
TCTTCGGTTTCGTTGCGGCGAAGCTGGCGGGCTTGCCCTGTTTTGGCGGGGCGGTGTTTGCGGATATCCTGTCTGATAATTTTGGTCGAGCCTGGAGCCCCCTCATCCGCCCTTCGGGCACCTTCTCCCCGAGGGGAGAAGGGGGAAGCCGCGGCGGCAGCCGATCCCTTCTCCCCAGCGGGGAGAAGGTGGCCCGAAGGGTCGGATGAGGGGGCTCCGGGCGCGACATTAGCCATCACACCACGATCTCCGCCGTCTCGACAACCGCATGGAACAGCACATCGGCACCCGCCGTCGCCCATTCCTTGGATATCTCTTCCGCCTCATTGTGCGAGAGGCCGCCGACGCAGGGGCACATGACCATGGTTGCAGGCGCGACCTTGGCGGCCCAGCAGGCGTCGTGGCCGGCGCCGGAGATGAGGTTCATGTGGGTGTAGCCGAGGCGTTCGGCGGCGGAGCGGACCGAGGCAACAAGCTTTTCGTCGAAAGTGACGGGCGCAAAATGGCCGATCGCCTCGACGGAACAGCCGACACCCAGCGCGTCGCAGATGCCTGGCGCTTCCGCCTCGATCTTTGCCCGCATGCGGTCGAGCTTGGCCTTATCGGGCGAACGAATATCGACGGTGAAGACCACCTTGCCCGGCAGCACGTTGCGGGAGTTCGGCGAGAAGAAGACCTGGCCGACGCCGCCGACGGCGCCCGGCTGTTCACCCATCGCCACACTCTGCACCATTTCCAGGATGCGTGACATGGCAAGGCCGGCGTTGACGCGCATGTTCATCGGCGTCGAGCCGGTATGGGCCTCCTTGCCGGTCAGGGTGAATTCCAGCCACCACAGCCCCTGACAATGGGTGACGACGCCGATCTGCTTGTCCTCGGCCTCGAGGATCGGGCCCTGTTCGATGTGATATTCGAAATAGGCGTGCATCTTGCGGGCGCCGACCTCTTCGTCGCCGACCCAGCCGATGCGCTCCAGCTCGTCGCCGAAGAGATTGCCCTCGGGGTCGCGGCGATTATAGGCAAAATCGAGGCTGTGGACGCCGGCGAAGACACCCGAGGCCAGCATCGCCGGGGCAAAACGCGCGCCCTCCTCGTTCGTCCAGTTGGTGACGACAACAGGATGCTTGGTCTTCATGCCAAGATCATTCATCGTGCGCACGACTTCGAGGGCTGCGAGCACGCCGAGCACGCCGTCATATTTGCCGCCGGTCGGCTGGGTGTCGAGATGCGAGCCGACATAGACCGGCAGGGCATCGGGATCGGTGCCGGCGCGAGTGGCGAACATCGTGCCCATGCGGTCGACACCCATGCTCAGGCCGGCCTCGTCGCACCATTTTTTGAAGAGGCTGCGACCCTCGGCATCCGAATCCGTCAGCGTCTGGCGATTGTTGCCGCCGGCAATGCCGGGGCCGATCTTCGCCATGTCCATGAGACTGTCCCAGAGACGGTCGCCGTTGACGCGCATGTTCTCGCCTGGTGCTGCCACCATTTTTATGCCCTCACCTGTTTGCGGCAGTCATATGAAGTGACATGCCCGCCTGTTCCCGTGGTCTATTCCGCGCCTCTTATTGGTTTTGTCGAGCGCCGGAAAATCGCCAGTTGCCTTTGTTTTTCATCTGGCGGATAATTTGACCGATTGGTAAACATTACAACTTCCACCGCCGGGCTCAAGACGAAAATCACGAAAATTGCCGATAAAAATACGGGCAGTTGCTCAAGAAAGCGGCCGGTGTGCCTCCAGCCAAAACTTGAGCGAAGAAGTTGAATTTCAAGGGGAAACGACAGCCTGTGACCATACCGAGAGCAGCGAAAACCCTGAGGCGGACGCGAATCCAGGAGGAGAAGGAAGAGCAGATCCTGGAAGCGGCGCTCGACGTGTTTTCGGCAAGCGGCTTCCGCGGCTCGACCATCGACCAGATCGCCGAAGTGGCCGGCATGTCGAAACCCAACCTGCTCTATTATTTCCGCACGAAGGAAGCCATGCATCGGGCGCTGATCGACCGGGTGCTTTACACCTGGCTGGAGCCGCTGCGCGCCTTCGATGCCGACGGCAATCCGGAAGAGGAAATCCGCAGCTATATCAGACGCAAGCTGGAGATGGCGCGCGACTTTCCGCGTGAAAGCCGGCTCTTTGCAAATGAGGTGCTGCAGGGCGCGCCGCATATCGAGGACGAGCTGAAGGGTCCGCTGAAGGAACTGGTCGACGAGAAGGCGGAGGTCATCCGCGCCTGGACGAAATCGGGTAAGATCGTCAAATGCGACCCCTACCATCTGATCTTCTCCATCTGGTCGACGACCCAGCATTATGCGGATTTCGACGTGCAGGTGCGCGCTGTGCTCGGACAGGAGCATGCCGGCGAAGGCCGCTTCGAGGATGCGGCGCGGTTTCTGGAACAGCTCTTTATTGGTGGGCTGCGGCCGGATCGCTCCGAGAGCTGAGATTTATTGCCTGTTCGGCAGCGGTATGCGGGCGAGAATGTCCGTTACGCCTTCCATCGTATAGGGCTTTTGCAACACGGGCGCGTCCGAATGGCTGTTTGCCTGCGTGATGCCTTCCCCATAACCCGTGGCAAAAACGAAGGGCACGCCGTCAGCTGCCAGTCGGTCGGCAATCCCGAAACTGGTCTCATCGCCGAGATTGACATCTAGAAGCGCCAGATCGAAGGACCGGCCGGCCAGGATTTCCATCGCCTCGGCAACGCTCGGTGCGGTTGCTACTTCGGCGCCTAGACGGCGCAGGATATCTTCGCCGTCCATGGCAATAATCAGGTTGTTTTCCACCAGCAGCACGCTCAGGCCGGAAAGCGGCTGTCCTCCTGCAATCGCCTTGGGTGCCGCTGCTCCGTACGGCGTTGAATCTGATCGATCGCTCGTCGGGCCGACGACATATCGCCCGGGAATGAAGAAATCCGCTTCGAGCCCGTCCTTGTTGTAGCGCAACTCGGCCTTGCCGCCCAGGTCATACGGAATCGAGCGCCGAATGATCGTCGAGCCGAAGCCGTGGCGCGTCGGTTCGGTGACGGGCGGACCACCCGTTTCGCGCCAGCTAATGCGCAGATTGCCTTCATCATCGCGGGACCAGCCGAGTTCGACGATGCCGCGACCGGTGCCGGAAAGGCTGCCATATTTGGCGCTGTTGGTCATCAGCTCGTGGAAAACAAGGGCAGCGGTGGAAAAGGCCTGCGGCTCCAGTAGTACGTCCTCGCCGCGCATCTGAATGCGTTGCGCATTTTTGCCAAGATAGGCGGCGGTCTCGGCCAGCAGCAATTGCCGAAGCGAAGCAGGCGCCCAGTGATCGCGGGTAATCTGGTCATGGGCACGGGCGAGTGACTGGACGCGGCCCTCGATCTGGCGGACATAGTCACCGAGGCTCACGGAGGTTGCCTGCGATTGGCGGATGATGCCGGTGATGAGGCTCAATATGTTGCGGACCCGGTGGTTGAGTTCGGCGATCAGCAGCTCCTGCCGCTCGTTTGCCGTCTGGCGCGCCATGCTGGCCTCGTCGGTAAGGCGCAGAACCACCTCGATCAGCGTAACCCGGATCGTTTCGGCGACACGACGCTCGGCTTCGCTAAAGGGCAGGGACCGGCCGCGCACCAGTTCCGACCAGGCCTCGAAACTCTTGCGCGGCGTCAGCCTCGGGCCGTTGGGTCCGTATTCCACCGGTTTGTGCGGATCGCCGCCCCAACGGACGGTCCGCACCAGCTCCTGGCGGAAGAGCACGACATAATCGCGCGGCGAACGCGAGATCGGGATGGCGAGCATGCCTGCCACCGCATCGTCGACCTCAAGATCCGGGTAGGTGTCCCCCAGCCTGTCGACGGCATAGATACGACCTGCGGCAGTGCGGTTGAGGTGGTGGACAAGCGCTGCGAAGCCTTTCTCATCCGGTCCGATGCCGGCCAGCGCCAAGCGGCCGTTGATCCACACACCGATGCCGTCGGCAGGAATGGCTTCGGCAAGCGCTTCGACCAGCCAGGCGGGATCGTCGAGCAGGCTGGCATTGTCTGCCACGGCTGTCAGAAGCCGGTCGGCGATGCGGCGTGCCTTGGTCTCATAGTCCAGCGCCAGCCGGCGTTCACGGCTTTCGAGGCGCGAAGCGAACATCTGACCGAAGAGTTCGGCGGTGGAGCGGCTTTGGGCCGACGGCAGGCGCGGACCGTAGTGATGACAGGCAAACAGGCCCCAGAGCTTGCCATCCACCACGATCGAAATGGAGAGCGACGCCCCGACGCCCATGTTTTTGAGATATTCAATGTGGATCGGCGAGACCGAGCGCAATACCGACATGGAGAGGTCGAGCGGCTGACCGTGCTCGTCGAGTTGCGGCAGTATCGGGACCGGGACGGCGTCGACATCGGCAATGATGCGGAACAGGTTGCGCAGATAGAGGGCGCGGGCCTGTACCGGAATGTCGGAAGCCGGATAGTGCAGCCCCAGGAACGAGCCGATGCCGGCCCGGGCGGCTTCCGCCACCACTTCGCCGGATCCGTCTTCGTCGAAACGATAGACCATCACCCGGTCGAAACCGGTCAGGGCGCGCGCCTGCCTTGCACCTTCGCGGAAGAAAGCTTCCATCGTTTCCGTGTGGTCGAGGCGAGACATCATGCTGCGCATGGAGAGAGAAGAGCTGTCGCGTCTGGCCTCCTGGCAGCGCTCGCCTTCGATGATGACCAGGTCCTCGTTCATGTGCACGGCAAGGTCGAACCTGTCTTGGCCGGGTGTCAGGACGACGCCGAAAATGCGCTCGACGTCGGTACCACGCAGCGTCGTCAGCTTGTTGCGGATTGTGTGGAGCGCTTCGGGCGTGATCAGGGAGGCAACAGGGCGGCCGAGCGCGTCGGCCTGCGCAATGCCGAGGAACTCTACCAGATTTGCCGAGGCGCGGACGGCAATCCAGTCCGAGGATACCGCCAGCAGGAAGCCGAAAGGCTGAATTGCGCCAAGTTGATGGATCGGCTCGCGGTCGCAATTGGTGAGATCGACGGGTTCAAATGTGCCGCTCATGGGACGGCTTCCAGTTCGAGTTGGCCCGCTTGGAGAAAAAGGCCGAAAACATCGCGGGCGGCGGCGACGGCAGCGTCGGGGTCGTCCAGGTTGCTGGCACCGAGACGGTCCATGAAGATCCTCATGGCGCTCTTAGGACCTTGTGGCGTGAGATAGCTGCTGGGCAGGTAATCAGGCACGGCTTTGGCAAGCAAGGCGCCCCCGAGCTTGGACCCTTCGAACACGTAGAGGGCCCCCCAGAGCGCTGCCTCGCCATGCAATGCCGGTGGCGCCAGGGACGGGGGCAACGGATCGCCGAGCTCGTGGATATCGGCCAACAGCTTTTGCGTGCGCCTGCGCTCCGGCCAGTCGGGCAGCAGGCGGTCTATACCGGCTTCCTCAAGCGCATTTTCGGCCGCAGGGACGACCCGGGCATGCGCGCGCAGGAATGCCCCGTACTGCTGTCTATCGGAGAGGTCGAACGTGCCGAAAAGCTTGTCGACCTCGACGTGGCAATCTGCTGTTTGTGCGCGGAGCACGCTGCGAAGTGACATGCGGACCGTATTCTGGGTGATATGGCAGATGATGCCGTTTATAGGAGAACGACGAACTAGCGATATATTGCAGCATCGCAGTATTTCCAGAGAAACCCATAGAAAAACATGAGCTTCCCTTGCCTCGCGGTCCTTGCTCGGCCTAAGCGCAGGCACGACTTACGGCGCGAGCGCTTTTCAATCCATCAAGCGAGGCAGATTTGCCGCCAATATATTGATGGCAAGGCGCACCTTCGGCAGCATCACCGGCGATCTCGGCCATACGGCATAGGCTTCGAAGATGGTGGACGGCATATCGGTCAGAACCCGCACGAGTTCACCTGACAGGACCCTGTCCCGCACCAGCCAGCAGGTTAGCCAGGCGAGCCCCCGGCCTTCGACGGCGGCGTCCGCTATCGAGGCGAGATCGTCGAGGCGCAGCCGCGATTTCGGCAGAACTTCGCGCGGGGGACCGGCCGCCGCCGGGAAGATCCAGGCCCTGTCGGTATCACCCCTGCGATAGACGATACCCTGATGGCGGGCGAGCTCGCCGAGCGTTTGCGGCACGCCATATTTTTCCAGATAGGCAGGCGAGGCGCAGACCGTCATGGACTGCCGGGCGATCGCCCGCGCCATCAGGTCGGGATTATCCTTCAGCGGGCCGTTGCGGACGGCAAGATCGAAGCCGTCCTCCAGGAGGTCGACGACGCGATCGCTGAAGGAGAAGTCGAGTTCGAGATCCGGGTGATCGTCGAGCAGGCGGGTTAGGATCGGGGCGGCGCAATGGCGTCCGAACAGCACCGGCATCGATACCCGCAGCCTGCCGCGGACCTCGCGCCTGCCCGATTCAAGCTGGGCCTCACCGATCCGGATTTCCTCGATGGCTCTCAGGCAGCGCTCATAGAAGAACCGGCCTTCGTCGGTCAGGCTTTGGGTCCGGGTCGTGCGGTTGAAGAGCCGGACGCCGAGCCGCTGTTCGAGCCTTGCGATCGCCTTGCTGACTGCCGAACGGGTAAGATGGAGCCGTTCGGCAGCGGCTGAGAAGCCGCCGGCTTCTGCCGTCTGGACGAAGATCGAAATTCCCTTCAGCTGCTCCATATTTGTTTCCATTCCAGCACCATTCTGTCGATTTATTATCGCAACAGCGGACGGATTTTCAACGATATATCTGCTGCTCCTCCAATCGAGAAGGAGCAGAAAGATGCAGACGACAAGGCAGTGGCAGACCGAGGCAATCGGACCGGAAGCAGATCTGAAGATCGGTGAAGCCGGAATTCCCGAGGTATCAGGCACGATGGTCCGGGTGCGGACGCAGGCGGTTTCTCTCAATTTCCGCGACAGGCTGGTCCTGGAGAGCGGCATGGGGCTGCCGCTACAGTTTCCCTTCGTGCCGGCCTCGGACATGGCGGGTGTGGTCGAGGCCGTCGGGCCGGATGTCACGCGCTTCAAACCCGGCGACCGGGTGATCTCCACCTTTTCCCCGGACTGGATCGAGGGCCGGGGGCCGGGCACGGCCCGCACCCCGCATTACCGGACACGGGGCGGCTTCTATCCGGGCGTGCTGTCCGAACATACCGTGCTTTCCGAGCAGTGGTTCACGCTTGCGCCGGCAACACTCGATGCCGCCGAAGCAAGCACGTTGCCCTGCGCCGGCCTGACCGCCTGGTTTGCCCTCATTGAATGCGGCAGGCTTAAGGCCGGCGACAAGGTGTTGGTGCAGGGAACCGGCGGTGTCGCGCTCTTCGGCTTGCAGATCGCCAAGGCGCACGGCGCCGAGGTCTTCATTACGTCAGGCAGCACCGAAAAGCTCGAGCGGGCGTCCGCTCTCGGCGCCGATCATCTGATCAACCGGCACGAAGGCGACTGGGTGGAGCAGCTCTATCACTTGACCGGTGATTACGGCGCCGACCACGTGTTGGAAATCGTGGGCGGGCCGCATCTCGGCCAGGCTCTGAAGGCCGTGGCCGTCAACGGCCGCATCTCGGTGATCGGCGTGTTCGAGGGGTTCGACGTCTCGGGGCCTGCGGCGCCCTTGCTTCTGAAGGCGCCCATCGTACAGGGAATTTCGGTCGGTCACCGCCGGGCGCTGGAAGATCTGGTGCGCGCGGTCGACCGGACCGGGCTGAAGCCTGTTATCGACAAGCGCTATGCCTTCGGGGAACTGCCGCAGGCGTTCGATCATCTCTATCGCGGCCCGTTCGGCAAGGTCGTCATCGAGTTTTGAAACACGCGCTCCCCTCGCGTCGTGGAGGGGAGCTTGCTGCTATTCGGCAGCGACGGCCTCGCTTTCGAACGCGAAACCTTCGTCGGCCCAGCCGGTCATGCCGCCGATCATGAGCTTCGCCCTCAGGCCGAGCTTGGCGAGGCGGAGAGCGGCCTTATCTGCGCCGTTGCAGTGGGGGCCGGCGCAATAGACGACGAACAGCGTGTCCCTTGCCCATTCCGACATGCGGTGCGCGGTCATCTTGCCGTGCGGCAGGTTGATCGCACCCGGCACGTGGGATTGCGCAAACAGGGCCGGCGAGCGCACGTCGAGGAGAACGAAATCGACCTTGGCGCCGGCAAAGGCGGCATGGACATCCGAGCAATCGGTTTCGAAAGCGAGCTTGGCAACATAGTGGGCGGCGGCGAGATCAGGCTCGGCGGCTGGTATTTCGGCGACGGGGCTTGGCATCTGTCTTTCCTTTCCGTGGTGGAATTGCAGCTTGGTATCGCCGATGGTAGAGCTTTGCGAAATTGGCCATCATGACTGACTACGTAAAGATCATGCCAAACACTTCGCCGCATCAGACGAAAGGACCGCTGGTCGCAGCCCTTGCCTATGACGGGCTCTGCACCTTCGAATTCGGCATCGCCTACGAGGTCTTCGGCCTGCCGCGCCCGGAGATGGGCGATAGCTGGTATCGCTTCTCCGTCTGCGGCATCGAGCCGGGGCCGCTGCGCGCCGCGGGCGGGCTGACGGTCGCGGTCGACAACGGGCTGGAGGTGCTTGATGCGGCGGATCTGATCGTCGTGCCGGGCTGGCGGGCGATCGATGCGCCGGTGCCTGCGCCCCTCGCCGGTGCACTTAGGGCAGCCCATCAGCGCGGCGCGCGTATCATATCGCTGTGCTCCGGCGTCGCGGTTCTGGCCGGATCAGGGCTGCTTGCCAATCGCAGGGCGACCACGCATTGGCGATACGTCGCCTCGATCGCCGCACGTTATCCCGACATCACCCTTGACGCCGATGTTCTCTACATGGACGAGGGTAGCCTGCTGACCGCGGCGGGCAGCGCGGCCGGCATCGATCTCTGCCTGCATGTTGTGCGCGGCGATTTCGGCGCCGATGCCGCCAACAGCGTGGCGCGACGGCTCGTCGTTCCCCCGCATCGCGAGGGCGGGCAGGCGCAGTTCATCGCGGCTCCCGTGCCGGAAGCGCGCGAGGGCATCCGTCTAGGGCCGCTGATCGAATGGATGCGGGAGAGCCTATCCGAGGAGCAGCCGATCAATCTGCTCGCCAAAAGAGCGGGCATGAGCATGCGCACCTTTCAACGCCGCTTCGAGGCCGCAACGGGTGAGAGTGTCGGCGAGTGGCTGCTGAAGGAGCGGCTGCGCCATGCGCGCGATCTGCTGGAGAAGGAGCTTGCGGTGTCACTCGACGACATCGCGATATCAAGCGGCTTCGGCACGCTGGCGACGATGCGGCATCATTTCCGCAGGCGGCTCGGGACGAGCCCAAGCGCCTATCGGAAATCATTCTGCGGTTAGCGCGCCTCATGCTTGCAATTACGGCTGACTTCGCGGATCGAACTTTGCCGCAGCGTTGCAAAGCCGTCACTCGGCTGTCCCGGCGGGGCGCTGACAGGACTTTCTCGCAGCCGCACCTGGATATTATGCAAAAGCCTCCTCCGGAGCGGAGCGGTTTCGAGGAACCCCCGCCCTTCCAGAACCGTTAGGGGTTTCCAGTAGGGACTGTTCACAATGTCGGGCGCAATCAGCGCGCTTTCCATCGACGTCTTTGGACGTGAAGTACCCTCGTTCACGACCGGCGCGCCGATTGCTTCATCCGCGGTCTCCGGGCCGGATCGCTTGAAGGGCCGCCCGGGATCGGTTGATATGGATCTCGGCAAATGCTGCTGGTCGCGACCGCCGGCACTCGAGGAGGGAAGCCTTCCAAAGGAGGTATCATGTTCAAGAAGTACGCCTATGCCTGGATCACCGTCGCCTTCTTTCTATTTTCGCTCGTCGGCCATTGGATGTTCGGTTGGTTCGCCTTTGTCGGCGAGCAGCAGAGCCACGGGCAAGCGCCTGATATCAATGCTTATCTCATGGAAATGAGCAGAGACACCTTTGAAAACTGGCAGTCCGAATTCCTGCAATTGCTCTGGCAGGTCGTTGGTCTTGCCTATTTTCTTTACATCGGCTCTCCGTCTTCAAAGGAAAACGATGACCGCACGGAAGCAAAACTCGATGCTCTCATCCGGCTCAATGCCGGAGAGAAGGGCGAAGCGATCATCGCCGAGATCGATAAGCACTTCATGAGAACCGGAGGGCATGCGGGACCATACGAGCATGAGTTGGAGATGCGCAGGGGGCCGCACAGGACCGGCGGCGCCACTTGAGCCAGTCCCGGCCACGCGACTGCGCACATGCGCGACAGCTCCAGCGATCCGAAGCACGCCGCGGGCGATATTCGCCGCGGCGTTGCCATTCGTTCACTCCGCCGCCTGGCGGGCCATCGGGTTGTTCGGATGCGTCGTCCAGTTGGCATAGTTCGGATCGACGACGCGGCCGGTGCGCTTGTCGAGGGTGCCGGCAGCCAGCGGTTCCATGGTGATGCAGTTCTCGACCGGACAGACGTTGACGCAGAGATTGCAGCCGACGCATTCCTCTTCGATCACCTCGAAATGGCGCAGCCCATTGACGACGTTGGTGATCGCCTGGTGCGAGGTGTCCTCGCAGGCGATGTGGCAGCGGCCGCATTTGATGCAGGCATCCTGGTCGATCTTCGCCTTGGCGACGTAATTGAGGTTCAGATATTGCCAGTCGGTGACATTGGGCACGGCGCGGCCGGTGATGTCGTCGAGAGTGCGATGGCCCTTTTCGTCCATCCAGTCGGAAAGGCCCGAAATCATCTCGTCTACGATCTTGAAGCCGTAGGTCATCGCCGCGGTGCAGACCTGGACGTTGCCGGCGCCGAGAACGAGGAATTCGGCGGCGTCGCGCCAGGTGGTGATGCCGCCGATACCCGAGATCGGCAGGCCGTAGGTTTCGGGATCACGGGCGATTTCGGCCACCATGTTGAGGGCGATCGGCTTGACCGCCGGGCCGCAATAACCGCCATGGCTGCCCTTGCCGCCGACTGTCGGGTTGGGGGCAAAATTGTCGAGGTCGACGGAGACGATCGAATTGATCGTGTTGATCAGCGAGACGGCATCGGTGCCGCCGGCCTTGGCGGCGCGGGCGGGACGGCGAATATCGGTGATGTTGGGCGTCAGCTTGGTGATGACGGGCATGCGGGTGTACTGCTTGCACCAGCGCACGACCATTTCGATATATTCCGGCACCTGGCCGACGGCCGATCCCATGCCGCGTTCCGACATGCCGTGCGGACAGCCGAAATTGAGTTCGATGCCGTCGGCGCCGGTCTCTTCGACCAGCGGCAGGATCGACTTCCAGGCCTGCTCCTCGCAAGGCACCATGATCGAGGCGATCAGCGCCCGGTCCGGCCAGTTCATCTTGACCTGCTTCATTTCACGCAGGTTGGTATAGAGGTCGCGGTCGGTGATGAGCTCGATATTGTTGAGTCCGAGCAGCCGGCGGTCGGCGCCCCAGATCGCGCCGTAGCGCGGGCCGTTGACATTGACGACGGGCGGGCCTTCCTCGCCGAGCGTCTTCCAGACCACGCCGCCCCAGCCGGCCTTGAAGGCGCGCTCGACGTTGTAGGCCTTGTCGGTCGGCGGCGCTGACGCCAGCCAGAACGGGTTGGGGGATTTGATGCCGACGAAATTATTGCGGAGATCAGCCATTGTTCATTCTCCCCTTCAAGCAACCGCAACAGCCGGAGCGGCTGCTGCGGAGAGGGCGCGATGGATGGATTCAGCCGCGTCGCGGCCGTGCGCGACGGCGGAAACCGTAAGATCCTCGCCGCCGAAGACGCAGTCGCCGCCGGCCCAGACGCCGTCGAGGGAGGTGCGGCCCTCGACGTCGACCGCGATGCGACCGGATTCCATGCGAAGCGAACCGAGGCCGGAGGCGTCAAAGGTCTGGCCGATCGCCTTGAAGATCTGGTCGGCGGCAATCACGCCGGTTTCGCCGGTACCGACGAGGCGGCCTTCGACGAGCTTGGTGTATTCCACTTCGATGGCGGCGACCTTGCCGTCCTGAGCCAGGATCGACTTCGGCGCCAGCCAATGGCGGATGATGACGCCTTTGGAGCTTGCCAGATCCTGCTCGTATTCCGAGGCGTTCATATGCTCCTTGCCGCGGCGGTAGCAGATCGTCACCTCCTCGGCGCCGAGCAGCTTTGCCTGCACGGCAGCGTCGATCGCCGTCATGCCGCCGCCGAGGACGACGACGCGGCGGCCGATGGCGATATCGCTCTTGTCTTCAGCCTGACGCAGTTTGGCGATGAAATCGACGGCATCGTCGACACCGGCAAGGTTTTCGCCCTCGATGCGCAAGGCGTTGACGCCGGCGAGGCCGATGCCGAGGAAGACGGCGTCATATTGCGCCTGCAGATCGGAAAGCGAAAAATCGCGGCCGAGAAGGGCGCCGTGGCGCACCTCGATACCGCCGATCGAGATGATGTAATCGACTTCCTGCTGGGCGAAGTCGTCGACCGTCTTATAGGTGGCGATGCCGTATTCGTTGAGGCCACCGGATTTTTCCCTGGCATCGTAGATGGTGACCGAGTGGCCCTTCACCGCCAGGCGGTGCGCAGCGGCCAGTCCTGCCGGGCCGGCGCCGACGACGGCGATCTTCTTTCCTGATGCTTCGGCCCTGTTATAGAACTGCTTGCCGGCCTGCATGGCGGCATCGGTCGCGTAACGCTGCAGGCGGCCGATCTCGACAGGCCGTTCTTCCGCCGTGTTGCGCACACAGGCCTGTTCGCAGAGCTCTTCGGTGGGACAGACGCGGGCGCACATGCCGCCGAGGATATTCTGATCGAAGATCGTCTTCGCCGAGCCGATCGGATTGCCGGTCGAAATCTGCCGGATGAAGAGCGGAATGTCGATCGAGGTGGGACAGGCCGTCATGCACGGCGCGTCATAACAGAAATAGCAGCGGTCGGCGGCGACCAGCGCCTCGTGAATGTCGAGGCGAGGATGCAGATCGGAAAAATTAGCCTCATACTCGGCGGGCGATAGCCGGCCGGCATGAATCCCAGTTTCCAGTCGTTCCATTGAAGTTCCCTCATTATTGGTAAACGGCCTGTGAGGGAAAGCGTAACTCAGGTTTAAAAATTTATCAAACGGTAAAATTTTGACGGTTCGCTCTTGCGGACGTCCACGCAAGCTACTGTTTTCGCATAGGAAATACTGCCGCCTTGGGTCGACGAAATATTTCTGCGTTCGGCCGAGCAAGGGCATCCGAAAAAAGATTCAAAAAAATGGAATTTATTTACGATCGCAGGGAACCAAATTTGGACGTCGTCGTTAATGCGATATCCGGATGGTGATCGCATCGACCCAACATGCGCGCCCCCAACCCACTATCCGGACGTACTCACGGTCCCCTCCCGGTGAGTGAAGACAGCCGGTGCGCCGCCCTCGCACCGGCTGTTTTTCTGTTTTCGCTCGTCTTATTTTCGCACTTCAGATGCGCTTGAAGATCTCGAATTCGGTCTCCGGAATGGTCAGCCTATATTCGATGCGGCCGGGCACAAGGTTCAGTTCCGCCTTGCCGTTGACCGACGAGGGCACGACACGCTCCAGCACGGTGCGGCCGAAGCTGTTGTCACTGAATTCGTGGACTTCCGACTGATCCTGCAGCACTTCCGCCCAGGCGATCTCGATCGCCCTTCTGTCGCCGATCGCAGCTTCCCGGCAGTTGAGCGTGATGGAGGCAGCGCCGCCGGCAATTGCGCCATAGGAGGCGGAGTTGACGATGAGTTCGTGGAGAGCAAGTCCAAGATGCACAGCGGCATTCGGCGTCAGATGCGCATTGATGCCGTAGATCGGCATGGAGCCTGATGTTTCCGGCCAGTAGGGGGCGAATTGTTTTTCGGCGAGTTCGAAGAGATAGGCGCCGCGCCAGCTCGAATCCGTGATCAGGTCCTGGGAATTGGAAAGCGACTGCAGCCGCCCGCGGAACTTCAGGAGGAAGCTGTCGAGAGAGAGCGTGTTGCGCGCCGTCTGCGTGGCAATGCCCTGGATGATGGCAAGAAGGTTCTTCGAGCGGTGCGAGAGTTCGCGCAGCAGCGATTTCAGTACTTTTTCACGATGCCGGCTTTCGGTGACCTCCGTCATGACGGACAGAAGCCCATGCGTGCCGCGTGCACCGGTGCGCTGGATTTTCAGTTCATAGGTGCGCATTTCGCCGTCGACGTCGATCTCGACCTCGGCATTGTTGGGGATGCCGGTCTCCAGCACCTTGTGTTTCAGCGCTGTCAGATACTGCCCATGGATATCACCGAAAAGGCCGGCATCAGTGCCGCCGGGCATGAAGCGTGCCGCGAAATACGGCGGCAGATTTTCGGCGTAGAAGATTGAAAGCCGGGCGTCCTGGCAGAGTATTGAAATACCGGCGCTGCCGAGCGCCCGTTCCATCATTGCGGCTTTGCCTTCGAAGGTGAAAGGCGTGCCCGACAATGGTTCAGTCGTATTCACTCGGCCGCCTTTCCTTGTGACGTCTTGAACGTCGCTGAAGGGAACGCCCCTTCAGAAACCGTCTGCCAACTTTAGAACAAAGCGCTGCAAAAACCGTTAAGGCCTTCGGCGCGTCCCGGCAGCACCGGAACGCCTGTTTCGACGGTTTGGTTCCGAAGGCCGGAAAATTGCGTCTCAGGCGGCTACCTTGGTCGATTCATTGAAGAAAAGCGCCTGGCTGATCAGTGCCTTGACCATGTCGGGGTTGAAAGGTTTGGTGACGAGGAAAGTCGGTTCGGGGCGCTCGCCCGTCAGTAGCCGTTCCGGGAAAGCGGTGATGAAGATCACCGGCACGCTCGACGTCTTGAGAATGTCGTTGACGGCATCGATGCCGGAACTGCCGTCGGCAAGCTGGATGTCGGCGAGCACCATGCTCGGCTTCGTCTTATTGTAGAGCGCCACGGCTTCGGCATGCGTGCGGGCGATGCCGGTGACGCGGTGGCCGAGGCTTTCGACCATCTGTTCGATATCCATGGCGATCAACGGCTCGTCCTCGATGATCATGATATCGGTTGCCACCTGGCGGGAAATCTCCTGCGAAGCCTTGTCGAGCAGCTGCATGACATCCTGTTCGTCGAGCTCGAGAATTTCTGCGATTTCAGCGACGCGGAAATTCTCCACGGAAGCGAGCAGAAAGGCCTGACGGGCGCCTGGCGAAACTTTGGACAGATTGAGGGTGGCGCGCTGTTCCCACGCATATGGCGAGGTCGGCTCTGGAATCTGGACTGCAGTGGAACCAAACAGTTGCGTAAACAGTTTGTAGAGGGCGACCCGGTCATTCGCCGTATCCGGGAAAATCGACAGATCGGCGATGATGGCTTCAAGAACGGCGGCGACATAGGCGTCGCCCGAAGTCTGAGTGCCGGTCAGTGCGCGGGAATAGCGACGCAGATAAGGCAGGTGCGGCGCAATTCGAGTAGAAAGTGTCATATATGGCTCCTGTATACAGGCCGGCATTGGCTTCAATGACCGATTAACGTCATCTTGATAAAAAAGTTCCGGAACGGCAGGAACTTTTTTTGCCGCGCCGCATTATTCCAGCCGACACAGAAAGGGCGTAGCATTTTGACCCACGCAGCGGCAAACTTCGGCGATATCGATAATCGAAAGCCTCGGTCTCGCTGGTTGAAGTCGTGATGATGCCCGTGCACGCCCCCAGAACAGACAACCGGCGAGAAGACGAATTGATGACCACACGCAAGAAAGAAGCAGCCGATCAGCGCAAGCTGGAGCTGCGGGCAAGCGATATCCTGGACCCGAACAACCAGATCGGCGTCAAACTGCGGTCGCTTTATGCGGCCGCACAGGGTGAAGCGATCCCGGATCGTTTTCTCGATCTTCTCGAAAAGCTCGACCATGCCGAGATGATGGCTTCCGCCAAGATGGCCGAATAGGATCGCCGCATGGAAGATAAAATGCAACCCAGCTTCAAGCGGGAACTGCTGGCGGCCCTGCCCAGTCTTCGCGCCTTTGCAATCTCGCTCATCGGCCGCCACGACCGTGCCGACGATCTTGTCCAGGATACGATCATGAAAGCCTGGGCCAAGCAGGATCATTTCGAGATGGGCACCAATATGAAGGCCTGGCTCTTCACGATCCTTCGCAACGAGCTCTACAGCCAGATGCGGAAAAGCGGTCGCGAGGTGCAGGACAGCGACGGCCTCTTCACCGAATCGATGGCGATGCACCCCTCGCAATATGGCGCGCTCGATCTGCAGGACTTCAAGAAGGCGCTCGATCAGCTGCCGCCGGACCAGCGCGAAGCGATCATCCTCGTCGGCGCCTCGGGCTTTTCCTACGAGGAGGCCGCCGAAATCTGCGGCTGCGCCGTCGGCACGATCAAGAGCCGCGTCAACCGCGCCCGCCAACGCCTGCAGGAATTGCTGCAAATCTCGGGCGAAGCCGATTTCGGCCCGGATGCTACATCGGCGCCGCTGACCTCGAAGGCGTTTGCGTTCTGAGGAGAGATCGAGAGGCCGGCTGCCTGTAGCGGCGCCGGCTTGGATCGTTTTAGAGAGCGATCGTCATTCGGAGCACCACCTCTTCGGCGTCGGGGAGGCGCGATGCAAGGAATTCAATCCTCCCGCTTCGATCCCACCAGATTGGCCGCGACGATGGCCGCCAGCACGCCGGCGGTCAGCAGGGGCTGGGCGCGGACGAGGCCGAGCCCGACTGCCGCCAACGATTCCAACGCCGCGCGGCGCTCGCGGGCGCGGCGTTTGTCCTGGGCGTTGATCATCACCATCACCACCACCAGGATGACGGCGATCAGCAGCGCACAAGCGGCCAGGAAGAGGGCGGCGCCGACCGGGCCGTAGATGCCGGCGAGCCAGATGGCGCCGGCGGTGACGGCCAGCGCATAGGCGGTGAGGAGGAAGAGCAGGGCGAGCGCAAGGAAGATGCTGGCGCGCTTGGCGCGCGCGACGGTCCGATGCACGCTTGCGCCCGTCAGCAGGCTGAGGATCGAGAGCATCGCGCTTCCTCAGCGCCGCGCGAGGAAGGCGATGGCCAGGCCGAAGGCGGCTGCGGCGCCGATCGTTGCCAGCGGATGTTTGCGCACGGTCTCGCGCATCTCGGTCGCGCCGCGCTCGTAACCATGCTGCAATTCGCGTAATAGATCCTCGCTGCGGCTGAGCAGTTCCTCATAGCCGGCACTTGCCTGGCTGCGCATCTTATCGCCCTGATGGCGCGAACTCTTGCCGACCAGGCGCGTCAGTTCCGCGAGCTCGTCACGCAGCGCCTCGATCTGTTCCTCGATGCCGGATTCGAAATTTTGGAAAGTGCCGTTGCGGCGGCTGCGGCCGGAGTGAAAGATGGAATAGGTCATGGCTGTCTCCATTGGCTGGGGCGCGCGCAAGCCCGCCTGTTCTGCACCAGGGTCACCACCGTTCGTTGCATAGAGGAGACCGCGCGGCATTGACCCAAATCACTGCCGACAACGTGCCGGGCGGTCAAAAGTTCCGCCGGGCTCGGCGGTTAGCGCTGGGAAACGGCGCTGTGGGCGAGCACGAAGGGCGTGCCGTCGGCAGGCACCTGATTGATGCGCAACGCGCAGCCGAAGACCGAGAGCATAGTCTCATCGGTCAACACCTCATCGATGCCGCCGGCGGCGGCGAGACGGCCGGATTTCATCAGCACGAGGCGGTCGGCAAAGAGCGCCGTCAGGTTGAGGTCGTGCATGACGGCGATGACGCCGCCGCCGCGTTCGCAGAAATCGCGGGCGAGCGACATGATGGTCAGCTGATGGCTGATGTCGAGGCTGGAGACCGGCTCGTCGAGCAGCAGCCAGCGGGACTTGCCGTCGACGACGGGCTCGGCGATCTGGCAAAGCACGCGGGCAAGCTGCACGCGCTGCTGCTCGCCGCCCGAGAGTTCCTGATAGAAACGGCCTTCGAAGCCGGAGAGGTCGACGGACGCAAGTGCTGCGGCCGCCGTCTCATCGGCCTGGTCGGGATTGAGGTTGAGGCCCGAAGTCAGGCCCATGCGGACGATCTCGCGCACGGTGAAGGGAAAGGAGATGGTGCTCGCCTGCGGCAGCACGCCGCGAATGGCGGCAAGCTGCCAGGCTTTCAGTCCTCGCACCTCGCCGCCGCCGATGCGCACCGAGCCATCATAGGCGAGCTCGCCGGAGATCGCTTTCATCGTCGTCGTCTTGCCGGAGCCGTTCGGCCCGGCAATCGCCGTCAGCTCGCCGGCCTTCGCGGTGAAGTCGACGTCGCTGATGATTAATTTGCCGGAAAGGCGCACGGAGAGGCCGGACACTTTGATCATCTGCACGTCACTCACAAGATCGCTCACAGGGCTAGGCGCGAACGCTGCTTCAGCAGGATCCACAGGAAGAAGGGGCCGCCGACCGCTGCGGTAATGATGCCGATCGGCAGTTCGGCAGGGGCGACCAGGGTGCGCGCCAGGACATCCGCGAAGATCAGCAGCGAGCCACCGAGAAGGGCTGCGGCCGGCAGCAGGAAACGATGATCCGGGCCGATCGCCATGCGCAGGATGTGCGGCACGACGATGCCGACGAAGCCGATGCCGCCGCTGACGGCGACGGAAGCGCCGGTCGCCGCGGCGACGCCGACGATTGCGACATTCTTCAGCCGCTGCACCGGCACGCCCATATGAAAGGCGGCTGCCTCGCCGAGCGTGATGGCATTGAGGCCGCGGGCCATGAAGGGCAGGGCCATAAAGGACAGCAGGATGATCGGGCCGGCGGCGGCGATCTTCGTCCATGTGGCGCCGGCAAGCGAGCCCATGCTCCAGAAGGTCAGGTCGCGCAGCTGCTGGTCGTTGGCGACGTAGATCAGCAGGCCGGTGAGGGCGAGGGTGAGCGCGCCGAGCGCGATGCCGGCAAGCAGCATCGTCGCCACCGAGGTCTGGCCGTGACGGGTGGCGATCCGGTAGAGCAGCAGCGTCGTGACAAGACCGCCGCCGAAGGCGGCCACCGGCAAGGCATAGATGCCGAAGAACGCCTGGAACGGTGCCGCGAGGCCGCTGCCGAGCACGATCATGGCGACCGCGCCCAGGCTTGCGCCGGAGGAGACGCCGACAAGGCCCGGATCGGCGAGCGGATTGCGGAACAGGCCCTGCATCACCGTGCCGGAGACGGCCAGCGAGGCGCCGATCAGAAAGCCGAGGATCGTGCGGGGAAGGCGGATATCGAAGATGATGATCCGGTCACGGGCGCTCAGCGCCGCCTCTGAGCCGGTCATGTTGCCGATGACGTCGAAGATCGAGGCATCCGAGGCGCCTGTCGTCACCGAAAACAGCATCGCGAAGGCGGAGCCGGCGACAAGCAGCGCGATCGCCAGCACGGCGAGCCGCCTTCTGTCGCCCGCCCGCCTGGTTTCGCCGATCTCTGCCACCGCAAAGCGTCGCCTTCGTTGCGTCATGGCTTGCGGCAGGGCCATGATCAGCCCCCGTAGATCGCCGCGTTGAGCTCGCGCGCGGCGGCGGCCGTGCGCGGGCCGAAGCCGAGTATATAGATGCCGTCCATCCGCACGATCGCCTTCTTTTCGCCGGCCGGCGTCAGCGCGATCGCCGGCTGGGCCAGCAGGTCCTCGTTCCTGGTGCCGGCGGCATCGCCGCGGTCCATCATCAGGATGATGTCGGGCTTGGCTTCGATGATCGCCTCGTCGGTCAGCGGCTTATAACCGGGGAATGCGCCGACGGCATTGACGGCGCCGGCAAGCTGGATGATGCCGTCGGCCGCCGTGCCGGTGCCCGAGGCCATGATCCGGCCGTTCTGGGCGCTGAGGATGAAGAGGACGCGCTTGCGTTCGGCCTCCGGGCGCCTTTCGGCGTCGGCGATCGCCGCATCGAGATCGGCCGCGACCTTTCCTTCAAGCGCCTTCGCCTTGTCGGGCACGCCGAGCAGCGCGCCGACGCGATCGATCTTGGCGATGATGCCGTCGCGGGTGAACGGGCTCGGCACGGTCTCGAAGGGCACGCTGGCATTCTTCAGCACGGCCAGCGCCTCCTTCGGGCCCGAACCCTCGACGGCGATGATCGCTGTCGGGTTCATGGCGAGGATGCCTTCGGGCGAGAGCGCGCGCATATAACCGACATTGGGCAGTTTCAGCGCCGCTTCCGGATAGGTGCTCGTCGTGTCGCGGGCGATCAGCCGGCGTTCCTCGCCGAGCGCATAGACGATCTCGGTGATATCGCCGCCGACCGAAACCAGGCGCGACGTGTCGAGCTTGCTGTCCTCGGCGCGGGCGGCGCGGACAAAGGCGATGCCTTTGACCGCCGGCGCCGAAGGGATCAGCGGCAGCGCCATGACGGCCGCCGTCAGCGCCAGTTGCCAGGGGCGGATTCGGCGCAGATTGTTACGCATCGTCATCGTCGCGATCCTTATGCGGCGACGCTTGCTGCCCGCGGCAGGTTTTCGATGATCTCACGCCATTCCACGCGTTCGTCAGAGCCTTCCTTGCGCTTGCCGAAGAACTGGATGATCATCTCGCCGTCGGCATTGTAAGCCTCGAGCGAAGTGACGTGGCCGTCCTTGGTCGGCTTGCGCACGGCCCAGGTCTCGGCGATGTGATCCTGGCGCAGATGCAGGTGGAAGGTCGGGTCCATGATATTGACCCACGGGCCCATCGCCTGCACGTTGAAGATCGGGCCGGAATGGATCTGGACGATGCCGTTATTGGTGACGAAGCACATGATCGGCAGACCTGATTTCACCGAGGCATGCATCATCTCCGCCGTCGCGCCGTTGTCGAGCTTCCAGGCATAGTCGTCGCCGACGCTGCGGATGGCCGCCTGGCGGCCAATCTTCAGGCGCTTCAGCATGCCGAAGAACTCATGCGTGTCGGTGAGCTTGCTCCAGTTGTCGCGCAGCGCGTCGCGGTCGACATCTGCGGCCTCATCGGCGGCATTGGAGATCTCCGCCTCGACGAATTCCTGCGACTGGTCTTCGAGCTTCAATTCGGCGACGATCGCGTGATAGGCCTCGACATTCGAATTCGGTCGCAGATGCACCTTGTGCACGGCGTTGCCCGCCTTGTCGAAATATTGCAGGCTGAGACGCTCCTGGTCGCCATCCTTTCTGGATACGGCGAAGCCATGCTCCCAGCGGCTCGGGAAGATGCGCAGGTCGATGTTCTCGCCGAGCACGATCGCGCTCTGCATGCCCATCTTGATGTTTTCGAAAACGCCGATCTTCTCGTGCACGGCGCTTTCGTTGCGCGACAGCGCCATCACTTCGCCGAGGCTGGCGACGCGTTCCAGAAGCTTCAGCGCGCTGCCATCGATGCGGGTCACGCTGATGCCGGTTTCGGCGGCAACGAGGGCTGCCTCGGAAATCTTCAGCCGGGCGGCGATATCGCGCTCGCGCATCTTTGGATTTTCGGCGCGAAACGCACGGATTTCGGCCGGCGCCGGTCTTTTCTGTTCAGTCATATCTTACCTACTTATTGGCCCTATTTATTAAGAATGAGCTTGCCCTGGCGGGTGATCTTCAGGCGGTAGACCAGCCCGTCGTGTCTGATCACGATCTCGTTCGTGCCGCGGAAAAGATCCGCGCTGTCGACGATCCGATGTTGCGCCGCCGGCTCGCTGGGCAGCGGCGCATGCTTAAAGCTATCTGGCTTTTCAACCATCATGTCGGTTGGCAATTCCGTGAAGCCGGGGATCGGTGGTCCCCGGTGTGGTGACAATTAACTTGACTTTCTTACTCATAGTTTCTTAAAGACGCAATAGGAGACTAACGTAGTCAAGTTTTTGAGATTGCTGATTTGCGGCTGCCCGCCGGCGGCCGGCGACAATGGCGGAGAAGATCATGACGGGTAGGTTTGCGGCCGTTGCGGCCGGCTGGGTGATGGCGGTTGCGAGCGTATGCCAGGCACAGGAGACGGCGCCGGCAGCCTCTCTCAATGTCGAGCTCAACGCGCTGGCACCCTCGCAGAAGGGCTGCATGATGACCTTCGTCGCGCTCAACCAGCTGCCCGCCGCCATCAACAAGGTGTCCTTCGAACTTGCCTTCTTCAACGACAAGAATGCCGTCGACCGCATCACCGTGCTCGATTTCCGCGATCTGCCGCAAGGCAAGAAGCGGGTGCGTCAGTTCGACATGCCGAATGTCAAATGCGAGAGCGTGACCCGCATCCTGATCAACGACACGCCGGTCTGCGACGGGCCGGCTGCCGGCGAATGCATGAAGGGTATCGTCACCCGCTCGCAGATTTTCGTTCCCTTCGAGGGATAAGAAGACGCCGGGGATGATCCCCGGCGGGCATGTTTCAGGCTGTCCGGGGCATAGACAATGGCGATTTCAGCGAAAACCAGATCGAGACAGGTGCTCATCGGGGGGGCGGACGCCGGCGGCAGCCTGAATGATAATACGCCCGGAATGCATCCCGGCCACGAGCTTTCCGAATTGCGCCACGCGCAGCGGCAGCCGGCCGGCGAAACGGTGATCCACTACACGCGTTTCGCGCAGATTTCATCCTTCCCGGATCATCCGGAAACTGCCCCAGCAGCTCCCGTTTCCGCGCCGCCGATGGACGCGGCGGTGGAAAAACAGGAAGCAGAGAAGACACCGGTGCGGCGGCGGGTGGCGCTGAGTTGCGTCGGTTCAGCCTTTTTCCATGCTGCGTTGGCCGCCACGCTGCTTATTGTGATGCCTGCGCCCTCGGATGAAACGCTGATGGAGGCGGGCGAGGCGATCAGCGTCGTCATGCTCGGCAGTTCCGACGCCGATCAGAGCGCAGCCGGCGACACTGAGGTGACCATTCAGGAAGAAGTGGTCCCAGAGGCTGTTGAACCCGATACAGTTAAGCCAGTCGAGACAGCCGAGGTGCAGCCGGAGGTCGTTCAGCCGGAAACCGTGCAGCCCGCTGACGCAGAGCCGATCGAAACCATCCAGCCTGTGCAGGAGGTTACACGTCAATCAGCGGAGACGATTGCGGCTTCGGAACCTGAAGTCCTGGTATCCGAAACCCCTGCCGAAACTTCTGTCGTGCAGCCGATGTCGACGGTGGTGCCGGAGCGGCCGGTGATGTCTAGCGAACCCCCAACGGCAGCCGCAATGCAGTCCGAACCCGAAGAGATCAAGCCTGTCGAGGTACCTCCCGTTTCTCCCGAGCCGGAGCCTCCGACTGAGGTGGTCACTCCGCAGCCGAAGCCGAAGCTGGAAAAGCCTGTAGAAAAGAAGACGGTGGAAAGAAAGCAGCCGCCGAAGAAAGCACAGGGTTCGGAGGGCGATGCCAAGCAGGAGTCGCGCCGGGGTGCTGCAGACGGACAGGCAGACGCCAATTCGAACGATAATTCGCGCACATCCGGTGGACGGAATGGAGCGGGCGGTGCGTCGGAAGCCAATTACAAAGGCAAGCTTGTCGCGCGGTTGTTCCGTTGCGTAGACCGGATGGAGTCTCGGTATCGTACGGCTCCGGCCACCTTGACCGTTCGCATCACCGTCAATCGCAGCGGCGATATCACCGCATCGAGTGTTGTCCGTGGCTCGGGGCTCCCCGAGGTTGATAGCGCGGCTCTTGCCAGGGTAGCCTCTTGCAACCTGCCGGCGATGCCGGACACGATCGCGGCATCCTCGCGTTCCTACACCTTCCCCGTCGAGGTCACTCCGCGATAATATGATAAAAATAATCAGCTTTATACTTTACTCTAAAAATCAAGTTTAATAAGGTCCGTTCGCACACGCAGGAATCGTGTGACGATCAACGAGCGAACGGGTGGTAAATGGCTCGCAAGGGCAAGAAGGGTTCGAACCGGGAGGTCCGCGACAGCGCGGGCGAGGACGCAAGTCAGGCATCCCCCGGACGGTCCAAACTGGATGGCCGCAGTTTCCTCTATGTCGGCGGGCGCGACTGCCAGGTGGCGCATCTTCGCCAAATCTGCAGCAATTTCGGCGCCGAGCTCATTCATCACGACGGCGGCCTGCGCGAAGCGGTGTCCCGCATCGATACCGTGCTTCCCTCGGTCGACTGCGTCTTCTGCCCGATCGACTGTATCAGCCACGATGCCTGCCTTCGGGTGAAGACCGGCTGCAAGAAGTTCGGCAAGGCCTTCATCCCGCTGCGCAACGGCAGCAAATCCAGCCTGGAGCGTGCGCTGCAGACGATGAACGAACGAGACAATTCCCGATGAACGACCAGCATCCCGACGGCTTCACCATGATCGGCCTGCACAAGCTCGCTGCGCAGGGCGGCGACGGCCTCGTGCCCGAACTCTACGAACTTTTTCAGCAGCATGCCGAACGCCAGCGGATCTATCAGAATGTGACGCTGTTCCCGACCTGGGAGGCGCGCATGCCTGGAGAAGCGACGACGAGAGCACTTGGCCCGGCGGCGGCAAACGGCAATAATATTCTCGCCT
Organism: Rhizobium croatiense; assembly: GCF_019793465.1. Lineage (GTDB taxonomy): Bacteria > Pseudomonadota > Alphaproteobacteria > Rhizobiales > Rhizobiaceae > Rhizobium > Rhizobium croatiense. The sequence goes on along the minus strand of NZ_JAILYJ010000006.1, from coordinate 175,644 downwards.
TTCCCGCGCTTGCGGCAAGGATGGATAAGCGGAAGGCGTAGGGTGATTTCATGTATATCGCAATGAACCGCTTCAAGGTCGCAGCCGGCAGCGAGAGTGATTTCGAGACGGTTTGGCGCAATCGCGATTCCAGCCTGGCCGAGGTGCCCGGTTTCGTCGAATTTCGCCTGCTGCGCGGCAAGGCCAACGAAGAGGAGGGCTATACGCTCTATTCCTCGCACACGATCTGGAAGAGCGAAGCGGATTTTCAGAACTGGACGAAATCCGAGAATTTTCGCGCCGCGCACCGAAATGCCGGCGACCGCAAGGCGATGTACAAGGGACCACCGGTGTTTGAAGGCTTCAATGTGGTCGATGGGATATAGCTGCTAACAGTTGGCTCGGCGTCCGTAGCCCCCTCATCCGCCCTTCGGGTACCTTCTCCCCGAGGGTAGAAGGGACGTGCCGCAGCGCTGGTTTTCCCTTCTCCCCTCGGGGAGAAGGTGGCCCGAAGGGTCGGATGAGGGGGCTACACGGCACGCGCTTCATGCGACTCCTAGTTTGCTGTTGAGCAACCGGCAGCGATAGCCAAACTCTACGCCCGAACCCGCAAGACCGCACCAGCCGCAACCGCCAGCCAGCCAAGCATCATCGCCCAGCCGCCGGTCGGCGCGGCATAGGGGAAGAGGCCGGAACCGGCAAAACGCAGCGAGACCAGATCACCGGCAAAGAGCAGCGTTCCGACGATCATCAGAAAACCGGCCAGCCAGGCGGTTTTGAGCCTTGCGGTGCCGAGAGCCAATGCCAGCAGGGCAGGGGCGTGCGCCAGGCACATGGCGGATGCCGATGCGGCCAGGTTGGCTTGCCCGCCGCCATGGGCGGCAAGGGCGGCAAGCGCGACGCCGGCCACGCCGAACAGGCCGGCAAAGAGATAGAGCACCGGTTCCAGACGCGCATTCAGGCTCATGGCTGTTCCTTGTTCTGCATGTGGTAGGCGAGGCGCTCGACCGGCGCCCAGATGAGATCGCGCAGCGCCTGGCTTTTGATCGTCTCGTCCAGGGCGCGGCGGAAGCAGATGAGCCATTCGTCGCGCTCGACAGGGCCGATCTCGGCGACGAAATGGCGGCTGCGCAGGCGCGGATGGCCGCGTTTGTCGGTATAGAGCGGCGGGCCGCCGAGATAACCGCTTATATATTCGTAGAATTTCTCTTCGCTCTCCTGAAGGCTCGGCGGGTGCACGGCGCGCACGTTGCTTGCCTCCGGCAGCTTGTCCATCAGTTCATAGAAACGGCGCGTCAGCGCCCTGACGGCGGGATCGCCGCCGATCGCTTGATATAGAGTGGTGACCTTCTCCGTCACGAAACCATCCCAGATGTCTTTCCCCGCCCCTTCATGCACCGGGCGGAAAATGATCGCAACTGTCATCAAGCTGCCGCGGCATTTCGCGCATAATGCCGGCGCCGCAAGGGTTTCATCGATTCTGCTTGACAAAACCGTCCGGACGGTATCTTTGTCTCGCATGCCGAACGCTCATCACCGCAAGAAACAACCGGCCCTCGTGCGCCAGCAATTGCTGGATGTCGCCGCGCGTCTTGCTGCGAGCGAAGGCATGGCCGCGGTCACGCTCGATGCGGTGTCGGCCGCCTCCAGCGTCAGCAAGGGCGGGCTGCTGCATCACTTCCCGACGAAGAATGCGTTGCTCGACGCCCTGTTCGAGAGTCTGCTTGAAACGTTCGACGCCGATATCGAGGAGCTGATGCGGGGAGATCCGCTGCCGCAGGGCCGTTTCACCCGCGCTTATGTCATGGCGGTATCCGGTCTCAAGCACCGTCCCGACGATTCCAGAAATTGGACGCAGGTGACGATCGCGCTGCTTGCCGAACCCCGGCTGCGTCTGCGCTGGCGCCAGTGGGTGCAGGCGCGGGCAGAGGAATATGTCGGCACCGACTCCTCGCTCGACGCCCAGATCGTGCGGTTTGCCGCCGACGGGCTTTGGTTCGCGGACACGTTGGAAAGCCACGATATCGACGGTGCCCTGAGGCGGGATCTCATCGGCCGCCTCGTGGAGCTGACCGGCAAGTAATCCGAAAGGGAATTCGTCATGAGCCAGGCCGCCGTTTACGGGCTGCTTTTTGCCGCCATCGTGCTCGAAGTCATCGGCACCACCGCGCTGCAATTGTCGCAGCAGTTCACCCGCATCGGGCCAACGGTGCTCGTCGTCGCCTGTTATGCGGCCGCCTTCTATTGCCTGTCGCTGACGCTGAAGAGCATCCCGGTCGGTATCGCCTATGCGATTTGGAGCGCTTTGGGAATCGTGTTGATTTCCTCGGTCGGGCTGATCTTCTTCAAGCAACGGCTCGACCTGCCGGCAATCCTCGGGCTTGGGCTGATCGTATCCGGCGTCGTCGTCGTCAACCTGTTTTCGAAATCCGTTTCGCATTGATATTGCTGCGATATTACCTAAAGCCGTTGTGCGCCCACGAGAGAAATTTTCCCCTTTGTCAAATTCCTGACAAAGGGCTATGTGTTGCTTGAACGTGGAGGAGAATGAGGCGCACGCGGCGCCATTTTCCAAAGCGCTTTGAATCCTGCCTTCCTGCCTTCCTGCCTTCCCGCCTTTCGAGACTTCCACTCTACAGGAGCACAACATGGCCATTCGCACCGTCGTCTGGGGAGAGAATATTCACGAGAATACCAATGAGATCGTCCGCGGCATCTATCCCGAGGGCATGCACACGGCGATCGCCAACGCGCTGAACAGCGATCCAGCCATCTCCGCGACAACGGCGACGCTGCAGGAGCCGGAACATGGGCTCAGCGAAGCCCGGCTTGCCGAAACCGATGTGCTGACCTGGTGGGGCCACAAGGATCATGGGGCGGTCTCCGACGTCGTCGTCGAGCGTGTCGCCAGGCGCGTCTGGGAGGGCATGGGCCTGCTGGTGCTGCATTCCGGTCATTTCTCGAAGATCTTCAAGCGGCTGATGGGCACGCCCTGCGCGCTGAAATGGCGCGAGGCGGGCGAACGCGAGCGGCTGTGGACGATCAACCCGCGCCATCCGATCGCCGCCGGCATCGGCGAGCATTTCGAACTCGAGAACGAGGAAATGTACGGCGAGCAGTTCTCGGTGCCGGAGCCGCTGGAAACGGTGTTCATCTCCTGGTTCCAGGGCGGCGAAGTGTTCCGCTCGGGCCTGACCTGGCGGCGCGGCGCCGGCAACATCTTCTATTTCCGCCCCGGCCACGAGACCTATCCGACCTATCACGACGCCACCGTCCAGAAGGTGCTGATCAATGGCGTCAAATGGGCGTACAACCCGCAAGGGGCGTTGACTGCTATTACCGACGCTCCAAATGTGCCGGTAGAAAAGGCGCTGGAGCCGATCATCGAACGCGGCCCGAAACTGCACCAGGCCGGCGAAGCCGGTTACCGCTGAGGAGCATTCATGCGACTACTCGTTCTTGGCACGGGCGTGATGGCGAAAAACCAGCTCACCCACTTCAGCAAAATCGACGGCGTAACGGTGGTCGGCGCCGTCGACACCGATCCCGACCGGCTTTCCGCCTTCGCCGACAAGTTCGGCATCGAAAAGCGGTTTCTGTCGCTGGATGAGGCGATCGCCTGGGGCGAATTCGATGCGGCGACAAATATCACGCCCGACCGCATCCATCACCCGACGACGCTGGCGCTGATCGCCGCCGGCAAACATGTGCTCTGCGAGAAGCCGCTGGCGGAGAATTATCCGAAGGCGCTGGAGATGACGGAAGCGGCCGAAAAGGCCGGCATCATCAACATGGTCAACCTCACCTATCGCAATGTCGCGCCGCTGCAGCGCGCCCGCGAGATGGTGCTCGCCGGCGAGCTCGGCACGATCAAACATGTCGAGGCATCCTATCTGCAGAGCTGGCTCGTCTCGCGCGCCTGGGGCGACTGGCGCACGGAATCGACCTGGCTATGGCGGCTGTCCACCGGCCATGGCTCGAACGGCGTGCTCGGCGATGTCGGCATCCACATCCTCGATTTCGCCGCCTATGGCGCCGCAACCGACATCGATCATGTCTTTGCGCGGCTGAAGACCTTCAATAAGGCGCCGGGCGGCCAGATCGGCGAATATATGCTCGACGCCAATGACAGCTTCACCATGTCGGTCGATTTCGCCAACGGCGCGCTCGGCGTCATCCATGCCAGCCGCTGGGCGACGGGCCATCTGAATGAACTGAAGCTGCGCATCTACGGCGAGAAAGGCAGCCTCGAGGTCATTCATCGCCCCGGCGGTTCCGAATTGCGCGGCTGCCTCGGCGAGGATGCCGAGACCGCCACCTGGAGGGAGATCGAGGTGACGCCGGTGCCGACCAACTACCAGCGCTTCGCCGAGGCGGTAGCAAGCCGCATCCAGCCGGATCCCAATTTCCGCCACGCCGCCAACCTGCAGAAGGTTCTCGACCTCGCCATGGTCACCGAGCGTGAGCGGCGCGAGCTGAAGGTCTGATCCTGCGGGAGAAAGAGCCGAGGGCGGGGACAAGCTGCATGAAAAGCCTTCTCACAAACTGGCCGCTTTGGGCGCTTCTTTCCGCCGGCTTCGCAGCGCTCACCGCGATTTTCGCCAAGGTCGGCGTCGAGAACGTTAATTCCGACTTCGCGACGTTCATTCGCACCATCGTCATCCTGCTGGCGGCGGGCGTGATGATCTATGTGACCGGCAACTGGCAGGAGCCGTCCTCGGTGTCGAGCAGGAGCTGGTTCTTCCTGGTGCTTTCGGGCCTTGCCACCGGCGCATCCTGGATTTGTTATTTCCGGGCTCTGAAGCTCGGCGATGCTGCCCGTGTTGCGCCGATCGACAAGCTGTCCGTCGTCTTCGTGTCCGTCTTTGCGGTGCTTTTCCTCGGAGAACGCCTGTCGCTGCCGAACTGGCTCGGCGTCATCATGATTGCCGGAGGCGCGGTGCTCATAGCCTACAGGGCTTGAAGCATCGATACCATCATAACGCAAAGGAAGCTCCGGCGGTGAAGTGCATCGCGCGAAAAAAAGCCCCGCCGAAGCGGGGCCGGAGGTTGCCGAGCCGCAGGGGCGGCATCGGCCGCTTGATTATTCGATGACCTGCACGACGCGGTGCGTGCGGGGTTCGACGATCACGCGCTGATTGTTGATGACCGTGTAGGCGTATTTCGGGTTATCGGGCACCGGAGTGACGACGACATCCGCCGGGAGCGGCTTGCCGACGACGATCGGCTCCTCAACCACTACACGGGCAGTCGGGGCAGGCTGCTGCTGGACGTAGGTGACGACCTCGCGCGGCGGCGGATCGACGACAGCGCCGGCGACACCGCCGGCTATGCCGCCAACGGCGGCACCCACGGGGCCGCCCACAATCGCGCCGGTGATGGCGCCGCCGGCCGCACCGGTGACAGCGCCGTCAGCAAGCGCGTTGGTGGCGAAAGACGAAAGCGCAAGGGCGCCGGAGACAAGTAGAATCTTGTACATTTTGCTTCTCCTTTGCTGGGGTTGCGTCTGGGTAACGACGCCGCCTGGCCGATGTTCCGGCAGGAGATTCACGCTTTGGAAGCCCGGTTCACATTCTGTGAGGCGGCTGAAATCGCCTCATTCCAGCCGCCGGCGGAAGAGCCAGGCGGCGGCGCTGAGCGTGACGGTGGCGATCAGCGCCAGCGGGATCGTCTGGTTTATCACCTCGCTCAAGGGGATATCCTTGAGGAAAACGCCTTTGACGATCACCAGGAAATAACGCAGCGGATTGATGAAGGTTATTGGCTGCAGCCAGCCCGGCATGTTCTCGATCGGGGTCGCGAAGCCGGAAAGCAGCATGGCCGGGACCATGAACAGGAAGGCGCCGAGGATCGCCTGCTGCTGCGTCATCGACAGCGCCGAGATGAAGAGGCCGAGGCCGGCGACCGAGCCGAGGTAGAAGATGGCGCTGCCGTAAAGCAGGAAGAGTGAGCCGCGCAGCGGCACCTCGAAGAGGAAGACGGCGGCCAGGATATAGACGGTGATGTGGAACAGGCCGATCATCATCGGCGGGATCAGCTTGCCGATCAGGATCTCATGCAGGCGCAGCGGCGAGACCATCAGCTGATCGAAGGTGCCGAGTTCGCGCTCGCGGGCGATCGACAAGGCGGTGACGATCAGGCCGATCAAAAGCGCGATGCTGGCGATCAGGTTCGGCACCATGAACCACTGGTAGGTGAGGTTGGGGTTGAACCAGTTGCGGGGCATGGTCGAAACCATCTCGGGGCCGGCGCGCCTGCCTGCGGGTGTCTCGGCGGCAAGGGCCGCGCTGATCTGCGAGAGGTAGCCGGCGACAATCTGCGAGGCATTGGAACGGCGGCCGTCGAGGATCACCTGCAGATCGGCCGGCGCTTCCGCCTCGATGTTGCGGGAGAAATCCGGGCCGATTTCGATCGCTGCGATCACTGTCTGGTTGTCGATTGCCACCTGAACTTCGGCCTGATTGGCGGCGATCTCGATAGTGCGAAAGGTCGGCGAGCCATCGATGCGCTCGATCAGTTCTTGGCCCCAGTGGCCGCTGTCACGGTTCAGGATCATGACGTCGACATTGCGCACTTCGAGCGTGGCGGCATAGGAAAAGACCAGAAGCTGGACGATCGGTGGGCCGATCAGGATGGCGCGGCCCTTGGGGTCGCGCAGCACGGCGAGCAGTTCCTTGACGATGAGGGCGTAGAGCCTTGTCCATCCCATCTCAGCCGATCCTCTTTCGGGTGCTGCGCGCCGCGAGCACGAACATGATGGCGCCGATCGTCAGCATGACGGCGATGGCTTGAACAAACATCGGCCAGATGTCGCCGGCGAGAAACACGGTCTGCAGACCGGGGATCAGGTAACGCGCCGGCACGATGAAGGTGATCCACTGAATGACCTCAGGCATGGAGTTGATCTCGAACAGGAAGCCCGACAGCAGGAAGGCCGGCAGAAAAGCGGAGATCAGCGCCAGTTGCGAGGCGAGGAACTGGTTCTTCGTCGCCGTCGAGATCAACAGACCCTGGCCGAGCGCCGGGATCAGAAAGGCGGCCGACAAGGCGTAAAGGGCGGCGACGGAGCCGCGGAACGGCACGCCGAAGAGAAAGACAGCAAGCAGCACGCAGAGCGTCATCGAGGTGAGGCCGAGGAGGAAATAGGGAAGGATCTTGCCGGCGAGCAGCTCGACCGCCGTCACCGGCGTCGCCATCATCGCCTCCATCGTGCCGCGCTCCCATTCGCGGGCGACGACCAGCGAGGTCAGAAGCGTGCCGACCAGCGTCATGACGATGGCGATCGAGCCCGGCACGAGGAAATTGCGGCTGGTCAGCTCCGGATTGAACCAGAAGCGCTGTTCGACCGCGATGGGGGGACCGGAGGAGGCAACATCCGCCTGCCTCTGCCGTTCCCAATTGGCAATGGCGCCCTGCGCATAATTCTGTACGAAGTTCGCGGTGTTCGGATCGGAGCCATCGACGATCACCTGGATGTCGGGCCGGTTGCCGGCGGTGTAGCGCGTGGTGAAATCGGCCGGGATGACGACGATGCCGCGCAGCTTGCCGAGCACAAGATCTTCCTCGAACAGGCGCCGGTCGCGGCCGATCACCACCTCGAAATAACGCGAGGCCCGGAAGCTGGCCGCGAGATCCTGCGTCAGCGGCGTCATCTCTTCCGCGACCAAGCCGATGCGGGTGCGGGTGGTATCGAGCGAGACGCCATAGCCGAAGAGGAAGAGCAGGATCAGCGGCAGCACGAAGGCGATGAGGATGCTGCTCGGATCGCGGATCGCCTGAAGGCTTTCCTTGCGCACCAGGGCAAAAAGACGCCGAAGGCGACCGCCGGAAGCATTCATGCCGCATCCCCTGCTTCCGACTGCTGCACGAGCGCGATGAAGGCATCCTCCATCGTCGGGTCCGGCTGCTCTTTGGTCGCCACCCTGGCCTTCAATTCATCGGGCGAGCCGAGCGCGATTGAGCGGCCGCGATAGATCAGCGAGATGCGGTCGCAATATTCCGCCTCGTCCATGAAATGGGTGGTGACGAGCACGGTGACGCCCTTTTCGACCAATCCGTTGATATGCGTCCAGAACTCGCGCCGAGTGATCGGGTCGACACCGGAGGTCGGCTCGTCCAGGAAGAGGGCGCGCGGCTCGTGCATGACGGCGCAGGCGAGCGCCAGGCGCTGCTTCAGGCCGAGCGGCAGGTCCTTGGCGGCCTCGCGGCCATGGCGGCCGAAATCGAAGATATCGGCCATCAGCGCGATGCGCTCGCGTCTGTGCTGTCCGCGAAGGCCGTAGACGCCGGCGAAGAATTCGAGGTTCTGCATGACTGTGAGATCGCCGTAGAGCGAGAATTTCTGCGCCATGTAGCCGAGCTGGTTGCGCGCCTCGGCGGCATCGCGGCGAAGATCGAAACCGGCGACGCGGCCTTCGCCGCCGGTCGGCTTCAACAGGCCGCAGAGCATCTTGAAGGTGGTGGACTTGCCGGCACCGTTCGGGCCGAGCAGGCCGAAGATCTCGCCGCGGCGGATATCGAAGCTGATGTCCTCGGCCGCGGTGAAATCGCCGAAGCGCTTGGTCAGGCCCCTGGCCTCGATCACTGGCCGATCGCCCTCGGCCTTCAGCGGTTCCTGTGCTTCGGCCAGCCGGGAGCGGCCGCCGGGGCCGCCGCCCAGCATATCGACAAAGGCATCCTCGAAGCGGGGCGGGGCGGCAGCGAGCGTTGCACTGCCGCCGGCCGTGTCGATATCGGGTTTCATGTCCATTGCCGCAACGAGACGGATCGCTTCGCCCTGGATCACGCCGTCGATGACGCCGTTGGCTTCAAGGAGTTCGGCGAGCACCTGCCGGCGGCGACCTTTGACGCCGGATACTCTGAAGACCCGGTCGCTCATGCGCTCGGTCATCTGTTCGGGTTTGCCTGAAAAAAGCAGCTTTCCCTGGTTCAGGAGCAGCACGTGGTCGCAGGCTTCGGCCTCGTCGAGATAGGCGGTCGACCAGAGCACGCCGATGCCTTCCTTGGTCAGGTTCTCGACCATCTTCCACAGGTCGCGGCGCGAGATCGGGTCGACGCCGACGCCCGGCTCGTCGAGCAGCAGCAGTCGCGGCTTTTTCAGAAGCGCGCAGGCAAGGCCGAGCTTCTGCTTCATGCCGCCGGAGAGTTTGCCGGCCAGCCGGCCGGTGAAGCGCTTGAGATCGGTGAAGCTCAGCAGTTCGTCGAAGGTTCTCGCGCGTTCGCTCTTCGGCAGGCCGCGCAGATCGGCGTAGAGATCGAGATTTTCCTGCACCGAGAGGTCTTCATAGAGGCCGAAGCGCTGCGGCATGTAGCCGATCGCCGCCTGGATGCCGGCGGCATTCTTCCTGGTGTCGAAGCCGAGAACCTCGACCGTTCCGCTGTCGGGCAGCATCAGCCCGGTCATCAGGCGGATCAGCGTCGTCTTGCCGGCGCCATCGGGGCCGACGAGGCCGGTGATCGCACCGCCGGCGATCGTGCCGGAGACGCTGTCAAGGGCAGGGGGAGCGTCGCCGAAACGTTTCGTGACGGCGTCGATCCGGACGAGCGGCTTGTCGTCCCAACCTGTCTGGGAGGCGGTCATCGTCCGACCGCAGACGCCGGAGGCCGCACGGTGACCGGCATGCCCTGGCGCAGGTCCGGGCCTGGCTTGTCGATGACGATCCTCAGGCGATAAACGAGATCGGTCCTCAGCTCCGGCGTCTCCACCGATTTCGGGGTGAATTCGGCGACCGGCGACATGAAACTGATGGTGCCTTCATAGGGTTTGTCGGGCGCCGTATCGGAGGTGACGGAAACCTTCATGCCGGGGTGGATGCGGCCGAGATCGGGCTCGGCGAGATAGCTGCGCACCCAGACCGGTTCGGTCAGGGACAGCACAAAGACGGTGTCAGCCGGCGAGACGATCGCACCGTCTTCCCGCACCCGCGAGAGGACGACGCCGTCGTTCGGGGCGCGAAGCTCGGTATCTTCAAGCGAGGTGCGGGCCGAGGCCAGCGTTGCCTCGGCTGCCTTCAGCTGCGCATCGGCGGCGGCAATATCCTCGACGCGCGAGCCTTCCTGCAAGAGCTTCAGCGCCTCGTTGGCGGACTGGGAGCGGGCGGCGGCCATCGCCTTTGCGGCGGTCGCCTGGTCGAGGTTAGCCTCGGAAATGGTGCCCTGCGGACGAAGCTGGCGGGCGCGTTCATAGGCGAGGTTGGCGTTCTGCAGATCCGCGAGGCTCTCGTCATAGGCGGCGCGCGCCTGGGCAATCTCGGTCGGCCGCGGGCCTGCCTTCAGCTTGTCGAGCGTCGCCCGAAGAGCAGCCGCATTGGCCTCAGCCGAACGGACGGCGAATTCATAGGGCGCGGCGTCAAGTTTCGCCAGCAGTGTTCCCCTCTTGACGACATCGCCCTCATCGACGCGGAGTTCGGAGAGGCGGCCGTTGACGCGGAAACCGAGCGAAACCTGGCGGATATCGACATTGCCGTAAAGGACGAATTCGCGGCGGGCCTCAGGCAACCAGCCGAGCTTTTCGGGCAGGCCGTACCACCAGGCCGCGGCCGCTGCGGCAACGAAGAGAAGGAGAGCGATGGGAAGGATACGCCTCATGCCGCACCTTCCTTCGGCGGGCCGAGCACATCGACCAGTTCGGCGGCCAGCCCGCGCAGGATCTGCACCTGCTCCGGTCCAATGACGTCCCACTCCATCTGAGCGAGCACGGCAGCGTGAGTGACACGAAAGACGAGGATGCTGCCGAGAAGGCTGAAGGTGCGCATGCGCACATGTTCCGAAGCCGGATCCTCACGCAGAATGGCGCCGATCAGCCGCCGGCCGATCTCGATCATCGGCCGCATGATGCCTTGATAGACCCTGGCGAAGGCTTCCGTCGGCTCCATCTGCTCACGGATCAGAAAGCGCGCCCAGGATTCGGATTCCTTGCCGACGAAAAGCGTCACCATGGTCTGGAGAATGTCGGTGAGGAAGCGCCGGGCTTCGGCCTCTCCGAGCGGTTTGCCTGCGGCCTCCAGGCTCAGCAGATGCGTGCCGATGCGCGCTCTCATATCGCCGATATGCGTGTCGATGCGGGCCATCAGATATTCGGCGGTGGCGATGTAAAGGCCTTCCTTGCTGCCGAAATAATAGGGGATGGCCTGCAGATTGACACCGGCCGCTTCGGTCAGCTGGCGGGTCGATGCGCCGTCGAAGCCATAGCGGCCAAAGACGTCGAGGGCGGCGGAAAGCATCTTCTGCCGCGCGACATCGGCGCGAGCCGAGGCTGGTGGTGGATTGGCCTTTTCCTTGATCATGAAGATTTTGTAACATGGCAGGAAAAATAAGTCAATCGATTGATTATTTTTGGAGCGCCGTTCGCACCGCCGCCGTCCTGACGGTCGACATCGATCGAGCCTGCATTCGGTGATCGACGGCAGCGCGAATAAGCAAAGGCAAAGAGGCCCGTGGGAACGGACCTCTCAGGGTTCTCGGGGTGAGAAGAGGAACCAAGCCTCGGTATGGCTGCCAACAGGGGTAGCGATGCGACTATCGCTAATTTTCACGACACTGATATGTCTGGCGTCGGCCGGTTGCAAAACAAGCGGCCGACGCTCTTTCGTTGCTTCCCGGCCATGTTTTGACACAAAACCGCCTTGCTCTTTCCGTACCGCCGGTTCGATGCGTATTCAGATCTATATTATCGCGCTCCTGCTGAGCGCCATTATGTGGTCGATCTCGTTCGACGCGGCGCGAGAGTCCTATCACGCTGCCCAGAGTGCGGGATTGATGCCCAATTTGCACATCAACAAGAAGCTGGATCGCATTCTGTAGACTGCGGGCCGGCGTTCACACCATTGGCATTGCGTGTTGGTCGAGGCGGCGTATCGGCCGCCGGATGCGTTCGCCATGTGCCCGGGCGCCTCTCGGTCCTCAAAATCCGAGAAAGCCGGAGAAAGTCAAATTTCGTAAAATTTGACCGATCCGCTTAAAAGCCCTGCAAATCCTGGCGTGTAGAGTGGTCTCATGAAAGCGGCCGAGGCGTGGACAGACGCGTCGATCGTTTGGAGCCGGACGGAGCGAACGCCGGCCGATCCACGAATGGGGACCTGACATGCAGAGAGCACTTGCCGCCATCGCCTTGACTTTGACCGTGACTGCCGCTGCCGGGCCGGCCTTCGCCGTCGGCCCCGCCAGCCTCGCACGCGATTTGATGTACACGTCCGCCATCGGCCATTCGCCAGAGGTTCCGCTGACGACACGCGCCGGTTTCGTGCGCCCGGTCGTTCCTTTCGTTCTGCGCAGCCCTGCTGCGGCCGAGGATCAGGGTTACGAACTCAAGACCTATTCGCAGAGCCTGGCCGCCGTTGTCGACTATGTGTTGTGGAAGACGGTCGACGCAGTGCAGGCGGTGACGTTTCGGCGCTGAGATCGATCATGCGCTGCTTGAGGCGCTGCCTGCGCAACTGGTAGATATTATCGTCGTACCTATGGATGGCATCCAACATGCGCAGCTGGCTGGCGGTTCCGGCCTCGAGGATAACACGAGATTGCTGATGCGCGTGCTGTGGGTAGCGGTGACGCCCCGGGAAGGTCCTTAATGGGTTGCCAAGGCCCCCGCGCGCGCTCAAAAAGATCTGGTCACTGGGGCGGAAGGCATCGCTATGGTTGATCAGATTTCTCTTTCCGGGCTGTCGGAAGAAAGCTGGCGGGCGGTCATCGAAGCGCTGGCAGCGGCAGGCTGGTCCGTGCGGAACGGCGGCGGCCTGGACTTCTCCTGGGCTGCAGTCGAACGCGACGGGATGCGGATCGATATGGAATGTGATGCATGGCAGGAGGGTGAAATGGTCTTTGCTAAAGCGGATGCGTCCATAATAAGCGGCGATCTTCCTGCCCAGTTGATTGCAAAACTGGAAATCGGATCGTTCCCTCGTTGATGCGGAGCCGGACGGCGCGAACACGCATCTCATGACTATCGGTGGCTTGCGATTACAGAGGTCGACGCGCCCATAACCCCTCAACTCGTGGATCGCAGAGCGATGAGAAGTCTCGCACTTACGGTTTGCGCTGTCTTTTCAGTCCTAGCTCTGAGCGGCGGTATTTTCCTCGGCGCTTTCCTGATTATGAGTCCTTCAGGCGGCGGCTTGTTTCCCAACCTTGGCGCTGTTCTGGGGCTACTGGTCCTCGGTACCGGAAATCTGGTCTCGAGCATCTGCAATGGTATCTATTGGTGCTTCGGTAGAGCCCCTCGTTGGCTTAGAATGGTTACGCTGGCACAGAGCCTGCCCACGCTCCTGTTCGCGGGCTTGCTCATATTTGGGATGGACCCCATGTCGTGACTGGGGAGCGATATTGGTCATGGACCGGGCTTCCCAAAGACTGCCCAAACCACGCCACGGAAGCCGGTTACGAACGCGCCTGAAAATCATCCGGATCTAGCCGTCGAGCTGGCCGCGCGCATCGAGATACCATTCGACGAAAGCCTTGACGCCGACGTCCAAGGTCGTTCCCGGTTTGTAGTCCGTGAGCGCGACAAGCAGATCGGGGGCGGCGAAGGTGCGCGGCACATCGCCCTTCTGCATCGCCAGCATCTGGCGAATGGCAGGCCGGCCGAGCGCCTTTTCCACCGTCTCGACGAAATCCATCAGGCTGACCGGCTGGCCGCCGCCGATATTGACGACGCGGAAGGGCGCCTGGCGTGAAAGCGTTTCGACCGCCGCGTCGTCGAGGCGATTTTCCTCGCCGGGCGCAATGGCCGACAGCCTGACGATCGCTTCGACGAGATCATCGATATAGGTGAAATCGCGGCTCATATTGCCTTCGCCGTAGATCTCGATCGGCTGGCCGTCGAGCATGTTCTTGGTGAATTTGAACAGCGCCATATCGGGCCGGCCCCATGGGCCATAGACGGTGAAGAACCGGAAGGCCGTGGTCGGAATCTTGTGAAGATGGGCATAGCTGTGCGCCATCAGCTCCATCGATTTCTTCGTCGCGGCGTAAATGGTCAGCGGCTCGTCGGCGCGATCGGTCTCGCGGAAGGGGACGGTCGCGTTGGCGCCATAGATCGATGATGTCGAGGCCAGCATCAGATGGCGGACTTCGACCCGCCGGGCGATTTCCATGATATTCCACGAGCCTTCGACGTTCGAATGTATATAGGCTTCGGGATTTTCCAGGCTGTAGCGTACGCCGGCCTGTGCGGCGAGGTGGATCAGAATGTCGGGCTTGGCCGCGAGAACAGCCGCCTCCAGCGCCAGCCGGTCCTCGAGCATCGCGATGACCGGTTTGAAGGCCGGAAACTGGGAGAGGGCCGCATGGCGCATCTCCTTGAGCTTGACGTTGTAATAGGGCGTGAGGCCGTCGAAGCCCGTTACCTCATGCCCCTCCTGCAGCAGGCGCCTGGCCAGATGAAAACCGATGAAACCGGCCGTCCCTGTAATGAAGTAGCGCATTCCCACCTTTTCTTGGCCCCCTGCCGACGGCAAAGAGCCGATTCCGTATCACGTGACCCCCCTTACAAGATAAGAAGAGGCCGAGTCGATAGGTGTTTGAGGGAGAAGACTGCGACACCTATGCCGGTTTCATGGGCGTCGGCGCGGGTCTGCTTGGCGCATTCCATCGATATTGCTTATCTGCCGAGATGATGGCCGATCGTTATGCTGCGTTGCAACATGCCGGCCTGCATGTTATGCCCGCCCAGTCGTCGGCAAGCGGAATCAGGATCGATGCGAGATATAATCTATTGGATTCTCTGCGCATTTCTGACCATTGCCATTGCCATCGTGTCGCTGCGCTATGTCACGAACTTCTGGCTGTTATCCTTTGTCTACAGCTTTCAGATCCATCTCGGGGTCATCTTTGTTGCCGCCAGTCTGGCAATTCTGGCAGTCAAAAGGCAGATCTACGGCTTGGTTCTTCTGCTCGCCTCGCTTTTTCTCACCGCTCACGGTTTCGTCATGCTGCGCGAATTTGCGCAGGATGATCAGCAGACGGGTCCCGCGCCGCTTTTCCGTCTGATGTCGTTCAACATCGCCATCGACAATTGGAAAAACTCGACGGCCCTTGCCGACATGGTGATTGCTTCGAACGCCGATGTCGTCAATTTGCTCGAAGCCAAGCCGCTGACATTTCATCTGCAGCGATTGTTCAAGGCCTATCCCTATCATATCGGCTGCGACAATGGCAAAGATAGCTGTGATACGCTGGTCCTGTCCAAACGGCCGTTCGTGATGCGGCAGGTCGCAAGCATCGGCAGTCTGCGAAAAGACAGGCTGGTCGTCTCAAGCATCGACTTCGGCGGCCAAGTCATCAATCTCGCGTCGGCGCACCTGTCCAAACCCTATTACGACGACTACCAGATGGGCGAACTGGACGACCTCGGCAAGGCGCTCGGTTCGCTCTCCGGCCCTCTGGTGCTGTCCGGCGACTTCAATTCGTCGGCGATCGCGCCCAGCATCCAGGGTCTTCTGCGCGAACAGAAACTGAAGACGCTTGCACCTGAACCGGCGACATGGCCGATCGCTGCCGGCGCCTTCGGGATCGCCATCGACCACATATTCGCGCGGGCGCCACTTCGCCTGATCTCACTCAAACGTCTCGACGACAATCTCGGCTCGAACCATTCCGGTCTGATCGCCGAATTCGCGCTCGGCCAGGAAACTTCACCGATGAGGTGACGCATGCGGCAAGTCAGAATCGCGTTCGGCCGCCTTTCCGGTCGATCATCTGGAAGGTCTTGCCGTCGGTCTTCACGCTGACGCAGTCCTTCGACTTGTTGGGAAACAGAACGCAGATCTGGCCGTTGTCTATCTTGTAGCCATTCTTGTTGCCTTCGCGATATTCGTAGCCGTTGCTGGCTTCTTTCAGCTCCGAGGTGCCGGGCAGGTGCTGGCGAATTTCAGCCTCGTTTGCAACGCGCATATTCGCTGTCTGGGCGAATGCGATTGCCGGCAGCACCAGTGAAAGAAATCCGGCGAGGGCGGGCAGGATACGCATCAGAGGATATCTCCGGTCATGTCTGTCGGCGCCTTCATTCTACGAGAACCCCGAGAGGAAATTCAACAGCAACGCTGATCGCGACGGAACCGGCGGCGCGTTGCCTCGAGCCCGCCAGCCGTTCCGAAAGCCGCTTTACGTTCTACCGAACTCGTCGACGATGCGGATGATGTCATCCTCGCCAAGATAGGATCCGGTCTGCACCTCGATCAGTTCGAGGACGATCTTGCCGGGGTTGGCGAGACGATGGACTTCGCCGAGCGGAATGTAGACGCTTTCGTTTTCGCGCAGCATCCGTACATTCTCACCAACCGTCACTTCGGCCGTTCCCTTGACGACGACCCAATGCTCGGAGCGGTGGTGGTGTTTTTGCAGCGAAAGCTTCTTGCCCGGCGTGACGAAGATGCGTTTCACCTGAAATCGATCGCCGTTGAAGATGGAGGTATAGCCGCCCCAGGGACGGTAGGACGTCGGATGCGTTTCAGTGAACTTCGCTGTCGCCGATGTGGAAGCCAGCATCTTGACCAATTGTCCGACATTCTGGCTGTCCTTGAGCGGTCCGACGTAGACGGCGTCCTCGCTGGCGATGACGGCGACATCCTCCATGCCCTGGACGGCAAGATGCACGCCATGGGTCATGACCAGCGAATTGCGGGTGTTGACCACGGTCGTGTTCGCGGCGGCGACATTGCCGTTATCGTCGCGTTTTCCCGATTTCCACACGGCATCCCAGCTTCCCATATCCGACCATCGGAACGGCGAGGGGACGACGGCGGCCTTCGAGGTCTTTTCCATGATCGCATAGTCGATCGAGATATCCGGGCTCTTGGCGAAATGATCGGCATCGAGGCGGGTGAAGTCGAGGTCGCGGCTTGCCTTGGAAACAGCCTTGCTTGCGGCTTTGAGCACCTCGGGCGCATGTTCCTGCAGTTCGGCAAGAAGTTCCGTCACCGGGAACATGAAGATGCCCGAATTCCAGTAGAAGCCGCCATCGTCGAGCATCCGCTGGGCTTCCTGCAATGCCGGCTTCTCGACGAAGCGGCTCACCTTATGAGCACCGTTCTCCAGCGCATCGCCGATCTCGATATAGCCGTAACCCGTTGCCGGTTCGGTCGGATTGATGCCGAAGGTGACGAGCCTGCCGTCGGCCGCCGCCTCGCGGGCGATGCGAATACAATCGAAATAGCTCTTGTCGGCGAGGATCTCGTGATCCGAGGCGAGCATCTGGATGATGGCATTCTTGCCGAACAGGTCGGCGGCCAGCGTCGCCGCGGCAGCGACCGCCGCGGCAGTGTTGCGGGCGACCGGTTCGAGCAGGACGGCGGCGAGCGGACGGGCGAGCTCGCGCGCCTGCTCGGCGACCAGAAAGCGGAACTCTTCATTGGTAACGACGATCGGGGCTTCGTAGAGCTCGGGATCGGAAACGCGTTCGAGCGTCTCCTGAAACAACGTTTTGTCGCCGACGAACTGAATGAATTGTTTCGGCGCGGTGGCGCGGGAAAGCGGCCAGAGCCGCGTGCCCTTGCCGCCGGCCATGATCACGGGAACGATTTTCTGCGTCATAGGCGTGTTCCTTGAAATAAACGGCTTATTCGTTGCATGTTAGCGGGCGGTTGCCCAGCCTCTTATTCTGTCGAGCCCGCTGTGCAGCAGGTCGAGGGCGGCGGATTCGCTCCCTGCCTCGACGTAGCAGCGCATTTCCGGCGCATTGCCGGACGGGCGGAAGTGGATGATGCCGCCATCTCTCAGTGTCACCCGAAGCCCATCGATATCGGATTTTGTCGCTACCGCGCCGATCGGCTGCAGGAAAGAGGCGAGGTTTTCATCCGAGGCGCGCAGATATTCCATCAATGCCGCGCTCGTCTCGACGGGGAAATTCTCCAGACGATCGGCGGCGGCAAAGGGCAGCTTATAGGAGGCGGCAATGGCAGAAAGCGGTTGCCTGCGGGCGGCCGCCAGCGACAGGATTGCGAGCATGGGAATAAAACAATCACGCGTCGGCAATGCGCGCAGTTTTCGGCCGTTGATCTCGAACGTGGTTGCCGTCAGCAGACCGCCATTGGCTTCAAAGCCCATGACGTGATCGTCGCCGGCGGCCACTGCCTCTTCCATGCCTGATATGACGAAGGGCGAACCGACACGCGTGCGCCTGACGGCGAAAGTGCCGGCGGCCTCGATGCCGGAATTGGAGGTTACCGGCGTCACCACCGTTCGGGCTCGCAAGAAGTTGGCTGCCACCAGGCCGAGAAGGTCGCCGCGCAAGGGCGTGCCGGTTTCATCGGCAACCAGGGGGCGGTCGCCGTCGCCGTCGGTCGAAACGATCGCATCGAATTTGTGCTCGGAGACCCAGCGCCTCATCAGCGCGATCGTCTCGTCGGAAACGGCTTCGGTGTCGACCGGTATGAAACTCTCCGAGCGGCCGAGGGCGATGATCTCGGCACCGTAATGGGCGAGAACGTCGATCAGGAGGTCGCGAGCGACCGTGCTGTGCTGGTAGACGCCGATCTTCAGCCCGGAGAGCGCACCTTGCGGAAGCAGGGCCGTATTGCGTTCGAAAAACAGCTGCCGGCAAATCGCCTCATGATCTTCCGTCCTGGCAGGCGCCTGGATCAGCGCTTTGCCGCTTCGTTCGATCTCGGCCGCCTGTGCGGTGATCGCCGTCTCGTCCGATTTGTCGATTTCGCCATCCGGGCGATAGAATTTGATGCCGTTGCGGTCCGCCGGGATATGCGAGCCCGTGACCATCAGGCAGGCGGCCTTGCTTTCGAGGCCATAAAGGGCGAGGGCCGGCGTCGGCACATTGCCGCAGTCGAAGACACGGAATCCGAGGGCCGTCAGCGCACCGGCACAGTTTGCCGAGATTTCAGGGCTCGAATCGCGAAAGTCGCGTCCGATCAGAATGACGTCGCCGGCCCGTGCCTTGCCAGTCTCCAGCAGATATTTGCCGAATGCGGTGGCGTAGAGGGCGGAGGCGCGTCCCTTGAGATCGACTGAAAGTCCGCGAAGGCCGCTCGTGCCGAATTTCATGTGAAGACAAGCTCCGATTGTCACGATCAAAGTTCTACTCAGCCCGCCAGCCGGCGTAAATACCGAAGCGGGCTTATAGTTAAACACAGGCGGTGAAGTCACCAACAAGGTTTGCGCCCGCTCGCCAGGTTTCGAGGGTCGGAGCCGCCGCGAGACCGACAGGCATTGCGGCCTCAGCCTATTTTGTTAGAACCGTGTATCCATTGTTCGTTCCATATCGAAGGTTTGCCGATGAGCGATACATCCGTCAGTCTCGAGGAGAGCTGGAAGTCCGCCCTCGAGGGGGAATTTTCAAGCCCCTACATGCAGCAGCTCAAATCTTTCCTGGTCGCGCAGAAGCAGGTCGGAAAACGGATATTTCCCAAAGGCAGCGAATATTTCCGAGCTCTTGACCTGACACCGATCACCAACGTCAAGGCCGTCATTCTCGGTCAGGATCCCTATCACGGGCTAGGGCAGGCGCATGGATTATGTTTCAGCGTCCGGCCCGGCGTCCGCATACCGCCCTCGCTGGTCAATATCTACAAGGAGATGGAGACGGATCTCGGTATAGCGCCGGCGCGTCACGGTTTTCTCGAGCATTGGGCACTGCAGGGCGTGCTCCTGCTTAACAGCGTGCTGACAGTCGAGGAAGGGCAGGCGGCTGCCCATCAGGGCAAGGGTTGGGAACGCTTCACCGATGCCGTCATCCGCAAGGTCAACGACGAATGCGAATCCGTCGTCTTCATGCTCTGGGGTTCTTATGCTCAGCGCAAGGCAGCCTTTGTCGATGCGGCGCGGCATATGGTGCTCAAAGCGCCGCATCCGTCGCCGCTTTCGGCCCATAATGGCTTTTTTGGCTGCAAGCATTTTTCTAAGGCGAATGCCTTCCTGCAGTCCCGCGGGCGCGCGCCGATCGACTGGCAGTTGCCGCTCGATCCTCACGGCTCTTAAGTGAACGCACGTGGATCAGCGTTCACAAAAAGGAGACAATGCGTTTTGGTCTGCACCTCTATTCCGGAGGCCTGACCGAGCGCATTTATGATCCATCGAAAGCCCGCAAGCTGCGGGCGAGAAAGGGGTCTCACATGCTCGATCAAATCAAGGGTCTGCACCACGTCACGTCGATGGCGGAGGACGCCCGCACCAACAATCAGTTCTTCACCCATGCGCTCGGCCTTCGCCGCGTCAAGAAGACGGTGAATTTCGACGCCCCGGATGTCTATCATCTCTATTATGGTGATGAGACCGGTGCGCCCGGCACGATCATGACCTATTTCCCCTTCCCGAAGATGGCACAGGGCCGGCCCGGCACCGGTGAAGTGGGTACGACGGTGTTTTCGGTTCCGCAAGGTTCGCTCGGCTTCTGGAGCGATCGTTTTGCCGCACTCGGCGTCGGCGGCCTGAAGACCGATGAAAGCTTCGGTGAAAAGCGGTTGAATTTCTCCGGTCCCGATGGCGACGGCTTTGCGCTCGTCGAGGTCAGGGACGATGGCCGCCAGCCGTGGACGCATGGCGGCATCAGCGAGGATTATGCCATTCGCGGCTTTCACTCCGTCGCCATGCGGCTGCGGGATGACGGCGCCACGGTCGAACTGCTGAAGTTCATGGGCTATGAAGTCGCCGAGGAAAGGGACGGGGTCAAACGGCTGATCAAGCCTGACGGCAACGGTGCGCATCTCATCGATCTCGAGACGATGCCGAATATTGCCCGCGCGCTTCCCGGCGCCGGCTCCGTCCACCATGTCGCCTTCTCGGTCGAAAACCGTGAAAAGCAGCTCGAAGTGCGCAAGGCGCTGATGGACACCGGCTATCAGGTCACCCCGGTGATCGACCGCGATTATTTCTGGGCGATCTATTTCCGCACGCCGGGTGGCGTTCTGTTCGAGGTCGCGACCAATGAACCCGGCTTCAACCGCGACGAGGATACAGCCCATCTCGGCGAAGCTCTGAAGCTGCCGCAGCAGCACGCCCATCTTCGAGCGCTGCTTGAACAGCATTTGCAGCCGCTGGAAGCGTAAGGAGGGCGGCATGACGGAAAGCGGATATGTGCACCGGCTGCATGCCGGCGCACCTGGCAAACCAATTCTGATCGTGTTGCACGGCACCGGCGGCGACGAAAACCAGCTCTTTGATTTCGGTCGACAGCTGCTGCCGGAAGCGACGGTTCTTGCTCCGCGCGGCGATGTTTCCGAACACGGTGCTGCCCGGTTCTTCCGGCGCAGCGGTGAAGGGGCCTACGACATGGTCGACCTTTCACGGGCGACGGAGAAGATGGCCGCCTATGTCAAAGCATTCGCTGACGAGTACCAGGCTTCCCGTATTTTTGGCCTGGGCTTTTCGAACGGCGCCAACATTCTTGCCAACGTGCTGATCGAGAAGGGTATCTTCGACTTGGCGGTGCTGATGCACCCGCTCATTCCGTTTCAACCGGAAGCCAATTCGACGCTTGCGGGAAGAAAGGTGCTGGTGACGGCCGGGCGGCGGGATCCGATCGCCCCGATGGCCGTGACCGAAGCATTGTCGCAACACCTGAAAGGCCGCGGCGCCGAGGTCGGCACGGTCTGGCATCCCGGTGGCCATGAGATCGCGCCGCTCGAAATCGATGCAGTTCGCGACTTCTTCAGCGGCGATTGATCGATTGCACCGCCAATCGGCGAGGGCCGAATTGCGGGGTCGGCGAAAACCGGTCCCGCATCTCGGCTCAAACGACGACTTGGCATCGCCAATAGAGATGCCACCAAAAGAGCTCTAACTCTTTAATTGAGAACAGGATTCAGATGTTAGGCCAACCGGGCCTAACATCATCCCTGTTCTAGGGACGAGGAGGATATTTGCCCCTGATTGCCTTCATGTAAAAATTCCCCGGTGACTCCGCCATCGTCAAGCCGACGACGACACCTTTGGGAACCCCTTCATATTCTCGCCTCTGACCGTTGGTCAGGTAGACCCGTAGATGCCGGCTGTCTTCGTCGTAGGTAATCGCCTCGATAAGTTTCGAATCAACCGCAGTTTCCACTTTGCACCCCGCAGTTTTGGATCTGAGATTCTGGATCAAGAATGTCATTCGCGCTCGCAACGCGCCATCTTTATGCGGTGTCGCAAGGTCGTCAAGCGTGATCTGCTTTAACGTTCATTATTTCCTGGCGCCTCTCGTTTTAGTTGATTAATACAGCTTTTTCGAAGACCCCGCCTGTGGAAAATTGACAGTCTCCGGTTCTTCCAGGCGCAGAAATATTGGATGATGCAGCTAAATTTCGAAGAAGCGGGTAAATAAGCACAAGCTTAACCAGCCGTTAACCAGCCTATATTAAGAGATTTGGAAATATTGATCGAAAAATCTTCTCAATTATGGATCAATACGACGTGCCGTTGTTCGTGGCAGCCGTTTTTCTATGCCCGTCGAGCGGCGTGAGGAGCCCTGTCCACGTGCCGCCGACAACCGATCGGCAGGCGAGATTCCTCGCATTCTCGTTGGTCCATCGCGACGCGAAAGTCGTTCAAGCGCTTGGCGCCCAGATAATGACCGCGCAGGAGACGCTTGCGCTTTCCATCGGGCGCGACGAGGATGGACGATCGTCATTGCCGATGTGCTGGACGCGCAGCATTCGGCCACGACAAGCCAGGCGAGCCCCGGCGCAGGCGGTTCAGCAAAAGGGCGATGGGTACCGTCGTTTTGAATGTGGCAACAGGTTCCGGCTACAATGTCGAGGCGGCCGCGATCAGGCCAACTTCTTATGATCACTAAACTTCGTGCCGTTGCGGCGATGGGTGAGAAATGGATCGGTTCCGACAGCCCGCCACACGGCCGGGTTTCACAAATGGGTTACATGTTTAACTATCTCGTCCCGTGGCGACAACAGATACCGATATTGACTGGCAGCCATAAAAAGCGCGCTCGGCTGACATTTGCCGAAGGCGATTTCGCCGCGGTCTATGCGATGAGCGATGTCCACGGATGTTATAACGAACTCGTTGAGGCGCATCGCCGCATCGAAGCGGATGCCGAGCGCATTCCGGGGCCGAAACTCATTCTCCTGCTCGGCGATTATGTCGATCGCGGACCGGATTCGAGCGCAGTGCTGGAATTCCTGAGCAAGCCGCCGCCGCCGGAATTTCAGCGTCTCGCCCTGTGCGGCAACCACGATGCGGAGCTGGTGAAGCTCTATCGCAAGCCGACGCGCCTTCTTGAATGGCTTGGTTTTGCCGGGACGGAGACGCTGAATTCATATGGCATCGACATCGAGCATCTGCTGCAATCGGCGGCTGGAAACGAAATGATCGCCCGCGTCATTCACAACATGATACCGGAGCGGCATATCCAATTCCTGGAATCGCTGCCGATCTTGCTGCAGATGGGAAGGGTTGTCTTTGTCCATGCGGGCATCAGACCTGGCATCGATCTCAAGAGACAAAAGGACAGCGACCTTATGTGGATCCGCCAGCCCTTTCTGGACGACGGGCCGCAGCTTCCTTTCCTCGTGATCCATGGACACACCCCGGCGCGAATCCCGACATTCGGTCCGCAACGCATCGGTATCGACACCGCGGTTTCGGCGACGGGCCGCCTGACCGTGCTGACGATCAAAGGGACGCGGGTCGGACTGCTGTAGAACAGGAGGGCGTGGTGTCGTGCGATAATCGCTTGCGGTGTTCGACGACGCGCTTTTGCTGGTTTGTCACCCATGTCGTTGTCCCGGTGCCACTGCAGGCTTCCGCACGTCATGCATAAAAAAACGCCGCGGAATTTATGTTCCGCGGCGTCAGGATGTCAGATCTCGGCAGACCTTATCAGGAGTTGGTCGTTTCGAAGAGATTGGTGCCGATGCCGGTATAGGTGAAGCCGTGTTTGCGGATCTCGTCGCTGCGGTAGATATTGCGCAGGTCGACTAGGACCGGAGCCCGCATCGACTGCTTCAGCCGGTTGAAATCGAGCGCGCGGAACTGGTTCCATTCGGTGACGATGACCAGCGCGTCCGCGCCTGCGGCTGCTTCATAGGGGCCGCTCGCATACTCGATATTCTCGATGACCTTGCGGGCGTTCTCCATACCCTCGGGATCGTAACCGACCACCTGGGCGCCATTGTCCTGCAGGGTCTGGATGATGGCGATTGCCGGGCTGTCGCGCATGTCGTCGGTGTTCGGCTTGAAGGTCAGGCCGAGGATCGCGATCTTCTTGCCGCGAATGTCGCCGCCGACCGCCGAAATCACCTTGCGTCCCATCGCCCGCTTGCGGTTGTCGTTGATCGAGATCGTCGTCTCGATGAGACGGACCGGCGCGTCGAAATCCTGCGCGGTCTTGGCCAGGGCCAGCGTATCCTTGGGGAAGCACGAGCCGCCGTAACCCGGGCCGGCGTGCAGGAACTTGGCGCCGATACGGCCGTCGAGACCGATGCCGCGCGAAACGTCCTGGACATTTGCATCAACCCGTTCGCAGAGATCGGCGATCTCGTTGATGAAGGTGATCTTCATCGCGAGGAAGGCGTTGGCAGCATATTTGATCAGTTCGGAGGTGCGGCGGGAAGTGAAGACCAGCGGCGCCTGGTTGAGATAAAGCGGACGATAGACCTCGGTCATGGCTTCGCGCGCCCGGTCGTCGTTCAGACCGACGACGATGCGGTCGGGGCGCTTGAAATCTTCGATCGCCGCGCCCTCGCGGAGGAACTCGGGATTGGAAACGACGGCGACATCGGCTGTCGGATTGGTTTCGCGGATGATGCGCTCAACCTCATCCCCGGTCCCAACCGGTACGGTCGACTTGGTGACGACGACGGTGAAGCCTTCTACGTAGGTCGCGATCTCGCGTGCCGCCGCATAGACGTAGGAGAGATCGGCATGGCCGTCGCCACGCCGGGAGGGCGTGCCGACCGCGATGAACACGACGTCGGCGCCACGAACGCTTTCGCCGACATCCGTCGAAAAGGACAGGCGGCCGGTGCTGGTGTTTTCGGCGACCAGTTGATCGAGACCTGGCTCGTAAATCGGAATGCGACCTTCGCGAAGGGCCTCGATCTTACTCAGATCCTTGTCGACGCAGATGACGTCGTGGCCGAAATCCGCAAAGCAAACGCCTGAAACGAGGCCGACATAGCCTGATCCAATCATCGTGATGCGCATATTTCCCTCAAATCATTAGAGTAGAACGTCATGCTGCGTCGCAGCATGGCCCCCGTCATACTTAATCTGGGCGAAAAGACAACATCGAAGATCGCCTGCTGGCCCAAATCGGAATTCTAACTCAGGGCGCAGCGACCCGCGCCAGCTGCCCTGTCGACAGCAAAAACATAGGTTTGTGTGGAAGATATGACAAGTCGAGCCGCGCATTGGCGCCGGCTCGACTTCAACCCGGAACGGGTGGATTCAATTAGTTAGATGTGGGCATTGCGGAGGCTAAGGCACTTCACGGCTTTGCCGGAATTGCCCCAGCCGCGCCCGTTTTCACAGGCGATACCAGACGTAGGGGTCGGTATCCGATTGGATTTTATCCCAGCGCAGATCGGTATCGTGCCAGTTCTTGATGCTGCTTTTCCTGTTGTCGAGCACCAGGTCGCCCTTGTCGGTTCTGACCACAAGGACGGCGTGTCCTTCGCCGGAGGGCGTATAGGCCGTCGCAATTCGCAAAGCGCGCGACGACCAGCCCATTGCCATCAGCCGGCTGCGCTTGGTCAGCGCAAAATCCTCACAGTCGCCGCTGCGGACATTCACCTTCCAGACATCGCCGTTCAGTTCGTTGCGCGGGTCGTTTCTGCCGATCATCGTGCGATTGACGGAGTTGTTCACATCCTTCAGCTGCAGCATTTCCTTGTCGGTCAGCGCCAGGACCGACAAACCATTGTTGTCGCGGCATTCGGCCGGGTTCTGGGCGCAGAACAGCACCTGGGCGAAGGGCGGAATGATCGTTCCTTTTTCAGAGATATAGCTCACTGCCGAACCGCTGGTCAGGCCGCGGGCGAACCCTGCGGGACCGGCGGCAAGTGCAGAGCAGGCATTCGCTGCTGTAAAAGCCAGTGCCAGAAGTGTAACGAACGTCTTCTTCATCTCTTAATCCCCGTTCAGGGCAACCGATTGAGATCAGGCTTGCCTTTTTTCTCAGTCAATGGCATGGCGGATTAGTGATCTGCCAAGTATTGGGCACAGAACGTCTGTCCCGTTTCTGCTGCTTGAAGGAGCATAATCGGGGCCGGTCTCGATTGGCTTAAGCCTTTCGCGACAATTTTAAACGATGTGGAATTCTGTTGCACTTTAACACGCAAGCGTTTGATATGCAACTTATGTTAGTACGAGTATATTAACCGTATTGGTTGTATCTCTCTCTCGTTGCTGCTGCTGGTGAGCGAATCAAATGTTATCCAACCTCATCAACGGGCAGGTCTTACGGGAGACGATCCTCTTTGCCTTCATTGGCCTGGTAATATTGACGCTCATTCCGTTCGGAAGCGTTACGCCCTTTCCTTTCGCCTTCGCTGCGATCGGGATGTTTGCTCTGGCCATTATTGCAGGGCTGCTGTTTGGAGAGCCGAGGCAGGCCGGATGGGTGTTCAGCATCGCTCTGTTTCTGCTGGTCGTGCTGACGGCGTGGACGTTCGTCCAGACAATCGAACTGCCGGCCAATTGGCTGGCAAACCCTGCCTGGAGCGCTGCGCGTGACTTGGCGGGCGTTCAATACGCGGCGATCTCCGTCGAGCCGGCCGATACGCTCGCCTCGGTTCTTTGGGTGGCTCTGCCTTTCGTGACCTTCCTGACCGGACTGGTCTTGTGCGATACCGATCAACGGGCGCGGAAAGTGCTGACCAGCCTGGGGCTCACGGCGGGCGGTATCGCGGTTTTCAGTCTGATACAATTTTCGATGTTTCCCAACATCCTGATCGTCATCGAAAAACACGCCTACCTCGACAGCCTGACGGCCGTGTTCGTCAACCGCAATACCGCCGCGACCTTCCTCGGGTTGGGGACGCTGCTCATGCTGACCCTGGTCAGGGACATAGCCCGTTCCTATTCAAACCATCCGCCCGGCGAGCCGGGCCGAAACGTTCTTCTTTTGAGAGTGTGGGTCTACATTCTGCTCTTATGCGCATGTTTCACCGCGCTGATGCTGAGCCGATCACGCGCTGGGATATTCGCGACCTTTGTTGCCGCTCTCATCTACTTTCCCTGGCTTGTTATCTCTTGGAACAACTCCAGGCGCCACATGAGACAGACGCCAAGATGGTGGTCGATAGTGAAGCTTCTTTCGGCGATGACCTTCGTCGTCCTGTTGCTGAGCATGTTTGCCGGCCAGGCGATTTTGCGTGCGCAACAGCGGCGTCTCGAGGACGATGATCGTTTTTGCATCTTGCCGGGTATCTTGCGTGCCATTTCGGATCATTGGGTGACGGGGACGGGTCTCGGCACCTTCCGCACCGTGTTTTCCGCCTATCGCGATCCGGCCTGCGGCATTTTCGGGATTTTCGATCGCGCTCATAATTTCTACCTCGAAGGATTTCTGGGCCTCGGGATTTTATTTCCGATCGCGGCGCTCGTTGCCTTCTCGGTGCTTGCCAGAGTGTTTTGGCGGGGGCTCGCGCAACGGCGCCGCTTGAGACATTATGTTCTTCTTGGTCTCGCGGCGACGGTCTTGGTCGCCCTTCATGCCGCGGTTGATTTTTCGCTGCAAATACCAGGCTTTGCAGTATTTTTTGCCGCTTTCCTCAGCGCCATCGTCGCCATCAGCCTTGCACGCAACGGCGGCGAAGCGGAACGGCAATATGTGCCGCCGGTCAACAGTCGATGATTGAACAGATGGTTTCGTGAAGGTTTTTCGAAAATGCCGATTGTGGGTAACGCGCTGTTGACTCTGAAACGCAAGAGATTTTATAGCGGGGGCAGCCTTCAGGTCGTTGCCGGCAACAGAGAAGCCGGGTTCGAGCGTTTCGCTTGGTGAAGGGCTTGGCGTTGCCAGCCTGCCACAGTTAGAGGAATGTTAATCCGTCTACATTGATTATTGGTCAGGGATTGTCTTGTATTTTGTAAAATTGCGAGGCAGTAGCTTCAGGGGCGTCAACACAGGTTATTCTATGGGTTGTTTTCCTATCGGTAGTACACGCGTCGCCATTGTTGTAGCGCTAACGACTATATTGGCAAGCTGCACGTCGTTGCCAAGATCCGGTCCCGATCACAAAGATGTTGATCGAGGCGCGGCAGTGAAAGTAACAACGAAGGAGCGTCGCGTCGGTATCGACTACGCCCTGATTGATCTCAGCAAGAACGTCCTGCCATATTTCACGTCTCCGCAGCCGACCTCCTTCAAGGGGTTTGGCGGTGGTCGCGGTGGGGCGCCTGAAATTCCGCTTGGTTATGGCGACGTCGTCCAGGTCGCGATCTTCGAAGCCCAGTCCGGTGGGTTATTTATTCCGTCGGACGCCGGCAGCCGACCCGGCAATTACATCTCTCTGCCGGAGCAGACCATCGACAGAAACGGAACGATCACGATCCCCTATGCCGGTCGCGTTCCGGCTGCCGGTCGCCTGAAGGAGACCGTGGAGCAGGACGTCGAAGACCGGCTGGCCAGCCGCGCGATCGAGCCGCAGGTGGTTATTACGACAACGACCAGCCGCTCCAGTCAGGTGGCCGTGCTCGGTGACGTCAACAGTCCTCAGCGCGTCACGATCAGCCCGGCCGGGGAGCGCGTTCTCGATGTCATTTCCGCCGCGGGCGGTTTGACGACCAACAACATCGAAACGAACGTGACACTGCAGCGCCGCGGCAGAACCGCAACCGTCGCCTACAATACGCTGTTGAAGAATCCGGCGGAGAATATCTATGTCGCGCCGGATGATACGATCTCGATCGATCATGAGCGCCGTACCTATCTTGCGCTCGGCGCCGCCGGCGTCAGTGGCCGCTTTGATTTCGAGGAGTCCGACCTCACCCTTGGAGAGGCTATCGCCAAGGCGGGCGGCCTGCGCGACGATCGCGCCGATCCGGCTCAGATCCTGCTTTATCGGCTTGTCCCGAAGAAGACGGTTGCCGCGATGCATGTCGATACGACGAGGTTTGCTGGCGATACGATTCCGGTGATCGTTCGCGCCAATCTTCGCGATCCGGCAACCTTGTTTGCCACTCAGCAATTCAAGATGGAAGACAAGGACGTTATCTATATCTCCAATTCGGACTCTGTTGAATTGGTCAAGTTCCTTGACATCGTAAACTCGGTATCGTCCACTGTCGCCGGCGTGTCGGACGACGTGAACGATACTCGCAACGCAGTGCGCAATCTCGGACGTTGATTGAAATGGGCGGACCGGCGTCGATCGTGAATGATCGAGGCCGGCGGCCTATCAGCTAGCGGATTTGATGAAGGAAATTTTGGGTATGGCAAGGTCAGCTGTTTATCGTCGGCTTGCTTATAGCGGAATTATCGTCGCGGCCTTTGCCGGCATGACTTCAAGCGCATTTGCGGCTGCTTGCCTGGGGCCGGCAAATCTGACCCCCGTCGACATCAGCGGATTTACGGCCAATCCCGCCGTTCTGCTCGACATGTCCGATCCATTGGTTTTGTCATCGCGTGTACGCGCATTGGTCGGAAGCAGCGAGGACGCCCTGTCGCCGGTGATCGAGCAGGCCAAGATGGCCAATGCCGCCCAGATGGCGGCGATCGGGGCCGGTCTTGGACGGGCGGCCAACAGCTGCCAGGTCTCGGACCCGCAATTCAAGCTGGCGATCGAAAAAGCGGTCGCCGAGGCGGCCACTGCCGATCCTAACCTTGCGCCGCTGCTGGCAGCCTTTGCAAAAGTTCTCGCCGAAGGCGGCACAGCGGCACTCGGTCCGGGCGCAAGCGCGGCTGCCGCAGCATCCGGTATTGGCAATGACGGATCGATCGGTCGCACCGGTCCCGGAGCGGATGACGGTACGCCGTTTGAGGGCAGCGCCACCACTGCCGGCACGCTGCAGGTTTCGAATGCAGGGGACGGCGATAGTTCGTCGACCTCAACGACGACACTGATTAGCACGGGCGGGGCAGGGCAGTCGTCAACCGACCCGACGCAATCGACGAGTCAGAGTGTGCCCGTCACACAATAGCTGGAATTGCCTGTAGATCTTAGCGCTTGACGCCTTTGTTGGAGATCGAAATTGCTGTCGCCAGATAAACTTACGCCGCGTATCGACCCCTCCCGCGATACGGGAAACGAAGCTGATTTCATCGATTTCGACAAGCTCATCGCCATTGCTCGTCGGCAGTGGCGGATCGTTGCAGCTTGTGCTTTCGCTTTTGGCATTCTCGGCGTCGTCTATGTCCTGACATCCGTGCCGGTTTACACTGCCGATACGAGCGTGTTGATCGACCGCAGCGACAATCAGGTCATCAATCAGCTCGCCGCTTTCGGCCAGTTGGACGACGACGAAGGCACCGTTCTCAGCCAGGTCGAGCTGTTGAAGTCGGACACGATCGCCTATGCGGTCGTCGACAAGCTGAAACTGGTTGACGACCCGGTGTTCACGGCGCCGAAGAATTCGCTTTTTTCTGTCGCAACGCTGAAATCGCTGGTGAATTTTCGTTCCTGGTTTGCCGATGACGTGGCTGTTGCACCCGATCCGGCAAGGAAGCGGCGAAGTGCCGCTGAAACGGTCGCGGGCAATATCGATGTCGAACGTGTTGGCAAATCCTATGTTCTCGATGTCAGCTATACCTCGCAGTCGCCGGATCTGGCGCGCGAAATCGCCGCCGCCATCGCCGACGTTTATATGGTCGATAAGCTCAATTCCAAATATGAGGCGACCCGCCGGGCCGGCGAGTGGCTGCAGGAGCGTATCGAAGAGCTCCGGCAGCAGGCGCTGGACACCGACCTCGCGGTGCAGAAATTCCGCAGCGAGCACGGGCTTGTCGAGTCAGGATCCGGCACGCTGCTCAGCGAACAGCAGCTCTCCGAGCTCAACAGCCAGTTGATCACCGCCCAGGCCGCGACGGCCCAGGCTGAGGCGAAATACGCCCGCATCAAGTCGATCATCCAGGCCAAGCAGACCGATGCGATCGTGACCGACGTGCTCGACAGCTCGATTTCGAACGATCTTCGCAAGAAATATCTGGAAGCGTCGAAGCTCGAGGCCGAAATCGAGGCACGGCTCGGTCCGGACCACGTCCAGGCCGTCCGGCTTCGCGCCGAAATGGCCGAATATGAACGGCTGATGTTCGACGAACTCAATCGTATCGCCGAGAGCTACCAGAGCGAGCTGCAGGTTGCGCAATCCCGTGAGAAATCGCTGCGCGACAGCGTTGACCAGGCAACCGGCGTGGCTGCAACGGCAGGCGAGACGCAAGTTCAGCTTCGTGAGCTCGAACGGACGCGCGATACCTATAAGAACCTCTATCAGAACTTCCTGACGCGCTACCAGGAGGCGATCCAGCAGCAGAGCTTCCCGATTACCGCCGCACGTATCATCACAATCGCGGAGACGCCGACGAAGCCGAGCGCGCCGAAGAGAAGCCTCGTTGTCGCTTTTGCCATGTTCCTGGGATGTGCATTCGGTAGCGGCATCGGCGCTTTCCGCGAATTCCGCGATCGCTTCTTCCGCACGGGTGACGATGTCAAGGACATGCTCGACGTCGAGTCTCTCGGTGTCATGCCGCTGATCGAGAACAACGTCGAGGATCCGACCCTCGTCGATCCGGGCAATCCGCGCAGCATCGCCAGGGGCGGCAAGACGACGACCTATGTCGAGGAGCATCCGCTATCGGCATTCGCCGAGACGCTTCGAAGTGCGAAGATTGCCATCGATATCAGCGCGGCGGATCAGCGCTGCAAGGTCATCGGCGTCGTGTCGAGCCTGCCGGGCGAGGGCAAGTCGACGACAGCCATCAACTTTGCCAAGCTTCTGGCAATGCAGGGCGCGCGTTGCCTGCTGATCGACGGCGATATGCGAAATCCCGGGGCGACCCGGGCGATCGGCCGCCATGCCGAAGCCGGCTTGCTTGAAGCAATCGTCGACAACCGCCCGCTCAAGGATCTCATTCTTCTCGATCCCAAAACGAAGCTTGCATTCCTGCCGACGGTGGCGCGATACCGCGTTCCGCACTCTTCGGAGCTGTTGGCCTCGCGCGGCATGGATCAGCTGCTTGAGATGGCGCGCCAGAGCTTCGATTACATTATCGTCGACTTGCCGCCGCTCGCTCCTGTCGTCGACGCGCGCGCCATTAACCCGAAGCTCGATGCCGTCGTATTCGTGATCGAGTGGGGCAAGACCTCGCGCAAGGTGGTGCAGTCGACCCTGTTGTCCGAGCCGGATCTCTATACCAAATGCGTCGGCGCGATATTGACCAAGGTCGATCCGTCGCAGATGAAACTCTACCGGACATTCGGTTCCAGCGAATATTACTATAAGCGTTATTCGCGATACTATACCGAGTGATGCTCGCCGGTCGGCTTATTTCACCTGCAAGGATCGTTTTCCTTATCGTGACCGCGGTTTTCGCGGTGCTGGCCGGCCGGGATCTGTATGCTTCGATAAGAACGGCCAGCATCTCGATCGTTGCCGAAAGGATCGAGCGCGGCGACACCGTCACGAATGAGATCGCGGCCAGATATGCGGCGCGCGCCATCGCCGTGGTTGACGGACATTATTGCCGATCGGACATCGTCGCCGCCGGCGTCACGCTCGTTCTGGCGCAGCTCGACCGACAAAGCGTCAATGGCAACTACGATGCCTGGGTTGCGGCGGCCTCGAATGCCCGCCGCTATCTCCGGCACGCGCTCTCCTGCATGCCGACCAACAGCAATTTCTGGCTTCGTCTTGCCGCTGTTCAGTCGACAATCGCGGAGGAACCGCTTGCGATTGCAGAAATGATGAAACGGTCGGTCTCTCTTGCGCCCTATGACGAGTCGATCGTTTTGACCCGGTTTTATTTCTGGAACGATTTCACCGATGCAACACTTTCGGCGGCCAGCAGTGCCGTTGACGGCGATCTGACGACGATGTTGAAACTCGGCGACCGCTGCAGGGTCAATGCCACCATGAAAGCCATCAGCCCTCAGCTCCGTCCGGTCTTCGATCGGATCTGGGCGAGTGTCGGTGAAGGGGCGACGGCGCGGTTTCGACAGCGCTGCAGCCGGTGATTCCAGCTGCAAAGCTTCGACGATTGAAGCCGGCGCCCTGAAGCGGCTGTGGACGATGATCGAAGGAGTTGATGTCGCGGTATCAGCTTCCATCACCATTGATGCGGCCGAATGGCTCGCGAAATTTTCACCTTCACGCGACGACAACGCCCGCTGTTTGTGCAGCGGGCGTTGTTCTTGATGGTTGTCGATGATCAGACTCCGACGCCGCCGGACACCACGTCGGTGCCGGTAATGTTGAGCGACAGAATGCCGGCGTCCGTGTGGCCTTCGCCATCGGAGATCTTGTAGTACTGGACGGTTTCGGTGACCTGATCGCCGGGAGCAATATCCTGCGTCAGCTCATAGGTGAAGTCGCCATTTGCCTTGACGTGGAACGTGCCATAGGTGCCGAGAATATCGGTAACGGCGCCGCTATTGCCGTTGACGTTCGTGCCGTCGAACTGGCGGAGGAAAAGCTGACCATTGTCGCCCGGAATGTCGTTGGCCAGCGCGTTGCCGCTGATCAGATCGCCTTCGTTGAAGCTGTAATGGTCGTCGACCGCGACCGGCTTGACCTGTGTTACGCCCTGAATGTTCAGGGTGAACAAGCCCATATCGGTGTGGCCGGCGCCATCGGAGATCTTGTAGGAAACCTTCTCCTGAAGCAGTTCGCCGTTGGCGAAGCCGATCTTGGCGGCATCGCTCAGCACATAGGTGTAGCTGCCGTCGGCCTTGACGTAGAAGGTGCCGTAATCGCCCTGGATCGTGGTGACCTGGCCGGGCTGTTTGGCGCCGACGCTCTGTTGGTCGAAGGCGCGCAGAAAAAGGTTGCCGTCAGATGTGTCGTTGCTGAGCAGGTTACCCGAAATAACATCGGTTTCCAAAAATGTTGCAGTATCGTCGGTTGCGTGAATAGCCATGTGCCTCTCTCCTTGAAATTGATCTCTACCGGTCATTTTTGACTTCAGCGAGCCGTCCGATTAAGTATATCTTAAACACATGGAGTCAAGCGCATGGTTAACAACAGATTGACCTTCATGAGTGTATTTTATCAATAATGACACACGTGCAATGTGCATAAGACAATGAAAGACTTGGATAATGTTGCTTTAATAATAAGTGATTGTCTCAAGTTGTCATATTGTTACGGCTCTTTCTTCTCGCTAAAGGAATCGTTATTCAGAAGCAATTGTAATTAAAATGGCTGATGATGTAATCGTCTGCGAGGCATGCGTGTAATCACTTCGGATTATGGGTATTTCTGCAAGTTCCGGCGGAGAATCTGGAAGGCAATGCCTATCATATTACCATCATACAGGGATTTCCGTGAGCGTTGTCCTGGCGCGGCGTAGATCAGCCGAAATTCTGCATGCTCGGGATCGGATCTTGGCAACTGCATCCGACCCAGTAAAGCCGGCTTGCCGCCGTGAGGCTGCAACCTCGTCGCGATTAAGTATAATCAGTACACCAAGCTGTTTATATTGATGGCGCAAGAATTATTGCCAGATATCACGCATTTTAGTGTTTCATTTTAGCGGCCGGAGAGAGGTCGGCGGTTAGAAGATTTTCCATTACCTTGGGAGATCGCAGCATGACCGTCTACTACGTGAATTCAGTGACAGGATCCGACAGTAACAACGGAACCGGTGAGAGTTCAGCCTTCGCGACATTGGCTGCTGTTGAAGCCTTGAGGTTAAATCCGGGCGATAGCGTGCTGCTTGCCGCCGGAAGCGTGTTTAACGAACAGTTCGACCTGAAATATTCCGGCAGCGTCAGCGCTCCGATCACCATCGGCAGCTATGGCATTGGTGAGGCGCCGGTCATTCGCAGCAGCAATGACGGGATCCACGGTTCCAAGGCGTCGAATATCGTCATCGAGAACATCAAAATCGCCGATACCGGCGCCAACGCGATTTACGCGGGCAATGTCTCGAACTGGACCGTGCGCAATGTCGAAGTGTCGAATACCGGCCTCGCCGGAAAGCCGGGGTCGGTCAGCTTCCAGAGCAGCCAGAACATCACGATCGAGAACAGCTCATTGACCGGTGTGCATTCCGACGGCATCTGGATGGACAAGGTCAAGGGCGTCACGCTCGTCAACAATACGGTCACCAACAGCCTGGGCAGCGCGGCCGACGCCATCCAGCTCAACGACAGCAGCAATATCCTGGTCAAGGACAACCATCTGGAGCAGACCGAAACCAACAGCGCCAAGGGTGTGCTGGTGCTGATCCGGGCGCAGAACGCCCTGGTCGAGGGCAATACGCTGGTGGGCGGCGGTTTCGGGCTGAGCGCGCAGGCGGGCACGAACATCGCCATCCACGACAATGACATCTCGGGATATGGCGGCTACAGCTGGTCCTACGGCATCGGCCTCGGCGATCAGGGCAACGCGATAAACTATGATATCAGCGGGAATTATCTGCACGGGGGCGTATACGGCGTGCTGATCAGTGCCATCGGCAATCCCGCCTATATCCGCGAGAATATCGTCATCCATGACAATGTTTTCGACGATCTGTCGTCGTCGGCGCTGAAGGTCGACAAGCCCGCATCGGGCTCCTTCTACGACAATATCATCGACAGCGCCGTGTCGACGCTGACGATGCCCGCCACAATCGCCGCCCAGAACACGTTCTCCATCGGCGAAAGCAAGACGATCGAGCAGGCGCAGGCCGAACTCGACAGCGCCGCCGGCAGCGCGACCGGCGATACGCAGGTCAGCTCTCCTGCGCCTGTCGCCGCCGTGCCTGCCGCCACCCAAAAGATTGTCGCCGTCCATGACAGCCTGAAGATCACGGAAGATACCGGCAGCGCCTTTCACGGCAACCTGCTCGAGAACGACAAGGCGAGCAACGGCACGATACTGCTTCGCCGCTTCGGCGACAGCGCGGTCGACAAGTACGGGCTGACGCTGACCGGGAAATACGGCGTCATTCACGTGGAACGCGATGGCGATTACAGTTACACGGTCGATGCCGCCAAGCTCGCAGGCCTCAGCGGCAAGGTCAGCGAATCCTTCCTATACAAGATCTCCGATGGCGCCTCCCATATTGACGCCGACAGCTTGAGCGTCTCCATCAATGTCGACACATTCCACAGCAGCCAGAGCTCGCACATGCTTTCCTGAGGTTGGAGCGGCCCCGGCATGTCCCCACCGAGGCCGCTCGATCTCCGTCCGAGGTCGGGCGGGGTCCGTCTGCCGGACTGGAATATGCGGGATGAGCGGCGCAAAATGTTCCGCCGGCGCGAATAAATCGAACTATAGATTGCATTTATAGTTAACACGGTAGTAGCTTGCGAAGCTAACGCGCCACGGTTTCGCCGCTTTGGACCATTATTGGGCGACTTGCGCTTTTCACTTGCTTGTGACGGGATGATTATCGTACCGTTAAAGTTAGGGCCTCTGAAATTGTTCGTGATAAATTTGTATTTTCGGTCACGTTTCGGTGGGATTCATGTACTAGTGTAGGAGCGTGCCAACGGGTTCGGCGAGGGTGCCAGGTCCGAGGGCAGCCATGTCAATGATCGGGCCTGAGGGGCCTGCAACTGCAGTGCGGACCGGCGTATTCGCTGCGTCCGCGTGCGGCAGGAGAGGATTGCTTCGTGTTTCAGAGTTCAACAGCTGACGTCAATGAACCGTCCAAGGCCTTGCGGAAATGCAAAAACGGGCTGATCTTCATTGGCATAGCCAGCGCGCTTATCAATATCCTCTACCTTACAAGTTCATTTTTTATGCTTGAGGTGTATGACAGGGTTATTCCCAGCAAAAGCATACCGACGCTCGCCGCGCTGGCAATTCTTGCGTTAACCCTTTACGCCTTTCAGGGAGCCTTCGAGGTTCTCAGGAGCAGAATGCTCGTACGCGTCGCCGGTGCGCTCGACGAGATGATGAACGGGCGGGTGTTTCGGGCGCTGATCAGGGCGCCGCTGAAGGTCAAGGTCGGCGGCGACGGGCTGCAGCCCCTGCGCGATTTCGATCAGATCAGAACCTTCCTGTCCGGCATGGGGCCGACGGCGATGTTCGATCTGCCCTGGCTTCCCTTTTATATCGTCATCTGTTTCCTCTTCCATCCGGCGATCGGATATATCGCCATCGGCGGATCGCTGGTTCTCGCCCTCCTGACGTTCCTGACCAACCAGGGTACGCGTACACTCTCTAAGCAGCAGTCGGAAGCCGCCAATATGCGCAACGGTTTTGCGCAGAGCTCGATCCGCAACTCCGAGGTCATCCACGCCATGGGCATGGCGGGCACCATGGCCGAGATCTGGGATCGCAAGAACGGCGAGTACCGGCAGATCACCCGGCAGGCATCGGATGTCGGTAATGGTTATGCGACGCTTTCGAAGATTTTCCGTATCGCCCTGCAATCGGGAACGCTGGCGACCGGCGCCATTCTCGTCATTCAGGGACAGGCCTCTCCGGGCATCATCATCGCCGGCTCCATCCTGACATCCCGCGCTCTGGCGCCTGTGGAAGCGGCGATCGGAAATTGGCGCGGTTTCGTGTCCGCCCAGCAGAGCTGGGGCCGGCTGTCGAACCTGCTGAAGACGATCCCGGAGATCCCGGCTCCGCTGACGCTTGCGGCGCCCAGCAAGCAGGTCACGGTCGAGGGTGTAGCCAGCGGACCGCCGGCCGGCCAGCGGCTGGTCATTTCCGATGTCAGCTTCGGTCTGCGCGCGGGCAGCGCGCTCGGCGTCATCGGCTACAGCGCCTCGGGCAAGTCGTCGCTGGCGCGGGCGATGATGGGCATCTGGCCGACGGTCAGGGGGTCCATTCGCCTGGATGGCGCGGCACTCGACCAGTGGGACGGCGACGCCCTTGGCCGCCATATCGGTTACCTCCCGCAGGACGTGGAGCTTTTCTCCGGCACCGTCGCGCAGAATATATGCCGCTTCGCCAAGGAGATGTCGCCGGATGCCGTGGTCGCGGCGGCGAGGGCTGCCCGCGTTCATGATCTCATTCTGCGTCTGCCAAACGGTTACGAGACTGAAATCGGCGAGGGCGGTGCCGCGCTTTCGGCCGGTCAGAGACAGCGTATCGCCCTTGCGAGAGCGCTTTACGGTGAACCGTTCCTGGTCGTGCTCGACGAGCCGAATTCCAATCTCGATGAGGAAGGCGAGCGGGCGCTGAGCGCTGCGATCATGAGCGTGCGGGCACGCGGCGGCATTGTCGTCGTCATCGCGCATCGCTCCGGCGTTCTGGCCGTATGCGACTTCGTGCTGATGATGCAGGAGGGCAGAATGATCGCATTCGGCCCCAAGGAAGAAGTTCTGGCCCGGGTCAGCCGGCCTGAAGCGACGCGCACTCCGATTGCCGAGCGCGTGGCTCAGCTCAAGGTCGTGGTCGAAGGCAATGCAGCCGAATAGGCCGGAAGGACGATGATGAGCAAAATCACCAATGAATCGAAACGGTCCCTCAACCGTCACGTCGCCGTTGTCGGCGCGCTGTCCATCGCGCTGGTGTGCGGCATCGGCGGTTGGGCGGCGACGACCGAGCTTTCCAGCGCCGTTATCGGCGAAGGCGTGGTTATCGTCGACGGCGACGTCAAGAAGATCCAACACCCGACCGGTGGCATCGTGTCGAAACTCCTGGTCGCCGAAAACGACCATGTGTCGGCTGGGCAGGTGTTGATACGGCTCGATGGAACGACGACGAAAGCGCAGCTCTCGATCGTCGAAAGCACGCTGGCGCAGCTTTATGCGCGTCGTGCCCGTCTCAAGGCTGAACGGATCGGCGCCGATTCGTTCAAGGTCGAGGAAAACATAAGCGATCTCATGACATCCAGCGCTGCCGCATCCAACAAGGCGGCGTCCAGAAATGCCGCACGGGACCTTCTCGACGGCGAACAGAAATTGTTTGACAGCCGCAGGTCGGCGCTCGTCGGAATGAAGAGCCAGTTGGCGTCTCGCAAGGATCAGCTGGCCGAGCAGATCAAGGGTCTGGTCGTTCAGATCAACGCCACCAATGATTCCCTCAGCCTGATCGAACAGGAACTGGAAGGCGTCGATGCGCTCTACAAGAAGGGACTGGTCACACTGCAGCGCTTGAACGCGCTCAAGCGCGCACGCGCCGACCTTCAGGGTAATAGCGGCCAGGAAATCGCCGCAAAGGCGGAGGCCGAAGGCAAGGCGATCGAGATCGATCGCCAGTCGATTCAGCTGGACGAGGATCGCCGTTCGGAGATTGCCAAGGAACTGACCGATGTCGAGGCGAAGATCGCCGAAAATGAAGAGCGCCGTGAAACCGCGCTCGATCAGCTCCGCCGTCTCGATATCACCGCGCCATTGAGCGGCAGGGTCCACGAACTTGCCGTTCATACGATCAACGGCGTCATTGAGCCGGGCCAGACGCTGATGCTCGTCGTTCCCGAAAACGACGATCTGACCGTCCAGGCGAAGGTCGCCACCCGCGATATCGACCAGCTCCATGTCGGCCAATCCGTCGATGTGCGTTTCAGCGCCTTTGATCAGCGCACGACGCCGGACGTGCGGGCGGTGATCACCTCGATTGCGCCTGATACCGTCAAGGATGAGCGAACCGGGATCAGCTACTATCCGCTGCGCGTCAAGCCGGAGGCGCAAAGTATCGCGAAGCTGAAGTCGATGAAGCTCTATCCCGGTATGCCGGCGGAGGTCTTTATCAAGATTGCCGATCGTACCGTCATCTCCTATCTCACCAAGCCGCTGACCGATCAGATGCAGCACGTCTTTCGTGAGGAATGATCGGCGGCTTCTGCGCGCCGCTGCTGCATATAGCAACCTCTCAGGCAAGCTTTGCCCATCCGGCTGGAGGCAAAGCTTGCCTTGTGCCATCCTGACGGGTGACGGATAGCTCCCGCCGCGATAGGGTCTCTTCATGATATGTTTGCGGCTTTGGCGAGCGGTGCCGACGGAGAGGCGACTGGCATGGGCGCGGGTTCTGTTTTTGGCCTGCCTCTTCATGGTTTCATCGACGGGGAAGAGTGATGCCGAGAACCTTCCGCCGATGAAAATCGTGGCTTTCGGAACATCGCTGACGGCGCGCGGGGGATGGCAGGCCGGGCTTGAGGCAAAGCTTGCCGCCTGCCTGCAGAGACCCGTCAGGGTCGAGAGCGTCGCCAAGAGTGGCGAGACGTCGGCCTGGGCCTTGACCCAGCTGGACCGCGTCGTCGCCGAGGAGCCGGATATCATCCTGATCGAGCTCTACGCCAATGACGCAACATTGCACCGGTTCGTGTCGCTGGCGCAAAGCCGAAAGAATATCGGCGACATTCTCGATCAGCTGCATCGGCGCCTGCCGCGCGCGCGGATCATCCTCATGGCGATGAACCCGTTTTCGGGACTGCGGGGACTGATCCGTCCCTTCGTCGGCAGTTATATCTCGGCCCATCAGGCGGAGGCACAGAAGCGCGGTTTGGAGTTCGTCGACCACCGGCCGGGCTGGGAGCGCCTGAGCCCGGACGATCGGGCCGCCGCAATTCCCGACGGCGCGCATCCGCGGCCCGAAGCTGCTGCGAGGATCATCGTGCCCGCACTCCTCGGACATATCGCCGGCCGCGATTGCGGAGAATGAATTTCCGCCGTCTCGGAGATGTCTGCGGCCGGTCGCGGGCTCAGCCTGCCGCGAGATAACCCTTCAAATAGTTGACCAGCGACGTCCGGCCGACATCGGACGGATCTTCATGAGAGGGACTGCTGAGGTCCTGCAGGAGATAACCTTTCAGTTGGTCATCGTCATGCGCGACATAGATGCCCGGCCGGTCAACGAGCTGGCTGACGGTCGCCAGCTGATGATCGTTTCGGTGCTCGCCAAGGGCTGCCTTGCGGGGAACGAGAATAATCGGTTTGCCGAAACGTTTCGCCGTGAGCACGGTGCCGATGCCCGCGTGAGAGACGATGACGCTCGCCTCGCGAAACATCCTGTCGAAGTCGGCAGGTTCGATATTCTTGATCCATTTCATGTTTTCGGGCGTGTAGGTGCCCTTGCCGATCTGCGCCAGAACCGGCCGGCTCAATT
The DNA here is from genome assembly GCF_019793465.1 of Rhizobium croatiense. Lineage (GTDB taxonomy): Bacteria > Pseudomonadota > Alphaproteobacteria > Rhizobiales > Rhizobiaceae > Rhizobium > Rhizobium croatiense. The sequence continues at coordinate 134,628 of NZ_JAILYJ010000006.1, read as the reverse complement.
CTTTGGCGAAGGCGTCGACCGCCTTGACGAGGCGGTCGAACGGCAGCTGCGTTCCGACGGTGACCAGGATCAAAGGACAGCTCCTGCGTAATGCGGGCCGTCCGGCCGCGACAGATGTTGCCATTGCGTGAGCCAGAGCGTCGCGATATGGCCGGCCAGTTTCCCCGAAAGGGACAGTTTCTCGACATTGGCGACGCTATCGATCCAGATCGTGCGCTTGCCCGTCAATTTCCCGGCGAGCAGGCAAAAAAGCCCGGGCGCGGCACCGGTGGAGATGATGACGTCGGGCCTGTGCCTGATGACGATGGCGAAAGCGCTGAAAAAACAGCGGATCGACATGGTGATCGAGTCGCGGCTGCAATCGGGAAGGACCACTCCGTCCCGAATCTCGTATTTCGAAAGCAGCCCCGGGATGGTGGTTGCAAAAATGATGTCGCAGCCCTCGAAGGCGCTGCGCATGGTCATCAGCTGTTCCCAATGGCCGCCCCCTGACGACGCAGCGAGAACCTTCAATTTTTTCTCAGCCATAGACAGGCATCTCCTATGTTTGACCGATGATTAGAGGCAAGACCATTCCACCGAAACCGTGGCTGTAGCACGGCAGTTTAATCGAATTCTAACATCATTGGCCGGCAGGTCGAGCGCATGGGACGGGAAAATCTCAATTCGGGGCAGCTCACCTGACATACTTATAAACGGGTCCAGCCATCGGCACTGCCTGAAGCGCCATCTTGGCTAAGATCGGCAATAACGTCCCGGCAATCATCAATATAACGATCATGAATGCAAACCATGGCCCGTGATAGGGCAGGATTTTCACATAGACACCTTTGGCGATTCCAATGAAGATCGTATTGAGCAGATAGATCACCATTGAATTCTGGCCGAACCAGAGAAGGAGTTTGTCGTTTTCGAAAATCGGCAATCTGACCAGAGCATGCAGGAACGGGATCGACGCTGCCCCGCATAGAAGAAGCCAATAGGGGAAACTCCGTCCGATATAAAGTGCGGCTGCGAAAACGATCAGCCAGACGACGATATATTTGGAGAATATGTTAAGCGCCTGGGCCGAGTATTTGCAGCTCAGCATTCCCGCGGCGAAGAATACGAAATAGCTCAGAATTCGCGCGACATAAAACCTCTCCGAAGCGGGGATGAAGTAGATCGCCAGCGAGAACAGGAAAAGGATGCCGATCTGCCGGCCGCTCAGCCGCCACAGGATGGGTGTCAGCACCGAATAGACGAAAAGCACCAGAAGGTACCAGATCGAAATGGTCGGGTTGTTCGGGCTGTTCGAAATCACAGCCCATGGGCCCTGCCAGAAGCCGCTGACGCCATCGTCGACGTGAATGAACATCTCGGCGAGCTGCTTGCCGAAGACGTTGACCAGGCACATCACGATAAACGGGATCAGCAGCCGGTCAAATCTCTTGGCGAAGAACGCGCCGAAATTCCGGTCGAGCGCATTGTGCGCGCCGGTGAAAAAGAACACGAAGCCGCTGAGATACATGAAGAACGGCATGTGGAACGTGTAGATCGCGGCTTTCGTCGCTTGGTACCATGCCTGTTCGCCAAGCGTGCCCTGCATGACGAGGTGGCCGTAGACGACCAGCAGGATGCCGAGGCCTTTGCCGCGTTCGATATCCAGCAATTTCTCGCGTTCAACGCTGACCGCAGCTCTCTTCGATTCCGGCACGGCCATTGGGGCGCTGGTCATTGCCTACTCTCCTGAAACGGGTTGTGAATGGTCGAAGCTCCGCCGCCCGGCCGATCTTCTCGAGAGAAGCCGCCGCCGACGCGGCGGGACGATGGGTTCCGTCGTCATGGGCAAGACGGAGACGAGGACCGGCCATAGACCGATCGGCGCGAGCATCATTCCCGCTTCGGTCATCGCCCCGATCATGACAAGAAGGATCAGGGCGACCTCTTTCGCCTGGACGGTCTGAAGCTGTTGGCTCCTGTAGACGGCGGCAATCTTCTTGAAGATCCGCGTCAACAGGAAAGCGATCCAGCAGAGAAAGCCCGGAATACCGATATTGAGACAAATCTCGAGATAGGTGTTGTGCAGGGAGCGGACGGTGTGGCCGAGACGGACATATTCCTCGACAATGTCGGCCTGCCGGAACGTGGCGAAGCCATAGCCGAAGATCGGCCTGTCGTAGATCAGCGGGATCACCTGTTCCCAGATATCGGAGCGGCCAGATAGCGTCAGGTCCTTGCCGAAAGCTTCAGCAACGGCCTGGGCGACGCCGAGATAGGCGATCGAGCCGGCGACGCCGATGAGGATGCAGAGGAAGAGCACGATCAAAGCACGAGCCATATTGTGCCTGACGTTCTCCATCATCTTCAGACCGAAAATCGTGGCGAGACCGATCGCCACCATGACGACGGCGGTCGACGACAAGGAGACCACGACAAGGAGCAGGGTCAGCAGGATGGCGAAGCTTCTCAACAAGCCGCTGTAGCGGAGCCTGGGGGAGGGCAGGCGATGGGAAATAAGCACGATAAAGCAGATCGCGCTGAACTGTCCCATCGTATTCTTGTGATAAAACAGTCCCTTCACTGCTCCCGCCAGCGAGCCGCCCATGATCCCGAAACGCGGGAAGGCAGCCGTATAAAGGACATTTGCGAAGGCGGAGAAAACGGCGAAATTGGCCAGGAGACGTAAGGTTTCCTCGTTGCCGTAGCGCAGTCGAAAGAGCAGGGGGCCAAGCGCCAGGAGACCGACGGCCGCGGCGCCGCGAACAGAGGCGCCGAAATCGAGCGAACCGGCGAATGAAGCCACGATGGCAAAGATCACGATGCATGCGAGGGGCGAAATGCCGCGGAAAAAGGCGAGGAACCGGTTCGGTTCAAGAAGACAATAAAGGCCGATCAACGGGATCAGCGAATAAAGCATCAGCTTCTGAGGAAGCGGATCAACAGACACGCCCTCGTCGAAATTCGCAGGATAACCATACCACATGCCGGTGGCCCGGAGCAGCGCAAGGTAATATATCCCCGTCAGGAGCAGACGGACGAGCGTCTCCTTTTTTATGCCGTGGCGCGGCCGTGCGCGGGCGGCCGGCTGCAGGCCGATATTTCCGTCTCGAACATAGGTAGGGCCGACACTCATCCGAGGGCGCTCCTGCAAACAGTATCAGAGGGCGGCATTGGGCTTATATTCCTGGTATGCATGTCCGAGGATGCCGTTGACCATGCCGGCGCCGCGCAACACGTGGGTCAGCGCCCGCATGCCCCAATAGGGTGAAATCACGATCGCTGGCAGCATGGCCAGCCCGAGTATCACTCTCGAGGCGCCATAGGCGGCGCGATAGAGCCGGCGCTTGAGGTTGCCGTGCAGAACTTCGCTGACTGCGAAAGTGTTGCCGAGCCGGTATTGCCGCTGCAATACCCACTTCCAGGTCATGCGGCTGGCAGGAACGATATCATAGACGAGCGCCTTGTCAGCCCAGAAAACCTGCATGCCGCGGCGAATGGCCTGATTGAAGAAGAGATAATCGGTGCCGCCGGTGAAGCGCATCTTTTCTTCGAAGCGCAGATTCCATGAGCGGATCAGCGGATAATCGAACATGACGTTGTTCGAAGCCGCATAGGAAATGCGTTGACCGTCCTTGTTCTTCTTGCGCTCGAAAACCTTCGCCTTGATGAAATATTCCGGCGGGTTGTCGGGATAGACGGGCTGGACGGGACCATAGACGCAATCGGCGCGGTTTTTCTCCCGGGTCTCCAGCATCGCATCGAGCCAGCCATCGACGGGCCATTCGTCATCGTCGAGAAAGCAGAAGAGGTCAGTGCCGGCAGGAACTGAATCCATGGCGCGGTTACGCGCAAAGGGTATGCCCTGGTTCGGTTCGACGACATAAATCAGATCATAGGCGCCCGTCTGGCCAAAGCCTTCGACGGTGGCTCTTGCGCTGCCGGCGGCATCATTGTCGACGATCACCATGGTCAGATGATAGGGGCGAGCCGGATGCCTGGTCTGGCGCGTCATGACGTTGAGCAGCTTGGCGATCCCGTCCAGCCGGCGATAGGTCAACACGCCGACGGCGATGTTCAACGGCGGCATGCCTGGTTGATCGGCTTCGGCCGACGAATGCGGGAAAGTGTCTTGCCGGTTCATGACTGTCCTCCGCGCAGCATATTTCCCAGACGCTTGCGCGCCGCCATCAAGGCCACTTCGGTTGCGGCATCCTGGCCGAAGGGGCCGCCGGCAACGGTGTTGCGGGCTTCGCTGCGGAGTTTGAGCAGCGATGTCGTTTGCGCGATACCACCGGCCACCAGGCTCTTGCCGAGTGCTTGCAGACCGTCATAGCGGCGCGCCAGTTCCAGCCCGGTGGCGATCATGATCCGCGGGCGAAGCGTCTTTGCCCGGCTCGTCCCTGTGTAGCGGTTCGACGCATGAATGCGTTGAAACGTCAGCGGCGTCTCGATGATGGCGCCGCGGCCGAGATAGGCCGCCGCGAACTTGATGTAATTGTCGCTGAGAACCACATCCGTCGCCACCGACATCGGCAATATCTGCGACAGCAGGGCGCGGCGGAAACTCAAGCCGGATGTCGGCACCGGAAGCGAAGGGAAACCGCCTTTGCGCAATGTTTCCCGCTTGTCGAACAGCGTCACCTGCAACTCCCCGGGAGGCTGGTCGTCTTCTTTGGTCGTCACACGGTCGAAGCACCAGTCAATCTCGTTGCGGTCATAGATTTCGGCGATCCGCGCTAGTTTGCCGGGCAGGAACGTATCGTCGGCATCGAGGAGAAATAGGATATCCCCGCTCGCCGCGTCAAAACCGGCATTGAAGCTCGAGGCCTGGCCGCCGTTTTCCTTCAGCACGGACCGAATGCGCGCCCCGTAGGAAGCGAGAATCTCCCTGGAATCATCCGTGGAGCCGTCGTCGACCACGACGACCTCGAAGTCCGGATAGTTCTGCGACAGAACGCTGTCGATGCATGGGCGCAGGAACTGCCCATAGTTGAAATTGTTGATCAGCACCGAGAGTTTCAAATTATCGTCTCCTACAGCGCCGCGCGTCTTTTCATACGCGCAAAAGACGCTGTAACACGTTGAGATGCCGCATGATTTATCCTCAAATTGTTTCCGATTTAAGGAAACATGCAGCAGGCCAATCGATTACCGCGCCAAGGTCCCAGGCGCGTATCGGCGAATTCCGGCGCGATAGCCGCGCATGTAGTAATATTTCCAGATCGCCCAAAAACGCGTCTTCGATTGCGGCAGCAGATAAAGCATCGCTGCCCGGAAAGCCCATTGCGCGCTCTCGATCCAGGTCGGAAGCGGAACTCCGCTCAATCTCACCCCTTCAGGCACCTCGTCGGGAAAGAGCGCCGGCATGCCGTAGCCAAGCCGCTCGCCTCTTTTCTGTACCCAAGCCTCGGTGACGCTGGAAGCCGGAATCCAGTGATGAACCACGGCCTCGGCGCATCGATAGGATTTGACGCCATTCGCCGCCAGGCGAATGATGATTTCCGCATCCTCACCCATGGCGAAAATCTTTCCCGGAAGAGGACCGATATCTTCGCGATAGCGCACACTTGTGCCAAGCAGCTCTCGCCGAATGATCGTATTCGGACCCCAGACCTTTGTCGGGTCACACGGTCCGCTTTGCGTTTCATCGACGATGGCAAAGGTGGATCCCATCGGAATCCACTCGATGAAAGGGTCTTTGGGTTCTTTTTCCCAATCGGGAACGATTCTGCCGCCGAAGACGCCGTAACCCGGATGAGCGACGGCGCAGTCGACGATCGCCTTCAGCCAGTTGGGTTCGGCGCGGACATCGTCATCGGTAAAGACGATGAGATCGCCCTTCACCCGATCCAGAGCCAGGTTCAGCGCCCCCGACTTACCGGGCGTGCGGTGCTGCAGGATGGTGATGGGCAGCTTGTCGTTATAGGATTTCAAAAGATCAAACGTGCCGTCATTGCTGTTGTTGTCAACGGCAATCAATTCCCATTGGTCATGAGAAAGCTCCTGGCACAACAAGGAATCCAAAGTGTGGCGCAGCCGGCGGCTGGCGCCATTATAGGATGAGAACACCACGCTAAGTTTGGGATTCGTCATGACTTGGGGCCTCGTTTTCGAATTATGTGGCGTGCGGTTTTATACGGATCTTTCACGTGGCTTCCTGAAGCGTCCTAAAATGGCGGAAATTACCTTCATCAGCTCAGCTTCCACGCCTATTTGAGATCGGCCACTAATTATCCACAGTACAGCATGGACAGAGCAATAGACGCCGCCGCCCAGCAGCACCGTTTCGACAAGGGCTTTACCGGCGGCGAAATTATTCGTGATCGGACCTGTCAGTTCACGCAAGGCCAACAATGCGAGGATCATCGCACCGCCGCTGACCCATGATCGCCAGGTCACGAAAAGCTGCCGCCAGGGGCTGAGCCCGGTTAAGGATCTGACGATGTAGAAATTGACAACCGACACCACTATGCCGCCGGATATCACTCTAGCAACGAGCAAGCCGATTAGTCCGAAAAAATATAGACCGGCGAGCACGATCGGAACTCTAAAAATGAGAAGCACGATACCTCTGTTAAACAGGGTCCGAGTGGCGCCCAAAGCATAGGCAAGGGCGTTCGAGGGGCCAAAAACGATCTGCATTCCAAGCACCGGTGCGATGAATTGGATAACCGTGACGGCGATGCTCCATTTCGGACCGAGTGTCAGGTAGACGAAAGGTTCGGCTATCAGCGCAAGGCCGACACCCATGGGAAAACCGATCGCAAACAGTGAGGCCTGACTTTTTTGGAAGGCTTCATTTAATCTTGTCTTGTCGCCAGTCAACTTCGCAAAACTGGGGAATAGGACCCGCTCCAGCGGCTGGAATGCAGACTGCGTGATCATAGCAGCAACGTTGTTGCCGACATTATATGCGCCAAAGCTCGCGATCCCGAGAAGGCCACCGGCAAGGAAATTATCGAAGCGATTTCCGATGATCGTAACGAATTGATTCAGGGTAAGCCAAACCGAAAAATTCGTGAGTTTTCGCCACGACGACAAAGTGAAGTGGGGAATGTAGGGCGCTCTCACGTAGGTCGCGACGATCGCGGTGATGGACGCGGCCATCGCCCCGGCGACGATTGCCCAATAGCTCTTGGTCAGCCAAGCAACGCCTACGGCTACCACCAGCTGCGCCGTATAGTTCAACGCCTCGTTCTTTGCGACCGTACCAAAGTCGAGTTCCTTGGAAAATGTCACGTAGTAAGGACTTCCTAACCCGCTTAAGAGGGGCCGCGACGCGAGTCCTGCACAAACACCGATAAGTCTCGGGTCGTTATAGAGGTGGGCCATGACAAACCCGCTGATCACCATGGCAATCGCCAGCAAAACGCCGCGAATGGCGCTGAGCGTAAACGCGGTATGGTAATCCTCCTCCTTCACGTCCTGATGATGAATGAGCGCATTTGCGAGCGATAAGTCGGTCACGGATGTCAGGATGATCAGCAATGTCGTACCCAACGCGACCAGACCAAAGTCTGCCGGTACGAGAATGCGCGCGAGAATGATCGTCATCGCCAAATTTGCGAGCCGACCGTAGAAGACACCTGACATCAACCAAAACGATGCCTGGAGTGTCTTTGCCCCTATTTGCTTGGGTGCAGTTGTCATCATGATGCCTGCTTCATTGCTTTCGCACCAAGGTGGGCTGGTTGCGAAGATAAGGACGCCTGGATGAGGGGGCCTGCCGACCAAGCCGATGCAGATTGTTCGCGAATTCTGGGCGCCGCGGCTTGATAGAACTCATCCAAATGTCCCGTGAAATCGAGTACACGTTGGGTGAAGCTCACCGGTTCAATATGCGATATGTCCGTTACCCATTGGCTCTGAGACAAACCTTGATAGAGTTCAGTCGTCTTGAATTCGTAGGAAATCGGCAGCACCGGCACTCCGGCACACAATGATAAAATGGCCATGTGCATGCGTGTGGAGATAACGAAATCAAAATCAGTCACTTTCTTTAGCAAGGCATCGGGACCATAAAATCCTGAATCTACAGAAACCGACTTTCGCGTTTCTGCATCCAATCCATCGGCAATCGCCTGGGCGACGATGGAGTCGTCATAGTGGTACTCAGGAATACCCTGACATGTCGACAGAAACGTGACTTCGGCATTCCTCGTCTTCACGAGCTCCGAAATCGCTTGAGTGACCGCACTCTTATATCGACCCATGCCTTCTTGCGGTGAAAGCCCTTCAAAGTGCGCCCAATCACGGACGGAGACGGCGACCTTGAGTTTTTCCGATCGCTCCGATCCCTGCCGCTTTGACAGGCGTTCCATATCTGCAAAGGCAAAAACGCTATCAGAAATCACTTTTAGACGATCGTGCTCGACGCCGATGGCACGCAGATTGTTTTCGGATTTTTCATCCCTCAGAAGCGCCACTCGAACCTGATCGATGATGGATTTAACTCTTTGTTGGTTTTCCGGTTTATTGAAGGGGCCGAGCGACTGTGTGAACAGCACCAGCGGCTTATTGAGTGCCAGATCCTTCTCGAATTCTTCAAACCGAGTTGAAAGATCGTAGTGCTCAACCAGGTATGTGCCCCCTGTGGAGACAACCAGGTCCGCTTTGGCGTAAAGGGCAATATTTTCCCGCGTTTGCTTCGTTAAAAGCGGGCTCCAGCCGACACTTCCGTTATTGTTTTTTGCGGAGGTCAGCAATCTGCGGAACTCTCGCTTTTTCAACACGCCAATCTTTCGACGGAGACGTGTCGCCAAGCGCTTCCCGATCAGCGGAAGCGAAATCGACGGTGGCGCTGCGAGGGGTGTGGTCAGCGGGCGGAACTTGATATCGGGGTAGTAACGCGCGGCGACTTCCGGATTGCTGTCAAAAACAACAAACTCAGTCTGCTCGCCGAACGTGCGACGCAATATCCGGATTATCGCCAGCATGATGGCTGCATCACCCGCATTCAAACAGACAGTGTTCTCTATCAATATCAACATGGCGAGCTGTCAGATCCCTTTTGTTTGAAGCTGCTGGAGTGATTGCTTCAGCGAACGAGCTTGACTCCGTTCATTGTAGCCCTGTTCGATGATCATCCGTCCTTGCGATCCCATCGTGCCTACGAGGTCGGGGCTACTGGCCAATTCCTCCATCGCACTTGATAGAGCAGGAACATCTTTTTCGTCGACCAGACGTCCGGAGTTCCCATCGACCACCAATTCCGGGATCCCGCTGTGACGTGTGCTTACGACCGGAAGTCCCATCGCCATGGCTTCCATGATCGAGACCGGGATGCCCTCCATGTCTCCGTCCGCGGCGGTTACGCTGGGGAGCACAAAGATATGTGCCTCGTCCAGCAAGCGTTTGATCTCCTGATGCGGCAGGCCTCCATGGAACTGAATTCTGTCCGAGTGCCCCGAAGCTTCTGCAAGGCTTCGCATTTCGTCAAACAGTGGACCGTTGCCAACGATATCGAGGGACAGATCGAGATCCGGGCGACGGGAAACAAGCTGAGAAAACGCTTGGATGGTAAAGCGATGCCCCTTCTTCTCCGTCATTCGTCCAATCGTGATGAAACGCGTGCGTTGACCGGCGGGAATGGTCCTCAGCCTATAATCGAAAGCGTCGCAATCGACCCCCAAGCGTATCGTCGTTATTTTTTCAGCGGGCGCACCAAGATCGATCAGACGCCGGCGCCAGAGATCGCTGATCGGAAGAAGCAAATCCGCCTGCTCAAAGAGCTCGCGGTAAATGTCCGGGCGACCATCCGTATATTGGGTGATATCGTAGCCGTGGAAGACAGTCGTCATCGGAACTTTTATAAGCCCGAGTTTTTTCAAATGCGCGACAACGCGTCCAGCCGGACCAAAGTGACAATGAATGACATTCGAAGGAGAGCTGCCGGGCTGCAGACTGGCTGCTAGGCGCAATTTCTGAGAGATCGGCAACCTTATATCGCTGTCGCGCATCGTGGCGAGGCGCCAGAGGGTGCGGAAATCTGCGCGGGCGAGAAGCCGGATCGCTCCTCGAACTAACGCGGCGATACGGGAGAGGCGACGCTTATCCGCCTGCACATACCGAATGCGATCAGAAAATCCGTACTGTTCCGGCAGGCTCGATACATTGCTGGCGGGTCGGCGCAACGCGACGACATCAATATCGACGGCGAGGTTTTTGAGACCCCGCATTTCGTTGTAAACGAACGTCTGCGTCAACTCGGGAAAGTTGAGAGAAAAATAGGTAACGTTCAACAGCAGGCCCTCGTCTGACGGCGAATGGTCTATTTGCGTTTCAGGTTCATATATCGAGGCAAGTATCGCCGTGATCTCGCGATACCGCGTCAGCCTGGATTATCCGAGATATTCGATGTCAAGCTCCTTGGGCAGGCCGGCGGTTTCAGCACTCGAAATGCCCGTTTTGCGGCACCAGCGAATATAAAGCCGCAAAGGTTCACGAAACAGATCGATGTTCGTGGCTTGCCCAACGAGCCGTTTTGCCAGCGTAATGGGAAGGTGAAGAAACGCCCACGAAACGCCCTTGCGGATAAAATACTGCGTTCTCGGCTCCGGCTGTATTTCTGTTCCATACAGGCGGTTGAGGTAAACGGCAGACCGGCCGTAGCGAGAGAATTGCTCGTTTAATCCGGCCAGCGTCGTGCGGTGTCGATGAAGAACCCTTGCTTCATCACAGTAGCGAAGCTCGAAGTCGGTGCTCTTCTGCACCCGCCAGCACATATCGGCATCGCCGCCTGTCTTAAGGCGCGAGCGAAACAGGCCGGCTTTCTGGAAAGCCTCGCGACGGTAGGCGACGTTTGCCGTTTGAAAAAATGGGAGATATGGATTTTTAAGGCTGTGTTCCTGAGACAGCACGTTGGCTTCGGAGCTGAATCTTTCGACCAGAGAATCGCCGTGGCTTGCTAGAATTGCACCACCAACGATCCCGATATCCGGCTTGTCAAAGGCTTCCAGCATTCGTGCGGCCCACTCAGGTTCGGGAACGCAGTCCGAGTCAGTGAATAGGAGAATGTTGCCGCTTGCAGCTCGAATCCCGGCGTTGCGAGCGGCGTAAGAACTCTGGATATTGTTTTCGTCGACGCACCTGACACTTATAGGTAGTTTCTTGGCGTATTCGTTGACGAAGCCTTTGGTGTTGTCTTTGCTATTATTGTTGACGATTATGTATTCAACTTGATCGACATCAAGCGTCTGCTTCGAAAATGCATCCAGGATGATCGATATATCGTTTTCGTTATTGTATGCAGGCACAATAACACTTAATAGAATCATATCTATTTCCCCACCATCAGAATGGTTGTCTGGATTCCGAAAACTCGGATGTCTGAACCGAACCATCGCGCTCGTCATTCGTAGCCATGCGGCCGTAACGCGAAATGATCTTGATGTCGCTGCGGATTATCTTTGCCGGGTTGCCGGCGACGAGCGAGCGCGGCGGCACGCTCTTGGTTACCACCGAGCCCGAGCCGATGACGCATTCGTCGCCGATTTCGATGCCGGGCAAAATGATGCTGCGAGCGCCGATGAAGCAGCGTTTGCCGATCCTCGTGTGCAGATAAAGACCGCGCGTGAGGTCGTGGGTCAGGATCGCGGCCTCAAAGGCGACATAGGTTTCCGCGCCGATATGCAATCCTTTCGGGTTGGTCTTATCGAACCGCACGCTCAGGGAAAAGCTTGCCGTCGGATCGATGTCCATGCCCCAGAATTTCGTATAATAGAGCCACTTGGCCCTGACGATTCCGTTCCGCAGCGGCCGAAATACGTTCAGTCCCCACTTCGGCTTCTTTCCTGTCTGCACCATCAAGTCCGACCCCGGCTGGAAAATTCGTCTAGCACGGAACTGTAATAGTCCTCGAGCATCCCCGTTTGGCGACGTATGTCGAAGCGCTCGGCCACCAGAAGCGGTGCCCGCGCGCTGAAGGCTGTCCACAGGGCCTGGTCGTTGAGCAGCCTTCCGACCGCTTCCGCCATTCCCGCGACATCCCGCTCCTCCACGAGATAGCCAGTTTTCCCCTCCTCGATCGCTTCGCCCACGCCTCCCGAGCGAAAGGCGACGACCGGAGTACCGACGGCCTCGGCCTCGAGATTGGCGAGGCCGAACGCTTCTGCGTGACCATTGTCGAGGGTCACGCTGCCGTGGAGATAAAGCTCTGCACTGGCCAGCAGATCCCTTATCTCAGTCTGCGACAGATTTTCATGGATCGTGACGCTTGGCAAGGAACGACGCGCCAGCGCCTCGATTTCCTCTTTCAGCGGTCCCTGACCCACCATGACGAATTCGACCGGCGTCCCGGTCGCCGCCACGCGCGATAGCGCGTCGATCATGAAGCGGTGGCCCTTATAGTCGACGAAACGGGCGATGGAAACCACCAGCCCCTTTTTTCGGGGACGAGGCTCCATTTTGAAGAGATCGAGATCGATGCCGATGTGGTGGCGATAGACGCGGTCGGCACGGAAGCCGAGCGCCAGCAGCCGATCGCGGATGAAATCGGAAACGGCAATGTTCCAGCTGTTCCAGCCGGCCATCTCGCTGCGGCCCTTGGCGAAGAAGCGCACCTGATTGAAGCCGCCCGGTTTTTTCGGATCGCCGCGATAGGTGGCGTCGAAGCCGTGAAACGTCGTCACGAGCGGCTTGCCGGCGGCCCGCGCTAAGGGACCGATGACATAGCCGTTCTTGCCGAAGTGCGCGTGAACGAGGTCGGCCTGGCCGATCGCGGGAAAGAGGAAAGGCAGGCCGATCTGCGGAATTTTCAACAGAAGTTCACCGGCCCGCGCGATCGGCGACCGACGGATGTCGTGAACCGGAACAGTGGATTTTCTGGTGTGGGCCGAGGAAATTCGCGTGCCGGCAAGAATTTCAGCCTCGAACGAACGAAACGCTACCGCCTGATTGAGAACAAATGCCTGGCTGGCAGGCAGAAATTTTTCCACATAAATAACTGCCTTTTTCATGAATCTGTCGATGTCTCCGTTGTCTTGCGCATCACATCGCCTCTATTGCCTGCCTGATGCCATCAGCTGAACTGCGCGGCGCGTTGTTTTCATCGTAAAGATTAATGCGCTTCGTGCAGGCCCCATCGGCATCGGTCCCCGTTTCATCGGGCTCGCCGTATTTTTCCGACATGCCCCATACGGTGACGCCTTGCAAGTCGCCGCGTTCGGCCGCCACGGTGATCACGTCGCGGAAAATATCGGCGTAGGCGGCCTGCGTGAAGCGTTGGTCGTGCTTCAGGAAGTGGCAGGACGCATCGAGTTCGGTGATATAGACACCAATACCCATATCCTTCAGAGCCGCGCAGAATCGCCCCATTCCCTCTGGATCTATCCGGTCGAGGCCCGGGCGGAAATGCGCCTGCAGCCCCACCGCGTTGATCGGCGTCTTCCTGGTGACGAGATCCTCGACGATTTTGAGAATGTGCACGCGCTTTTGTTCGAAGATGGCGGATTTTTTCTCAAGATGCGTTTCGTTGAGAACCAGCGTCGCACCCGGATCGGCCTCATGCGCCATATCGAAGCTCATGCGAATATAATCGTCGCCGAGAAGGCGTCGGAAAACACAATTCCGCAGGTCGGGCGCATCATATTCCAACGGCTCGTTCACCACATCCCAGGCATCGATCGACCCCTTATAGCGAGCGACAACCTGTTTTATATGACGGTTCATGACCGTCCGAAGCGCTTGCGCGTCGGTGATCTCCGACACCCAGTCCGGGACGCGATACCAGATCAGCGTATGCCCATAAACCCTCATGTTGTTATTTCGCGCGAATGCAACCACCCTGTCGGCGCCCGCGAAGGAGAAGATGCCGGGGCTCTTTTCCGTCGCTTTCCACTTCAATTCGTTGCGCGGCGTTATCGAATTGACGTTCTCGACATAGAGTTCGCAGGCGCCCGGATCGCCGATATTTTGCAGGTCGATTGCCGATCCGAACCGGAACGATTTGCTGTCGGCAAGCGCGCGCAGCCCGGCTTTCGCCGGCACCGTGGCCAGGACCGCGCCCGCCTGGACACAAGACAGCGCGAGCGGAAGCGAAGCGAGGAACCCTCTTCTGTTCATTCGATCCCTCACTGTGGGCTTTTCTCATGTCCGCGACCGAACTTGCGGCAGCCGGGTCGGCTTGCGGCGGTTCCGTCCCGAGTTGCGTTTGCTTTGGCGGAGTAATGCAACCTCAAATATACTTTCCCAGGAGCGAATACTGTTAGTATCCGCTAGACTTTTCAGCCTGTGCCAAGATATAGATCTTCCCGGATGGCGCTCGTGATGGAAGATTGGTTCAGCGACGTGATGAGCGTTTTTCATATGGCATTTCAAAATGCCGTTTTTTTTATGGCGACCCTTCGAAACGCTCTCGCTGTTCTCGATGACCTTTGGTTCGCAGCCGTCGTTTGCGGGGTCTTCGCCGTGTTCGTGATCCTCCTTGCAGCGCTCGTGGGGATGTCCCGGCAGCTGGGTCGATCGGCGGATGCCATTCGCCTGCTGAACGACGACCTTGCCCAGGTCACGCAGGATCTGCAGGTCGAGCGTGTCTGGCGCCTGGCCGGCGGTGACGGCAGCGAACGACCGAGCGGGGACAGTTTGAAAGAGCTGTACAAAATTCTGGCCCGGCATCACGACGATAGCAAGTCGCACGGCCTGACAGGCCGCGTGCGGCCTCGACCAGCGTCCGCCGCCGCTCATTCCGCGATTTTATTGCCCTGATGCCGGCGCCGGTTGCGCGGGGTTGGTCTCAGCCGTCGGCTCCGGCGATGGAAGCCAGGTTCTGTCGGAAAAGTAATTTCTTGTTCTCTTTTGAGGTCCCGAGGCCGCATCCAGGGAGAGCGTAAAATTGTAACGGTCGGGATTGAGCACTTCGCGGCTGAAGGTGATGCTGGCGCCGAAGCCGTCTTCCTTGATGTCCCTCAGATTCTTGATTGCGTTCAGCGCTTCATGAAAATCCAGCCATTGCGGTTGGCTCAGCATGACCTCGAAAATCCGCAGGATGTTCGGGTCGAGCTGGCCGTTCTGGTCGGTCTCTGGATTGACGATCTTCACGCGCATGTTGTTGATCGTGCCGGCGGCGTCGCCGCGAACGATGACGAAGATGGAAGTGGGAAGTTGATCCTTTTCACGTTTGCCGCTGTGTTCGAAAAAGCATTCGAAGGTATTGGCGTTGAAGCTCGCTGCCGCCCAATCGCTGGTTTGGATGCCGGCGTCGCGCAGGGCCGCGCACATTGCCGCTCCTGAGATGCGCCACGTCCGGAGAAAGGTTGATGCGGTCTGCGCCATAGGTGGTTCGATGGCATGTAAAGGCAGCGTGACGGAGGCCGGAGGCGCCGGGCGGGGAAGCGCCTTCGGTGGCGGCGGCTTGACCTCATATGAAAAGAGATCGAAGCCGAAATAGCGATCGATCGTCCTCAAATGCTTCATGTCGTTGGAAAGAAGCACAGTTCCGGTGATGAGCGACAGGGAAATCGTCAGCAGCAACCAGAAGACCACGGGAATCCGCGGTTTTCCCACTGGCTGTTTCGCATATGCGGGCGACGGATTCTCGGGCAAGCTCATCTTCTCCGATACGCGAGAAGGGTTTCGGTCGGGCTGTCTTGATCCAGCAGTATACATCCATCCGTTAAATATCTTTGGCTTGCTGTTCGGCATTCTGCCCCGTTGGGCGTGTCATCGGCAAGAAGCGCGCGCTCATATTTGGGCAGAAGCGTTTTGAGTTCCCCGACTTTGATACTCTCCAAGGCACCGACACTGCGGCAGTGGCGAAGGATCGCGGATGATCCGCGGCCGTGACTGGCAAGCGGGTCACCGCAGTCCGGTTGCTTCTCGGCCCCTGCAGTTTGTCCTTGTTGTTATAGGTGGCATTTTAGAGTCACCGGATCCGATTCAATCTCAGCGCGTGCAGCCACCTGTTGATCCTGCTGACCTTTGTTTTAACTTCGCGCGGAGGTTAAATTTTTTATTGCAAAACTAAAGGTTATATTCTTAGCCGACATCCCGTTGTACGGGGTTTTACCTAATTTTCGACGTATTTTTCTATAGGTTCGGCCGCGAACTTGCAGAAAGGAGAGGATATGTCCGTCGAACTGGACGCGACCACCTATATCCACGCCAAAACGGCAACCGCGCATTCCTACATCCTGCCAGCTGTGCTTGGGGTGCTGGAGGGCCATTTTGCCGGCTCGGCGAAGGCTGATGTCTTCGATCTGGGATGCGGCACGGGCGGGGCGGCCGCAGCTCTTGCGAAAGAGGGATATTGCGTCGTCGGCGTCGATCCTTCAAGCGATGGCATCGCCAAAGCCAATGTCAAATACCCCGGGCTGCCGTTGAAGGTCGGTTCGGCCTATGACGAGCTTTCCGGGGAATACGGCACCTTCGACGCTGTGGTCAGCCTGGAGGTGGTCGAGCATGTCTATGATCCCAAGGCCTTCACATCGACGATGTATGATCTGGTCAAACCTGGCGGCATCGCCGTGGTATCGACGCCCTATCATGGTTATCTGAAGAATGTCGCCCTGGCAGCGCTTGGGAAAATGGATGATCACTTCATGCCGCTGAAAGATCATGGACATATCAAGTTCTGGTCGAGAAACACGCTGAGCACGCTGCTGCTTGATGCCGGTTTCCACAGTATTCGTTTCGAATATGTCGGAAGGATACCTGCTCTTGCCAAGTCGATGATCGCCGTGGCTGAAAAGCCTCTTTAGGAAGACAGGGCGGCAGGCAGATTTTGACGGTCCGCCTCCGCTCTGACTTGCGCGATAATGTACTCCTTATATAGCTGTCATGGTGCGCGCCTGCGGTAATCCACAGGTTGTTTGTACTGTGCGCGGCGCTGAAAAAAATCCTTACAAAATATTTACTTTTAGTTGCATTCTTGCGCAAATTCTCCATTATACAACGGGCGTGCTGATAAAGCGGGAGACTTATTTTCATGAAGGCTAAATCGCCGAATTCCATCGACGTCTATGTTGGCAACCGCGTGAGAGTTCGGCGAAAGACGCTCGGAATGACCCAGCATGGTTTGGCTGAACTTCTGGGCATTACCTTTCAGCAAATTCAGAAATACGAAAAAGGAACGAATCGCATCGGCGCCAGCCGTCTTCAGCGCATTTCCGAAATCCTTCGCGTGCCCGTCGGCTTTTTCTTCGAGAACGGCGGTGCCGGACCGATCGAAGGTGAGACGAGCGAGTTGAACAAATTCCTGTCGTCGAAGGAAGGACTGGCGCTCAACAAGGCGTTTATCGCCATCGAGGATCCGAATATCAGGCAAAAACTGGTGGCATTGGCCAAAAGCCTGGCCGTTACGGGCTTGCCCGATATCGACGGCGAGCTGCAGGATCCGGTGGCGCACAACTGAGGATGGATCGTGCTTCATCTGCAGACATTTGGCGATCTGCGGTTGACCGAGACGAATGGCGAGCTGGTTCGCTATCCGATCAAAGGTCTGTTGATGATGGCCCATATCTATGCCGGGGCGAGCCCTGAGCTCAGCCGCTATGAACTGGCACAGTTTCTATGGAGCGACGTCGAGCCGGAGTTGGCGCGGCTCAATCTGCGCAAAATGCTGTCTCGCATCCGCGAGATGGACGGCGGACGCGCTGAAATAGCCTTCGA
Source organism: Rhizobium croatiense (assembly GCF_019793465.1). Lineage (GTDB taxonomy): Bacteria > Pseudomonadota > Alphaproteobacteria > Rhizobiales > Rhizobiaceae > Rhizobium > Rhizobium croatiense. The sequence continues at coordinate 117,042 of NZ_JAILYJ010000006.1, read as the reverse complement.
TTTCACCGCCACGACGGTTCGCCTCAACATGCAGGCAGTTTCCAGCGATCTGGATGTCTTTCGGGCCGGCGGTGCGCCGCTGGATCGGCTGCAGGCGATCGCCGAATTGGCCCAGCGCGGTTTCATCGGAAATATCAAGCCGGCGACAAGGCCGATAGATGCTTGGATCAGGGCGCAGCGGGACGCCCAGGCGCTGCAATTGCGTCAGGCATTGCTGGAGGCGCTGCCCGAAGTGCAGAAGCCCGGCGCGGCGCGCATCATTTCGAGCGCCGCCCTGCAAATCCTCGAGCGGGATCCGAATGACGAGCAGGTGAGGGCGCTGCTGCACCAGATATCCCGCGGCTCATCGTTTTCCCGATTGGCAAATGGCGACAGCCATCCAAGGGTCGAGGGGACGCGCTCCGAGCCTGGCAGCCAGCCGACCGACATCGAAAGCATATCGGCGCCGCCGCTGATCCTGCCTCGTCTGGTGTTGCTTCCCCCGACAGCCAAGCATGCCGATGCCGGACTTGCCCTTGCCAACGCCCTGATCGAAGACGTCACCATAGAACTGTGCGCGCTTCGAAACATTTCCATCGTCGCGCCGCATACGGCCGGCCAGATCCGCCGTGACTCCGAGAAGGCGGCTGTGGTCGCCCGGCACTCGATCGCCTATCTTCTGGACACCCGATTTTCCGAAGAGGGGTTGTTTGCGCAGCTGATCTACTTTCCCACGGACGAGATCATCTGGGCCAACCGCTTTGCGATGAACCCCGATATATTGCCGCGCCAAAGGCGGGTGATTGCCCAGCAACTGACTGTGTCAGTGGCGCGTGAGTTGGCTGAGAACGAGGAGGAGCGGTTACGTTTCGAAGCCAATCCTGGGGCCTATCACGCTTATCTCGTCGGCTCGAGCTTGATGAGCAAGCTGACCTTGCCGCATATCCGCCGGGCACGGAAGGCGTTCAAGCAGTCGCTGTCGCATAAAGCGGATTTCTCCGCCTCATTTACCGGACTGGCGAGAACCTTCACCAGTGAATGGCTCGTAACTGCGCAGGGAAACAACGAGCTGCTGCATCTGGCAGAGCAGAATGCGCTTCGCGCAATCGAGCGGGATCCGGCGTCGGCGGCGGGTCATCGCGAGCTTGGCGTCACCAAACTCTATCTCGGCGATGTCGATGCCAGTGTCGCCTCACTTCATCTGGCGGAGGAGCTCAGCCCGCATTTTGCCGATGTCATCTACAGCCATGCCGACACGCTCGTGCATGCATCCCGCCCCGGTGACGCGCTCGCCAAGATCAGAAAAGCGATTTCGCTCAATCCGCTCGCGCCTGACGCATATCTCTGGTGTGCTGCGGGAGCGAGCTTCTTTCTGGAACAGTATGAGGAGGCCATCGCCTACGTCGAGGCGATGAAAGACAAAGCGCCGGCCCATCGCATCGCCGCGGCCAGTTGCGCAATGATCGGCGATCGAAAGCGGGCGCTCTTCCATCGGCAGCGTGCTGAAAGCATCAACCCGGTTTTCGACGTCGAGAAGTGGCTCGCCATCGTTCCGTTCAAGGAGCATTGGCAAAAAGAGCTGTATCGGGAGGGCCTGTTGAAGGCCGGTTTTTAACAATAACTTAGGGGCATTTACATGGCGAAAGTTGTCATTATAGGAATACCGGGCGAGACTGGTCTTTGGATCGCCGATCTCGACGCGGGCACGGTTACGCCGCTCAACCCGACGGGGGATTTGGCGACAGCGAGCAGCCTGCGCAAAGCCGGCGGCATATTCGTGAAGGGCGTCGACTTGGCCGTCGCCGTTTCGTCGGCGCAGGCCGCTCTTTCCGGCCACGTCGACGGCTGAGCCGGCATCTGACGAACCAGTCGACATATTCCGACAGGATTATATCGCCGCGGGAAACTCTTTCCCGCGTCGAGCCCTTGTTGGCCAGATTCGGGGTTACCAGGGTGGCGCGACATACCGGGCTCGACGACATCGGAATCCCCGTCTGGTGCGCATATACCCCGAATTCTAGATCAATCGTGATTGCTCAGGGGAAAGGCCTGACCGATGTCGATGCCAAGGTGTCCACGGTCATGGAAGCCCTGGAACGGGCCGTTGCCGGCGAACCGTTCGTCGATCAGCTCCGCAGCAGCGCGTCCGGCCTGCGGGCGATGGGGCACAAGATCGACGCGCTGGACTGCCTGATCGCCATCCATAAACCCGACCTCGGGCCGGACGAGGAGACGGATTGGGTGACCGGCATCGATATGCTCACCGGCGGGAAGATTTATATCCCCTTTGAAGCGGTGGTGCTCGACCGTACGCGGGATGCCCGATACTGGATGTCATCCGACGGCCTGGCCTCGGGAAACAACCTCGAGGAAGCGATTTTTCAAGGTGTGCTCGAGCGGATCGAGCGGGACGCGCATGTGCTGTGGCAAGTCAGCGCGGAAGCGGATCGTTATGCCGGCTGCGTCGATCCCCGCGGTTTCCAGGATGGCGCCTTGGACGGGTTGATCGACAAGATCGAAGCGTCGGGATTGGCGCTCAGGCTCTTCGATATCACCAGCGACATCGCCATTCCTTGCTTCACCGCCATGCTGGGCCCCGGGGATTGCGTTCCGGACCCGCGGCATCGCCACGGCGGCAGGGACATCCGCCTTGTCGAGGTGACCGGCGGCACGGGGGCCCATCCGTCTCCCGTGCGCGCGGCTATTCGGGCGGTAACGGAAGCCGTGCAATCGCGGCTCACATATATCAGCGGAGCCAGGGACGATATTTCTCCGGCCACGTTTTCAAGATCCTTGCCGCCGCTGATGCGACGAGCCTTCGACGCAGTCCCCGCATCGCCGGGCTCAGCACCGGAAAATTGGTCACGTGATCTGGCACAGATGCTGCAGCATGTGCTGGAGGCTTTGCGAATAAAAGGGATCGGCTCGGTCATCGCAGTGCGCCTCAGCGAGGACACGCTTCCCTTCAGCGTCGCCAAGGTCGTTATTCCCGCGCTCGAAAATCCGGAAGGGGAGCGTGCTCGGCGGTTGGGAACAAGGGCGCTGGCGAGGGCGATTGGCTTTTGAAGATTATTTTCGCAGGTCCCAGTCTTCCCGACGCAGCCGCACTTGCCGGCGAGGCGATACGCGTCCAGCCGCCTGCGACGCAGGGGGATGTTCTGGCTGTGGCGGAACAGGGTGCCAATGTCATCGGCCTGATCGACGGCGGCTTCGAATATGCCGCGCCGGTCTGGCATAAGGAAATTCTCCGCGCTCTCTCGCTTGGCGTGACGGTGCTGGGGGCGGCAAGCATGGGCGCGCTGCGGGCTGCAGAATGCCATCCGTTCGGCATGATCGGGATCGGCCGCATTTTCGAAGACTACCGCTCGGGCCGGCTGGTCGATGATGCTGCCGTCGCGCTCGTGCACGCGCCGAGCGCGCTCGGCAGCAAACCGTTGACGGTGCCGTTGGTCAATGTCAGCGCCACGCTCGATGCCATGGAAAGACGTGAATTGCTTCCAGGAGGCGTGCGCCGGGAGCTTGAAGATGCCGCCAGCGCGATCTTTTTCAAGAGGCGGACGTGGCGGGCGATCGTCGAGCAATGCGCGAGCATAGCTGCGCCGGATCGTCCGAAACTATTTTCGGCCCTGGTCGCGCATTCCGTCGATCAAAAACGCCTCGATGCGCTGGAGTTATTGAAAGCCGTGCAGGCAGCCGCAGACATCCGCGTGAATGCCGATTTGCCGTGGGAATTGCACGAGACTGCATTTCCTACACGGCCCGCATTGTGAAACGAATGCGGCAATCGTCACCGGGAGTTGTGTCACGCTTTTTTCACGGGCTTGGCCACGCCAGCCCGCGTATTGTTCCTTCAATTCGTTGGAGAAATGGGCATGGGCGTGACATCGGCTGCTAACATAAATGCTGACCTCAGGGCGGAAGAGGCTCTGGACGAACTGGTCGCACTGGCGCGAATGATCGCCTATGCGCGACAGGTCGCTCAGGATGTCAAACTGCCGTTCGCGACGAATTGCCTCGATCTTGCCCTTGAGGCGGTGAAGCAGGAAGTCGGGGAGGGGCTGACCAGGGATCTGGCTGAATTGAGCTCCCCGGTTCCGCAAGTGAGCGTAAAGAGACATTAGTCAGGCTTTCGGAGCTCCCGAAGGACGCGGTCGACGACCGACCACCGCAGCCGAAGTTCCGCAATCCGCAGGGTATTGCCTCATCTCCGAGCAAGGCTCCGGCCTTCTCTTCCGGGTAGAGGGGTGTCGCGTGAAATTCAGTTGCTTTGCGCGAGGCGGGAAAAATGACGCCTTCACACTAATGGCCACCAGCGTTCCTCTTCCCCCGCTTCACGTTACAATGGTTTATCCATGTCACGGTCTTTTCCTGCGATCGCCGCTTTTCTCGCTCTGATCCCGGCCGCCGGCCATGCCAGCGAGGCGCGGGGAAAATCGACGCCTCCTGCTGCGAAGGGCTGTGTGGAAGTCAGTGGAACGGCCTTGAGCGGAATGGCCGGAGGCCCAGCCTATTCGGCAGCCGAGCTCAAATGCGGCGCAAAGCTCTCGCTGGTGCTGCAGCGCCAGACCGGCAGGGATGGAAACCTTGCCGTCTGGAGCGCGGTCGATCAAGTGACGATTGTCAAGCCCAGCCCCCGCCACGAACTTCTGCAACCGGGCTATTGCTCGTCGAGCCGGTTCCTCAGGACTTCGTCTTTGCGCTCGGCAGGATGGTGGAACAGCCGGATGGTTCCTATCGATCGGAGAGCGTCGTCAAAGCCTGGAGGGTCGATATCAAGCGCGAAAGACTGGCCGCGATTCCCGTCGATGGTCTGCTTTGCGCGCTGGACTCGGCCGACTGATAGGGGCGACAACACCCTTAGCGAAAAATACCGCCCCTACTCTCCATCCACATCCTGAGGCGCCCCGCAGGGGCTTCGAAGGGTGAGGCCGGCGACTGGTGTCTCTGCGGCAATGGATAAGTGCTGCCGGGGCAGGGGCGGCGCAATCGATCTATTCGGAAATCGATTTGAGTTGGCCCGGGAGAAATCCGGAGTGGGTCTTGGGCTGCCGCTTATTCGGGCTGTATTCGATACCCGGGCACAATAGACATTCAAAATGTACGGTAAGCGGTTTCGTTGACGTTGTCTCCGGGCGGGGAGACGGCGGCGAGTTTGGTCTCAGTGGTCGTCTGATCGGCCGGGCCGGCCGATCCCTGATCTCAATGGGTCAAATTGCGCTTCTGAGCCAGCAGTAAAATGTAATCGTCGGCAATGTCCGCGATGGCCATTGCGACTTCCGCCGGATCGCACCCCTCGACCTTCGTGTTTGCAATGAACTGATAAACCGCTTTCTCGATCTGCTTCCGGCAGATCATCACGCGTTCATCATAACCAAATTCCGGAATCTGCGATGCTATATCACTCATCAGGTCGGCTCCTCACTACTTGCAGTGACCATGACACAAATTATAAGTTGAGCAAGCAAATGCTTTATGAACGGTTAATTCAATGGCGCGGTGCGACCATTTCGACACAGATTTGGTCAGTCAAAAGGCATTTCGGTGGGTTGAATTGAGTGAAGTCATTCGCGTAGGTGGATTGACTGTTCATGCCGGGAGTCGCTCGACGAGAGTGGGTGTCTTTGAGCCTGCGGCTCTTTGGTCTCGGGCCGCCTGACGGACTTGAAATGACCGGTCGAAGGCTTGCCAATGCCGGTCTATCCGCAGCGGGGTGACCTGCCGTAATCATTTGATTTGCCAAGATGTTAAACCTCCGTTGGCCTTCACGATCGTCATTCTCCGAAGTTGAATTGTGTTGCGCACTATCGAGGCCGGCTCATGCCGGGATTGTCGGATTTAGTCCTGCTTGCTCCTTCCCAAGTGTTGCCTGGCCGCGCCATTGCGACGAAGGAAAGGGGAAAGAATGTGAGGATGTGTTATGTTTTTTCGACAAGAATGTAAGTCGGCGCCGTTGAGCGGCATCTGCAATAACTTCGGGTAATAAATAAGATAAAATTAAAATTTTATCAAAAGGTAAAAATATATATTTCAGATACTGGTTGTATTTAAAAGTTGGTTTTGTGATGACTGAACTGTTTATGGTTAATAACGGCAAGATGTGCTTATTTCAATAATAAAGATGAGCTGGTCTATCACTTTATAATAACGACATTATCTCTACAGGGGCGGATTTTCCGTCCGGTAATTTCGTCGCAAAGCGGAAGCACTTGGCGTTGAGAGCGAGCCCGGTCATTGCTTGCGGATATACAGGTCTTTGCGCAAGGCCATCGCAACAGGGAATATCACTGTCGGCAGCGATCATAACGGCGCCCCGCGGCAACCTGTCCCTCGCAAAGTTGAGGACCCGCCGGGGTGGTTGACGGGTCCTCTGGTAGGATTTCTTGCACAGTGCGTAGCTATGATTGCGCTTATTCATGATATTGTCACAGACTATTATCGGAAGATTATAAGTTTCCCACAGTTTTGTCATTTCGCGACGACAGATATTTTATGCCGTGTCCGATTTATACTGAATAATTAAGAAATAGTTGGCAGCGGAGGGGAGGTGCCGGCCTTCAGAACCGGAAATGCTCTAAAGCGCGTCGCGTCAAACATGAATCATGCGACGCCCTTTAGTCCTCTGTTTTGATGCATGTCGTTGTCCCGGAACCGCTGCGCACATCCGGGCGACAATGCATTATCTCTTCGAGGTCGCAGCGCAATCTCCGTCGCAACGGTCGATCTCCGACAAGCGCCGGAACAAGGCCTTCGTTCGGAAACGTGACCATCCGCCAACCAGCGGGATAACAGGGTCTATTTCTTCGAATTTTTTGAATTTCTTCTGCTTTTGTCGCCAGAGCGGCCGGGCTTTCGACAGCGCCCTGTTTGCGGCTCTGGCGGCTTTTGAAAAGATCAGTTTGATGATGACGCTGGCAGCAAGCAAGGGACTATGACGATAGACGTACTTGAGCGAGGCTGCGGCGCTGTGCCAATCTTTCAAAGCCGCAAATTTTGAGAATGCATAGAGGTGGGCCGAGGCGCGGGCGCAGCTGACGACGAAAGCGGGAAGCTGCGGATTGCGGGCGACGCATCGCTCATAGACGGCCAGAAGCGATCGCGCCATTCGGGATCTGTCGGCAGACATGGCCGCGGCATGAACGCGATAGCCCACCAGGCCGAGTGGCACCGCCTCGATCTTGAAATGCTCGGCGGTGCGGAGTTCGAAATCGAAGTCTTCGCATCCTCCGATTCCCTGATTGGCATAGCTCGGATCGTAGCCGCCGATCTTGTCTATGACGGCACGGCGCACCATGAAGCCGCTGCCATTGCCGACGAAGCGGAAGACGAGATGGCGGATGAGAATGGATTCCCGGGCGCTGAGCGACGAGCCGGACCGCGTGCAATATCCCTCGGCATCGACCATACGGTGAAGGGCATAGACCGCGCCCCAGGCCTCGGGCAGGGGATGGAGCGCCGACAGCATTCTTTCGACATATGTCGGATGCCAGAGGTCGTCCGCATCCAGGAAGGCGAGATAACCGGCCTTCGATGCTGCGATCCCGGTATTGCGCGCCGCGGCGACGCCGCGGTTTTCCGTCGACAGAAGCTGGATCCTCGGATCGTCGGCGGCCAAGCGGCGGCAAATGGAGGCCGTCTCGTCGGTCGAGCCGTCGTCGACGACAATGATCTCCAGCGCCTTGTGGGTCTGATCGATGACGGACTGAAGCGTCTCGGCGATATAGTCACTGGCATTGTAGGCGGGGATCACGACCGCCACTAAAATTTCCGACCTGGTCGACATCTCCATCGCCGTCACCCGAGTTTGGATGCAAGTGTTGGCGGGCGTAGATCGATCTGGTTCTTCATCATCCTGGCGACCGCAGGGCGATGGCTGACCACGATCAGCGTTCGGCCGGCATCTTCCTTGATTGCCGAAAACACCCGCATTTCGGTATTTTCATCGAGCGCGCTCGTGGCTTCGTCCAGGAGCAGGATCTGCGGCCGGCCGGCCAGCGCGCGCGCCAAGCCGATGCGCTGGCGCTGTCCGCCTGAAAGCCGCACAGCCTCGTCGCCCAGCCATTCGTCGAAGCCTTCCGGCAGATTTTCGATGAATTCCGTGGCGCAGGCGACATCGGCGGCCCACCTGACATCCTCATCGGAGATATCGCGACGGAAGCGGATGTTGTCGAGGACCGTGCCCTCCATCAGTTCGACATCCTGGCCCGAGACCGAGAGCAGGTGCAGCCAGCTCGCGCGGTCGACATCGGCGAGGTCCGTGCCGTCGATCGTGATTCGGCCTCGCGTCGGCCGGGTGAGATCGAGGATCATGTTGAGGATTGTCGTTTTGCCGGAGCCGCTTGGTCCGGTCAGAGCCGTCGTTTCGCCTGCCTTGATCGAAAAGTTGAGGTTTTGAACGGCCGGTGCGTTCGCCTGCTCATAGGTGAAGGAGACGTCGTGGAAGACGATGGCTTCCGCCAGGCGGGCGACCGGCACCCCTTGCGCCGCCTGCTTAGCGTCGTCCTTTTCGGAAAGCAGCGCCAGGACGTTCTGCAGCGACGCTTCCATCTCGTAAAGGCGCAGAATCTGGGAGTCGAATCCCTTGATGTGCGGCTGGAGCCTGTAAAGAAGGATGGTGGCCGAAAGCGCTGCCTTGAAATCCACCGGCAGGAATTCCGAGGACAGGATGATCGTCAGGATGACCCCGAAGGTCAGGATTTCGCTCAACAGCGAGGTCGCCGCCCCCATCCAGTCCGAGTGGCGCCAGGTCCGGCCGACTTCGCTGGATAGTGTCGCGAAGAGCTGCTGGTGGCGCTGCTCGAGGCCGAAGCTTTTGACCGCCTTCAAGGTCTGCAGCGTGGTCCAGCTCAGCTGCGTCAAGGCTTCGACGGCGGCCAGCGCCGAAGCGCCGAGACGCCGATAGGCGCCAGCAAAGAACCCCAAGGCGAAGTTATGGACGAAGCCGAAGACAAGCCCAAGCAAGGCGATCGGCCAGGCCATGACAAGCATGCCGATGCCGAAGATGACGATCGTGCCGAAATTGACACCGAGACGCACCAGGCTCGCATGGGCCGAGGATACCGCATAGGCTTCGGTGGCGATTACATTGATCAGATCGCTGCGCTCATAGTGCTGAAAGCGCTGGAACGGGATGGTCAGGATCTTGGCGTAGAGACGGTCGCGCATGCGATCGCTGATCTTGTGGTTGATCGCGCTGGTGATCAGCGAGTTGACGAATCCGAGAAGAATGCGCAGCAGGATGGAGGCGATGAGGATGCCGATCAGCACCGGTTTGGAAAGACTGAGGTCGACGCCGCCGAAAATCGCCGGAAGCCCGGCAACGGCGGAGCCGGAACCTGTGCCCTGCTGGCCGAGAATAAAGACCAGGCTCACCAGAAAGGTGATGCCGACCATCTCCGAAAATCCGGTGAGAATGCCGAGGATGATCATCACCGTCATCTTCAGCCGCAACGCCGGCACGAGCTGCAGCAGCTCGCGGTAGCGGGCCGCGATGACCATGTTGTAGGCGCCGGCCGGCCGGGAGGCGGATTTGCGAAATCTATTCATTGTCGGCCATCCGCGACGATGTCGGGCTGCCGCCGAGCGGCATGAAAACGATCGCTGAACAGCGTGCCTGCCTGCGGGACGGCCGCACCGGCAACGCGGTTCTTCGATCGGGCCGAAGGTTTTCGCAGGATCTGTCTTGCAATGCGCACGACATGGCGTTTTGCCAGACGAAAGCTCTGCAGCAGGCCATGGACGATCAACTGCGGGCCATATTGCATCGCCATCATCGGCGCCAGCTTCCTGAGCTGGGCATAATCGCGGTTTGCCAGGACCTTGTTGAAATACCAGTGCGTCGTGTTGAATTTGGCGGTCTCGATATCGCGCCGCAGATGCGGGTAGCGGTCGATGATCGGCGCCATCACCAGGGCGTGGGATTTCAGCATCCGATGGGCGTTGCTCGACATGTTTCCCCGGGTGAAGCGGTAACCGGTGAGGAAATCGGGAACCAGCGCAAAGGGCAGGCTCTCGGCGAGAGCGAGGTAGAGCTTCAGATCCTCGCAGCCCTCGGCGCCGCTGTCGCGCAGCCCGGCGTCGTAACCGCCGCAGCGCAGAACCTCGGCGCGCGGCATCAGCGGCGTGCTGCCATTGCCGATGAAGTTTTCCCGCAGCAGCGGTTCGAAGATGTTGCCCTCATGCAGAACCGGGCGTGAATGGCCGAAAATGACGCCGTTTTCGTCGATCGCCGCATACCAGTTGTAGGCGACGCCGTGGCCGCCGGGAAATTTTTGCAGCGACTGCAGCTGGCGCTCGATCTTCTCGGGATGCCATATGTCGTCGGCATCGATAGGCGCCACATAGGCGCCCCGCGCCTCGCCGATGCCGTGGTTGCGGGCGCGGGCAACGCCGCCATTGGCCTGCCGGAGGACCCGGACACGCCGATCGATCAGGCTATAGTCGCCCGCAAGCGCGAAGGTGCCGTCCCGCGATCCGTCGTCGACCACAAGGATTTCGAGCTTGTCGTAGGATTGGTTCGAGACGCTTTGCAATGTTTCGAGAAGCGTCTTTTCGGCGTTGTAGGCCGGGATGACGACGGTGATCAGAGGGGGCGCTGCAGTGGTGATGATTGTCATCCGATAAAGGCTCCGGGCAGGCCCATCAGTGCGGGAAAGGCTTCAAGCGGCCGGTCGCCGCGGACTTCGAGGCGCGGCAGGCCGAAGACATTGTCGGAAAAGGCGGCTGTCGCGGCGCGTGTGGTGAAGCCGATCGTGTAACCGGCAAGGGAAAGAATGCCCGGCACCCTGAAGTCGGTGGCGCCGTAGGGCAGTGCGATCGAAACCACGGGGCTGCCCAGCCGGCTTTCCAGCGCATGGCGCGACCGCAGGGCTTCGGCGAGCAAGGCGTCGTTTTCAATTGCGCTCGCCGGCGTGTGGGAGGCGAGATGAGAGCCGAAGCTGATGCCTTTCTGCTGCAGTTCCAGAATATCCGGCCACGCCATCAGCGCCGCCGGCTCGCCATGGGCACAATCCCAGTCCGAACGGCCGCCGACCTTGTCGGTGACGACGAAGACGTCGGCGCTGAAATCATTCTCGGCCAGGATCGGGAAGGCGTTGGCGTGGAAATCCAGATAGGCGTCGTCGAAGGTCAGCATGACCGGCCGGCCCTGGATCGGCTTGCCGCTGTGCAAAAGATTGGCGAGCGACGGCGCCGTGACGGCGTAATAGCCGTGCCGGCGCAGGAATTGCATCTGCTTGCGGAACATCTCCGGCGGCGTGCGGAAGCGCCGCAGCGCGGCGGGGCCATCCTCGGCGATCCGGTGATACATCAGGATGGGGACCGAGGTCGTCACCTCGGTTGCCCATGCCGTCTCGCGCGCGACGCCCGCCGGTCCTGAGATGATGTGCTTTGCCACATCGACGTCCATCGGCGTTCCATGCGTCTCGACCCGCAGGACGGGATCGGCCACAGCCGCTTTGCGGAAGCGGTGGATGGCGTAAAGCGCGGTGTCGATCGTCTCTTCGAGGGCAAGCCCAGCCTGTTCGGCCAGAACCCGTCTGATGGTCCCGACCCCGAAAGGATGGCCCCAGTCAAAACCGGTTCGGCCGGGCTCGTCCTGGCGCAGATGCGCATGGGCGGTGATCAGACAGCCCCCCGGCTTCAGCGCCGCCGCCATCTTGCGGCAGACGCCCGCAAGCATCTCCTCATCCTTCATGTAGTAAAGCACTTCCGAGCAGAGGATGAGATCCTGATCGGGTGGAAGCTCTTGTCCGACGAAGTCGAGAACCCGCAGCTCGACATTGGAGAGATCGCGGCAGCGCTTTGCCGCCCTGTCGACCGCCCGCTGCGAAATATCGGTGGCCGTCACCCGGCCGACTGCGCGCGCCAGCTTCTCGGTGAAGATCCCCTCGGCGCAGGCAAGTTCCAGCGCCGTTTCGGTCCCCTGCGGGATCAGGCTCAATGTCTGCTCATATTTGACCTGCTCGTAGACCGACAGGTAATTCCACGGATCCGGGCGTTCGAAAATCTGCTCCCAATAGTCTTCTGCCGACTGAGCCTGGGGGGCCTGCTTTTCCTCCGCCGGCGCTGCGGCGGCTGTACGTCGCACCGGCGGCAGGCCACCTTCGAGATCGCGCAGGATGTCGGACAGGCGGGCGTCATTATCCTGTCCGTCGCCTGGCGCCAAGGCCAGGACGGCATTGCGGCCGGTCCGCGCCAGCAGCCTTTCGAGCCGCCCGCGCCGCCGGCCGCTGCGGATGATGAGGCCGCCGAAGGTTCGGTAGCCGCGCAGCGCCTCCCTTGTCCATGCGGCGGCATAAGCGAGGGTGGGCTGCCGCTCGAGATGTTCTCCCGCCTGCATCTCCTGCAGGATCAGCCGGATCTGCGCCCGGATCGACAGATCACCCCAGAGCGGCCCGACGAAGGTGCCAACATGCTCGTCGCCGGAAAAGCCGTGCATGATCAGCGTATCGGCCTGCTCGGCCCGGGCGATCCTGGAAAGGGCGCCGAGCTCGACGCTCACCACCTGGATCGTGCCGAGGGTGAAGGATCGCCGAAGGTTGCCGGCGGAGAGCTGCCAGGCGGCGGCTTCGAGGATCTTGCGGCCGGTGCCGGGCAGGGAATGCCGCTGGATCAGCTGGACGAGCAGACGGAAAGTCGGCCACCATTGCTCGGGCGCATCGATGAGATCGTCGGCCCGGTCGGGCAGGAGGCCGGTCTGCAGGCCGTGCAGGATCACGCCGGCAAAAAAGCTCTCATAGCCTGCGGCATCCGGGATGTCCGGCAGCAATGCGGCGAGGGTCGCTATGTCCAGGCTCGGATCGTGTTTGGCCGCGATGACCCAGACGAGCATGCGCAATCGGCTGATGGCGGGCGTGATCCAGGCGGTCTCCGGACCCTCGGCGGGCAAGCCGTGCTGCCGGCGCAGCGCCTCGGCCTTCGTCGTCACGCAAATGGCGTCACGCACCAATTTCGTCGGATCGCCGGAAAGCGAGCCCGGCTTCATGCGATAGGAGGCCAGGCAGGCGTCGACACGACGAAATTCTGCGCCTGCAAAGGCCATGCGCAGCCAGAGATCCCACTCCTCGCAGGTCTGCAGGCTCTCATCCATGCAGCCGACGCGCTCGAAAAGGCTTTTGGGAAAGACCACCGTATGAATGGCGAGCGCACAGAAGGACGAGAATTCGCGCCGGGCGGCATCGCCGGCGAGTAGGGGCGCCTGTTCCACCGGCATCGGCCGGCCGTCCGGGGCGACCCGGCGGTAGGAGCAATAGGCGATGGCGGGCGGTGATCTATCCTCGGCCATCGGCAGCATGGTTTCGATGAAAGCCGGGTCCAGCCAATCGTCGGCATCGAGCATGCAGAGCAGGGGGGCGGCGGCGAGGCGGGCGGCATGGTTTCTGGCCGCCGCAGCGCCGGCATTGGTCTGGCGGGCGGCGACGATGCGGCTGTCGGCTGCGGCAATCGCCTCAACCAGCTCCCAGGTGCGGTCGCTCGAACCGTCGTCGACCACCACCGCCTGCCAGTTCGGCCGCGTCTGCCGCTGCAGGCTGGCAAGCGCTTCGGCAAGCGTGTCCTCGGCGTTATAAGCAGGAATGAGGAAGGAAATGTCCGGCGCCACAGTTGTCACCATGCGCGCATCTTCCAGCGGCGCAGAACGTAGAGCGCGCCGTTGACGCTGCCGAGCATTTCCTGCTTCAGGAAAAAATCGTGCGAGGTGGCGCCCTTGCGCAGGCGTTTGCGCAGCCTGCCGGCGAAATATTTCGGGAAGGAGATAAGGATGCGCCGAAGGTTGCCGCCGTTGCCGGTGTTCTGATACTGCACCAGCAGCGCGGCGATATGGCCGCTCATATATTGCTGGATCTGCCTGGCAAGCCCCTGCATATCCTTGCGATGAAAATGCCAGGAGACCGCGGTCGGCTCGTAGCGGCAGACATGGCCGTGATGCAGCAGCCGGTTCCAATATTCGGAATCGCCCGAGCAGCCGGCCGCGCCCATATCGAGTCGGACGTCGAACAGGCCGATCTCGTCGAATACCTTGCGGCGGAAAGCCTGGCTTGCGCCGGCGCCGATCGTCCAGACCGGCGCGCCGTAGCGCTTGTGGCTGTCGTAGAAATCCCGGCCGAAATCCTGTCTGATGTAGCCGCGGCCGAAACCCCAGTGCTTTTCGAAGATGAACTGCGCCGGCGTTGCGAGTTCTCCGGGCAGGATCAGCCCGGTGACGCAGCCGATCTCCGGCCGGTCGAACGCCTTCATCAGGTTCTCCAGCCATCGCTGGTGGAGAACGACGTCATCATCGGTAAAGGCGACGAATTCGGTTTTCGCCGCGCCGATGGCGGCATTGCGGGCAAAATCCAGCCCGACCCGGCCTTCGCGGACATAGGTGGCGCCCGCTTCTTCGACGACGCGGCGGGTTGCATCGCCTGATGACGCATTGTCGACGACGATGATCTCGGCCGGCTTCAGCGATTGTTCGGGGATCGAGGCGAGGCACCGGCGCAGCTCGTCCGGCCGGTCCTTGGTGCAGATCAGAATGCTGACGTCGCGATGTTGCAGCGTTGTCTGCGCCACCTGGCGCGCATGCGACAGCGTCTCCGGCCGCACGACACGCCCGGCAAGCTCGGCCGCGGCCTCAGGCCCATCGAGATAGGCCTGTCCGACGGGCAGGCCGTCGGCGAGAAAGACGACGAGCCCGGCCGAGATCGGCGCCGCGCCGGCATCCGGCTGATGCGACGCGAGATCGAGATAGTGAATCGGTACGGGAAAAGTGACAGTCGCCAGATCGGACGGAATGATTTCCTGCATCGTTACTCTCTCAACGCATCACGAGCACAGGCCGGCACAAAGCCGCGCCCGGAATGCGGGAAGGGCCTCGAAAGCCGGGCGGCTATTACGCCGCGCCCACTTTTATCTTTTCTCTGAACCAGTCGAGCGTCATCGCCACGCCCTGTTCGTAGCTGACCTTGCACGACCACTCGGGCATGACGGCGTAGGCTCTCGTCAGGTCCGGCCGCCTGTTGGTGGGATCCTGCGGCGGCGATGGCTCGAAGACGATCGGCACGCCGCCGACCAGCTTGGAAACATATTTCGCGACTTCCAGAACGGTGATCTCGCGGTCGTTGCCGATATTCAGAGGCCCCTTGTAGTCGGTCTCGTTGATCCAGAAATAACGGGCGAAACCGTCGACGATGTCATCGACATAGCCCCAGCTGCGCGACTGCTTGCCGTCGCCGAAGACGGTGATCGGGCGGCCCGAAAGCGCTTGGGTGACGAAGTTGGAGACGGCGCGGCCATCGTCGGGCCGGGTGCGGGGACCATAAATATTAAAGGGGCGGATGACCTTGACGTTCAGCCCCTTGGTGCGCTGCATCTCGAACAGCAGCGCTTCCGTGCATCTCTTGCTCTCGTCATAGGACGAACGCGGCCCGGTACAGTCGACCTGGCCCTTGTAGGTTTCCGGCTGCGGCGACACCAGAGGATCGCCGTAGATTTCCGAGGAGGAGGTGTAACCGAAACGGCCGCCCGTCTTCAGCAGGTCGAGAAGCCGGAAGGCGCCGAGCAGGTTCGCCGAAATCGTCCTCTTCGGTTCCTTCATGTACCAGGGCGGCGATGCGGGGGAGGCGAGATGATAGATCTCGTCGAATTTCTCCGAAGTCTGCAGCGTCTCGACGTCCGATTTCACGAAGTGAAAGCGGGGATCCCTGATGTGCGAAATATTCTCGAAAAGTCCTGTCCAGAGATTATCAACAACGACGAGCTTCTGAACGTCATTTCGAAGCAAAAGCCGATCGCATAGATGAGAACCGATGAACCCTGCTCCGCCAGATATCAATACGTTTTTCACTGGATTGGGCCTCTTAACTTAAGAAAAGGTGAGTATTCATTAGCATCACCTTCAAGAACTGGCAATTACCTCGAAGAATTCTGTAAAATACTCGCCTGTTAATATTAATTGTTAACTGGCATTACCCTGGGTAGTATTATCCCTGTTGGGCGAGAGGGCAGCGACCCTGGGTATGTACGTGCTGCCGCCGTTCGATTTTTCGCAGTGTATTTGGCAAGATTGTGGCACTGTTGCACCGCAGCATATTCCTCGTGCAATTTCTCTATCACACGGGCAAAGACGCGCATCGGGCTAAAGTCCGACTCTCCAGGACAGCGCATCGGTTCGGACGGACGCGAAACCTCGCCGCCAGCCTGGTCCCGCGTCCGTGAGCTGTTTTCAATCAATCGGCCGCAAGCGCCGTCAATACCCGGTAGGCCGCGGCAACCCGGTCCTCGTTGGGATAGTTTTTGTTGGCCAGGATGACGATGCCGAGGCGCTCGCTGGGAATGAAGGCGACATAGGCGCCGAAGCCGTTGGTCGAGCCGGTCTTGTTGATCCAGACATCGCCCCGCGGTTTCATCGGCGGTTGCAGCGCAGCGATAGGGATCGTCTTCAGCATCGCCGCCGAATTGCCCTCGAGCAAGCTCTGCAGGGTGGCGGGATAGGCATATTGCTCCCAGATCAGATCCTGGGTCATCGCCCCGACGCTGAAAAAGCCGGTGTGGGTTTTGTCGATCGCCTGCTGCAGTTTCCCGTCGAGTTTGGCCAGGCCCATATTGGCGCCAACGAAGCGGATCATGTCGCCGGCGGTGGATCTGACGCCGTAGGCCTCGGCGGACAGCAGGCCCGGTGTCAGCCGTGCCGGCTCGCCGCTGCGCTTATAGCCCTGGGCGTAATTGCCCTGCCGCGACTTCGGCACGTTGATGAAGGTGCTGCTCAATCCGAGGCCGGGAAACAGCCTGCCCTCCATCAACTCCGCGAAATCACCGCGCATGGCTTTCGCCGTGATGAGGCCGAGCATGCCGATGCTCGGATTGGCATAGCTGCGTTGGGTTCCCGCCGCGTAGGAAGGGTGCCAGGCCGCAAGATATTCCATCAGCTGGCCTTCGCTTTTGATCTCGTCCGGCACCTGCAGCGGAAAACCGCCGGCCGTATGGGTGGCGAGATCGATCAGCGCGACATCGCCGAACGGCCGTCCCTTCATCGCGGGAAGATGTTTGGCCACCGGGTCGGACAAAGAGAGGTCGCCCGTCGCTTCGGCGTAGGAGGCGAGCGTCGCGGTGAAGGTTTTGCTGATCGAGCCCAGTTCGAAGAGCGTGGCAGGCACCACCGGTCTGCCGGTCTCCTTCGATTCGACGCCATAGGTGAAGATGTGATCCCGGCCGTCGACGGTAATGCCGACGGCCACCCCTGGAATGGCGTATTTTTCCATGATCGGCTTGATCGCCGCATCCGCGATCGCTCTCACTTCAGCCTCGTCGGCGGCAAAGGCGCTTGCGCAAGCGCATGCCGTGATCAACGCGGCCGATAAAAATTTTATGCCAAGGTTTTTCACAATCATCCTCCAAAATCGCCAGGGCGGTCGCCATGAGCGCAAAATGCGCCCGGGGAGGCGTTTAGCGGCTCTGTTTTCTAGGGACAAACGATGATATCTCGCAGCAGCTGCAAGAATTTCTAGGGCTTAGATGGTTCGCCAATTCCTCCCGCTGAACGGCCTCAGAGCCTTCGAAGCCTCGGCACGGCATTTGAGCTTTACCCGCGCCGCAATCGAGCTCTGCGTCACCCAGGCGGCCGTCAGCCAGCAGGTCAAGGGGCTGGAAAAGCGGCTGGGGGTCGCATTGTTCCAGCGTCTGCCCCGCGGCCTGAAAATCACCGCGGAAGGCGAGGCGCTGCTGCCGACGGTGTCCGCCTCCTTCGACCAGATGGCGACGACGCTCGACCGGATCGAGGCCGGGCAGGTGCGCGAATTGCTGTTCCTCGGCGTCGTCGGCACTTTCGCCGTCGGTTGGCTCCTGCCGCGCCTTGCGGATTTCCAGCGCCGGCATCCCTTCATCAACGTACGGGTTTCCACCAACAACAACCGCGTCGATCCCGCCGCCGAGGGGCTCGACTTTGCCATCCGCTTCGGCAGCGGCTCATGGCACGGGACGGAGGCGCAGCGCCTGTCCGAAGCGCCGCTCTCGGCTCTCTGCATTCCCAAACTGGCGGAGGATCTGCGGTCGCCGGCTGATCTCGCCGGCGCAACGCTGCTGCGCAGCTACCGCACGGATGAATGGAGCACCTGGTTTGCGGCCGCCGGCGTTCCGCCGGCCGACCAGGTGAATGCGGGCATCGTCTTCGATTCCTCCGTCGCCATGATGGAGGCCGCCCTCCAGGGGCTCGGTGTCGCGCTGGCGCCGCCTTCGATGTTCTCCAGGCACCTCTCGTCAGGTGCGATCGTCCAGCCCTTCGCCACCACCATATCGCTCGGCAGCTACTGGCTGACGCGCCTGCAGTCACGGCCGGTCACCCCGGCCATGCGCGCCTTTTCCGATTGGCTCTTTGCACAGGCGTGATATCAGGAGCGTCCGCTCGGGCGGACGCTCCCAGCCGCATCACTTCTGAATGCAGGTATCCACCGTATCCTTGGTGCACTCGTCCAGGCCGGTGAAGACCGGATCGTCGACCTTCTTTCCCGCGATCAGGTCCATCATCACGGTCGGCGCCTTGTAGCCCATTTCGAACGGCCGCTGGCCGACCAGCGCGGTCACCAGCCCTTCCTTGGCGATCGCCACTTCGTCGCCGATCGTGTCGGCGGCGCCGATGACGAACTCGTTCTTGGCGATCTTGTCGGCCATCGGCTTGAACAGGTCGCGATAGGGCTGCGGGGCGCCGAACAGCGGCCAGCCGCCCATGATGCCGAAGGCGTCGAGATCGGGATTGGCGGCGAGGATGTCGGTCATCGCCTGCACGCCCTTGGCGCCGTCGTCATTGGTAAAGACCGGGCAGCCGGCCACCTCCGTCCAGCCGCCTTCGCCCTTCAGGGCCGCCAGCCCCTTCTGGCCGCTCAGCGTATCGCGCATTCCCTGGGCACGGCGCAGGATGTTATCGGCGCCGGGATTGCCTTCGATGGTGCAGATTTTGCCGCCGTTCGGCTTGGCCTTCTTGATATATTCGCCGATCTTGGCGCCCATCAGATAATTGTCGGTGCCAAGATAGGTCTTGCGCAGAGCGGAATCCTCCGCCGCCAGATCGGCATCGAGCGTCATGACGGGCACGCTCGGATTGGCCGTCTTCAGCGTCTGGGCGATCAGCTTGGCGTTCGACGGCGAAATGGCGATGGCGGCCGTATCGGCCTTACCCAGCATATCCTGAACGATCTGTGCCTCGCCGGCTTCGTCGGAGGTCGATGCCGGGCCGGTATAGAAGCATTCATATTCGGCCGAGGCGTTTTCCTTGTTCCACTTCTGGCAACCCTGGTTGATCGCCTCGAAGAACGGGTTGTCGAGGCCCTTGACGACGATGACCAGCTGCTTCTTGGCGGCCAGGGCCTGTCCGGCCGTCAGCGCCAGCACTGCAGCAGCTGCAAGCAATAATGCCTTCCTCATAGCTTCCTCCCTTTGAAAGGCGGACATGATTGCCCGCCGCTTGATCAACCGGGGTACCAGACGATGCGAGGCTCCTCCCCTGATCGCTGGTATTCCCAGGCCGAATTGATAAGCTTTTCGAGATCGTAAACCGGGCGCCAGTCCAGCAGGTATTTCGCCTTGCTGTTGTCCATCCAGTTGGAATGAAACTGGCTTGCGATGTCGACGCAGCCGAGCCCGCGCGTGCGGGCGAGGTAAGCGGCGACTTCCCCATAATCGACGGGACGATCCATCGCGATATTAAAGAGTTCTCCCTTGGCGCGCGGATTGTCGATCGCCGCCAATATCGCCGAGACAAGATCGTCGACATGCACGAAATTGCGTTTCAGCGGCCGCCCATCCGCATCGCGCAGCAGCGGCACCGTGCCCTCGCGGGCGTAGCGCTCGGCCTCGGGCGGCGGAACAAACGTCTTCCAGTCCGGCCCGCCGAACACATCGTCGCCGAAGGACAGCGTGAACTTGAAATCGTCCTTCTCCATGATCCAGGGGGCGCGCAGACAGCAGGTGTTGATGCCGTATTGAATGGCATACTGCTCGAGCATCACCTCTTCCAGCACCTTGGAAAGCGCGTAACAGCCGGGATAGGCGCGATGCGGCGTCTTTTCGGTCACCGGCCCGTCATGGCGATAGAAGAAATGCCCAATGCCGGCATCGCCGCCGATCAGGATGAATTGCCGGGCGCTCGTGCTCGTGCGGAAGGCCTCGAGCAGCCAGAACAGCCCTTTAACGGTGACGTCCATGACGTCATCTGGCGTTTCCTTGCAAGTGGCAAGATGCAGCACATGGGTCACACCTGCCATCGCCGCCGCAACGACATTGGCGTCGGCGATCGAACCCCTGACGACCTCGATGCGGTCGGTCTCTTGGAGCGCGCGATTGTGACAAAGCGCGCGGATGCGGGCATTGGAAAATCTCGGCTCGTCAAGCAGCCCAGTTATGAAGCGCCGCCCGACCTTGCCCGTAGCCCCGGTGACAAGGATCAGCATGCTCTCTCTCTCCCAGTAACAGCTAATATCGCAGCGTTTGCGCCGTCAATCTGTATTTGCGCGGTAAAATAGATTTTTACCTCGGCCGGTCTATCACGCGACATTTTATTGACGATTCCTGGCGCTTTTGCATAAATGAGCCGAAGCGCTTTTCCGGGAGGAGATCGGCAAAGCGAGATCGCAGGCGCCCAGACGGGGCAGCCGGCAGTGAAGGCAGGCCTGCAGGTTCCGGGGAGGGTGGTCGGCTGGCAGCGGTTCTTGAACTCAGCAATATCTCAAAACATTTCGGCGCCATCCAGGCGGTCAATGACGTGTCGTTTGCGCTCGAAGCCGGCCAGGTCGTTGGCCTGATGGGCGATAACGGCGCGGGCAAAAGCACGCTGGTCAAGATGATTGCCGGAAACTTCCGGCCGAGCGAAGGCACGATACGCCTCGAGGGCAAGGAAATCGTCATGCACCGCCCCGTCGAGGCGCGCCAGCACGGCATCGAGATCGTCCATCAGGATCTGGCGCTGTGCAACAATCTGACGGCAGCGGCCAACGTCTTCCTTGGGCGCGAGCTCAGCCGCGGCATTGGCCCGTTTCGTGTCCTCGATTACAAGACGATGTACCGGCGCGCCGGCGAGATCTTCAAGGAGCTGAAATCGGAAACCCGCCCGCGCGATCTCGTCAAGCAGATGTCCGGCGGTCAGCGGCAAGCGGTGGCGATCGGGCGCACCATGCTGTCGGAGGCGAAGATCGTGCTGATGGACGAGCCGACCGCGGCCATATCGGTGCGTCAGGTGGCCGAAGTCCTCAACCTGATCCGCGAGCTGCGCGGTCGCGGCATCGCAGTCGTGCTCATCAGCCATCGCATGCCCGACGTCTTCACCGTCGCCGACCGCGTCATCGTCATGCGCCGCGGCCGGAAAGTCGCCGATAAGGCAATCGCGGCGAGTTCGCCGGAGGAAGTGACGGGTCTTATAACAGGCGCCATCGAACAAGTCTGATCGGCGCAGCTTGGTTCACGGGCAGAAAAGAAGGTCAACGATGGCAGTCACCCTCGACCAGACAATTGCACAGAGAGAGCGAAGCCGGCTGTCGGAGTTCGTCGGCAGCCAGACCTTCTGGGTGCTGATCGCCGTTATCCTCGCCTGCCTCTTCCTCTCCGTCGCCACCGATTCCTTCGCCACGGCGAAGAACCTCTACAACATCACCCGCAACGTCACCTTCGTCGCCATCATCGCGCTCGGCATGACGCTCGTCATCATCACCGGCGGCATCGATCTGTCGGTCGGCTCGGTGCTCTGCCTCTGCAGCATGGTGCTGGCGGTCACCATGCATGCCGGCTACGGCATCGAAATCGGCATCGCGGCCGCCATCGGCACGGCGCTCCTGGTCGGCGCCTTCAACGGCGTGATGATCGCCTATCTCGATTTTCCGCCTTTCGTGGTGACGCTCGGCATGCTGTCGGTGGCGCGCAGCCTCGCCATGGTCGCCTCCAACAACACCGTCGTCTTCCAGTTCGGCCCCGATCACGACAAGCTCTTGGCGCTCGGCGGCGGCGCCTGGTTTCTCGGCATCGCCAATCCCGTCCTTTACATGGTCGTCCTGGCGCTCTTGACCGGCTTCGTGCTGCGCTGGACCCGCTTCGGCCGCTATATCTTCGCGATCGGCGGCAATGAGCATGCCGCCACGCTCACCGGCGTTCCCGTGCGCCGCATCAAGGTCGCCGTCTACATGATATCGGCGCTCTCGGCCGGCATTGCCGGCATCGTCCAGACCGGCTGGCTCGGTGCCGTCACCACCAATATCGGCGCCGGCATGGAGCTGCAGGTCATCGCCGCCGCCGTCATCGGCGGCGCCAATCTGGCCGGCGGCATCGGCACCGCCTTCGGCGCCCTGGTCGGCGCCGCGCTGATCGAGGTGATCCGCAACAGCCTCGGCCTGCTTGGCATCAACGCCTTCTGGCAGGGAACGTTTATCGGCGGCGCAATTGTGCTGGCCGTGCTGTTTGATCGAATCCGGAATCTCAGGCAGAGCGAGTAGCCGCATTCCGGGGTTTCGGCAGGTTTGATCGTCGGTGGGCCTATTGGCGGCGGCGCGCGTCTGAGAGACATTCCCGGCGAGCATCCACCTGCGCCGACAATCCGGAGATGCGCCTGCGGATCGGCCGCACGAACCACCAATCCGGATCGCAAAACCGAAGTCTGGCCGCCGGTCGACGTCTAGCCGGGAACCTTCTGTTGCCCCTTTGATAGAAGATTTGAGCGTGATCGCCGCGGTAATCCGGCTGCAGGATCGCACTTCAATTCAAACCTCCCGCTTGTTACAATGACCAAAGGCACGGCTGTCCACACAGATGCAAGACGTGCCGCAGACTGGCCAAACCGGGCTGCCAAAGTCAAAGGCCGGCGCAAGATGGAACAAGAGCTACTCAGGCATCGACTGGCCAGCCATAGTGATCTGGCCGACCTCAAATTGTTGATGGATGCGGCCATCTCAGAGAACCAGAAAGCCTTTCTGACGCCCGAACAGATTTCGTCGAGCCGAGCCATCATGGGACTCGATAGCCAGTTGATCGAGGACGGCACCTATTTTGTTGTCGAGATCGGCGGCGTCTTGGCGGGCTGTGGCGGGTGGAGCCGACGAGCAACACTGTATGGCGGAGATCGCACTTCCGGCCGCGATGCTGCTCTGCTCGATCCTGCCAACGACGCGGCGCGCATAAGGGCGATGTACACGCACCCGAACTTTACTCGGCGTGGCGTAGGGCGGCTGATCATGGCTGTCTGCGAGGAGGCGGCGCGCAATGAAGGCTTTCGTGATATCGAATTGATGGCCACACTATCGGGTGAACCGCTCTATCTTGTTTGCGGTTATCAAGCCATCGAGCGAGTGGAAGACAGCCGCGGCGGTGCAAATGTGCCTCTCATAAGAATGAGAAAGCCGCTCGAGCCTTGATCCTGCGCTGGATGCTGTTCGGCCGCCAGGACAATATCCCGTCCAAGATAGCCCGTGCCGCACTCATTCGCGCCGCGAAGGAAGCCGGAATTTCGGTGATTTCAGTTGTTCACTGAGATCTCCCCAGGCTGCTTGCCGTTGCCGATCGATTTCCAGCGGCGGGGTCTTCCCCACAGGCCGGGTCGATGAACTCTCAGCCTGAAATCGTACGGCGGCTAGCTTGCCGGCGGGCGATACCGGATCGACTTCGCCTTTTCCAAGGCTCGGATCGTATCCTCGACGTCGAGGAGAACGGTGGTCTCAATCGAACTGAGCGCACCTCCCGCGCCGATCGCAAGCGCGACAGCCGCCATCGATACATTGTCGGGCGCCTCCCACAAATTCCACCCGTCATGCTCGCCGAAGGCGTACCAGAACCCGTGCAGCTTTCCGCCAACGGATTCAATGTAGCTCCGTGCCGCCTCCCGGCGATCCTCGGGCTTTTCGATCATGCGCGCCCAGGTCTCGGGCGTGTAGCTGAAGCGCGTGAGATACATGGCCATGGTTTGCCTCCTCCGCCAGAGCGATCCAGTAAACGCTCATGCCGAGGGGAATGCCAGTCACTCGATGGGCGTATCGGGCTTCCTTTGGAATGATCAGCCAAGCGCTATGGACGGCAATCGAGACAAGGCTTGATAATCCCCGCCAGAGCGAGAACGGTGAAGAGCAGCATGAAGGAGCTTGCCAGCACGGAAAAAGGCATAGCGATCAGGAACTTCGCTTTCGGCGTCGCCAGCAGGCGATCATCACCTCCACGCGCGGACCAATATATTTTCGGGCCGACATCCTGGCTGAAATCATAATCATTTTTGCGGTAGAAGATGATCGACCGGATGCACCAATACCAGCTGTAGCCGCAGAGGCCGGATGCCGCGCAGAACATGACCCACAGTTCAACCCACTCGTCGGTAACCAATACCATTCTCCCCAACATTCGAAGCCGATCCATGTCGCCCGGAAGTGTGCAGCGGTTGTGGGACAACGACGCATAAAAACAAAGGGCTAAAGCGATTTAGCAGCGGCTGCGCCGGTGCATCAAGCGGCTATTGAAGATCAACCTGAGATAGCTATGTTGCCTCGTATAGTCACAACAATTTAAGGCCTATCGAATGTTGCGCGGTGTTATTTCACTCCTCTCAATGCTTGTACTCTCCATTCCGGTCATTCCCGCCGAACGCGCGCTGGCCCAAGACAATCCAAACGTCCAGCTGATTGCGCCAGGCGATCCGGCCATGGCTAAGGCCCATGAGAAATCGATAGGGGAGCTGGACGGCTTTCTCGAGAAACTCCGCAACCCACCGGCGGGAACCGAAAATTACAGCCTCAAGCTTGGTTTCAAGGACAAGGACAAGAGCGTGGTCCTGACCACGGACCAGATGGCGCCGGATGTGGAATTCATGTGGGTCTACCAGATCGAGGCATCCGGTGACCATTTCACCGCTCTTCTGGGCGATAGGCCGGAATACATCCACAACATCAAGCAGGGGGACCGCGTCGCGTTCGGGAAATCGGATATTTTCGACTGGCTCTATACCGAGAACGGGAAAATCAAGGGCAACTATACCGCTTGCCCGCTGCTGCTGGCCGGTCCGAAAGAACAGTTGGAGCAATATCGCGAAATCTACGGCATTGTCTGCGACTGACCGCACGCCGGCTGGACGAGGCAAAAGAAAGCCCCGCCGAAACGGGGCAATCAGGGGAAAGGACGGGATCGCGCAGGAAGGAAGAGCGGACGGACCCAAAAATGGGGCCACCTTTGCGATCCCACGGCTATAACGATGAGCGATCCGCCAGGTTCCCGTACGCTATCAGACGAAGCGAGGGGCATTGAGCCACGGCCGCCACGACCTCACCCGAACAAAACTGGCCGCCCGCCGCCATCTTCTCGAAAGCCTTCTGTCTGCCGGCTGGCGAGGGAGACATTCAAACGTTTTTGGCACGGGCGCAGCGCATCAACCTGACGAATGCAGTCAACCCTCCGGGGGCGATGTAAACCGGCTGGCATCGAACGGGCCTCTGGCTGCGACCGGGGTAACATCCTCAGCTGACGTCGCGACATCAGCCTCACGATGAACCGTGCGGGGGGAGACACGAGGCATGCTCAATCCCATCACTTCGCCGGGAGAATGCAGCGCCCATTTCATCAGCGCCGCGTCGGACGTCGATCCGAGGAAATTGGCTTCTTCCCACGACGCGGTCATGGGCAGAGAGGCGATCAAAGCAGCGCTCGGCCTGGCGGTCTCCGCTGCAGCAAGGCGGGGATGGAAGCGGGCGTGAACAGGCAATGCCGTGGCCGGTCTCTCCGGAAGGGCGGCAATCGGGCCGATCGAGGCAGTCTTGAGTTCGTCGTCCGCGCCCGCGTCATGGGCGAGGGCAGGCGGGCGCATCGCCGGTATCGGAATCGGCAAGGATGAAACATCCGGAGCGGCGTCTTCGTCATCCCGCTCGCCCGCGCCGGTCTGCAGCGCAAGCGCATTCAACGCCCGGCTTTTCGGCGTCGGCAGAAGCGCCGTCACGAGCTTGCCGTTGGTGGCATCGCCGCTCGGCGTGGTCGATGCTCCCGCGTCTTCGTCATCGCCAGCGGTGCTGGCGATCTCTATCGCGGTGGAACTGACGCGCTTCCTGTAGTTCGCAACCGCCTGATTATATCCCGGCAGCGGCCGGCCATCGGCCGGAAGATGCATCGTCTTCCCATTCGGGAAGATCCGGGCAAGTTCCTGCCGCGACATGCGGGGCCATGCCCTGACATTGCCGACGTCGAGATGTACGAAGGGCGATCCCGAGGTCGGATAATATCCGACACCGCCGACCTGCATCTGCATGGCAATCGCGCGCAGCGTCGCAAGCTTCACGCCGGGAACATAGAAATCCATCGCCTTACCCAGCATGTGCTGGCTCTTCTTGGCGACACCCGTGCTGCGCGAGCGGTTGCGGAGCATGTTGTTGGTGCTGGGGGAACGATAGGCCGAAACGACGTGGATATAATCCTTGCCGCCGCTGCGCTTATACACCTCCCAGACCAGGTCGAGCAGCCGCGGATCCATCCGGGTCGGCTCGTTCCTTCGCCAGTCGCGCAGAAACCGATTGATCTGGGCAAGGCCTTTGGGATCGAATTTTCCATCCCGCTTATAGGTAATCGTCGCCTTCTCGCCCGTATGGGTAAAGAACAGCTTCAGGGCGCGATCTTCCGCTGCGGCCAATGATGCGGAACCGACAAGCGCGGAGAGCGCAAACAAAACCGGCACAATGGTCTGTGTTGCGACGCGTTTTGCTTGCGACAGCAGGGTGGAAACTCCGCCCAAGACTCGGCCCGATAATCCTTGCACTGGATACTTCAACACGAACAATCCCGCCTACACCAAACACTCGACGACGGGCGGGAACTCCGCATCCATCAGGCTTACTAAAGCCAGCTTATGGTCAATAAATTGCTAACGAGGGGATGCGTAAGCTTAGTGGGTTGAGGATGTGGGTTCTCTGAGGCGCGATGTATCCTGCGCCCGTCATTGAAGTGGCATTGCCACCGGCGGCGCGGTGCTTTGGTCTGGGCCTTCAACGGCGCGATGATCACCTATCTCGACTTCCCAACATTCGGGTGACGGCGGCATTGCCTGGTGCAATCAACTCATTGAGAAGAGAGGCGGCAGTCGAATTGATGGCATCGCGCTCACGAAGCCGCCTCAGGATTGTACGGGGAGAACGCGTCCAGTTGGACTCATCGCCTTGCGTCTCGCAGAGGGTATGCAATCATGGATGCATACCGGCTGAAGTCTTTCTGTCCCGGAACAGGATTCGTTCAAATGCGAGCGATTGGTGCGCGAAGTGCGGAATTCGCAGCGATGCCCTCGACGCTCATCCCACCTCCCGCCGGCATCAAGTCAGTCAACAGTGGTTGGGCGCACGCAGCGTCACACCCTGATGCGTCGGAGTACGGAGAGTTGTGTGGTTAGCGCATATGTTGCGCTAACCACACAACTCTCCGAAAACGAGCGTAAATCGAGGTGAGGCAAACACTACCTATCGATGTATCGCGCCAAGATCTGCTATGAAGCCATCGAGCCGATGATTGGTCTCGCTCTCTGAGCCTTTTTCATGACATCGATAACTTGCCGGTGTGCGACAAACACAGGCATAGTCAATTGTAGCGACATGGCTTTCCACCTGATTGAAATCTTTACATTTTCAATGGTACCATTTTTGAAAAGCGGCACGAAACGGGGCGGACGGACTGTCGCCACCGTTCTGATGGTTGTTGCTTGTGCCAATCCGTCTTTTTCGCAATCGCCTATCCCGGCCGATAAAGCGCCGGAACAGGCGCCGACTCAACCGACGCCTGCCATAAAATCCCAGAAGTTCGACACTGGTATTATCGCTGCACCAGCGCTGCGGCATGCGAAGTCGCGCAGGTTGCACAAATCGCCACGGACGGCAAGAACGTCAATGTGCTCACGCTGGCGATATCAACTGCGCCAGCCGATTCCCAGCGCAAGGGCGAGAAAGGCAAGTCACGGCTGGTGCTGACCGCCCTTCTGCCCCTCAACGTCTTCCTTGCCTTCGGGCCTGTCAATCAGGGCCGACGGCAAACCGGTCGCCAAGCTCGACTACCGCAATTGCAACGAGGCCGGATGCTAGGCGTAACTGGCGCTGGATACGAAGACGACGACGGCCTTGAAGAAGGGCGCGGACCGCCGAAGGGCTGGTGCGGCTGATGAACGGCCAGGACGTCAATATTCGCTTTTCGCTGAAAGGGCTGAAGCCGGCCCTCGACGAACTCCAATCCATTTCAGTGAAGTAGCCAAATTTCGAAATGACCGCAGAAATTCGATCCTTCCTGGTCGCCGGCACCATCTTCGGCATGAGCATCGCGCCCGCCTTCGCGCAGTCGCCTGCGGATGATTTCACGCGCCGCCAGGAAGAACAGGCGCAAAAGCAGCGGCTGGATGCCCTTCGCCAGGCAACGCCGGGCGGCGGCGCGGAGACGGAAAGCAGGCCTTTGCCCGCCGGCCAGGGCAAAGGTGCCTGCTTCGACATCACCCGCATCGAGATCGAAGGGGCGAATCTGCTGTCGCCGAGCGAACTCGGCAAGGTGACGGCGCCTTACGGCAACCGCTGCGTCGGGCTTGCCGAGATCAATGGGGTGCTGAGGGATGTCACGCATCTCTATATTGATCATGGCTACGTGACCTCGCGGGCCTATGTGCCGCAGCAGGATATCCGCAAGACCAGGATCCTTCGGCTGCTGGTCGTTGAAGGTACGCTGTCCGACATCTATCTCAACGGCAAGAAAGCGGCCGGCGATGGGTCGCTGGCGAGCGCCTTTCCCGGCCTGATCGGCCGGGTCGTCAATATCCGCGACATCGAGCAGGGACTCGACCAGATGAACCGGCTGCAGATCAACGACGCCAAGTCGGCCATGCTGCCGGTCCCAAGGATGGAACCTCCATCCTCAACATCGAAAACCGTCCGGGCCGGCCATGGCATGTCTCGCTCGGCAACAACAATATGGGGCAGGAGAGCACCGGCCTTTCCCGCAGCTCGGCATCGCTCGGCTACGACGATCTGCTCGGCATCAACGATCAGTGGAATTTCTCATACGAGCACAGCGGTCCGGATCATCCGTGGGAGAATGACGGAAACGGCTATGGCAACAGCTATTCCGGCAGTGTCAGCGTCCCCTACGGCTATTCCACCGTTTCGCTGAACGGCTCCTGGTACCAATATGAAAGCGCCGTCGAAGGAAACTTCAGCACGCTCGAAAGCTCCGGCAATTCGGGGCAGGCCGGCATCGGCATCGATCGCGTCGTCTTCCGCGACAAGGATTCGATCACCACCGTCCGCAGCGGCCTGACCTACAAGCAGACCAACAACTTCCTGCTCGGCAATCTGATCGAGGTCGGCAGCCGCCGCTATACGGTCGGCGACATCGGCATTTCCCATTCCCGCCGCATGTTCAGCGGTATCTGGATGTTCGACGCCAGCTATGACAAGGGGCTCGGCCTGTTCGATGCGGTGGAGCCGGGGGATCCTGGCGCCGGCAACGCCGATCCGCGATTTTCGAAATTCAATGCCATGATCAGCGTGACGCAGCCGTTCCAAGCCGCCGGCCGGCAGTTCGAGCTGACCTCGCTCATCACAGGTCAATATTCCCCCGACAATCTCCTCGGCGCCGAGCAGATCTCGCTTGGCGGCTACAGCAATGTCCGCGGCACGCGCGAAAGTGTGCTCTACGGCAATAACGGCATGTTCAGCCACAACGAGATCGTCTGGAGAACGGGGTCCAACCAAGGCGGCGGCGCGGCGGCGAAGGCGTTCGGCGAGCTGCGCCCCTATCTCGGCTTCGATTACTGCCACGTCTACGCGCAGCAGCGCTTCGATATATCAGGCGGCGATCTCGCCAGTTTGACATTCGGCGTCCGGACCGCCGGCGGCAATATCAGTGCCGACCTCGGCTATTCCGGGATTGTTGCAAGCAGCCTCGACGGTGTCGACGGCGGGCTCTTTTATTTTAGTGCATCCGCTCATTGGTAGTGAAGCAAGAAGTGAAGATGCCCCTCTCCACCAGGATGGTTGGGAGTAATGGCCAGCATGATTGCTGCACCGCGATAAATGACGATGTCTTCTTCGGATTGCATTTACCTCAAGTACAGGCGGAAGTTGACCACGACCAATGGCTGTGGTCTCGGTCCTTATGAAAAATTACAACTGCGGCGGGATTTATCCGCCGTGCAGACTTCAGGGCGCGAAAGACAGTGATGAGCGAAGAGCGGTTGGGGCGGACGGCGGCAACTAGGGGCGTCGCCGGCGCAAATGAAAGAACTGGTCTCAGGCCGGCACGTCTTTTCAGGCAATCGCTGGCGCTCCTGCTCAGCAGTTTGCTCGTGCTGCAGCCGATGCTTGCCAATGCCCAGTCGGTCTCGGCGAGCACCACGGCGCCGGCGGCCAACCAGCCGGGCGTCGGTACGGCCCCGAACGGCGTGCCGCTCATCGACATCGTCACGCCGAACAGCCAGGGTTTGTCGCACAACAAATACGACAATTTCAACGTCGGCACGCCGGGGCTGATCCTCAACAATTACAAGGGCGAGATCGGCAATTCCAATCTCGGTGGCGTCACGCCGGGCAATGCCAATCTCAACACGTCAGGTCCGGCATCGGTCATCCTCAACGAGGTCATCAGCGGCAACCGCTCTGCCTTGAACGGCGCGATCGAGGTGTTCGGCGGGCGCGCCGATGTCGTCATCGCCAACCCGAACGGCATCACCTGCGACGGCTGCGGCTTCATCAACACGCCGCATGCGACGTTGACGACAGGCGTCCCCGATATCAGCGCGGACGGCGCGCTGAAGGGATTCACGGTCAACGGCGGCGATGTCACTATCGGACCGAATGGCGGCAACTTCGCCGCGGGGCCTGGCGCGGTCGACCTCTTCGACATCGTCTCGCGCTCCGTGCACGTCAACGGCCCGGTTTATGGCAAGGACCTTCGCGTCACGGCCGGCCGTAATCAATTCGATTATGCCACCGGCAACGCCACGCCGCTTGCCGCGACATCAGGCACGCCGGAATATGCGATCGACGGTTCGGCACTTGGCGCCATGCAGGCCGACCGTATCAAGATCGTCGTCACCGAACAGGGCGCCGGCGTGCGCATGAGCGGCAATCTTGCCGCCAACACCAACGAGTTGTCGTTGTCGGCCGACGGCAAAATTTCACTCGGCAACGTCTCCGGCCAGCAGGGCGTTTCGATCTCCTCGAAGGCGAAGGTGATGGCTTCCAAGGTCACCTCGAAGGCAAAGATCGCCGTTCAGGCGCACCAGGGCATCACCCTCGATACGGTCGCCGCCGATGACGACATCCTGCTGTCCAGCGGCAGCGGATTGTTGAGTGTCGGCGGCGAGGTGAGCAGCGCTGCCGACGTTGAAATAGCATCGGACGCCGGTATTGCGGCCGGCAGCGTCATGGCCGGGCAGACGCTTACCCTGTCCGCCACCTCAGGCGACATCCAGATTGCCGGTGCGGCAAAGAGCGGCGATGCGCTGGCGATCACCGCGACATCAGGCACGATCGCCGCGGCCTCGCTTGTCAGCGGCAACAATCTCACGCTATCCGCCGGCGCCGACATCGCCGTATCGGGCGATGTCCTGGCTGAGGGCGACGTCACGGCCTCAGGCAGCTCGATCGCAGCCTCGACGATCGCCTCCGGCGTCGATCTCGCCGCCACCGCCCAATCCGCCAATGCCGCACTGGTGCTGCAGCCGGCGGGCGACATGAGCCTTGCCGCCACAAATGGTTCGATCACCGTTTCCAACGCGCTGCTCAGCAGCGGCGATCTTTCGGCCAATGCCGGCCAGAATCTCGCCTATAGCAAGCTGCAGAGCCTCGGCAGCGCCGATCTCTCCGCTTCCGGCCAGATCAGCTACGGCAATCCCACCAGCGCCAAGGGAAACCTGACGCTCACCACCACCACTATCGATCTCTCCAATGGCGGCGCAGGCAACATCGCCGCCGGCGGCACGCTGATGCTCAACGCCGATAGCGCCAATCTCAGCAATAACAGCCTCACTCTCGGAGGGCTCACCCTCAATCTATCAGATGCTGCCGATCTCAGCGGCACCAGGATCAATGCCGTCACCAATGCCGGCGGTTCGGGCGACATCGCCATCAACGCCGGCGGCCTCTCCACCTCGGCCGGCACGGCGCTGCTCGCCGCCCACGACCTGACCCTGACGCTGCCGTCTCTCACCAATGCCGGCCAATTGGCCGCCGGCGACGATCTGACGCTCAACATATCCGGCAATTTCACCAACAGCGCCACGGGCCTTGCCTATGCCGGCCACGACGCGGGCCTGTTCATCGGCGAGGTGCTCACCAACAATCAAGGCGCCATCCTCGCCGGCAACGATCTTGAGATTGCCGGGACGACATCGGGACTGAGAAACACTGAAGTCACCAATATTTCCGGCCTGATCCAGGCTGGAAACGACATGTCCATCCTGACGGCCAATCTGACCAACCGGCGGGCCGTCACACCGCAATGGACGGCCGGGACGCTGGTTTCCTCGGGCGTCGTCAGCGGCTTCACGCTGAACCCCGTCGCCGCCGGGCTGCCTTTCGGCTACCTCGAGACCGCCGATCAGAACATGTACCAGCTCTATGCCGGCGTCGATCCGGGGCTGTGGCAGGATTATCAGCCACTGCTCTGGTCGAAGGCGACGCTCGCCGACGGCACGACTTATCGTGCCTGGACCTGGATTTCGGCCGACGGACCCGAGAAGGTCGAGCCGATCATCGACTGGATCAGGAACCGGGTGCCGAGGGATGCGAACGGCAATCCCGTTGCCGATCCCAACAATCCGTCGCGCTATTTCATCGTCGACGAGGTGAATTTCAGCGGCTCGGACGAAAGCACCACCTATAGCTGGGATTGGTCGTCCCACCTCAGCCAGTCGGTCTATGAAGATCGCCTGGTTGGCACACTCAGCCCGGAAGCGACGATCCGGGCGAGCCGCAACCTTACTGTCGACGCCACGAATCTGACCAATGCCTACAGCTCGATCGAGGCCTGCGGCAGCGCGACGCTGAAGGGCTCGACGCTGACCAATACCGGCGTCAGCCTTTTCCGCACGACGACGACGACCTGCCATGCCCAGGGCGCCTGCACCGCCTATAATGCCAACGGCACTGCCAATCCCTCGAAGAACATCGCCAACGGCTCGACGATCGTCAGCTCCGTCGAGGCGATCGGCGGCGTATCGGCCAACATCAAGGCCGGCGGTGCGCTCTCCGTCGATTTCGGCAGCGTCAGCAACACATCGGCGGCCGGCTCGATGGCCGGCGGCGCCAGCGTCACGGCGGCAGGCAGTCCCGGCGATCCGCTGTCGGCGCTCAGCGGCCTGACCGCGGGCGGTGCGCTGTTCAACGTCAATGCAGGACTCGGCGGTGCCGCCCTTCTGCCTCCTGCCAACCCGAAATCCGGCGGCTTCGGCGGCAAGATAGCCCACCAGACCTTCCTGTTCGAAACCCGCGCAGCCTACCTCGATGTCGGCACCTTCTATGGCTCCGGCTATTTCATGGACAAAATCGGCTATCAGCCGGAGACGACGGTTCCCTTCCTCGGAGATGCCTATTTCGAAAACCAACTGATCGACACGCAGTTGCGGCAGCTCGTCGGCGAAGGGCTCGGCAGAAGCACCTTCATCGCCGGCGACAGCGCCATCAAGCAGATGAAGACGCTGCTGGACAACGGTGCCACCTATGCGAATGATCATGGCCTGGCCGTCGGCCAAGGTCTCACGCCTGAGCAAGCGGCGGCCCTCACCGAGTCGATCGTCCTCTATCAGTGGCAGACCGTCAACGGCGTCCAGGTGCTGGCACCCGTCGTTTATGTTGCCGCCGCTGACCGGCAGAAGCTGACCGGCGCCGGCGCGGCCATGGCGGGCGGCTCGGTCAATATGAATGTCGGCAATCTCGACAATTCCGGCCTGATCGCGTCGGCTGGCGGCCTTACCGTCTCCGGCAGCTCCATCCAGGGCAGCGGCACGTTCCTGTCGCGCGGCGACACGACGCTCAATGCCACCAACGGCATCACGCTTGCCGCCCAGACGATGACGATCGGCGGCCGGAACGTCGTCAATACCAATGCCGGCGTGACGGCAGGCGGCACTCTGCAGCTTGCCGGCGGCAGCGGCGATCTCGCTCTCAGGGGCGTCAAGGTCAATGCCACAGACGACGTCAAGCTTTCCGGCCAAAACGTGACGCTGGATGCCGCCAAGGTCGGAAACGACGGCCAGCAAAATGCCACCGGTACTCAGGTCGCCGGCGGCAAGGCCCTGACGATCAAGGCCAACGACAATGTCAACGTCATCGGCAGTTCGGCAAAGGCGGGCACGACGCTCGACGTGACCGCCGACAAAGGCTCAGTGGCCGTGGTATCGACCGATGTCGCCCGCGACAACCATTCCGGCTATACCAGGACCCTCTCCACCGACCAGCAGCAATCGCAGCTTTCCGCCGGCACGAATGCGACGATCAAAACCGGCGATGACATCCTGCTCTCCGGCTCCTCCGTGGAGGCTAAGGGCAATGTCGCGCTGAATGCCGGCGACGATATCAACATCACTGCCGCGCAGGAGCACTCGGCATCCACCTTCGGCAAGAAGTCCTCCTCTTCGATCACCCATGTCGGTTCGGAGATATCGGCCGGCGGCGACCTCTCGGTGACGGCGGGCAATAGCAGCGGCGATCACGACCTCAATATCGTCGGCAGCAAGCTTACCGCCGACGGGAAGGTCGGCCTCAAGGCCGACGGCGACGTGACGATCGCCGAAGCCACCGACACCGCTACCCTCGACACCAAGCTCAGCATCAAGGGCGGTTTCCTCGGCAGCAGCGAGAAGACGACCACGCATCTGGAAACAACGACGGCCGTCGGTTCCGCCATCACAGGCGGTGGCGGCGTCGACATTGAATCCGGCAAGGACACGGTCATCTCGGCCTCGAAGATCGAGGCCGACAAGGAGGCCGGCGCCGCGGCGAACCTGAACATCACCACCGGCGGCGACCTCGTCATCGCCTCCGGAATGGATACCAGCGCCAAGAACGACAAGGGCTCGCGCAGCGGCTTCCTGTCCAAGGGCTCGTCCAGCTATAAGAGTTATGACGAGACGACTATTGCCTCCGAGCTTGGCGCATCCGGCAATATCAACCTGAATGCCGGCGGCGCGGCGGTGATTGCGGGTTCCAAGGCCAATGCCGATGGCTCGATTTCCATCGAGGGTGACAGCGTCTCGTTGATCGGCGCGGCCGAACTGCATGAGCTTGAAATCACGCGCAAGAAATCCGGCCTCTTCGTCGGCTCGGGCAACGGCTTCATTTCGCTCTGGGGCGCCGAGCAGAAGAGTGGCAGCCAGGCCTCCGCGCTCAACGTCGCTTCGGTGCTGTCTGCCGGAACGGACGTGGCGCTCAAGTCCCGCGAGACCGATGTGAATATCATCGGCTCAAGCATCGACGCCGGGCAGGACCTTACCCTCGACGCGGCCCGCGATGTCAATATCACACCGGGAGCCGAAAGCGCTTCGTCTGAGGAGAAGGAAAAACGCTCCGGCTTCGGCATCGCATTCAGTTCGGGCAATGGCGGCGCCTCGATTAGTATTGGCTTTGGCAAATCGGTCGATCAGACCGCGCAGTCCTCGGCGACCAACGCCGTCTCGACCCTGTCTGCCGGCCGCGACCTGACGATATCCGCAGGGCGAGACGCCAACCTGCAGGCCGCGCAAGTCACGGCAGAACACGATGTTGCCATCCTCACTGGTCGCGACGTCAACTTGCTCTTGGCTCAGGATCAGACCAACTATGAGCATCTGCATGAGGAGTTCTTCGCGGGCATCACTCTGTCGGTCTCATCCGGACTCGTTAGCGCGGCCGAGAGCGTGCAATCGGCAGCAAGCGGTATCGGCGACAATGCCGGCCTTTACGCCGCAGCGCCAACCGTGCTGGCCGCTCTCAACGCCTATAAGACGCTCGACAGCATCTCGAAGGGTGACAGCAGCCTCGCTTCCGTTTCGCTGACGGCAGGCTTTAACTATCAAAAGTACGAAAATGCTGCTTCCAGTTCCTCCCCCGTCGTCACCTCGGTGCGGGCAGGCGGGGCGATAGCGATAGAGGCAACCTCAGGCGATCTGACCGGCCATGGCGTGCAGCTCGCCGCCGGTTACGATGCAAACGGCAATCCGACGGTCTCGGGTGATGCGAATGCCGGCAATGTGCTGCTGTCGGCAGGCCATGACATCACGCTGGAGAGTGCGCAGGCGACAAACGACAGTTCGAGCAAAAGCATGTCGGCAGGCGCCAGCATTGGCGTCGGCGCGGAAATCGGTGGTCCCAACGGGGGTGGGATTGGCGTAACTGGCAGCGCCAGCGTGGGGATGGGCAAAGTCGGCGAAACCGGTGTTACGCAACTGAACAGCCACGTCATGGGCACGGGCGCCGTCGCCCTGAACTCCGGCAATGATACGACCCTTAAAGGTGCTGTTGTCTCCGGCAACACCGTCATTGCGAATGTGGGCGGTAATCTCAATATCGTTAGTCAACAGGATACGGCCGCCTACAGGGAAACGACGGCCGGCGCATCGATCGGACTGTCGCCCACTGGCGCACTGTCCGGCGGCGCCAGCACCGGAAAGGTCAAGGGCGACTATGTCAACGTCTCCGAACAAAGTGGGATCGTCGCGGGAGGTGGCGGGTACCATGTGGCTGCCGGCGGCACCGTTGATCTCAAAGGGGGCGTCATTGCCTCAACCACGGATCCTCGGAACAACGAGTTGAGCGCCAAGGCGCTGACTTATTCGAACATAGCGAACGCCTCGATCGCCTCCACCTCCGGTTATGGGGTCGTCCTCAGCCCAAGCGGCATACCGCTGCCGGCGGTCGATACGCCCGCGAATCAGGAGGATCATGGCGTAGCGCTCGCGACACTGTCGCCGGGCAAGTTGACGCTTAGCGAACAAAAGCAGGACCTCACCGGCCTTAACGCCGACCTATCTAAGGCCAATACGCAGGCTGATTTCTATGACATCGAAACGCTGAAACGCCGGCAGGAGAGTGCCGCAGCCGTTTCGCAGCTTCTGAACATGGCGATTGGGGAAATTTCCCAGAAGCTCGGCTTTGCAGAGGGAAGTCCCGAGAAGATCGGCCTGCATGCGGCTGCAGGTGCGCTCACAGCCATTGTTGCCGGCGGCAACGTCGGACTTGGAGCGCTGGCCGGCGGCGGGCAAGAACTGCTTGGCGCGATCATCAACAAGGCGCTGATGGATAACCCGAATCTGACCCAGGAGCAGCGCAACGCGATTAGTCAATGGACGGCTACTCTCGTCGGTGCGGTGATCGGAGGAAATCAAGGCGCTGCCATCGCTTTGGATGCGGAGAAATACAATCGTCAGCTTCATATCAAAGAAGGGGAACTCATTCGCGCAAACGCAGCCCGCTATGCCGTTCAGCAGGGTTACTGTGCGAGCGTTGACTCATGCTCGGCCGAAGGCATCACAAGGGCTGAGGCGGAATTAACGATGGAGGCCTTGAGGCGCGTCGACAGTCTCTTTGCGGATGTCAATGAATCGAGCGCGGCGGCTGCCTTTCTCGATAAACTTGCGGCTGCTGCCTCTTCAGCCTTGCCGGACGGGCAGAACCTGTTTTCCGCTACGCCTGACCAATACACCAACCACGTCATGAACATCGAGTACCTGTCTCAAAACAAGGAGCTCTACGAGAGGTTCGGGAACCAAAACGAAAGCAAGTA
The DNA here is from genome assembly GCF_019793465.1 of Rhizobium croatiense. Classification (GTDB taxonomy): domain Bacteria; phylum Pseudomonadota; class Alphaproteobacteria; order Rhizobiales; family Rhizobiaceae; genus Rhizobium; species Rhizobium croatiense. The sequence continues at coordinate 79,374 of NZ_JAILYJ010000006.1, read as the reverse complement.
TTACACAGCTTATGTTCACGCCCTTTTGTCCGCCGCGAATGATTCTGGGGACCTGAAGGATGCAACGCCTGCCCAAACGTCGGCCGTTCTAAACGGCCTGAAAGATGCCATCCACGCTATCGAGCAGGGACAGGCAGGCTCAACGGGTTTTGAAAACACTATCGGCGGATCCGAGACGACGTATATCAACCTCCTCGATGGGATGATCAACGCTGTAACAATCGCTGCGGGGTCCAATAGCTCAGCACTTCAACAGTTCATCACCGAAAATCACGCTCTGGTCGACGGATTGATGAGCAATGTCGCTTTCGAATCAAAAGTCGGCAAGCTGATCCAGGTTGAGTATTTGCTAGCCGTCGCCGGCCCCGCGGCAGCTTCCATGGCCGCCGAACTCGCCGCAGCCTGCCGACTGGGATCGCAGGTGTGTCTGACGCAAATCAACCTGCTCTTCCAGGATTTCATTGCTTCCGCTCCTGAACTCGGCGGAACAGGAGTAGGGTTATCTGCGCTGACAACGCTGGATAAAAAGGCCATCGAACAAGCAGCTCTGAAGGTCGACACTCAGATTCTCGGTCGAAAAGTTTGGTCGCTAAATCCCATTGTGAGAGGTAATTCGGTCGAGTCGTTACTTGCGCAAACGGAATATAGCAGCGCGAATGGATGGTTTCACATTGGTGCTGAAAAGAATGGATTCTTTCCGCTAATCGATTTCCAGAGCGGGAATACGGTCATCAGCCTAAAGACGGTCAATACCACCGGTTCGTCGTGGATGGGTAGGATGGAAAGAACAATTGACGAGCTCAGTGGCAGCGGCATAACGATCAATGGCAATCCTGCAAAGAAGATACTCGATATCCGAGTTCAGCCTGGAGGAGCGGCCGCTGCGCAGGCTCTAGTAGACTATGGCAGAAGCGAAGGCATAACAGTGCTAATCAAGGAATTTTGATGATGGCGAGTATCAGGCAAGAAAAACTGAAACTGATCTTTACCCTTATCCCCAATCGCGGAAGGACGACCGTTGTGGCCGAAATGCCAAGAATTGAGATAGGGGAAAGGCGATATGGTGCTCTGAAAGCCATCGACGCTTTAGAAAAAATTCTCGAAATATTGCGAATGCTGAAGCTTGACGAGGAATTTCAAGCTCATGGGTCGCCTTTACAACAAAAAAAATTGATAACATCCGTTAAAAATACTGATCGACTCAGTCAAATCGAAACATCAACGCTTATTTTTAGGTATGGCGCCGTAGCGGACGCCGAACATTGCTACGTTGAGATAAGGGAGAAAATTCCAGGCGCATCAATCGATTGGGAACTGTGGGCGGCGCCGTTTGTCATATCACCTCACTTTGTTCAGGCTTGGATTGCTGATGTCGAGTATGACAAATGGCAAAATGCTGAGGATCCAATCATATACCAGGCCGCCAATCGGGATTATTCATCACTGCCTATGCGTTCCAACGGATTGCCTCCGCCGGTTGAACAAATGGTGGTCGATATTTCGCATAATCCCGGCCGGTGGTCGCTTCGCTCTGGGTACGTGGAGGCGGTGGGATCCGTCATGTGGCTGAGCGATATATTTTGGAGCTACGTCGGCTTTCATAATAAAGAACGTCTGTCGACACTTACTCCAATCGAGATCAGGCAGATAACTGAAAACGTTATCCGCTTGTGTGTCTCAGAACGTCCTTTCACAGAAGCCAGCTCTCCCGAGGTGCAGGATCGCTTACGCAAGGTCCTGTATGGCTGATAGTACGCTGCGTTCGATCGAAAATCTCCAAAAACGTATCACCGACCACTCTCCCGGCATGAAGGTGGTCGGTTCCGATCTCGTTTCGCAATGCAGGCCGACCTCTTCTACACTGACCTACAGCGATTTCCTCGCGCAGAAGGGTTACGAAGGCTTGAGCGCTCAAATCGGCATAGACATTCCCGGCAAGCAACTGCCCGGTGCGCCGCCGGCCAACAATACGCTGGAGGGCACTTACCAGCTGGATGACACGTGCCAAACGGCCCACCGGCTCCTACGGCAAGGGCAATGATGGCACGACGGGACTCGCGCATTACAATACCCATGTTAACGGCACCGGCGACCTCACTATTCTTACCAACGACCTCACTCTGAGAGGCGCCACCGTTACCAGTAATTCCATGACCGCCGCCGTCCGCAATCTCACGGTCTGATCTGAACCCTTCAAACTGGACCAATTTTAGCTAGAGTTTTCCGGTGCATTTTCCTGGCTGGGAAAGGAACGGAAGACGATGAAGGCATCGCAGTTTTCGGACGCGCAGAAGGCGTTCATTTTGAAGCAAGGTGATGAAGGTGTGTCGGTTTCTGAGATTTGTCGCAAGGCGGGTATCAGCCAGGCGACCTACTTCAACTGGAAGAAAAAGTATGCCGGCATGTTGCCGCCGGAGATGAAGAAGCTGAAGCAACTCGAGGACGAGAACGCACGGCTGAAGAAGATCGTCGCGGATCTGACGTTGGATCGCGAGATGCTGCAGGACGTCATCCGCCGAAAGCTCTAAGGCCTGCTCGGCAGCGGGAGGTGGTGAAGGGCATGTGCCGCGATTGGGCAATCTCGATCCGGCGTGCCTGTGGCGCGTTGAACTTCGATCGGTCGACCTACCACTACACCTCTCGCCGCGCCGATCAGGCCGGTCTTGAACGTCGTATTCGCGAGATTTGTGAGACGCGTGTGCGCTACGGCTATCGTCGCGTGCATGTGCTCTTGGAACGCGAGGGCTGGGGCACCAATATCAAGCGAACCTATCGCATCTACAGAGACTTGGGCCTGCAGCTGCGGAACAAGACTCCGAAGCGCCGGGTGAAGGCGAAACTTCGCGAGGATCGGCAAATGGCTGTCGGACCAAATGACGTCTGGGCGATGGACTTCGTGCATGATCAACTGTCGACCGGCAAGAAACTGCGGGTTCTGACGGTGGTCGACACCTTCTCGCGTTATGTTCCCGTGCTCGATCCGCGTCACAGCTATCGTGGTGAGGACGTCGTGCAGACCTTGGAACGGGTGTGCCGGAACGTCGGCTATCCGAAGACGATCCGTGTCGACCAGGGGACTGAGTTCGTATCCCGCGATCTTGACCTTTGGGCCTATGCCAAGGGGTGACCTTGGACTTCTCACGCCCAGGAAAGCCGACGGACAATGCCTTCATCGAAGCATTTAACGGCCGCTCCGAGCCGAATGTCTGAACCAGCATTGGTTCCTGACCCTTGCGGATGCCCGCGAAAAGATGGAGGATGGCGCAGAGACTACAATGAGGTGCGGCCACATGGTGCCATCGGCAATAAGGTGCCGATCTCACTGATGAATTCGGGAGGCGCAACCAGCCCGCCTCCCTGAATGAAGCCGGAAAACTCTAGTCTGCGCTGGTCCAGAGTTTGGGGGCGGTTCAAAAAATGCCGAGACTCTAATCCTCGCCGGATGAAAGTTCAGTGGCAGGTCAGCGGAAGACCATCCGGTAAGGCCGCGCGTCGTGGGCGCCGCCGCCTCTGTAATTCGAAGACAGGTTCAGACCTAACGCGAAAAAAAAGCAAGACTGGGGGCTTTAGGTGCAAACCCTCGCGGGCTTACCACTAACTTACGGTGCGCAGCTTTGTTCTGGAGTGGTCGAAATTTGGCGCACCCGACAGGATTCGAACCTGTGACCTTTGGAATCGGAATCCAACACTCTATCCAGCTGAGCTACGGGTGCATGCCTGAGGCGGTTTGAATCGCCTGTCCGATGGGTGGTTCTTAGCCTAGCTTGCGGCCGGCTTCAATCGCGAATTTCTCAGAAATACCGATGCTTGCGATTTGGCGCGTATTTTATCCGCCAGCTCCGCGAACGCATAAAAAACTCCGCCGGCCTTGCGGGCGGCGGAGCGGTCGTCGGGTGATGAGCTTGCAGCGGTCAGATCTGCATGGCGCCGGGGCCGGGGATGGCGTTCGGCGGCACCTTGCCGAGGATGATCATGCCGAGCACTTCGTCCTTGGTCACGTCCTCGGTGCGGGCGTGGCCCACCACCTGGCCGTTCTTCATCACCGAGACGCGGTCGGCGAGGTCGAAGACGTCGTGGATGTCGTGGCTGATGAGGAAGATGCCGATGCCTTCTTTCTTCAGCTGCTTGATCAGCTCGCCCACCTGCGCCGTCTCCTGCGGCCCGAGGGCCGCCGTCGGCTCGTCCATGATCAGGATGCGGGCGTTGAAGAGGATGGCCCGCGCAATCGCCACCGATTGCCGCTGGCCGCCCGAAAGCGCCTTCACCGGCTCCTTGAAGCGCTTGAAGTTGGGGTTGAGCCGTCCCATCACTTCGCGCGCCGAGGCCTCCATCGCCACGTCGTCGAGCGTGCCCCAGCGGGTCTTCAGCTCGCGGCCGAGATAGAGGTTGGCGGCGGCGTCGACATTGTCGGCGACGGCGAGCGTCTGGTAGATCGTCTCGATCCCGTATTTCTTGGCATCGCGCGGGTTGCGGATGTCGGCCGGCTCGCCATTGATCAGGATTTCGCCGGAGTCGCGCTTGTAGGCGCCGGACAGGATCTTGATCAGCGTTGATTTGCCGGCGCCGTTGTGGCCGAGCAGGGCGACGACTTCGCCGGGGTAGAGATCGACCGAGGCATTGTCCACGGCGTGGATGCCGCCGAAGGCGATCGAGATGTTTTTCAGTTCCACGAGGGGAGTGCGGTGATCAGTCATTTTGAGGCTCCTCTCACTTGGCACGGGCGCGATAGACGGTGTCGAGCCAGACCGCGACGACGAGGACGGTGCCGACGACAACGCTCTGCAGCGGGGTGTCGACATGCGCGAGCACCATGCCCGATTGCAGCGACTGCATGACGAGCGCGCCGAGCATGGCGCCGGCGATCGTGCCGGTGCCGCCCGCCAGCGACGTCCCGCCGATCACGGCGGCGGCGATGGTGTAGAGCTCGTCGAGCGTGCCCTGCGAGTTGGTCGCGGCGTTGAGGCGGGCGGTGGAAATCGCGGCTGCGATAGCGGCCAAAACCCCCATCAGCGCGAAGATGCGCACGGTCACCCAGCGGGTCTTGATGCCGGCCAGCTCGGCCGCCTCCGGGTTACCGCCGATCGCGAAGACATAGCGGCCGAAGCGCAGCCGGGTGGCGATGAAGGTCATGATGATGCCGACGACGATGGCGATCAGCACCGGCACGGCGATGCCGTAGGGGATATCCAGGCCGGTTTCGGGCCAGGGAATATTGTTGGTCTCGGCATATTTCTTGGCGATGTTGATCGGCCAGTAATAGCTGTTGGCGATCCAGACGGCGCCGAGGATCAGCACGCAGCTCAGCGTCGCGAGGAAATATTCCGCCCAGATCGGCCGGCGCGGAAAGCCGAAGCGGCGGCGTTGGCGGCGCGAGCCGATAATGCTGGCGATGACGAAAAGGCAGGCAACGATGCCGACGATCCAGCTCCAGGTGGCGCCGATCGAGCCCTCCGCGCCGCCGCCCATGATGCGGAAGGTCTGGTCCATCGGGGCAACCGTCTGGCCGCTGGTGACGAGCCAGGTCGCGCCGCGCCAGACGAGCAGGCCGCCGAGTGTGACAATGAAGGAGGGAACGTTCAGGAAGGCGATGATCATGCCCTGGAAGGTGCCGATCAGGCCGCCCGCGATCAGGCCGACCAGCAGCGTGATCACCCAGGTGAAGGGGCTGTCGAAGCCGATATACTCAGGCAGGATCTTCGCTTGCGTCACGCCCATGATCATGCCGCAGAGGCCGAGCACGGAGCCGACCGAAAGGTCGATGTTGCGGGTGACGATGATCAGCACCATGCCCGTCGTCATGATCGCGATGTCGGTCGTCTGGACCGAGAGGTTCCAGAGATTGCGCGGGGTCAGGAACAGACCGCCGGTTATGATGTGGAAACCGATCCAGATGATGACGAGCGCGCCGATCATGCCGAGCAGGCGTGTGTCGATCTCGGTCGCGCGGAAGAAGCGGGTCACCGGGTTGGCTTCCGCCGTTCGCGGCCCGCTTGATGTGGTGGATTTTACCATTTCGGCCATGGGTTTGCCGTTCCCCCATTGTGTGTGGACGGGTGCGCCGGCGTGCCCGAAACTGTCGGCGGCGTCATCGTCCGTTCTTCAACTGACCATCGTGATGCTTCCGGAAACCGTGGCGTGGCGTCGCGACACCCTTCCGGCAGGGAATGCAAATCCGCGATGGTGCGGCGGGGCGGAGGAACTGCATCCTTGGAGTTCGCATCCGCATCCGGCGCCGCAACGGTCTTCCCGCTGCGGCGCCGGCATTTCGTTCGAAGCTTGCTTACTTGCAGGCGGCGACGGTGCCGGCCTTGACGCCCTGGCAGGCTTCAGCCTTGGAAATCCAGCCGGCGTCGATGACGACGTTCAGATTGTCCTTGGTGATGGCGAGCGGCTTCAGGAAGACCGACTGCATTTCCACGCCCTTCGGGCCGCCCTTGAAGGCCTGTGCGCCTTCGATCTTGCTCATGTCCTTGCCGCCGGCGAGGTCGAGAGCGATTTCGGCGGCACGCTTGCCGAGTTCGCGGCTGTCCTTCCAGACGGAAACCGTCTGCGTGCCGAGAGCGATGCGGTTCAGCGCCGCCTTGTCGCCGTCCTGGCCGGAAACCGGAACGGAGCCGGCGAGGCCCTGGGCGTCGAGCGCTGCAATCGCGCCGCCGGCCGTGCCATCGTTGGAGGCGACGACGGCGTCAACCTTGTTGTTGTTGGCGGTCAGGAACTGCTCCATGTTGCGCTGGGCGTTCTCCGGCAGCCAGCCGTCGGTATAGGCCTCGCCGACATTCTTGATCTTGCCGGCGTCGATCGCGGCCTTCAGCACTTCCTGCTGGCCCGAGAACAAGAAGTCGGCATTCGGGTCGGAGGACGAGCCCTTGATGAACACGTAGTTGCCTTCCGGCTTCGCCTTGAAGACGCCTTCAGCCTGCAGGCGGCCGACTTCCTTGTTGTCGAAGGTGATGTAGAAGGCGGCCGGATTTTCGATCAGGCGGTCGTAGCCGACAACGGGGATGCCTTCGGCAGCGGCCTTTTCGATCGCCGGGCCGATGGCGTCGGAATCCTGGGCGAGAATGATCAGCGCGTTGGCGCCCTGCGAGATCAGCGATTCGACGTCGGTCAGCTGCTTTGCGGCCGAAGACTGCGCGTCAGCGGAAATATACTTGGCGCCCTTGGCTTCGAGAGCCTTCTTGATGGCCGCTTCGTCGGTCTTCCAGCGCTCTTCCTGGAAATTCGACCAGGAAACGCCGACGACGAGATCGGCAGCCATGGCGGCGGTGTGCACGGAAACGAGGATGGCGGCGCCTGCCATCAATTTCAAAATAGACTTCATAATGTCCTCCCGAGTGAGTTGCGGCCGGCCCAGCCCATGCTTCCTCCGGCCACCGCGATACGCCTGTCGAGGAAAGTTCGGATTATTTTCTCGACAGTCGAGAAATTTGATGTCAGAGATTTTTTCAGCTGTCAACACTGGACTTTCGGCCTCAGCCCCTTGCGCGGCGGCGGCCGGAGATGCAGTGGAAACCAGGGGCGAACAAGCAGGAGGAGAGGGCGGCATTCATGCTGACCAAGTCGAGCACGGAGCTGGTCCGGCAGAGAAACAGCGTGCTCGTGCTGTCCGTGCTGCGCCGTCACGGCGCGCTTGCTCACACCGAAATTTCCGATTTCACCGGCCTGTCCTCGGCCACCATCTCGGCGATCACGGCCGATCTGGAACGCGCCCAGATCATCGAAAAATCCGAGCAGCAGGCGGCAAGCGGCCGCGGCCGGCCGCGCGTGCTGCTCCGGCAGCGGCGCGATTGCGGCTATCTCATCGTCGTCATCATCTCCTCGGATGCGGTGCAATATTCGCTGGTGGATTATGCCGGCAAGCTAATCGACCGCTTCAGCGAGGAGCGCTCGCATGATCCCTCAGGGGCTGGCCGCTTCGTGGAGGGCGTGCGCGCCGGCCTTTCGCGCATTCTCGATCGCTCTCGCATTACCCAGGAAAAAGTGCTGCTGATCTCGATCAGCAGCAAGGGCCTGGTCGATTCCACCGAGCCGGTGCTCGTCTGGTCGCCGATCTTCGGCAGCGACCAGATCGATTTCGAATCGGCGCTGCGGCCGGATTGGCAGGCCAAGGTCATCCTCGATAACGAGACGCTGCTGGTCGCCGCCGCACTCGGCGCGCGCGAGGAGATCGTCAAGGGCGCCGATTTCCGCTCGCTCGCCGCTCTTTCCCTCGGCCACAGCATCGGCCTCGGCATCGTCCGGCGGGGAGGGCAAACCGGGCAGGAGGTTTCGGCGCCGAATTTCGGCCACATGCTGCACATGGCGGGCGGCGGCCTCTGTCGCTGCGGCACGCGCGGCTGCATCGAAGCCTATGCCGGCTTCTACGCCATCCTGCGCAGCGCCTTCGAAGTGCCGCTGGATACGATCCCCGCCAAATTCGTCCCCGTCGCCGAACTCGACAAGATCGCCGCCAAGGCCCGCCAGGGCCACCACACCTCCGCCTTCGCCTTCCGCCAAGCCGGGCTTGCCCTCGGCAACGGCCTGTCGCGCATGCTCAGCCTCACCGAACGCATGCCCATCGCCATCACCGGTCCCGGCACCCGCTATTACGATCTGCTGCGCCAGGGCATCGAAGAGGGCCTCGGCCAGTCGCACATCGTGCGCATGGAAGGCATGCCGGAAATCCGCATCGTCCCCGAAGAACCCATCTTGGTCTTCGAAGGCCACCTCAACCGGGCGCTCTCGGTGATCGACCAGGATATCGTGGTCTCAGGCGTGCAGGGTGGGGAGTAGCGCCCAGAACTGCAGCGACGGCCAGCTTGGCGCAAACACAACCCTCACCCTAGCCTGGAATCCACGGCCCCACCCTCCGTCCTGCCCGGCCTTGAGCCGAGCATCCGCGCCGCATCTCCAGCGACAATGGGCAGTCGCATCGCCTCTTGCTCCCTCATCCCTGTGCTCGTCACAGAGATCCAGTGCGCCCAAGTCCTTGGGCGCGGCAGACTCGCTTCAATGCGAACAGGTTCATTCACCGCGCCGACGCGCGGTGGCTGGATTCCAGGCTCAGGGCCTGGAATGACGGAGGTTGGGGGTGTGTTGCCGCCAAACGAGCCGTCGAGGTTTCGGACGGCGGTTGGTGCCCGGTGCATGTTATCGCCGCCTTTGACCAGGAACCGGGACGCCTCATCCGCTGCGCCGACGGTAAGTTTGGCGCAAACGCAGCCCTCGCTCTCCGTCATTCCAGGCCTTGAGCCTGGAATCCATGGCCGCAGCCTCCGTTCTGCTCGGCCTTGAGCCGAGCATCCACACCGCATCCTCCCGCGACAATGGGCAGGTCGCATCTCCTCTTGCTCCCTCATCCCTGTGCTCGTCACAGGGATCCAGCGCGCCCAAGTCCTTGGGCGCAGGAGACTCCCTTCAAGGCGAAACAGAATCATTCACCGCCCGACGCGCGGTGGCTGGATTCCTTTGACGAGCACAGGAGCGAAGGTGGGGAGAGGTCGCAGCTCGACTCCGGTCGGTGCCGGCAGCCGGTATGACAAGGCCGCTCTCGCCGCCTTTACCACAAACGCAAAACGGCCGGGCGTATGCCCGGCCATCTCATGCATGACTGGCGGTCGGGAGAGGGCCGTCAGCCAACCTTGATCAGCTTGCCTTCCTTGACCGACTGCACCGCCGCATCGGCGAGCGCCAGCGCCGCCAGGCCATCGGCGCCGGAGGGCGAGATCTTCGTGCCCTTTTCGATCGCGGCGATGAAGGCGGCGATCTCGTTGGCGTAGGCTTCGGTGTAGCGGGTCATGAAGAAATCATGCAGCGGCGGACGGGTGTAGCCGTCGCCGTTGGCGACTTCGATCGAAACCGGACGCTGGTTTTCGGCCGCCGCCATGCCCTTGGCACCATGCACTTCGATGCGCTGGTCGTAGCCATAGGTGGCGCGGCGGGAGTTGGAGATGACGGCCTGCTTGCCGGAGGCGGTCTGCAGGATCACCGAGACGCTGTCATAATCGCCGGCTTCGCCGATCGCCTTGTCGACGAGAACGGCGGCGGTCGCCAGCACCGAGACCGGCTCTTCGCCGAGCAGGAAGCGGGCCATGTCGAAATCGTGAATCGTCATGTCGCGGAAGATGCCGCCGGAGCGTTTAATATAGTCGACCGGCGGGGCGCCGGGATCGCGCGAGGTGATCGTCACCATTTCGACATCGCCGATCTTGCCGTCGTCGATGACCTTGCGCACCGCCATGAAATGCGGGTCGAAGCGGCGGTTGAAGCCGACCATCAGCTTGGCGCCGGTTTCTTCCACCACCTCGATGCAGGCTTTGACGCGGGCGACGTCGAGATCGATCGGCTTTTCGCAGAATATCGCCTTGCCGGCGCGGGCGAAACGCTCGATCAGGTCGGCATGGGTGTCCGTCGGCGTGCAGATGACGACGGCGTCTATATCTTTGGCGGCCTCGATCGCCTCGATGGTGCGGACCTCGCAGCCGTAGGCCGAAGCGATGGCTTCGGCTGCCTGGGGAAAGGCATCCGCGACCGCAACCAGCGTCGCATTGGCGTCGCCGCTGACGGCCTTGGCGTGAACCTTGCCGATGCGGCCGGCGCCGAGAAGACCAAATCTCACTGTCATTGCAACCTCCCTTGAATTCGGAACAAATAAACCGAATTGCCAAAAATCTGGAATTTTCATTCCATCTTCTCTGCGTCGCGTCAAGCCCGCGGCTCTTTCACATTTGCAAGATTCAAACTAAAGACAAGCGCGACACCTGACCACAATGGGTGCGACACATGCCGGGGGCATGTGTGACATATTGGACTGTGGGGCACAGATGCAACTGATCGATGCGAACCATCCGGCATACCGGCGCCTCTGGGTGCGGATTGCCATCGTGGCCGTCTGCTTCGGCTGGGCTGCGGTCGAGATCATCGGCGGCGATCCCTTCTGGGCCGTCATCTCGGCCGGGGCGGGCGCCTATGCCTATTATATGCTGTTCTGGAGCTTCAATCCGCAGCCCGAGGTCGCCGAGCCTGCAGCCGTGCCTGACGCTGACGACGACGAACAGCCCGCGACGCCAGCTGCGGACAAGCCGTCGAAGGACGGGCAGGCGGAATAATCAGCGCAATCGCCTGAGCGCCTCGTCGATCAGGAGATTGGCCAGCATCATCCGCTTCGTCGCATTATCGCGGAAGGGCAGGGCGACGCCGTCGGGATGATTGGCGCGTGCGAAGGCGCGGCGCTTCTCGCCGAGCGTCAGCGGTGTATCGGTCGCCGAGATCGCCAGTTCGGCGGCAACCTCTTGCGGGGCCGTGCGGGTGAGGTGATCCGGCATCACAGGCTCGGGTGGAAGCAGCGGCCCCGGTTTTTCCACGCGCCCGGCCGCGGCTTCGTGTTCCAGATTGTCGAAATAGGCTTCGCCGATCCGCTGCGAGGCGACCGAGACACCCTCCATGACATCGAAGGCGAAGCCGGTGCTTAGGCTCGCAACACGGTGGGCGGCCGGCGCTTCGGCGTCGTCTTCCACCGTCTCGTCCTGCGTCTTCAGCCGCTCAAGCACTGATTGAAATACCGACTGTCCGAACAGCATCCCGCTTCCTTGAAGAGCATTCCGGCGTCTGCGATCGGCCGACGTGCTCTATTTTTTCACGCAATTTCCGGACGCAAGAAACCGCTGCGCATTTGCCGAAATTGCTCCAGTGTACATTAAGCCGGCCAAGATGGCGCCGGGCTTGCGGGCTTATCCCGCTGCTTCCGGCTTTCCTCGAGGATGATGTCGTAGAGCAGCCTTGCGCTCGGCGGCAGCGCCCGTTCGCTTGCCGCGATCAGGCTGTAAGGCTTGACGTTGATGTCGAAATCGATCGGCAGTACACGCACGTCGGAGGCCTTGGCGCCCTGGCTCGCCAGGAAGTGGGCAACGTCGACGGCGACGGGGGCGATCGCGTCGGTCTCGCAGACGATGGCGCAGGTCAGCAACAGCGAGGAGGTGTTGACGATATTTTCAGGCAGCGCCACGCCGCGCGCCAGGAAAAAGTCCTCGATCGTCCGGCGTAAGAGCGTGCCCGGCGGCTGAAACACCCAGTCGTAATCCCTGACGTCGGCAAGGCTGCTCACTTTGTGCTTTAAAAGCGGATGGCTCTTGCGCACGATCAGGCAGGCGCGCTCGATGCCAATCTCCGTCACCTCGAACAGGCGCGGGTTGAGGTCGTCGGGGATGCGGCCGATGATGAAGTCGTGGCGGGCGGCGAGCAGCTCGCGGGCGAGCACGTTGCTGGTTTCCACCTGGATGTTGATCTCGATGCCGGGATAGGCCTTGCGTACCCTGTTGATCGCCGGCACCACGAGGCTCATGGCCGGCGCCGTTACCGCGCCGATGAAGACCGAGCCGCCCTTGCCGCTCTTCAATTCGCCGATCTCGCGGCTCGCTTCGCGCAGCTCCAGCAGGATCTTTCTTGCCCGCCTGGCAAGGGCCGCGCCGAAGGTCGTCAGCACCACGCCGCGGGCGACGCGCTCATAGAGCTGCGTCTTGGTGATCGCCTCCATTTCGGACAGCATCCGCGATGCGGCGGGCTGCGAAATGTTGAGGACTTCCGCAGCTGCGGAAATCTGTCCGCTATCTTCGATTGCGACGATCATTCGCAGGTGATTCAGCTTAAGTCCTGCCCGTAAAAGGCTGTCATCACCGAAATTGTCGCTGTGGATATCGACGTGATCCATGGAAATGGGCTCTGAAACGATCGTCATGGTTGCAGCCTCCCCGCTGCGCTCCATCAAAAGTAATACTTTTTAACGATATACCAAAATTGTTATGCACATTACCACTTATTCTATTTGACAGTTATAGGAATCCATACCAGTTTGCCGCCGTGTGCTGGTTGGCACTCAACACGTGTGAGATCGTGGAGGAGACCTACTTCGTTTCTCACCATCTGAAGTAACTATCCAATACGGAACCTGCCACAGTTTCGGGGCGGGCGATTTTTCGTCCGCTGCACTATTAACAAGGGAGAGAGAAATGAAATCCATTATCTCATTGATGGCTGCGGCTGCCTTCGGCGTCGCTTCGTTCGTTATGCCTGCCATGGCGCAGGACAAGGGGCTCGTCGGCATTGCGATGCCGACCAAGTCCTCCGCTCGCTGGATCGACGACGGCAACAACATCGTCAAGCAGCTCGAGGCCGCCGGCTACAAGACCGACCTGCAGTATGCTGACGACGATATTCCGAACCAGCTGTCGCAGATCGAAAACATGGTCACCAAGGGCGCCAAGGTTCTCGTCATCGCTTCGATCGACGGTACGACGCTTTCCGACGTTCTTCAGAAGGCTCACGATGCCGGCATCAAGGTCATCGCTTATGACCGCCTGATCCGCGACTCGGCCAACGTCGACTACTACGCCACCTTCGACAACTTTCAGGTCGGCGTTCTGCAGGCAACCTCCATCGTTGACGCCCTCGGCCTCAAGGATGGCAAGGGCCCGTTCAACATCGAACTCTTCGGCGGTTCGCCGGACGACAACAACGCCTTCTTCTTCTATGATGGCGCAATGTCGGTCCTGCAGCCCTACATCGACTCGGGCAAGCTCGTCGTGAAGTCCGGCCAGACCGGCATGGATAAGGTCGGCACCCTGCGTTGGGATGCGGCTACGGCCCAGGCCCGCATGGACAACCTGCTCTCGGCCAACTACACCGACGCCAAGGTCGATGCCGTCCTGTCTCCCTATGACGGTCTCTCGATCGGCATCATCTCCTCGCTGAAGGGCGTCGGCTACGGTTCGGCTGACCAGCCGCTCCCGATCGTTTCCGGTCAGGACGCTGAAATCCCGTCGGTCAAGTCGATCATCGCTGGCGAACAGCACTCGACGGTCTTCAAGGACACCCGCGAACTCGCCAAGGTTACTGTTGCCATGGTCGATGCCGTCATGTCCGGCAAGGAGCCCGAGGTCAACGACACGAAGACCTACGACAACGGCGTCAAGATCGTTCCGTCCTATCTGCTGAAGCCGGTTTCGGTCGACAAGACCAACTACAAGCAGATACTGGTCGACGGCGGTTACTACACCGAAGACAAGCTGAAGTAAGTTAAACACGAGGCCGGAGCCCGCGTGCTTGCGGGTTCCGGCCTTCGATTTTATGATCGCCAGGCCGCTCGGCGGCTCAAGGCGCTGGAACTTTGACTATGGACAATACCATCCTCGAAATGCGGAGCATCACCAAGACGTTCCCGGGCGTCAAGGCGCTGGAGAACGTGAACCTCAAGGTTCGCCAAGGTGAGATCCACGCATTGGTGGGCGAAAACGGGGCCGGCAAATCGACCCTGATGAAAGTGCTATCGGGCGTCTATCCGACAGGAAGCTATGAAGGCGACATCGTCTATGAAGGCGAGACGCGCCACTTCAAGGTACTGAAGGATTCCGAAGAAATCGGCATCGTCATCATTCACCAGGAACTGGCGCTCGTGCCATTGCTGTCGATCGGCGAAAACATCTTCCTCGGCAACGAGAACGCCAAGAAGGGCGTCATCAGCTGGGAAGAGACGTATAACCGCACGAAGCAGCTGCTGCAGAAGGTGGGCCTGCGCGAATCGCCGAATACGCTGGTAACCGATATCGGCGTCGGCAAGCAGCAGCTCGTCGAGATCGCCAAGGCGCTGTCGAAGAGCGTGAAGCTGCTCATCCTCGACGAGCCCACAGCGTCGCTGAACGAGAAGGATTCCGACGCGCTGCTCAATCTCCTGATCGAGTTCCGCAATCAGGGCATCACCTCGATCATCATTTCCCACAAGCTGAACGAGATCCGCAAGGTCGCCGACCAGATCACGGTCCTGCGCGACGGCATGACCGTCAAGACGCTCGACTGTCACGCCGACGAGATCAGCGAAGACATCATCATCAAGAACATGGTGGGCCGCGACCTCGCCGACCGTTATCCGCCGCGCTCCGTGCCGATCGGCGAGACGATCTTCGAGGTGAAGAACTGGAACGCCTATCACCAGCATCACCGCGACCGCCAGGTGCTGCACAACATCAACGTCAATGTCCGCAAGGGTGAGGTCGTCGGCGTAGCCGGCCTGATGGGCGCGGGCCGCACTGAATTCGCCATGAGCGTCTTCGGCAAGTCCTACGGGCACAAGATTAGCGGCGAGGTCTTCGTCGACGGCAAGCCGGTCGATGTCAGCACCGTACGCAAGGCGATCGATGCGGGTCTTGCCTACGTCACTGAGGACCGCAAACAGCTCGGCCTCGTGCTCAACGACACGATCCTGCACAATACGACGCTCGCCAATCTCGACGGAATTTCGAACAACAGCGTCATCGACGACATCAAGGAGACGAAGGTTGCGACCGATTACCGGTCGAAGCTGCGCATTCGCTCGCACGGCATCTTCCAGGAAACGGTCAATCTTTCCGGCGGCAACCAGCAAAAGGTCGTGCTGTCGAAATGGCTATTCTCCGATCCCGAGATTTTGATCCTCGACGAGCCCACCCGCGGCATCGACGTTGGCGCAAAGTACGAGATTTATACTATCATCAACCAGCTTGCCGCCGATGGGAAGGGCGTTCTGATGATCTCATCGGAAATGCCCGAACTGCTTGGCACTTGTGACCGCATCTACGTGATGAACGAAGGACGCATCGTCGCCGAACTGCCGAAGGGAGAAGCAAGCCAGGAAACCATCATGCGCGCTATCATGCGCTCAGGGGAGAAGAGACAATGACTCCGGTTAACCCAGCAACCGAGGAAAGCAACGTCGTTTCCGTTGCCGATTACATCCGCGGCAACATTCGTGAATACGGCATGCTCATCGCGCTCGTCGCGATCATGGTGTTCTTCCAGTTCTACACCGGCGGCATCCTCTTCAAGCCGGTCAACCTGACGAACCTGGTCCTGCAGAATTCGTTCATCGTCATCATGGCCCTCGGCATGCTGCTCGTCATCGTGGCCGGCCATATCGACCTTTCGGTCGGTTCGATCGTCGCCTTCGTCGGCGCGCTCGCGGCGATCTTCACCGTGACATGGGGCATGAATTTCTGGGTCGCCGGTCTGATTTGTCTCATCGTCGGCGGCATCATCGGCGCGGCGCAGGGCTATTTCATCGCCTATCACCGCATTCCGTCCTTCATCGTGACGCTCGCCGGCATGCTCGTCTTCCGCGGCCTGACGCTGACGGTGCTGAACGGCAAGAACATCGGCCCGTTCCCGAAAGAATTCCAGGTCATCAGCACCGGCTTTCTGCCGGGCGACATGATCGACGTCTTCGGCACGCCCCTCCAGTCGACCTCGCTGATCCTGACCGTCATCCTGCCGGTCATCCTGTTCTACCTCGCCTGGCGCCGCCGCAAGGTGAACGAGAGCCACGGGATCGATGTCGAGCCAATGGGCTTCTTCCTCCTTCAGAACGTGGTCGTTTCGGTCGCCATTGTCTGGCTCGGTTGGCTCCTGTCGAGCTATCGGGGCCTGCCGAACGTTCTCGTCGTCATGCTGGTGCTGATCGCGATCTACGCTTTCGTCACCAAGCGCACGACGATCGGCCGCCGCATCTATGCCATGGGCGGCAATGAAAAGGCGACCAAGCTTTCCGGCATCAACACGCAGCGCCTCAGCTTCTACACCTTCGTCAACATGGGCGTGCTTGCGGGCCTCGCCGGCATGATCGTCGCGCTTCGCCTGAACTCGGCAACGCCGAAGGCCGGCGTCGGCTTCGAGCTTGACGTGATTGCGGCCTGCTTCATCGGCGGCGCCTCGGCATCCGGCGGTGTCGGCAAAATCACCGGGGCGGTCATCGGTGCATTCATCATGGGCGTCATGAACAACGGCATGTCGATCGTCGGCCTCGGCATCGACTTCCAGCAGATGGTCAAGGGTGCGGTGCTTCTCGCCGCCGTGTTCTTCGACGTTTACAACAAGAACAAGGGCTGAGCGCCGACAGGCGCCAGCCCCGGCATTCGCAGTCGTATGAAAGATGGATTCCGGCTCCTGATGGAGCCGGACAGGCGGAGCTTTTCTGTCTTCGCGGAAACGAGAAGGATCAAAGTCGTGCTTATTTCCCAGATCAAGGGTGCCAACGGAGAGATCGTCGTCGCCGTGCGCGAGCAGGGCGGCGCGGCGAGATCGGTCAACAATGCCGGCAGCGTCTATCAGCTGGCGATGGAAGCCGCCGACGGCGGCAAGTCGCTGGCCGCGGTCATCGAGGCGCATGGTTTCGGCGAAACCGTTGACCTCGAAAAGGCTTACGCGGACGGCCGCTTCCTGCCGCCGATCACCCATCCGGACGCTGCCCACCTGCATCTGACCGGCACCGGCCTTACCCATCTCGGCTCCGCCGCCACCCGCGATTCCATGCACAAGAAGACCACTGAGGCGGCCGAGGAAACGCTGACCGACTCGATGAAGATGTTCAAGATGGGTCTCGAGAACGGCAAGCCGAAAGCTGGCGAAAAGGGCGTGCAGCCCGAATGGTTCTACAAGGGCAACGGCTATGGCACTGCCGCCCCCGGCGCGCCGCTCGTCTCGCCCTTCTTCGCCCTTGATGGCGGAGAAGAGCCTGAAATGGCCGGCATCTACGTCATCGCCAAAGACGGAACGCCGTTCCGCATCGGCTTTGCCCTGTCGAACGAGTTTTCCGATCACGTCACCGAGCGGATGAACTATCTCTATCTGGCCCACTCGAAACTGCGCCCGGCCGCCTATGGTCCGGAAATCCGCATCGGCGCGGCCCCCGACGACATCCGCGGCACCTCACGCATCAAGCGCGGCGAAAAGGTGATCTTCGAAAAGCCCTTCCTGTCGGGTGAAGCGAACATGTCGCACACCTTCGCCAATCTGGAATATCACCATTTCAAATATGGCCTCTTCCGGGTTCCGGGAGATGTTCATGTCCATATGTTCGGCACGGCGACACTTTCCTTTGCCGACGGCATCAAGACGGAAGAGGGCGACCTCTTCGAGATCGAAGTCGCCGAATTCGGCCTGCCGCTGCGCAATCCGCTGAAGGTAGCGGCCGAAGAAGAGATTTCCGTCAAGCAGCTCTGATTTTCGAGGTCGGGCTGCATCCGCAGCCGGGCCGTTGTTTGTAAACGGTAAAGGAGGCTTGTTGAGCCCATGACCATTTATCAAAACCTGATCGCCGGCGAATGGGTCGGCACGAACGCGACGAAGAACATCAATCCGTCGGACACCAACGAAGTCGTCGGTCTCTATGCCGACGGCAGCGCCGAAGATACCAAGAACGCCATCGCCGCCGCCAAGGCCGCCTTCCCGGCCTGGTCGCGCTCGGGCATATGGGAACGCCACGTCATCCTGAAGAAGACCGGCGACGAGATCATGGCGCGCAAGGACGAGCTCGGCGCACTGCTCGCCCGCGAAGAAGGCAAGACCCTGCCGGAAGCCACCGGCGAAGTCATCCGCGCCTCGCAGATCTTCGAATTCTTCGCAGGCGAAGCGCTGCGGCTTGCCGGCGAGGTCATCCCGTCGGTGCGTCCGAACATCGGCGTCGAGATCACCCGCGAGGCGCTCGGCGTCATCGGCATCATCACGCCGTGGAATTTCCCGATCGCCATCCCGGCCTGGAAGATCGCCCCGGCGCTCTGCTACGGCAACACGATCGTCTTCAAGCCGGCCGAACTGGTGCCGGCCTGCTCCTGGGCGATTGTCGACATCCTCAATCGGGCAGGGCTGCCGAAGGGTGTCTTGAACCTCGTCATGGGCAAGGGCTCGGTCGTCGGCCAGGCCATGCTGGAAAGCCCCGACGTTGCCGGCATCACCTTCACCGGCTCGACCGGCACCGGCCGCCGCGTCGCCGCCGCCTCGATCGAGCATAACCGCAAGTTCCAGCTGGAAATGGGCGGCAAGAACCCGATGGTCGTGCTCGACGACGCCGATCTCTCCGTCGCCGTCGAAGCCGCCGCCAATTCCGGCTTTTTCTCGACCGGCCAGCGCTGCACCGCTTCGTCGCGCCTGATCGTCACCGAAGGCATTCACGACAAGTTCGTCGCGGCGTTGACCGAGAAGCTGAAGACGCTGGTCGTCGACAACGCGCTGAAGGCCGGCACGCATATCGGCCCCGTCGTCGACGAGCGGCAGCTGAAGACCGACACCGACTACATCGAGATCGGCAAAAAGGAAGGCGCCAAGCTCGCTTTCGGCGGCGAAGTGATTTCCCGCGAAACACCCGGCTTCTACCTGCAGCCGACGCTGTTTACCGAAGCGACCAACCAGATGCGCATCTCGCGCGAGGAGATCTTCGGACCTGTCGTCTCGGTGATCCGGGTCAAGGACTATGACGAGGCCTTAGCGACGGCCAACGACACGCCGTTCGGCCTTTCGGCCGGCATTGCCACGACCAGCCTGAAGCATGCGACGCATTTCAAGCGCAACGCCGAGGCCGGCATGGTCATGGTCAACCTGCCGACCGCGGGCGTCGACTTCCATGTGCCGTTCGGCGGCCGCAAGGGTTCGTCCTACGGTCCGCGCGAGCAGGGCAAGTATGCGAGCGAATTCTTTACGGTGGTCAAGACCGCCTACACGCTGGCTTGAGACATATCCGATGACCCGGGCCGTACGAGGCGGCCCGGCAATTCACCTGAAGGACAGAGAAAATGAAAAAGAAAGCGGAATGGCCGCGCCGGCTGAGGTCGCAGGAATGGTACGGCGGCACGAGCCGCGATGTGATTTATCACCGCGGCTGGCTTAAAAACCAGGGTTATCCGCACGACCTGTTCGATGGCCGGCCGGTGATCGGCATCCTCAACACCTGGTCGGATATGACCCCGTGCAACGGTCATCTGAGAGAGCTCGCCGAGAAGGTGAAGGCGGGTGTATGGGAAGCCGGCGGTTTCCCGCTCGAGGTGCCGGTATTCTCGGCCTCCGAAAACACCTTCCGTCCGACCGCGATGATGTACCGCAACCTCGCCGCGCTCGCGGTGGAAGAGGCGATCCGCGGCCAGCCGATGGATGGCTGCGTGCTGCTCGTCGGCTGCGACAAGACCACGCCGTCGCTGCTGATGGGCGCGGCCTCCTGCGACCTGCCGTCGATTGTCGTCACCGGCGGACCGATGCTGAACGGCTATTTCCGCGGCGAACGCGTCGGCTCCGGCACGCATCTGTGGAAGTTCTCCGAAATGGTGAAGGCCGGCGAGATGACGCAGGCCGAGTTCCTCGAGGCGGAAGCCTCGATGAGCCGCTCATCGGGCACCTGCAACACCATGGGCACCGCCTCGACGATGGCGTCGATGGCCGAGGCGCTTGGCATGGCGCTCTCCGGCAACGCCGCGATCCCCGGCGTCGATTCCCGCCGCAAGGTGATGGCGCAGCTGACCGGCCGCCGCATCGTGCAGATGGTCAAGGACGACCTGAAGCCGTCCGAGATCATGACGAAGCAGGCTTTCGAGAACGCCATCCGCACCAATGCGGCGATCGGCGGATCGACCAACGCCGTCATCCACCTGCTCGCCATCGCCGGCCGCGTCGGCATCGATCTTTCGCTCGACGACTGGGACCGCTGCGGCCGCGATGTGCCGACCATCGTCAACCTGATGCCGTCGGGCAAGTACCTGATGGAAGAATTCTTCTATGCCGGCGGCCTGCCTGTCGTGCTGAAGCGCCTCGGCGAGGCCGGGCTCCTGCACAAGGACGCGCTGACCGTCTCGGGCGAAACCGTCTGGGATGAGGTCAAGGACGTCGTCAACTGGAACGAAGACGTCATTCTGCCGGCCGAAAAAGCGCTGACCTCGTCGGGCGGCATCGTCGTGCTGCGCGGCAATCTCGCGCCGAAGGGCGCGGTGTTGAAGCCTTCGGCCGCCTCGCCGCATCTTCTGGTGCACAAGGGCAGGGCGGTCGTGTTCGAGGATATCGACGACTACAAGGCCAAGATCAACGACGACAATCTCGACATCGACGAAAACTGCGTCATGGTCATGAAGAATTGCGGGCCGAAGGGCTATCCCGGCATGGCCGAGGTCGGCAACATGGGACTGCCGCCGAAGGTGCTGAAGAAGGGCATTCTCGACATGGTGCGCATTTCCGACGCCCGCATGTCGGGTACCGCCTATGGCACCGTCGTGCTGCACACCTCTCCGGAAGCGGCCGTCGGCGGTCCGCTCGCGGTCGTGAAGAACGGTGATATGATCGAGCTCGACGTGCCGAACCGTCGCCTGCATCTCGACATTTCCGACGAGGAACTGGCGCGGCGGCTTGCCGAATGGCAGCCGAACCACGATCTGCCGACGTCGGGCTACGCCTACCTGCACCAGCAGCATGTCGAAGGCGCCGATACCGGCGCCGACCTCGACTTCCTCAAGGGATGTCGCGGAAATGCTGTCGGCAAGGACAGCCACTGACAGGGCATCTATCCGAAGCTGGAAAAGGCGGGCACTTCATCCCGCCTTTTTCTTTGCGCTTGCTTCGAAAATGTCTATATTTCTGTACAGATGTACAGGAGATATGGTCATGTCGAAGGTCGTCGGCGCCACTGAGTTCAAGGCGAAATGCCTGAACCTTATCGATCAGATGCAGAGCGATGACGAAACCATCGTGATCACCAAGCGCGGCAGGCCTGTTGCGGTGCTCTCACCGGCACGCGAGGCAAACGAGCGGAAAAGCATTATTGGCGCGATGAAGGGCAGCGTCCTACGCTATGACGATCCGCTGTCCCCGGTAGGCGAGCCGGAGGATTGGGAAGCCGTCCGTTGATCGTCATTGACACCCATATCCTGATCTGGGCGATGCATGACGATGCGCGTCTCGGTTCACATGCCCGGCGCATCATCGACGAGATGACGGAGAAAAGCCGGATCCTGGTTTCGGCGATCACACCTTGGGAAATCGCGATGCTTGTGCAGAAAGGACGCTTGGCTCTTGGAGACGACGTCGGGCGGTGGATCGAAAGTGCGTTGGCTCTGCCGGGACTTGAACTGGCACCGATTGAGCCATCCATTGCAGTGGATAGCGTTCGGTTGCCCGGTACTTTTCATGCCGATCCCGCCGACCGCCTCATCGTCGCTACAGCCCGTTTCCATCGCGTGCCGTTAATGACGGCCGATCAGGCGATCCTCAGCTATGGCGGGCGTGGCCACCTCCAGGTTTTTGCAGCAGATTGATTGCTGCCTGGGTGTGGAGTTTAACGCGCCGGAGTATGTCGGAATGCCGGATGCGCCGGTCGCCGGCTCCCCAGCCGGGCCGCAGGGGGACATAGATTCACAGCCGATGTCGCTCAGCTCTGGCTCTGGCTTTGCAATTGCCCGCCATCTTCCACCTTCACGGTGACCGACAGTGTTTCGCCCGGCGTGCCGATGCGCATGCCGGAGATCGGCGCAGCGTCGCGGTAGCAGAGGCCGGAGGCGATCCTGACGTAGCGGGCATCCGGGCAGATCTCGTTGGCGGGATCGAAGCCGACCCAGCCGAGGCCGGGAATATGGGCCTCGGCCCAGGCATGGGTCGCCGCCTGTTCGATCTTTTCCTCCATCATCAGATAGCCGGAGACGTAACGGGCCGGGACCTGCAGGGCGCGGGCGGCGGAAACGAAGATGTGCGCATGGTCCTGGCAGACGCCGCTCTTCTTCTCCAGCGCCTGTTCGGCCGTCGTCGCGGCGTTGCTGGTGCCGGGCTTATAGTCGACCGTCACATGGATTGCCGCCATCAGCGCATGCATGCGGGCAAGCTCGTTGTCGCCGCCGACGCTCTTGACGAGCTCTTTGATGAGCTTGCCGCCCTTGGTCAGCGGCGTCTCGCGCAGGAAGAGCCAAAGCGGGCAGAAGCCGGTGTGCGGGCCGGTGACACCATTATTGTCCGCCGTCTCGACCTCGCCCTCGGCCAAGATGCGCGTCACGTGCTGCACGCCTTCCAGCGAGACCAGATTGACGTGGTTGCCGTACTGGTCGTCATACTCCACCTCGGGCGTGGCGCCCTCGACGTTCAACGACCAACCGAGCACCTTCTGAGAAGCGGTTGTCGGCGGCGTCAGTCTGAGGCGTTGCAGCGAGAACTGCGCCGGCTCGTCGTAGCGGTATTCGGTGAGGTGGCTGATCTTCAGTCTCATGGTCTGATCCGCTTAAACATAGAACCGGTAGCCGTCGGAAATCTCTGCGCCGAGCTGGTTGTTGCGCGAGACGAAATCCTCCAGGAATTCGTGCAGGCCCTGATCCATGATGTCGCGGATCGCCCGGGTCTGCAGCGTGGTGCGGATCGCGTCGGCGGTGTCGTGGGCAGGCAGCCGCGCCTCGTAATCCTGGGCGAGATAGCCGAGATTGCTGACGATCTTTTCGTAGCAATAGGCAAGCGAACGCGGCATCTGGACGTTCAGCGTCAAGAAGTCGGCAATGTTCATCGCCCGGTATTCGCCGTCATAGGCCCAGCTATAGGCGCGGTGGGCGGAGACCGAGCGCAGAATCGATTCCCACTGGACATTGTCGAGCGAGGAGCCGACCGCCGAGACCGAGGGCAGCAGCACGTAATATTTCACGTCGAGAATGCGGCTGGTATTATCGGCCCGCTCAATGAAGGTGCCGATGCGGGCGAAATTATAGAGCTCGTTGCGCAGCGTCGAACCGTGGAAGGCACCGCGGATCAGGCCGGCGCGGCGCTTGATGGCGTCGATCACCTCGGGCATCTCGGCCGGCTTGACGCGCTTTTCGAGCAGCGACTTCAAGTCGATCCAGCATTCGTTGGTCGCTTCCCAGGTCTCGCGCGTCAGCGCGGTGCGCACCATGCGGGCGTTGTTGCGGCCGGACTCGATGCAGGACATGACGCTCGACGGATTGGCGCGATCGCGCAGGAGATAGTCGATCGCATCGGCATTCGTCAGCTTCGCGTGGCCCTCGTCATAAGCTTCGCGTACGCCGGCGCTTTGCAGCACGCCATCCCAGTTGTCGTCGCCGGCGCTGCTGCGGGTCAGCGACATGCGCAGCCCGGCATCGACGAGGCGGGCGATATTTTCGGCGCGCTCGATGTAACGGAACATCCAATAGAGGCCGTTTGCGGTTCTTCCGAGCATCAGTCCTCCAATACCCAGGTGTCTTTCGTGCCGCCGCCCTGGCTGGAATTGACCACCAGAGAGCCTTGCTTCAGCGCCACGCGGGTGAGCCCGCCCGGAATGATCTGAACCTTGTCCGAGACGAGCACATAGGGACGAAGGTCGACATGGCGCGGCGCGATCCCCTTGTTGACGAGGATCGGCACGGTGGAGAGCGACAGCGTCGGCTGGGCGATGTAGTTGTTCGGCTTGGCTTTCAGTTTTTCGGCGAAATCGGCACGCTCTTTCTTCGACGCCGTCGGGCCGACCAGCATGCCGTAGCCGCCGGAGCCGTGGACTTCCTTGACGACCAGCTCCTCCAGGTGCTCCAGCACGTATTTCAGGCTTAATGCTTCCGAGCAGCGCCAGGTCGGCACGTTTTCGAGCAGCGCCTTGCTGCCGGTGTAGAATTCGACGATCTCCGGCATGTAGGAATAGATCGCCTTGTCGTCGCAAATGCCGGTTCCGGGCGCGTTGGCAATGGTGATATTGCCGGAGCGGTAGACGTCCATGATGCCGGGGATGCCGAGCGCGGAATCAGCTCGGAAGGTCAGGGGATCGAGGAAGTCGTCGTCGACGCGGCGGTAGAGCACGTCGATCGCCTCGTAGCCGCGGGTCGTGCGCATTTTCACCTTGCCGTCGATGACGCGCAGATCAGAGCCCTCGACCAGTTCGACGCCCATCATGTCGGCGAGGAAGGAATGCTCGTAATAGGCCGAATTATAGATGCCGGGCGTCAGCACCGCGACGCGCGGCTTGCCGGTGCAGCCGGGAGGCGCAAGCGAAGCAAGACTCTGGCGCAGCAGATAGGGATAGTCTTCGACGCGCTGCACCTTGTTCTCATGGAAGAGTTCCGGGAACATCTGCATCATGGTTTCCCGGTTTTCCAGCATGTAGCTGACGCCGGAAGGGGTGCGGGCATTATCCTCCAGCACGTAGAACTGATCCTCGCCGGTGCGCACGATGTCGGTGCCGACGATATGGGTGTAGACGCCGCCGGGCGGGCGGAAGCCGATCATTTCGGACAGAAAGGCGACATTGTGCTCGATCAGCTCGCGCGGAACGCGGCCGGCACGGATGATCTCCTGCTTATGGTAGATATCGTCGAGGAAGGCGTTGAGGGCGATCACCCGTTGTTCGATGCCCTGGGCAAGCTTGCGCCATTCGCGGGCGGAGATGATGCGGGGAATGATGTCGAAGGGGATGAGCTTTTCGGAGCTGTCGGCGTGGCCGTAGACCGCGAAGGTGATGCCGGTCTTCCGGAAGATGTTCTCCGCATCGCGGGACTTGGCAATCAGATGCGACCGGTCTTGGCTATTGTACCACTCGAAATATTTTTCATAAGGCGGGCGGGGACTCTCGTCCCCGGTAATCATTTCGTCAAATGCCAAAGGTGCGGCTCCCCTTTTTTGTTCATTTGAATACAACGCAAATTGCAATGCAAGAACCATGCGCAGTTCGGGGAAAAGATTTTGCGTTGCGGGAAAGAGGCGGGATTTCCGGGCATTTGAGGTGATGGGACGCGGGGTGGGAATGGTTATTCCGTAATGACTGCTCAAAATGTGAGCAGGTGATGGTTTTTCGCTCGGCCAGCCACGGCGCGTCCGCGCCGTGAATGACTTCTAAAGTGAAGAGTGTCTATCGCGCCCAAGGACTTGGGCGCGATAGATTCCTGTGACGAGCACAGGAATGAGGTAGGGTGTGGGGAAGCGCCGGAGAATCCTCACTGCGTACCATACTGGCGAGCTTCCGATGGGCTCGTTCACCATATTGAAAGTATCGTCTCCGGCTTGTCGGTTGTCCCAACCATCAACGAAATTTCAAATAAGCATCAACGCTTCGCCTTTGACCGCGGCCTTCGGCTGGAGCTATCAGCATGGCGAACTCTTTTCCGCTGAGCAGCCCCATGTCCCTTGACCGCTTCGCCCCCGCCGTTTTCGTCCTGCTCTGGTCCACGGGCTGGGTGGTGGCGAAATATGCGGCGCTGCATTCGGAGCCTTTCACCTTCCTTTCGATACGTTACGCGCTGTCGGCCTTGGCGTTCCTCGCCTTTTGCCTGGCGACCGGGGCGCAATGGCCGAAAAGCCGGTTGACGGCGCTGCGGGCCGTTTATTCCGGTTTCTTCCTGCACGGCTTTTATCTCGCCGGCCTGTGGTGGGCGATTGCCAATGGCGTGCCGGCCGGCATATCGGGCATCATCGCGGCGCTGCAGCCGTTATTGACGGCGATGGCGGCTCCGTTTCTCGTCGGCGAGCGGTTGCAGCAGACGCAGAAACTCGGCCTTGTCTTCGGCTTCATCGGCATTGCCATTGCCATTTCGCCGAAACTCCTCGATCCGGCGACCGCCGATCTCACGCATGCGCTGCCGCTGGCGATCAACCTTATCGCCATGGGGGCCGTCACCTACGGCACGCTCTACCAGAAGAAGCACTTGCAATCCGGCGATCTCAGGTCGATCGCCACGCTGCAATATGTCGGGGCATTGATTCTCACCCTGCCGCTTTCGCTGATCTTCGAGCATCAGCAATTCGACGGCACCGCGCAGGCCTTTGCCGCGCTGATCTGGTCGGTCTTCGGCCTGTCGATGGGTGGCGTCGGGCTGCTGCTCTATCTGATCCGCCGGGGGCAGGTCTCCCGCGCCGCCTCGCTGATCTATCTGATGCCGCCAGCCGTCGCGTTCGAAGCCTTCATCGCCTTCGGGGAACCGCTGACCGTGCCGTTGATTCTCGGCACAGTGATCGTGGTCGCCGGCGTCTATCTGACCAACCGCAAGGCGGTCGAACGCAAGCCGGTGGAAGCATAAATAGCAAAAGGCCGGGTTTGCCCGGCCTTTGCACTTTTCAATCGGTCGCTGATCAGGCGCGTTCGCGGCGCTGGCCGCCATTGCGGGAGCCGGAGCCGCCGCGGCGGTTGCCGTCATTGCCCTCGCGGCGTGGTTCGCCGCCCTGGGCCTGATGCTGACCGCGGTCTTCGCCGTGCTTGCGGGCCGGGCGGCCGTGGGCGTGGCGGTTATTGCCGCGGTGATGACCGCTCGGCTCGCCATTGGCGTGGGCGCCTTGATGTGCGGGACGCTGCGGCTTTGCCGAGGGGCGGAAGTCGGAGGTCGAGACCAGATCATTGTCGGGGCCGAGGTTCGGGGCCGCTTCACCGCGGCGCTGGCCGCGGAAGTCCTCGTTGCGGCCTGTACGCTCGGGACGCGGGCGGCGTTCCTGGCGGCTGCCGCGATGCTCCGAGCGGTTGGCATCGCCACGGCCTTCGCCGCGACCCTGGCCTTCGCGACCTTGACCTTCGCGACCATGGCCGCCACCGCGGTTGCGGTTGTTGCCATTGCCGTTGCCGCGGCGGGGGCCGCTACTGTTGATATTGGCCGGCGGTTCGCCGCTTGCGACTGCTATGTCGATGCCCATCAGGCGCTCGATATCACGCAGCAGCTTGGCTTCGTCGGGAGCACAGAAGGCAATGGCGATGCCGTCGCGGCCGGCGCGCGCCGTGCGGCCGATGCGATGGACATAGGCGTCGGGCACCTCCGGCAGGTCGTAGTTGTAGACGTGGCTGACGGCAGGAATATCGATGCCGCGGGCGGCAACGTCGGTGGCGATCAGCGTCTTGATGCTGCCGTCACGGAAGGCCTTCAGCGCCCGCTCGCGCTGGCCCTGGCTCTTGTTGCCGTGGATCGAGGCGACGGAATAGCCGATATTGTCGAGGTGCTTCATCAGCTTCTCGGCACCGTGCTTGGTGCGCAGGAAGACGATGGCGCGGCCGTCGGGATTTTCGGTCAGCGACTTGCGCAGCAGTTCCGTCTTGTCGTTCTTGCCGGCGACGAAATGGACATACTGCTCGACCTTGTCGGCGGCCTTGCCCGGAGGCGTGACTTCGACCTTGACGGGATCGACGAGATATTCGCCGGCGAGATCGGCGATCGCCTTCGGCATGGTGGCCGAAAACAGCATGGTCTGGCGCTTCTTCGGCACCAGCTTGGCGATCTTGCGCAGATCGTGCACGAAGCCGAGGTCGAGCATCTGGTCGGCTTCATCAAGCACGAGATAGCGCACCGTGGTCAGGGTGATGGCGCGGCGATTGACGAGATCAAGCAGGCGGCCGGGCGTGGCGACCAGAACATCGGTGCCTTTTTCCAGCTGAAGCTGCTGCTTGTTGATCGAGACGCCGCCGACGACGACATTGATGCGCAGCGGCGATTTGCGGATGAATTTCTTCAGGTTGTCGGCGATCTGGTTCACCAGCTCGCGGGTCGGCGCCAGGATCAACGTCCGCGTCGTGCGGTTGTCGGGTCGACGCTCGTCGGCAAGCAGCTTTTCGATAAGCGGCAGGCCGAAGGCGGCGGTCTTGCCGGTGCCTGTCTGGGCAAGCCCGATCAGGTCTCGGCCCTGGAGGAGGAGGGGGATGGCCTGTTCCTGGATCGGCGTCGGCGTTTCGATGCCGAGCTGGAACAAGGTGGCGACGATCGGCTTGGAGACGCCAAGCGATTCAAAATTAGTCAAGGCATAACCTTTCGGGGCGCCACAACGACTATGTCCGGAACGCACCATGCGATCCGGTTTCATTCTGGCGTCAAGAACCCCGCGTGAAGTGGGAACTTGTGAGTTGGAAAAAGCTTTCCAGCGCTTCTGGCCGCTAATGGGAGAGTGCGGCCTCTATCGAAATGCGCTTTTGTCCCTTCTTCCTGCGTTTCGTATTTTTTAGCAGGGGCACGCTCACGCGGCGGCCGGAAGGGTGAAAGCTGAGCCGCATTTGGGCTAATTCGCGTGGAAAGTCAAGTGCGGTGCACAAAAAGCCTTAGCTCGGATCGGGCGACGGCATTTTCAGGATGAAGCTTTCCGACGCGCTTTCCGCGCCATTGACGAGGATGGCGATGCGGTGTTGCCCGGGATAATAGCGTCGCGTGGTGATCGGCCGCATGGCGTGGCGGCGCTCGATCGCCTGGCTCTGCCCGGGCGCAAGCATGATCGACTTGCACTTGAAGACCTTCGGGGACAGCGAGCCGTCAGCCTTCACATGGTGGATAGCGTAGTCGATCATGACCGATTGCGCGGCCTTACCGGCATTGGTCACCCGGATTACGAAATCCAGCCCTTCACCGAACATTACCTCGCCGTTGACCAGGCGGAGTTCGCATTCGAGCGAAGCGGATGCGCCGAAGCCGAAATTGGCGAGCGCCTGAGCATGGCCCTTCTTCAAGAGCGTGCGCGAGGCATGTTTCAGCAGCCGGCGGCGTTCGCTGGAGGCGCCCTGGATATGGCCGGCGATGAAGGCGGCGACCATATCCGGATGATCCTTTGCGATATCGTTCAGGCTGTTGGCGACGGAGCGGCGGACATAATCTTCCGGATCGTCCATCAGCGCGGTCAGGATCGGCAGGATCGGCGCGGGATCCTTGACGAGCTGCGGCAGGCGCATGGCCCAGGGTAGACGCGGCCGCGTTCCCTCGCTAGCCAGCCGGCGCACATGCTGGTCGGGATCATCGAGCCAGCCGGAGATGATGGCAAGCGCGCGCTGCTGGTCGCGATGGATGAAGGGACGGATACCGAATTCGGCGGTGAAATGCGGCGTCAGCGCCTTGAGGAGATCGAGGCCAAGCTCGAAATGATCGGGGCCGCGCGCGGCGATGAACTGGTTGACCGGCAGCAGCATCCAGCCGGACAGTCCTGGCCTGGCTAATGTAGGCAAGCTCGCCTTCAGGATGGCGGCTGCTTCAATAAAATCGTCGGGAAGGGTGGCAAACAGCGCGTCGCGGATCAGCGCCGAACGTTCCATCAGTTCCAGCGAATCGAGCCCATCGGTCGCCAACCGCATGAAACGCTGCTCGTCGAAGGCCGGCGCATTGGCGGCGATGCGGTCGGCCATATCGCCGACCAGCGCCGCATGCAGCAGGTTCTTGAGTGGTTCCGGCATGCTGATCCTCTCGCGATCTTTCAGCGCAGCGGCGCTGTTGATTTCCTGGGAATGAGTGTCGGAGCCGAAATCCGGATGCGATCGTCGACGGAACCGCCATCACCCGCAAGGAGATCAAGGGCATTTGCAGCGATCTGCTCGAACGGGACGCGCAACGTCGTGAGCGGCGTAGGAAGGTGGCTGACGATCGGAATGTCATTGTAACCGACGATCGATATATCCTGCGGTACGGAAAGGCCAAGTTTGGTCAACCCCGACAAGGCGCCGATGGCGGTATTGTCGTTGACGGCAAAAATAGCGGTGGGGCGAGGGCTAAGGTTCATCAGCGTCTCAACGGCGACGGCGCCGGACTCGATGCCGAATGTCGAGGGGATGATGCAGGAGAGATCCACAGTCAGTCCCGCTTCGTTCAGTGCTTGGCTGAAACCCTCCACGCGGCCTCGCGAACTGGAGGCATAGGACGGGCCGGCAATGACGCCGATCCTGCGATGGCCGAGGTCGAGCAGGTGGCGCGCGGCGAGGTAGCCGCCCAGCCTGTCATCGCCAACGGAGGAAAGGCTGTGGCCGTCGGTTCGCAGCGCCAGCACATAGGGAACACCGCGTCTCGCCAGCTCGTCCGGAAAGTCGTCATCTTCCCGCGCCGTGGAAAGGATCAGTCCATCGACGCCGCGTCTCAGCAGGGACTCGGCGGCAAGGCGGTCGGCCTTCGGCTTGTCGTCGGTGGTGGCGACAATAGCGAAGCGGCCCGTACGACTGCAGGCTTTGGCGAGCGCTTCGTAAAGCATAGCCATGACCGTATCCGTCAGCCTCGGCACGATCACGCCGACCGTCATGGTGTTGCCACGCCTGAGGCTCGCTGCCGAAACGTCCCTGACGTAGCCAAGCTCTTCCGCCACCTTGCGAACGCGGCGGGCGGTATCGCTGTCGGAGCGGGGAAGCCGCTCGTCCAGGATGCGGGATACGGTGGATTTGGAAACGCCGGCTGCGGCAGCCACGTCAAGAATGGTGACGCGGCTTTGACCGGGCATTTCGTCCAACTTTGAATTCATTGAAGCTTTTCCATTCGAGTCGCGGCAGTCGGGCGCCGTTCGCGAACATGCACCAAAAAAAGAATTGACTCCAGAGAATTCGAGAACGATATTGGGAACGTTCCCACTAACGATCCCGTCGCTGATCGTGGATGAGCAGCGATCGCAAAGGAGGAGATCAAGATGCAACCGATGGATCTGCGCGGGCTGAGCCCGGCGCCCGTTACCGCCTTCACTCGCGACGGCGAAGTCGACCACAAGGCCAACGCAAAGATCGCCAAATGGCTGGTTTCGATGGAAGGCGTTAAAAGCCTCGTTATTCTCGGCCATGCCGGTGAGGGCACTTTCCTCACCGAGGAGGAGCGCCTCGCTCTTATCCGCACCTATGTCGAGGCGGTCGACGGGGCCGTGCCGATCATTGCCGGGATCACCGGCGAAGGTACCAAGGTAGCTGCCGAAGAGGCGAAAAAGTGCAAGGCCGCCGGCGCCACCGGCGCGCTTGTCTATCCGAACCATGGCTGGCTGCGCTTCGGCTTTCAGAAGGGCGCTCCCCAGGATCGCTACAAGGCGATCTGGCAGGAATCCGGCCTGCAGTGCATCCTGTTCCAATATCCTGACGCCACCAAGGCATCTTATGATCTCGACACGCAGCTGGCGATCGCCACGCAGGAAGGTGTCGTCGCCACCAAGAACGGCGTGCGCAACATGAAGCGCTGGTACGTCGAGATTCCGGAACTGAAGAAGGCCAACCCCAATCTTCAGGTTCTGAGCTGCCACGACGAATGGCTGCTGCCGACCATGTTCGACGTCGACGGCTTGCTGGTCGGCTATGGCAATATCGCGCCGGAACTGCTGATCGACTTGATCAAGGCAGGCAAGGCGCAGAACTATCCAGAAGCCCGGAAGATTTTCGAACGCCTTCTGCCGGTGACTCGGGCCGTCTATCATCGCGGCTCCCATATGGAGGGCACCGTGGCGCTCAAACTCGGTCTCGTGCATCGCGGCGTGCTTGATCATGCGACCATCCGCGAGCCGCTGAAGAGCCTTGGCGAAAAAGCCGAAGCGGAAATTTTTGCCGCCTTCGACGCCGCCGGTATCGGCCGAGTCGACCAGCTCCTGGCTGCCGAGTGATGCATCCGACGCTCCTGCGCATGCCGCGGGAGCGTCATTCCGATGGGAGGGAGGAAGCCGTGGAAAGCAGCCTTTGCCGAAGATGGCATTTCCCTTTGAAGCCCATTGCACTGACAGGACAAGCTGACACGTAGCAATAAACATCGAACAGGAGCGCCCCTGGCCGGGAGAGTGGTAGCCACGGGGCGAGAAGGAGGAACCAATGAATGTCATGCAGCCTATGCCGGCCGAGGCGGCGAATGCCGCTGATCAACAGGCCGAAATCAGCGCTCGCCTGGAGCGTCTTCCCATCACCCGCGAGGTCTTCTGGGCGCGCAATATCATCGGCGCAGCCACTTTTTTCGACGGCTATACGGTGATCGCCATCGCTTATGCCATGCCCGTGCTGGTGCGCGAGTGGGGGCTCAGCCCTGCACAGACCGGCATGATCCTGTCGATGGGCTATCTCGGCCAATTGATCGGCGCCGTCCTGTTCGGCTGGCTCGCCGAGAAGATCGGCCGGTTGAAGGTTCTTCTGTTCACCATCCTGCTCTTCGTCAGCATGGATGTCGCCTGCCTGTTTGCCGCCGGCGCCGGAATGATGATGGCCTTCCGGTTCGTCCAGGGAATCGGCACGGGCGGTGAGGTGCCTGTCGCAAGCGCCTATATCAATGAGCTGATCGGATCGAAGGGGCGCGGCAAATTCTTCCTTCTCTACGAGGTCATGTTCCTGCTCGGCCTGGTCGGCGCCGGGCTGATCGGCTACTTCATGGTGCCGGTCTACGGCTGGAAGGCGATGTTCGTCGTCGGCCTCGTTCCCGCAATCCTGATGATCCCGTTGCGCTGGTTCCTGAAGGAGTCGCCGCGCTGGCTGGCCGCAAACGGTCGCTACGAGGAAGCCGACGCGATCGTCACCCGCATGGAAGAGAGTGCTCGCGCAACCGGCAAGGAGCTGCCTGAGCCGAAGCGCGTCCAGGCGCCGGTCCGCCGTACATCCGACTGGCGGGAGCTCTTCCAGGGAATTTACCTGAAGCGAACGCTCACCATCTGGGCCATGTGGTTCACCGCCTATACGGTCGCCAACGGTACGATTACATGGCTACCGACGCTCTATCGG
Source organism: Rhizobium croatiense (assembly GCF_019793465.1). GTDB lineage: Bacteria > Pseudomonadota > Alphaproteobacteria > Rhizobiales > Rhizobiaceae > Rhizobium > Rhizobium croatiense. Next base: position 46,235 of record NZ_JAILYJ010000006.1, on the reverse strand, counting down.
CAGGTCTTCAACCTTCCGCTGCAAACGAGCATCTTTTATGGATTCCTGACCTCGCTCGGAGGCGTGATCGCCGCCGTCATCTGCGCGCTGCTCATCGACAAGGTGGGGCGCAAGCGCTGGTACACCGGCGCGCTGCTTCTCGCTCCCCTGCCGCTTCTGGCGCTCGCATGGCTCGGCGCAACCTCCGCCATACAGGTTCTGATCCTTGGCGGGCTTGCCTATGCCATCGTCCAGACAGTCACCTTTTCGCTCTATCTCTATTCGGCGGAAATCTACCCGACGCGCCTCAGGGCGCTCGGAACAGGAACCGGCAGCGCCTGGCTTCGCCTGGGTTCATCGACCGGCCCGATCATCGTCGGCACGCTGATGTCTTCCCTGGGCATCCAATATGTCTTCGCGAGTTTCGCAGCCATTCTGATCGTCGGGGCGATCGTGACGATGTTCTTTGCCGTGGAAACCAAGGGCCGCGTTCTGGAGGAGCTTTCTCCGTAACGGATGCAGCTCCGGTGCAAGCAATCGATCTGGCGGGCGAAAGCCCGCCAGATCAGCGCGTTGTGGCCGGCGCCGCCGGGAGCTCAAGCGGCGCCGGGTGTGGTTTGCCCTATTCTCGGCAGACCTTGACGCGATAAGGCTCGCCCCAGCGATCGTGCCGCCATTCGATATGGCAATAGGACGGCCGGTAATAGCTCCGGTAGATGGGGTAAGGTCGATAGACGGGATAAGCCGGATAAACGGGGTAGGCGGGGCGGGTGGCCTCGGACAGCAGCGCGCCGCCGACGACGCCGGCGGCAAGGCCGCCCCAGAAGGCATCGCGTGGACGGGCATCGGCGGTGGTGGCGGTGGCGAGCGAGGCGCCGGCAAGGGTCAGCGCGATCAGGCCCGTCGCCATGGTCTTATGAAGAACGGACATGTTAACTTCCTTATCTAGACTGGCTTCGATAAAGCCGTGTTCAGACTCCGCCCCGATCGCGGCGGCGCGATGGCTGCGCAAGCGCTTGCCGCATTAAATTTTCGTCATGATTTCAACGGCCCGTGACATGGCAGCTCGTTGTTCAAGGCGGCAGAATGCCGACTGCGCCCCGGTCCTTTCAGTCTCGTGCCACCCGGGCGGTTAATCTGGGGATGTTCGGCTCGGTGAAGCGGCCCTAAAAATCCGCTGCTGAAATATATGGTTAAAACCTTGTTAAAAGCCTTGGCGTTATAGTCTTTGTCGTTGATATTTCACTTATTGCGGGAGCGTCAATTTCTTGAAATCAGCCGGGGACATATTGGAGTTGGCTTGCCGCCGGATCGCTGATCTGGATACCCCGGCCTATGTCAAGAATAGCGAGCTGCGTTATGTCGCCGTCAACGAGGCCTATGCCCGTTTCTTCGGCCGCGAGATTTCCGATTTCATCGGCAGGCGCAGCCGCGAACTCTTCGACCGTCCCGAAGAGGAGGAACGTGAGGACAAGGAACGTCGCGCGCTGGTATTCGGCACCGAGGAAAACGCCATCTGCTTCGACGCGGCGAGCCTCAACCATGAGCGCATCCAGATCGAAAGTTTCTCGCCGTCGCCGGAGCGGATCTATGTGCTCGGGATCTTCGAAGCCCGCGAGCGCCGCGCCGTTGGCAACAAGGGGATCGGCGGCAGCCCTCAGACTGTAAACGATAACGGGATAGCAAGCGACCCTGCCTCGGCCGCCGATCTTGCCCAGGTGCGTGAGGCACTGGAAAAGCTCGATCAACCGATCGGCATTTTCGCCGCAGACGGCCGCCCGCTGGTTGTCAACGCCGCTCATCGCAAGGGCGCACGTCCTGCGCCCGCCGGCGATTCGGCCTGGGGTGACAGCGTCAGCGAACTCGACGCGCTGCGCACTGTGCTGGAAGATCTGCCGGTTGCCGTCTTCGTACGTGATGACAAGCATCGCCTGATCTATGCTAACAAATATTACGAGACCTTCAGCGGCGGCACCCGCTCCGAGTATCTGGGAATGACCGAACACGAGATGTTCGGGCCGGAAGGTGCTGAGCCGATCTACCAGGAAAACCTGCTGGCGCTCAGGGATGGCATTTCGGTGGAGCTCGAGAGCGAGATGCCGAGCAAGGGCGGCCACGTCTATCCCGTCATCTCTCGCGTCAACCGCGTCATCACGGCGGATGGGCGAACCTATGTCGTCGGCTCCTTTTCCGACATCTCGCCGCTCAAGGAGCGCGAGAAGGCGCTGATCGCCTCGCGCAAACAGGAAGAAGTGCTGCATCGGGATATCGAGAGCATCCTGCGTTCGCTGCCGATCGGCGTGCTGATCCTCGATAACGACCATCGGATTCTCTACGTCAACGACGAATTCTACAGCATCTGGGAGCTGCCGCGCGAGGATCGTTTCGACGGGCGCCCCTTCATCGATGTCATTCGCCGGAACTACGAGCTCGGGCGTTACGACGGGACGCGAACGCCGGAAGAGCTCTATGCCTTTCGCAAGCACTTGTTCGAAGCCGAGGAGCCGGAGCCGATCGAGGTCGGCTGGGCGGGCGGCAAATCCGTCATCTTCGACAGCCGGCGCATTTCCAACGACCGCATCCTGCTGACCTATGCCGATATTTCGGCGGTGCGCGAGCGGGAGAAGGAAATTCACGAGACCCGCGCCGCGCTCGAGCGGGTCGGCGAAATGATGCGCGATGCGACGCACGCCATGTCGCAAGGGCTTGCCATCGTCCAGGACGGGATCATCAAGATGTCCAACGAGGCGATGGCCGATATCCTGCAGATCCCGCCGCATTATATCGCGGCCGGCCAGGGCTGGCTCGGCATGTTCGAATTCTGCGCGGCGCGCGGCGATTTTCACGATGCGGCGGCCGAAATCCTGGAGGGTTGGCGCGCCAATATCGCGGCAAGGCAACCGATCTCAACCGTCTTCCATGTCGCCGGCGAGCGCTGGGTGAATATGGATGCAACGATCAGCACGGGGCAGCATTGGGTGGCGCTGTTTACCGATGTCACCGAGCTCAAGAGCCGTGAGGAGGAATTGCGCGAGCTGCTGTCGCGCGCTGAAGCCGCCGACCGCGCCAAATCCGAATTCCTCGCCAATATGAGCCATGAGATCCGCACGCCGATGAACGGCGTGCTCGGCATGGCGGAGCTGCTGGCCAAAACCAATCTCGATACGCGCCAGAAAACCTTCATCGACATCATCGTCAAGTCGGGCAATGCGCTGCTGACGATCATCAACGACATTCTCGATTTCTCGAAGATCGATGCCGGACAGATGACGCTGCGCAAGGCGGCGTTCGATATCACCGAAGCGGTAGAGGATGTGGCGACGCTTCTCTCCTCGCATGCCGCCGAGAAGAACATCGAGCTGCTGGTGCGGGCCGCACCCGATCTGCCCGCCGCCGTGATCGGCGATGCCGGCCGCTTCCGCCAGATCGTCACCAATCTCGTCGGCAATGCCGTCAAGTTCACCGAGCGTGGCCATGTCTTCGTCGATGTCGGATTCGAGAGCGTCGCCGGCGGCGAGATCATGACGAATATCCGGATCGAAGATACGGGTATCGGTATTCCTCAGGAAAAGCTGGAATCGGTGTTCGACAAGTTCTCGCAGGTCGACGCCTCCTCGACCCGGCGGCATGAAGGAACAGGGCTCGGACTTGCGATCACGGCCGGGCTCGTCGACCTCTTTGGCGGATATATCAAGGTCGAGAGCCAATGGGGCAAGGGCTCGGTCTTCACCGTCAAACTGCCCTTTGCGGTGGCGGCCGCCCACCTCGAGCCGAAGCCGCTGCCGATCAACGTGCAGGGCGCGCGCATCCTCGTCATCGACGACAATGAGGTCAACCGGCGCATCCTCACCGAGCAGCTTTCGCTCTGGGGCTTCGACGGCGTTGCTGCCGAAGGCGGCGGCACCGGCCTTGCGATCCTGGAGGCGGCGGCTGATCTCGGTGTTACCGTCGATGCCGTCATACTCGACTATCACATGCCCGACATGAACGGCGCCAATGTCGCCCGCCGGCTGCGCGCCGATCCCCGCTTTGTCGAGCTGCCGATCATTTTCCTGACGTCAATGGATATCTCAGGCACGGAAAAGGAGTTCGCGGCGCTGAACGGCCAGGCGCATCTGATGAAGCCGGCGCGCGCCAACGTGCTGCGTAACACCGTCGTCGAGGTGGTTCGCGCCCGGCGCGTGAAGCAGGCTTCGCAGGCCGAAATCACCCGGTTGCAGGCCGAAACGGCCGGGCCGGCACCGGTGCCTGCGCCGCAGAAGCGGGCGGCTGAATTCGTCGACGTGCTCGTCGCCGAAGACAACGAGGTCAACCAGATCGTCTTCACCCAGATCCTGCAGGGAACGGGGCTTTCCTTCCTTGTTGTCAATAACGGGCAGGAGGCAGTCGCGGCCTGGGAGAGCCACACGCCGCGCATCATCATGATGGATGTCTCGATGCCCGTCATGAACGGCCATGAGGCGACCCGGACGATCCGCGAAAGGGAAAAGGGGCAGGACCAGCGTGTGCCGATCATCGGCGTCACCGCCCATGCGCTCGAAAGCGACCGGGAGGCTTGCCTCGACGCCGGTATGGACGACTACATGTCGAAGCCGATCAGCCCCGAGCTGCTAGAAGAAAAGATCCGGCAATGGCTCGGCAAAGACGACCAGCAGCCGGGGCGTACGAGCTACTGATCCTTTCGAGGAAACAGGATGCTCTCGAAATCCTGAGCACCGTTCAGGATATGCAAAATTTCGATCCGATCCTCGCCGACTCGATAGAAGATCAGGTAGTTGCCGTAAGGACGGCGGCGGATGTGTTCGTAGCGTGGAACTAACGAAAAACCGTTCGGCGTGTCCGCCAGATGTTCACATCGGTCCACTAGTTCATGGATGAAACTCACTGCCCGCTGCGGATTATCCATTGCGATATAATCGGCGATACGCTCAAGATCCGTCTCCGCCCGAGCGGTAATGAAGACGATCACGAACGGCTTTCATATTTTGCAGTAAGGCGGGCGGCGACATCACCAATGGGCTTGAGGCGGCCAGCCTCCGCGTCGGCGATTCCCTGGCCGATTGCTAGATCGAGCGCCATCAGCCGTTTTTCCCGTTCCTCGACAAGTCGAATGCCTTCGCGCAGAACTTCGCTGCGAGAATTATATCGTCCCGATTTTACGAGTTCGTTTACATAGGTTTCGAGCTGCTGTCCAAGGTTCGCGCTGCTTGCCATATCCGCTCCTTTTTGAGCACTATCGCATGAGTTGATAACTGTTAGCAATACGCAATGTAGTCCAGCAGGTCCTACCGGGCCGCCTTCACACCGGAGAGCATTTCGCGCTTGCCCGCGAAACCTTTGCGGCGTTCCACGGCAAAACCGGCGGCGATGAGGTTGCGGCGCACGAAGCCGGCCGCGGCATAGGTGGCGAAGGTGCCGCCGGCGACGGTCCTTTCGTTGATCTCACGCATCAATTCCTCCGACCACATGTCGCCGTTGCGTGACGGGGCGAAGCCGTCGAGATACCAAGCGTCGAAGCCCGGCTTCGCCGTCTTGACGCCGTCGAGGGCCGGGCCGCAGACGACGCTGAGCCGCGTCTGGTCGTCGAGGTCGAGCGAGACGGTCCCATCAGGCGCTTGCGGCCAGGCCGTTATCAGCGCTTCGCGCTCGGCATCGATCTCCGGCCAGTGCGACAGCGCCCGGCCGATCTCTTCGCCGCGCATCGGATGGAGTTCGAAGGAGATGAAATGCAGATGCTGGCCGGCCGCGCGATGCTGCTTCCATTGCCGCCAGGTCTCGGCGAAGTTCAGGCCGGTGCCGAAGCCGAGTTCGCCGATCACGAATGTCTGCCGCCCGCTCCAGCGCTCCGGCAGGCCGTTGCCGGCGAGGAAGACGTGGCCGCATTCCAGCCGGCCATCGGTCTGGCAATAAAAATGATCGCCAAAAGTCGTGGAATAAGGCATATCGCCGTCGCGCCATTCGAGCGGCTGCGGCGCGCCCGCGCCAATCTGATCTGGGTTCACGTCTGTCATGGAAAAAGCCGATAGTCCTGCGCCGGCGTCCGGTCAATCTTCTTGCGACCTGCTGATCGTCGGCGGCGGCATCATGGGTCTCTGGGCGGCCGTCCATGCCGAGCGGCGCGGCATGAGCACCCTTCTTGCCGATGCCGGCAGGCTGGGCAGAGGTGCGAGCGGCGGCCTGCTCGGGGCGCTGCTGCCGCATATGCCGGACCGCTGGTCTGAGAAGAAGCAGTTCCAGTTCGATGCGCTGGTCTCGCTCGAAGCCGAAATCGCCGCGCTCGAAGCGGCAACCGGGCTTTCCGCCGGTTATAATAGGTCCGGGCGGTTGATCCCGCTGCCGAAACCGCATCTCAACCGTATAGCCCGCGGCCATTCCGCGGACGCCGAGCGCCACTGGCGGGCAGGCGAGCGCCGGTTCCACTGGCATGTGCTCGACCGGCCCGATGTAGGAGGCTGGGTCGAGGCCTCTGCCGGCGAGAGCGGTTTCGTGCATGATACGCTTGCCGGCCGCGTCGCCCCCCGCTCGCTGATCTCAGTGCTGGTCGCCTTCCTGCAGCAAGCAAAACATGTGCGCATCATGGAAAATGCTGATGTTGCCGATCTCGATCCGGACCGAGGCACGGCCGCGATAGGCAGCGAAACCGTCACCTTCGGCCGCTGCATCCTGGCCGCCGGTCATCGGTCTTTTCCCCTGCTGCAGGAGCTGACGCTGGGGCTGAAACAGCCGCTCGGCCAGCCGGTGAAGGGGCAGGCGGCGCTATTGAGGGCGGAGATCGACCCGGCACTGCCGACGATCTTCCTCGACGGTCTCTATGTCGTCGCGCATGAGGGCGGGCATGCGGCGATCGGCAGCACCAGCGAGAACCGCTTCGACGATCCCGTTTCCACCGATGCCCAGCTCGACGCGCTGATCGAGGCGGCGCGCGCCATCGTTCCGATCCTTCGCGACGCGCCGATCGTCGAACGCTGGGCGGGGCTTCGCCCGAAGGCCATCGACCGCGATCCGATGATCGGCCGCCATCCCGACCACACGCGGCTGATCGCATTGACCGGCGGTTTCAAGGTCAGCTTCGGCCTTGCCCACCGGCTGGCGGAGGCGGCAGTTTGTATCGCAGGCGATACAGATTGCGAATTTTTCCTGCCGGAAAGCTTTGCGATTTCAAGCCATATCGCTGTGGCTTCACGTTAAACGTGAATTAGGTACAGCTGTGTTTCGTTATTCTGTCATGCAAATCACCTATCTGCTTGCGCATCGGCAGCGCCCAATTTCAGCGGCGCTCACTTCCTTGATGGAGGAAATTGCATGCGCTATGCCATTTGCTTCACGCCTCCGGCAAGCGACCCGTTGTCGCTCGTGGCCGCCAATTGGCTTGGTCGAAACGTATTTTCCGGCGATATGCTGGAGCCTCCGGCCGTCCGCGGCCTCGGCATTCACGAGATCGCCTTCCATACCGCTTTGCCGCGGCGCTATGGTTTCCACGGCGTTCTGAAGGCGCCGTTCCATCTGTCCGGCGATATGTCCGAATCGCAACTCCTGCGCGATCTCATGCGTTTTGCCGGGACATTCGCTCCCTTCCAGATTTCACGTCTCGAAATTGCCCGGCTCGGCAGTTTCTACAGCCTCATGCCGAGCGCTCCTTGTGAGCAGATCCAGTATCTGGCTTCGGCGATCGTCCAGGAGTTCGATCGCTACCGCGCGCCCCTGAGCGAGGCCGACATCGAGCGCAGCGATCCAGATGGATTGTCGGCGGCGCAGTTTGCCAATCTGCATCGTTGGGGCAATCCTTATGTCATGGACGAGTTTCGCTTCCATATGCCGGTGACAGGCTCCATCAACGCGGTCGACATGCCCCGCGTCGAACAGGCGCTGCGAACAATCTTCATGCCCGTCCTGAAGGAGCCGGTGATGGTTTCGAACGTGGCATTGATGATCGAAGAGGGTACCGGCGGTCCCTTCCGCGTCCATTCGCTGCACCCCATGGGCAAGGTCAGCGCGCGCAGGATCGCCTGAGTAGCGTTAAGCTAAGTGATTGTGCCGAAAGGATAAATTCTGCAGCGCAGTTTCCGTCTCGACATTCCGGCTGCGGATGATACCGTTCCCCGTCTTTTCAGAAGGTGATTTGATGGTATCCGAGACTTATCCGCGCAATCTCGTCGGCTACGGGCGTCAGACGCCCGATCCGAAATGGCCGGGCGAGGCACGCGTTGCCGTGCAGTTCGTCATCAATTACGAGGAGGGCGGCGAAAGCTCGATCCTCGACGGCGATCCCGCTTCGGAAAACCTGCTGTCGGAGATCGTCGGCGCAGCCGCCTGGCCGGGGCAACGCAATCTCAATATGGAATCGATCTACGAATATGGTTCGCGGGCCGGCTTCTGGCGGCTCTGGCGGATGTTCACCGATCTCAAGGTGCAGGCGACCGTCTACGGCGTGACGCTGGCGATGGCGCGAAACCCCGAGGCCGTCGCCGCCATGAAGGAGGCCGGCTGGGAGATCGCCAGCCATGGCTACCGCTGGCTGGAATACAAGGATTTCCCCGAGGATCTCGAGCGCAAGCACATTCTCGAGGCCGTGCGCCTGCACACCGAACTGACCGGGGAGCGGCCTTACGGCATGTATCAGGGCAAGCCTTCCGACAACACGCTTCGGCTGGTGCAGGAGGAGGGCGGTTTCCTCTATTCCTCCGATTCCTATGCCGACGACCTGCCTTACTGGGTGAAGGGCGTCGACGGGAAACCCTTCCTGATCATTCCCTATACGCTTGAAACCAACGACATGCGTTTTGCCACGGCGCAGGGCTTCAACGCAGGCGATCAGTTCTTCACCTATCTAAAGGATGCCTTCGACACGCTCTATGAGGAGGGCAAGGCGGGCAGCCCGAAGATGATGTCGGTCGGCCTGCATTGCCGCCTCGTCGGACGGCCGGGCCGGGCGGCGGCGCTGAAGCGCTTCATCGACTATGTGCTGAAGCACGACAAGGTCTGGATTCCGCGCCGCATCGAGATTGCCGAGCATTGGCACCAGCAGCATCAGCCGGACGCGCTCTGATGATATCGCGCGAGGATTTCGTCTCCCGCTTCGGCGGCGTCTTCGAACATTCGCCTTTCATCGCCGAGCGCGCCTATGACAACGGCAGCGTGATAGAGCCGCTGACGGCATCAGGGGTGCATGCTGCGCTTGCCGCCGTTTTCCGGGCGGCAAGCCGGGAAGAGCGTCTCGGCGTGCTCAGCGCCCATCCGGATCTCGCCGGGCGCCTGGCGATCGCAGGAGAACTCACCGAAGACAGCCGCAAGGAGCAGTCGGGAGCCGGTCTCGACCGGCTGAGCCCGGCCGAGCATGCCCGCTTCAGCGAACTTAATTCGGCCTATGTCGAAAAATTCGGCTTTCCTTTCATCATCGCCGTCAAAGGGCTCGGCAAGGATGACATCCTTTCGGCCTTCGAGAGGAGGATCGGTAATGGCCGGGATGAAGAATTCGCGACCGCAACGGCGCAGGTCGAACGGATCGCACTGCTGCGCCTGACATCGATGTTGCCGGAGGGTGAATGAGCGAGCCGCGTGCTATCGACTATCTCAATGAAATGCAGAAGGCGGCCGCCGAAGCATTGTATTTTGTCGGCGGAATGGATGAGGCGGCCTTCGCCGAGGACAATCTCACTTTCAAGGCCGTTGCCTTCTGCCACTTCACCATCGGCGCGGCTGCATCCCGCCTGCTCGTAGCCCATCCGGAATTTGCCACCGAGCATCCCACTTTGCCGTGGACGAAAATCTGCGGCACGGGCAACCGTATCCTCGAAGACGTCTTCGCCCTCGATCCCTCCGACATCTGGGAGGCAACCTATCGCACGCTGCCGGAACTTCTAGTCGAGATCGATGCCATTCGTCACTGGCATGCCGAAGGCGAGTGAAGCCGTTGCCCGAATTTCTCGACATCCGTCCATTGACCAGATCGACCTTCGCCCCGTTCGGCGAGGTGATCGAAGCCGATCCAGCCTCGATGCGGCTCATCAATGGCGGTACGACCGAGCGTTTTCATGCGCTGGCCGCAGCCGAGGCGGCGGGCGAGGGCGCGCGCGTCATCATCAACCTGTTTCGCGGCCAGCCGCGCAGCTTTCCCTATGATGTCGATATGATGGAGCGCCATCCTTTCGGCAGCCAGAGCTTCTCGCCGCTTTCCGGCCGGCCCTTCCTCGTCGTCGTCTCCGAGGACGAGAACGGGCGCCCCGGCCGGCCGCAGGTGTTTCTCGCGCGCGGGGATCAGGGGGTGAATTACCGCCGCAATGTCTGGCATCATCCGCTGATGGCGCTTGGCCAGCCCTCCGATTTCCTGGTCGTCGATCGCGACGGACCAGGCAACAATCTGGAAGAATTCTTCTTCGAAACCCCCTTCGTCATCAAAGAGCCAGCCCCATGACCGGACTGACCACGCATGTTCTCGACACCGCCCTCGGCAAGCCGGCCAAGGGCCTCAGGATCGATCTTTTCCAGCTCGAGGGCGAGATCCGCAGGCATCTGAAGACGGTCGCGACCAATGCCGACGGCCGGATCGATGGCGGCCCGATCCTCGCCGGCGAACATTTCCGCGTGGGGATTTATGAACTGGTCTTCCACGCCGGCGATTATCTCAGGGCCTGCGGCACGCCGTTGCCACATCCGGCTTTCCTCGATCTGGTGCCAATCCGTTTCGGCATTGCCGACGTCACGGCCCATTATCATGTGCCGCTACTAATCTCGCCCTATGGTTATTCCACCTATCGAGGCAGCTAGATGAGATTTGCCGCGATCGCCGATATCCATGGCAACCATATGGCGCTCGAGGCAGTGCTTGCGGATATTCGCGCCGAAGGCATCGAGGAGATCGTCAATCTCGGCGATATCTTCAGCGGGCCGCTGGAGGCCGGCCGGACGGCGGATCTGCTGATGCCGCTCGGCCTGACGTCGGTGCGCGGCAATCACGACCGCTATCTGATCGAGCAGGATCCGGCTTCCATGCATGCCTCGGATGCCGCCGCCTATCGGCAATTGTCGCCATCCCAGCTCGGCTGGCTGCGCAGCCTGCCATTCGATGCCGTCTATCGCGGCGAGGCCTATCTCTGCCATGCAACGCCGAAAGACGACAATCTCTACTGGCTGGAGTCCGTCTCGCCGGACGGTATCGTTTTCCCGAAGCCGATCGAAGCGATCGAGGCGTTGGCTGAGGGCATAGACCTGCCGCTGATCCTTTGCGGGCACACGCACATTCCCCGCGCCGTCCGTCTCTCCGACGGCCGGCTGATCGTCAACCCCGGCAGCGTCGGCTGCCCTGCCTATGACGACGATCTGCCCTGCTACCACAAGGTCGAAGCCGGCCATCCGCTGGCCGGTTATGCCATTCTGGAAAAGTCGCCTGCGGGATGGACGTGGCAGTTCCGCAACGTCGCCTATGACAATCTTGCGATGTCGAGGCTGGCGGCGGAAAACCGCCGACCAGACTGGGCGAGTGCGCTGGCGACCGGTTGGCTGCGGTAGACGGCCGCCTTCGCGCGCGATAGCGGATTACTCCTTCGGAGGTGCAGCGGCGATAGCCGCCTGCGGTTAACAGGAGGGAGGGACCAGAAGATGTGCTCGCCAAGCGACTCGCAAGAAGCAGCGTTCGACGCAGTTCCCGGATAGTGTTGTCAGTGGAAACAGGCGGCAGATCGGCTCCGCTTCTTATCGGGCGGCCGTGCGCGCCTCGCGAATGCCGGCGCTGATACGGTTGATGATAGTCCATACGAGAAGGAGAGCCACCACCGCCCAAAGCCACACAGCCCATGCTGCGAAAGTACCGCCAACGGCGACAAAGATTCCGAGCGCGCCGAAAAGCACCGCACGGTCGCTCTTGCCCAGTGGCCCGTCGTAACGCCGGCTTGCGCCGACGGTTTGACCCAATACGCCGGCAAATTCCGTCAGCACCGAGAGGAAAATGACTGCCATTGCCGGCATCAGGCCGTTCGGATCGATCAGCGCAAACGGCAAATACAGGGCGATATCCGACACGACATCACCGATCTCGTTGAGATAGGCGCCCAAAATGCTTTTTTGCCCATGTTCGCGCGCGAGCATGCCGTCAATGGCATTGAGGCCCATGCGCAGGAGAAACCATGCAGGCACCAGCAGGAACCACTGCGGAAGCGAAACGACACTCAGGAAAAGGCCAAGTGCAACCGAGACGGCCGCGGCAACAGTCGTCACCTGATTGGCGGTGATGCCTCGCGCCGCCAGCGCGCGCACCAGAGGGCGAAGGATATTCTGAAACCGGGACTTCAATTGATAAACAGACATGCTACCTCAGTGGAGTTTCGCGGCATCGGAAAAATCTATCCCAGCTCCGGCGGTGCAGAACGTCGTGCTTATGGGGAAGCCGATACTTCATATCGGTTCTCGTATAGGGCTTACATTTGCGACTAGACTTTTGCAATGAATGCAAACCACTGTTCCGCCAATGGTTGCAACCCATCAACCGATCAAAAGAGGAGTAGACCGTGCTGCAAGCTGCCGATATCAGGCAACCGTCCTCGACGGCCAGGCCGATGCGTGAATCCGAATTCGTGTCGCACGATGGCACGCGGCTCTTTTATCGGACGTGGCCTGCGACCGGCGCCGCACCGAAGGGCGCAATCGTTCTTCTCCATCGCGGCCACGAGCATAGCGGCCGGGTCGCGCACCTCGCCACAGAGCTCGGTCTCGATGATTTTGCCTTGTACGCCTGGGACGCACGCGGCCACGGACGTTCACCGGGAGAACGCGGCTATTCGCCATCCTTCGCTGCTTCGGTGCGGGATCTCGATTGCTTCGTCCGCCATGTAAGCGAGACAAGCGGGACTGCCGTTGAAAACATCGCCGTCATTGCGCAGAGCGTCGGCGCGGTCCTCGCTACCACCTGGGTGCACGACTATGCGCCGCAGATCCGTGCGCTCGTGCTGGCCTCACCGGCCTTCAGTGTCAAGCTCTACGTACCTTTTGCCAGGGAAGGCATTGCGCTCTGGGAAAAGCTCAAGGGGACATTCTTCGTCAATTCCTACGTCAAGGCGAGGTTTCTGACGCACGATCCCGAGCGCATCGCCTCCTTTGAAGCCGACCCACTGATCACCCGGCCGATTGCCTCCAACATTCTGTTGCAGCTTTACGAAGCCGCAGCCCGCGTCGTCGACGACGCCCGCGCCATCACCGTGCCGACCCAACTGCTGATCTCCGGCAGTGACTGGGTGGTGCGACACGCGCCGCAGCACCGCTTCTACGAAAACCTCGGCAGCCGTATCAAGGAGCGGCATGTGCTTGCCGGCTTCTATCATGACACACTGGGTGAGAAGGACCGCGCGATTGCGCTCGCCGAGGTCCGCCGTTTTATCGATGCGCGGTTCGCCGAGCCCCGGGCGCCTGCCGACCTTCGCACTGCCCATGTCCAGGGCTATACAAAGGATGAGGCCGACCGGCTCGCCAGCCCTCTCGACCCCACGTCCCCACGCGGCATCTACTGGGCGCTCAGCCGTCTCAACATCAGGCTCGGCGCGCTGGTGTCGGAAGGCATAAAGACCGGGGTCAAGACCGGTTTCGATTCCGGCTCGACGCTCGACTACGTCTACGAAAACCAGCCGCGCGGGCTCGGTCCCGGCGGGCGGTTGATCGACAAGGTGTTTCTCGAGGCGATCGGCTGGCGCGGCATCAGGCAGCGCAAGCTGCATTTGCAGGAGCTGATCGAGGACGGGCTGCAGCGCCTGAAAGCAGCCGGCCGCAGCACCCATATGCTCGACATAGCGGCCGGGCACGGCCGTTATGTCCTTGATGCGATCGAGGCGGCTGCCGTGCGTCCCGATAGTGTGCGATTGCAGGATTATTCCCCCATCAACGTGGACGCCGGCCGCAACAGCATTGCCACGCGCGGGCTCAGTGATTTCGTGAGCTTTCGCCAGCAGGATGCCTTTGACGGCGAGGGGCTGGCTGCAATCACGCCGGCTCCGGATCTCGCAGTCGTCTCCGGCCTTTACGAGCTTTTCTCCGACAACGGGATGATTTCTAAGTCGCTCAACGGGATCGCCCGCGCGATGCGGCCCGGTGGTCTGCTCGTCTACACCAACCAACCATGGCATCCGCAACTGGAGATGATCGCCCGCGCCCTGACCTCCCACCGCGGCGGCCAAGCGTGGGTGATGCGGCGGCGGACGCAAGAAGAAATGGATCAATTGGTCGCCGCAGCCGGTTTCCGCAAGATCGAACAGCGCATCGACCAGTGGGGCATTTTCACCGTCTCGCTGGCGGAAAGAATTTGAGGGCAAAGCCGTTGGGGCAGGCAGCTTCTCCTCTTTCCCAATCAGCGCCGGTCCTGAAGCGGGCGGTGCTCTGGCTCGTCTTCCTGGCGCCGTTCTTCTATCTGACCTATGGCGGCGCCAACTGGCTGGCATCGCAACGCGCTTATGTGCCGAACATCGCCTTTACATGGGAAAGCGTCGCCATTCCGTTCCTGGCGTGGACGATCATTCCATACTGGTCGATCAACCTGTTCTACGCACTCTGCCTGTTCATCAACACGACGCCGCGTGATGTGGATATGCTCGCGAGGTGTTATCTGACGATCCAGATAATTGCGATCGTCTGCTTCATCGCCTTTCCGCTCGAAGCAACTTTCGTACGACCTGCCACGAGCGGCCTGCCCGGTTTCATGTTTGCCGTTCTCGGTGGTTTCGATAAACCGTTCAACCAGGCGCCGTCGCTGCATGTCGCGCTCCTGGTGGTGATCTGGGACCATCTGCGCGGTCGGTTGCCGCGCAGGGCGCGGCTTCTCTGGCACGTCTGGTGCTTCCTGATCGGCGCCTCGGTGCTGACGACATGGCAGCATCACGTCATGGACATACCGACCGGCATGCTGCTCGGTCTGTTTGCCGCCTGGCTTTTTCCGCGCGATGCCGGTTCCCCTCTTGCGAATTTCACTGTGAGCAGTGATCCAAAGTCGCGCCGTCTTGGCACCTACTATGTGTTTGGTGCAGCCGCATTTCTCGGCCTTGCAGCCCTCTGCACTCCCCTAACGGCCGCGGCACTTCTGTTGCTCTGGCCGGCCGTTGCGCTGGCGATCGTCGCCGTCGGATATTTCGGCGCCGGCCCGCAGATATTCCTGAAACGCGCCGATGGCCGGGCCGCGCTTGCCAGCCGTTGGCTGCTGGCACCCTACCGGCTCGGCGCTAACATCAACGTTTGGCTCTGGACACGCAAAATGCCGGCATCCGTGGTGATCGCTGATGGCGTCCATCTCGGTCGTTTTCCACGTCGCCGCGAGGCCGACCGTTTTGCCACGGTGATCGACATCGCCGGCGAACTTCAGCGCCCGAGCGGGACGCTTGCGCGCTGGTGCAGTTTTCCCGCCCTCGATCTTATAGGCCTCGACAAGATTCACGCGCGAGCCGCGGCTGATGTCATCGAGGCTGCGCGTCACCAGGGACCGGTCCTCGTCTGCTGTGCGCTCGGTTTCCAGCGGAGCGCCTGCGTCATCGTTAGTTGGCTGCTTACCAGCCGACGTTGCGAAAATCCGGCCGAAGCCTTGCAGCTGATCGAACGCGCGGGGCGGCGTGTTTATCTGCCTGTGGAAAGTGTCCGTGCTGCGAAGGAAGGCGTGCAATGACGCAGTGGAAAACCGCGGCCTCCGCGGCTGCGCGAAATCTCGGCCGCAATTCAATGTTCTGCGTGCTGATAGCACTGTTGCCACTGATTGCCGGCCCGATCACCGGGGGATATCGAGGCCTCGCCCCAACGCTCGGCTGGCTCCTGATGCTGGTTTTCTGCGGGATTGTCCTTGCGATGGCGATCCATCTTCTCTTCGATGCGCTGTTGTTTCGCCTCGCGTCGAGCCATGAGACAGAGGCCGCCGGCCTTGCCGCCGTCGACGACCTGCTATCCCGGATGCAGCTTCGCAAACTTGACGGGCCACCGCCTGGCCTCGAGAGGCGGATTGCCGGATCGCGCCGCATCGTCTGGCAGCAGCGGTTTGCGCTTGCCATCTATCTCGTGATTTTCGCGATCCTTCAGCTCAACGCGAGCGGCGGCCAACCGCCAGGCTGATTGGCATGCCGTTGCGTGTCCTGCAGGTCTTGCCCGCGCCATCGGCGCGTTCAGCCGGTGCCGATTTCTCTGTTTGAGCCTTGCCGCGAGATGATCGACGCGTTCACGTCGTTGATGTCGCGTTTGCCGCAGAGCGCCATGGTGATGTCCATCTCCTTGCGGAGGATGCCGAGCGCCAGCGTGACGCCCTCCTTACCCATGGCGCCGAGGCCGTAGAGGAAGGGACGGCCGATATAGGTGCCCTTCGCGCCGAGTGCTATCGCCTTCAGCACATCCTGGCCGGAGCGGATGCCGCCGTCGAGATGGATTTCGATGCGATCGCCAACGGCATTGACGATGGCCGGCAGCATGCTGATCGAGGAGGGGGCGCCGTCGAGCTGGCGGCCGCCATGATTGGAGACGACGATCGCATCGGCGCCGGTGTCGGCGGCTGCCCGGGCGTCCTCCGGGTCGAGGACGCCCTTGATGATCAGCGGCCCGCCCCATTGCTCCCTGATCCAGGCGACGTCGGCCCAGGAGAGCCGCGGATCGAACTGCTCGTGTGTCCAAGCGGCGAGCGAGGTGATGTTGGAGACGTTCTTGGCATGGCCGATGATGTTGCCGAAGGTACGGCGCTTGGTCTTCAGCATGTCGAGGCACCAGAACGGCCTGCTCGCCATCTGCCAGACATGTTTCGGCGTGAATCTCGGCGGCGCCGACAGGCCGTTGCGGAGGTCCTTGTGACGCTGGCCGAGGATCTGCAGATCGGCCGTCAGCACCAGCGCCGAACATTTGGCGGCCTTGGCGCGGTTGATCAGGCCGAGGACGAAATCCTTGTCCCTCATCACGTAGAGTTGGAACCAGAAGGGGCGCGTCGTCACCGATGCGACGTCCTCGATCGAGCAGATGCTCATCGTCGACAGGGTGAAGGGAACGCCGAATTCTTCTGCCGCGCGCGCCGCCAGCATCTCACCGTCGGCATGCTGCATGCCGGTCAGGCCGGTCGGCGCCAAGGCCACCGGCATCGATACTTTCTGACCGATCATCGTCGTTTCCAGCGTGCGGTCGGTCATGTCGACCATCACCCGCTGGCGCAGCTTGATCCGGCTGAAATCGCTCTCATTCGCCCGATATGTGGATTCCGTCCAGGCGCCCGAATCCGCGTAATCAAAAAACATTTTCGGCACGCGGCGTTGTGCGAGTTCTTTCAGATCGGCGATCGTTAGCGGAGTGGCCATGAATTGAACCTTCACGTCTGAATGCAATCAGCCGGCCTAACACGACATTTCGAGGAGCGTTAGGGGAAATCCGGGCGTTAGGCTGCTTTCGGCCGCGGATTGGTGCAAGAGTATATTCAATGGACTGACAGACGTTCATACAGTCGTCGGAAGGCTTCTATTTGGGAGCAAGCGGGTGTCATCGAAGCCCCACTTTCATAGGCAGACCCGCCACATAGGTTTCGGCGACCGCCCGGTCGTCGCCCATCGTCTGCAGGAGGAAGAGTTCCTCGGGCAAGGTCTTCACCGCTTCCAGCTTCAGCGCCATGGCCGGGGTCGCGGCCGCATCAAGGACGACGAGATCGGCGTCGGTGCCGGGGTCCAGCGCGCCGATCCGGTCGGCCAGCGACAGTGCTTCGGCATTGCCGCGGGTCATCAGGTAATAACTTTCCAGCGGGTTCAGCCGTTCTCCGAGTAATTGCTGGATCTTGTAGGCCTCGTCCATGGTTTTCAGCATCGAATAGCTGGAGCCGCCGCCGATATCGGTCGCCACGCCGATGCGCACCGGTTTTTCGCGCCGCGCCAGCGCCTTCATCGGGAACAGGCCGGAGCCGAGGAAGAGGTTCGAGGTCGGGCAATGGACGGCGACCGAGCCCGTCTCGCTCATGACATCGGCTTCGCGCTCCGAGAGGTGGATGGCATGGCCGAAGAGGCTTTTCGGCCCGAGCAGGCCGTAGCGGGCATAGATGTCGGTGTAGTCGATCGCTTCGGGATAGAGTTCGCAGGTGAATTTGATTTCGTCATGGTTTTCCGACAGATGCGTCTGGATATGCAGGTCGGGAAATTCGCGGGCAAGGGCTGCTGTCGCCTCCATCTGCGCCGGCGTCGAGGTGATGGCAAAACGCGGGGTGATGGCGACGTGGTTGCGGCCCTTGCCGTGCCAGTCCGCGATCACCTGACGGGTCTCGTCATAACCCATCTCGGGCGTGTCGAGCAGGCCCTGCGGTGCGTTGCGGTCCATCATCACCTTGCCGCCGACCATGCGCATGTTGCGCTTCATCGCCTCGGCGAAGAAGGCGTCGGCAGAGGTCTTGTGCACGGAGCAATAGGCGACCGCCGTCGTCGTGCCGTGGCGGATCAGTTCGTCGTAGAAATGCGTGGCGATCCTTTGCGCATGCGCGCTTTCGACAAAACGGCATTCCTCAGGAAAGGTATAGGTGTTCAGCCATTCGAGCAGGTTGGCGGCATAGGAGGCAATCACCTGCATCTGCGGAAAATGCAGGTGCATGTCGATGAAGCCGGGCAGGATCAGATGCGGGCGGTGATCGATCTCGACCACGTCGGCGGCTGCCTTTGCCTTCACGTCAGCATAGGCGCCGGCCGCCGCGATCAGCCCATCTTCGATCAGCAGACCGCCATCCTCCTCGTAGAGATAGCTCTGGCTGTCGGCGAGACTGAGCGGCGCGCGATGAAAAGACAGCAGGCGGCCGCGCAGGAGTGTTGTTGTCATTGTTTCTTGCCTTCGACTGCGCTTTGGAACCAGGCGACGAGCAGCTTGCGTTCGTCCGGCGTCATATCGGTCACGTTGCCGGGCGGCATGGCATGGCTGCGCCCCGCCTGTATATAGATTTCCCGGGCGTGGGCGGCAATTTCCGCGTCGTTTTCGAGCATCACCTCATTCGGCGGCCGCACGATGCCCTCATAGACAGGCTCGGCGGCGTGGCACATGGAACAGCGCGTCGCGACCAGTTGCTTGACGGCGGGAAAATGCGGATCGCCGGCGAATTGCTGGAAGGCGGGCGCCACCGCCGCTGCGTCCGTTTCGCTGGTCAGCAGCTTCGGCACGGTCGAAAGCCACATGATCAGGATGAAGAGGATGACGGTGACGATCCAGGTCCAGGTCGGCCGGCCTTTTCTGGCGTGCGTGGTGTTGAACCAGTGACGGATGGTGACGCCCATCAGGAAGACCAGGGCGGCGATCACCCAGTTGAATGCCGTGCCGAAGGCCAGCGGATAATGGTTTGACAGCATGAAGAAGATGACGGGCAGCGTCAGATAGTTGTTGTGCAGCGAACGCTGCTTGGCGACCTGCCCGTATTTCGGATCGGGCGTGCGGCCGGCGATCAGGTCGGCGACGACGATCTTCTGGTTGGGGATGATGATCATGAAGACATTGGCCGACATGATCGTCGCGGTGAAGGCGCCGAGATGCAGGAAGGCGGCGCGGCCGGTGAAAAGCTGCGTGTAACCCCAGGCGATGAAAACGAGCACGACATAGAGCACCGCCATCAGTCCCCAGGTGTTGCGCCCAAGCGGCGACTTGCAGAGCAGGTCGTAGACGACCCAGCCGAAGGCGAGCGATGCGAGCGAGATCAGGATCGCCACCGGCGGGCTGATATCGAGCACATGGCGATCGATGAGAAAGAGGTCGGCGCCGCCGTAATAGACGATGCAGAGCATCAGGAAGCCGGATATCCAGGTGAAATAGCTCTCATATTTGAACCAGGTCAGGTGCTCCGGCATTTGCGCGGGCGCCACCAGATATTTCTGGATATGATAGAAGCCGCCGCCATGGACCTGCCATTCCTCGCCATAGGCGCCGGGCGGCAGATGCGGGCGTTTCACCAGTCCGAGATCGAGCGCGATGAAATAGAAGGACGATCCGATCCAGGCGATCGCGGTGACGACATGGAACCAGCGCGCCGCAAAGGCGAGCCATTCCCATGCTATGGCATATTCATACATCGAATTCCCCTAACTTCCTCCGACTCGTGACATTGCGGAAATTTTGGCGGGGAGGGAAGAGGAGATTGAAGAACCGCACAGGACGCCGATTTCAGTAATGGCGGTGAAGCCCGGGGAGGAATGGCATGATCACCGCGCTCTACAGCGATCAGCTCATCGCCGAAAACGCGCCGATGGACCGGCGGCTTGCCGCGCTCATCCTCGCACGCGGAAACCGCATCGGCTATATCGCCTCCGCTCCTGAGCCGCAGCGCGCGAGTTCTTCGATGAAAAACGGCAGTACTATCTCCAATATGGGCTGTCTCTCGATCTTTTCGTCGATCTCGACGCGCTTTCCGGCGACGAGATCGGCCGGCTGTTTACCTGCAACGCTATTCATCTGACCGGCGGCCGCACCGGCGATTTTCTGAGACGGCTGCGCCAAAGCGGCATGCTGGAGAGGCTGCGCGCGTGGGCGCTGGATGACGGCATTCTCGTCGGAACCAGCGCCGGGGCGATTTTGATGACGCCGACGATCGCCGCCGACGCGCTGTTTTCCGGCGGTTCGCCGGATGCCGTGCGGGATGGCGCGGCTCTCGATCTGGTGCCTTTCGAGTTCTTTCCGCATGTGAACGACGGTCCCGGCTATCTCCCCTCGCTGTTGCGCTACAGCGAGACGACGGCAAATCGCATTCTCGCATGCAGGGACGGCGAAGGTCTGATCCTCGGCAACGGGCTCGTCGAAGTCTTCGGCGCTCCGCTGATGATTTCCGACGGTTTTGTCGAAGCTGCCGATCGCGGCCGCATCGTCGAACTGCTGTGTGCCTAAAAGCTGCCGAGAAGGTGTGTATTATCTCCGGCTTATACTCGGTCCGCTAATACAGCGGGTCTTGAAACCATGACGATCCGGTTACAGTTATGTTTAAGGCCGCCGGAATGAAATAAGAACAGTGGATCAGCGGCGGCGCATTCATCGACGGAGAAGATGCCATGCGCAGCATTTTGACGTGTGTGATGATTGCATATGCGTCGCTGGCGACGGCTCATGACGCACCCTCGGGGTGGAGTTATGACCCCTATTGTTGCAACGGCGACAGTCATACTGGCGACTGCCAGATGATCCCTTCGAAAAGCGTGGCGGTGACGCCGGGCGGATATCGCGTAACGTTGCTGCCGGGCGACCACCGGCTGGTCACGCATGCGCATGTCTTCCTGCTGCCGATGACCAAGGCGATGCAATCCGGCGACGAGGACTACCATCTCTGTCTTTTTCCGAATGAGGATACGCCGCGCTGCTTCTATGCGCCGGAGATGGGATTCTGAGACTACCGCGTGCCTGCTTCTAATCCCCGGCCGCCTTTATCTCTTCGAGGATCCAGTTGCGGAAGGCTTTGATCTTCGGCACGTTGCGGCGGTTTTCGGGATAGGCGAGCCAGTAGGCCTTGCCGTCGCTGCGGGTCAGCTCGAAGGGCTGATAGAGCCGGCCGAGCGCGATCTCGGCCGCATAGAAGGCCGGGTTGAGGATGGCGACGCCATGTCCTGACATCGCCGCATCGGCTTCCACCGCCTGGGAGCCGAGCTGGTTGCGCGGGCGGCGGTCGAGATCCGTGTCGGTGACGCCGGCTGCCTCGAACCATTGTTTCCACCAGATGTCGCCGGCGTCGAAGAGATCGAACTTCAGGAGATCACGCGGCTCCTTGATGCCGCCGGCCGATGCCGCCAGCTTCGGGCTCAGCATCGGCGTGAACTCCAGGCCCATCAGCCGGTGCAGCGCCAGCCCCGGCCAGTTGCCGTCGCCCCAGCGGATGCCGACATCGATCTGCTCGCGGGAAAAGTCGATGATATCGGAGGTCGCCTGAAAGCGCACCGCGATCGCCGGATGCTTCAAATGGAAGGAGCCGAGGCGCGGCGCCAGCCATTTCGAGGCGAAGGTGTGGGTCGAGCTGATGGCGAGCGTACCTTCGACGCTGTCGCGCGCCGTCGCCATCGCGTCGTGCAGCATGGCAAAGGCTTCGGTCACCTTCGGCGCCAGCCGCTCGCCGGTCTCCGTCAGCGCGATCTGGCGGGGACGGCGCAGGAAGAGCGGCTCGCCGACATTCTCCTCCAAGAGCTTGATCTGATAGCTGACGGCGGTCTGCGTCATGCCGAGTTCGTCGCCCGCCTTGGTGAAACTGCCGAA
Source organism: Rhizobium croatiense (assembly GCF_019793465.1). Lineage (GTDB taxonomy): Bacteria > Pseudomonadota > Alphaproteobacteria > Rhizobiales > Rhizobiaceae > Rhizobium > Rhizobium croatiense. Next base: position 24,092 of record NZ_JAILYJ010000006.1, on the reverse strand, counting down.
CCGGGCGGCGGCCTCGAAAACGCGCAGCGCATTCAGCGGGAATTGTTTCGAGAGTTTCATGGATAAGTTCTCTTGATGCAGGCAGACGGTCGTTCGATTGGAATTGCAGCATTTTCCACGGCAAACTGCAACTCATACCATCAAACTGACGAGGTGATGTCATGGATTGCTTTGCTATCGAAGAGAAGCGCTCGCAGCAGAGCGTGGGTGTGTTCAAGCGTCTTGCGGGACTGCTGGTCGGCCGTTTCGGCCGGCTGCCCCGCATCGATCTCGATGCTGCGCCGGACCGCGTCAAGCGCGATCTTGGTTTCCTCGATGGACGCGATCCGTTTTACGAGGACGCCTGCAAGCGATAGGCCGCCAGCGCCGTCAGGATTTCGGCGGCGGTCATTGCGGCGATCACTTCGGGGCGTTTGTCCCTGACCGCCGAGCCGCCGATCGGCAGCGTCAATCGCTTCATCCAGCCTCGTTCGCCGCCTTCGCGGGAAAGCCAGCTTGCCAGGGTGGCGCGTTTGGTCGCTGAACCGATCATGCCGGTATAGGCGAGATCCTCCCTTGCCAGCGCTTCACGGGCGATGAGAAAGTCCAGCGCATGGTCGTGCGTCAGGATGACGACCGCGCCGCCGGCGGCAATATCCTTCACCAGCGCTTCCGGCATCGGCACGAGGCGGGTCTTCGTCGCCGCCGGCAGATTGGCGAGTTCTTCCTGACGGGTTTCGACCACCGTGACCGACAGCGGCAGCGGCGCAAGAGCAGCCGCCAGCGCGCGGCCGACATGGCCGGCGCCGAAGAGAAGCACCTCGGGCAGGCGCTCGATTTCGCCGGCAAGTGTGGCTTCGAGCTCGTTTTTCAACGTCGGCGTCAGTTGGCGGAACCGCAACTGAGTACGCCCACCACAGCACTGGCCGATCTCAGGGCCGAGCGGGATATCCATGGTGGTTGCGCCGCCGGTTCCCGCCAGCATCTCCCGCGCATTGTGGATCGCCATGAATTCGAACTGTCCGCCGCCGATCGTGCCCCACAGCGCGGTTGGCGAGACGAGCATGCAGGCCCCGGCCTCGCGCGGGGTGGAGCCCTGTGTCTCGGTGATGTCGACGAGGATGCTGTTGGGGTAGGCGGCGAGGAAGGTGGGGAGGTCGGTCATGGGAGGATGGCCGAGGAGTAAGTGGCTGTGTTACCCCCCTCTGTCCTGCCGGACATCTCCCCCACAAGGGGGGAGATCGGCATGAGGCGCGGGCTTCTCAAGACGGGGAAACGACGGCCTAAAACTGGATCTTGATAATCCGCTGTCAGAGCAATATGGGCGAAGGGTCGTCGTCTTGCCGATCTCCCCCCTTGTTGGGGAGATGTCCGGCAGGACAGAGGGGGGCGCCCACTCTGCCGGTTCCGCTCGAGCAACAAACCAGCCGGACGTCTTACCATCCTACACCCGCTTCATCCGCTCCACCGCCATCAGCACCCGTTCCGGCGTCGCCGGGGCGTCGAGCCTGGGGCAGACCTTGTAATCCGCGACGCTGGCGACCGCCATCGACAGTGCTTCCAGCACCGAGATCGCCAGCATGAAGGGTGGTTCGCCGACGGCCTTGGAGCGGCCGATGGTGGCCTCCGCGTTCTCCGACCATTCGGCGAGGCGCACATTGAAGATCTTCGGCCGGTCGGAGGCGAGAGGGATCTTGTAGGTGGATGGCGCATGGGTGCGCAGCCGCCCCTTGTCGTCCCACCAGAGTTCTTCCGTCGTCAGCCAGCCCAGGCCCTGCACGAAGGCGCCCTCGACTTGGCCGAGGTCGATCGCCGGGTTCAGCGAGCGGCCGACATCGTGGAGGATGTCAGTGCGGTCGATCAGATATTCGCCGGTCAGCGTATCGATCGAGACCTCGGTGCAGGCGGCGCCATAGGCGAAATAATAGAAGGGCGTGCCGCGGCCGGCCTTGCGGTCCCAGTGGATCTTCGGCGTCTTGTAGAACCCGGCGGCGGACAGCTGGACACGGGCGAAATAGGCCTGTTTGATGAAATCGGGGAAGGGGATCTCGCTCTCGCCGACCCGCACGCGGTTCGGCAGGAAGACGATGTCGGACGGCGCCACCTCCCATTTATCGGCGGCAAAGGCCACCAGACGTTCCTTGATCTGGCGGGCGGCGTCGTAGGCTGCCATGCCGTTGAGGTCCGAGCCGGAGGAGGCGGCGGTCGCCGAGGTGTTCGGCACCTTGGCGGTCGTCGTCGCGGTGATCTTGACCCGATCGATATCGACCTGGAAGCTGTCGGCCAGCACCTGCGCCACCTTGGTATAGAGGCCCTGACCCATTTCGGTGCCGCCATGGTTCAGGTGGATCGAGCCGTCCTGATAGATATGGACGAGGGCGCCGGCCTGGTTGAAGGCGGTCATGGTGAAGGAGATGCCGAATTTCACCGGCGTCAGGGCAATGCCCTTCTTGATATAGCGGCTGTCGCGGTTGAAGCCGATGATGGCATTGCGCCGCGCCCGGTAGTCTGACGTATCCTCCAGCTCGTCGACGACGCGGGCGATGATATTGTCCTCGACCTCCTGATGGTAAGGCGTCAGCGTGCGCCCGGAGCCCGGCTGGCCGTAGAAATTCAGCTTGCGGATGTCGAGCGGATCCTTGCCGAGGGCATAGGCGACCTCCTCGATGATGCGCTCGGCGCCGAGCATGCCCTGCGGCCCGCCGAAGCCGCGGAAGGCGGTGTTGGAGACGGTGTGTGTCTTGAGCGGTTTCGAGGTCAGATGCACATGCGGATAGAAATAGCTTGAATCGGCATGGAACAGCGCGCGGTCGGTTACCGGTCCGGAGAGGTCGGAGGAGAAGCCGCAGCGCGCCGCGTAAGTGGCGTCGACCGCGTGGATGCGGCCTTCGGCATCGAAACCCACTTCGTAATCGACCAGGAAATCATGGCGCTTGCCGGTGGCGCTCATATCCTCGTCGCGGTCCGGGCGGAATTTGACGGCACGGCCGAGCTTTTTGGCGGCGATCGCCGCAAGGGCTGCGAACTGACTGCCCTGCGTCTCCTTGCCGCCGAAGCCGCCGCCCATGCGGCGCACGTTGACGGTGACCGCGTTCGACGGGATATCGAGCACGTGGCCGACAATATGCTGGATCTCGCTCGGATGCTGCGTCGAGGACCAGACGGTGACCTCGTCGTCCTCGCCGGGAATGGCCACGGCGATATGGCCTTCGAGATAGAAATGCTCCTGGCCGCCGATGCGCATCTGCCCCTTCAGCCGCATGGCGGCATTCGGCATTTCCGTTTCCGGCTCACCGCGCTGGAGCGTCATCGGGGTGATGACCAGCGGGCCGCCATTGGCGAGCGCGCCGTCGATATCGTGCCAGTGCGTGAGGTCGCGATAGTCGATCTTCGCCAGCCGCGCGGCGCGGCGAGCCGCGTCGCGTGTTTCGGCGATGACGGCAAAGATCGGCTGGCCGTGAAATTGAACTAAGGTTTCAGCGAGCAGCGGCTCGTCATGGCTGCCGTTTGAGCTGGTGTCGTTGACACCGGGCACGTCCTTGCCGGTGAAAACCCAGACGACGCCGGGATAGGCGGCGACAGCGGAAAGATCGATGTTTGTGATTTCGGCATGTGCCCGGTCGGAAAGGCCGAGCGCGCCGTGTAGCAGGCCGGCGGGTTCGGGAATATCATCGATATAATCGGCGGTTCCGGTGACATGCTTGTGCGCTGAGTCATGGCGCAGCGCGCCGTGGATGGGACCGGAGATGACGACTTTGGGATTTTCGAAGGTGGACTTGTCCATTAGCGTCTCCCTGTCGAAAAATTGCCCGTCGCAGATGCTCCGGGCGCTCGGGGCTCAGCGCCGCTCGCCCCCCTCATCCGCCCTATCAGGCACCTTCTCCCCGCTGGGGAGAAGAGGGAGTCGTGACGTTGCCCATTGTCTCTTCTCCCCAGCGGGGAGAAGGTGCCGGCAGGCGGATGAGTGGGGCGGTTGGCGCCAACGGTTGACTTCTCCATCACGCCACCTCCTCGAACCGCTTCAGCTCCGCCGGCGCGCCGACGGTCTCAAGATAGAACCGTGTCAGCAGGTTCTTCGCCGTCAGCTGGCGATACTCCGCCGTGGCGCGCCAGTCGGTCAGCGGCTGGTAGTCGGTGTCGAAGGCGGGGCGGGCCGCTTCGATCGTCGCTTCCGTCCACGGTTTGCCGATCAGCGCGGCCTCGACTGACGGCGCGCGCTTTGGCGTCGCCGCCATGCCGCCAAAGGCGATGCGGATGTCGGTAATGGTCTCGGCCTCGTCGAGCGTCAGCAGAAAGGCGCCAAGCACGGCGGTGATGTCCTCGTCACGGCGCTTGGTGATCTTGTAGGCGGCAAAGCGGCTGGCGGCCTTGGGATAGGGCACGAAGACGCTTTCGACGAATTCGCCGGGTCTGCGATCCTGTTTGCCATAGGCGATGAAGAAATCCTCGAGCGGCATTTGGCGCTGCACTTGCAGGGAACGCAGGGTAAGCGTCGCGCCGAGGGCGATCAGCGGCGGGGGACTGTCGCCGATCGGCGAACCGTTGGCGATATTGCCGCCGATCGTGCCCATGTTGCGCACCTGCTCGCCGCCGATGCGGTCTATCAGCCGCCCGAGCGCTGGGATCTCGCTGGAAATCGCCTCGAAGGCCCTGCTGTAGCTGACGCCGGCGCCGATGGTGACGCCGTCTTCGCTTTCCGTCACCGACTGCAATTCGCTCAGATGATTGATGAAAACGACCGGGCTCAGCCGGCGCATCTGCTTCGTCACCCAGAGACCGACATCGGTCGAGCCGGCAATGACGGTCGCGTCGGGTTCCTCAGAGAGGACTTCCGCCAGCGCCTGGAGCGAAGCCGGAACGATCAGCCGGTCTTCGCCGCTGGCAATCCGGATGGTGCCGCTCGCCTGCATTGCCCAGAGCCGCGCGACGATTTCCGAGCGAGTCCGCTGCAGCGGGTCGAAGAGCGCGCTCGGCCGCTGCAGGCTGACCTGCTCGGCGGCCTTGACGATCGGCTCGTAGCCGGTGCAGCGACAGAGATTGCCCTGCAGCGCCTTTTCGATCTCGCGGCGGCCGGGTTTTTCCTTCGTTAGCCACAGCCCGTAGAGCGACATGACGAAGCCCGGGGTACAGAAGCCGCACTGCGAACCATGACAATCGACCAGCGCCTGCTGCACTGGATGCAGGGCGCCGTCCCGGCCGGCCAGATGCTCGACCGTCACCACGTGCGTGGCATGCAATGAGCCCATGAAACGGATGCAGGCATTGACCGATTCGTAAGCGAGCTTGCCGTCGGCCAGCCGCCCGACAAGCACGGTGCAGGCGCCGCAGTCACCTTCGGCGCATCCTTCCTTGGTGCCCGTCAGCCGCCGCTTCATCCGCAGAAAATCGAGAAGTGTCTCGGTCGGCCCGACATTGGCGAGCGCGATATCTTCGCCGTTCAGGATGAAGCGGATGCTGTCGTTCATGATATTCCCGGTTGTTTTTTCCAAATGGTTAAGCCGCCGTCCAGCCACCGTCAATCGAGATATGCGTTCCGGTCACCTGCCGGGCGGCGTCGCTGGCGAGGTAGAGCGACAGGGCGCCGATCTCTTCGGCCTTGACGAATTCACGGGTCGGCTGCGCCTTGAGGATGACCTCGCTCTTCACCTGCTCCTCGGTCATGCCGCGGGCCCTGGCGGTATCCGGTATCTGCTTTTCGACCAGCGGCGTCAGCACATAGCCGGGGCAGATGGCGTTCACCGTCACGCCGAATTCGGCAAGCTCCAGGGCGGCCGTCTTCGTCAGGCCTAATATACCATGTTTTGCCGCGACATAGGCGGATTTGAAGGGGGAGGCGACGAGCCCGTGGGCCGAGGCGATATTGATGATGCGGCCATGCTTTCTCGCCTTCATCAGCGGGATGGCGGCGCGCATGGTGTGAAAGGAGCTCGACAGATTGATGGCGATAATCTGATCCCACTTCTCGATCGGGAAATCCTCGATCTTCTCGACATGCTGGATGCCGGCATTGTTGACGAGGACATCGACGGTGCCGAAGGTCTTCGCTGCCGTTTCGATCAGGTCGGCGATCTCGGCGGGCTTGGTCATGTCGGCCGGATGATAGATCGCCCGGGCCTTCGACACCGATTCAAGCCGCTCGACGATCGCCTTGATTTCATCGACATTTCCGAAACCATTGATGACGACATTGTCGCCGGTTTCGGCAAAGGCGGTGGCGATCGCCGAGCCGATGCCGCTGGTGGAGCCGGTGACGATGACTGATCTGCTCATGCTGTTTTCTCCTGACATCGCGATGCTGCGTTGCAACGTTATGGCGAGGTTATGCCCAAAGCCGGCAGGCTGGCAATTCCGCTTTATTCGCTTTTCTCGGCCGCATCCGTGTCCTATTGATTTGCCTCGACAATCGACATGCCTCGGGAGGATTTAATGAGCGGATATGTTCTGGCGATCGATCAGGGAACGACGTCGACACGGGCGATCGTCTTCGATGGCGACATGCATGTCGCCGGCAAGGGCCAGAAGGAATTCACCCAGATCTATCCGCGTTCCGGCTGGGTCGAGCACGATCCCGAGGAGATCTGGGATTCGGTCGTCTCCACCGTCAACATGGCATTGCGCGACGCCGGGATTACGGCGAGGGATGTTGCTGCGCTCGGCATCACCAATCAGCGCGAGACGGTCGTTGTCTGGGAGCGCGAGACCGGCCGGCCGATCCAGAATGCCATCGTCTGGCAGGACCGGCGCACCGCGAGCTATTGCGATAATCTGAAACGGCAGGATCTCGAGCGGCTGTTCACCAGGAAGACCGGCCTGCTCCTCGACCCCTATTTTTCCGGAACGAAGCTTTCCTGGATGCTCGCCAACGTCAAGGGCGCGCGTGCGCGTGCCGCCAGGGGCGATCTCTGCTTCGGTACGATCGACACTTTCCTGATCTGGCGGCTGACCGGCGGCAAGAGCTTCGTCACCGACGCCACCAATGCGTCGCGCACGTTGATGTACAACATCGCCGAAAACACCTGGGACGAGGATTTGCTCGAGATTCTCAGGGTGCCGGCCGCCATGCTGCCTGACGTCAAGGATTGCTCCGCCGATTTCGGCACGGTCGATCCTGAGATCTTCGGCGCAGCGATCCCGATCCTCGGTGTTGCCGGCGACCAGCAGGCGGCCACCATCGGTCAGGCCTGCTTTGCAGCGGGCATGATGAAATCGACCTACGGCACCGGCTGTTTCGCGCTGCTCAACACCGGCGCCGATATGGTGCGCTCGAAAAACCGGCTGCTGACCACCATTGCCTATCGTCTCGACGGCGAGACGACCTATGCGCTCGAGGGTTCGATCTTCATCGCCGGGGCGGCGGTGCAATGGCTGCGGGACGGGCTCGGGATCATCGGCAGCGCCGCCGAGACCAATGCGCTTGCCGAGAAGGCCGATCCGACGCAGGACGTCTATCTCGTGCCCGCCTTCACCGGCCTTGGCGCACCGCACTGGGATGCCAAGGCGCGGGGTGCGATCTTCGGACTGACACGCAACAGCGGTCCGGCGGAACTTTCGAGAGCGGCCCTCGAAGCGGTCTGTTATCAGACCCGCGATCTCCTCGATGCCATGCAGAAGGACTGGAAGAATGCCGGCGACGACACGGTGCTGCGCGTCGATGGCGGCATGGTGGCCTCCGACTGGACGATGCAACGGCTCGCCGATCTGCTCGATGCCCCGGTCGACCGCCCGGTCATTCTCGAAACGACCGCCCTCGGTGCGGCCTGGCTCGCCGGCAGCCGGGCAGGGGTCTGGCCGGACCGGGATGGCTTTTCGGCAAGGTGGAAACGCGACCGGCGCTTCGAGCCCGACATGGATGACAAGGTGCGGGCGGCCAAGCTCAAGGGCTGGAAGAGCGCGGTCCGGCGGACGCTGAGCGAGGGGTGAGGCGCGATCGGAACCGCACCATAGCATTGCCTGTTTCGGCGGCTGGGGCCTCTGGCTCTCAGCGCCTTTTTCTTGATAATTTTTTGATGCGGCCTGTCGGCTAAGCGGTTACTCCTTCGTCATTCGGAAAGAGGAGTGACCCGATGCTTTATGCAATCCTTTGTTACGCTCACGAGGAAACCGTCTTCGCCTGGACCCAGGAGGAAGAGGCAGCCGTCATGGAGAAGCTTTACGCCGTGCAGGAGCCGCTGGCGAAAGCCGGTAAGCTCGGCCCCGTCGGGCGGCTGATGCCGACGACGGCTGCGACCACCGTGCGCAAAGGCAAGGACGAGCCCTTGGTCATCGACGGGCCTTTTGCGGAAACGAAAGAGGCGCTTCTCGGCTTCTATGTGGTTGACTTCGAAACCCTCGACGAGGCGGTCGCCTTCTCGAAGCAGCTTTCATCCGTCAATCCGGGTTCCACCTCTTACGAAATTCGGCCTTTCTACGTCTTCAGGCCGGGAGATGCAGCATCATGACCGATATTGCCTGGATCGACCTTGCTCTTGCCTCGGCCCGCCCGAAGGCGCTTGGCGCGCTGCTGCGCTATTTCCGCGATCTCGACACGGCGGAAGAGGCGTTTCAGGAGGCATGCCTGAGGGCGATCCGGACATGGCCGGAGAAAGGACCGCCGCGCGATCCGACAGCCTGGCTTATCTTCGTCGGCCGCAACAGCGGTATCGATGCGGTGCGCAAGCGGACGAAGCTCCAGGCGCTGCCGGACGAGGAGGTCATTTCCGATACCGAGGATGCCGAAAGCGATATCGCCGAGCGGCTGGACGATTCCAATTATCGCGACGACATTCTGCGGCTTCTCTTCATCTGCTGCCATCCGGATCTGCCGGCCACCCAGCAGATTGCGCTGGCGCTGCGCATCGTGTCCGGCCTTTCGGTGACGCAGATCGCGCGCGCTTTCCTGGTTTCGGAAAGCGCCATGGAGCAGCGCATTACCCGGGCGAAGGCGCGTGTCGCCAAGGCAGGCGTGCCGTTCGAAACGCCGAGCCCCGAGGAGAGGGCTGAACGCCTCTCGATTGTCAGCACGATGATCTATCTCATCTTCAACGAGGGCTACAGCCAGGCCGACCCCAAGCATGAGGCGGCCGCCTTCAGCGACGAGGCGATCCGGCTGGCGCGGCTGATGCTGCATATTTTCCCGGCGGAACCGGAGCTGATGGGGCTGCTAGCGCTCATGCTCTTGCAAATCTCGCGCCGGCCGGCACGCTTCAGCGCCGAGGGCGAAATCGTGCTGCTTGAAGATCAGGACCGCTCGCTTTGGAACCAGCCCTTCATCAACGAAGCCCTGGCGCTGCTCGACAAGGCGCTGCGGCACCGCCGGCCCGGGCCGTATCAGCTTCAGGCGGCCATTGCCGCCATCCATTCCCGCGCGAAACGTGCCGAGGATACCGACTGGGTCGAGATCGATCTGCTTTACCGTGCGCTGGAGCGTGTACAGCCTTCGCCTGTCGTGACGCTTAACCGCGCCGTCGTCGTTTCCAAGCTGCACGGGCCGCAGCAGGCGCTCGATCTCATCGATCCGCTGGGCGAGAAGCTCGACGGCTATTTCTACTATCACGGCCTGCGGGGTGGGCTGCTGAAGCAGCTTGGCTTGACCCACCAGGCGCGCGAAGCCTTCGACCATGCCATCGCGCTTGCCCATTCGGCGGCCGAGGCGGCTCATATCCGCCGGCAGATCGACAAGATGCAGGAAGAGCCCACGCAGCCGATCGCAAATTAAATCAGGAAAAATTAGCGCGCTGTCGGAACGGCGAAGTTCGACACGTCCTTGTAACAACCTGACAGGAAACAGGTTTCACTCAAATGGAGAGATGTCGAAATGACCGCAAGCACGCAACATGAACTCACCCTGGTTCGCGAATTCGACGCCCCGCGCGAGAAGATCTACAAGGCATGGACCGATCCCGACCTGCTGAAGCAGTGGTTCGTACCGCGCCCTTGGGGTGTGGCGGAAGCGACGCTCGACGTCCGCCCCGGCGGCTCCAATGTCGTCGTCATGCAGGATCCTGAGGGCAATCAGTATCCGAACCCCGGCGTTTATCTCGAGATCGTCGAGAACGAGAAGATCGTCTTCACCGACGCCTATACCAGCGCCTGGGTGCCTGCCGAAAAACCTTTCTTCACCGGCGTCATTCTGCTCGAAGATCTCGGCAATGGCCGCACGAAGTATACGGCCAAGGCGCTGCACTGGCGCGCCGAGGACAAGGAAGAGCACGAGAAGATGGGATTCCACGAGGGATGGGGCAAGGCTGCCGATCAGCTGGCGGAACTGCTGGCAAAGATGTGAAGTGTTGAGGGCGGCGCGGTGGAGGCCCGCGCCGTCCTCATGCTTCACGTGCGGCGTGAAGTGGCTTGGAGGATGATTCCACTGAGGCTTGGAAGTCGTTGAATTTCAGATTGGAATTGGGATTCGGGTGGCTAGGTGTTGCTGTCGACGCGGGATGTTACCTGTGCCAATCTACCGGCATGAAGGGTTACGTCTACATCCTCGCATCCGCGCGCAATGGCACGCTCTATACCGCCGTGACGCGTGACCTTGCAGGTCGGCTATATGAGCATCAGAACGAACTGACGCCAGGCTTTACGTCGAAGTATGGCGTAAAGACATTGGTGTGGTTCGAGGAGCATGATTTGCTGACGACTGCGATTACGCGGGAGAAGACGATCAAGAAATGGCCGCGGCAGTGGAAGCTCAATTTGATCGAGTGGGAGAATCCTGAGTGGGAGGATATTTCGTTTCACCTCTTGGGCCTGTGAAGAGTCTCCCGTCGCGCGGACGCGCGACTGCTGGATTCCTGTGACGAGCACAGGAATGAGGGAGGTCCTGGTGTCCGCAGTGCTCCAAAACGACCCTCTTCGCCCTGATCTGGCTCTGCATATTACGCTTTGAATGATAGAGGATATGGAGCGCAGGTTGATCCCCTCTCTCCCTCATTCCTGTGCCTGTCACAGGAATCCAGCAGCGCCGTGTCTACGGCGCAAAGACTCTTTCCTACGCGCCATCGGACCCGCATCGCTATCGAAATTCTCGAACATTCCGTTCCAGACTTTGTATTTGCGTTGCCGCTCACCGGTCCTTATCTCCAGGTTGAATTCAACGGGATGCCGACCATGGAATTGGGGCTTTACACATTCGCCGACGTCAATCCGAACCCCTCCCGCAGCAAGGGTGCGGAAGGGGCCGAACGGCTGAAGCATCTGATCGAGGAGATCGAGCTTGCCGACCAGGTGGGCCTGGATGTGTTCGGGCTCGGCGAACATCATCGGCCGGATTATGCGGCGTCAGCCCCTGCGGTGGCGTTGGCGGCCGCGGCCGTCAAGACCAAAAACATCCGCCTGACCAGCGCCGTCACCGTGCTTTCCTCGGATGATCCCGTGCGCGTCTTCCAGCAGTTTGCGACGCTTGATCTCATTTCCAACGGCCGGGCCGAGATCATGGCAGGGCGTGGCTCTTTCATCGAGTCGTTCCCGCTGTTTGGCTACAATCTCGAGGATTACGACCAGCTTTTCGAGGAGAAGCTCGATCTGCTCCTGGCGCTGCGCGACAGCGAGACGGTGGAATGGGAGGGCGAGCTTCGCGCGCCGATCCGCGGACGCGGCGTCTATCCGAGGCCGCTGCAGGATCCGCTGCCGTTGTGGGTCGCGGTCGGTGGCACGCCGCAGTCGGTGGCGCGCGCCGGCGCGCTCGGACTGCCGGTGGCGCTCGCCATCATCGGCGGCGAGCCGCGCCGTTTCGCGCCGCTTTTCGATCTCTACCGCGAGGCGGCGCGGCGCGCAGGGCAGGATCAGGCGAAGCTGAAGACCAGCATCAATGTTCACGGCTTTATCGCCGATACGACCGAGGCCGCCGCCGAGCAGTTTTACGGGCCGCAGGCGGAAGTGATGAACCGCATCGGCCGCGAGCGCGGCTGGGGACCGACCAGCCGGGCGCATTTCGATCTGTCGCGTGGGCCGAACGGCGCGCTTTTTGTCGGCGATCCCGAGGCGGTCGCCGAAAAGATCATCGCCCATCACAGGCTTTTCAGGAACGACCGCTTCCTGCTGCAGATGGCGATCGGCCTGATGCCGCATGCTGAGATCATGCGCGGCATCGAGCTCTACGGGACGAAAGTCGCCCCGATCGTCAGAAAGGCATTGACTGAAAGGGGCGAAGGGGCGAAAGCCACGGCTTGAGGCGGCCGCGCCGCGCCCGCGCAAGGCCGGAAGAGACGAATGGTTATCGCAAACGACGATGAACTGACAAAGCTCAAGGAGATCGGCCGGATCTGCGCCAACGCCATTCAGGTGATGGCGGCAGCGATGGAGCCGGGCATGACGACGCTGGAGCTCGATCGGATCGGCCGCAAGGTGCTTGAGGATTCCGGCGCGCGCTCGGCGCCGGAGTTCTGCTACCAGTTTCCCGGTGCGACCTGCATCAGCGTCAACGAGGAAATCGCCCACGGCATTCCCGGGCCACGTGTCATCCAGGCCGGCGACCTGATCAATATCGACGTCTCGGCCGAGAAGGACGGCTTCTTCGCCGATACCGGTGCTTCCTTCGCAGTGCCGCCGGTCAAGCCGAAGATCGAACGGCTCTGCCGCGACGGCAGGCGGGCGCTCTGGGTCGGGCTCAACCAAGTGAAATCGGGTGAGCCGCTGGCAAAGATCGGCACCGCCGTCGGCGCTTTCGCACAGAAGAACCGCTATACGCTGGTTGCCAATCTGGCGAGCCATGGCGTCGGCCGTTCGCTGCACGAAGAACCAGCCGAGCTCTCCACCTGGCCTGATCCTTCGGAGAAGCGTGTCATGACGGACGGTCTCGTCTTTACGGTCGAGCCGTTCCTTTCGCTCGGCGCGACCTGGGCCGAGGGCGGCGATGATGCATGGACGCTCTATGCCGATCCGAAGGCACCGACCGTGCAATATGAGCACACGGTGGTTGCGACGCGGAACGGCCCGGTGATTTTGACCTTGCCGGATGGGCGGGCGTAGGGCTCAGGTCGCAGAGCTTTCTTCCTTCGCGGGGCGTTGGCGCACCGGCCTCGCCCTTCGAGGCCCTGCGGGGCACCTCATGACCTGTCTCAGGAGCGTTAGGCAACACCCTGTCGTCGGGGATGGAGTTGGTTAGAGCGACTTCAAATATTCGATGAGGTCGCCTTTTTCCTCAGCGCTCAGGTTTAACTTCAAATGGTCGTTATAGTGCGCGACGACGTCTTCTAGCGTGGCGAACCGCCCGTCGTGGTAGAAGCCACCCTTGTGGACCTTGTCCACGTTCCACAAGGCCCGCAGTGGCGCTGTCCGGTAGCGGTCGTCCGGGGCTCGTTTCGCCTGGAAATCGTCTATCCCGATCTCGTCCGCCGTGTGCAGGTTCCAGCCAGGTTCGGTGAAGAGCGGCGGCACATGGCAGGTGGCGCACTTGGCCTTGTCGTTGAAGAGGATCGTTCCGTTTTCCGCCGCCGCATTGTCGAATGTGCCTTCCGGCGGACGCGGAGTAGGCAAGGACAGCTGGTAAAAATGCAGCGCCGGAAGTTTGGCGGTGATCCGGTCTTCCTTGTCCTGCTTGTGGCCCTGCTTTGTCCTAGCGGCGACCGGATATTTCTCGGCGTCGTCGAGACGCGGATCGTAGAACGTGCCTTTGCCGTGCATTTCGAGGTTGCCGACATAGGCGTTCCAGTAGCTGACGGTCCCCCAGGCTCCCGTCCAGGTATGGTTGTTCACGCCCGCCAATCCGAATGCGGGCGGATTGAGCGTAGCAGACGTCTTGCCGTCTGGCCGGAATGCCTTTCCATCCAGGTTGAGTTGGGCATCGAACTTGCCAGGCCCCCAGGCTTCCACCGCCTTCTTCACCTCGGCATCCGAAACCTGCAGCATCTCGGTGAATGCCGTGAGGTCAGGCGCTAGCGCGACGATCGCACCGATGTTCAGGTCGCGGTTGGGCCAGCCGTCCAGCCGATGGCCGATGCCGGGAGCGTAGGCGTCGTCGACCGTCGAATGGCAAACCGCACACTGGATTCCGACCGACGTCAGCGCCTTTCCGTCCGCGTCGAAGAATCCGGTTACCCCCACAACGGCATTGGCCTTCAGCAGAAGGAGTGTGCTGGCCGGATCGTCGAGGTCAACCTCGCCTTTACCAAGCGCAACGGCGACGTCCTTTGGAATGGCGTTAACGTCGACCTTCAACCCGAGCTCCAGAGCTTTCTTAGGACTAAGGCCTGGTCCTTTGCCGCCCAGCTTCTCACCCGCGATCGCCTCGTGAAGCTTGAGTTCGCCTCCCCAGAAGTCCTCGCTCCCGAACGTGTCAAAACGGAATGTCTCGCGGCCCTCCTCCAGGTATCGTCTTGCTTGATCGGCCGCCGCTGCGTCAAAGTCCCGACCGCCGACAGTGGGACTTTTGGACGTTTGGGCAGCAGCGGGAATCATCGTTGAAGAGAGGAGAAGAAGAAAAAGTGCTGCGGTACCCTGAGAGTGCAGAGACATAGAATTCCCTCCACGCAGCCGGCGTTTTCGGCATGCGCATCTAGATTTACGTCAATGACAGCAACACCCACCAATTATATTATAGACTGCTAAAGTAGCAAGGGATTCCCTGGCTCCCGCCCGTCAGGCTCCGTTCGGAACATTCGGTTATTCCGCCCATTTACCGCGGATAGGACTAGGAGAAACTCCGCATGAATGCGAGCGACGAACGAACCGTGTCTCTCTGGTCAGACATCGAGGTTGCGCCCGACGCAGCGCCTCTCGCCCGCAACGAAGACTTCGACGTCGTCGTGGTGGGCTCTGGAATTGCAGGCATGTCGATCGCGTACGAGCTGGCCGCCGCGGGGCAGAAGGTTGCAGTCCTCGACCGAGGCCGGATAGGCGGCGGCATGACGGCCCGCACGACTGCACACCTCACGTCGGTATGCGACGACTACTTTTCGGAACTGATCGGGTTGCGCGGCGAGGAACTGGCGCGCCTCTATTTTCAGAGCCACTCCGCGGCGATCGCTCGCATCGAGGCGATCCAGGGCGCGGAGCGCATAGCCTGCGACTTTCGTCGGCTCGACGGCTTTCTCTTTCCCGCCTCTGGAAGGGCGAAAGCCGATCTCCAGCGGGAGCTCGAGGCCGGCCTGAAGGTAGGCATCGCGGTCGAGGAAGTCGCGAGGTTGCCGCTTGCGGGCTACCCGGACACCCCCGGTATCCGGATCAGGCGACGTTCCATCCGCTTAGGTATCTGCGCGGTCTTGCCGCCGGAATTCGGGCGCGCGGCTGCACGCTCTACAGCGAGACGATCGTCGACAGGGTCGAGGAAACCGCCGGCGGGGTGCGCGTGGGAACGACCTCGGGCTTCAACGTTACGGCCAGGTGGGCCATCGTGGCGACCAATTCGCCCATCAACGACAGGGTCGCGATCCACACGAAGCAGGCACCCTATCGGACCTACGCAATGGCGTTCGAGATCGGGCGTGGCATCGTACCGGATGGTCTCTACTGGGACACCGAGGACCCGTACCACTACGTCCGCCTTCATACCGGCGAGGACGAGAGCGACGTCCTCATTGTTGGTGGCGAGGACCACAAGACTGGCGTGATCGACGCCGCCGACGAGCGCTTCGCCGCCTTGACGTCCTGGATCAGACGACTGGTGCCCGATCTCGGCGCCGAAACCCATCGATGGTCCGGGCAGGTGATGGAGACAATCGACTACGCCGGCTTCATCGGCCGCAATCCCGGCAACCAACGAATTTTTGTGGTCACCGGAGATTCCGGCGAGGGCATGACCCACGGCGTGGTGGCCTCACTCCTGATTTCCGAGATCATTCTCGGGGGTGACAGTTGCTGGCGGGAACTCTACGAGCCGTCCCGGAAGACGGTGAGCGCGGTCGGCAATTACGTTGCCGAGAACGCGACAATGATCAAGAACTTCGCCGAGTATGTTGCGCCCGGCGAAATCGAGTCTGTCGATCGGCTGCGACCGGGAGAAGGTGCTATCGTCCGCGAAGGAATGACCAAGATCGCAGCGTTCCGCAGCGACGATGGCACGCTGCACAGGCGATCTGCCACATGCACGCATGTCGGCTGCCACGTGCACTGGAACTCCCTGGAACGGTGCTGGGACTGTCCATGCCACGGATCTCACTTCGCGGTGGATGGAACGGTGCTGAACGCACCAGCAGTCTCGCCCTTGTCCGAGATCGACTGACTGTTGCTCCGGTGAGCTACCGCCTGCGGGCACCCCAGGATGAGGCTCTCTTGTGTCGGCGGCGCATCCTCGGACGCGCCGACGTCGGGACCAGCCCCGTCTTCACCCCCGCGTTTCCGGCCTGCCGCCCTGCAGGATCTCCGTCGCAGCGCGTTCCAATATCCCGGCGATGCGGGCGGCCTCAGTTTTCGACCAGGGATAACGCATCCTGAGGGCCGAGCGCAGCAGCATGCGGGCGGCGCGGATATCGCCGCCGTCCTGCATGAAGTCGCCGTAATCGCTGTCGGCGCCGTGGCGGTCGGTTTCGAAGACGCGCTTCACATAGGCCATCTTCTCGCCGATGCGTTCGAGCTTGGCGAGCGTGTGCAGGATCATGTCGCGGTTTTCCTCGACGCGGCGGCGTCCGGCCTCGGTGATGCGGTAAAGCTTCTTGGTGCCCTCATTCTCCACTTCGGCAAGGCCGGTTTCCTCGAGATAGGTGAGTGCGGGATAGATGACACCGGGGCTCGGCACATAGAAGCCGCCGGAACGCTCCTCCAGCAGCTTAATCAATTCGTAACCGTGGCGCGGCTGCTCGGCGAGCAGGGCCAGGATGACGAGCTGCAGATCGCCCGCCGCGAATTTGCGGCCCATGCGAAACACTTCGCCGAACATGCCGCCTTTAAAACCTCTCATGGCGTTTCCGTTAATCGCTAGATGTATCATTGGCTATGTCTTAAAACATATATCGTAAGATAATCGATTTCAAGGCGACCCGGGATTTTTTCGAGCTTTCCGGAAATTGATTGACCGATCAGAAATAGTCGTTTGCGGTGCCGGTGCTGCGGCGCGATAAGCACTGCATGCTTTCCCGCCCGCCTCGCTCCCAGCCGAACCTCGTTGCGACCGCCGCTGCCGGCGCCGTTGCCATGGCTGCAGCCATGGGCTTTGGGCGCTTCTCCTATACGCCGATCCTGCCCGGGATGATGAGCGGCGTGCCACTTTCGGCAGCGGATGCTGGCTTCATCGCCTCGGCCAATTTCGTCGGTTATCTCGTCGGCGCCGTGTTTGCGGCCTATGGCTGGGCAGCGGGGCGCGAGCGGCTGGTGGCGCTCTCGGCGCTGCTTGCCACCGCAATTCTGCTCGCGGCCATGGCTGCCACCGATTCCGTCGCGGTCTTCGCGGTCATCCGCTTCCTGGCCGGCCTCGCCAGCGCCTTTGCGATGGTCTTCACCTCGTCGATCGTGCTCAGCCATGGGGCTGCGGCCGGCAATGACCATGTGCAGGCGGCGCATTTCGGTGGTCCCGGGGCGGGAATCGCGCTGTCCTCGGTGATGGTGCTATTGGTTGGTCTCGGCTTTCACGACGGGCCGGGCGGCTGGCGCGCCGATTGGATCGGCGGGGCAATCTATTGTGCGATAAGCCTGGTCGTCGTCTACCTTCTGCTGCCGTCTGCGCCGGCGCAAACGGCTCAGGCGGGCAAGGAGCCGGTGCTCAACTGGAGCCGGCCGATGGTGCTGGTAACCCTGTCCTACGGCCTGTTCGGATTCGGCTATGTCATCACCGCGACCTTCCTCGTCACCATCGCCCGCCTGTCGGCAACGGGAGCTTTCGTTGAATTCCTCTGCTGGTTCATCGCCGGCCTGACGGCGGCAGTCGCGCTGTTTGCCTGGAGGCCACTGGTGAGGTCCCTCGGGCTCGGCGGCGTCTATATCGCGGCACTTCTGGTCGAGGCGGCCGGCGTGCTGGCAACCGTGGCGCTGCCGCCTTCGGTCGCACCGCTGATCGGCGGCGCACTGTTCGGCGCGACGTTCCTGGCGATCACGGCTTACGGGCTGCAGATCGGCCGCAAGCTTTCACCCGAGAGCCCGCGGCGAATTCTGGCGATGATGACCGCTGCCTTCGGTCTCGGCCAGATCGTCGGGCCTGTTGTAGCCGGCTGGATCGCCGAACGCTCAGGCAGTTTCACCGTGCCGACGGTAATCGCCGCAGCCGCACTCCTGGTCTGCGCCGCTCTGGTGATGCCCGTGATCAAGAAAGTCGCCTAACCGGTTACATCTCCGTAACAATCGGCCGAACCCATTGCTGCTTCCTTCGAACTGCCTTAGTTTCCGGCACAATGAGTGTTCCAAGAAACTCCCGAGACTCCCAGTTCAGGAAAGCAAAGCCCCCCGTGTTTCATTCGTTTTTTCCCCAGCCGAAACCTTTCTTCATTTCGCTTGTCGTGTGGACACTGATTTCAATATTCGGCTGGTATTTTGTCGCCGAGGGCCTCGGCGCGTCGCTCGGCTTTGTGCCGGTTCCGGAAGAGCAGCAGCCGATCGACCTTTCTTTCTTTCTGCTGCCCGAGAATATCTGGTTCTACAGTTACTTCCTCCTCTCGGCGGTGATCTTCTGCAGCGCATGGCATCTGAGGGCGCTGCACCATCCCTGGAAGCTGTGGTCGATCTGGGGGTCGGCGCTCATCATTTTCGTCACCTATTTCGGCGTCCAGATCACGGTCGTGATCAACAACTGGCGCCGGCCCTTCGGCGATCTTCTTCAGAACGCCTTGTCGAAGCAGCCGGGCATTTCCGTCGACAATTTTTACAGCCTGATGTGGGTCTTCTGTCAGATCGCATTCCTCAGCATGTTCGTGTCGATCATGACCGACTTCTTTACGAGCCACTACATTTTCCGCTGGCGCGCTGCGATGAACGACTTCTACATGTCGAAATGGGAAAAGCTGCGTCACATCGAAGGCGCCTCGCAGCGCGTTCAGGAAGACACGATGCGTTTTTCGAGCACCCTCGAAGGTCTCGGCATCAGCCTGATCAACTCGGTGATGACGCTCGTGGTCTTCCTTCCGATCCTTCTGACGCTCTCGCATTACGTGACTGAACTGCCGGTCATCGGGCCGCTGGCGAATTCACTCTTCTGGCTGGCGCTCTTCTGGTCGGCATTCGGCACGCTGCTTCTGGCGGTCGCCGGTATCAAGCTGCCGGGCCTGAACTTCCGCAATCAGCGCGTCGAAGCCGCCTATCGCAAGGAACTCGTCTATGGCGAGGATCATGCCGAGCGGGCTCAGCCGCTGACGGTCAGGGAGCTCTTCAACAACGTTCGGCGGAACTATTTCCGCATGTACTTCCACTACATGTATTTCAACGTCGCCCGCTATTTCTACATTCAGGCAGACGCGCTCTTCGTGGTCTTCATGCTGGTCCCGACGATCGTTGCAGGCACGATCACCTATGGTATCTTCCAGCAGATCTCGACCGCCTTCGGCCAGGTCAGCAACTCGTTCCAGTATCTGGTCAACTCCTGGACGACGATCATCGAACTGCTTTCCATCCACAAGCGCCTCAAGGCCTTCGAGGCTGCTATCGACGACGAGCCGCTGCCGGCGATCGACCAGCATTATCTGGAGCGGGAAGCCGGTGTTGTTCATGCTGATGGGTGAGGGATGAGGCTTGGACGGGTGGGGTCGTGGCTTTAATGCCCGCTGTGCCGTGCGGCCCCCTCATCCGTCCTGATGGGCACCTTCTCCCCGCCGGGGAGAAGGGGGAATCACGACCTCGCCACTGCTTCCTCTTCTCCCCAGCGGAGAGAAGGTGGCCCGAAGGGTCGGATAAGGGGGCACACGGCACGTCGTCCCGATTGTGAAAACCACGTCAGAGCCCCGACGTCTGCTGCAGCTTGCCGCGGGCCTCGATCATCGGGATCGCTTCGGAATAGCTGACGCAGGCGACATCGGCTCGATGGCAGACGTCGCTGACCAGGCGGTCCAGCGCCCGCCAGTAGGCGCCGCCATTCATCTCCACAAAGTGGAAGCCGAGCTGGAGGGGGATGCGGTTGCCGTTGTACTGGCGGTCGAAGGCCTGGGAGAAGGCTGAATAGGCGCGGTCCTCGAATTCCTTCGAATCCGCCCTGTCCTCCTCGCCCTTGGAGTGACGGACGAAGAGATTGTAGTCCATGCCGATGATCGGCTTTTCGCTCGGGCCTTCAGGGATCAGCGGCAGGCCGAAGCGGATGATGCCGTCTTCTTCGACGGGCATGGCAGGGCCTTTGGTGACGAGGCTTGCATCGTAAGTGAAGCCCGCCTTCTTTTCGGCGGCGATCATATCGGCGCCCGCGGTTGCCGAGAGATAGGGGGCGCGAAAGCCCTTGATGCCATGATCGACAAGGTCCTGCCAGCCGGCCGGCTCGTCGAGGCCGACGCCTTTCCAGGCATTCTTCAGCGTCGCGTGGAAGGTGGCGTATTCGGCCGACCAGTCGGCCTCGCTCCAGAGGCGACCGTCGAAATGACCGCAGGCATGGCTCGAGATGTCGTGGCCTTCGAGATGGGCGTGCCAGATATTGCCGAGGCGTTCGCGGATTTCGTCGTCGCTCTGGGCGAAGCCGACATTGGATTTCCCGCGTTTCTGATGCGGCGCCTGGTAGGCCTTCTTCGCCGCCTCGTTCATCAGGAAGGTGCAGGAGAGGAAATAGGTGAAGTGGGCGCCGTTCTTCGCGGCCATCTCGCGGCTCTTCAGCCACAGTGCGTTATCATGGGCGCCGTCGAAGGAAATGATGACCAGTTGCTTCGGCCGGTCGGCCCCCTCTGCAGTGACGGGAAGAAGGAACGAGGCAGCCAGACAGGCGGAGAGGAGAGGACGAGACATGAGCACCGCGACAATTTGTTCGCGGTTTCCCTCTAATAGAATTGCGGCGAAGCTACGGTCCGGCTGGCATTTTTTCCCGTCAGCCGCTAAGTCATGACAAACTGCAAGGAAGGGACCGCAATGGCGCTGCTCATCGTCGGCATCATACTTTTTCTCGGTGTGCATCTAGTGCGGGTGGTGGCTCCGGGCCTGCGCCGCTCGATGATCGCAAGCCTCGGCGAGCGGGGATGGCGGGCCGGCTATTCGGTCGCGAGTCTGGCCACGCTGATCCTCTTGATCTACGGCTTCGGACAGGCGCGCGCGGTGACCGGCGTGCTCTACAATCCGCCGGTCTGGATGGCGCATATCACGGTCACGCTGATGCTGATCGCGATGATCTGTCTGGTCGCTTCGCTGCTGCCGGCCGGACACATCGCCACCAAGACGAAACATCCGATGGTATTGTCGGTGAAGATCTGGGCGCTGGCGCATCTGCTCGCCAACGGCGAGACGTCTTCGGTGCTGCTGTTTGCCGCTTTCCTCGCCTGGGGTGTCATCCTGCGCATCTCGCTGAAACGGCGGCAGCGGGCGGGCGAGATCACGCTGCGCCCCTTCGTCTCGGCGAAATACGATCTCTCTGCCGTCGTCATCGGCATCGTTGCCTGGGCGCTGACCATCTGGAAGCTGCACGAATGGTTGATCGGCGTTTCACCGCTGGTCGTGTAACGAATCTTTCATATCCCCCTTACAACCGCGGCAAAATGCGGTAGAAGGCCCGGCAATGTGCGTAGCGCACAGCCTATGGGTATTGCCGCGGCCGGAGACGAGAATGGCATTCAACGACGACAGCTTCATCCGTGAAGTCAATGAGGAACTTCGGTCCGACCAGATGAAGGGCGCTTGGCGCCGGTTCGGCCGCTATATCATCGTCGCTGCCATCCTGATCGTCGTCGGCACCGCCGGCAAGGTTCTCTACGACTACTGGGACGATAGCCGTTCCTCGGGCGCCGGCGACCAGTTCCTGGCGGCGATGAAGCTTGCCGACGAGAACAAGAACGATGAGGCGCTGGCCGCGCTCGACAAGCTGGAGAAGGAAGGGCATGGCGCCTATCCGGTGCTGGCGCGCATGCGGGCTGCGACCGTCCAAGCCCAAAAGGGCAACGCCGCCGCGGCGATCGCCGCCTTCAACGAGATCGGCAAAGACAACGGCGTTCCTTCTGCCGTGCGCGATGCCGCCAGAATGCGTGCGGGCTGGCTGCTGATCGAGAACGGCTCCTATGAACAGGTTTCGGCCGCGATCGAGGAAATGGCCGTGCCGGGCAACGCCTTCCGCCATTCGGCCCGCGAGGCACTCGGTCTGGCCGCATACAAGGCCGGCAACATGGCGCAGGGGCGGCAGTGGTTCCAGTCGATTATCGATGACGCCGAAAGCCCGCGTCCTGTTGCCAATCGCGCCCAGATGATGCTTGATCTCATTACCGCATCCGGCAAGGCGCCCGCCGCGCAGGGCTGAGTTTTAAGGAAAAAGAATGAGTTTCACGGTCGCCATCGTCGGTCGTCCGAATGTCGGCAAGTCGACGCTTTTCAACCGCCTGGTGGGCAAGAAGCTTGCGCTCGTCGACGATACGCCCGGCGTGACGCGTGACCGCCGGCCGGGTGATGCGCGGCTGATGGGGCTGACCTTTACGATTATCGACACGGCCGGTCTGGAAGAAGCCGACGAGGAAAGTCTGCAGGGCCGGATGCGCGCCCAGACGGAAGCGGCGATCGACGAGGCCGATCTTTCGCTTTTTGTCGTCGATGCCAAGAACGGGCTGACGCCGGTCGATACCGCTCTTGCCGAAATGCTGCGCCGACGGGGCAAGCCGGTGGTGCTCGTCGCCAACAAATCCGAAGCGCGCGGCTCCGATAGCGGCTTCTACGACGCCTATACGCTGGGGCTCGGCGAGCCGACGCCGATTTCGGCCGAGCACGGGGAGGGCATGCTCGACTTGCGCGACGCGATCGTCGAGGCGATCGGCAAGGACCGTGCCTATGCCAAGGACGATGTCGCGGTTACCGATGTCGACATTCCGCCGGGCGACAACGAGGCCGACGGCGAGGATGAAGAGCCGATCTATGACGACACCAAGCCGCTGAGGGTGGCGATCGTCGGCCGGCCGAATGCGGGCAAGTCAACGCTGATCAACCGTTTCCTCGGCGAGGACCGGCTGTTGACCGGGCCGGAAGCCGGCATCACCCGGGACTCCATCTCGGTCGAATGGGATTGGCGCGGCCGCACCATTAAGATGTTCGACACCGCAGGCATGCGCCGCAAGGCGCGGGTAACCGAGAAGCTGGAGAAACTTTCGGTCGCCGATGCGCTGCGCGCCATCCGCTTCGCCGAGACGGTCGTCATCGTCTTCGACGCGACGATCCCCTTCGAGAAGCAGGACCTGCAGATCGTCGATCTCGTGCTGCGCGAGGGCCGCGCCGCCGTCCTTGCCTTCAACAAATGGGACATGATCGAGGACCGGCAGGCGGTGCTTGCCGACCTGCGCGAAAAGACCGACCGGCTTCTGCCGCAGGCGCGCGGCATCCGCGCCGTCCCGATCTCCGGCCAGACCGGCTGGGGGCTGGACAAGCTGATGCAGTCGATCATCGATACCGACAGGGTCTGGAACAAGCGTATCTCGACGGCGCGGCTCAACCGCTGGCTGGAAACGCAGCAGATCCAGCATCCGCCACCGGCCGTGTCCGGCCGGCGCATCAAGCTGAAATACATGACCCAGGTCAAGGCCCGCCCGCCGGCCTTCATGATCTCCTGTACCCGCTCCGACGCGCTGCCGGAATCCTATACGCGCTATCTGATCAACGGGTTGCGTGCCGATTTCGACATGCCGAGCGTGCCGATCCGCATCCATTTCCGTTCGCCTGATAATCCGTACGAATCGAAGAAGAAGCGGACGTAGGTTTTTTGGCGCTGGTGTTTGGGACACCCCCTCTGCCCTGCCGGGCATCTCCCCCACAAGGGGGGAGATCGGATGGGCGTTAGGGTTTCCCAACAACTGCCGGATAGTTATTCCCGTGCGCGAGATGAGGATCGACGGTCCAGCCTCTTGCTGATGTCCCTCCTTGTGGGGGAGATGCCCGGCAGGGCAGAGCGACTGTCTTGGAAGTCAAGCGTTTTGCCATGCTTTCTGGTCCCGGATGATTGCGTTGAGGATGGTGAGCAGCTTGCGCATGGCAGCCACAGTTGCGACGATCTTCGACTTGCCGGAAGCGACCAGGCGATCGCGGAAGGCTTTCAGAACCGGGTTATGGCGGCAGGCCACCAGCGTGGCCATGAACAGCACGGAGCGTACCGTTGCCCGACCGCCGCCGATGAGGCTCTTGCCTTT
>NZ_JAILYJ010000059.1 GCF_019793465.1 Rhizobium croatiense | reverse complement strand
GCTGGATCACCTCCTTTCTAAGGAAGCTGTGGAACTGGTAAGACGCTGAGACATGTCTCAGATGAACCTTCCCGTGCTTTTTAGAACATAGATGGCACCAGTCAGGTGACCATCGCAACGTAATACGTCACGGAGCCTTCATGGCCCGATGATATGGCGGGCTGCGCCGTCCACGTTTCTCTTTCTTCAAAAGGATATCGAACCATAGGTTTGCGCTCACGCGCTGTTCGCACCTTCGGTGCTGCGCTCCGCGAGGGCGCCGGACGACCGGCGACGGCCTCTGGCCTGTATGGGTGATCTGTTCCGAGGCTTAGCTTTGGAATGGGCGCTGCGCAGAGAGATGGGCCCGTAGCTCAGTTGGTTAGAGCACACGCTTGATAAGCGTGGGGTCGGAAGTTCAAGTCTTCCCGGGCCCACCATTTGCATTTGTAAGTGGTGGTTAGTTTGGGTTTGCCTGATCCTGACGGTTTGCTGTCAGGTGTTTGCGATGGTTGGGGCTGTAGCTCAGCTGGGAGAGCACCTGCTTTGCAAGCAGGGGGTCAGCGGTTCGATCCCGCTCAGCTCCACCAATTCGCTTGGTGTCGAGACTGAGAGATATCCTTTGAAGAAATAAAAGTTTGCATCGGCTTATGGCCTGATGCCTGTTCTGCATACATTGTGAAGAGAAGATTGATCTGGAGGCTTCCAGGTGTTTTGGGTTTTGGCCCGAGACGTCCGAGCCCAGTTC
>NZ_JAILYJ010000058.1 GCF_019793465.1 Rhizobium croatiense | reverse complement strand
GCTGGATCACCTCCTTTCTAAGGAAGCTGTGGAACTGGTAAGACGCTGAGACATGTCTCAGATGAACCTTCCCGTGCTTTTTAGAACATAGATGGCACCAGTCAGGTGACCATCGCAACGTAATACGCCGCGTAGACTTCGGTCACGACGGTATGGCGGGCTGCGCCGTCCACGTTTCTCTTTCTTCAAGAAGACAAAGAACCGCGTCGATCCAGTTTAGGCTGGACCGGTTTGACGAGAATGGGCCCGTAGCTCAGTTGGTTAGAGCACACGCTTGATAAGCGTGGGGTCGGAAGTTCAAGTCTTCCCGGGCCCACCATTTGCCCAGCAAATCAGATTTGCTGTCGTGGATGGGGGTTGGGAATAGACGGCAGACGCGGAAAGTTGCCGAACCCGGGATATCCTGGGCGATCGAGCTGATGGGGCTGTAGCTCAGCTGGGAGAGCACCTGCTTTGCAAGCAGGGGGTCAGCGGTTCGATCCCGCTCAGCTCCACCAAATCGATTGGTGTTGAGACTGACGGTAACCGAGCGAAGCTCGCAAGCGCAAGGCGCGTCGCCAATCGTTTGGCGCCCCCGCGGAGCGCCTTCGGCGCGTGAGCGACAAATTTGTCTTTTGAAGAAATAAAAGTTTGCATCGGCTTATGGCCTGATGCCTGTTCTGCATACATTGTGAAGAGAAGATTGATCTGGAGGCTTCCAGGTGTTTTGGGTTTTGGCCCGAGACGTCCGAGCCCAGTTC
>NZ_JAILYJ010000057.1 GCF_019793465.1 Rhizobium croatiense | reverse complement strand
CGTCTTCGCCTCTATAGCTATGACGTGGATCAAGCACCGGCACGTAGCGCGAGAAGGTGTCGACCACCGTCAGCACGCGCAGTTTCTTACCCGTTGCGAGTTGGTCGTGAACGAAGTCCATCGCCCAGACGTCGTTGGGTCCGACGGCCATGTGCCGATCCTCGCGAAGCTTGGCTTTTACCCCCCGCTTCGGTGTCTTGTTCCGCAACTGTAGCCCCAAGTCCCTGTAAATGCGGTAGGTTCGCTTGATGTTGGTGCCCCAACCCTCGCGTTCCAACAGCACATGCACGCGGCGATAGCCGTACCGCACACGGATCTCGCAGATCTCGCGAATACGACGTTCCAGACCGGCCTGATCAGCACGGCGAGAGGTATAGTGGTGAGTTGATCGATCGAAGTTCAACGCTCCACAAGCACGTCGGATCGAGATCGCCCAATCGCAGCACATGCCTTTCACCATCTCCCGCTTCCGAGCAGGCCTTAGAGCTTTCGGCGGATGACATCCTGCAACATCTCGCGGTCCAGCGTCAGATCCGCGACGATCTTCTTCAGGCGCGAATTCTCGTCCTCGAGCTGTTTCAGCCTCTTCATCTCCGGTGGCAGCATGCCCGCGTATTTTTTCTTCCAGTTGAAATAAGTCGCCTGGCTGATCCCCGCCTTCCTGCAGATTTCAGCAACCGACACGCCTTCATCACCTTGCTTCAGAATGAACGCCTTCTGAGCGTCCGAAAACTGCGACGCTTTCATCGTCTTCTGGTCCCTTTCCCAGCCAGGAAAATGCACCGGAAAACTCTAACCAAAA
>NZ_JAILYJ010000056.1 GCF_019793465.1 Rhizobium croatiense | reverse complement strand
TGTGAGCTTTCGGGAGGTTGTCCATTCAAAGCGGATTTAGGAGACTGGAGCTATCACACCTCGAGTCGGAAGGATCGCCGCGAATGAACATTCATAAGAATGCCCGACTGACGCCGTTGCGCCGGGAACAAATGGCGCTTGCTGTTATCGAAGGGCATCTGACCCAGGCTCAGGCAGCACAGGCCTATGGCGTCGCGGCCAAGATCGTCGCCCGTTGGGTCGAGCGTTTCAAGGCCGGTGGTCGAGAGGCGATGCTCGATCGTTCCTCCCGACCTCATGCCATGCCCCGGCAGACCAGTCAGGCGCTGGCGGAGCGCATCATCACGCTTCGCCGCCAGCGCCTGACTGGCAAGCACATCGCGATCGAAACCGGTGTATCTGCAGCGACGGTGAGCCGGGTTCTCAAGCGCGCAGGCCACTCCCGCCTCAAGGATATCGAGCCGGCCGAGCCTGTGCGTCGTTATGAACGCCAGGCTCCCGGCGAGATGATTCATATCGACATCAAGAAGCTCGGCCGGTTTCATGAGGTCGGCCACCGCATCACCGGCGATCGCACTCGCCAGAGTTCGCGCAGAGGCAAGAGTTGGGGCGCCGGTTGGGAATGCGTTCATGTGGCCATCGACGATGCCTCTCGCATCGCTTTCTCACAGATATTGCCGGACGAGACGAAAGAAAGCGCCGTGGCCTTCTTGAAGGCGGCATTGGCCTATTATGCCAGCCTCGGGATCGCGGTCGAGCGCGTCATGACCGACAATGGTCCCTGCTACACATCAAAGCCATTCGGCCAAGCTTGTCGCGACAACGGCCTCAAGCACGT
>NZ_JAILYJ010000055.1 GCF_019793465.1 Rhizobium croatiense | reverse complement strand
TGCCGGAAGCGACCAGGCGATCGCGGAAGGCTTTCAGAACCGGGTTATGGCGGCAGGCCACCAGCGTGGCCATGAACAGCACGGAGCGTACCGTTGCCCGACCGCCGCCGATGAGGCTCTTGCCTTTCCATTTGCCGGATTGGCGCGTCCAGGGCGCAAGACCGGCAAGTGAGGCGACCTGCCGCCGATCGAGGCTGCCGAGTTCCGGCATCTCGGCAAGCAGCGTGCGGGCGGTCACCCGCCCCACGCCCGGCACCGAAGTCAGAAGCGTCTCGCGCACCCGCCACAGAGGCGACTTGCGGATATGGTCGTCGACATCGGCATCGAGACTGTCGAGTTCGCGCCTGAGTGCGGCAAGCAGCCGTCCGATGCTCTTTTGCGCCTCCTTGGCAAGCGCCATGCGGGTGCGCTGCTCTTCGGCTGCAATCATCGCCAGGATCTGCCGGCGGCGGGCAAGAAGGGCTGCCAGCGCCCGGTTCTCTTCGTCGCGCAACGGCCTGATCGCCGGCTTGGTCGCAGCCACGAAGGCGGCGATCACTTCGGCGTCGATCGGATCGGTCTTGGCACGCTTGCCCAGAGCATTGGCGTAGGCGCGCACCTGCGCCGGGTTGACGACGATCACCGCAAGACCCGCTCCCGAAAGGGCGGCAGCCGCAAGCATCTCATAGCCACCCGTCGCCTCCAGCGCGACGATATCCGCCTTCAGGCTCAGGAGCTTTGCAGCAAGCTCGTCCAGGCTCTCATCATCATTGGCAACGGCGAAGCTTTCGCCTGACGGCAGCACATGCACATCCAACTGGTCTTTCGAAACATCAATGCCAACGACAACGTCCATCTGATCCCATCCTTGTCCAAG
>NZ_JAILYJ010000054.1 GCF_019793465.1 Rhizobium croatiense | reverse complement strand
GTAGAGATCCCACACCGGATTATTGATGGCCAGATCCATGTCGCGGGCGAATATGGCGAAGCCGTCATAGCCGTGATACGGGCCGGAATAATCCCAGGAGTGCATCTGGCGGAAGGGGATGCCCATCTTCTGCACCGGATACTTCTCTTTAATGCCGGACCCAACAAGGTCGGGGCGGATGCCTTCGATGAACTTTTCCAGCTCGTAACCGGTCACGTCGTCATAGATCAGCGTACCCTTGTTCACATAATGGCCGGTGCGCTGATAGTCGTCGTTGTGGGCGAACTCGTAGCCGGTGCCGACGATCCGCATGCCGAGGTCCTCATAGGCCGTGATGACGTGGCGAGGACGCAGGCCGCCGACATAGAGCATCACCGTCTTGCCTTCGAGGCGCGGCCGGTACTTGTCGACGACAGCATCGACCAGGGGCCGGTACTTGGTGATGACAGCCTCGGTCTTGTCGACGATTTCCGGACCGAAGTGCTTGGCTATTTCGCGCAGGGAGGTTTCGATCTGGGACGGACCAAAGAAATTGTATTCCATCCACGGGATGCCGTATTTTTCCTCCATGTGCCGACAGATGTAGTTCATCGAGCGGTAGCAGTGGATGAGGTTCAGCTTGGCCTTTGGCGCGCGCTCGACCTCAGCGAGCGTGGCATCACCCGACCAGTTGCCGACCACGCGCAGCCCCACCTCCTCCAATAGAATGCGCGTAGCCCACGCGTCGCCACCGATATTGTAGTCGCCGACGACGTTGACATCGTAAGGGCCGGTCTCAAACTCGACTTCGTTCTTGTCGAAAACCCAGTCACGGATGGCGTCGTTGGCGATGTGGTGGCCGAGCGATTGCGAGACGCCGCGGAAGCCCTCGCAGCG
>NZ_JAILYJ010000053.1 GCF_019793465.1 Rhizobium croatiense | reverse complement strand
CAGGACACGGTTCTGCATCTGGCAGCGCAGGAAGGTTCGGTGGAAGACCTTGAGCTCGAGGACGTGCTCAAGGCCGGCTACAAAGGCATCAAGTGCGTGGAGTCCGGCGGTCCGGAACCGGGCGTCGGCTGCGCCGGGCGCGGCGTCATCACCTCGATCAATTTCCTTGAAGAGAACGGTGCATATGACGATGTCGACTACGTCTCCTATGACGTGCTCGGCGATGTGGTGTGCGGTGGCTTTGCGATGCCGATCCGTGAGAACAAGGCCCAGGAGATCTACATCGTGATGTCCGGCGAGATGATGGCGCTCTATGCCGCCAACAACATCGCCAAGGGCATCCTGAAATATGCCCATTCCGGCGGCGTGCGGCTCGGCGGCCTGATCTGTAACGAGCGCCAGACGGACCGCGAGCTCGACCTCTCCGAGGCGCTGGCTGCCAGGCTCAATTCCAAGCTCATCCACTTTGTGCCGCGTGACAACATCGTCCAGCACGCCGAGCTCAGGAAGATGACGGTGATCCAGTACGCGCCGGACTCCAAGCAGGCCGGGGAATATCGGGCGCTAGCCGAGAAGATCCATGCCAATTCGGGCCAAGGGACCATTCCGACCCCGATTACCATGGAAGAGCTCGAAGACATGCTGCTCGACTTCGGCATCATGAAGAGCGACGAGCAGATGCTGGCCGAACTACAGGCCAAGGAGTCAGCGGTGGTTGCGGCTCAATAACTGCCGCTGTCGACAGGACGCGCTGGCCCTTGCGCCAGCGCGTCCTTCCAAGAAAGCCGCTTCGGCGACGACGACCTAACCCGAACCTTGAAAGGGGGCAGGGGCCCATGAGCCTTGATTACGAGAATGACAGCGTTTTGCATGAACAGCTCATTGCGGAAGT
>NZ_JAILYJ010000052.1 GCF_019793465.1 Rhizobium croatiense | reverse complement strand
ACCAAGACCGTCACGGCGGTAGTCTTCGGTGCGACGTCGGGCACGCTCGGCTCGGCGCTGAACGGCAGCTATGGCAGCCTCGTGCTCAACGCATCGGGCGCCTACAGCTATGCGATCAACGAGAGCAATGCCGCCGTCCAGGCACTGCGGCAATCGACCAACACGCTGAGTGATGTCTTCAGCTATACGATGCGCGACAGTGCCGGGGCGACGGCGACGGCAAACCTGACCGTCACCATCCATGGCGCCAACGATGCGCCGGTGCTGGCGGTGCAGACGACGACCCAGAATGCCACGGTCGGCTCCGCCTTCTCCTTCACCCTGCCGACGACGACCTTCAGCGATGTCGACAGCGGCGAGACGCTGGCCTATTCGGCAACGGCCGCCGATGGCACGGCGCTGCCCTCCTGGCTGAGCTTCAATGCCTCGACGCGGACCTTCTCCGGCACGCCGACGACGTCAGGCACTTACGGCGTCAGGGTAACGGCAACGGACCTCGGAGGTCTTGCCGCCAACGAGACCTTCAACATCGCCGTGTCGACGACGTCGTCGACCAGCTACAGCCTGTTCTCCGCCTCCAGCACGCCTGCCCAGACCAACCTCAACGACGGTCAGCAGCTCGAACTCGGCGTCAAGTTCACGTCGAACGTTGCCGGGGATGTGACCGGCATCAAGTTCTATCGCAGCGCCAACGACAACGGCCAGAATGTCGTCGATCTGTGGACCACAACGGGCACCAAGCTCGCCACCGCCACCTTCACCAATACCACCGCGAGCGGCTGGCAGACGGTGAATTTTGCAACACCGGTCACCATCGCCGCCAACACCACTTATGTCGCCTCCTACCACACGACAGGAGCCTATGTGGCGACCAACAATTTCTTTACGACCGCCGTCACTAATGGTCCGCTGACGGC
>NZ_JAILYJ010000051.1 GCF_019793465.1 Rhizobium croatiense | reverse complement strand
CGTAAAATGCGATTTGACGCAAATCTGACATATCGCCTTCCTTCTTTCGTTCCATCCATCGCTGAGTAAAAGGCAGGCAGCTCGCGCCGCCTCGCATGGCAATCTTCAAAACCCGTGCCATGTGGGCCGATCGAGCCAAAGGAAAGATCCTTTTGTTGGGTTTCAGAAAGTTACTCCGAACCACCACAGGAAACTGCCAAACAAACCTAATGTCGCCGATCAGACAAAGCCGACAGACGGTGTCGTGATGGCATCACTTGCACCGCTAGAGCAAATCCTGCTCAATCTGGGTCATATCCAGCGGCCTTAAGGTAGTTTGCGCATTCTGCCGCAGTGAAGCGAGGTATCAAGGCCCCGACCGCATCCCATAGAGCATCGATCTTTCGCTCGGCTCGGCCTCGCAACATGGCTTTCAGCTTCGAGAATGCGTTCTCGATTGGATTGAAGTCCGGACTATAGGGCGGCAGGAACATGAGCTTGGCGCCGGCACGTTCGATGGCATCGCGGACACCGGCTATCTTGTGTGCAGGCAGGTTATCCATAATGACGACGTCGCCGATCTCCAGGGGCGGCACCAGCACCTGTTCGACATACGCAAGGAAGACGTTGCCGTTCATCGCGCCATCGTAGACGAATGGGGCGGTCATTCCGCTGAGGCGCAACGCACCGGTGAAAGTCGTTGTTTTCCAATGGCCGTGCGGCACGCCGGCACGGCAAACGCTCACCTCGCAATGCACGTCCGCGCAGACCGTGACATCTTGGTCGAGAGGCCGGTTTCGTCGATGAAGATCAGTTTCTCCGGATCGAGGTCCAATTGACCATCGAACCAGGCGCGCCGGCGCTTCAGGACGTCCGGTCGGTCCTGCTCCAGTGCGTGTGCGGTCTTTTTTTAAAGGTCCACCCACGGCCTCGAAGCCAGGCGCCAAGTGCGCTGCGGCTGATCTTCACCTGCCGCTCGACGGACAAGCGCTCAACCATCTCATCGAGCGTCACATCCCTACGCTCGTTGATCAACGCGACAACGAATTCCTCGTGTGCATCCACTG
>NZ_JAILYJ010000050.1 GCF_019793465.1 Rhizobium croatiense | reverse complement strand
GCATCCTGATGACGAGACCCGTATCAACCAGTTCGCGGAAGCAGTCCGAAACTACGAAATTCTACCCGACGGTAGCGTCGGCCGAGGGGACGGAAGGGTTCCCGAGGCTACCGTCGAGAACAATTTATGGGTTCTTAGGGGGTTCGCTCGTTGGCTCCGAGCAGAGAACAGAGATTCGATGGCTTCTCGGCTTTTAAACGATCCAGATTCACTAGCCGTTGATATCGCGGATTATTTGGCAAGCGGTGGGGATGGTCGGAACCGTCTTAAGTCAGCACTGTCTCATTTCAGGAGGCTCGGACCTGAGGGGCAAGAACTCCAAGCCGTTGGACCTGGGCCGCGCCTGATGGGACGCCAGATACATGATCCTTATCCCGACGACGCCCGCGTCATTGATAGCTTGGCCAAGGAAGAGCTGAGTAAGTTCGGACCGGTCTCGACTTCCCGGAATAATACCAGTCACCAACGAAAGTTTAGCGCTTGGCTCAAAAGGGAGGGCAGGGAGAGCATAGTCAGCCGGCTCACCGGCAGTGATGAGCAGCAACAGTCGTTGAAGGAGGATTTTAGGGCCTTTACCAAGGAGGAAGGAAAAAAAGTGGTCGTGAGTTTCGATCGGCTGCGGCAGTATCTAGGCGCCGAGTCGCAGTTGAAACAGCATCATCCTTATCCCGACGACGCCCGCATCATTGATGACCTAGCCAAGGAAGCGCTGAGCAAGCTCGGATCGAACTCGACTTCCAAGAGGAATGTTGTCTGGAATATGGCCAGCAATCAACGAAAGTTTAGCGATTGGCTCCAAAGGGAGGGCAGGGAGAGCATAGTCAGCCGACTCACCGGTACTGATCAGCAGCGACAGTCGTTGAAAAAAGATTACCAAGACTTCACCGAAGACATGGGAAAAAAACTCAATATGTCTTTCAATCGGCTTCGGCAGTACCAGCAAGTCGTTGAGGCGAACGCAGCGTCGGGGTTGTCCCCTGAGCAGGCAAGTGGCCGGGAACCGGCCGGTCTGGACGGCCGTTCGGATTCACGTGCCGAGTTCAGATCAA